>NZ_CP043450.1:1272133-2544267 GCF_003286415.2 Mucilaginibacter rubeus | reverse complement strand
CCTGAACAATATAAGGCTGGTCAATGTAATAGGATTTATAGATCGTCGAGCCTGTTGTTATATCTCTTAGTTTCTGTTCCTGATCGGAATTTGTATTCTGTGAATTGCCAGTAGTATCGGTTGTTGAGGGGGGATTGATTGTGCCAATATTGTTGTTTTTGTTGCAGGAGCCAAAAAGGAGGTTAACAATGATTGCGAAACATAATAAAATGTATCGTCGTGATATTTTATACCTAACTTTAATTAAAAAGTGATTAGTCGTTTCTTTTATTAAAAACATTGTGAATTAGTATAAATGATATGAGCTTTAGGTGAATTATTGTTAATCTGCGTTTTATGATTTTGAAAAATCCTATGCGCCGGCTCTAACTACAACGATAACAAAGTTTAAAAAACTTAATACCTGAAGTAATTTGCTACGCAGGGCAACTCAATCAGGGCGGAGCCAGATCTGTCCAGAACTCAGGGAACTGTAAAAGTATGTTAGTCATATATTTTTTAGGGCGCTCTTGGAAACGGTTAAAGTGTAATGGCTTTTTAATAGATAGCCTTCTATGTTGTATTTGATCATAACATTGATGGGAAAGGTTATTTAATCAGCATCAACAAACATAGCCGCTGTTTCTTAAGCAATTGAACTTATTGATATGAACGAAGTTCGCGCTTGGTTATGAAGTTTTTATGAATCCCTCTGTTGCAATAATCCTGATACTGAGATCGTATTCTTATCGATTTCAACTCCTCTTCAAAGTGGGCCCCCTTTCAGTACCTGCATTTCATGAACTGAAAAATGCGCCAACACAACTGTTCAGATATATTGCTCTGTGTGGATAAATAAATGGCCGGGATCTCACCGACCAGCCCTAACGACAGGAGGAAGTCGTTTTTCGGCCTTCTGAAGGGAAGCCAAGCAAGCCCTTTTTATCTTTCATCGACCAGTTTTTGCCGTTTATTAGTGAGATTTTTTGCGCCCGCGAAAGCTTTATCACATTTGTAATCAGGCTATTGATTCAATAAAGCGTTGGATTTTTTATGGATAAGCCCGCCCGGGCTTGTGTCTGAATACCTATACGGCTTAATTGCACACCCGAAACCAATTAGCGATACCTACCAATTATCGCTTTAACACTACCGTGATGAAAAATATGATCAGGACCTATGCGCCACCTTAACTGGCTTTGCATTTCGCCGTGGCCGGGGCATGTATTTCCGAGCCTAATTAACCACTGAAACCAATTAATAATATCTTCTTATGTACAAAAAAATTCTACTCTGGCTGGGCGCTTCTGCGCTCTGTTGTATATTTTCCGTTGCCGCCCGGGCGCAAGAAAGAACAATATCGGGCACCGTAACGGATGCCACCGACGGATCGGCACTTCCTGGTGTAAGCGTTGTGGTAACAGGCGCGTCTGCGGGTACCACCACCAACACTAAAGGTATTTATACGCTTAAAGTGCCAGCATCTGCGAAAAGTATTTCCTTTTCATACATAGGTTATGCTACACTCGAAGTACCCCTGACTAACGAAACTGTGCTGAATGCGTCACTTTCTGTTGCGAGCAAGTCGCTGCAGGAGGTCGTTGTGGTAAGTGTTGGTTACGGTACGCTTGATAAGCGTGAAGTATCAAGTGCTATCACACACGTTTCTTCCAAAGATCTTTTACCGGTGGCTTCTAACAGTCCCTTAATGTCACTGCAAGGCAAGGTCGCAGGCCTCAGTATCACTAACACATCGGGGGCAGATCCTAATTCATCTCCTAACGTACAATTACGGGGTGTTTCTTCCCGAAACGCCGGTTTAGGGCCGCTCTACGTTATCAATGGTATACCAGGGGGAAATATCGATAATATCAACCAAAATGATATTGAAAGTATCGACGTGCTTAAAGGTGGCGCCGCCTCGGCTATTTACGGAACGCGAGGCAGTAACGGTGTTATAATCATCACCACAAAAAAAGGCTCATCGCAGGCGCGCACCTTTTACGAAGGCTATGCCAGTTTTGATTACCTTACCAACCGGTTGCAAAACCTTACTCCTGATGAGTTTATTGCCGATAGGGTAAAAAATAACCAGGGACAGGATTACGGCGCAAAAACCAACTGGATGGACGCAGTTACCAATTCGCCGGCTTTTGCTCAAAAACATACTGTTCAATTGTCGGGCGGCTCTGGTAAAACGAATTACTTTGCATCCGCCGATTACCGCAATGCCGATGGCATCGACTTGCGGGCGCATAAAAAGGAATATGGTGCACGCATCAATGTAAACCACATTTCCGACAATGGCCTTTTTGTAGCCACCTTGAATATCGCCCCAAGGTACATGAATACCAAAAACTCAGATCAGGGCAATTTTAACAATGCACTCACCTTAAACCCAACTTATCCTATTTACGATACTGCGGGAAGGTATAACTATATCAATACCGGCTTTTTCTCCAACAACCCGGTTGAGAATGCCAACGTGATCAAATCGGAAGCGCAAATCAAGGAGATGGACATCAATGGATCCCTAAAGTTGAACATCCTCAAAAATCTGAGCACTACGGTAACGGTATCCGAGATCAGCAGATCGGTCAGGAGCCTCAATTTTACCCCATCAACATTATCGTCAATTGTGCACGCGGGCAAAATAACGCAAACAAATTTCGCCTCGCAGCGACAGGAAGAAAATGACCAGAAAAATGTGGAGTGGACGGGGAATTACTCCCTTGATCTGGGTAAAAACCACTTTAAGGCGCTGGGTGGTTATTCATACACCTTGTATAATTATAACACTTTTTACGCCCAGAATTATGATTTTCCTTTCGATTCATATCTCTGGAATAATCTGGGATCCGGCTTATACAACGGAGGGGCTGCCGGGCAAGGTCAATCGGCTGTAAGCTCAACCCAGAATGGATCAACGCTCATTTCTTTTTTCGGCCGCCTGAACTACGATTTTAATAACCGGTATATCCTTACCGCCAGCTTACGCCGTGAAGGTTCGTCAAAGTTTGGGATAAAAAACAAGTGGGGAAATTTCCCTGCTGTTTCAGGCGCGTGGCGTGTTTCGGAAGAAAATTTCATGAAGGGTGCGCTGCCATGGATAAATGACCTAAAGCTGCGTGCGGACTACGGCGTTACAGGAAACCAGGACTTTGACAGCTATCTTTCCCTGCTATTGTACGGCGGTGCAGGCTATTTTCCATATAACGGCCAGGTTTACCAGGTTTACGGACCAACATCAAACGTAAACCCCGATCTGAGGTGGGAAAAATCTATAAACTTTAACGCGGGTTTGGATTTTTCAATTTTCGACAACCGAATTTCGGGTTCTCTCGATTATTACATTCGTAAAAACAAGGATTTATTGGGCTATTACAATGTGCCTTTGCCGCCAAACTCACAAACCCAAACCTTCGCCAACGTAGGTACCATGAAAAATTATGGATTGGAGCTGGCGCTTAATGGCGCTGTTGTCAGGCATAGCGATTTCAGCTATAATGTAACTCTCGCGCTGGCTTATAACCGGAATAAGTTCATTTCTTTCTCTAACGATGTTTATAAGGGAGCTCCTTTTGTTGAACTGGCTGGCTTACCGGCCCCAGGGTCGCCGGGCAATATTCAGCGGATTCAGGAAGGACGCAGCATTGGTGAGTTTTATACGCTGCGCTCGGCAGGGGTAAATAAAGACGGAGCGTTACAGGTATATAAGAAAGATGGCACCATCGTTCAGGCAAATCAAGCGTCTGCCGATGATAAACAGTTTGTAGGCAACGGTTTGCCAAAGTTTATCGGCTCTATGGGAAATACCTTCAGGTACAAACGGTTTGATCTGGGCATCTTTTTACGCGGCACCTTCGGCTATAAAATATTCAACACAACAGCATTTTACATTGGCACCCCATCAAGTCAGAGTGATGCCAACGTGTTAAAATCAGCGTATGACAGCAAGAGCAAATATTCTTTATTAACAAATCCGGCAACAACGGCGATAGCCTCCGACTATTTCCTGGAGAACGGTTCGTTCGTAAAAATAGATAACGTGGCCTTAGGGTATACCCAGCCCTTTAAAACCAAATACCTTAAATCAATACGTATCTACGCCACAGGCCGAAACCTGCACACTTTTACCAGCTTTACCGGCGGCGATCCCGACCTTGTACAGGTTAACGGGCTTACGCCTGGCGTAAACACTTCACTGAACTATTATCCGGCCACGCTTCAACTGATCCTTGGTCTGCAGGCAACCTTTTAAAATCTACAAAATATGAAAAAATATAAATTATATATCAGCGGCATTTTACTATCGGGCTTACTGACCGGCAGTTGTACCAAACTGGATGAACACGTATATGATAAAGTAGATGCGGCAGGTTTCCTAACCCGTCGAGACGATGTGATCCGGGATTTTCTGCGCCCTTTTGAGCATGCTTACTGGAGTATACAAGGTAATGATGTTTACGCCGCAGGCGAAGATTGTACTGACGAAATAGGGACCTACAACAGGCAGGGAGATTGGCAGGATGGTGGTTACTATCAACGGATGCACTATCACACCTGGACCATTACCGATAATTTCACAAGCGGCGCGTGGAATAACTTTTATCAGGGTATTGTTCTGGCAACCAACTCATTGACAGATATGGAGGGCATTAAAGATCCGTCAAAGTTAAACGTAACTGATGCCGAATTAACCGACTTTAAAGCCGAACTGCACACCTTGCGGGCCTGGTTTTATTTGCGGGCGTTTGATTTTTATCGGAATATAGAGATTGTTACCGATGTAAAAAATTCAACCAAGGGTAATCCGCAGTCTACCCCTCAGGAAACATTTGCTTACATCGAATCGGAGTTGAAAAATGCGATAAACGGATTACCAACCCGCTCACAACTTGGCGCCGCCGGTATAGGGCGATGGACAAAAGCCGGTTCGGCGGCATTACTGGCGCGCTTATATCTCAATGCCAAGGTTTATATAGGCCAGGAAAAGTATACGGAATGCGCGGCGGTTTGCCAGGATATTATCAACGGGAAATATGGTGCGTATCAGCTGGATACGAGATGGGATGCCCCTTTTGATTATACCAATACCACGCTTAATTCGGAGGTTATTTATGGCTTCCCCGGTTCACTTGCTCGTACACATTGGCAGTATGACGCTGGTATGTATTTCTGGGGGATGACTTATGATGCGGCTCCGCTTTATTGTGGATTTACCGATTTCGGTCAGTCAAACCCGCGTTATGCTTTGCAGCCGGGACGCGATGTAGACAGCCTTGAGTATACTTTCCAATTGGGTAAGCCCTTTGTAAAGTTTCAAAAATACCAGGACGACCTGCGGTTAAAGAAATATAAGAATTTGGGCAACAGTCAGCGTGAAGGTATGTTTTTGTACGGATACCTGCCGTATACCCATTCTGTAAACGGTGTTACCCGTACAGACACAGTAAAAGGGAACAAAGGTCCTTATCCGCTTTTCATCCGTGATCAGGTAGGGATGTTCCTGGGTGCAAAACCGGGCACTAAAATAGCCGACAAGGAGTCTGACATGAACCATGCTGATCACAACTCCGGGGTGTTCCTGGTTAAATATCCCATATACCCAACGCCGGATCCAAACCGGATTACATCAGCCTATGCGGAAATTCGCCTTTCGGAGATCTATTATACACTTGCTGAATGTCGTTACAGGGCAGGGGATAAAGCCGGTGCTGCCGGCCTACTGAACCAGGTCAGGAAACGTAACTTCCCCGACGGTTCATCAAGTCTTTACGAGCCAGGCGGCAGCCAGCTTTCCGACCAGGAGCTGCTTGACGAGTGGTGCAGGGAATTTATTGGCGAAAATCGCAGGCGCACGGACCTGATACGCTGGGGGGTATTCAGTACCGGAACCTGGTGGGATAAAAAACCTGATGGAGATAAGCATACGGAGATCTTTCCTATAGGGCGGGATATCATGAATGTTAATCCCCAACTAAAGCAAAACCCCGGTTATTAGTAAATTTCACAAAACAGTGGCCCGGTTGATTTTTTAAAAAGAGGCTGTTTGACGATTGTGAATGCTTCAAGAGCTGGCTTTATAATTTAACCTGTTTACCTAACCTTATAAGTTCCTGATTGTATTAAATTGAGCCGGAATGTTACATTCCGGCTTTGTCTGTACAAGGCATTGTAAATGAAACTCGTACTAAAAAACGTAAACCTGAAATGAAAATCTTTTATACGCTGTTATTATCTTTTTGGGCTGTGGCTGCATACGGATCAGATGGCAATGCCCGACTAATGGAGCTGCTGAAAAACACGCTGGCTAACAAAGATTATTTTGACCGCCAAAAGGAAAAAAGGGTACTCTCGCTCCAGCAGCAGGTAAAAGAATGTCAGCCGCAAGATTTGGAAAGAAAATATGGGCTATATAGCCGGCTATTTGAAGAATACAGGAGTTACCAGTACGATTCGGCCTATGTTTATACGCAAAAGCTAATCAAGCTAAGCCTGATCATGAAAGACGTACCGAAACAATATGACAGCAAGATCAAATTAGGAATCATACTGATCTCATCAGGAATGTTTAAAGAAACGTTGGATTGCCTTAATGAAGTTGACCCCAAAGCGCTAAACCGAAATTCGAAATTGTGTTATTACAGGCTTAAATGTTCTTATTATGTATATCTGGCCAATTACAATAATGATAAATATTACAGCAAGGGTTATCGTGAAATTGCGCAAAAATACCTGGATACTGCTATCTCGTTAACAGACCGCGATTCTTTCGAACAGTTGATGTATAAAGCCGAGTTGCCTGACACCGCCGGTCAGCAAACTCCTAACTATAGGTATTACGAATTATTGCTATACCACCATAAACTTTCAGCGCACCAAACAGCGATGATCGCATCTGCCTTGGGCGACTATAACCAGGGCGGGAAGCGTATGGAATTGTTATTGATAGCGGCAATCAACGACATCAGATCCTCTACAAAGGAAACCAACGCAATTTTTAAAGTAGGGTGTGAGCTATACAAAGGCAGGAGGGTAAAAGACGCTTATTTATTTATGCAGGAGGCGCTTAACAATGCAGAATTTTACGGTTCACGGCTCCATAAAATCGAAATATCCTCGGTATTGGCAGATATAGCTGCTAACAAGATACTGTTGGCCGAGAATGAGAAGAATAAATTTCTGGTTTATCTGCTCTCCAGTTTAACGGCCATAGTAGTCATCACTTCAATTTCATTTATAGTTTTTATTCAACTTAAACGCTTGCGCGTAAAAGAGCTTATCATAGCCGATAAAAATAAGCAGTTAGAAAAAAACAATTTGCGTTTAGCCGAAGATGCTCGTATCAAAGAGGTTTATATTGGTTACTTTTTTAATGTATACGCTGAATATATTGTTAAACTTGAAAAGCTAAAACGGAATGTCGAACGGAAAATAAAGACTGAAAAATATGGCGATATCCTGAAGCTTTTAGGTAACGTGGATATTAAAAAGGAACGGGATGAGCTTTTCCGCACTTTCGACCGCGTTTTTCTCCTGATGTTTCCTGATTTCATAACGCTGTTTAACGCGCTTTTGAAACCCGAGGATCAGATATGGCCGAAAGGGGATGAAGTGCTGAATCCGCATTTAAGGATATTCGCATTGCTTCGGCTTGGTATCAGTGATAATGAGACCATAGCCAAAATACTTGAATACACGGTGAGCACCATTTACACTTATAAGATACGTATCAAATCAAAAGCTATCGTCGGTCCAGACGAATTTATAAACCGGATTATGGGTATACAAGTGATCGACAATACATCAACTACTTCAACTGGTGCAGGCGCTCGTTAATGCTCGTAGTATTGTAATACTTTATTCAGGATATTTCCCGGCAGCTTTTAAAGCTTTCCAAACGATGTGCAGGTATGAGATCCTTGTTACCAGCTGTTGAGTGGGAAATAAAAATTTTCGTAGAGATTAGAAGGTTTGGGGCGATAATTATATGGGCGGCGGCTTCTTAGTTATTCTTTTTTTGCTGTGTTTTCTTGACCAAAAGACTCCAACTCGAATTCTCTTTAGATAATATGGTTTCTACTCTTTCTGCAAGTTCCTTTACCGTAGCAGTAGTTGAGTAAGGACCCGCCTTAGAAAGAAACAGAAATTTTTCCTGTTTTAAAGCCTCTGATGTATTCCGGTCTCTGATCCATTTTTCATTAAATTGAAATATGGTCTCTAATCCAGCTAAAAGTGCCAGCATTAAACTGAGAATACTGATTATATATTTTATACTATCATTTTCTTTCAGATATCCGGACATAACCGGAATAGTCAATGCTATTATGATCGTAGTTGTTTTTAATGAATAGAAGTATCTTTTATTCTTTCCGCTTTTACGGCTGAAATATTTTTGCTGCGGATCGAGGCGTAATTCCAGATATTCAGCATCAGTGATATGATCAGGCATGATATTTATGGCTTAAGGTTTAAGAATTGCAGGTATTTCTAACAATGCCGACTAACATGCTCCTTACCCTTGAGTAAATATAGTTATATGTCAGATTAATCCGAAAAGTTTAAAATATATAATTAATTATTTTTTGATTTTTATGATTAATAAACTCTTTCCCTGAAGTATATAGCAATGATCTCATGCTATATAAAATTATTTAAGCTGGTTTCAAATAACCTGTGTTTGACTGTCGTTGAATCGGTAGGGAAGGTAACAGTTTTAAATTTCCATGAAATGGTTCGACCCCAACAAGGTTTAGTCGCAGTGAACAAACACGGAAATTCGGTTGCGCGTTTTTTCTTGTGTCTTTTAACCACTGTCTGTCATTTAGAAAAAGTTAAATGATTTGCTCGTTTTAGCGGTACAGTATGAAAAAACGCCTGCTGAATTTAAGGAGTAGTTAAAAACGTCCTCAAACAACTACAGATAGCCATTCGCATCAAAGTTTTAATTTGCTGAAAACGTTGTGCTCTTCAGTTACGCAAACGTTTGTTTGAAGTTTGGGCCTCACGTTACCGGCAAACTCGAATATAGCTATGATAGCATGAAGTACTAAGCTTTACCGGTTGCCTTAATACTCCATAGTTGCAGGATTTTTGCGGCGTTAAACAAATAACAGACATTTTATGATATTTATTTACTCCAACCCGGCAGCAATCGACTTCCATTAATCAAACGTTTGCGTAGTGTTTGCACTGCTCCTCATGCTCAAAACAGGTGTCTGATAACCTAACTTCCAGTATTCTTAAAGATTTGTTTATGAATCCTTAAGGATTTGATCATGTTTAATTTTATGAAAACGCCTTTGGTTACCTGTTCCGGGGCGTGCCGTCTTTTGGGATACTGAAATAATGGAACATTACAGCAAATTAACTGATGAGAAATTGATACTGCTTTTAAAGGGGAGCGATCATAAAGCTTATGCCCAAATTTATGACCGCTATAAATTTATCCTTCATGCGCACGCAATTAATAAATTGCGCGACCGCGAAGAAGCCAGAGATATTATCCAGGAAGTTTTTACCTATTTGTGGGCTAAGCGTGAACAGATCGAGTTTACCGGAAGCTTGTCGGGCTATTTATATGGCGCTGTCAGGAACGCCATCCTGAATAAAATGTCCCGTAACCGGGTTCATGAAAAATATCATGACGCTATGAAAGCATTTGCATTACATGAACAGGTAGTAACTGACCATCGTGTTAGAGAAAACCTGCTACGGGAAAGTATTGAACGGGAAATTGCTATGCTTCCACCTAAAATGAAAGCGATATTTATAATGAGCAGAAAAGAGTATCTAAGCCACAGGGAAATTGCCTGGAAATTGGAGATATCAGAACAAACCGTAAGTAAACAAATTACCAATGCATTAAAAATTTTAAAAGTAAAATTGGGAATAGTTGTATACCTGTTGGTGTTCTTGCATTTATAAACCAAACAATAAAATATTTTTTTATTTCATCTACCTGTATAGCCCCCTGATCTTTCCTTACCATTAATTAAAGCATCAATAAGCCTTTAGTATAATGGAAGATAAAGAACTAAATGAATTATGGGAACGTTTCAGATCCGGCCAGGCTACTCCGGAAGATAAAGCGTTTTTAGAAAGCTGGTACTTAAAACATAATCAGCAGGCTCCATTTGAGGTAAATGACCATGAACGGGTGGAAGATGTTGACCAGGTTTGGGATAATATTAAAAAGAAACAATCTTCTAAATTCCAGAATGGAAGATATCGGTTAACCGCGGCGGCCATATTGCTGTTTGTATTTACAGGTACTTATTACCTGTTGCACCGAAACGAACAGGATGCAGCACCTCGTATTAGTAAAACTGATGTAAAACCGGGTAGAAACCAGGCCACGCTTACCCTGGCCAGTGGTAAAAAGCTAATATTAAATAATACACTTAGCGGACAGCTTGCCAATGAGGCGGGGGTTACTGTTAGTAAAAACGCTAAAGGTGAACTTATTTATACAACTCAGGCATCCGGCAACGCCAACCAGTCTGCCGGCCGGATCAATACCCTTGCTACTTCCAAAGGCGAACAATACCAGGTGATATTGCCTGATGGGTCACATGTATGGTTAAACGCGGCTTCTACGCTTAAATACCCGGTGGTGTTTACAGGTAAAGAACGGCTGGTGGAGCTGACGGGCGAAGCATATTTTGAGGTAGCGCACAATAAAGCAATGCCCTTTAAAGTAAAGACAAGGCTGCAGCAGGTAGAAGTGTTAGGGACTCATTTTAACATTAATGCTTATGCTGACGAAAAAACAACTGCCACTACTTTGCTTGAGGGATCCGTTAAGGTCACATCAGCGTTAACTAATCAAAAAAGGATCATTAAGCCGGGGGAGCAATCCACCATTAATGGTGATGCCATGAATGTTGAGGAGGTTGACATAGATGAGGCTGTAGCCTGGAAAAACGGCTATTTTCTTTTTAATGATGAAAACCTGGCAAGTATCATGAAAAAGGTATCCAGGTGGTACAATGTGGAAGTGGAGTACAAAGATGCCTCACTACAATCCCTGGTTTTTAGTGGTACGGTATCTAAATACCAAAATGTGTCGCAGGTTATTAAAACGCTGGAACTAACCAATGCAGTTCATTTTACAGTTTTAGATAACAGGATAACTGTATCCAATTAAATCAGCCGAAAATTTATAAAAACTCTGATTAATAAACTAAACCAACCCGAAATGAAACCCCATAAAAAATATCCGTAGTGGAACTGTCAAAACCGGTGATCGGGTAAAAAATACCAGGAGTGTTGGAAGCACTCCCGGTAATGTTATCTGATCAAACCGAACGAGTGTGTTGAATACCATTTCTAACTTAAACAGATACCCAAATGTATAAATTTTACATCGAGATTTTACGTTGGCCGAAGCGCCGCGTGCCCAAATTACTGTTGATGATGAAACTCACCATCCTTTTACTAACCGTTACCATGTTACAAGTAAGCGCCTCAACGTTTGGGCAAAAGCTTAACTTAACGCAGAAGAATGTAACGTTAAAGCAGGTTTTTAAAGCCATTAAGAAACAAACCGGCTATGATGTACTTTATCAGCCCGGCAGGCTTAATGCTTCAGTAAAGATCAATGCCAACTTTGTCAATACCCCTTTGGATGAAGTAATAAAGAACTGCATTGACGGCAAGGCCCTAAGCTATATTTTTTTTGAAAAAACAATTGTTATAAAGGCTGCCGAAAAACAGGCGGGCAATAACTCTACTACCGGTGCAGGCAGTGTGGAGGTTTCGATAATCACTGTTAAAGGCATCGTTATTGATTCAACCGGGCGACCTATACCCGGAGCAACAGTAAAGCTAAAGGACGGCAGCAAAGGAACAATGTCTGATGCTGATGGTAAATTTGAATTGAAAGATGTTCCATCTGCCGGGGTGCTGCTCGTTACATCAATAGGTTATCTTCAGCAGGAAATTGGGGTAAATAACCAAACAACGCTGCGTGTCGTATTAAAAGAGACTTCAAGAGAGTTGTCGCAGGTTGTTGTGATAGGTTACGGAAGCCAGAAAAAAAGCGACGTTACAGGGGCTATTATCTCGGTTTCTAAACAGCGGCTGGAAAATTTGCCGGTCACCAATATCCTGCAGTCAATTGAAGGCGCGGTCCCGGGTATCAATATAACATCCGGTTCATCGGCACCAGGTTCGGTAAGCTCAATTTATGTTCGTGGGCTGCATTCCATTACGGCCAGTAATTCTCCTTTGGTTGTGTTGGACGGAGTGCCTTATAATGGCTCCTATAATGATATCAATACCAATGATGTGGAGTCAGTCCAGGTGCTGAAAGATGCATCGGCTACAGCTATTTATGGTACAAGAGGATCAAACGGGGTAATTATCGTTACCACTAAAAAGGGCAAAACGGGTAAGCCATCGGTTCAGTACAACGCCTGGGCAGGCCCCGAATACATGTCGCACGAGGTGAAACCTATGGGCGGGGCCGAATATGTGCAAAAAAATCTTGATTATGATGAACAGGCTGGTAAAACAGCCGCTCCGGTACCAAACCTGTATGAGCAGGACAATTATAAAAATGGTAAGGAAACCGATTGGATAAAAGCGATATCACAGCAGGGTTTCATTCAAAATCATTCTTTAAACGTATCTGGCGGCACAGCTGATGTTAAGTATTATGTTTCGGGAGATTATACCAAAGAAAAAGGCATCCTGAAAGGATATCAGTTCAATCGCTTTAATGTTCGCGGAAACCTTGATGCTAAAATTACCGACTGGCTGAACGCCGGTACTAATATGTTTTTTAATAATAACAATTATGACGGCGGCAAAAGTAATTTATATATGGCTACCGTGATGAGCCCCTATGGCCAGGAATATAACGCACAGGGAGATTACCAGATCTACCCGATGTATCCGGACGCGCTCTATACCAACCCGTTATTAGGCCTTTACCAACCCACCGTTAGCAAAAACAGAACCTGGAACGGCAATTTTTATGCAGAAATTAAGCCTGCGTTTATTAAAGGATTTAAATACAGGCTAAATACTGGTTATGCTTATAACCCGGCCATGACAGGTGATTATACCGGCAGGAACACGGGCGACGCCATTGGTCACGCTACAATGACCAATGCCGAAAGTAACCATTGGCTTATAGAAAATATTGTGAACTACAGCCGTAGCTTTGGCAAACACAGCATTGATTTTACGGGGTTATACAGCTCACAAAAGGATTATACTTTGAGCAATGCCTTAAACGCTAATACCTTTATCAATGACCTTACCAACTTTTACAATTTAGGTTCGGCACAAATACAGCAAACCACTTCAAGTTATACGCAAAGTACCCTGCTGTCGCAGATGGCACGGATCAATTATTCTTACGCCGGGAAGTATCTGTTTACCGCTACCGCTCGTCGTGACGGTTTTTCGGGATTTAGCGCCGCCAATAAATATGGCACATTCCCATCGGTCGCGGTAGCCTGGAATTTAACCGAAGAATCGTTTATGAAAGGCGTATCAGCAATATCAGCACTGAAATTACGGGCTTCTTATGGTATTTCGGGTAACCAGGAGGTATCATCATACAATACCTTAACAACGCTGGCCTCAACGCAATACATCTATGGTAGTACTACAACTATAGGGTTAAACCCGAGTGCTATAGGTAACGGCAATTTAAAATGGGAGAGTACCAAAGGATTTAACTTTGGTATCGATTTTTCCATTTTAAAAGACCGGATCAGTGGTTCTGTTGATGCTTATGATACTAAAACGTACAATTTGCTATTGTCGCGTAAAATACCTTACATCACCGGTTATACCACTATTTTAGATAATATAGGCCGAACAGCTAACAAGGGGATCGAATTTTCCATCACCAGCCGCAATATTCAAAATAGCGACTTCAGCTGGGAAACTAATGTCAACTTCTCTGCCAACCGCAATAAACTGGTACAACTTTATGGTGATAATAAGGATGATATCACCAATAACCTGTTCCTGGGTAAACAGCTGCAGGCCGTATATGATTATAAGCTGATTGGTGTTTGGCAAAAAGGTGATGACTTTACTGTTGACCCAAGCGCCAAGCCCGGCGATCTGAAATTCGCCGATTTAAATGGCGACGGTAAGATCAACACCGCCGACAAAACCTACCTGGGTTCACGTTTGCCCAAATACATTGCCGGTATGACCAATACTTTCAGGTATAAAAGCTTTTCGCTAAGCGCGTTTGTACAAACGTTTCAGGGCGCGCTTAAACCTAATCCTATTTATGATTATCGGGATCAGGCCGGTCGTATCAATCTGCCGGCCGGGATAGGTTACTGGACCGCGGCCAATCAAAGTAACACCAGGCCATCGTTAAGTTATACCAACTCAAGGCAATACACGTACCCCGTTTCAGGTTCGTACACCCGCATTAAGGATGTTACTTTAAGCTACAGCTTTTCCAAAGAGGTACTGCGAGATTTAAAGATCTCTAACTTACAGGTTTATGCCAGCGGTCGAAATATCGCAACGTTCTCGAAATGGTTAGGCTGGGACCCCGAAACCGATTTTTATAACTATGCAGGCAACCAAAGCAGTTCATTTTACCCGCTGGTAGCCACCGTAGTGCTGGGTGTTAACATTACTTTACAATAATTAGAAATTAGAATCATGAAAAGTATTTATTCATTACTCTTTATAAGTCTGATAGCTGTACTCACATTTAATTCTTGTAAAAAGAGTTTTCTGGATGAGGATGTCAGAACACAGTTTACACCGTCCACCTTAAAAGATGCCCTGAGTTTTGAAGCCGCAGTTGCAGGTTTGCAAAAAACGGTCCGAGATCAGTATGAAGGTGATCAGGGAATTATAGCGCTGATGCAAACCGGTACCGATGTGGCCCGTAACGGGCAAACCACGGCGGCCATGGCGCCATATGAAACCTATTCGCAATTAAATTCGCAGGATGTTGCTGCCCTTGGTTTTTGGCGCTGGGGCTACCAGGTTATCAATGCCTCTAACGTAATAATACAAGCGGCTCAATCCGGCAATACAAGTTTAACACCGGCCCAGGTTAATGGTTATGTGGCCGAAGCCAGGTTTTTCAGGGCATATGCTTATAATTTTCTATCTACTTTGTTTGGCGGTGTGCCGCTTATTACGGTGCCCGTTACCGCACCTAAAACAGATTATGTGAGGACACCCTTAGATACGATCATAAATTTGCAGGTCAGCGACCTTACATTCGCTGCAACAAACCTACCCGATGCAGCGCATGTTGTCGCCGAAGGAAGAATAAATAGTGCTGCGGCCATGCAACTATTGGCGGTAACCTATTTAAGGGCCAACAAACCTGATCTTGCCGAAGCTCAGTTGAATAAGATCATAGCAGGCGGCCTGTATAAGTTAGTCAATAACCGGTATGGGATCAATTCCCTGAAACCTGGTGATGCTTTTTCTGATATGTTTATTTACGGCAATATGCGCCGGAGCCAGGGCAATACCGAAGCTATTTGGGTGATTGAAGAGGCTAATATACCGGGCGGATATAGTCCAACTGACCAGCACCGCAGGGTTTGGGTGCCGTTCTACGTAAACATACCAGGCATGATCGTAGCAGATTCATTAGGCGGGCGTGGAATAGGTAGGATAAGGCCGACCAACTGGTGGACATATAACCTGAACCTGAGCAACGATATGCGTAATTCCAGTTATAATATCAGGCGTAAATATTACTATAACGACCCCTCATCTGCCAATTATGGAAAACTGGCGGTAGTAACTTCCAATACTGATACCATTCAAAATATGTATGCGCACACCACCAAGTGGTACTCGTATACCAATGCCGACCCTTTTGGCACAATTACTTATAAAGACAGGATTTATATGCGTCTTGCTGAAACCTACCTTCTGTTGGCCGAAGCACAATTTAAGCAGGGTAATTTAACAGCGGCAGCCAGCAATATCAACATGCTTCGTACAAGGGCAAATGCCCCGCAGGTACAGACATCAGATATTAATATGGATTTTATTCTGGATGAGCGCGCCCGTGAGCTTATTGGCGAAGAAGATAGGCGCATTACTTTAATGCGAACCGGGACCCTGGTTGAGCGGGTGAAAAAATACAACCCAACCTCGGCCGGCTCGATCAAGGATATCAACATGCTGTTGCCCATTCCGCAATCAGAAATTGATGTGAATAAAGGCGCAGCCCTAACACAAAACCCCGGATATTAAAACTTACATAAGCTGCTGCATTTTGCGGCGGCTTATGTTGATGTATTACAAAGAGAACTAAGTATGATAAAAAAAGCGATCCTGGTTATAGCAATTGCATGGAACTGTGTAAATGCAGCCCATGTAAACGCACAGCAAACGGCAACTACGACACAAAAGCCTATTGCCCTGCAGCATGGCGCGCACCGCATTGGCCGCAGAACAGACGCCGACATGGAAAAATGGCGGGCTTACGGTTTAGGGCAATTTATACATTGGGGCTTGTATTCCATCCCCGCAGGTGAATGGAACGGTAAACAATATAGCGGCGCTGCCGAATGGTTAAAGTCATGGAAGGAAGTTTCTGCCACGGCCTATGATTCATTGATGTATCAATTTAACCCAACCAAATTCAATGCTGAATCATGGGCTGAAACAGCTAAGCAAATGGGGGTAAAGTACGTAACCATTACAACAAAACATCATGACGGCTTTTGTCTGTGGCCAAGTAAGTATACCAATTTTACTGTTGCTAACTCTCCATATAAAAAAGATATTATAGGGCCGCTGGTAAAGGCTTATGACAAGCGGGGTATCGATGTGATATTATACTTCTCTATTATGGACTGGCACAATCCCGACTGGCGGTATGATATTAAAACCCGGGAAGACAGCATAGCTTTTGACCGTTTTAAACAGTTTACCCGCAACCAGCTACTGGAACTGCTTACCCTGTATCCCACAGCCAAAGGTTTATGGTTTGATGGCACCTGGGATAAATCATGGGTGAAACAAGCCGCCTTTGCCGATTCGCTTGAAAAAGAGATGAGGGCAATGCGTCCTGGATTGATCATTGGCAGCCGTTTCAGGGCCGATGAATATGGTAAACGGCATTTTGACTCTAATGGAAATATGATGGGGGATTATGAGCAGGGCTGGGAGCGCAAAATACCGGAGAAGATAGCGGATGTACACGGAAACGACTGGGATTGTGTAATGACCGTGCCTGAAAACCAGTGGGGATATAGCAAGGTATGGAAAGGCCACATTAAAACTACTGATGAATTACTGGAGATGCTGGCCAAATGCGTTTCGCTCGACGGTAATTTCGTGCTCAACTTTGGGCCGAAGCCCGATGGTACTTTAAGAACAGAAGAGCTGGACCTTGCAAAGGGAATAGGTGAGTGGATGGGCATCAATAGTGAAGCTATTTACAACGGTGAATACGCCGGTCTTGTTAAACAGGATTGGGGGTATTACGTTAAAAAAACAGGTACTAATAAAATTTATATGCTGGTATTTAATGTGCCTGTTTCCGGCGCGTTAAATGTTGTATTGCCATCACGTACAGCTATTAGTAAGGTGTATGATCTTGGGAACCCCGGGCAAAATTATGCGCCTGAAGAAATCGGTACTTCAGCTTATTTCATTCACCTGAAGCAGCAAACATTCAAGCGACCTTTTGTAATTGTTTTAGAAACCGCAGATAACAGTAAAAACAGCGGTGCCCAGTATCAAAAGGCCAAAACATAGACTATACATTATATCAAGTTTACATTTATGCGTACTACAAACATCATCCTGTTTTTATTAATAAACCTGTGTTGGGGTTTAAAAGTGAATGCATTTCAAAATGCACAGGATGTTAACAGTTCAAACTCCCCCCGGCAGGTTATACCCTTTAACCAGGATTGGCAGTTTAAAAAGGCAACTTATAAAACCAACATTGCTATTGCAGGCAGCGACTGGGAAAGCGTCAACGTACCCCACACCTGGAATAACAAGGATATTCAGAAAGGGAAAAACTTTTATACCGGCGATGCATTTTACCGCAAAAACCTTGTAGCCCGGCCGGAATGGAAGGACAAACGGGTGTTCATTCGTTTTGAAGGTGTGGGAACTGTTGCCGACGTGTATATTAATAATAAACTGGTAGGTACGCATAAAGGCGCTTATTCAGCATTTTGTTTTGAGATCAGCAACTCGTTAAGATACGATACTACCAATACCGTTTTGGTCAAAGTAAATAACGAGGAGCGGCCGGATATCATCCCTATCAACAACAAACTGTTTGGTGTTTATGGTGGCATTTACCGCCCGGTAAGTCTTATTGTTACCAGTAAAATTAATGTAACCACTACAGATTACGCATCGCCCGGTATTTATATTAAACAGGATGTAAATAATAAAAAGGCGGCCATCTCGGTAACGGCTAAAATTGAGAATAAAGAAAGGCAGGTACAGCAAATTACTGTAAAAACCACCATCCGCGATAAAAGCGGCATCATCATTAAGCAGGTACAGCAACAGCAAAATGTACAGCCTCAGGGAATAAATGTCGTTAATCAGCAACTACAAGTAAATAATCCGCACTTGTGGAATGGCCGGAAAGATCCCTATCTGTATTCGCTTACTACCGCTGTTGTTAAAGATGGTAAAACAATAGATGAGGTGACACAACCCCTTGGTCTCCGCTATTTTTCGATAGTTCCGGGCAAAGGTTTTTACCTGAACGGGCAGCCGTACCGCTTGTATGGTGTTTGTCGTCACCAGGAATGGCAGGACTATGGAAGCGCCCTGAGCAATGCCCAGCATCAAAGCGATCTTGATATGATCTACGAAATTGGAGCCACCTCCATACGTTTTGCGCACTACCAGCAAGCCGAATATATTTATGCTAAATGCGACAGTATGGGTTTTGTGATATGGGCCGAAATCCCATTTGTAAACGCGGTTTCTACGCAGGAGGGGGATAATGCCAAACAGCAGTTAACCGAACTCATCAGGCAGAACTATAATCATCCGTCCATATATAACTGGGGTTTGCATAACGAGGTGTACTCAGGTTCGCCAGATGGTTTTGTGCCGGTTTTAACAAGAGAACTGAACGATATTGCCAAAACAGAAGATCCAGGCAGATTTACGGCCAGCGTAAGCGGTTACGGCGAAATAAACCGGCCCTCAAACCTGGCTGCTGATATACAAGGCATGAACCGGTATTATGGCTGGTACGAAGGGAAGATCCCCGATTTAGAAGATTGGGTTACCGGGCTGGAAAAAGATTATCCAAATTATAAAGTTGTACTTTCGGAGTACGGCACCGAGGCCAATGTTAATCAGCAGCAGGAAAATGTAGGCGATAGCGGTGATCCGTCGAGCCAGTTTTGGCCCGAAACATTTCAAACAAAATTTCACGAGGTACAATGGGGCATTATCGAAAAGCACCCGTACCTGGTAGCCTCATATGTGTGGAATATGTTTGATTTCTCGGTACCATCGGCCAATGGTGGCGGCGTACCAGCCCGTAATATGAAAGGTTTGGTTGCCTATGACCGTAAAATCAAAAAGGATGCGTTTTATTGGTATAAAGCAAATTGGAGCCAGGAGCCTGTACTCTACATCAGCGGCCGCAGAAATACGGACAGGGCAGAGGCGGTAACCACCGTGAAAGTATTTGCCAATACTTCAAACGTTACACTTTATCTCAACGGTAAAAAATTGGATGAGGCAGAAATGGGTACAACTAAATACGATTTTGTATTTAAAAACGTCAACCTGGTTAAGGGCGTAAATAAGCTCAGGGCCGAAGGGTATTTTAAGGGGAAATTGCAAAGTGATTCAATTCAAATAAAGTATAAATTCCCGGATCGCAAATAACAGCCAAAGAAATTTGTTTAGAAGTGCGCCCTGATCTGTTCTTCGGTAAGTGATTCGATCAGACCGATCAGGTCGTACCTCTTGTTATTGGATACCACGTCGATATCCCCCTGCTTCAAGGCGACTTTCACTGTAGCGACTATTTGCTTGTTATTTAACCTGGTACGCTACCGACCAAAAGGTTGCCAATCTTGACGGTGGCGTTTTGATCCCTACCAATAATCTTGTATAATGCCAGCGCAGGGGCGAATTGCAAGCCTCCCAAAATTACCGGGGTACATGGTGCTTACCACCGGTATCGACATCCGGTACGAAACCATGACCAATAACTTAACCAGCGCCATTCTATTTTGAACATGATGTTCAAACGTGGTCCCACATTGCAAAATGATGGATGTAGAATATCCTTGCTAACCCCTCAAGTCGGTCATAGTTACAATGATCATCAACGAAAAAAGGTCGCTCTTTTCAGAACAACCTTTGTCGGATTTTGATATAATCTCATTCAGCGGAGAGTTAGGGATTCGAACCCCAGGAACCTTTCACAGTTCAACAGTTTTCAAGACTGCCGCAATCGACCACTCTGCCAACTCTCCGGCGACAAAAGTACAAATCTGAACCGAATTGCCAAATTTGAATTGCACTTTTTTTGATTTAGTTAAATAATCTATATAAATTACTGATTAACAGAAAGTTAATTTTTAATCTGAGTGACTTTTTTCGTCCGAAAAGTATTAAAACGAGGTTTTACGATGCGAATTGTACGCTTGGAAAGCTCCACGGACGCGTTTAATTCGAATCCGATGATCAAAATTAATGAGTTTATATACATCCAGATCATCACTACGATAAGTGTTCCTATCGATCCATAAACTTTATTATATGACGAGAAATTATTGATGTAGTACGAGAAGCCGAGGGAAGTTAAAACCGCCAACGCTGTAGCCAATATAGAACCGGGGTTTACGAAGTTCCACTTCTTTTTGTGTGCAGGCGCATAACGGTACAAGCAACCTATAGTAACAAAAATAATCACCACGATAATCACCCATCTAAACAGCATCACGGGATATACCCAGAAGTGATTTTCGGAGGCCACGTGAGATTGAATAAACTTAATAATAGATTGTCCCAATATGAGGATAGAAATTGCCAGTAGTAATGCAAAACTTATAGCAACAGTAATACCGGTGGCTACTAAACGGCGTCGGAGCCAGGTCCGCTTATCTTCAATTAACGAAGATTTGTTAAACGCCTTCATCAAGTTGATAACCCCGTTGGTTGCAAAATACAGGGTAGACAGGAAACCGAATGAAAGCAATTTGCCGTTTTGATTGCTCACGATATCAAAAAGGGTTTCCCTGAAGGCCATATAAGCGTTTGTAGGCATTACAGAGGCCAGAACCATCATCAGGTTACCCCTGAAATGCTTAATGGGCACGTAGGGTATAAGCGTAAACAAAAAGATGGTGGCCGGAAAAATGGCCAGCATAAAACTATAAGCCAACGCGTAAGCGCGGTTAATGAGCGAATTATTGGTAATCTCCTTAACAAAGAAATCAATAACAGTATAAAGCGGCAACGGCCTGAAACCGGGGATGATTACAGATTTTGTCCACTCGATGATGTACCTGTAGAACCTAAACCGGAGTAAAAAGCGGTGCAGCCATTTCATTTACCCAAATTTACTTAAAAAAGGGCATTAATCTATCTGTAAAATCTTGCGGCGGCAAACACGGGCGATTGGTTTTCATGTTGATGAATACCAGCAGTGTTTCACCGGTATTAATGAGCTCGCCTTTCGGGTTTGAAAGCTCATACCTGAAATGAATACGAATGCCCGGCAATTTATCCATGATTACCCTGATGCTGATCTCCTCGTCGTACAAAGCAGGTTTCAGGTATTTGCAGTTCAGTTCAAGTACGGGCATCATAATGCCCGACTCTTCCATACCCTTGTAGGTAAGCCCAAGACTCCGGAGCATTTCTACACGGCCAACTTCATAAAACTCGGCATAATTACCGTAGTACATATAACCCATCTGATCGGTTTCGCCATAACGCACCCGTATTTTGGTGGTGTGCTCAAACATTACCTAAGGATGTTACGTTCGTTAAGGGCTTGTTGAAATTTATGCGCGTTAACCAAATGGTCGGCCACATTGGTAGCAAAGGCATGGTAACCCGAAAAATCAGCTTTGGCGCACATATAAATGTAATCGTTCTTTTGATAGTTGAGCACTGCCTTTACAGCATTAACTGATGGCATCATGATAGGCCCCGGAGGTAAACCTTTATGGAGATAAGTATTGTATGGCGAATTGTATGAAAGGTAACGGGTGAGTACACGTTTTATAGTAAAATCGTTCATCGCGAAGATCACTGTAGGATCAGCGTCCAGTGTCATACCTCTTTTTAAACGGTTAAGATATAAACCCGCTACGGCAGGCATTTCATCATCATGCAGCGCCTCGGCATCAACTATTGAGGCCAGGATAGATACTTCCTGCGGAGTCAGATTTATAGCAGTCGCTTTCTGCTTCCGTTCAGCAGTCCAAAAGGCTTCGTAATGATCATACATCCTTTTAAAGAATTTCTCCGGACTTGTGTTCCAGTACATCTGGTACGAATCGGGCATGATCACGGTATACACGTTATCAGTAGTAAAGCCATATTTACTTACAAAACTTGCCGAATCAAGCAGGCGGATAATTGCCATTGAATCGGGTTCTATCTTTTTGGAAATAAAACCGGCAAATTGCTCCTTAAGCCTTAAACCATGAAATTCAACCTTAACAGGCTCCTGAGTACCCGATGCCAGCATATTGATAAGTTTACGGTTACCCAAACCTTCATGCAAACGGTATTTACCCGGCTTTACACGGGTAGTATAATTCATATTACGGGCTGCCCAGGCAAATGATGCCGTGTCTTTAACAATACCCTCATCCTGGATAGTTTTAAATACATCGTTAAAAGTAGCGCCGGTGTGGATATATAAATATTCCTGCTTGCCGGTAACGTTAGGGCCAAAGTACTTAAGATAGTAATTAAAACCTGTAAAACCCAAAAGCACTACGATAACGACTACCAGTGCTATGATAAATTTTTTGAGCATGCCTGATCCTTGTTTTTTCGCGGTCATGATATTGAATAGATAGTGTGTTTTCTTGTATTTATTTTAGTTTTTGAACAGCTATTAATCCGCCGCTTAAATTGCGCACATTACTATAGCCATGCTGTTCTAATATAGCTTGTGCTGTCTCGCTTCTTAAACCAACTTTGCAGATAACGATTATCTCATCGGTTTTGTTGTAGCTTAAACTGTTAAGTGCGCTTTCCAGTTTTGGCAAAGGGATGTTGTTACCTCCTATATTATAAGTGAGATATTCAATAACCTCGCGCACATCAATCAGGTTAAGGTTTTCACCTTTATTTAAGCGCTCAATCAGTTCTGTTGCTTTAATTTGCCGGTGGGGCTGCATCTGTTTTTGTACCTTGTGAAACAGTAAGGTTAATACGTGTACCAATACTTGTTTTGCTCAACGAATCGGTTTTCATTGGGTATTGCGATACAACTACTACGTTGGTCGAGTCGGTAATAGTACCCTGATAAGTAATGATACCTACGGTTAATCCGGCGCCTTTAATAGCAAAACGCGCGGCATCAAGGTCAAGGTTTACCAATTCCGGAATTTCCACTTCGCTTGCGCCTTCGCCATCACCCAAAACGAGGTCAATTCTTGAGCCTTTTGGAATTTTGGTGCCCGGTTTTATAACCTGGCCGCCAAAACGCACTTCAAGGATCCTGTCGCGGGCAATATCCGAGCGGTAAGTAGTATCACCAACTTTTAATCCGTAGTTTGATATCGTGGCGATAGCTTCGCGGTAATTGCTTTGTTCAAGATCAGGCAGTGCTACATTTGGTGCCTGTAGGGTAACCATAGTAAGGTAAATCACACGGTTTTCCTTAACGTTGGTTCCCGGGTCGGGATCCTGCTCAACAATAGTACCGGGGGCTACATCCTGTACATAAACAGAATCTATTTTATAGCCAAATCCCTGCTCTTTTAATATGTCCATAGCCTTATCAATGGTAAGGCCCTTAAGCTTTGGTACGGGTATGCCCGAACCATGGCGGGTATAATAACCAAGACTAAAAAATGCTATTAAAACAACAGCTATCACCGTAACAATAGCCATTAATAAGTTATTCCGGAATGATTTTGATTTTAAGTAAGCCCCAAATTTGCTCATCAGTATATGTAAGGATAAACCTTTTAATTAAGTATCAAACATAGGAATTATTTTGGACATGGGTATCAGGATGTCGGATTTCGGATGTTCGATTTCGGAATTAAAAATTTCAGTATTTTAGAAATTTAGAACTCAAAATTTGAACTTTGGTGTTACTTGCAATGATATTTATTCTAAATTCGGCATCGAAAACAGGTCGCCCTTAACGGCTGCCGATGATAAATCCGAAATCGAACATTCGAAATCCAAAATAGTATGAGTGTAAAAAATATAGCCCTTTTGGCCGGAGGTTTTACCGGCGAATATGAAGTATCCCTTAACAGTGCAAAAAACATTGCCGCTAACCTGGCGTCAAATAGTAACTATAAAGTTTATACCATATTAGTTACCCGCGACAGGTGGTTTTTTGAAGCCAATGACACTACGGTTGATGTAGACAAGAATGACTTCACCATCACCCTTAACCAGGAAAAGATAAAGTTTGATTTCGCTTTCATCACTATTCACGGTACTCCCGGCGAGGATGGTAAGCTACAGGGCTATTTTGATATGCTTGGCATTCCATATAATACCTGCGATGCTACTACATCGGCCATTACCATGAACAAGGCTTATACAAAAGCTATTGTAAATGGCATTCATGGCTTACACACCGCCCATTCTATGCGTTTATTTGAGCGCGATGTACATGATGTTGCCACTATTGCCGCCAATTTGAAATTTCCGCTATTTGTTAAGCCAAACAATGGTGGCAGCAGCGTGGGTATGAGCAAAGTACAAAACATTGCAGGCTTACCCGAGGCATTGAACAGGGCATTTCAGGAAGATGCACAGGTACTGGTTGAAGAATTTATAAAAGGCCGCGAGTTTAGCATTGGCATAGCCCGTTTGCACGGCAAAATAAAAGTTTTGCCTGCTACCGAGATCATTACTTCAAAAGATTTTTTTGATTACGAGGCAAAGTATACCTCGGGCGTAACCCAGGAGATAACCCCTGCAGATCTGTCCCCAGAAAAAGTTCAGGAAATTGCCGGTATAGTTACCGAGGTATACACAAGGCTTAACTGCCGAGGCATGGCGAGGATTGATTTTATTTTGCTGGAAGGCAGTAACGATTTTTATTTCATCGAGATTAACACAACACCTGGCCAATCGGCTGCCAGCTTGATCCCGCAACAAGTTCGGGCTGCCGGCATGGACGTTGGCGAGTTTTATAGCGCGCTGATTGAAGGAGCAGCCTTGTAATTTTGGAATTGGGATTTTCGATTTCGGATTTATTTAGAATTCAAATTAAAGAAGACGCTTTTGATGCGTCTTTTTTAATGTAACAACGTATTCATTTTTTTATCAAAACCCACGATGCTGCAATTTCAAAACTTTAAAAAATCATACGGCAATTATCCTGCCTTAAAAGTTGAGGACCTTAGGCTTGAAGCCGGTATTTATTGGATAAAGGGAGTCAATGGATCGGGTAAAAGCACCTTGCTGAAATCAATTGCAGGTATACTGGCATTTGATGGTGATATTTTGCTTGCCGACCATATCAGCATTAAAAAGCAGCCGGTACCTTACCGTAAACTTGTGAATTTTGCCGAAGCCGAACCAGTGTTTCCCGATTTTTTAACCGGCACAGAAATGATAGCCCTGTTTGCTGATGCTAAAGATGCACCGACAGGCCAGCAAGATCACTATATTAAAAGTATGGGTATGCAAAGTTTTGTTGATCGGCCGGTTGGTACCTACAGCAGCGGCATGATGAAAAAAATATCGCTGTTATTGGCCTTTTTGGGTAAACCGAAGCTGATCCTGCTTGATGAACCTTTAATCACCATTGACACAGCTTCATTAGCCATACTAAACAATTGGATACGGGAAAAACATGAACAGGAGGGAACCAGCTTTCTACTATCCTCACATCAAATATTGGAAGACGGTTCACTGCCAGTATCCGGTGAACTTTTAGTTGAGGATCAAACCCTAAAGTTTATCAGTTAATGAAGCCACTAACCAACATATTGTTAAAAATATTTGCCGGTGGCTTTTTCCGTGTACATGCGGGGATCCTGCTGTTTGTGTTCCTGGCGATGGTTGGTGTGGTGCCACCTCAATACCTGATAGGTTATCACAAAACATTAATGCTGGCTATGGATAGCAGTTCGGCAGTAATGGCAATTGTATTTGTAATCTGGCTTATCTACGCCATCAAAAGCTGGCATTATGTATCCGGGCAGATCTTTGCCGCCGAGCAACACTTCTTGTTTTACAGCAGTAACTCATTAAGTAAACAAAAGCAATTAAAAAGTTGGTTTTGGGCACAGGCGGCGATACTGTCACCAATAATAGTTTATGCATTCATAACAATTGGTGTTGGTTTTGCCAACCATTATTATGTGTTGCCCGTTTGTATTTTCTTATACCTTTTGATACTTAGCTATTTGAGCGCGGTTATTTATGTAAAACAGATCAATAGGCTGATTGACGGCAATAATCAATCGCTATTGTTGAAGCTAAGCAGCAAATGGCATAAACCTTATTTCAGCCTGTACATTTATCACCTGTTTGATAAACGCAAGGTTCCTTATCTGATCACCAAAGGGCTTTCCTGGCTTATCATTACCGGAGTGTTTTATGTATTTGCCGATGTAAAAACTGATGTACGGGTTGCCGGTATAGCCATACTCGCTGTTGTGACCGCGCATATCGTTTTAATATTTGAGGAAAGAAAGTTTGAGGAAAACGCACTTAGCTTCTCCCGTAATTTGCCTTACAGCAGGAAAAGGCGATTCCTGAACTTCATTGGTGTCTATTTTGTTCTGCTACTCCCCGAAAGCATCTGGCTCTTTAGCAGATTTAACCCGTTGATGGCCATAGAGCTATTGTTTTTAGCTTTAAGCGTTGCAATGCTTTTCCATGGCCTGCTTTATTGGTTCGGGCTAAATATGGATAAATACCTGCAATGGATCCTGGGGTTATTTATTGTACTGTTTTGGATTATCATGTTTAAGCTGCTATGGATACTTGTACCGCTAAATATCGCAATAGCTTACTGGCTATTTTATCATAACTATTATAGGTTTGAGGGAGTGGTAAGCGATAAGCTTTAACTCTTAAAGTTCAGCTTTTACCATCCTGTCCCTGCCGCTCATGTCCTTTCTTAATTCGATATTTTTAAATCCTTTATCAGCTAATAAAGCTACTGTTTCG
This sequence comes from Mucilaginibacter rubeus, assembly GCF_003286415.2. Classification (NCBI taxonomy): domain Bacteria; kingdom Pseudomonadati; phylum Bacteroidota; class Sphingobacteriia; order Sphingobacteriales; family Sphingobacteriaceae; genus Mucilaginibacter; species Mucilaginibacter rubeus. The sequence continues at coordinate 2,516,970 of NZ_CP043450.1, read as the reverse complement.
TCGCCCAGGTTTTCATTGATCTCAAAATAAAGCAAACCCTCAGCCATTAAATTACTCAAAGTAAAATCGGCGATAGCCCGATAAAATAGCAGCGGGTCATGCTCGGGGACAAACAACGCGGTATGCGGCTCAAAATCCGTAACGTTAGTATGCATCTGCTTTTTATCCTCAAGCGTAACGTAGGGGGGATTACTTACGATGATATTAAACTTCGGAAACACATTTTCAGGCTTGATATTCAAAATATCGGCATGAATAAAATTAACCTCAACCTCATTTAACTGAGCATTTCCCTTAGCTGTTTGCAAGGCTCCCTCAGATATATCTATCGCTGATACGTCAACATTCGATAAATTCTTTTTCAGGCTAACTGCGATACAACCACTACCTGTACCTATATCCAGAATAGAAAACCCTTCACCTTTAGCCTTTAGCCTTTCACCTGAAATTATCCATTCCACCAGTTCCTCAGTTTCCGGGCGGGGGATCAACACGAAAGAGTTTACCCTAAAAGGTAAACCATAAAACTCGGTGATACCCAAAATGTATTGAACCGGCTTTCCTGTTTTTAGTTCTGTAAGGATGTTCTTGATTTGATCAGCCTGTTCTGTAGTTAGTTCCCTTTCAGGAAAAGCTTTGATGGATGCCCTTGACAAGCCGGTAACTTCTGCAATAACCAACAGCGTAAGGGCTTCTATTTCGTTAATATCGTAAATACCGTTTATCTGTAGCCTGTAAACTTCAAAAACATCCTTAATCGTAATCATGCAACAAAGTAACATAAAAGCTACTTTTGCACCATGCTTGAACATGAAAAATATATGCGCCGCTGTTTGGAGCTTGCCGAATCAGGAGCCGGCTATGTTAGTCCTAACCCTATGGTTGGCGCAGTTGTGGTTCACGATGGTCAAATAATAGGAGAGGGCTACCACCAAAAATACGGTCAGGCCCATGCCGAGGTTAACGCCATTGCGCAGGTTACCCAAAAGTTTGATAACCATGCCGAATTGCTCAAAAACTCCACTATATATGTTTCGTTAGAACCCTGCGCGCACTATGGCAAAACACCGCCCTGCGCCGATTTGATCATTAAGCATCAAATCCCTAAGGTAGTAGTGGGCTGCCGCGACCCTTTTGCCCAGGTTGACGGTAAAGGCATCGAAAAATTACAGGCTGTAGGTATCGAAGTGATAACCGGTGTGCTTGAACAGGAATGCCAATGGCTTAACCGCCGTTTTTTTACCAAAGTGCAAAAACACAGACCTTATATCATATTAAAATGGGCGCAAACCCAGGATGGATTTTTTGCCCCGGACGACGGTAGCCAATTTTGGATCACCGGCCCTGAATCGAAAAAACTGGTACACAAATGGCGCAGCGAAGAAGATGCCATTCTGATAGGCAAAAACACTGCACTGAGCGATAACCCACAGTTAAATGTGCGTTATTGGGATGGCCCATCGCCGAAACGTGTGGTAATTGACCGCCGGCTTGAGCTAAATAAAGGGTTGAATATATTTGACCAATCTGCCGAAACATTGATCTTTAACGAGGTGAAATTTGATTTGGACGGCAAAAACAGGTACATAGCACTTGAAGATTTTGAACGCTTTGTGCCTCAATACATTTTGTACCAGTTATACCTTCAGGATATTCAATCCGTTATTATTGAAGGCGGCGCCCGTACGCTTGAGTCATTTATTGAAGCCGGTTTGTGGGATGAAGCCAGGATATTTACCGGCGATAAAGTTTTAGGAAAAGGTATAAAAGCCCCACAAATAACCGGTATACTTGCGGACGAATATCCTGTAGGCGCCGATCGCCTGCAATTGTTATACAATAAGCCAGTTATATAAATGCTGTTCGTTTTTTTAAGTATTTGCTGTAGTGTTATCGTTTCTATTTTGCTAAAACTGGCAAAACGTTACCATGTAGATGTTTACCAGGCCATCACCTGGAATTATTCAATGGCTATTTTGCTTACCTGGTTCTTTTTTAAGCCTCAGTTAAGTATCATTCAAAACGCCCCTGTTTATAACTATCTTGCTCTGGGCATCTTATTCCCGTCGATATTTGTTATCATGGCTACATCGGTACGCAAAGCCGGTATAGTACGTACAGATGTGGCGCAGCGCCTGTCACTCTTTATTCCTATCCTTGCAGCGTTTGTTTTATTTGGCGAGGCCACAGGCACTGTAAAGGCAATAGGTATTGTACTGGCGTTCATTGCTATTATCTGCTCTGTTCCCTGGCAAAAATCAGCCGGTAACAAAGTTGAAAAAGGTTCGTGGATTTACCTGCTGATCGTTTTCCTGGGCTTTGGAGTTATTGATGTATTACTAAAACAACTTACCAAGGTTAGCAATGTGCCTTTCACTACGGCCATATTTGTGATCTTCATTATAGCCTTTGTGTTAACCTTTATAGGGCTGCTTTACCGGGTATCTATTAAAAAAACAAAGTTCTCCCTGCCTCAAATTATTATTGGCTGGATCTTGGGGATAGCAAACTTTGGCAATATCCTGTTTTATTTAAAAGCCCACCAGGCTTTGGCCAATAGTCCGTCGGCAGTGTTTTCGTCGGTGAACATCGGTGTTATTTTGGTAGGTACGTTGATTGGCATCTTTGTATTTAAAGAGAAGTTGAGCCTGCTTAACAAGATCGGTATCCTTGTGGCTGTGCTGGCTATTGTTATTATTTATTTCCCGCAGACATTGGGTTTTCTGCACCTGTAATATTTCTGAATGCTTTTTGACGATACTTATAAAACTATAGAAAATCCTGCCGAAGGCATTTTTCGAGACCGTGGCAGCAAGTTCCTGGCCTATGCATATCCTATCAATTCTGAAAATGATATCAAGGCCATCGTTACCCAGTTAAAATCGGAGCACCCAAAAGCCAATCACAATTGCTGGGCAATGCGTTTAACTATCGATCGCTCTGTATTCAGGGTTAATGACGATGGAGAGCCGTCGGGTACAGCGGGCCGGCCAATTTTAAACACCCTGCTGTCAAAAGATCTTACCAATATCCTGGTGGTGGTTGTCCGTTACTTTGGAGGCACCTTATTAGGCGTTCCCGGTTTAATTAATGCTTACAAAGTAGCTACTGAAGAAGCGTTAAATCAAGCTGTAATTATTTCAAAAACTGTAAATGACGTGTACACGGTATCATTTGATTACCTGCAAATGAACGATGTGATGCGGATCATCAAAGAAGAAAACCTGATAATACTTGGTCAGGTTTTTGATAATGACTGTAGCATTCAGCTTTCTATCCGTAAAACACAGGTTGAACAAGCCCTTTTTAAAATAAGCAAGGTAAGCGGGACAAAGGTCAAGTACGATCATAGCATCTAACAGTTGTACCCTTTTATTTTACCACTTTGGGCACTGTTTTTGTGCCGATTTAATTCCTTAATTGTGGTGTAATTGTTTTAATTTAGTCGGGTATGCAATCTTTTGACTTAGATAAAACCGACCTGCTCCGCATTAAAACAGCGCTCGAAGCCGATGATGCTGAGTTAGAGAATGTTCTGAAGGAATATCACGCCTCGGAGATTGCTATACTATTTGAAAAACTTCAGCAGGAGGAAAAAGAAAGGATCATCAATATCCTTCCGGCCGACGTTGCTTCGGAAGTTTTATCCGAGATGGACGAGGAGCATGGCCCGGCCGAGCTATTGGTAAACCTCGACCCGGAGAAACGTACCGAAATAGTTGAAGAACTTGACTACGATGATGCCACCGACATCATTTCCCAGCTTGATGAAGAAGACCAACAGGAGATCTTAGAAGATCTTGACCATGAAGATGCCAGCAGCATCCGCGCGTTGATGACCTACGCTGAGGATACCGCAGGTGGTTTGATGAACTCCGAGATCATCAAGGTAAACATCAACATGGATAAGAAGGATGCCCTTGATGAGATCATCCGTCAATCTGAAGAGATGGAGGAGTTTTATACCATCTGCGTGGTCGACAATAATGATATCCTAAAAGGGATCCTTTCTATTAAAACTGTCATCAAAGCCCGCGCCGATGCCCGCATCAGCGATCTCGTAACTACCGATTTTGTTTACGTAAAAGCGGAGCTTGACCAGGAGGAAGTGGCCCGCTTGATCAAGCAGTATAACCTTACCAGTATCCCGGTGGTTGACGACGACATGAAATTGCTCGGTCGTGTTACGGTAGATGATATCATCGACGTAATGGAGGAAGAGAACACTGAGGACATTCTGAAAATCTCCGGTGTATCCGAAGATGAGGAACTAAGTGGTAACTGGGTAGAAGCGGTAAAAAGCCGTTTGCCATGGTTGGTGATCAACCTCGGTACGGCATTCCTGGCCGCATCCATTATCCGTACTTTTGATGATACTGTTGCCAAACTTTCTATCATCTCGGCTTATATGACCATTATTGCAGGTATGGGCGGCAATGCTGCTACACAGGCCCTGGCGGTAACGGTAAGACGTATTTCATTAAGTGACCTTTCGGATAAACAGGCTTATAATACCGTATTAAAAGAGTTTTTGGTAGGTATGATCAATGGCGCCGCTAATGGCATTATCGTTTTTATAGTAGCCTTCTTTTACGATGCCAACCCTATGCTTGGCCTGGTGTTATTTTTGGCCATGACCGGCAACCTGATTATAGCAGGCTTAACAGGGGCTTCTATTCCGCTGATATTAAAAAGGGTAGGGATTGACCCGGCGGTAGCATCGTCTATAATTATCACCACTTTTACAGATTGTATTGGCTTTTTGCTGCCCCTGTATCTTGCCACCAAGTTGCTGCTAAAGAATTAAAGCCGGGTAGCCTTAAATATTTAAAACCTTGTTATATAGTTAGTTTCTTTTCGGGAACTATCAAAAGTTCTATATTTATAAATAATCTTTGAATATTTGCGTGTTTACAATAACTTAATAACATTGTTGGGACGAATTTAATCTGAAACTGATGACAGAAGTTAGACATAACTGGACTAAAGAAGAAATAGCTGAAATATATCACACGCCGTTGCTGGATCTTGTGTACAAGGCAGCCACAATCCACCGTGAAAATAAGGATTATGCCGAAGTGCAGATCAGCTCGTTGATCTCTATCAAAACAGGCGGTTGCTCTGAGGATTGTGCTTATTGCCCGCAGGCTGCACGTTACAATACAGGTGTAAACGTGCATGCCATGATGCCTAAAGATGAAGTAATTGCCGCTGCCGAAAAGGCAAAAGCAGGTGGTGCATCACGCTTATGTATGGGTGCCGCATGGCGCGAAGTACGTGATAACCGCGATTTTGATAAGGTTATCGACATGGTAAAAGCGGTTAATGAATTGGATATGGAAGTTTGCTGTACCCTGGGTATGCTTACCGAAGGCCAGGCACAACGTTTGGCCGATGCCGGTTTATACGCCTACAACCATAACCTTGATACTTCTGAAGAAGACTATAAACGTATCATTACCACCCGTACATACGACGAGCGTCTTAAAACGCTTGAACACGTGCGCAAAGCAAAAATTACCGTATGCAGTGGTGGTATCATCGGTTTAGGCGAAACTGTAGAAGACCGTGTGTCTATGCTGAAAACCTTATCAAATTTGCCTAAACACCCGGAATCAGTGCCAATTAATGCCCTGGTACCTGTAGCAGGAACTCCGCTGGCCGATCAGCCTCGTGTGTCTGTTTGGGATATGGTACGTATGGTTGCTACTACCCGTATTATCATGCCTAAAACAGTAGTGCGTTTATCTGCAGGCCGTACCGAAATGAGCACTGTTGAGCAAGCATTTTGCTTTATGGCAGGCGCCAACTCTATTTTCGCAGGAGAGAAATTACTTACCACACCAAATCCGTCATTTGACACCGATATGGCTATGTTTGAATTGCTTGGTTTATCGCCGCGTAAAGCATTTAAAAACGGCCGCCCTAACGAAGTTAAAAAAGAAGAGGTCGAAGTTGCAGGCTAAAACTGTATAAGTATAAAATATAAAAGCGACTGTCTTTGGTAAGACAGTCGCTTTTGTTTAGGGTATTATTTCCGACTGAAATTAGTACTGATATCCCCAACTATTCCTTTCAATTCTCCTTTGTTATCAGCCTTATCAAACCTGTCAAAATATACAAATCTTGTATTACCGATAGATTTTAGCTTGCCTGAATTTTCGGATAAGTCAAAACGATCATACCAGGTGATATAGACACCGCCAATAGATTTCAGTTTGCCGATATTATCCGGGCCATCCAGGCGGGTGTAATAGGTAAACAACGTATTGCCTATTGATTTTACCTTACCAATGGCTGGGAACTCATCAAATTGGTCATATAAAGTAACAGGAAGACCATCTATTGATTTCAGTTTTCCAAATTTATCAGCCGGATCAAACCTGTCATACCATTTAATGCTTACATTGCCCACGCTCTTGATTTTGCCCTGGTTATCCATATCAAACCTGTCGTAATACGTAAACCGGGTTTGTCCTATAGATTTTATCTTTCCCTGGTTATCCATATCGAACCTGTCATAATAGGTGATTCGTGTATTGCCAATGGATTTTAGTCTGCCAATATTATCAAACCCATCATATTGTGTAAGATATTCTAAGTGACTATCGCCTGAAGATATCGGTATAATACCTTTAATCAGCAGATAAAGAACAATTTCGTCATTAGTTATATCTGTCCTTTTTATGTATTTAGTTCGGGAAGAAGCTTCAACCTGGAGATTGTCGCCCGCGTTGATCTGGGCTTTGCAAAGTGTACTCAAGCTTAAAAACAAAGTCAGCGTCAGAAAAGGTTTAGATAGCATATTAAGATTTGGTTGAAATAAGCAACGGATACCCGCTGCTTTTGTATGATGTTAAACCATGACAATGGTTTAATTGAAAAACTGAATAAATAAAAAAGACGCGTTTTCGGCGCGTCTTTCTAAATATTGTAAGCAATCTTAATTAATCGCGCATGTTAATGTATTGTAAAGGCTGACCAAAATCGTCGGCACGGCAAAGGCTAATAACCGCTTGGAGGTCATCAATTTTTTTGCCTTGCACGCGAACCTGGTCGTCCATGATAGAAGCCTGTACTTTGAGGCCGCTGTCTTTTATCTTTTTTACAATCTTTTTGGCAGCTTCCTTGTCAATACCTTCTTTGATTTTAATCTCCTTGCGGATCATGTTGCCTGATGCGTATTGTTCTTTGCCAAAATCCAGGGCTTTAGGGTCAAGATGTTGTTTAACCATACGGCTTATAATGCTGTCTTGTATGGCTTTAAGGCGCATATCGTTTTCGGTAACAATAGTTACTTCGTTGGTCTTTTTATCTAAATCGATAGTGCTTTTTGAATCGTTAAAATCATAACGATTAAGGATTTCTTTCTTGGCGGTATTTATCGCGTTATCAAGCGTTTGACCGTCTATTTTGCTAACTATATCAAATGTAGGCATACGTGGTATATTGGTGGTAAATGTTTTGCAAAACTAATATATTGTTAACACAGATCGCAATTTCGCAACAAATTGTTTAATTTCTGCAATAAATAATGGTGAACGAAAACAGGTTAATTCCTCATGAGTTAATATTAAGTTAACAAATAAATAAGCAGATTTGTAACATCTGGCTGTAAAGCAAGAAATTCTTATGGATAAACAGGCTCCCTTAATTAACAGAGAAATAAGTTGGTTATATTTTAACGATAGGGTTTTGCAGGAAGCTGCCGACCCGACAGTCCCGCTGATTGACAGGATCCGTTTTTTAGCCATATTTTCATCTAATCTCGATGAATTTTACCGTGTAAGGGTAGCCACATTAAGCCGTTTAGCAGCCCTTAACGAAAAGTCGAAAGAGATATTAGGTTACAACCCCAAAAAGGTACTTAACCAGATCAAGAACATCGTAGTAAGGCAGGAGCGTAAGTTTAATAACCTTTACGAAAATATTATTGTTAAGCAACTGGCCGAAGAGAAGATCTTCATCCTGAACGACAAGCAACTTAACGTAACCCGTGGTACCTTCGTAAAAAATTACTTCAGGGAGAAACTGTTGGCAACATTGGTGCCTATCATGCTTAATGATACCCTGCCGCTCCCTGAACTTAGGGACAGGGCAGTTTACTTTTTTGTAAAGCTTACCACAAATAAAAAAACACGGTTTGCGCTTATTGAATTTCCGGATAACCTTTCGCGCTTTGTTAAATTGCCCGATACCAATAACCTGAAGTTCATTATTCTGCTTGATGATATTATCAGGTACAGCCTGGAGGATATCTTTTTCATTTTTGAACACGATAGCATCGAGGCATATTCCATCCAGCTTACCCGCGACGCGGAACTTGACCTGGATAAGGAAGTGAGTGAAAAGTTTGTGGACTCCTTAGCCAAAAGCCTTCAGAAACGTAAAAAGGGCAAACCGATGCGCCTGCTGTATGATTCAGACATGCCTATGGACATGCTGAAGTACCTGGTGAATAAAATGGGATTACATGGCGAAAGCCTTATTCCGGGCAACAGGTATCATAATTTCAAAAACTTTATTTCGTTTCCCAACGTGGGCGGGCCGGAGTTGGAGTACAGTAAGTATATACCTCTGCCGGTTTCAGACCTCTCGTTCGGCAAAAGCCTAATCGACCTTATTGCCAAGAAAGATTATTTGGTTAGCACTCCTTATCAGTCGTACGACTATGTGATCCACTTTTTACGTGAGGCCGCTATCGACCCAAAAGTAAAAGAGATTAATATTTCCGTATATCGCTTAGCCGAAAATTCACGGGTAATTCACGCGTTGATCAACGCGGCCAAAAATGGAAAAAAAGTAAACTGTTTGGTGGAGTTGCGCGCCCGTTTTGATGAGCAAAACAATATCCACTGGAGTAACAGACTGGAAGAAGAGGGCGTAACTGTACTTTATGGTGTTCCCGGCTATAAAGTGCATTCAAAAATTTGTTTGGTGAGCCGTACCGAAAAAGGCAAACTGGCTTATTATGCCTGTCTTTCAACCGGAAACTTTAACGAAAAAACCGCCCAGATCTACGCAGATCATACCTTGCTTACAGCAAACAAAAAAATTACCGACGATCTGGTAAATGTTTTCAAAGCAATTAACCGCGGCCAGTTAGCTAAAGGCCTAAAAAGCCTTATCGTATCGCCCATCGATTCAAGGCCTGCTATTTACCGGTTGATTGACAACGAGATTAAAAATGCTAAAGCAGGCAAACAGGCATACATGATCCTGAAAATGAACAGCCTTGCCGACGAGGATATGATCAACAAACTTTACCAGGCCAGCAACGCCGGTGTAAAGATCAAGATGATCATCAGGGGCATGTGCTGTTTAATAGCCGGGGTAAAAGGCTACAGCGAAAATATTGAAGTGATCAGTATTGTAGATAAGTACCTTGAGCATGCACGTGTACATATTTATTGCAACGGGGGCAAGGAGCTGATCTATCTTACCTCGGCCGATTTTATGTCCCGCAATATTGATAACCGTGTTGAGGTTGGCTTCCCCATATATGACGAAAAGTTACAAAAGGAGATAAGGGACATTATTGATATCCAACTTTCTGATAATACGAAAGCCCGTGAGATCAATAGCCAGAACACCAACAAGTACCACAAAACAAATTCGCCCGAAAGCCACAGGGCTCAAATTGAAATATATAATTATCTAAAAAATAAAACCAAATAACATTGAGATACGCCGCCATTGATATAGGTTCAAACGCCGTGAGGCTGTTAATTGCCGACATAATTCAAAACACCGGATCGGTGTCATTCAAAAAAAATACCTTGATCCGCGTTCCGTTGCGTTTGGGAGATGATGCTTTTATACAACAACACATCTCGGAGAAAAAAACTACGGAACTTGTTAAATCAATGGTTGCTTTCCGCAACCTGATGGATGTATATAAGGTTACAGATTATCTGGCCTGCGCAACATCGGCTATGCGCGAAGCCAAAAATGGGGAAGAAGTTGTTAAATTGATCAAAGACGAAGCTAACATTGACATTGATATTATTCATGGATCAAAAGAAGCCAGCATCATTTATGCCAGCCACGCCGAGCAAAATATCGATAAAAGCAAAAACTATTTGTACATTGATGTAGGCGGCGGCAGCACCGAGCTTTCGTTGTTTTCGGCCGGGGAGCTTATTGTTTCCCGTTCATTTAACATTGGCACCATCCGCATTTTAGATAACCAGGATACCGAAGAAACCTGGAATGAAATGAAGGACTTTGTACGCGACAATACCCGTAACTTTAAACAATTGTCAGGTATCGGTACCGGCGGCAACATCAATAAGCTATTCAGATTGTCTGAAGAAAAAGAAGATATGCCCCTAACTTTTGCCAAACTGAGGTCTTTATATACCTACCTGAGTTCGTTTTCATTAAAAGACAGGATCAACGTACTCGGCCTTAACCAGGACAGGGCCGACGTTATTATCCCTGCATGTGAAATTTACCTTACCTTAATGAAGAATGCCAACATCAAAAATATCTACGTACCACGGGTAGGTTTAGTTGACGGAATCATTCAAACTTTAATAGAAAAAAATCTCCAATAAAGGGGTTAAAATTATTTTAAGAAATTGTTTAAAAATTAAAAAAGTGTTACTACATTTGTAGTGCCCTCTCAAGGGCATGTTTTTCATAGGTAGATGTAGGGTCGGGTACAAGTTATTCGACCCTTTTTTGTGCCCCTAACTTTTTGCGTGTTTGGGTTGTTGAAGGAGTAATTATGAAGAAAAAGATAGTTGTTGCAGTTACGGGTGCCAGTGGTTCAATATATGCCAGCCTGCTACTAAAAAAGCTAAATGAATTACGGCATCAAATAGCCGAAGTTGGTGTTGTAATGTCAGACAATGCCAAAGATGTCTGGAAATTCGAGCTTGATAACGAAGATTATACACAGCTCCCTTTTAAGTTTTATGCCAAAAATGACTTCATGGCTCCGTTTGCCTCAGGCTCGGCCAAGTTTGATACCATGGTAGTAGTGCCTTGTTCAATGGGAACACTCGGCCGGATAGCGGGAGGGATCTCCGATGATCTCATAACCCGTGCAGCGGATGTGGTCCTGAAAGAACGCCGCAAATTGATTCTCGTAGCGCGCGATACGCCGCTTAACCTTATCCATATACGCAACATGGCCACGGTTACTGAAGCGGGAGGGATCATCTGCCCGGCAATTCCTTCATATTACAGTAAGCCTCAAACCATCGAGGAACTGGCTATGACGGTAGTGAACCGGGTGATTGACCTGATCGGGTTAGAGAGCAAAAGCTACGAATGGAAGGGAATGTGAGCCTCCGCGATTATTGCAGGCGATGAATTATTGTTAAATTCATATTATGAACCTTAAATACATTTTTCCTGCAATCATTGGTTTTATTTTGATATCTGGTAACGGCTTCGCTCAGGTTAACAAAGCAAGCGTTAAGCAACTGGCCTTTATGGCCGGTACCTGGACACAAAAGCACGAATGGGGAGATATGGAGGAATTTTGGGGTGAGCCGATGGGAGAGAGCATGATAAGCAGCTTCAGGGTAGTTAAGGATGGCAAAGCAGTATTTTACGAGTTTGTGGTTGTTGAAGAACAAAACGGCGTACCCGTTTTTAAAATGCGGCATTTTAACCACGGCAGCATAGGATGGGAAGATAAAAATAAGCCGCTGTTATTTTACCTCACCAAAATTCAAAAAAACAAAGCAGAATTTGAGCTAAAAGATAAGTCGGTTCATATTACCTATCAACTAACTGCACCTGATAAGCTGGACGTAACGGTAACTGAAAAGGATAAAAAAGGAAAATGGCAAAAGGATGTTTTTAACTATATCCGAAAGAAATAGTTTCTTAATTATACCCTTCTGCCAACTAATATTTTGAAGGATAGCTATTAAACTAATCCCAACACTTTACTTGTTCTTGCCCTGGTTTCGTCGCTTAAAGCTTCATTATTAGCTAACGATTGTCCATAAGAAGGGATCATTTCTTTAAGCCTTTGCTGCCATGCATCGGTTTTGATATGATTTTTAAAGCAACGTTCAATAAGCTGGATCATGATAGGCACAGAGGTTGATGCGCCTGGCGAAGCACCTAATAAAGCTGAAATACTGCCATCGGCAGAAGTTACAACTTCAGTACCAAACTCAAGCACACCGGTATGTTTAGCATCCTTTTTAATAACCTGTACACGCTGACCGGCAATATCCAAGTCCCAATCTTCGGCTTTAGCTGTTGGCATATAATCTTTAAGCGCATTCAACCTGTCGGCAGGTGATTGCATTACCTGAGAGATAAGATATTTGGTTAGAGGCCAGTTATCGCGCCCTACAGCAAGCAGAGGTAGTATATTGTTTAGTTTAATAGATTTGAACAAGTCAAGCAACGAGCCTTTTTTAAGGAAGCGGGTCGAAAAACCAGCGTATGGCCCAAAAAGCAGCGCACGTTTACCGTCAATCATACGGGTATCCAGGTGAGGTACCGACATTGGCGGCGAACCTACAGATGCCTTACCATAAACCTTAGCTTCATGTTGTTTTACTATCTCAGGCTTATTACAAACCAGCCATTGGCCACTTACAGGGAAGCCGCCAAAACCTTTACTTTCTGCAATGCCCGATTTTTGCAGCAAGTGCAAAGCACCGCCGCCTGCACCAACAAAAACAAATTTGGCATTCAGCTTTCTTTTGTTACCGGTTGCTTTATCTTTTACGGTTACTTTCCATGTACCATCAGCATTGCGTTTAAGGTCTTTAACATCGTGGTTAAGACTTACATTTACGTCAGCTTTCTGTTTAAGTTCATCTATAAGCGCACTGGTAAGGCTACCAAAGTTTACATCCGTACCAATATCCATAAATGTTGCAGATACCTTTTCATCAACATCGCGGCCTTCCATAACCAGCGGGATCCATTTTTTGATCTGAGCTTTATCCTCAGAATATTCCATCCCTTTGAAAAAGTGATGTTTTACAAGGGCCTGTTGGCGTTTTTTCAGGTACTCAACATTTTCAGCTCCCCAAACAAAACTCATGTGAGGCACTTTGCGGATAAAATTTTGAGGATCTTTTATCAGGCCCTTCCCGATAAGATGGGCCCAAAACTCTTTGCTTGTTTCAAATTGCTCGGCAATTTTGATCGCTTTTTTTATTTCAACGCTACCGTCCGGAAGTTGTGGTGTATAATTCAATTCGCAAAAAGCGGAGTGACCGGTACCGGCATTGTTCATCGGGGCCGAACTTTCAGCCGCTATGACATCCAGGCGCTCAAAAATCTCAATCGTCAGATCGGGCTGCAGTTCTTTAAGCATTACACCCAGTGTCGCGCTCATAATACCTGCGCCAATTAAAACCACATCAACTGTTAAATTTGAACCTGTACCGTTATTAGTCATCTTAGTATTATAGCCTGCAAAGCCTGCAGTGTTATTTATTACAAGGTAAACCCCGTTTTTGAAAATTTGTTATGATGGTTTAAGTCCTGTCGGGCAACTAACCGACCGGGGCAAAATAAATCAGGCAATTTTAAGAATTTTTTATAGAAAAACTGTCCTTTAGTGCCCCAATTAATGCAATAAAATCTATGTTTAAATTGTTTAAACTTAATTTATAGATTCAAACCACATTTGGTATATCCAAACACATCAACACAAAACAGTTAAAATGATGTATATAAATAAAGTGCTAATTTATAAACCATGAATCTGTTTAAACCATGTATTTATTTTTGTGTTTTGGCCATGACAATATCGGCCTGTAAACAAAGCAAACCCAAGCCTGTATCAAATGATATTTCAAAAACAACAGTAACGGTAGCCGGTAAAAAAGACAGCGTCATCAACAACCCGCGTAAAAAATATGGAGCAGCAACTGTAGCCGAACCTTGTGTCAAGTGCCTGCTGGCAGTTATACAGGATAGTAAAAGCTATAAAGAAAATACAGAAGGCCTTTCGGCACAGAATATAAATTATACCATTAACTGGGTTAAGGCATCGGCCCCAGCATTAACGCCTGATACAAGCAACAAAACCAATGGCATAAGGATAGATGTCAAGAAAGATGAAAACGGAGAGGATACCCGTTTATGCTCGTATGTATATAACAACAGCAGCGGTACCATGTACCTGCTCAACAACCAAAACAAGTATGAGCACGAAATTTCAAGTATCACACCTGCTATCCTCAAAAAAATCCGGAATAGCTGTTACTGGGGCGTAGCCTCGCGATAATGCTTAAACGTATTTACCTTTTACGTTTTTCATCATTTTGTACGCCCCTTTTAATACATTAATAAGCGCGTCGGTTTTCATAGGCTTGGCAATGTAATCATCCATGCCTTCGCTTATGCACATATCGCGATCATCCGGACCGGCATTCGCGGTCATTGCAATGATGAAAGGTTGTTTGAAGGCATACTGCCTGATATGGCGGGTTGCCTCAAAGCCATCCATCTCTGGCATTTGTACGTCCATAAATATCACGTCGAAAGTTGGGTTAGCTTTTAATTTTTCAAGGGTATCATAACCATTATGTGCCAGTTCAAAATCATAGCCAAGCTTCTCCAGCATCCGGCTGATCAGTTTTTGGTTAACCGTGTTATCCTCGGCCACCAGGATACTAAGTGGATGTTCATTGGCAAAGTTGGCATCAAAAAGCTTATCCGGTTTGGTTTCTACAACCTGAACTTGTGTTTTACCCTGAAACTCGGCCTGCAAACTTTTACCTAATTGAGATTGCTTAACTGGCTTGGTTAAGATAGCAGAAAACAAACCGGGATATTTCTTCTTTGAACCATCGCCAATAGAACTCAGCATAATCACCGGCAAGTTTTTGTAATTATCTTTTATCTCTCTGGCCAGCCCAACGCCATCCATTTCCGGCATTTCCATATCGGTTATAACCAGGTTAAAGCCGTTGTTGGCACCTAAAATATCAAGTGCTTGCCTGCCGGATGCAGCAGCTACCGTTTGTATGCCCCATTGTTCAAGTTGGGTTTGCAGAATGAAGCGGTTGGTTTTATTATCATCAACAATAAGTACTTTTTTGCCTTCAAGTTCATCAGCATTAAAAACAATAGGGATTTGTTTCGATTGCTTTTTGCTTATTGCCGACTTAATGGTAAATACAAAAACAGAGCCTTCGCCAAAAACACTTTCAACCCAAATTTCGCCACCCATTAATTTTACCAGGCGCTCACTGATCACCAAACCCAAACCTGTACCGCCATATTTACGCGTAGTAGATGAATCAACCTGCGAAAACGCGTTAAATAACGTTATCAGTTTATCTTCAGGAATGCCAATACCAGTATCCATTACGCTAAATCCGATTTCAATTTCTTTATCACCAATATTTTTAGATAAAAAAACCTTGATAAATACCTCGCCGTGTTCCGTAAACTTGAGTGCGTTACCCGTCAGATTGGTTAATACCTGCTTCAACCTCAAACTATCGCCAATAATTTGCTGGGGGAGGGCTGGGTCAATCTGGTAAACCAGTTCCAGCTCACGCTTGGCAGCATTTTGCGAAAAAATGTCCATCACCTCTTCAATGCACTGGCGCAGATCGAAATCTTCCTGCTCCATTTCCATTTTTCCTGATTCAATTTTGGAGAAATCAAGGATGTCATTGATTACGTTTACCAAACTATCACCGCATGAAATGATGGTATCTGTATATTCACGCTGTTCGGTATTCAATTCGGTTTCGCCCAGCAGGGAAGCCATGCCAATAACGCCATTCATGGGCGTCCTGATTTCGTGGCTCATGGTAGCTAAAAATATACTTTTAGCCTGGTTGGCTTTATCGGCTTCCTCTCGGGCTTCGCGCTCCTGTTCCTTCTGCAGCTGCAATTCTTCTGACTGTGCCTGCAACTCTTCATTCAGGGCCTGTAACTCTTCCGATTGATTTTGAAGTTCAACATTCAGTGTCTGCAGGTTTTCAGACTGCGCTTTCAATTCTTCCGATTGCTGCATAACCTCGGCCGTACGTTCGGTAACCTGTTCTTCAAGCAGGTTCTTTTGTTCTATTATGGCTTTTACCCTAAGCCTGTGCCAGGTATAAACAACCACTATTGTAACTAAAACAAGCAAACTTATAAACCACCATGTAAGCCAGAAGGGTGGAAGAACAGTAACATTAAGGCTCACCTCCCTTAACGACCATTTACCATCTGCACTGCGACTTTTTACCCTGAACACATAATTACCTGCCGGCAAATTAGTGTAGGTTGCCGTGTTTTTATTCCCAACATAATTCCAGCCTTTATCAAATCCTTCAAGCTGATAAGCATATGACTCTTTATTGCTTAAACTGTAATCCATCGATACATACTCGAATGATATAACCGATTGATCGTGTGTTAATGTTATGGACTTGGTTTCCGCGATGTCTTGCTTTAAGGGCGACGGATCATCATTGTTTTGTGCTACATGGATAGATTTATTATAGATCTGAAAATCGGTAAGCACCAATGGAGGATCGTAAATACTGTTCCTTATTCCTGCCGGATCGAACATGTTAAACCCGTTAACGCCACCAAAATACATGATACCATCATGAGCTTTTACTGCAGAGTGAGGCTTAAACTCTTCTGCCTGTAAGCCATCGGCAATAGTGAAGTTTCTGAATTTATTGGTATTAGGATTATACCTTGAAATCCCCCTGTTGGTACTGATCCATAAATTACCGGCTGCGTCTTCTTCAATAGCATAAGTGTAGTCGTTTGGCAGGCCATCTTTTGCTTTAAAGTTTGTAACCTTACCGGTAACCGGGTTTAACTTGTAAATACCACTATAAGTGCAAATCCAGATATTACCCAAATGATCTTCAAAAAGATCAAGTGCCGTATTATTGCCAAGCGCGCTGTTCAGTTTTTCGTATTGTACCGGTTTAAATGAATTGGTGGTGGCATCATACAGGTTTACACCACCATCATTAGTACCTACCCAAAGGTTGCCTTTTGAATCGCCGAGCAATGAATTGATATTATCGCTACTGATGCTTTTAGGATTGCCGGTATCATGGCGGTAATGAATAAACTTGTTGGTTTTAGGATCAAACAGGTCAAGCCCAGTGCCAAGGGTACCAAACCATAGTTTTCCATCAAGGGTTTTAGCTATAGCGTAAATGTTGTTACCACTTATGCTTGTACTGTCATCCGGGTTGTGTTTAAACGATTTGAAAGTACGGGTCTGCGGGTTCATCATGCTTACCCCATCGCCCCAGGTACCTATCCACAGGTTGTTTTTAGCATCTTCCTGAATGGTTAAAACATAATCACCACATATGTTGCTATTACTTCTTTTATAATATTTAAACTCACCCTTTTCAGGGTTAAACAGATTTAAACCGCCACCGTCTGTGCCTACCCATATGTTGTTCTTTTTGTCTTCATATACACTCAGCACAAAATTGTTGGACAAGCTAATGGATTGCGCGCCATGTTGATAGTGAGTGAAGTTTTCACTTGTTTTTTTATAAAAGTTAAGCCCCGATGCAAAAGCGCCTATCCACATATTCCCGCTTTTATCTTTCAGGATCACGTCTACCGAGTTATTAGCGATACTGCTGTTATCTACATCATCTTCCTGGTGGTTATTGAATATATTGAGGGCGTAATTGAAAATATTCAGGCCGCCGTTTTCCGTGCCGATCCATAAATCATGATTACTATCTTCCGCAAGGCATTGTACACTATTATATGAAAGCGAATTCTTGTTGTTCGGATCGTTTTTATAATGGGTGAAAGTTTTGTCGGCCGGGTTAAACAGGTTAAGCCCGCCATCACTAACACCAACCCATAAACGGTGGCCGCTATCTTCTAAAATTGCATTAACCTTATTTGCCGAAAGGGATGAGGATTTATTCTCATCATGAACAAAACGCGTAAAATTATGGCTTTGCGGATTGTAAAGGTTCAGACCGCCATAAGTTGTGCCTACCCATAATTTATCCTGACTATCTACATATACAACCCGCACATTATTATCGCTTAAACTGCTGTTATCTGCTTCATTATAGCCGTAATGAGTAAATTTCTTTTGAGCGATGTTAAACTGATCAAGTCCTTCCTTTTGATTGCAGATCCACAGGTTGCCACTTTTATCAAGGGCTATCTTAACCAGGATGTCACTTGCAATTGAGTTTTTGTTATTGGGATTGTGACGGTAATGGACAAAACGATCAAGTTTGCGGTCGTACATATTTAAGCCGCCGCCGCTGGTGGAGATCCACAGATTTCCGTTTTTGTCTTCAACTATATCCTGAACAAAGCTGTTACTGATACTGTTATTGTCGCCAATAATATTCTTAAATATTTTGAATTTGTTACCGTCATAGCGGTTAAGGCCATCACGTGTACCTACCCATATAAAGCCGCGGCTATCCTGTATAATGCAATTAATGTTTAATTCGGAAAGCCCTTCGCGACTGCCAATATGTTGAAAATGAATAGGGCGGCTTTGTGAGAACACGCATAACGAAATAGCTTGCAACAACAAAACAAGGTAACACTTATAGCTATTCATTAAAATATTTTTGGGCAACTTGAAGAAGTGGTTTTAAACGTGCTTTATTAGCTGCATTAAATTAAACAAAATTTACCGTTTATTAAATATCAGCTAACATAATTTAGTAGTTAAACGACTTTGCTGCAAATTTTGTTATGGTATTTTACCGAAACAAACCTTTACTTTTGCCCCATGCAGCAACAGCCCAACAACCCTTTACATGGCAAAACACTTGAGATGATACTCAATGAACTGGTAGCTCATTTTGGCTGGAAAGAATTGGGTATACGGATCAGAATCAATTGCTTTAATGATAACCCGAGCGTAAAATCAAGCCTTAAGTTTTTGAGAAAAACCGATTGGGCGAGGAAGAAGGTGGAAGACTTGTATCTGGAGATAGTATGATATTACTAAAGTTAAGACTTACGAAGTTTTAAAAACTTCGTAAGTCTGGGCAGAACTTAAAGGTGGAGTTTCTTACCCGTGCTTTTTCTTCTTATTCATTTTAGCCTTGGTACTGGCGCTCAGGTTATATGTTTTGGCGTTTGATGCCTTTTTTTCGTGGAAAGCCTCACCAACACCTGCCGGTTTTTTATCTTCTTTTGCATCCGCTTTCTTCGACTTCGATTCGGTTACAATTACCAAGTCTTCAGGCAGCTCAGCTACCGGGATCTTATGTCCAATTAGCTGTTCAATCTTTTTTACCTGCCCCAACTCAATATCGGTAGCAAAGGTCATGGCCAGCGTTTCTTCCTCGCTATCAGGATCATGATTTACTATGCGACTAATAAACAACTCGTTATCTGCTGGCAAATCAAACTGAATCAGGAAAGGAATATCACTTAGATTAAGCTCTTCCTCGTTTTCGTTAGTAACGATCAGGATTCTCGTAGCCGGATCAGCTTTAAAATCTTCAATGTTTTTAAAGCCCTTCGTGTCGAAGAACTTTGGGTTTAAGTATGCTACACCTGTACGTAAGCGACTTTTAAGGCTTTGGAAAAGCTTTTCGGCGGTTGTTTGAGTATTCACAAACACAACGGTTTTTGTAAACAACTCTTCATCATACATAAACAAATTGAGCAGATTTAGCTTAGTGCCAAAGTTGGGCACATTGTATAAAAGCTGCTCGTGCGTTTCGATAACAGTATCACTTAGTTCGTCAACCTCAATTATAGCAGGATCTCTCATGAACGGATCAAGCATTTTTTCCAGTTTAGCGTGAATAACCTCGGTAAACACAAGGTGCTGTGCTTTATCAATACTGTTCGCAAGTTCAACAACGGGTAATTGTAAACCCTTTTTTACTATCTGGTCGGCATCATCAACTACCAGCAGGTCAACTTTATTTAAATTCAAAGCCAATTTGAGGTAAATGGCCCTTGCCCTGTCGGGGGTTGCCACAACAATATCGGCGCCATCAGCTAAGTCATCCATCTGGCTTTCAAAGCCGGGGGTAACATATAAACCAACTATGCGGATGGATTTATTTTTATTGAGACGGTCAAACTGTTCAATAACCGCAAATACGTTCTCTTTTTCAGGCACAAGTATCAACACACGCGGAACACCTTCCGGAGCATAGTTGAAGCGGTTTAAAACGCCTAACACATAGGTAGTGGTTTTTCCACTGCCTTCGGGGCCAATAGCTATAATGTCCTGCCCACCAATTATACGGTTGATGGTTTTTAGCTGCAACTCTTTAGGGTTTGTAAAACCTACTTCATTTACAGAACGTAACAGTTGCTTATTAAGCTTCAATTTATCAGACCACGCCATCAGGATACTTATTAAAAATTAAAATGAGGGTGCAAAAATACCAAATTACCGCGTCATATTTTTAAAAATCAGCAGATAAGCATTATAGGGGATACCAATCAGTACTGTTAAGTAATGAAAAAGCCGACCGCGGTTCGAGATCAAGATAGCGATAAGTTACTTTTGAAAGGTATAAGCCTTGAGGATGGGCGGGGATAATGATTTTGGGTGTTTGTTTGTTGGCAAGATAAAATTCAAATTCATCTGTACTCATCTTCCCCTGGCCAATTTCAAGCAAGCGCCCTACAGTAATTCTGATCATCTTGTACAAAAAACGATTGGCGGTAATATTAAACCTTAATTTACTGCCATTGCCATCAATATAAAGCCCGGCAGATTTCACGTGACAAATAGTATGCTCTATTTTATCGGGCGTTTTACATAGGGCGCGGTAATCATTATAATTTGGCAGAATAGATACAGTCTTTTTCATGGCATCCAGATCAAGGTCCTGATCGGGATAGTGCGAGCTGAAACGGCTCAGGAACGGATCTTTATAATTATGGATGAAATAATCATATGATCGGATCACACCATCAAAACGGGCATGCGGATCGCCCTGCATCGGGATAATATCAAATACGGCGATATCATCAGGAAGCAGTTTATTTAGGCGAAACAACAGGTCGAAGTCTAAATTATCATCGATATCGGCATGAAAAAAATACTGACTTGCATGTACTTTCGCATCGGTACGGCCACAACCATTAATGGCTACGGGGTGTTTCAGGATTTTTTCGAGGGCTGTTTCAATTACCTCCTGTACAGTAATTGCTTTTGAAAGCTTCTGCCAGCCCGAATACCTTGCACCATGATAACCGATATGAAAAAAGTAACGCATTATTATTTATAAGTATAGTTTTCAAAAATGCAGATTATTTTAAGAACACCGCATAAAACAAAAGCCCAATGTAGTTAAACACCGGGCTTTATGTATATAAAAACAATTGTTTATACTTTTTTAGGCGGAAGATCAAATGCAATGGCATTATGCTCAAAATGGCCTTTGTGAGAGCCATCACAGAATGGTTTATTTGCAGATAACCCGCAACGGCAGATAGATACCACTGTACGGCCTTGCAAACCGTAAGCATTACCTTGCATGTCCACAATTTCAAAATCGCCCTCTATTTTAACCGAACCGTTATTATTAATGGTAAGTTTAGTTTTCTCCATGTCTTAAATTTTGCGCAAAGTTAAAATATGGCATCAGCCTCAACGGGTTTATTTGTTATTTAGAAGTGTTCCTGATTGGATAAAACAGGGGAAGATATTCTAATTAAAAGATTGGTTAAACGCAACCAAAACCTGTAAGAAAACATCCCTGTCGAGTGCGAAAGAAGCAGGGTGTTCAGGTTTTACAGGTTTGCCGTTTTTTATTTTGAGTGGAAACAGGGCGATAAAATCGCGAATAGTAATTTCATACCTCAGCATAGGGTCATGACGGTGGATCTCTTCCAGCCTCATTTCAAAAAGGGAAACGCTCAGCGGGTCTGCAATCATATATCAAAACTAATGTTTGTTTATCTCAACGCGGTAGAACATCAACCATAAATGACAAACTTATGATATGTAAAAATGCCTTCAGCAATCGATTCCGCATAAATTTGTGAAACAGGCTACCGCCTTTTACATCATAAAATATACACTATGGAATACAGACAATTAGGAGCATCCGGGCTGCGGGTACCTATCTTAAGTTTCGGCACGGCCACATTTGGCGGCGGCAACGAGTTTTTCAAAGCCTGGGGCAACACCCAGGTTGATGAGGCAAAAAAGCTGATTAATATATGCCTTGATGCAGGAGTTAACTTATTTGATACGGCTAACGTTTACTCGCAAGGTACCTCTGAAGAAATTTTGGGAAAAGCCTTGGAAGGCATTCGTAACGAGGTGTTAATTTCCACCAAGGCTACATTTACCATGGGGCAGGGTGTTAATGACTTCGGTTCATCCCGCTACCACCTGATCAAATCGGCAGAAGATAGTCTTCGTCGTTTAAATACCGACAGGATAGACATTTACCACATGCACGGTTTTGATGCCAATACACCTGTTGAAGAAACATTAAGAGCGCTTGATGACCTGGTAACCAGCGGCAAAGTACGCTACATTGCCTGCTCTAATTTTTCGGGCTGGCATTTGATGAAATCACTTTCGGTGTCTGAAAGATATGGATGGAGCCGTTACGTAGCCCACCAGGCATATTACTCACTGCTTAACCGCGAATTTGAATGGGAACTGATGCCATTAGGGATCGATCAAAAGGTAAGCACCATTGTATGGAGCCCGCTATCATCAGGCCAACTAAGCGGTAAATTCAGGAGAGGAGCGCCAATTCCGGAAAGTTCCAGAACGGTTCAGGGCGGCGCGCATGGCCCGGCTACAAACTTTGATCATTTATATAACATTGTTGACGCGCTTGATGAAGTTGCCGAAGAAACCGGTAAATCTGTAGCACAGGTGGCGCTGAACTGGTTATTACAGAGGCCAACAGTGGCTAACCTGGTAATTGGTGCACGTAACGAAGAACAACTTAAGCAAAACCTTGGTGCTATAGGGTGGAATTTAACCCTCGATCAGGTAAAAAAACTGGATGCCGCCAGCGAAGTTGATCCGATATATCCGTACTGGCACCAGCGCCAAAATTTAAAACTGGTTCCGTTGCCGATACAATATTAAGTACCGAACATAGGTTTTATAACCTTGATTTAAAAAAGCTTACGTAAAACTACGTAAGCTTTTTGCGTTAAATACGTATCACTACGCTGGTTAAATTGCATGTATTGGTTTAATTTCAACCCGTCGAGTAATAAAACATTCGTTTTATATCATCTAAACTTATCGTAATTAAACCCTGCAACCTATGATCAAAAAACAGTACCTTAAAGAAACAGCTATAGCCGCGACCCAACAAAAGGGCAGCGCCTCAAACAATCAGAAAGAAGTAGCTAAAATTCAAAGTTGGCTTAACTTGTATGCTGTTACCAATCCTGCAGCAGGAACGGCAACAGGAATAGACAGTAGCTTTGGCCCGGGAACAGAGACGGCAGTTAAAAATTTCCAGAAAGCAAAAGGTCTTCCGCAAACAGGCATCGTTGACAGTGGCGTTTTCGCAGCCTTATGCCAACCTATGGTAAATGCTTTCAAGAGCCCTGTTGCCGGTACCGGATTAAGAGAATTGATTGTAAATACAGCAATGCAGCACCTGGCCAATGCTCCGTTTGAACTTGTAATTAAAGGCCAGAGCAACAGCGGCCCATGGGTGAGGGCATATATGGATAATAACGAGGGTACCGAATGGTTTTGGTGTATGGGCTTTGTACAAACTATTATTGATCAGGCCGCAAGTCAGCTTGGAAAAGATTTCCGCACGCTGATGCCACTTACCTACAGTTGTGATACTGTAGGAACTACCGGCATTAGCAAAGGCTTATTAAGCCGTGTTGCAACAGTAAGGGCCAACCCTTCTATCGTTAAGCCCGGCGACATCTTCCTGGTTCAAAAAACGCCTAACGATTGGTTTCATACCGGGCTTATTACTGCTGTACACGGCGATTTGTTTGATACCATTGAAGGAAATACAAACACCGACGGAAGCAGCAACGGAAATGGCGTATATAAAAGGGTACGTAACTTCCAAACCTCAAAACTGGATGTATTTTCAATACAGCCACTTGTATAACGCCTATCCTGCAATTAATACCCCCTTGAGCCCCTTCGCCGGGGCTTTCTGTTTTTTTGGAGCTTAACGCTAATTGAACGACTATACTAATCATTCAATGCTTTAATACAGGCTTTCGGCCTTAAGCCTTCCGCTTTAAGCTCTATTAAGTAACAGTTAAATTACAATTGCTTCATAAAAAAATTGCCCGATAGCTTTAGCCCTTTATAAATCTTAGCTAATTTGCGGCGCCGCCCGCCGGGGTACGCATATTAAAACCCAATTAACCTGTTTTGAAAAATGATTAACCGTAGAAAGTTTATTCAATCAACCGCCGTTGCGGGTACAAGTTTTCTGCTTGCGCCTCAACTATCAAAAGCTGCCGGATTTTTTAAGGGATCGCCCAATGAAAAAGTAGTATTAGGCATGATGGGTACCAATAGCCGTGGCCTGTACCTTGCCCAAAGCTTTGCCAAACTGCCTAATGTGGAGATTGGATATATCTGCGATGTGGACTCAAATGTAGTTGCTAAAACGATTGACGCGATCTACAAGCAAACAGGAAAAAAACCGCAGGGTTTAACCGATATCCGCAAAATGCTGGAGATAAAGGATATTGACGCGGTTGTAGTAGCTCCTCCTGATCATTGGCACGCCCCCGCGACTATCATGGCCTGCCAGGCGGGTAAACACGTATACGTAGAAAAACCATGCAGCCACAACCCGCACGAAGGGGAAATGGCCGTAGAAGCTGCAAATAAGTACAAACGCCTGGTTCAAATGGGTAGCCAGCGCCGTTCATTTTCTAACGTGCAGGCTATGGTAAAGGAATTGCATGACGGTGTAATCGGTCGTACTTATTATGCTAAAGGCTGGTATACCAATCATCGCGCAAGCATTGGCAAAGGCAAACAGGTACCTGTACCTGCCAACTTAAATTATGATTTATGGCAGGGCCCGGCACCAAGAAAGCCTTATCAGGATAACCTGATCCACTATAACTGGCACTGGTTCTGGAACTGGGGCACAGGCGAGGCTTTAAACAATGGCACGCATGAACTGGATGTAATTAGATGGGGATTGGGTGTTGATTATCCTAACAAAGTGGTATCAACCGGTGGGCGCTTCCATTTTGATGACGACTGGCAAACTCCCGATACGCAAAATATCCTTTATAACTTCCCTAATAACACTGCTGCAGAATGGGAATGCCGTAGTTGCAATGGTTTCGAAATTGAAAAATTAAGCAGGGGAGTTGTGTTTTATGGTGATAAAGGAACCTTGTTTTATGACAGTGGTAACAGCTACCGGGTTTATAATGGCGACAACAAACTGGTAAAAGAAATTAAAGACGATACTAAAGTTGACGGCACCAACAAAGTAAGCCCTACAGAAGCGTTGGACGGCTTCCACATGAAAAACTTTGCCGATTCGATTCGCGGAACTGATAAATTAAACTGCCCGATAGAAGTTGGCTTCAAATCAACACTGTTACCGCAATTAGGCAATATCTCATATCGCGTTGACCGGGTGCTGCACATTGATCCGAATAATGGTCATATCATTAATGATCCCCAGGCACAAAAGCTTTGGAGTCGTGAGTATGAAAAGGGTTGGGAGGTAAAGGTATAATGCCTGTTTTTTTATGTCATTGCGAGGAGGAACGACGAAGCAATCTCGTAATTATACATGTCGAAAAGACATTGGCTACGAGGTTGCCACGCTATCGCTCGCAATGACATTTATTTATGAATAATTAGAAAATATCAATCATGAAAAAAATAATCTACCCTGCAATTATGCTATTAGCGTCGGCGGCATTAAGTCCGGCAAGTGCGCAAACCAAGTTATTTGATGGTAAAACGCTCAAAGGCTGGAAACAACTTGCCGGCTCTGCCGACTATAAAGTAGAAGACGGGGCCATAGTTGGTACCACCGTGCTTAACTCTGGTAATTCATTCTTAGTTACCGAAAAAGAGTATGGTAACTTCATACTGGAACTGGACGCTAAAATCGAAAGCGAACTGAGCAATTCGGGCGTGCAAACCCGCAGCCATTACGATCCGGAAGGCAATAAAGGTAAAGGCAAAGTGTATGGCAGGCAATTTGAAATTGACCCATCATCACGCAAATGGACCGGCGGTATCTATGATGAGGGTAGGAGAGATTGGCTGTATCCGCTTGATCTAAACCCAAAAGCTAAAGACGCGTTTAAAGTTGGCGAATACAATCACATCAAAATTGAATGCATTGGCAATGAAATGAAAACGTGGGTAAATGGCGTACCTGCCGGCGATGTGGTTGATACTGTTGACAGCAAAGGCTTTATCGCCTTACAGGTACACGCTGTTAGTGAAGAAAAACAAGCCGGCAAAAAAGTGTATTTCAAAAACATTAACCTGAAAACCACCAATTTAAAAGCCACACCATTTCCAAAGGATGTATATGTAGTTAACCTTACGCCCAACAGCATAACAACTGCCGAAAAAGCAAACGGCTGGAAACTATTGTATGATGGCAAAACCAATACAGGCTGGCATGGTGCAACCCTTAAAGCGTTCCCTGAAAAAGGCTGGGAATATGCAAATGGCACCATGCATGTGTTACCGTCTGCCGGTCAGGAAGAATCAGGTGGAGGCGATATCGTTACTAATGATAATTACAGCGCTTTCGACCTGTCGTTTGAATTTAAGCTTACACCAGGCGCCAACAGCGGTGTTAAATATTTTGTTACCCTGTCTGAAGTTACCAAAGGTTCGGCAATCGGCCTGGAATACCAGGTGCTTGATGATAAACTGCACCCTGATGCCAAACTTGGCCGTGATGGCGACCGTACTTTAGCATCGCTATATGACCTCATCAAAGCTAATAAACAAGAACGTTTTGTACACCCAATAGGAGCGTGGAATACTGGCCGCGTGGTGGTATATCCTAACAATCACGTTGAGCATTATCTAAACGGTGTTAAAGTATTGGAATATGAGCGTGGTTCAAAAGCTTTCCGCGATTTGGTAGCTATCAGTAAATACACGATCTGGAAAAACTTCGGTGAAGCTCCTTCCGGCCATTTATTGTTACAGGACCATGGCAACGAAGTGTTTTTCAGAAGCATAAAAGTTAGGGAACTGAAGTAAGAGCCTAAAGCAGAAAAGCATTAATAAGTGCGTCATTGCGAGGCACGAAGCAATCCCCGATTAGCAGAGCAGCTATAAAAGTTGACCCTGTGCAGTTTGGGATTGCTTCGTGCCTCGCAATGACGTTTTTCATTAATAGGGCGCTTACAACGAGCTCCTTAACCTCACCGTAAACGGCACAGCAAAATGCTCATGGCAATTGTTCAGCGCAAACTCGGCCGCTTTGCTGCCCATCAATTTAAAATCGGTTGAAATGGTGGTGATACCATCAAGAATAATTTCCTTAAGTGCGGTTTCGTTGTAAGAGATCACACCTACATCCTTGGCTACTTTTAAATCGGAGGCGAGGATCTTTTTGATGAGTTCAACGAGGTCGTCTTCTGTAAGACTGATGTATACCGTGTTTTTCTGAATAGACTCGGTGGATAGCGTTTCAACTATATCATATTCAAAAGCGTATTGTCGACAAAAATTCAGGAAACCTTTCATGATCTCTTTAGAATGATAGGTTTTACCGGGGAAGATAAGTTTGAGCGTATGGTATTTGCTCAGGCTTTCCAGCATGCTTTTCAGTGCCTCGTAAACATCTGTAGCAAAGTTTTCATAAATAGCCGCGAATTTGCCGCTTACTCCAGGCACCATGTTATCCAGTAAGATCAATTTATCCTTAGGGATAGTGTTAATGATCTCATGGGCTTTGGTTTCATTATCCAGGAAATGCGGAATAACGATGTATTTGGCATAGTCACTCTGGATACTTTCGGTAATGATCTTTTTGAAAAAATAGAAATCGTTATTGTAGATATAAAAATCTATGGCTGCCTGTTCGCCTATAGTAGCAACAAAGGCATCATAGATGATTTTCTTGTGCGCACTAAGCTTATTGAATAGCAGAAATATTTTAAGCGGCTTCTGAAAATCGGTATTCGATATAAAAAACCCTTTACCAGGTACTGAGCTTACAATTCCTTTCTCTTTCAATTCCTTGTAAACACGTTCAATAGTATTGCGTGAAGTATCCAGCGCATAACTCAAATCATTGATAGACGGAAGCATATCATCCTTCACAATCTGCCCGCTTTCAATAGCCCTGATAATGGCATTAGATAGTTGCAGGTACTTAGGCGTAATCGAATACTCGTCTATTGATAAGATCTTTAAATAATTCTTCACAACACAAATGTAATATTTGACAGCACATCTTTATCAATCAGAACCCTGATTCTCCTGATTTCACGATTCACTTGATTTAAGGTATAACATCATGAAATCCTGAAATCAAGTAAATCATGGTTAAGCCTTCTTCTTAAACGCATAATATAAATACCCCAGAGCCGGCAATATAAACAAACTACCAACCAGCAGGCCAATCCCCAGATCATCAATACTATTGCTGTTAGCATGCTCTGTAAGCAACGACATCGAACTGCCATCTTTAAAAATAACAAACCTTGGGAAGCGCGAGAAACCAACCGATATCAGGATCATACAAACCTGGAATGCAGCCAACACCCTGATCCATTGCCTGTTTTTCCGATGCGATATGATCAGATAAAGCACTACCAATGAAATAGTTGCTGCTATTACCGCAACTAAACTTACCGGGTTGCCAAAAATCCAGTTGGCCAGATGAACACGCTCGAAATGAGAAGCTAAGAATACCAGCGCGCCGCAAATCACAGCAGCAATGTTCATAATTTTCGCTTTACGGATGTAACGCTTAATTTCGTCTATATCTTCCGTTTCACCAACTATATAAATAGCAGCAAGGAAGCCGCAAAGTGCAACCGTAAAGAAGCCAACTGATACCGAAAACCAATTAAACCAGCTAAAAATGTAAGCATGGGCAAAATCTGTAGCTTTAGGATCAATCTGTCCGGATAGCGCACTCCCTGCAATAATGCCTAAAAATAAAGGGGTAACAAAGCTTGAATAAACAAATATGTGCGTATAAAATGCCTGTGTTTTTTCGTCCTTAACAGCATCATAATTCCGGAACGAAAATGCGGTACCTCGGGCTATTACACCAAGCAGCATGATTAACAAAGGAATGTGCAGGTAAATACACATTTCGCTATAAATTACAGGAAAACCCACAAACAGCACCACCACGGTAATAATAAGCCACATGTGATTGGCCTCCCAAATAGGGCCGATGGCCTGGTACATGATTTTACGGGTACGGTGTTTATTGTCAGTTGATGTAAAAAGCTCAATTATACCCGCGCCGAAATCAGCCCCGCCCAATAAAAAGTAAAGGGTAATGGCCGCGAACAGGAAAAGGATTACAATATAAAGCATCATGGTCAGGCGGTTTTACGGTCATACAATTCTGGCACCATCTGGATCTGCCTTTTTAATAAAAATATAACAGCCACGCTCAGCGTAAAATAAATAAAGCTGAACAGGTAAAACGAATACTGGATTCCAGGCATAGGTGTAACCGCTTCGCTGGTTCGCATAACACCCTGTATGATCCAGGGCTGGCGACCAACTTCGGTCACCGTCCAACCGGCTTCAAGAGCGATAAAACCAAGCGGGGTTGCCCAGATGAACGTTTTCAGGAACCAGGATTTAGAAAGCAGATCTTTCTTCTTCCAGAGCTCATAAAAGTAGATGATCCCTATCAGCATCATCAAAACACCTATACCTACCATAATTTGAAAAGCGTAATGGGTAACAGCTACCGGGGGCTGATTTTTCACCGGAATTTTATCCAAACCATTTACAGGCGTTTTGAAATTATCATGGACCAAAAAGCTTAACAAGCCCGGGATTTCTATGCCGTAATTAACTTTTTTTGCCGCTGTATCTGGTATACCACCTATAACGAGCGGTGCATATTCCTGGGTATGAAAATAAGCTTCCATTGCGGCCAGTTTTGCAGGTTGCCGTTTAGCTGCGTTTTTAGCCGACAGGTCGCCACTGAACGGTTGTAAAATGGCAGCAGCAGCGCCAAAAATGATAGCGATTTTAAAAGCCTTGGTATGGAAAAGCACATTCTGTTTGCGGTAGATCATGAGCGCATGAATGCCAGCCACAGCAAAACCCGTAGCTGAAAAAGCCGCTATGATCATATGCAGCGATTCTGAAAACCAAGCCTTGTTGAACATGGCTTTTACAGGATCAATATTAATATATTGCCCGTTCACAAAGTCGAAACCGGAGGGGCTGTTCATCCATGAATTGGCAGCTACTACTAAGATGCCCGATGCGACACCACTTACACCTACGATGATCCCGGCTGTCCAATGTACCCAGTTGTTTAGTCGGTTCCAGCCATACAGGAACAAGCCCAGCGCTATTGCCTCAATAAAAAAGGCTACTCCTTCAAGGGAGAATGGCATCCCGAAGATAGGCCCGGCATGCTTCATAAAACCAGGCCAAAGCAACCCGAGTTCAAATGAAAGCATCGTGCCGGATACGGCGCCGGTCGCGAAAAATATAGCCACGCCCTTGCTCCAGGCAACAGTAATATTTTTATAGACGGGATCCTGCGTTTTTATCCATTTAAAGTGGGATATAGCCATAAAAACAGGCATCACCATACCGATACAGGAATATATGATATGAAACCCTAACGATAAGGCCATTTGGGATCTGGCCGCTAAAAAATCATCCATACGTATTATAATTAAATAATGGCTGAAATTAAAGCTTAATGTAACAAATATGTAACTAAATGCTTATCGATATTGAATTTAAAATGAAAATACCAATCCAAAGAAATTGGATTAATGGGGATTATTTAGTAAAAAAATGTCATTGCGCGGAACACAACTCACAGGTTACAAAGTGACCAAGTAAGTCTCTCTGTAAGTTTGGGATTGCTTCGTGCCCCGCAATGACGATTGTTAAGAAAGAACGGAAAAGAACTATCCCTTCTTCGCTGTAGATCCCCTGATGATCAATTCTGGTTTTATGCTGATAATCTTAGGTTTAACTGAAACCTCAGTATTGGCATTCTCCTGAAAAAACAGGTTACCGATGGTTTTGCCCATATATACACTAAACTGATCTATAGAGGTTATAGACGGACTGGTGATCTCTGTAAACGCTTCATTGGAGTAACCGCAAATACCCAGCTCCGAAGGAACTTTGATATCCATCGCATTAGCTACTTCCAAAACGCCCAGTGCTGAAAAATCCGAAGTGGAAGCGAATATCGCATCAGGAGGCTGGGGGAGGTTAAGCAGTTTGCGTGTGGCTTCGGCACCGAGTTCTTTTGTCCAGGCGTTTTCTACTACCAATTCATCAATAACGGCAACCTTGTGGGTTTCCAACGCCCGCAGATAACCAGTTTTTCGCTGGCGGAAGATGTTCAGGTTTTGTGGGCCTTCAAGCAGAGCAATACGCTTGTAGCCATTTTCTATCAGGTGTGATACCGCCTCGTACGAAGCCTGCTCATTGTCGTTGATCACTTTAAGGGTTTCCAGCTCTTCGGCAACACGGTCAAACTGGATCAGTTGTATGCCGTGGTCGAGCACATTCTGCAGATGCTGATAATCATAACTATCGGCCGATACAGAGATCACGATACAATCCACATGCTGATTAATAAGGGTGTTTACGCATTGAATTTCCTTATCATGTACCTCGCCTGATTGGCAAATGATCAGGTTATAGCCTTTTTGATAGGTTGTTTCCTCAATCCCGGCTATTACATTGGCGAAAAAGTTCTGGTTGATGCGGGGTACCACAACGCCAATGGTTTTTGAATGCCCCTTTCGCAGATTGGAGGCAAGCGTATTACGTTTATAATTGAGCTCGTCGGCGGTTTTAATGATCAGCTCGCGGGTCTTTTCATTTACCTGGCTGCTGTTGTTCAGCGCCCTTGATACCGAGGATGCAGTTATGCCGAGCTTGGCGGCAATGTCATAAATGGTTGTGCGTTTTACTTTCTTCATTGGTGAGTGCAATTTGGAAAAAATATTTTACGCAATCGATTGCAATTTTTATTTATTTATTTATTTTCGTTGCGTTAAGTTACCAATTAATAAATACAACCAAAAAATCACACAAAAATCTGAATAGGCTATGCTATTATTAGGGATTGATATAGGTACTTCGTCGGTAAAAGTAAGTGTTGTGGACGCTGCTACACAAAACACAGTTGCGTCTGCGCAATATCCCGATGAGGAGTCACCAATAAAAGCATTGCATGCCGGCTGGGCCGAGCAATCGCCGTCCATGTGGTGGCAACAGGCACAAAAGGCACTTGAGCGCTGCCATGCCAAAGGTGGTTATAATTCAAAGGATATTGCTGCAATAGGCATAGCATATCAAATGCACGGCCTTGTGCTTGTTGATAAAGATCAAAACGTATTGCGCGATAGTATCATTTGGTGCGATAGCCGCGCTGTTGAAATAGGCGATAAGGCATTTGCCACAATTGGCGAAGAACACTGCCTATCTCATCTGCTCAATTCGCCCGGTAACTTCACGGCCTCAAAACTGGCCTGGGTAAAAGAAAACGAACCAGAGATCTATAATAAAATTGACAAAATCATGCTACCCGGCGATTATATCGCCATGAAACTTACCGGCGAGATCACCACATCGGTATCAGCACTTTCTGAGGGGGTATTTTTCGATTTCAAAACCAACGGCATCTCTAAAGAAATCATTAACTACTTTGGTTTTGATGAGAATTTATTCCCCGTTATCAATCCTGTGTTTTCATCGCACGGAACATTGCAGGCATCGGTTGCCGAAAAACTGAACTTAAAGGCGGGTATCCCGGTTACTTATAAATCAGGCGATCAGCCTAACAACGCGTTATCACTAAATGTCCTTAATCCCGGCGAAGTAGCGGCTACCGCAGGCACCTCTGGTGTTATTTATGGGGTAAATGATCAATTGGTTTACGATCAGCAATCCCGCATCAATACTTTCGCTCACGTTAACTATACCAACGAACAAAAGAGGCTTGGCGTATTGCTGTGCATAAATGGCACCGGCAGTTTGTACCGTTGGGTAAAAAACACATTCGGTACAGGCTATAGCTACAATCAAATGAATGCCGAAGCCGAAAAAGCCCCATTAGGTGCCGATGGCTTACAGGTGCTTCCTTTTGGCAACGGTGCCGAGCGCATGTTAAACAACAAGCAGGTAGGCGCACATTTCCAAAACATCGATCTTAACCTGCATACACCTGCCCATATTTTCAGGGCTGTGCAGGAGGGTATAGCCTCGTCATTCCGTTACGGTTTTGATATTATGCGGGGGAATGGCATGAACCCAACTGTGATCCGCGCAGGTAAAAGCAATCTCTTCCTGAGCGATCTGTTTACACAAACATTTGTAAATGCTACGGGCGTACCCGTCGAGCTTTATAATAATGACGGCAGCGTTGGCGCGGCCTTAGGAGCAGGAATCGGCGCAGGCATTTTCAAATCGCCATCTGAAGCATTCAGCAATATCAAAGCTATTAAACTGGTAGAACCAACAACAGATCAGTTTGAACCTATTTACCAGGAGTGGAAAACTTTGCTTGATCTTAGGCTGAAAGCTTAAGGCCGAAGGCACAAAGCTTTTTATAAAAACCAATTAATAATTCAACAAGAAAATCAATAATTCACTAATCCGATAATTCAATAATTAAAACAATATGAGCATAGTAACAGGCGAAAAGGAATTTTTCAAAGAAATTGGCCAGGTAAAATTTGAAGGCCTTGAATCAGATAACCCGCTGGCGTTTCGCTGGTATGATGCGAATAGGGTAGTAGCCGGTAAAACCATGAAAGATCATTTGCGTTTTGCAGGAGCTTACTGGCATTCGTTCTGCGGTACCGGTGCCGATCCGTTTGGCGGCGCTACGCATGTTTTCCCATGGGATGAAAAAGCGGATGCCGTTGAGCGCGCTAAAGATAAAATGGACGCTGCGTTTGAGTTTCTTACCAAAATGAACCTGCCATATTACTGTTTCCACGATGTTGACGTGGTTGACTATGGTAACGATGTTGCTGAAAACGACCGTCGTTTACAGGCTTTGGTTGAATATGCTAAACAAAAACAGGCTGCCAGCGGTGTAAAACTGCTTTGGGGCACTGCAAACCTGTTCAGCCACAAACGCTATATGAACGGTGCTTCAACCAATCCTGACTTTCATGTATTGGCCCATGCAGGTGCACAGGTAAAAGCAGCGCTTGACGCTACAATTGCCCTGGGTGGTGAAAACTATGTGTTCTGGGGTGGCCGCGAAGGTTATATGAGCCTGCTTAACACCAACATGAAACGCGAGCAGGAGCATTTAGCTAAGTTTTTACATACCGCTAAAGATTATGCCCGCAAACAAGGCTTTAAGGGCACTTTCTTTATCGAGCCAAAACCATGTGAGCCAACAAAACATCAGTATGACTATGATGCGGCCACAGTATTGGGCTTTTTACAGAAATACGATCTCATCAATGATTTTAAATTGAACCTTGAGGTTAACCATGCTACTTTGGCCGGCCATACTTTCCAGCACGAATTGCAGGTTGCTGCTGACTCAGGTTTATTAGGTTCGATTGATGCTAATCGTGGAGATTCGCAAAACGGCTGGGATACCGATCAGTTCCCGAACGACATCAATGAGATCACGGAATGTATGCTGATCATCCTTGAGGCTGGCGGTTTCCAGGGTGGTGGTATTAACTTCGATGCCAAGATCCGTCGTAACTCAACCGATCCGGCAGACTTGTTCTATGCCCATATTGGTGGTATGGACCTTTTTGCAAGGGCATTGGTAACGGCCGACAATATCCTGCAAAAATCAGAATACAAAAAATTACGTACCGAAAGGTATGCCTCATTTGATTCAGGTACAGGAAAAGATTTTGAAGCGGGTAAGGTTTCTTTGGAAGATTTGCGTAACTATGCGATAGCTAACGGCGAACCAAAAGTGACAAGCGGTAAACAAGAATACATCGAAAATTTGATAAATCGATATATATAGTTTATAATTGTCAATCATACATATTAAACCCAAAGACAAACCAAAACAATGAACCTCAAAACCCTCTCGAATGGCGATTATGCTGTTTTCTTTATCTACTTTATAATTGTTGCCAGCTATGGCTGGTGGGTGTATAAGCGTAAACACAACGCCGATGCCACTTCAAAAGACTATTTTTTGGCCGAAGGGTCGTTAACCTGGTGGGCCATCGGAGCATCGTTAATCGCTTCAAATATCTCTGCCGAACAATTTATAGGTACAAGTGGGTCTGCGTTTAAAATGGGCTTAGCTATATCTACTTACGAGTGGATGGCTGCTATTACCCTTATCATTGTGGCGGTTTTCTTTATCCCGGTATATCTTAAAAATAAGATCTTTACCATGCCACAGTTCCTGCACCAGCGGTACAACGGAACAGTAGCCATGATCATGGCTATCTTTTGGCTGCTGCTGTACATTGTGGTTAATTTAATGTCAATCCTTTACCTTGGCGCCTTGGCCATCAGTGGTATCTCCGGTTTGGATATACACCTGTGTATCTGGTTGCTTGCTATATTCTCGGCGGTTATTACGCTGGGAGGTATGAAGGTTATTGGATATACCGACGTTATTCAGGTAGCTGTACTTATACTGGGTGGTTTAATGGCATCTTATCTCGCACTTACGTTGTTAAGCGAAAAAGAAGGTACCACAGGCTTACTGAACGGTTTCAAAATTCTGCACAGCGAAGCTACTGACCACTTCCATATGATCTTCAAAAAGGATAATCCAAACTATATGGACCTGCCTGGCTTATCAGTATTGATAGGTGGTATGTGGATCACCAACCTTAACTATTGGGGCTGTAACCAGTACATCACCCAAAGGGCTTTAGGTGCAAACCTAAAAACCGCCCGCGGTGGTATCTTGTTTGCTGCATTCCTTAAATTGCTGATGCCTGTTATTGTGGTGTTGCCGGGTATTGCAGCTTACCTGTTATATCAAAAAGGTATGTTCCACCAGGAAATGGCGAGTTCATCGGGTGTATTGGATCCTAACAAAGCATATCCATCGTTGTTAAACTTATTGCCTACCGGCTTAAAAGGTCTTTCATTTGCCGCGTTAACTGCCGCAATTGTAGCCTCGTTAGCAGGTAAAGCAAACAGTATCGCTACTATCTTTACGTTAGATATTTACAAAAAAGCTATCAACCCTGAAGCTACCGATAAGAAACTGGTTAACCTGGGTAAGATCTCTGTTCTTGTAGCCTTATTATTAGGTATCCTGTTATCTGAGCTTATCGGTAAAGCCTTAATGGGCGAAGGTAAACAAGGCTTCCAGTACATTCAGGAATATACAGGCTTTGTATCTCCGGGTATTTTTGCCATGTTCATTCTTGGTTTCTTCTGGAAAAAGGCTACATCAAACGCGGCTTTATTTGCAACCGTTGGTGGTTTCATCTTCTCATGTTTCTTTAAACTTTGCCCAAGGTTTATTGATCTGAGCTTCCTTTCTCCATATGGCTTTTCAAAGTTGGCACTACAGGATGATAAGGTAACCCAGCTTTATGAAATCCCTTTCCTTGATCGTATGGGCTTTGTATTTATCATCTGCGTTATCGGTATGTACATTATATCCAAAATTGATCAGGCCAGGGGCGTTACTACAAATGGTCTTGAAATTGAAAGTTCGATGTTTAAAACCTCAAGAGGATTTTTAGCCGGTGCACTAATTGTAACAGGTATCGTAGTAGCATTGTACTCTATTTTCTGGTAGCATAAATTTTACCAATAGCTATAAAAGGCGATGGGTTTAGTACCTGTCGCCTTTTTTTTATTATAATAAATGTGTTTTAACGTTGAACGAAAACGTTTGCGTGGATTGTTTAGGCTTATTACTTCCAACTTGCCTATATGATGTGTAATTTGCCCCTTACAAGTATAAACTATAATACCATTGAGCCCGGTATTACATCTGTTAATAACCAATGAAGAATTTTTTAGACCAGGATTTTTTACTCCAAACTAAAACGGCGCAGCGATTATACCATGAGTTCGCAAGTCATCAGCCTATAATTGATTATCATTGCCATCTGCCGCCAGACCAGATTGCCGACGATATCAACTTTAAAAACATAACTCAGATCTGGCTTTATGGCGATCATTACAAATGGCGCGCCATGCGGGCAAATGGGGTTAATGAAGCCTACATCACCGGTAATAAAACCGACGAGGAAAAATTTACAGCCTGGGCGGCAACTGTACCATATACATTAAGGAACCCGCTATATCACTGGACACACCTCGAGTTACAGCGTTATTTTGGCATTACCGAATTGCTTTCGCCGGCATCTGCACAAAAAATATACGCTCAGTGTAATGAAAAACTGCAATCACCGGAGTTTAGCATCCGTAATATTCTTAAAAATAAAAACGTAGAGGTTGTGGGCACCACGGATGATCCGCTGGATAATCTCAGCCATCATCAGAAGTTAAAACAAGACGATTATAGCGTAAAGGTGTTACCGGCATATCGCCCGGATAAAGCCATGAACGCTGACGATATCGCATCACTTAACAAATACATCGACCAGCTGCAGGTTGTTGCTAATGTAGATATCTCAAACTTTGATGACTATTTAAAAGCACTTAAAAGCCGCCATGATTATTTTGCGGAGAATGGCTGCAAACTATCGGATCACGGTCTGGAGCAGATCTACGCCGAGGATTATACCGATGCGGAGATAGCTGCGATCTTTATTAAGATAAGAAACAATGAAGTGCTATTGCCGCTGGAGATCCTGAAATTCAAATCGGCCATGTTGTATTATTTTGCTATTTGGGATCATGAGAAAGGCTGGGTTCAACAGTTCCACCTTGGAGCGCTGCGCAATAACAATGCCCGTGCTTTAACAAATCTGGGCCCTGATACCGGTTGGGATTCAATCGGTGATTTTACACAGGGCAGGGCGTTATCTAAATTCCTGAACAGGCTGGATACTACCAATCAACTGGCGAAAACGATTATTTATAACCTTAACCCGGCCGATAACGAGCTCTTTGCTACCATGGTAGGCAATTACAATGATGGCTCGGTAGCGGGTAAAATGCAATTTGGTTCGGCATGGTGGTTTTTGGATCAGAAGGATGGCATGATCAAACAGATGAACGCCTTATCAAACATGGGCTTATTAAGCCGCATGGTAGGTATGCTTACCGATTCACGGAGCTTTATGTCGTTCCCGAGACATGAGTATTTCCGCAGGCTGCTTTGTAACCTTTTGGGTGATGATATTGAAAACGGAGAACTGCCAAATGATATTGAATGGACAGGGAAGATCGTGAGTGATATTTGCTATTTTAACGCCAAAAACTATTTCAATTTTTAAATGAGCAATATCGAAAATACAAAGGGGAGCATCCTGTCATTTGGCGAGTTGTTATTACGCATGTGCCCGGACGGTGAAGGTCAATGGCTGGCGAAAAACAAGCTGCCATTTTTCATCGGTGGTGCCGAACTAAACGTTGCCAATGCTTTGGCTTTATGGGAGCAGCCCATAAAATATTTTACCGCCCTGCCCGATAATGCATTGTCAGAACAGATCATCGGTTACCTGCAGGACAAAAACATCGACACATCTGCCATACATAAAAGCGGTAACAGGATAGGGCTTTATTACCTTACCCGTGGTAAAGATGTAAAGAACAATGCCATTGTATATGATCGTGCGGGTTCATCATTTGCAGATCTTAGACCAGGCATGGTTAATTGGGACGCTGTGCTTGAAGGCGTAAGCTGGTTTCATTTCAGCGCTATTTGCCCGGCCCTAAGCCAGCTGGCTGCCGATGTTTGCGAGGAGGTTTTACAGGCGGCAAGCAGGAAACATATCACCATATCCGTCGATCTTAATTATCGCCCCAAATTATGGCAATATGGCAAAAAGCCAGTAGAGATCATGCCGAAACTGGTTCAATATGCTGATATCATAATGGGCAACGTGTGGGCCGAAGAAACTATGTTAGGCATTCCGGTTACGCCGGATATCCACGAGTCGGGACAGCAAAGTATTTACCTGAAAGAAGGACTTTATTCCTCAGAAAAAATAATGGATGCTTACCCGCGTTGCCGTGCCGTTGCAAATACCTTCCGTTTTGATGCCGGTAAAGGTGTTGAATATTATACTTCACTTTTTACGGGAAACCGCTTTTATCACTCGGCAACCTACAATACCGAAACTGTGGTTGATAAAGTAGGCAGTGGCGATTGCTTCATGGCCGGACTTATTTACGGCTTTTACAACAAGCAGGATCCACAGCAATTACTGGATTTTGCTACAGCCGCCGCTTTTGAAAAGCTGTTTATTGAAGGCGACGCGACCACCAAAACAGTTGATGAAATTTATAATGCTATGAAACAATGAGTAAAAAAGATATAGTACTTGATGCCATATTAAAACAGGGAACATTGCCGCTGTTCTTTTACAAAGATCCGGAGGTGAGCCTGCAAATAACCCGTACACTGTATAAAGCTGGGATTAGGGTATTTGAATATACCAACCGCGGCGAAGCGGCCCTCGAAAATTTTAAAGTTTTAAAACAAGCCCTTGCTAACGGTGAAATGCCCGGCTTAGAATTGGGCATAGGCACTATTAAAAGTGTCCAGGAAGCTGAAGCCTTTATTACCGCAGGAGCTGATTTTATTGTGTCGCCAATTGTTAACCCGGAAGTGGGGAAACTAACGGCACGGCATAACCTTTTATGGATTCCGGGTTGTATGACGCCAACCGAGATCTATTTAGCCCAGCAAAATGGCGCAGCTTTAATAAAAATATTCCCGGCCAATATTTTAGGGCCGGAGTTTGTATCCTCTATCAGGGATTTGTTTGCCGGTCAGTTGTTCATGCCAACAGGTGGGGTTGATTTGAACCATGACAGCATCAGTACCTGGTTTAAAGCAGGGGTATGCGCGGTGGGTATGGGCAGTAAGCTCATCAGCAAAAACGTGCTCGAAAACCAGGAGTACGATAAGCTGTATAATGATACCTTGAAGCTGCTGGAGATAGTACAAACCATTAAATAGCCAGTTAACCTAAATTATAATGAGAGAAGAAAAAGTTGGGAACTACCGCTGGGTGATCTGCTCGCTGGTGTTTTTTGCAACAACTGTCAATTACCTTGACAGGGCAGTGATCAGTTTACTTAAGTCAGACCTTACAAAAGAATTTAAATGGAACGATGGTGACTATGCCAATATTGAGATTGCGTTTAAAATAGCGTACTCTATAGGCCTGCTTGCTGCCGGCCGCATCATCGATAAAATAGGAACCAAATTAGGATATTTCCTTTCAACGCTGTTATGGAGTATTTCGGCAGTATGCCACGCATTCGTCGGTAGCACGTTTGGGTTCGGTGTAGTACGTTCGGCATTAGGAATCAGTGAAGCAGGAAACTTCCCCGCAGCAATTAAGACTGTTGCCGAGTGGTTTCCCAAAAAGGAACGAGCTTTTGCAACAGGTATCTTTAACTCGGGTGCAAACGTAGGTGCAATAGTTGCCCCTTTAACAGTTCCGTTTATCGCGGTTACATGGGGATGGAGATGGGCCTTTATCATAACCGGCTCAATAGGTTTTATATGGCTTGTACTATGGCAGGTTATCTACCGCGCGCCTTCTAAACACAGCAAGGTATCAAAGGCCGAGCTTGATTATATTAACAGTGATCACGACAGCCAAGCAGAGATACTGCAACCCGCTGAGCAAAAGAAAATATCATGGGGCAAGCTGTTATCCTTTAAACAAACCTGGGCGTTTGTTATTGGCAAGTTTCTAACGGATCCTATCTGGTGGTTTTACCTGTTTTGGTTACCTGATTTCCTGGAAAGCCAGTATAACTTGAAAGGCACAGCAATAGCTATCCCCGTAGCATTGGTTTACACCATGTCTACTTTCGGTAGTGTTGGTGGCGGCTGGTTGCCCATGAACCTGATTAAAAATAACTGGCCGGTATTTAAAGCACGTAAAACATCCATGTTTATTTATGCGCTGGCGGTAATACCAATCATATTCGCACAAATTCTTGGCGGCATAAATATGTGGCTTGCGGTAATCGTAATCGGGATAGCTGCATCGGCACACCAAGCCTGGAGCGCCAATATTTTCACAACAGTTTCGGATATGTTCCCCAAACGTACAGTTGGTTCGGTAACCGGGTTGGGAGGGATGTTTGGCTCTATCGGCGGAGTATTCTTATCGCTTGCCGTGCAAAAAAACCTGTTTGTATACTACAGGTCTATCCATAAAATTGAGATAGCTTATTACATCATGTTTTTTGTTTGTGGCAGCGCTTACATTTTAGCCTGGCTCATCATGCACTTTTTAGTGCCCAAAATGAAACCGATTGAACTGGACTAAACAATAAGTTCTAAAAGAGAAAGCCGGGTCAAATGATCCGGCTTTCTCTTTTATCAAGCATGACTCGCTGCTTGTTCGGCAAGCTCATCAATCCAGCTTGACAGGTAAGGCTCGGTACCATCAATTCTTATCCATTCGCCATCCTGATCTTTTGCAATCACCAAATGCAGCGTGCCATCTA
This sequence comes from Mucilaginibacter rubeus, assembly GCF_003286415.2. Classification (NCBI taxonomy): domain Bacteria; kingdom Pseudomonadati; phylum Bacteroidota; class Sphingobacteriia; order Sphingobacteriales; family Sphingobacteriaceae; genus Mucilaginibacter; species Mucilaginibacter rubeus. Next base: position 2,475,347 of record NZ_CP043450.1, on the reverse strand, counting down.
TCGATCTAAATTCAAAGGCTTCTGAGTAATCAGCATGTGTTATTTGTTGGGCTGTGCCGTCAATTTCGCTGTCGGTTCCTGTTAGTGTAGCATCAAATTGCTGTTCCATGGTATCTATAATTTTTAAACTAACACAGTCGAGATAATTTCTGTTTGCATTGAAACTGTTCAGACAGGTATCTTATTTATTTTTAGGCTGATAAAAAATTGTTTTTAAATTTAATCCACCTAAAACTTTTAATATGGGAGTTATGTTTTGTTAACAATTATAAACCATGAACAGAAGGCTCAGTACAAAGTATTTCCAGGTATCGCAAAGGGTATGGGGAACCAAACTATTATTCGTTAACATTTACATGATAGCAAACCGTCCCGGCGCTGCCAAAGGCTGGGTTTTGGTTGATACCGGATTAAAAGGCTCGGCCAAAAAGATCATTGCCATGGCCGAAGAGCTTTTTGGCCCTGGGACGAGACCGGCCGCCATTGTACTTACACACGGACATGCCGACCACGCCGGAGGCCTTGAAGAACTTTTAAAAATCTGGAACGTACCGGTTTATGCCCATGCACTGGAACTCCCATATTTAACGGGTTTATCATCATACCCACCTGCCGATCCTTCATTGAGGGATGGAATGATGAGCCTGCTATCCGCATTTTTCCCCACTGCGCCAATAAACCTCGGTAACAAAGTAACGGTTATTGATATAGAAGAAGGGATTCCGGAACTACCTGAATGGAAGGTAATTCATACTCCCGGTCACACACCCGGACATATTTCTTTGTTTCTGCCGATAAATTCAACCTTGATAGCCGGCGACGCGTTTTCTACCACTAAAGCCGAATCCGCTTTATATTCTTTTAGTTCGCTCAAAAAGCTAACCGGTCCGCCTCGATATTTCACTACCGATTGGGAAGCAGCCGGCCAATCAGTTCGCAGGCTTACTGCGCTTGAACCACGTACGGTAGCGGCCGGCCACGGCCCGGTGATGCGTGGTCATGAGTTGCGCGACGAATTGCATGAACTGGCGGATAATTTTGAGCAGGTAGCAATACCATCTGACGGACGCTATGTTAAGCACCCGGCCGTTGCGGATGAAATGGGCGTAAAATACATCCCTCCATATGTAAGCAGCGGCATTTTAAAAGCGTCCGTTGGTTTAGCGGCAGCACTGGCAACATTTTTTATTATACGCGGATTTCAGGAATAGGATGTAACCATAGCGGTTTGTTTTTACCTTTACCCCGTGGAAAATTTACAACCAGACCCCAAAATTCTCATCGATATAGTGCAAACCCGGATGCCCTACGGTAAATACAAGGGGACTATTATAGCCGATATACCTGTATCATACCTGGAGTGGATGGCGGGCAAAGGTTTTACTAAAGATAAAATGGGGATGTTGCTTTCAACCACATTTGAGATCAAAACTAACGGCTTAAGCGAAATCCTTTTTATGGTGAAAAAATCGCTTATGCAACAGGCAAAAAGGCCCTAAGCTTGTTTACACGGGCGTGACCATCTGCCGGTGTCAATGCATCGTATATTAGTAAATTAATAGTGATATCCATTATGAAAAAGTTGCTTTTATACACTGCAGGCATATTTCTGTTTTTAAGCAGTTGTGCCGATGGACAAGCATCAAAAGGCGATAATTTTGCCGTGTTACCTGCGCCGAAAGCAGGAGAGGCCGTAGCAACCTTTGGAGGCGGCTGTTTCTGGAGTATGAGCGAGGCAATGGCTGAACTAAAGGGCGTTGATAAAGTAATATCCGGCTATGCAGGGGGAACTACCAAAAACCCCACTTATAGGGAAGTATGTTCTGATAACACCAATCACGCAGAAACAGTACAAGTGTATTACGATCCAAAGGTAATCAGCTATGACAACTTAGTTGAAGCATTCTTCTCAGCGCATGATCCAACTACACTTAACCGTCAGGGCCCTGATGAGGGTACGGATTACCGCTCAATAGCTTTTTACCGCAACGACGCGGAAAAAAGCACAATTGAAACAACCATAAAAAAGGTGAATGAATCAAAGCATTACGCCAATCCCGTAGTTACCCAGGTTGTGCCTTTCAAGGTATTTTATCCTGCCGAGAACTATCACCAAGGATATTACCGGTCTCATCCCGATCAGCCTTATATCCTTGCTGTTTCAGAGCCCAAAGTAATAAAGTTTAGAAAAGCCATGAAAGCGGAGCTTAAGCCCGGATTTGCCCCCTAACCGCCTAAAGGGGGGAACAACCCTCTGTTAGTTACCCAAATGTACTCCTTACTCTCCCTTTAGGGTTAGAGTAATATCCAAAAAACGGTTAGTAGGCTTTCAATGGGTGGGATTGTGCGATTCCCTCCCTTGGGAGGGTGTAGGGAGGGGTTTCAGCGAGATGCCTTGCCGTTGCAAAGACGTATAAACCCAGCCCCGCCAACGCGCAATCCTAACGCACCCCTCCCAAGGGAGGGAACCGTCAATTAATAGGTTACTCCCCCTTTTAGAAGCCGGGGGGCTACAAACGATTAAACCAGCCTTTTTTCCAGAATACAAAAACCTGTACCACCGCAATCAGAAGCATAAATACAATAGCATATACATAGCCATGACGCCAGTAAAGCTCGGGCATATTATCCGGAAGGACGTGGCCTTTATCGTCCTGGCGCGAAAAGTTCATGCCGTAAATACCTGCAATAAAGGTTAGCGGAATAAAGATCACCGAAATAATAGTAAGCACCTTCATGATCTCGTTCATCCGGTTGCTCACCATCGATAGATACAGATCAATGATGCTTGATGTTACCTCTTTATAGTTTTCGATAAGATCCATAGCCTGGATGCAGTGATCATATGCATCGCGCAAAAATAATTTAACTTCCGGCGTTATCAGCGGGCTTTCCGACCGGATCATATCATTGATCTTGTCACGCTCGGGCCAGCTGGCGCGGCGTACAACAATAAGCGTACGTTTTAGTTGCTGGGCATCAAACATGATCGTTTTATCGGCACTTTCATAAAGTTTATCTTCAAGCGCGTCCAGATGATCTCCGATTTGCGCCAGCAAAACAAAATAGTTGTCGATTATGGTATCGGTAAGTGCGTAGCACATGTAACCCGGCCCAGCAGTACGAATGGCCCCTTTACCGGCTTTCAACCGGGCCTTTACCGCATCAAAACGATCTGTGTGATCTTCCTCGAAGCTTACAATGATGTTATCTTTAATAATGGCCGAAAACTGGCAGTTGATGATCTCATTCTCTTTATTGAAATGAACTATCCTGCTGGTGCAAAAGGCATAATCATCATACTCATCAAATTTAGGACGTTGATGGGTATTGGCAATATCCTCCAAAACCAAAGAATTGATATTGCAGTGAGACCCAATTTGCTCGATCAGATCGGCATCGCCCAAACCATTTATCTTAATCCAGTGGGTGTGATTATCACATTTGTTGAGTTGTTTTAAGGCCGTTTTTATATCCTTGCCTTCACAAGTTACCAACTCATCCTTATTATACGAATAAACCGAGATTATGGGCTTAAGCGCATCACTGGGTACGTTGATAGTGCCCGGTCGGTCGCCTACATTGCCTGCACGTTTATGTTTTTTAAAGCGTAAACGCTTCAAGTTGCCATTCATTTACAAATAGTTTATGGTTTGCGGCCCCTGGTTAAACAGCAGGTCAATGATGCTCAGGTTTTTCATAAAGCCCTGGCGATCTTCAAATACCTGAAAATATGGTTTCTGCTGCATTTCGCTTTCTTTTTTTGGATGGATAGAAAACCGAAAATCGTGCAGGTTAGGATATTCGGCCTGGTATTCATCCGTAAAATTTAATTCTGTTTTTATTTTGGTGAGCTTTAGCAGCAGGTTTAAAAGCTCCTGATTATAATCAAATAAATAGGTAATTTGTTTTTCATAAAACGGCGCAAAATCGTCTTCATAAAATTCAAAATAAGCCGAGCGGCGATAACAGGCCTGTAAGCTTTGCCAATGCAGGCGCTGCCACATAAAGTCATAGCTTATTTTTACGTCTTTAACTTTCGTATGATTTTTTGAACCTTTAATCACCGGCACTACCAATGCCAGCACACCATCGGGCGAGTAGATATTTGCCCGGTTACGATAAGTTTGTTTAGGAAAATGCTCTTCTCTTTCAATCAGTATATCAGGCTTATACGTATTTATCTGTACAAAATAATCTACCGGTGGAAGATAAAACATCGGTAACACAGCGCCTTTTTCAATCATATATTTTATGTTTGTGCTCGAAATTTGCAAAAATAATGATAAAAAAGGGCTTTACTAACTTAGGTATATTAATTTTATACCTTATATCGCTGCTTCCCTTTTGGCTTTTATACATTTTATCTGATATAGCGTTTGTTTTCGTTTACTACATTGTTAATTACCGACGCGATGTTGTACAGCAAAACCTGCGCAATGCCTTTCCCGAAAAAACAGACCGGGAGCGTCATGATATTGAGCGAAAATACTACCGTTACCTGGCCGACCTGATTGTGGAAACCGTTAAAATGATTACCATATCAGAAAAGCAGATCAGGAAAAGGGTAGTGGCCACTAACTCCGACCTTGTATTTGAATACTTTGCTAAAGGTAAGAGTATTATTGCAGTTGCCGGTCATTATTGCAACTGGGAAATGGCCGCCCTCAATTTTAACTTTGTTACCGATAAAAGGTTCATGATTGTTTACAAACCTTTAAACAACCATACGTTTAATGATTTCTTTATCGAGATCCGGTCGAGGTTTGGCGGACAACCCATAGCAATGAAACAAACCTTGCGCAAAATGATCGAATACCGCAAGGAACTTACTGTTACTGTACTGGTTGGCGATCAAACACCGGTGGCGAGCGATACGCACTATTTCGCTAATTTTTTGAATCAGCCAACTGCTATGTTTTTGGGAATTGAAAAAATTGCTAAAACAATTGATGCAGCTGTTGTTTTTTACGACATGAAAAGGGTAAAGCGCGGGTACTATGAATATACACTCGTTCCGCTTACCGAAACACCAAAAGAAACTGCCGAATACGAAATAACAAATATGCACGTGAAATACCTGGAGGGGATGATTAAAAGAGAACCACAATATTGGTTATGGTCGCACCGGAGATGGAAGTTTAAGCCGGAGGATTTAAATAGATGACCCATACACCTAAAGTTGCTGTAGTTATTTTAAACTGGAATGGCCTAAAATACCTTAAACAATTTCTTCCATCGGTATTATCATCAACATATCCTAACCTGGAGATTGTGATGGGCGACAATGCCTCATCCGATGATTCAGTTGCATTTATGCGCGAAAACCATCCTTCGGTAAGGATCATCCAGAATGATAAGAACTACGGCTTTACAGGCGGTTATAACCGGGTGTTAGCCCAGGTTGATGCAGACTATTATATCCTCCTTAATTCGGACGTTGAAGTTATTCCCGGTTGGATAGAACCAGTTATTGAGCTCATGGAAAGCGACATCTTAATTGCTGCTGCGGCACCTAAAATCAGGTCATATGCTCAAAAAGATTACTTTGAGCATGCCGGTGCTGCCGGTGGTTTTATTGATAAACATGGCTACCCGTTTTGTCGGGGCAGGATCTTTTATGAACTGGAGAAAGATAATGGGCAATATGAGCAATCAGGTGAGGTTTTCTGGGCTTCAGGCGCTTCATTATTTATCAAAAAAAGCATCTGGGATGAGGTTGGGGGCTTTGACGAAAGCTTTTTCGCCCATATGGAAGAAATTGACCTTTGCTGGCGCTTGAAAAATATGGGCTACAAGGTGATGTATTGCGCGCAATCAACCATATACCATGTTGGCGGCGGTACGCTTAATGCCGAAAATCCTTTTAAAACTTACCTCAATTTTAGAAACAACCTGTTTCTTATAAAAAAGAACCTTCCTTTCGGGCGTGCCATCTGGGTGATCTGTATCCGTTTCATGATGGATTTGCTCGCCCTAATCCGTTTTTTAATGGAAGGTAAGCGCAAAGACGCCTGGGCGGTAAGCAGGGCACACCAAAGCTTTGTATTGAGCTTATTTAAGGCGGGAAGTCCGAAAGTCAGGAAGTCCGAAAGTCCGAAAGTTAAGAAGCAAAATACTTCAGGTATATTCAAAGGCAGTATTGTTTGGGCTTTCTTTGTGAAAAAGAAAATCCATTTTACTGATCTTGATCCTTCGGAGTTTTAGTATCGTCTATATCCTTTTGTTCTTCTTCGCCATTGCTTAAACCCGGTGCTTCTATTTTGATAGGAGGTAAGCCTTTAGGCCATATTACCCGCACATCCTGCTGGCGGAATGGTATATCAATACCTTCCCTGTTAAAAGCATCATAAATATTGCCCAATACCCGGCTTTTTAGTCCCAGCCAGGTATTAATATCGGCAGCCCAGAAAAACACCCGGAAATCAACCGAGCTTTCGTTCAGGTTATGCAGAAACACAGATGGTGAAGGCTGGGACATGATATCATCATGGTTGGTCAATACACTCAACAACACACCTTTTACTTTTTCAATATCCGAACCGTATGCTACCCCAATAATTAATTCAACCCGGCGGTTATTATTACTTAAGGTCCAGTTAATTACGTGATGCGAGATCAAGTCGCCATTTGGAATGATCACTTCCGCGCCATCAGCTGTAGCTATCTTGCTGGCACGAATACCGATATCCATTATAGTACCGGAACGACTATCTACTTCGATAATATCCCCAACCTGGATAGGTTTTTCAAAAGCCAATATCAAGCCCGATACCAGGTTGTTTACAATGTTCTGTAAACCAAAACCTATACCTATACCAAAAGCACTGATTATAATGGTGATTTTATCAATTGGCACCCCCGAAGCCGCAACGGCCAGGAAGAAACCTAAAGCTATCACTCCAATACGGATCAGCAGGGTAGAAGTTCGGTTCTTTTTCTTGGCTACATCGATATCATTGGCATGCTTGGCAGCAACATCATATAAATAGCTGATGATCTTTGAAGCGATAGAAGAAAGCCAGATCACAGCCACGAATATGATTACGCTTTGAAAGGTGAATTGCGTATTGGTACCACCTATGCTCCGACTCTTGGTCAGGAAATCGCCCAGGTAGTCAAATACAGTATCTTCAATATTGAGGTTTTGGGTGAGCATAACCAGCCAAAGAATGGTAGCCAGTATACTCAATACGCTTCTGAACTTATTTTGTAATAGTTTATAATCGATGAACGAGGTGAGGTTGTTGCTTTTTTTGCCTGCTTCCAGTTGCAGGAAAAGCGCCTCCATAATGATGTGGACAATGTAATACATTGCCAAGGCAAGCCAAAGATTGTATACTATGCTAACACCAATGATCTTAGCCAGGCTTACACGGCCAAAAACGTTACAAAAAAAGGAAGCACCCTGGAAAAATATAAAAACCTTAAGTATAAAGCTCGTATAGGGCAGATACTCATCCTTAGCCCTGCGCACTTTTGATAAAAACCTGAAACTTATTACCGATGCGGCAAAGCCTAAAATCAAAATAGCAACCCTGTCGAAATTAGTTACCTGAATATAAAGATTGCTCAGGCTGTAAAGGATAGTAATGCCGAATAGCTGCACCATAAAGCGGAACATAGTTGCCGGGCACGATTTTTTCACCATGTACAGTATGGCTATCATCAGGACCAGCAAAAACATTTCCAATACAACCACAGGCGGGTGGTCATAAAAATTAGGAAGCAACGTAAACGTAATGATAAGCGACGATACAAAAGGATGATTTACAACATAACTGGCCTGACTGAAGACGCTTTCGGGCGTATCATTATCACGTAGTATCCTGCGCCTGCTGGCACGTACCCAGGCAAAAAATGCAAATAACAGCACCAAACCTCCAATGTGGATCAGGATATCCCGGCCGATGAAAAAGTTAAAAAGCTTCGCGTTCATGTCGGCGGTAGCTTTGGTAGCTGTGCCAAAATCATTGCCTTCGTCGGCATTCATGTTCCAGATGTTGCTGTACTCCTGCGACATGGCCCTGATGCTGAAATCCCGGATTTTGGTATCAATCTGGTCTTTTAGGTCGAGTATCGAAATATAAACGGCCGAAGTACGGTTTTGAAGCAGCCCTATCTTTACCATCACCTTTTTATTGGTGGTATCCAAACGGTGATATTTACTGTCGATAGCTATTTTCTGAATAAGATAAGTAGTAGCCAGCGAACTATCAGCCGGCAGGATCTTTAAAACACTATCACGGGATATGGCATCAAGATCATTCTGGTTTTGGACAAGTTTGCTATTAATATCAGCAAGCTGCTCCTGCCACAGGTCAAGCTGGTCATCACTGCGGGTAAGCACATCCCTTATGGTATATAAGTACCTCAAGGTACTTGACTTATCGTTATCAATAAGCGATTTAATTAGGGTAACCCGCCTTTCAAATGATGGCAACTTGGTGCTGATATCGGCAGTATCTAACTTTTTTGAAAGATTGCCTTTAATCTGGTTAAAAGCAGATGTATAATATTCAACCTTTTGCAACAGGTTATTTACGGATGTATCAGAGCGTTTAAGCGCCCTCATCATCGAATCACGCGATAGGATAGAAGCGCGAAGCGAATCCCTTACCGAATGTGTTTTTTTCTTTTTGGTTTGAGCAAACGTATTAACACCGGATAACAGTGTAACAAAAAGTAAGGTTAGCGCGGCTACTCTGAATATTTTAGGCATCTGAAACTATAAGCTAAAAGCAATGTTTAAACGCTTTAATTGCAAAAGCGTTTTATCAAAATGATAAAATATTTTTACACTATTTAAGCGTCAGGTTTTCAAGGGCTAAGCGATAGCTATCCATCCCGAAACCAGCAATTACACCGCGACAGTTAGCCGCTATCATTGATTTATGCCTGAACTCTTCGCGCTTGTGAACGTTAGAGATATGCACTTCAATAACCGGTGTGTTGATAGCTGCAATGGCATCAGCAATGGCTATGGAAGTATGAGTATAGGCCCCGGCATTCATCACAATGCCATCATAACTAAAACCAATTTCATGCAGTTTATTTATAATTTCGCCCTCAATGTTACTTTGATAGTAATCAATGGTGATGTTTGCAAAGCGCTGGCGCAGGGTTTCAAGGTAGGTTTCAAAACTGGCATCGCCATAAATTGATTTCTCGCGAACGCCTAACAGGTTCAGATTTGGGCCGTTTATAATTTGTATCTTCATTAGTTCAAACTTAGCTATAAATCATCAAAACTAAAATCAATTGGATTGGCGTTCGGCAATAAAAGGTTTTCAGGCATATTTAAAATTAGAGAAGTCGCTGTCCGATAACTCCATCCAGGCTTATAGCAGGGATATAGAAAAACTATATCAATACTCAGATTCACAGCCTGTTAAATTAAAACCCGAATTAATTACTTTAACTAATTTGCGGGGATTTATAAACTGGATAAACGAGCTGGGCATGATCCCTTCATCACAGGCCAGGATCCTTTCCGGTATCAAAGCCTTTTATAAATACCTGCTGATGGAGGATGTTATCAAGGCCGACCCGTCAGAATTGCTCGAATCACCAAAGATAAGGCGTAAGCTACCGGATACGCTTAGTTATGAAGAGATCAACAAGATCATAGCGGCCTTAGATCTTTCGAAACCCGAGGGCATGCGGAACAAGGCCATCCTGGAAACCCTGTATGGCTCGGGATTACGCGTGTCCGAACTCACCGAGCTCAAACTCTCAAACCTTTATCTTGATATTGAATTTATAAAAGTAACCGGCAAAGGCAATAAGGAGCGGTTGGTACCCATAGGCAGCGAAGCTATAAAAGCGCTTAAACTCTGGATAGAAAATGTACGGGTGCATAACCCTATAAAAAAAGGAGAAGAGGATTACGTTTTCCTGAACCGCCGCGGTACCAGGCTAAGCCGGCAGATCATTTTTTTAACCATCAAGGATTTAGCTGAAATTGTGGGGCTAAAGAAAAAAATCAGTCCTCATACCTTTCGGCATTCCTTTGCAACCCATTTGGTTGAAGGCGGCGCCGATTTACGCGCTGTACAGGAAATGCTGGGCCACGAAAGTATTACTACAACAGAGATCTATACCCATCTGGACAGGGAGTATTTAAAAAGCACGATAAACCAGTTTCACCCCCGCAGTTAATGATCAGATCAGGTATTGGTCAATTACATCCTGCGGGATCTTCGCGCCACGACCGGTTGCCATATCAATCATTACATAATCAAACCAACCATCGCAACAGATCTTTTTAGTGGCTTTATTGGTGATGGTAAACTTTACACGGCAGCCTTTGTCGTCTATACTTTCGATACCGGTTTTCACAACAAAGTGATCGCCCATGGTTAAGGCACGCTTATAATCAACGTGAGCGGTGCGCACCACCCAACCGAAGCCACGTTCCATAAATTTCTCCATGGCCATGCCGTAACAGCGTTCCATTTGATCATATCGTGCAGCCAGTACATAGTCAAAGTATTTACTGTTGTGCACATGCTGAAACATATCTATGTCATCGGGGCGAACGCGAAATTCAGATTCGAAAGTGGAAAGTTGGAGTGGTGTATCCATACAGCAAATATAGTAATCCTATTTAAGCGAAAGGAAAGCTTCCAGTTTCTCATTAAAACTGTTGCCATGGTCACAATTAGTAAAAAACACATAGCCCGATTGCCGGGCTTTATCCATCAAAAAAGCGGATTGAAAGTTGCCGTTATTACCCGAATGGACATAAAAGGTATCTGATTGATTTTGCTCAATTGCTACACCCAATCCCCAGGTTGAATAACCGGCTTTACGGAAATCCACAGGAAGAGGAACATTCAGTTGCGGGCGATACATCTCCCTGATGCTTGCCGGGCTTAACCCTTTATCTTTCATCAATGCTATGATGAATGCAGCGTAGTCCAGGGCGTTAGTATGTAGTGAGGCCGCCGGGTTAAATGTATTTGAATCTATCCCCATAGATGGCAATACCGGCCAGTTTAATCCATTAGCCGGGTCTATGTGTCCGTCCTGGTGCCCCCTCACCTTATGCTTCAGAATATAAGGATTAGCGGTGTACGAACTGTGGGCCATCTGCAGCGGAATAGCCACTTCTTTTTCAAACACAGGCTCCATATTTTGTATTGACAGGTTAAGCAGATGCGCTACCACCTTGCCCAGGTAAAGAAAACCTTCACCCGAATACCCGAACGAAGTGCCCGGTTTAAAATTCAGGTAAAGCGCGCCCGGTTTAACGTGCAATGCAGAATCGGCAGTATTGAAACGCCAGTTCGGAAGCCCCGATTGATGGGAAAGCACCATGCGGGCAGTGATTAACTTGTATCGCTCATCCTGCGCGATATCCGGATAGGGAAGATATTTATACAAAGAGGTATCAAGACTTAATATCCCCCGGTCAACCAATTTCATAACCCAATAGGTAAATACCGGTTTTGAAAGTGATGCCGCCTCAAAAATAGACTGCTCGTCAATCGGTGTTTTTGTTTTAATATCCGTCACCCCAAAAGCACGGTGATAAACAATTTTACCTTTATTAATGAAAGCGATTGATAGCCCCGGAAGTTGAAGCGAATCCATCTGTTTTTGCAGAAAACTATCCATGGCAGCACTACTTATAACCTTTCCGTTTGGAGTTGTTATTTGAGCGTTCAGGCTACTACAAAAGGCGAATGAGGCTAATATGATAAGTAAAAATGAACGGCCGAATTTATGGTACAAGTATTGTATGCTATTTTTCATGGCGGTGTGTGGCATATGCTTTTCAACTAAGACGCAGAGATTAAAGATCTGGTTACAGATTTTAGCATACTTTCGCGACCGTGCAACTACTAAAGCAATAATATCGTAGAACAGGGTAATTTATGGGTAAACATATTGTATTAATAGAAGATGAGGCAGATATCCTTGACTCCACAACCTTATTGCTTGAGCACGCGGGTTTCCGGGTTTCAGGATTTAAAGCTTTTACCACGTTAGAAGAAATAGTTGCCCTGCAGCCTGATTGCTTTTTGCTTGATGAAAACCTGCCCGGCATAAGCGGGCATATCATGTGTATACTGTTTAAATCCAAGCCTCCAACAAAGGATATACCCGTTGTATTGATCTCAGCGAACCCGGCAATCAAACAAATGGCCGCCATTGGCGAAGCAGATGCCTATGTAGGCAAACCTTTTGAAATTAGAGAATTGATAGATGTATTGACGAGAGTGATGGTATAAAACCGGGAGATCTTTCAAATCCTTTATCGGTTATAATAAAAAGAGGCTGTCATTCCAACAGCCTCTTTTTATTATAATAAGTCTATTGATTCACCCGGAATGATTCCCATCCGCCAATAGTGGCACGGTTACAGGTCATGGCCTGTGTGCCATTCTCGCCTGAAATGTACTTGCCATTGCTTCCGCGGAAAGAAACAGTACCATCGGCGTTGCCCACCCAGTCAAACTGTTCCCACGGGCCTACAGATGTGCGGTTACAGTTAATAGCCTGGGTACCATTTTCAGATGATACATATTTACCCGAATTTAACAAGGCAACTTTACCGCTGCCTGCATTAACAATGGTAAATTGTTCCCAACCACCGGCTGTAGGCCGGTTACAGTTCATGGGCTGTGTGCCATTTTCACTGCTTACATAATTGTTATTTGAGCCTTTTAATGTTATAGTTTGCCCGATTGGAGGCGTGCCTGGATTGCTGCCACCCACCACCGGGGCTGTCGGGCGCACGGCAGTAAGCCCTATTTGTCCTTTTAACATCCTGCCGCCATCGCCTGTTAACCGCAGGTAATAATCGGCAGAACAAACGGTACCATCCTCATCCAGCGATAAGAAGTTTGATCCGGCAGGCACAAATGACGAGTTTTCGGAAGTTTTTGCAATCTGGTTGCCTTCATTATACTCATCAAACATGGATATATACAATCCCTGCGCCCCACCACGGATAAGGTTATAAAACTGTGTCCACATCAGGTCGCCGTGTACGCGCTGCCGTAACTGCAGATCGCCGGGCAAAACACAAGGCTGGTAATCAATACCATTGGCATTACAATACGTCTGATCTCCAACCTGTGTATTATTATAAAAGTTGTTAGCCTCAGTTATGGTACCAATCTTACCAATCATCCATGGCGAAATCATATTTAATGCATTAAAGGTTGGCAAAAAGTTAGGCCGTACTTCACTGGCATTAGGGTCGCGCCAATAAGCGGGTACGCCACCTATAACGTAGCACCCCTGGCTTTTAAACCAATTGATCACGTCAAGACAAACCGCTGCCGAAAATGGGTGATTATCATCATTAAAACCAAAACCCCAGATACAAACCACCGGTTTACCATTCTGTTTGGCATAAGCTGATGACGAGGTATAGGCGGACATTTTGGTAGTCCAGTCGGTTTTTATTTCCGATTGCATGTTTGTCCACCCGCCAACATCGTACATGATATAAAATTTACGGCCCGTAGCCTCGGCTGCGGTTTTTACTTTGGCAGTTATGGCATCGCGTACAGGACCTTCACCGCCGGTTGGGTTAAAACGCTGCAGCGCGGCGCAGTCGATATTATTTTGCTGCATCCACTGAAACTGCACATTTACGGTTTGATCATTAAAGGAAGAAAACAGTTTTGCCGGACTGCCGTTATTCAAATTGGCAAAACCGGTTTGATAGGTGCTGGTATACTCCCGTACATCGGGCCATGATTTTACCCCGATATTATTGGCATTAGGGGCCTGGTTATTGGGGTTTGACCAATGCCACCACAAATTAATGGGGGAACCATCGCCAATAGCGGCAAACCAGCCCTGGTAGCCTACGGTGATTTTACCCACAACATCACCGGCAGGTGAAGCGGCTGTTTTTATTTTGGATTGATTGCTATTAGCGTTAGCCGGATTTCCTGCCAGTTCTTTTTTTGAGCAGGCACTTACAAGGCCGATAATAAGCGCACAGCTTAAAACATAAAGTTTTTTTAAGTTCATAAATTCAGATGTAATTGTTTGATAGATTGGTTTGTTAACAGAATACAGGTATAACCTGCCATAAGCCTTAAGGGGGCTTAAAAACGAGTGAACGCATAAATAGCAATATTGGTTTAATGGTTAACCGCAGCCTTATAGGGCAGGCATCGGTTTAATTGGTTGGGAGCAAATAAAGCCTGACACTATTAAAAAATACTTAAAAAAAGCTTAATGATATTAGGTTTCAGTTAAATATTCTTCCAGGTTTTAACCATAGGATATTGCTATAAACAAAAAGCGGACGATCTTTTTGGACCGTCCGCTTTATCATAAAAAAGAAGATTATCTTATTGCCACCACTTAAGCGGGAAAACTATTTTGTCAACCGAGCTGGCTACCATGTCAGGTTTAAACGCGTAATGGCTTAACTGATCTTTGCTGGAAATGCCGGATAAAACCAGGATAGTTTTATATCCCATTTGCACGCCGCCCTGAATATCGGTTTCCATGGTATCGCCAATTACGGTTGTTTCGGCTGTTTCAAGGCCCAGGAATTTTCTCGCCGAACGCATCATCACCGGGCTTGGTTTACCCGTTACAAATGCCTTACGACCGGTTGCTTCCTCAATCATAGCGGTTGTTGCCGCAATACCCAGGTTATTCCATCCCGGTTTTTTAGGAGAAGGGTCCCGGTTGGTTGTTATAAATTTGGCACCAGCCAGGATCATATCAACCGCACGCTGTACCATCTCCAGGGTAAAGTTTCTGCCTTCACCTAAAACAACAAATTCCGGATCGGAGTCAACCAGTGTGATACCATTTTCATGAAGACTGGTCAACAAGCCACCTTCGCCCAATACAAAGGCGGTACCGTTTGGGCTTTGATCGCCCAGGAATTTGCCGGTAGCCATGGCGCTGGTATAAACATGCTTGGTTTCAACAGTTATTCCCAATCTTTTAAGCTTGCGTACAACCTCCAGGCTGGTGCGCTGGCTATTATTGGTCATAAAAGTAAACGGGATATCATTATCAATAAGATGTTTGATGAACTTATCAGCGCCGAATATCAATTCTTCACCGCTGTAAATCACCCCATCCATATCAATCAAAAGGCCTTGTTTCATGGGTATAAAGTATTTTGTTTTTAGATGTGTTAAGCGCCCTCAAAAAAGTCTATCAGGCCACCAAAGTAACTATCATTCCAGCCTTCAACAATGTCGTTATAATCATCGTCGGGTATGTTGGTATGCCTTAGCTCTGCAGATGTGCCATTTTTATCAGCATGCAGTTTGATGGTCACAATAGAGTTATCGCTTTGTCCCTCAAAATACCATTGCTGAACAACCTTTTTATTAGGTTCAAATTCGAGGTTTTTACCTACAATGCTGCCATCCCACATAGAAAATTCGGTGCCGGGTTCGGTAGACATTTGCGCTACTTCGCCAGTCCAAAGTTCGATGGTAATGGGATTAGTGATGGCCATATAGATCTCTTCGGGAGTGGCCGGTATGCTGTAATATTTTTTATAATCTTTCACCCACGCAATTTAGCTGAAAAAAATTAAACCTTCACCGGGCCAATAGGTAAAACAGTTTTTCCGTAAACTTCATTCAGCACATTGGCAATACCGGTATAGATAGCCGAAGCACCGCAAATGATACCTTCATATCCAGCCAGGTGCTTGATGCCTGCGTTTCCGGTAGCATCGCCTGCTACCAGCAGGAAAAACAACACAGTTAACGAAGCAAAAACAAACTGTAATGCACGGTTGAGCTTTAGCGTACCAAAAAACAACAGGAAGGTAAATACACCCCAGATGCTTAGGTAAGCAATCATGGCTCCTTCAGACGGAGCAGTACCCCAGCCAAGCTTAGGCATCACCAGCAAGCCAACTAATGAAAGCCAGAAAAAACCATACGAGGTGAATGCTGTAAGCCCGAAAGTATTATTCTTTTTCGCTTCGATAACACCGGCAATTACCTGTGCCAATCCACCATAAAATATACCCATGGCCAGGATCATGGTATTCATTTCAAAAAAGCCGGCATTGTGAATGTTTAATAAAACGGTTGTCATACCGAAAGCGCACAGGCCAAGCGGCGCCGGATTGGCAATGCCATCCTTCACCGGTACTGGTGTAGTAGGGATCATAATAGGTTTTAGTTTATTTGGTTTGTACCGCAAGCTAACTGATTTATAAATATTAAGCAAGTTTTTCACAACCCTTAACTTACTTTTGCGTTAACTAAATACCTATGCAAAAATTAGTATTAATCCGCCACGGCGAAAGTGTTTTCAATCAGCAAAACCGTTTTACAGGCTGGGAAGATGTCGACCTATCAGACAAAGGGTATGAGCAAGCCCACAACGCCGGAAAAATCCTGAATAAAAATGGCTATAACTTTGATATCGGCTTTACATCGTACCTGAAACGGTCGATCAAGACATTGCATTACATGCTTGAGGAGCTGGATCATCTTTGGATCCCGGTTGAAAAATCATGGCGTTTGAACGAACGCTTTTATGGAGCCTTACAGGGGTTAAATAAAGATGAAACTATTGCCCAATACGGGGAAGAGCAGGTACTAAAATGGCGCCGCGACCCTAATGAACATCCGCCGGCTATAACTAAAGAAGATCCCCGGTACCCGGGCCATGATCTTAGATATAAAGATTTAACCGAGCGTGAATTGCCCTTAACTGAAAACCTTAGTGAAACGATGGATAGGGTGCTGCCGTTTTGGAATGAAAGAATTGTGAGGGCTATGCGGCGCAATCAAAAGGTTATTATAGTGGCGCATGGCAACAGCCTACGGTCGCTGATAAAATATATTGATAATTTAAACGACGAAGAAGTAACTTCCCTGGAAATCCCTACCGCCGTACCCCTGGTTTATGAACTTGATGAGGGTTTGAACAGGATCAGGCATTATTACCTGGAATAATTACCCCCCGGACCTTCATTTCTCTTTTACTTGTGGTACAATTGTTTACCTTGTAAGCCATAAACCAATTAATCCCTAATTAAAGCGAATGAAAAAATCCGACATCTATGAGGTCGCCATTAAAGTATTGGGCATCTACCTGCTGGTAGCCGATATCTCTAAACTTCCGAACCTAATCACTTTTATAGGCAATCATACGGGTTCGCCTGGTGAACAGCCTACCGACCATGAAAATTTAGTACTTGTAAATTCTTTAAACTTTATTTTCCTGATGGTATTGGCTATACTGCTGATTGCCGGCACAAAAAGAATTACCCGCTGGATCACCCGGGAAAGTGATTATAAAGAAAATGCTAAGCTTTTTGCAGAGCGAAATATTATTTACGAAATATCCCTGGTGATAATTGGCGGACTTCTGTTAGTTAGCACCGCGCCTGATTTCTTATATCATATGTATACGCTTATTAATGGTAACGAACAAAGCAACATTATAGCTGAGGGCTCAAAAATATTCATCGGCATAATTACAGTAGCTTTTGCCAAAAGAATAGGAGCGTATTTTGCCAAATGAAATTAACCGGCATGTAACTAAAAAGGCTTCCCGTTTAGAGAAGCCTTTTTATATTAAAACAACCGAAGGAATCTACTAAAAAACTTCAGCTGTCTGTTTAGCTGCCGATGCTAAGCTGACCCCCGTAAGCTGATCGGCAAAGGCTACGAAAGCCTTGCTGTCAGATATACGTTGTTGGTTGGCGATCAGATTTTGTAAATTGATTTTTCCTATAACAAATTTGTAATTACCTGAATAGTAGCGCTCATTAATGTGTTCGAAGTTCAGCGCTTCAACCAGTTCTTCATCATCATAACGCAGATAAACCGTTAATTCAATGTTATTGGTAAAATTAAGATCTGTTTTTTCTTTTGCCTTTTTGTACTCGTACTGGTAATTATAGCGTAAAGCCGCTATATCCGACAGTACAGCAGAGCCGGTAGGGTGGCCACCAGCGCCTTTTCCGAAAAAGAATTGCTGATCGGCAAAAGCTGCCTGTACCGTTACGCCGTTGTATTCGTACTCAACGTTGTATAAAAACTCTTTATCGTTTACAAATTTTGGCAACACGAACAGGGCAACGTTGCGGTCGTCAAGTTCTTTAGCTACAGGCACCAGTTTAATTTTCAGGTTCTTTTCGCGGGCATATTGCAGATCTGCAGCGGCAAGATTCTGGATGCCAAGGTTAAATACCTCATCTGGCTGTACCACTACACCGTAAGCATGGGCAGCCGCGATAACCAGTTTATATTTAGCATCAAACCCGCCAACATCACTGGTTGGATCAGTTTCGGCAAAACCAAGGTCTTGTGCTTGTTTTAAGGCACTGTCATAATCTAAACCTTCAATAAAGCCTTTTGAAAGGATGTAATTTGATGAACCGTTGAAAATACCGCTTATCGAGTGTAATAATTCGTTGTCATAATATTCCTCAAGGTTACGGATGATAGGGATACTGCCGCAAACTGCACCCTCGTATAACAACGATGTTCCATATTGATGCTGGATCTCGATCAGTTCATCCAAATGCAGGGCAATCATTTTTTTACTGGCCGATACTACGTTCTTACCAGATTTTAAGGCCCTTGAAACAATTTCAAAAGCGGCTTCGGTATCATTGATCAACTCAACTATCGTGTTGATCTCCGGGTTATTAAGCAGTTCTTCTTTATCGGTAGTAAATAAATGAGCCGGTAAAGAACGTTTTTTGGTTGGATCTTTAATAGCAAATTTTACTATCTCAATGTTTAGCTTTTTTGTTTTTACGATATCATATAAACCCTGGCCCACAACTCCAAATCCGAAGAGGCCGATATTTAACTTTTTACTCATTACGCTGTACGTTGCAGTTCTATAATTTTTCCTTTCACATCGGTTTTAAAAAACGATGTAAATATGTTTGTTAATGCTTCTGTTTCAATTAAAAATCCGTCGTGCCCATAAAACGAATCCAGTTCGGCAAAGGCAGCTTTCGGGATATGCCTGAAAAGGTATTGTTGCTCCTCAATAGGGAATAACACATCCGATGAAATACCAATAACCAATGTTTTAGCTTTGATCAGGCTCAACGCCTTGTCAACCCCGTTACGGCCACGGCCCACGTTGTGCGAATCCATCACTTTTGTCAGGTACCAATAACTATAGGCATTATAGCGGTTCACCAGTTTCTCGCCCTGGTAGTTTTGGTATGACGATGAGCGAAAGCCATCTTTCACATCGTCGCTTTCTTCCTGCTGGGTGATACCATAGGTTTTATAAGTACGATAGCTTAAAAGCGCGATGCTCCGGGCTGCTTTTAAGCCTTTTTGACCACCTTCCGGCGTGTTACTATAGAAAGTACGGTCGGCAGTGATGGCTAAGCGCTGCGATTCATTAAAGGCAATGCCCCATGGTGAGTGCTTGGCATTGGTAGCAATCAGAATAAGATTTTTGATGCGTTCCGGCTCGATGATTGCCCATTCCATAGCCTGCTGGCCACCTAATGAACCGCCTATCAATACACTGATATTATTGATCTGCAAATGATCGGCAAGCAGTTGGTGTGCCTTTATCATATCCCTTGTAGTAAACTGCGGATAGGATAGGTAATACGGCTGCCCCGTAACCGGGTTAACACTTAGCGGACTTGTGGTACCATAAGGCGAACCCAAAATATTGGCGCAAACTATAAAATGCTCTTCAGGGTTAAAAAAATAACCCTCGCCAATAAGCCCTTTCCACCAGTCAAATACGTCGCTGTTGGCAGTAAGCGCGTGGCATACCCAAACAACGTTATTTTTTTCTTTATTTAACCTTCCATAGGTATGAAAGCCTATCTCTAAACCTTCAATCGCGCGGCCGGATTCAAATTCAAAAGTATCAGTGTATTTAAATATCTCTGCGTTCATTCTTCTATTTGTTATTCCGGGCGCAACCAGATTTTTTCTGGCCGCTGCCCGTAATAACGTTTACTATATCACTTAAAAAAACTATACATTTTTAAACTAACTCACCCTCACTTTGCTTAATTTTTGCAAAAGCTTGTTCAAAATCAGCTTTAATATCATCTATATGCTCAATACCAATGGCTACGCGTAATGATGTCGGCGTAACACCGGCAGATAGCTGCTCTTCATCAGATAATTGCTGATGCGTTGTTGCCGATGGCTGTATGATCAATGTTTTTGCGTCGCCCACGTTAGCTAAATGACTAACCAGTTTCAAATTATTGATTAACTGGCTGGCCTGCGCTTTATCACCTTTGATCTCGAACGATAATACGCCCCCAAAACCATTCTTTAAATATTTTTTTGCAAGGTCGTGGTATGGTGATGATTCCAGTCCCGGGTAATTTACCGTAGCCACTTGAGGATGCTGCTCTAACCATTTGGCCAGCTGCAAAGCATTATCTACATGGCGTTGCACCCTTAATGACAAGGTTTCCAATCCCTGGATATTCAGCCATGAATTAAATGGCGATTGCGATGGGCCAAAATCCCTTAAACCTTCCACACGGGCACGGATGATGAACTGAATGTTACCAAATGGGCCGCCGATGCCAAAAACATCGTTAAATACCAATCCGTGGTAACCTTCAGACGGTTCAGTGAACTGCGGAAATTTGCCGTTACCCCAGTTGTAATTACCGGCATCAATAATAGCGCCGCCAATACTGGTACCATGACCGCCGATCCATTTAGTAGTTGACTCAACAACAACATTAGCGCCATGTTCAATAGGGCGGAAGAGGTAACCACCTGCGCCAAAAGTATTATCGACAATTAAAGGAAGATCATGCCTTTTTGCAACTTCGCTAACCTTTTCAAAATCAGCAATGGTAAATCCAGGATTACCTATCGTCTCCAGGAAGATAGCTTTGGTTTTATCGTCAATAAGTGCTTCGATGTTCGCCGCGGTATCATCTTTGGCAAAACGCACCTCAATACCCAGGCGTTTAAATGCTACTTTAAACTGGTTATAGGTACCGCCATACAGGAAAGGAGAAGTAACAAAGTTATCACCTGCCTGCAGGATGTTATTTAATGCTATAAATTGTGCCGCCTGACCGGATGCTGTAGCCAGAGCAGCAGCGCCGCCCTCTAAAGCCGCAATGCGTTTTTCAAACACATCGGTAGTAGGGTTCATGATGCGGGTATATATATTGCCAAACTCCTTCAGCGCAAACAAATTGGCGCCATGTTCGGCACTGTTAAATACGTATGAAGTGGTTTGGTAAAGTGGTACTGCGCGTGAACCTGTTGTTGGATCAACTTCCTGACCGGCATGTAATTGTAAGGTTTCGAATTTTAAGGTAGACATAGTTGTAATTTTTAATGTGTTTAATTTAGATTTTTTTGTTAAGATGGATTTTGACAAAGCCGGTTTGATAAAACCGGTTTAACATCACACGCTTCTTTTCAGAGAAATGAAAACAGGGGCGTGCTAAGCATCAACAGCAGCAACACATACAAATACAGCCAATAGAGGAGCCAATATGTTGTATGTCACCGTTTAAGGCGTAAAAAGTGTTGTGTTGCGTAAATTTAATTAAACTTTTCATGGTTATAAATTTATATTCCCCGGTGTTATTTGCCGGGACAGGAATTGGCACCTTCTTCAACATTGAAGGGTTGCCAGCGGGTCATTGAGCCTGATCTCTCGCCGCTTCTTTATAAATCAAAACCCGAACTATGTGCGGAGTATTGATCGACGTTGGTATTGCTACCAAATAATGTTCCAAATATAAGGGGTTATTTGGGAATATGCCAAATTTTATTTTAGAAATGAGGTTAAAGGTCAAAGGCGAAAGGTTAAAGGTTTTTGAAATAGGGAATTTTTAACCCGCCTTCATGCTTCTACCTTTTGCCTTTGACCTTTCGCCTTTTACCTCAAGTGGCCTAAAGCGTTAAAGCCTGTTCCATATCAGCTATTAAATCATCTATATGCTCTAAACCAACCGAAACCCTTAGCAGGTTGCGGGGTGTCTTGGTATCCGGCCCTTCAACAGTAGCACGGTGTTCTATCAAACTTTCTACACCACCGAGACTGGTAGCTTTGATAAACAGCTTCAGTTTATTGATGATATTATGCGTGTCGTTTTCATCGCCTTTAATTATAAAGGATAGCATCCCGCCAAAAGCCAGCATCTGATCTTTTGCTATTTCATGTTGTGGATGCGATGATAAACCGGGGTACATAACCTGCTCAACATTAGGATATTGTTCCAAATATTCGGCTAACAACTGTGCGTTTTGTACGTGACCTTTTACGCGGTACGGCAAAGTTTTAATACTGCGTACCAGGTAATAGCAGTCCATAGGCGAGGGGATAGCACCTCCCATTTCCTGTACCTGACGGATCTTTGTCCACCAATCATTTGTTTCGCCTGTAATTAAGGCTCCGCCCATCAAATCGCTGTGGCCGCCAAAATATTTGGTGGCCGAGTGCATTACAATATCTACTCCCAAATCAAGCGGGCGTTGGCAAATTGGTGTTGCAAAGGTATTATCGCACAAAACTTTAATACCTTTTGCTTTGGCTATTGCTACTACTTTTTTTATATCAGTTATCTTAAGCAGCGGGTTTGATGGTGTTTCAATCCAGATCAAGCCTGTTTCGGGTTTAATATGCTGCTGCAATACATCGGTATCGTTTACATCGATAAAATCGAACGTTAATATCCCCGCAAACAGGTTTTTAAGCTGATTACGTAAGCCATGATACATATCATCTGGAGCAATAATATGAGTCCCCGGCTCAAGTGATTGAAATACGGACATCCCAGCCGCGTTGCCCGATGAAAACGAAGCAGCCTCAACGCCGCCCTCCAGTTTGGCCAGTAAATGTTCAAGCGCATGCCTGTTAGGATTGGCTGATCGACTATAGATATAACCTGCCGGGAAACCACCGTCTTCGCCGCGCTCAAACGTGGTTGACATAATAATAGGTTGTATTACGGCCCGTGTTGCTTCATCAACATGGTTACCGGCGTGTATAGCTATCGTTTCTGTTTTCATGGTTCGAAATATGATATCGCCCAAAGTAAAAAAGAATATTTGTTATTAGTTGTAGCGTTTTTTCATTTTTAGCCGAATAGATTATAAAACCTATCCGCATGAAAAGAACCTTTATCCTGATCCTGCTTGTTATAACCGGCTTTACAGCCTGCAAAAAAGATGCAAACGAAACAGCTTACGACAAAAGTTATAAGGTATGGCAAAGCTTTAAAACTGAAAGTAAAAACTCATACAGCTATACGGTTAACGCCGGGTCTGTATTTGGCTACGGCTCCGAAACAAAAATTACTGTGCAAAACGGCGTGGTGGTAGGGAGAGATTTTCTATCATATACTTTAGAGCAAAATCCTAACAGCGCTCCCACTAAAAAAATAAGGGAACAGTGGCAGGAAGATAAAACATCATTGGGGCAACATAATTCAGGTGCCGCATTACTTACGCTTGACCAGATTTATCAAAAAGCCAAAACCGAATGGCTTGCCGCCGATAAGAAAAAGAACACCATTTATTTTGAAACCCAAAATAACGGGATGATATCAGGTGCCAGTTATGCACCTAATGGCTGTCAGGATGATTGTTCGATAGGTATCTCTATAAGCGAGATCAAGGCTCTGTAACTTTAATGTAATTTACCATCAAATTTGGACGATATGTGTCATAACGCATATTACTTTTGTGCTTTTTTGTACATTTGGCCAAATTTATAATGATGCATAATTCAGATAATTTACAGGTATTGCTCCAGGATCCGAATTTATCTGCTGACTTAAAGCACATTGCCCAAAAGGTACTAAATAAACAACGCATCACATTTGATGAAGGCGTTTTGCTTTATGAGCAGGGCGAGCTTGGATATCTTGGCACTTTAGCCAATTACATCCGCGAGGAGCGCCACGGCGATAAAACTTATTTCAATCGTAACTTTCATATTGAGCCAACCAATCTTTGCGTTTATGACTGCAAATTTTGTTCATACTCACGCTTGCTGAAACAAAAATCAGAAGGCTGGGAGTACACCATGGACGAAATGTTTAATATGGTTGCCAAATACGACGGCGAGCCGGTTACCGAGGTTCACATTGTTGGCGGTGTATTGCCCCAATATGACGTGCCTTTTTACCAGGAACTTTTTGCCCGGATCCGGGCCCACAGGCCGGAGTTGCATATAAAAGCGCTTACCCCGGTTGAATACCATTACATTTTCAAAAAAGCCAAAATTGATTATGCCACTGGCATGCGCCTGATGCAGGAAGCCGGCCTGGATTCTATCCCGGGTGGTGGGGCCGAGATCTTTGATCCGGAGATCAGGGACCAGATCTCGAAAGATAAATGTACTGCCGATCAGTGGCTGGCTATTCATGAAGAATGGCATAAGTTGGGCGGCCGTTCAAACGCCACAATGCTTTACGGACATATTGAAGAATACAAGCACCGTGTTGACCATATGGAGCGCCTGCGCCAGTTACAGGATAAAACAGGAGGTTTCCAGACATTTATTCCGCTTAAATTCAGGAATAAAGACAACCAAATGTCGCATGTACCAGAGGTTTCAGTGATTGAGGATTTGCGTAACTACGCTGTAGCCCGTATCTACCTTGACAATTTCGATCATATTAAAGCTTATTGGGCGATGATCAGCCGTACAACCGCGCAGCTTTCGCTTAACTTTGGTGTTGATGATATTGATGGCACATTGGATGATACAACCAAAATCTATTCGATGGCGGGCGCCGAAGAACAACATCCGGGCATGAGCACCAAACAAGTAGTAGAGTTAATTAAACATGTTGGTCGCCAACCAATAGAACGCGATACCTTATATAATGTAATAACTGATTATACCAACTTCGAGTTTGGCGACGAACCGAAACCACAGTATTACAAGTTACCGGTTATTAATTAAGCTTAAAGCCGAAGGCTTAAAGCTGAAAGCAAAACAATAAATATAGCATAGATAAAGCAAAAAAGCTTTAAGCCTTTGGGCTCAAGAAAATGGCACAAAAAACCTTATATATAGTACGCCACGGCCAAACTGAGTTTAATAAACTTGGCATTATTCAAGGCCGCGGAGTTGATACCGATTTAAATAACGAAGGCCGCAAACAGGCCTGCCAGTTTTATGAAGCTTATAAAAACGTTCCGTTTGATAAGATCTATATATCGGCATTAAAGCGTACGCAACAAAGCGTCCAGCCTTTTATTGACCTCGGGCTCCCTTATGAAAAACTTTCGGGTTTGGATGAGCTGGCCTGGGGCGTTCATGAAGGACAAGCACCTACAACTGATAACAAAGCCGCTTTTCTGCAGATTATGCGGGATTGGCTGGATGGCAAGCTGGACAGCAAATTTGAAGGAGGCGAAAGTCCGCGGGAGGTTGAGGTTCGTCAGCGTGAAGCGTTAAAAGTGATCATGAGCCATCCCGAAGAAAAAAACGTGCTGATTTGTATGCATGGGCGTGCCTTACGCCTGTTGCTTTGCATCCTCACCGGTAAGCCTTTATCCGAAATGGATAGCTTCCCACACCAAAACCTGGTATTATATAAGGTAAACTATGATGGCGAAAAATTTGAGATCGCGGATTTCAATAACGCCGAACATCTAAAAAATTCCGAAGAACAGAAATAGCGCATTTGTGAACAAGATCAGAATATCAGCGGTAAGCTACACTAACACCAAACCTTTTTTATACGGCATTCAACATACCGACATCATTAATAAAATTGACCTGAGCCTGGATATCCCTTCAGATTGTGCTCAAAAACTTATCGACGACGTAGTTGATATCGGTCTTATCCCTGTCGCGGCTGCCTTAAGCCTGCCACAATGGGAAATTGTTTCTGATTACTGCATTGGCGCGGTAGGTGCCGTGAACTCAGTTTTCATTTTTAGTAATTGCGATATTAAGAATGTAAAAACCATCCAGCTTGATCCGCAATCGCGCTCATCAAACAACCTGGCCCGTGTGCTTATGAAAAACCGCTGGCAGGTAAATCCGGAACAAGTTATAAATGCACCGGATTACGCCCAGTCAACGGATGAGCATACCGCCTTTGTACAAATTGGCGACCGCACCTTCGGCAAAAAACAACAATATAAATACGTATATGACCTTGCCGAAGAATGGCAAAAATTAACCGGTTTGCCGTTTACTTTTGCAGCCTGGATTGCCAACAAGCCTATCCCGCAGGAGTTTATGGATGAGTTTAACGCTTCGCTGAAATATGGACTTGATCACCGGGAAGACTTGTTTAAGGAACTACCGATGCGTGATGATTTTGACCTGGTTGATTACCTCATGGTTAAAATAGATTATGATTTAACTGAAGATAAGAAGAAAGCTTTGTTCATGTTTCATGATTATATAAAGGCGCTATAATCTCTGAACCGGGATTTGGGCGATTTTTTTAAGATTACAGGACTATTGTTGTTTGATTATGTAATCCTTTAATCACATAAATCCCGGTTCAGACAAAAACAATCTTCCCATCAATTCAATTGCTTATATTAAACACAAAAACGTTTATCTATGAGCAATAACCCCCAACTATTAAAAGGACAAGCAGCTTTAATAACCGGTGCCGATAGTGGCATCGGAAAAGGCGTTGCATTGGCCATGGCCGAAGCAGGCGCCAAATTGCTGATCAATTATGCGCACAACAAAACCGCGGCTGATGATGTAGTCAGCCAGATCAAAGCATCCGGCGGCGAGGCCTTCGCCTTTCAGGCTGATGTGAGCCATGAGGATGAAGTAAAGGCCATGTTTGCCGAAATATTTAAGCAATATGGCACCATCGATATCCTGGTGAATAATGCCGGCTTGCAAAAAGACTCCAAATTTGTTGACATGACACTTGATGACTGGAATAAAGTGATCAGTATAAACCTAACCGGTCAATTCCTTTGCGCCCGGGAAGCAGCAAAAGAATTTATAAAAAGGGGAATTGTTGAGGAGAGAAGTAAAGCAGCCGGCAAGATCATTTGTATGAGCAGTGTGCATGAAGTTATCCCCTGGGCAGGGCACGTGAACTATGCGGCAAGTAAAGGCGGCATCATGATGTTTATGAAAAGCATAGCGCAGGAGCTTGCCCCGCATAAAATCAGGGTCAACGGCATCGGGCCGGGCGCAATTCAAACACCTATTAATAAGGAAGCCTGGGATACCCCCGAAGCGCTGGATAAACTATTGACACTCATTCCATACAACCGGATTGGCCAACCCAATGATATCGGAAAACTGGCAGTTTGGCTGGCTTCAGACGAGTCGGATTACATTACAGGGGTAACAATTTTTGCAGATGGAGGCATGACTTTATACCCTGGATTCGCAGATAATGGCTAAATGACATTTCAATGACAACATAAATCGGTTTAGCAAATCAAAAACGCCATTATTTGGCGTTTTTTCTTTTAGATATTGTAAAATATACACTAAGGTCATTGATAAAATTTAAATTTTGAGGCTATAAAACGCTATAATTATTAAATATTCATAAAAGTTTCAGAAAATTTTAAATATTGATAAGTCTACTGTATTTTTGTTGCAGGATTTAAAATTTAAACGAACATGAAAAAGATATTTTTAACAATAGCAACTGCAGCCTTATTTACCGTTAACGCTTTCGCCGATGGTGGCAAAAAATATGACGGTGGTACCAACGTTTCTTACATCGCTTTACACGGCTTTACTGCTGATTTCGCTGAAGCTACCAACGTTAACTGGACTGTAACTAAAAACGTACAAAAAGCTACCTTCACTGTTGATGGCGTTCAAAAAACTGCTTTCTACAACTTACAAGGTGAATTTTTAGGTACAACTCAACGTGTTGACAACAAAGCTATCCCAGCTAAAGCCCTTAAACAAATCAACAACGAGTACAAAGGTTACGAAGTAGGTGAAGTTATCGTTTACCAGGCTAACACTTCAATCAATGACGCTATCGAGCCAACTTCATACTTTGTTGACTTGAAAAACGACAAACACGAAGTTTTGGTAAGGATCACTCAACAAGCTAACATCGAGTTTTTCCAACAAGTGAAATAATTCCGAAAATTATAACAATTGAAAGCCGTCCTATATATCAGGACGGCTTTTTTTATGTCAAAAAACCACATTTTTACATACAAAAACGCCATTTTTTAAAACAAAAACGCTGTTTTCGCCTTTTAAATATTAATTAATATTTATTAGTATGTCGAAAACAATAATTGTATCAAACCGCTTACCTGTTAAAATTTCCAAAACTGATGGTGCTTACCATTCATCACCAAGCGAGGGAGGCTTAGCAACCGGTTTAGGTTCAATATATAAACAGGGTGATAATGTGTGGATTGGCTGGCCCGGCGTAGAAATAGCCGAGCAGGAAGATAAAGACCAGGTTACAAACGAATTAAAAGATTTAAGCTTAATTCCGGTTTTCTTAGATCAGGAAGAAATTAACCAATACTATGAAGGTTTTAGCAACGAGGTTTTATGGCCCGTTTTTCACTATTACGCTTCAACTTATGCAGCTTACAAACAATCAAATTGGGAATATTACCAGGCTGTAAATAAAAAATTCAGAGATACGATACTCAAGGTAGCCGAACCAGGTGATGTGATCTGGGTGCATGATTATCAGTTACTACTGCTACCTCAGCTTGTACGACAGGAAATGCCGGACGTATCTATCGGCTTTTTTCTGCATATTCCTTTCCCGTCAAATGAAATGTTTCGGTTAATCCCATGGCGTTCTGAATTATTGGAAGGTATGCTTGGAGCCGATCTGATCGGGTTTCACACCTTTGATGATGTTCGCCACTTTTTAGGAGCAGCCACACGCTTGCTGCCGGTGTCATCTAACTCCAACATTATAAGCAATGGAGAGCGTTCAATCGTTGTTGAATCATTCCCGATGGGCATCGACGAAAAAAAATATTCATCGTTGCCTTTACAAGATGAAGTGAAGGAGCAAATTGATTTAATTAAAGAAAATTTCCAGAACAAAAAGCTGATCCTTTCTATCGACAGACTTGACTACAGTAAGGGGATTTTGCAGCGACTTGAGGCGTTCGAGCTATTGCTTGAGCAATGCCCGGAATGTATTGAACATATTACCCTTTACATGATCGTAGTTCCGTCGAGAGATACCGTACCTCAATATGCGCATCTCCGCGATGAGATCGATAAAAAAGTGGGCAAGATCAATGCATTATACCGCACTATGGATTGGAGCCCGATCCATTATTACTATCGCTCGTTCCCAATTGAAACACTATCGGCACTGTATTATTCGGCTGATGTTTGTTTGGTTACGCCAATGCGCGATGGCATGAACCTGGTGAGTAAAGAGTATGTAGCCAGCAGAATAAACAATGATGGTGTATTGATTATGAGCGAGATGGCCGGTTCATCTAAAGAGCTCATCGATGCCATAATTGTAAACCCTAATAATACCGGCGAGGTTTGTCGTGCCATTTTACAGGCCATCAATATGCCGCTTGAAGAGCAGCGCCGCCGCATGATCCCCATGAGGCAGCTTGTTGCTAAATTTAACACATCGCACTGGGTTAAGATTTTTATGGACAAGCTAAAAGAGGTAAAATTGATGCAGCGTTCCATGCAAGCCAGGCACGTAAGCAACACTACCGAACAAAGCATTATTAACCGCTATATCAAAACTAAAAAGCGCATCATCTTTTTAGATTATGATGGCACACTGGTGAACTTCAAATCGAATATCGACCAGGCCAGTCCCGATAGGGAGTTATATAATATCATCAATAAACTTTCGGAAGACCCTGCAAACCAATTAGTTTTAATTAGCGGCCGCAAGCACGAAAACCTCGACGATTGGTTTAAAGACAATGATATCTACCTGATTGCCGAGCATGGATCCTGGTTTAAACAACAAGGAACTTCATGGCATAAAATAGGAGGGTTAAGCGATCAATGGAAACATGATATTTATCCTATACTGGAAACCTATGTCGACCGTACACCAGGCTCATTTATTGAGGAGAAAACATATTCATTAGTTTGGCATTACCGTAAGGCCCAGGCCGGATTGGGAGAGTTGAGGGCCAATGAACTCATGAACAACTTAAAGTATCTTGCAGCCGATAAAGGCTTACAGCTTTTAGCAGGAGATAAAGTACTGGAAGTGAAGAACATGGACATCAACAAAGGCAAGGCAGCTTTAACACTTACAGAAGGTAAGGATTACGATTTTGTTATTGCTTTTGGCGATGATTATACCGATGAAGATATCTTTAAAGCCCTGCCCGAAAGTGCCATTACCATTAAAGTAGGGAGCAATCTGTCTGCAGCAAAATTCTATCTGCGGAACCCAACTGAGGTAAGGAAACTGCTCACCAGCTTTGCAAAATATACCCCAGTGGAAGAAGGAACACAGGTGTAAAACATTATCTTTTTAAAAGAAGCCCTATTGATTGTACAAGTCAATAGGGCTTCTTTATTTGGTAATTAATTTAAGTTCCCCGCCATTGTTGGTGTTGTCACCAAAAGTGTTCGGAAGAAGCAGATCAGTTGAAAATATTGATTTAATTTAAAAGCCATGTCATTGCGAGGAGGAACGACGAAGCAATCTCGTAGCTATACAAATCGGACATGCATTGGCTACGAGATTGCCACGCTGCGCTCAATGACATGGTTTTATTTTTATGTGCTATCAATTTTTCTCGTAAAGGGTCCCAATAAGATCCTAAAACAACACCTTACAAAAATATTGGCCTGTCCAGTTTCATCGCTATCCTGTAGGCGGCATTCATCAAACCTACATGGCTGTAAGCTTGCGGAAAATTGCCCCATTGACTGCCATCTTCCTCATCAACGTCTTCACTGAACAATAGTAAATGATTTGAGTATTGTAGTAAATTACCAAACTCGCGCTGGGCGTCATCTATCCGGCCAACAGTCGCCAAAGCCTCAACATACCAAAAAGCGCAGATAAGGAAAGTGGTTTTAGGCTTACCAAAATCATCGGCGTATAAATACCTGTAGAATAATCCATTAGGCGTCCTTAGTTCTTTTTCTAATGCAGCTAAATGATCCTTGGCTTTTTGCGAAGCCGGGTCGAGATAATTCATCATGATCAGCTGCAATGTGCTGGCGTCAAGGTTACTGCTCCCGGCCGAGTTTGTATAAACCTTACGTACCGGATCGTAACAACTTTCGATATGGGCAGCCGCACGCTCCTTAAGGGAGATAGCCTTATCAATCAATTCCTGATTTTGGATGGTACGGGCCATCTTTTCTGCTGCAGACGCGCCTGCCCATTGAAACAGGTTGCTGTAGCAGTGAATATTAGCCATGTTCCTGAACTCCCAGATGCCAGCATCCTTTTCATCAATAGTGTGCTCTATCTTGCTCAGTAAAAACTCTATCCAGTGCACCGAATCCTTCCGTTCTGAAAAAACAAAGCGATGATCGGTATACAAAGGGAGCAGAGAGATAAGTACCTGGCCATAAATATCATTTTGAATGTGTTCTGACGCCTGATTACCAACCCGCACCGGCTGATTGCCCATATACCCGTCTAATTCATCTAAAATAACCTCCACAAGGTCTTTCTTACCGGTTATGCCATAAAGTGGCTGGTAGCGCTCCATTTCCGAAAAAGTGATATCGGTAACATAACTGAAATACTTTTCCATCTCTTCAAAATGACCGATGTGGTTTAACGCGGTTATCACATAATAGGTATCGCGCAGCCAGCAATAACGATAATCCCAGTTACGGCCGCTTCCAGGCGATTCGGGCAAGCTGGTGGTACTTGCCGCAATGATAGCACCGGTATCTTCGTACTGGTGTATTTTAAGGGCTAAAGCCGAGCGAATAACAAATGGCTGAAAATAAGTAGCTATTGATGAGTGCTTGATCCAGGTTCGCCAATATTGCACTGTTTCAGCTAAGAAACGGTCAGATGTGCTGATGAGCGGGGCTTCAAGGGGCTCCCCGTAGGTCATGGCCAGATATTTGGTTTCATTAAGCACAAAGGCCTGCTCATCAAAAATATAGCTTATCGGTATATTGGTAGTAAGACGAATATTTTCCTCGCCGCCCTGGTATTGAATATGATTGCTGCCACGGTTTACGCTGAGTTTAACCGCGCCATACTCGGACACGGGTTCGCATTTGACGATGATCCTTGGCGAACCTTCAATAACTTCAATTTTCCTGATCAGCATTAAAGGTTTATAGTAACGCTGGTGCTGGTAAAAACGTGGGGCAAAATCGGTTATGCGGTATTTACCTCCACTTGCGGGACTAATTTCGGTGATTAAAACATTGGTATTCTCCAGGTAATGCTGTTCGGTAGTATATTCCCCTTCAGGGCGGATCGAAAACTCGCCGCCTTTTTTCTTGTCCAGCAGTCCCCCGAAAATAAAAGTGCTGTCAAAACGCGGCCAGCAAAGCCAGTCGACATTCGTATTCTTATTAATATGGGCTAAAAAGGCGCAATTGCCAATTATGCCGGTATCATAGGTGTGTTTGCTCATGGATGTAGCTGTTATTTATTTCAAACTTCAACAACACAGCCTTTGTAATGTTGGCGTAAATAATGTGATTATTTAAAGTTTGTTTGCATTTGTTTAGGAATGTATAGTAACTTAGTAGTATTAATCTACAACAAAAATTCTATCAATTATGAGTTTAAGACTGGGCGATAAAGCGCCAAATTTCAAAGCAAAAACATCAGAAGGCGAAATTGATTTTTACGAATATTTAGGTGATAGCTGGGGCGTACTATTTTCGCATCCAGGCGACTATACACCTGTTTGTACAACAGAACTTGGCAAAACCGCAGCGTTAAAAAATGAATTTGAAAAGCGTAACGTTAAAGTTATCGCGCTAAGTGTTGACTCAGTTGAATCGCACCACGGCTGGATTAACGATATCAATGAAACTCAGGGCGTTGAAGTTAACTTCCCGATCATTGCCGATGAAGACCGTAAAATTTCTGAAGCTTATGATATGATCCACCCAAATGCTTCTGTAAATGCAACCGTGCGCTCATTATTTATCATTGGCCCGGATAAAGCAGTTAAGCTGATTATTACTTATCCTGCATCAACCGGCCGTAATTTCCAGGAAATTTTGAGGGTGATAGATTCGCTGCAGTTAACCGCTAATTACAGCGTTGCTACACCGGCCGACTGGAAAGAAGGAGAGGACGTAGTTATAGTACCTGCAATTAAAACCGAAGACATCCCCGCCAAATTTCCAAAGGGTTTTACAGCGGTTAAGCCTTATTTGCGGCTGACACCACAACCAAATAAATAATTTTATTTGGTTTATTTAATAATTTTATATATTTGAGGGAAGCGGGATATCTATTCCTTCTGAACATATAAACCTATTTTATTTTTCAGTTTGGTTTTAGTTGATCTTAACACGAATTTTTTATTACGATTATTATAATTATGAAAACTGGAAAAGTAAAATGGTTTAACACACAGAAGGGTTATGGCTTTATTATTACCGAAGAAGGTAAAGATCTTTTTGTACACTTTAAAGACGTTCAGGGTGGCGTAAATGCCATTAAGGATAACGACAGCGTTACATACGATGTTGAAGAAGGCAGAAAAGGATTACAGGCAGTTAACGTGAAAAAGGTATAAAATATATAAAGCTATTGAACAACATTTACTCTCAGAACCCCTGACCTCACAGGGGTTTTTTTGTGTCGATTTTTTTGCTTTTGTTTATACAAATCTCCTACATTAGCCAACCAATTTTTGCGCTTTATGACTGATACTACCAACGCCAAAACTACAAGGAACGCTATATTCTTAGTACTTGTTGCTTCACTTGGCTATTTTGTTGATATATATGATCTTTTGGTTTTTTCGATAGTACGAATCCCCAGCCTTACAGATATTGGCTTAAACGCGAAGGAAGTAACCGATAAAGGACAATTTATCATAAGCATCCAAATGTTTGGATTATTGCTTGGCGGGATCATATGGGGTATTGTGGGTGATAAGCTGGGGCGTATTAAAGTACTTTTTGGCTCTATATTGCTTTATTCCATCGCCAATTTTGCCAATGGGCTTGTACACGATGTAAATACTTACGCCATCGTTAGGTTTATTGCAGGCCTGGGGCTTGCAGGCGAGCTTGGCGCAGGTATTACTTTAGTTAGTGAAACATTGAGTAAGGAAAACCGTGGTTACGGAACCATGATGGTTGCTGTTATCGGATTGTTTGGGGCCACTGCCGCTTATGCCGTAGCCAAATTTGGCTGGCGCAATGCATACTTTGTAGGCGGTGGGTTAGGAATCTTATTGTTGCTGCTGCGTGTTGGTACTTTTGAATCAGGCATGTTCAAAAATGTTGAGAATAGCAACGTATCCAAAGGCAACATGCTCATGTTATTTACCAGTTGGGAACGGTTAAAAAAATACCTGTATTGTATCCTGATAGGTGCACCGCTTTGGTATGTGGTGGGCGTGCTGATCAGTTTTTCAGATAAGTTTGGTGTCGCGTTAGGCGCTAAAACTATTATCAAACCAGGTGACGGCATATTTTACAGTTATATAGGTATTGCCATTGGCGATATTGTTGCAGGCTTGCTGGCCCAGGTTACCAAGTCGCGGAAATTAACCATGGCTGTGTTTCTAATACTTTCATTGGTAAGTGTGCATTTTTATCTCAGTGACAACGGCATCACTCCGGAACGCTTTGCCCTATTAAGTTTCTTTATGGGTTGTACAGTAGGTTACTGGGCAACTTTTGTAACCATCGCCTCAGAACAGTTTGGTACCAATATCAGATCGACGGTTACCACAACTGTACCCAATTTCGTACGCGGCTCATTAATCCCTATAACCTTAGCATTCAACGCATTTAATGCCAAATATGGTTATATTAAATCCGGATATATCATGATGGGCATACTTACGGTAGTCGCTCTGTTTTCATTAAGCCAGTTAAAGGAAACTTTTGGTAAGGATTTGAATTATGTGGAGATAAGCTAAACCAGCCAGGTGTTCAATTTTTTTAAAAACGTGTGTTCCAAAATGCTCCGTTTATCATAAAGCGAAAAACATATGCATTGACTATCAGCAAGTTGCATTTTTACTGCAAAATCATGAACATATAAAGCACTGACTATCAGATAGTTTATTTTTAGCAGGTGTTCATACATAAAAAAGTTGAACACTTTCTGTTATCGTCTGCTGAATATAGAAGTGTGCATTCCGGCGTTAAAAAAAGCCCATCCACGGCAATTCCCAAAATTCATTACTTT
This sequence comes from Mucilaginibacter rubeus, assembly GCF_003286415.2. Lineage (NCBI taxonomy): Bacteria > Pseudomonadati > Bacteroidota > Sphingobacteriia > Sphingobacteriales > Sphingobacteriaceae > Mucilaginibacter > Mucilaginibacter rubeus. Next base: position 2,440,129 of record NZ_CP043450.1, on the reverse strand, counting down.
TACAGCCTATGATCAGCAAAGAACAAATAGCCGAAGATTATAAGCAAATACAGGACGAGATCTGCGCCGCGCTTGAAAAGTTAGATGGTGTAGCAAAATTTGAGGAGGAGATTTGGGAGCGTGAGGGTGGAGGTGGAGGCCGTACCCGGGTTATCCAGAATGGTAAGGTCCTTGAAAAAGGAGGTGTTAATTTTTCGGCGGTTCACGGTCATTTACCTGATACCATGAAGCGTGCGCTTCAGGTTGAACAGGATGATTTTTTTGCTACCGGTGTTTCTATTGTGATCCATCCTAATCACCCGCTGGTGCCAATCATCCATATGAACATTCGTTACTTCGAAATGCCATCAACTATGGGCGATAGCCAAAAGCCCGTTCGCTGGTTTGGTGGCGGTATTGATTTAACCCCGCATTACGTATTTGAAGATGATGCCCGCTTTTTCCATAGCGGCTTAAAAACAGTTTGCGATAAGTACTACGAAGATTTTTACCCTCGTTTTAAAAAATGGGCCGATGATTATTTCTTCATCAAACACCGTAACGAAACCCGGGGCATAGGCGGCATATTTTATGACAGGCTCACTGCCAATGATGAATTGAGTTGGGAAGATATCTTCGAGTTCTCTAAATCAGTCGGTCGCTCGTTTGCGCCGCTTTATACAGAGCTTGTAAACCGTAATCGTGATAAATCATTTACTGAAGACCAGCAACTGTTTCAATATCAGCGCCGCAGCCGTTATGCCGAATTCAACCTGGTTTACGATGCAGGTACCAAATTTGGCCTGGAAACCAATGGCAGGATCGAATCGATATTGATGAGCTTGCCACCCACAGCTAAATGGCTTTATGACTACCATCCGGCTGGTGGCAGCGAAGAAGAAAAAACATTATCTTTACTTAAAAAAGGTATAAACTGGGCATAGTTAAAGCTTAGCCCGGTGCAAACATCATCTATGAAAAAACTTTTTTTACCTGCAGGTATAGCGCTGCTATTATGTTCCTTTAATTTGGCCGATAGTCCGCTGAAAGGCAATTGGGAATATCGGGGAGGAAAAATTAACGGCAAGCTTGACGCGGCACCTACAGCTTATAAACTACAACGGATTTATGACGATGAGCATTATAATGCTAAGGTGATGGAAGAGGGCGAAGAGACCGTGGTATATGAAAAAGGCGATTACCAACTCAAGGAAGATACCTGCTTTGAAACGCAAACCTATTGTATGCAGGAGTCAAAACTGCTTAACAAAACCATAAAATACAACTATACAATCAGTAACGACACCCTTAAACTGTTATCGGTTTTGCCCAATGGCAATAAGGTTGAAGATTATTGGGTAAAAGTTAAATAAACCCACATTAAAGTAACAAAATTGTTTGATCTGCGACCATACATTAGCATGGTTTATTGCTACTAAGTTGGCGCAATCCCAAGTATTTTTTTAACTTCGCAGGTCGTTGAAAAATCAATTTTAACACGCAATTATAAGAGAAGGTTCTACAAATAATCAAAAATGGCTGAAGGAACAGAAAACGATAATTCACACGCAGAAGACAGGATAATTTCGATAAATATTGATGAGGAAATGCGATCGGCCTACATTGATTATTCAATGTCGGTGATTGTTTCCAGGGCGTTGCCCGATGTCCGCGATGGACTGAAACCGGTACACAGGCGTGTGCTTTACGGTATGCTTGACCTGGGTTTAACCAATAACAAGCCCTATAAAAAATCCGCCCGTATCGTGGGTGAGGTGATGGGTAAGTATCACCCGCACGGTGATAAATCGGTGTACGACACCATGGTACGTATGGCCCAGGAGTGGAGCTTACGCTACTTACTGGTTGAAGGCCAGGGTAACTACGGTTCTGTTGATGGTGACGAACCGGCGGCAATGCGTTATACAGAAGCAAGATTGCAAAAGCTTGCTGAAGAGATGCTTGCTGACATTAATAAAGACACCATTGATTTCCAGTTAAACTTTGACGACTCGCTGCAGGAACCAACCGTACTGCCATCTAAATTCCCAAACCTTTTGGTTAACGGAGCTTCGGGCATCGCGGTAGGTATGGCTACTAATATGGCTCCGCACAACCTTTCGGAAGTTATTGATGCTACTATGGCATTAATTGATAACCGCCAGATAGAGATTAGCGAGCTAATGAAATATGTAAAAGGTCCCGATTTCCCTACAGGTGGTATTATTTATGGTTACGATGGCCCGCGCGAAGCGCTGGAAACCGGTCGTGGCCGTGTAGTTATCCGCGCCCGTGCCGAGATAGAAACTTATAATGGCGAACGTGAGCGCATTATTGTAAGCGAAATACCTTACCAGGTAAATAAAGCTTTAATGATTGAGCGTACTGCCGAGTTGGTGAACGAAAAGAAACTGGAAGGGATATCGGCCATTCGCGATGAATCAAGCCGCGAAGGTATCCGTGTTGTTTATGAGATTAAACGTGACGCCAACGCAGCTATTGTATTAAACAACCTGTTTAAATATACTGCGCTTCAAACGTCATTCAGTGTAAACAACATCGCCCTGGTTAATGGCCGGCCAATGCTGCTTAACCTGAAGGACCTGATCCATCATTTTGTTGAGCACCGCCATGAGGTTGTTGTGCGCCGTACTAAATTTGAGCTTAACGAAGCCGAAAAACGTGCGCATATCCTTGAAGGTTTATTGATCGCATTAGACCACCTTGACGAGGTTATCCGCCTGATCCGTGCTTCGCAAACACCAGATGAAGCAAGGGAAGGCTTGATGAGCAGCTTTGGTTTAACTGATATCCAGGCACGTGCAATTCTTGATATGACCTTAAGGAGGTTAACAGGACTTGAACGTGATAAGATCAAAGACGAATACGCCGCTTTAATGAAACTTATTGAGCATTTAAAAAACATCCTGAGCGATGAAGGTTTAAGGATGCAGATCATTAAGGATGAGTTGCTTGAAGTCAAAGAAAAATATGGCGATGAGCGCCGCACCGAAATGGTTCACTCTTCTGCCGAAATGCAAACTGAAGACTTCATTGAGGACGAGGACGTAGTAATCACCATCTCACGTGAAGGTTATATCAAACGTACGCCACTTACAGAATACCGCAGACAAAGCAGGGGAGGAAAAGGCGCCATCGGCAGCAACAGCCGTGATGAGGATTTCATTGAGCATTTACTTATTGCCTCAAATCACAATTACATGTTGTTCTTTACCGAGTCGGGACAATGTTTCTGGCTCAGGGTATTTGAAATACCGGAAGGCACACGGACATCAAAAGGCCGTGCAATCCAGAATATCATTAATATCCCTAAAGAAGAGAACATCAAGGCATACATCAAACTGATCTCGCTTAAAGATCAAAACTACCTTGAAAACAACTTCATTATCATGTGTACCAAAAAAGGTACCATCAAGAAAACCTCACTTGAGGCTTACTCGCGTCCGCGTTCAAACGGTATTAACGCGATCAACATCAATGAAGGCGATTCGTTGCTTGAAGCAAGCTTAACCAGCGGAAGCAGCGAGATAGTGATGGCACTTAAATCAGGTCGCGCTATCCGCTTTAACGAATCTACCGTAAGACCGATGGGACGTACCGCTACCGGTGTTCGTGGTATTACGCTTGACGACGAAAACGACGAAGTAGTTGGCATGATAGCTATCGACGATGCCGAAACAACAGTATTGGTGGTATCAGAAAAAGGCTACGGTAAACGTACCGATATTGAAGACTACCGTGTTACAAACCGTGGCGGTAAAGGTGTAAAAACACTTAATATTACTGAAAAAACCGGAAACCTTGTTGCCATAAAAGGTGTTACAGATAAGGAAGACCTGATGATCATCAACAAATCAGGTATTATTATCCGTATAGCTGTAAGCGAATTAAGGGTAATGGGCCGTGCAACACAAGGTGTAAGGCTGATAACGCTTAAAAACAACGATGAGATAGCTTCAGTAGCCAAAATTGAGCACGACGAAGACGAGGAAGTAAAAGAAGGCGATGAAAATGCTGAAGGCTCTGATACCGAAGCCGAAAATACAGGCGACGGTGATACAGCTGAAAATGGCGCGGAACCATCAACTGACAATACAACAGAATAACAAATATGCACTACCGCAAGATCATTTTATCGGTTTTAATTACAAGTTTTACTACAACTTTTGCCTTCGCACAAAAAGAAGCGCTTAAAGTTGTAGTAAATAACCTGGCTTTTTATAAACAGAAAAGCGACCTGAAGTATTTGGCAGCCGCCAAAAAATCTGCAGATAGTTTGATCATTACTAAGTCGGACACGGCTGATATTGAAAAGAACCTTTACAGGGCTATAGTTAATTCAAGTATCCTGTATATCGATTCGTTGAACAAACTTGGAATGCCGGCAGATATGCTTGATAAAACAACCAAACTGGTTGACAGGCTTTCGGGAATGAATAAAATTTTCAAATATCAATCAGAACTTGATTATACCAAGCGGTGCCTGGCAAATGTTTACATACGCAAAGGCTTTGAGGCGGTAAATAATTCGGATTTCCCAAATGCCAAAACTGCATTTGAAAATGCAAAGCGGTATGCTCCGGGGATGAACCAAATCAATACCTACATAGCCTTTGCTAATAACAAGGCCGGCAATTTGCAGGATGCGGCTAAATATTATACAACAATGCTCCAGGTTGATAGTGCCCGCACCGAGTATATCGAAACAGCATCCAATATCTATAAGTCGTTAGGGGATACGACCAAAGCTTTGCAAATCCTTCAAAAGGGAAGAAAGATTTTACCTAATGACAGGTTCTTATTACTTGACGAAGCCAATATCTACAACAATAAGAAAAACTATAAAGCGTTAGAGCCCCTAATTGGCCCTTTACTTGATATTAATGCAAATAACGCCGATATTGCGTTCGTTGCAGCAAATTGCTACGATCATTTAGATAAATTTGATCAGGCAGAATCTCTTTACCTGCACGCGATTGAGTTAAGCGGAACATATTTTGATCCGGTATTTAATTTGGGCTTATTATATTTAAAACAAAGCGCAACCACAAAAGGGGAGAAGAGCATCCAGGACCTGGGCAGGGCGATACAATGGCTTGAAAAGGCTAATGAAATTTCGCCAAACAATGCAAACAGCTTGCAGGCTTTGCAATTGGCATACGCGAAAACTAATAACCAGGATCAGTTAGACAGAATAAACAATAAACTAAAACAGTTAACCAATCAATAATAATCATGAAAATCAAATTTTTGATGGCGGGCCTGTTAGGCTTGGTTTCAGCGACAGCCTTTGCACAAAAAGGTGAATTAAACACGGCAAAAGAAGAATATGAAAAATATTCGGGCTTAAGGGGTCAAGCGGCAATGGCATCAATGGCAGGCAAAAGCCTTACTACTGCAAAAGAGTCAATTGACAAAGCATCAGCCAATGAAAAAACCGCCACATTGCCACTTACTTACGCTGTAAAAGGTTCAATTTATTCAGCGTTAGCTGTTCAGGACACTGTGCCAACTACCTCATTACCATTGTTTACCACTGCTGAAGAAGCTTTAAGAAAAGCTAAAGAAGTTGATACAAAAGGCGAGAACAAGAAAATGATTGATGAGGCGTATTTAAACCTGGCTCAATATCAATTAACTAAAGGTGTTAAAGAATACTCGGCGGGTAAATATGATCTTGCTTACAAATCATTTGACTTTTACCGTACTGTATTGCCCGAAGATACCAATGCTATTTATTACACAGGCCTTGCTGCTGCAAACGGTAAAAATTATCCTGCTGCAATTTCAAACTACAGCAAACTGGTAACCACAAAATATTCAAAAAATGCAGGTGTTTACCTTGATCTTTCTTCATTATACCTTGCAAGCAAAGATACTGCAGGTGCGCTTAAAACCGTATCGGAAGGTGTAAGCAAATATCCTGCAAACAGCGAGCTTCGTAAACGCGAAATTGAAATCAGCCTTCAAACAGGAAAAGAGAAAGAAGTTACCGATAAGATCCAGGCAGCTTTAGCAAATGATCCTAAAAACAAAACTTTGTATTATTACGCTGGCTTAACTTACTCACAAACAGCTGACAACTACGCAAGAGAAGCTGCTGCTACCAAAGATGCTGCTGCAAAAACAAAATTACAGGCATCAAAAGCAGAAGCATATACTAAAGCTGGTGAAATGTATAAAAAAGCTTTAGAAATTGATCCAAACTATTTTGAAGCTAATTTAAATTACGGTTACGTAATACTCAACCCGGCTATTGATGCTTATAACGCTGCTAATAAATTACCGGCCAACAAACAAAAAGAATATGACGCTGCAATTGCTAAAGCTAAAGCTCAGTTTGAGCAAGCTAAACCATATTTAGCAAAAGCTGTAGAACTTCAGCCAAAATCACTTGATGCGTTACAAAATTTAAGAACCTATTATTTAGGTGTTAAAGACGATGCTAACGCTTCAAAATTAAAGGCTCAGATTGATGCATTACCAGCCAATCAATAATCAAACAGATAAGAAATAAAAAGAGGGGCCTTTGAGAAAGGCCTTTCTTTTAAAAACACTATTTAACATAATGTTAATTATGTGAATTTTATTCAAGATGAATTTATAAGACATTCCTGATCCGACGTTTCGCGAGGATTTCACGTGTTCACACCTAAAATTTACACGCATGCACACGTGTGTAAACTAAATGAAATGTAGTTTACAATTTCAGAAGCAATCAGGCACGCGAGGCAATTAATGAATATCAATTAGATATATTTGATATAGCAAAATGCTGTATTAGCCGACTCGCAATTATTGATTTTGATCGAAGCTTAAGTGTAATTTGAAAGCCGTTTTGACATCATAAGCTTTCCCGATTAAACAAATAATGTGAGTCTTATGGCGAAGCACTGTGCAGTTCTCAAAGCAATGCATAACTAATTATTGCATCTAACCGCGATAGCAACAACGGTAACAAGAAAACCAATTATATAAGCCTAAATTATTTTTATTCCCTTTATGATTACAAGCCAGGATTTGATGGTTAGTGTTTGCTGTACTACATACAACCACAAAGATTTTATAGCTCAAACTATTGAAAGCTTTCTGATGCAGGAAACCAATTTTCGGTATGAAATTGTTATTGGCGATGATTGCTCAACAGATGGCACAACTGAAATAGTGAGATCGTACAAAGAAAGATACCCAGATAAAATCAAAATAATCTACCCCGAAAAAAACCGCGGTGCCCATCTGAATACTATTAATAGCTTAAGCGCTTGCGAAGGAAAATATATCGCACTTTGCGATGGCGACGACTATTGGACAAATCCTCAAAAGCTGCAAAAGCAAGTTGATTTTCTGGAAAACAATCCCGAATATGTCATTTGCTGTCATTATACAAGGGTGATTGATATCCATAACAACACGCTTAACGTGGAAGAAAATCCGGTTCCGCTTGAATACACTTATCATGATTTATTGGTTGGCAGACAGGCCGAAACTAAAACAGCAACACTTGTTTACCATAATATCCCTCAAGTGCACGAATTATTCCAGACAAATTGGTATTCGAGCTGTTACGCGGCAGATAAATTCTTCAAACTTTTCGCCACATTCAATACCGGTCGTAAAATATATGTGATGCCCGAGGTGATGAGTTGTTACCGGAATCATGTTGGAGGTGTTTGGAGCATGATCAAAAACGAAGCTCGTATGGAGATGGTTATCAGCGATTTCAATTTGATTATCAGGCGTTTTCATTACCGCGGGATACAAAAGAAAATGCTTCTGCTGTTATATATTAAAAGATATATCCTGTTTGAATTGAGCCGATATCGCTTACGCAAAGCTTTTGATACCGTAAAATATCTGCTTTAAACTAATTTCTTAATTTCCATTTACTGTCACATTAAAACCTGCTTGCGCCCTATTCGGCGCTTGGCCTGGACAAACCTTCTCCTTTTTTTTAAGCACCCCCAGCAGTCATTCACCATGACTGATCGATATACCCCTGCCCTCCCCCGGGCTTGTAATTAATACCCATTACAGACAACTAAAAATCTACACATGAGCTACCAAAATCTCACTATACGCGATAGAAAAGACTGGGACGAATATATTAACCGTTCATATGCGCACGAAGGGTTCCATACCTGGTATTATCATTCTCTAAATACCGAAGGTGAGCCGCTTTTATTTGTTTATGAAGAAAAAGAAATATTTATAGCGTTACCGGTAATTAAAAGAAAGATAGAGAACTCAGTCTATTTCGATATGACTTGTGTGTATGGTTATGCCGGGCCGATATCCAATATTAAGCTTACAGATTTATCAAATATAACCACTACACAGTTTAAAGCTGCGTTTCAAAAATTCATGGACGATGAGTCGTCAGTTTGTATCTTTTCAAGATTGCATCCTTTTCTAAATCAACACTATCTCCTGGAAAATATTGGCGGCATCAAAGATAATGGGACAACATTATATGTAGACCTTGCCATGCCTGTGGAAGATCAGAGAAACGGATATGACAAAAGACTTAGCCGGCAAATAAGAAGCCTGCGAAAAATGGAATACATTATAAAAGAAGCAAATAGCCTTCAGGAAATTGAAGACTTTGCCGAAATGTATTATAAAAACATGGACCGCCTGAATGCTTCAGCCGTTTACTACTTTGATGTTCAACATTTCGTAAATCTTCTTAATGAAGAGTATATGAAAAATAAACTCGTATTAATATATGACGGCCCCAATCTTATGTGCGGCGCAATCATTTTAATATCCGATGAAATTGTCAGAAATCATCTTTCCGCAACGTCACCAAATTATCTGAATATCTCTCCAAGTAAATTATTAACAGATGAAATAAGCCTTATCGGTAGAAGATTAGGTAAAAAAATCTTTCACCTTGGCGGCGGTGTTGGCGGCAAAGAGGATTCTCTGTTCAATTTTAAAAAGCTTTTCTCCACCCTGCAAGTGAAAGACAGGATCTGGTGTTATGTTAATAACGAAGCAGTTTATAATGACCTGGTTGCAAAATCAGGCGTTGATCCTAATGATGAAATTAAATTCTTCCCTCTATATCGTCATCCTAATAGAAAAATACAAGCAACCATTACAGAGCCTGAAACCACCACAATTGAAAACCTTAATTAACTGAGAAATGAAAAATAAGTTTAATTATTCCGATGCGAACCTCGACGTATTTGATCAGGTAATGAATGAATACGGATGGATTATATATGAAGATGCCCTGGATGATGCTTTCGTTAACGAGATAACGGATTCATTAGTGCCTGCGTATGATGTCAGGCGTAAAATTCAAATCGCAAACGGCATAGGCGACAATATGAACGGAACGCTGCACCACCTTGTTGAACGGGAAAGATTTTCGTTGAAGTTTCTTGAACGAAAATACTGTGCGGATCAGATACAACATTTCTTAAAGGGAAATTACATCATAAACTCTTTAGGAGCTGTCATTAACCTAAGAGACGAAAAACCCTATGTACAAAATATCCACAGGGATATCAGGAGTTTTACCGGAGATTTTAAAGTGATGATTCAGATGATGATAACTTTAGATGAGTTCACTCCCGAAAACGGATCAACCTATTTTTTAACAGGATCGCATAAAAGCGAAGAAAAACCGGAGAGTGATTTCTTTTACGCTAATGCGGATCGCGCTAACACAAAAAGAGGCAGTATTATTTTATTCGACTCGAATTTGTGGCATGCTGCCGGTAAGAACTATACTGATGCAACACGACGCACATTAACTATGGCCTTTACTAAGCCCTTCTTTAAACAGCAGCTTGACTATCCAAGATTTTTGGGCTATGATTTTGGGGAAGGATTGAGTGACGACCTCAGACAGATTTTGGGTTATAAATCCCGGGTACCGGAAAACTTAAATGAGTACTATCAGCCTGTTGAAAAAAGAATGTACCAGCCGGGCCAGGGTTAAATTCAATCAAACTCTGCCAATAACTACGTCAATTGTCAATGTTGTTTAATCTTTTGATTTTAAAAACTGCTAAAGCTAACAACGGTATTACACTTGTGTTATCAAAGCAAAAATAAAATCATGAACCTTAAACTTAATGACAAAACAGCGCTGGTAAGCGGATCAACAGCCGGTATTGGTTATGCTATCGCAAAATCTTTAGCCAATGAAGGTGCTGCTGTATATGTAAATGGCCGTAATCAGGCTAAAGTAGATGAAGTTGTTAAAAAGCTAATTACTGAAACTGGCAACGATAAAATTAAAGGTATTGCTGCCGATTTTTCAGATGTCAAGCAAATCGATGCGCTGATAAGCAGCTTACCTGAAGTTGACATCCTTGTAAACAACGTTGGTATTTTTGAGCCTAAACCGTTCAATGAAATTCCAGATGCCGACTGGCTAAGATTTTTTGAAGTTAATGTTTTAAGCGGCATCCGTTTGTCACGCGCTTATTTTGATAAGATGCTTAGCAAAAACTGGGGCCGTATAATTTTTATCTCCAGCGAATCTGCATACCAGATCCCTGAAGAAATGATCCATTACGGAACAACCAAAACCGCGCAAATTGCAGTTGCCCGCGGTTTAGCCGAGCTTACAAAAAACGCAGGCGTTACCGTTAATACTGTTTTACCAGGGCCAACTTTATCTGAAGGTGTTGGCGACTTTGTAGAAGCTTTAGCAAAAGGCCAGGGATTGACTAATGCAGAAGTAGAAAAAGATTTCTTCATCAATGTACGCGGCACTTCCTTATTGAAACGCTTTATCACAACAGATGAAATAGCCAATTTGGTTGCTTATGTGGCAAGCCCGCTGTCTGCTGCAACCAATGGCGCTACTTTGCGGGCCGATGGCGGCGTAATAAAAACGGCTTTCTAAAATTTAAGGTCAGAAACAAGCATAAAAAATCCCGGTTGGTGAAATACCCAACCGGGATTTTTTATGCCTTACCAAATTACATTTTTTTGGTCGTGTCTTTCTTGGTTGTGTCGGTTTTTGTGGTGTCTGTAGCTGCCGGTGCCGGAGCGCTTTGACTTGTTGAATCCATTTTTGTGCTATCAGATCCATCGCCGGCTTTTTTTTCTGAGCTACAGCCGGTTGCAATTGCGCCGACCATTGCCGCGACAAGTGCGAAACTTAAAAATTGCTTTTTCATAGTTATTTTGCTTTAGATTAATTTATTCTGAACCATACTATAAACCAAACTTTGGGCGTATTGTTTACCGCTTATTTTCTATTTTCTCATCTTTTTATTTATGCACATAGGTCCATTTGATCCACAATTAAGGTGCTTTAATTAAATTTTTTCTGATATTTAAGCGCTATGGTAGTATCCGAAGGATTATTAAAATGGATAATGCGCTTATATCCACCTCTCCTTTTCCAACGTATTTGGGTAGTTAAGTTTAACAGTGGCTATCGTGGTGTCCAGGTAAGAATCAGGAAAAGTTTCCTTAACAATAACTACAATAATACAATTTTTGGAGGCACTCTTTTTTCTGCTGCAGATCCTTTTTATCCCCTGCTCTTTCATCAGATATTTAGTCGCAAAGGCTACAAACTCATGGTTTGGTCAAAGTCGGCAACTATACGATACGCAAAACCGGCTGCAACAAATTTGTCATTTAGTATTAACCTGACAGATAATGATATAGCACACGCAGAACATGTTTTAAATACCGAAGGCAAATTTATTCGCTCCTTCCCTATTGACATTTACAATAAAGATGGCGAAATATGCGTATCGCTCATGAACGAGATTTATGTGCGAAACTTAAACTTTATTGATACTACTATATAAATATACTGATGACTGTAATTATGAATGACGAAGCTTTTGAAAAAAAAGGCTTTATGATCTCAACCGATAAAAATCTGCTTAATGTTGATGTTATTTATGATTACCTGAATAATGAATCGTACTGGGCAAAAGGTATTCCGCGACAAAAATTGGCCAGGGCCATCGAAAATTCTATGTGCTTTGGCATCTATCTTAATGGAGAGCAGGCAGGCTTTGCGCGTGTAGTTAGTGATAACGCCACGTTTGCCTATATCTGCGATGTGTTTGTGCTGCCTGCCTATCGTGGTAAAGGCCTTTCTAAATGGCTGGTGCAAACAATTGTTAAACACCCGGATTTAAAGGGCTTAAGAAGATGGTCGTTAGCTACCAAAGATGCCCACAACCTATACAGTCAGTTTGGATTTTCACCAATATCCCGCCCGGAAACCTGGATGGAAATCTTTACACCATATATTAAGCCTCAATAAAAACAAAATGGCTATGATCAAAACAAACGTTAAGAAGCTGATTTTTGATGGAGAAGGCGTAAGTGTCGACTTTAAAAAAACCATAACCAGCTGCGAAAAAATAGCCCGGACAATGGTATCCTTTGCTAATAACAAAGGTGGTAAACTGCTTATTGGCGTAACTGATGATGGCACAATAAAAGGTGTAAAATCTGACGACGAGGAACGGTACATGATTACAAGGGCGGCCCATTTTTTTTCCAGACCGGCACTTGAGCCAGTTTTTGAAGAGGTATATTTTGATGAAAAACTGGTACTTGTTGTAGAAATAGAAGCGAGCGACCTGAAACCTCACTACGCACTTGCCGAAGATGGAAAATGGTGGGCTTATGTACGCGTAAAGGACAAGAGTGTACTGGCCAGTAAAATTGTACTGGAGGTTTTAAAACGTTCGTCCAATGATCAGGGTGTTTTAATTGAATATTCTGACAGCGAGAGAACCTTGCTCGGCCATCTTGAAAAAGTTGGGCGCATCACGATAAAAGAGTGCAGCGAACTCCTTAAGGTCGGTCGCCGTCGTGCTCAGAATGTACTTGTCGATCTGATATTATCCGGCCTGATCAAGATTAACACAACCGAGAAGGAAGAATTTTATACAGCCTGCTGACTTTTGTGTGTTTGTGAATGGTTACTTTTGGGCTCCTGTTGCCTGAGTAATTATGAGATCCGTTTACCAAAAATACAAGCCTTATTATCTCGAAAGCCTTAAGCTGGCTATCCCCGTAATTATATCAAACGTTGGCCATACGGCCGTTCAAATGTCTGATACCATTATTGTGGGCCATTTTGCCGGCACTGTTTCACTCGCCGCGGTATCAATGGTAAACAGCCTGTTTATGGTTCCGCTGGTTATCGGGATGGGGATTTCTTATGGTTTAACTCCGCTTATAGCCCAAAACAACGGGCGCAAAAATCATAAAGAATGTGGGTTGTTGCTTTCCAATAGCTTATTTCTGAATATGCTGAGCGGCGTCATTCTGTTCTGTGGTATTTACTTTGGCACCATGCTGCTTATTGGTCATCTCGACCAATCGCCTGAAGTTGTGAAGGAAGCTAAACCGTATTTATTTCTGCTTAGCTTGTCCCTCATACCCTTGCTTATCTTCAATACTTTTAAACAATTTGCCGAAGGCTTGGGCTTTACCAAGCAAGCCATGATGATATCCATTTGGGGGAACATCATTAATATTTTATTAGGGATAACATTTGTTAAAGGCCTGTTCGGTATACAGCCCATGGGTATCAGAGGTGTTGGTTACAGCACACTTATCGACCGTTGTGTGATGGCCATTGTTATGGCGATTTATATTTTCCGGTCAAAGAATTTTAAAACTTACCTGACGGATTTTGCTGTAAAAAATATAGATAGGATCCGCGGCATTCAGATCATGAAAATTGGTGCGCCTGTTGCTATGCAATACACCTTCGAGATCAGCGCGTTTGGCGGTGCTGCTTTGTTAGTGGGCTCCATTGGCGTTGTTGCGCAGGCTGCACACCAGGTAGCTATAACTATGGCTTCTATGACATATATGATGGCAAGTGGCATTGCGGCAGCTGCGGCTATTAAATCGGGAAATTATTTTGGCGTAAACGATCATCGAAATTTAAGGCTGGCCGCTATTTCCAACTACCATATTGTATTGCTGTTCATGAGCTTTACCGCATTGATATTTGCATTGGCCAGAAATTTTTTACCATGGATAATTACATCAGATAAAGAGGTTATAGCAATTGCATCACAGCTACTTATCATTGCAGCATTATTTCAGTTATTTGACGGCGCACAGGTTGTTGGCCTGGGTGTATTAAGAGGCATGGGCGATGTAAATATCCCAACGGTAATTACCTTTCTGGCTTATTGGGTACTTGGATTACCTATCGGCTATCTGCTTGGCATAAAATTTAACCTGGGAGTTTACGGCGTTTGGTACGGCCTTGTACTTGGCTTAGCGGCAGCATCGATACTGTTGTTTATACGATTTAACCGGCTTAGCAAAAGCCAGAAAATAAAGCCTGCTGTGCCGATAATAGCAAAAGACTAAAAATAAAGATCGATGGCGGCTTTAAAGGTATTGCAGTGTGCGTCTACAATATCTCTTATTTGAGGCGAATAACCACCTCCCATGCTTACCTGTAGCGGGATGCTGTGTTTAATGCATTGTTCAAAAACAAACTGATCGCGGGCCTTGCATGCCTCTTTGCTCAAAGCCAGTTTTCCCAACTTATCGGTAGCCAAAACGTCCACTCCGGAAAGGTAAAAAATGAAGTCCGGCTTTTGTTGTTCAATTAACCGGGGCAAAGTATTTTTAAGAATCTCAAGAAATTCCTCATCGCTTACACCGTCCTGTAGTGGAATGTCCAGATCAGAGCGTTCCTTTCTGTAGGGGAAATTATTAGCCCCATGCATAGAGAATGTGAACACCCTTGGTTCCCTTTCAAAGATCTCGGCGGTGCCATTACCCTGGTGAACATCTAAATCAATTATTAAGATAGATTTAGATAACCCATTATCTAATAAATAATTAGCAGCTATTGCCTGGTCGTTCAATAAACAAAACCCCTCGCCCCAGTTACTGCCTGCATGATGGGTACCACCGGCTACATTAAACGCGACTCCACTCTCAAAAGCATACCGGCAGCCATCAATGGTACCTTTTGCAATCCTGATTTCACGCTCTACCAATCGTGCCGATAAAGGAAAACCTGTACGACGTTGCTCTTTGGGCGGCAGTGTTAAATCCCGCAATTGATGCCAGTAGTTTTCGTGATGGGTACGGATGATGAAATTTTCCTCAAGCACATCCGGCGAAAACAGATTCTCTTTATTGACCACCCCCTCATGCAACAACTGGGCAGGGATCAGCTCGTACTTCAGCATCGGAAAACGATGCCCTTCTGGTAGTGGATGAGCGTAAATTGGGTCGTAGGCTATCTTGAGCATAACGCTTATCCTATCAACTCTCCTATATGCTTTTGAATATTGTCACAAATGCTATCCAAAGGTAAGTCATTAGCATCGCGACCAAAGGGATCTTCAATTTCTTCAGCCAATAACTCAATACTTGCGAAAACAAAAAGCACAAAAGCAATTACGGGGATAATAAAATACTTCAGGTCAAAAGCCCAGGTAAAGGGCAGCGTCATGATATAGGTGAAGATAAACTTCTTAATGAACACATTGTACGAAAACGGAATAGGCGTTTTCTTGATACGCTCACAAGCACCACAAATATCTGTAAAAGAAGTAATTTCGGCAGTTATGCTAAATAATTGCTCCGGATTTATAACACCTTCTTTGTTGAGCCTGTATATGTTTTTGATCATCTCAGATGCAACCTGGTTAGGCACATGCTTTGTAGCGTCGATAGTAATGAACGACTGATCTTCGGGAACATATTCATCCCGTAAATGATCACGCAGTACCCTGGAATACCGAGGAATAGCGTAGTTAAAAAAGGCGAGATCATTTTCGCCTATCAGATGCTTTAACTTGATAGCAAGATTACGACTATTGTTTACCAGGCTCCCCCAGATCTTACGGCCTTCCCACCAACGGTCATAAGCCGAGTTGATCCGAAAAGCGAGCAGCAATGAAAACACGAAACCAATGGTTTGATGAATAAAGATTACCTTCCTGAGTATGCTTGTTTCGGGCAGATGCCAAAAATCAATAATTAAATAAGTGACTACACCAGAGTAAGCACCTACGGCAAGCATCAGTGGGAATAGCTCGCGAAGTGTCTCGGCTTTGTTTATTTTAAAGATGAATGAAAACCATTCCTTGGGATTGTAATAGACCATATTTGCAGGATTTTAAATAGCTTTAAGTGCATCAGCCATCAATCTGGCTGCTTTGTAAACGTCTTCAAATGTATTATAAAGCGGTACAGGGCTCAGGCGGATCACGTCGGGTTCACGCCAATCGCCTATAACACCATTTTGTGAAAGGTAATTAAAAATAACCCTGGCGTTACGCTTGCAAACTACCGAAAGCTGACAACCACGGGCAGCTGGATCAGCAGGCGTAATGATACTGTAAACCTCCTCTTCCTGCTGTTTATTGATCTCATGAATCAAAAACTCCAAATAGGCTGTTAAACGAAGACTTTTTTTGCGCAGGACATCTAACCCACCTGCATCGTCAAAAATAGCCATAGAAGCTTTAAATAGCGCGAGAAGCAAAATCGGCGCGGTACTCACCTGCCATCCGGCAGCGCCCACCTCCGGATCAAAGCCTGGTGCCATTAAAAATTGCTTATCACGGCGATATCCCCACCAACCTGCAAACCTGTTCAGCTCTTTATCGGTAAAATGTTTTTCGTGCACAAAAATACCGCTTATGCCACCAGGCCCTGAGTTCATATACTTGTACGAACACCAGCAGGCAAAATCAACGCCCCAGTCGTGTAGCTGAACAGATACGTTTCCCGCGGCATGAGCCAGGTCAAAACCAGCATAAGCTCCCGCTTCGTGAGCCGCATCCGTTATGGCTTTCAGATCAAAGAACTGACCCGTGTAATAATTGATCCCGCCAAACAGCACTAAAGCGAGTTCATTTTTATTTTGATCAATAACATTTAGAATATCTTCTGTGCTTAAAGTGAGTTCGCCTTCGCGTGGAAAAATTTCGATTATGGCATCTTTGGGATCGTACCCATGAAACCTCACCTGACTTTCCATTGCATACTGATCTGAAGGAAACGCCCCTCCTTCCATGATGATTTTAAAACGTTTATTGTCTGGTTTATAAAAACTTACCATCAATAAATGAAGATTTACTGTAAGTGAATTCATTACAGCAACTTCATTTTCCTGCGCCCCGACAATACGGGCAATTGAACCGGTAAGGGATTTATGATAGTTGAGCCATGGATCGTTGCCCTGAAACCAGCCTTCAACCGCGAGGTTTTTCCAGTTAGCTAACTGATCTGCCAAATATTGCTGTGCCGAGGCCGGCTGCAAACCAAGTGAATTACCGCAAAGGTAAACTGCATCTTCACCGTTATGCTGAGGGAGCAGAAAGCGGTTTCTGAAATCCCTTAACGGATCCTGCTCATCCAGTTGCCGGGCAAATGCCAGATCATTTTGATACTTCATTCGCCAATATTACAAAATTGAAGCTTATTTATTAGGCTTACTCACGTAAACATTCCCTTTTACATAGAAGCGATATGGTAGCAATGCATCTTCTGCCGCATAAGCCACGCCAATACGCGGGCCAGCTTTTATTTGTTCGTCAGGAAAGTGCAAACCACGATCTTCAATCCATATTGTATCGCCTTGCAAACTAAAAGCGTTAATGTTACGTGAAATTCCCAAAGCTTTAGCCACAGATCCGGGGCCAGCGGTAATGTTTGGCTTCAACACCGACATATTGCGCCGTGCCTGCATAGCTTCTATTCCATCAGTTGGCTGAATAGCCCTGATGAGAATAGCCTGTGGGCGCCCTTCAACAGAAGTAACGATATTGAACATTTCATGAATGCCGTAACAGAGATAAACGTAAGCAATGCCGCCCTGCATGAACATGGTTTTAGTCCGGGGCGTAAGGCGATTACCAAAAGCATGCGAAGCTTTATCTACAACACCATTATAGGCCTCTGTTTCAACAATATACCCACCAGTAGTTACACCATCGATACAGGTAAATAAATACTTGCCCAACAAATCTTTACTGATGCTCACAACATCATCACCGAGGTAATAACTTTCAGGTAATTTCATTTTTTCAGGATTCCCTTCAATAAAATATTGATCTCTTTTGCTTTGTCGAAGATCATGATATGCGTGCCGCCTTTAACAATGGTAGCACCTTTTATTCTTTTATAATCAAACACAAGGTCTTTATCGCCGGTGATATGATACAGATTTGGAGGGATAACTTCATTCTTCCAATGCAGAATAGCATACATAGCCCACTTCATAAATACGGGCGATGACTTTCTAAGCATATCGCCAAATAACCATGCATCCTCCTTGCTCATGTGTCCGAACAATGGCTTTACCATACCTCCCATTGAATTGAATACCTTGCCGGGGATAAGTTTGTAAATGGGCAGCGTCCGGAAGAGCTTAAAATACCGTGGAGCTTCGTCACTTGTCTTGATACTGGAGATCAAAATAACCTTTTCAACCGGGATAAGCTTAGCAATTTCTATCGCGACAACTCCGCCCAGAGAGTTACCTATCAGTACCGAATTTTCCTGTATATCATATTGATAAATAAGCTTTTGAGCATAGGTAATTAAAGTGTCATTTAGATCAGGTTCTACCCAATCAACCATAATTACTTCGTGCTCATAACCAAGGCCGATATTATTGTAAACGCGCGTATCCGCACCAAGACCGGCGATAAGGTAGATTCGGCTCATTAAAAATTGATAAGCTTTACAATTTGCCCAAGATACTGCGCGTCGGTTTCATTGAACTGATCGAGTAATTCGCTGTCTACATCAAGCACCGCAACAACACCGTCACCTTTAAATACAGGCACTACGATCTCCGAACGAGAAAGTGAACTACAGGCAATATGCCCTGGGAACGCTTCAACATCGGGCACAACCAATGTTTTTGCCTGTTGCCATGCCGATCCGCAAACACCTTTTCCTAAGCCAATACGGGTACAGGCTACCGGCCCCTGAAACGGTCCCAAAACCAGTTCATTTTCTTTAACCAGGTAAAACCCAACCCAAAACCATTTAAACTGCTCTTTTAAAGCTGCCGCAACGTTAGCCATGTTGGCCACCAGGTCAGACTCGCCGTATAGTAAAGCCTCAATTTGAGGGATAAGCGTAGTATATTGTTCAACTTTATCGGTTGATGTGTTTATTGATAGATCCTCTGCCATGATGCAAACTTAACTATATGGGGTCGAAAGTAAATAAGGCAAATATCATATTTAATGTTTTATTTAGCAGGTGCATGGTTGTTAGTCTCACTATAATCCGCTACCGAAAGCTATTTATTCCCTTCGCCTTGCTGGCCATGGCCATTCACCGCCTGCCCTTGCTGATGCAAAAAGGATGTAGCTTTTACAAATTGCTTGGCTCGGGCAAAAACGGAACTTTCGACCTTGAGCCCGACTGGCAGCAATGGGGCTTATTAGCATGCTGGGATAACCGTGATGATTTTGACGTATTTCACAAACAGTCATTTGTAGCTTCCTGGTGGAAAACATTGGGCACCGAAAGTTGGACAATGCTTTGTATCCCCCTGCAAAGTCATGGAAGCTGGGACGGCAAAGAGCCTTTCGGCAAGCCCGAAACGAGCGATATAAACGGCCCGGTCGCTGTACTTACGCGTGCCACTATCCGCTTTAGCAGATTAAAAAACTTTTGGGCTAACGTTGATACCGTTGCCAATATGATGACGTCAGCTCCTGGCTATGTAAATTCTTTCGGTATAGGTGAAGCTCCGGTATGCCGGCAGGCTACATTTTCTGTTTGGGAAAACCTGGATCACGTAAAAAACTTTGCCTATAAAAGTCCCGAACATGCTGAAGTTATAAAAAAGACAAGAAGTGAGGGCTGGTATAGCGAAGAACTTTTTGCCCGCTTTAAACCGATTGCCAGCTTTGGCACTATTAACGGAAAAGACCCGCTTAATGGCTTACTGAATAAATAAGAAAAACATGAGAATTATCGCAGAACTCCCTCATCCCGATTTTAAAATCTCTATCCTGAATATGAACAATAAGTTTATTGTAAAGGTAGAGCAGGGTTCGCTTGAGCAAAGTTACAAGATCCCTGAAATGGATTTGACCGATGGTGTAAACAGCGTTTTTGAATTGCTCGACGAAGAGTTTCTAAGAAAAATAGCAGCCCGGTTTATTGATATGCGCAACGACTACAAGGATGCATATTTCAGATATAATTACTAAGATAACTTATATAATAATCTAACAGTTAGATACTTATAACTCAAGTCAATCAAAAACAGAATTTAATTTGGCAAACAAAGGATTTAAAACGCTTTTTTCGGCCTGTCTTTTTCGTTTATCTAAATTTAAAATACAATTAAATCAATTCAATATATTGATAATTAGAACACTTATATGATTAAACAAAATTATATTCTGCGGAATTTTTCGCAAAATAAATGAGAACTTAGTCCAATAAAAGGTCACAATACCAAAAACCGGAAGGTTTTGGATCAGCGGCAGCTGCACAGGAATCATCGGCATTTTTAGGGGCGGCGTACTCCTTGAAAACTTTCGCACCCGTTTTATAATTTATCGGTTTGGTGAAAATCGGCCCTTTATAAGTGAAGGTATGGAACTCCCCGTTCTCGCCGCAAACATCAACATCATCGGGTAAAGCATCAATCAATTCGTGGCTTATTTCTTTCCCAACTATCCGCTCCAAACGTTGTTGAGTACAGGCTATAACAGTTCCAAAACCAAGATCCAGAAATTCATTAATCAGTTCGGATGTATCCCTTTTCCATAAAGGGTAAATACCTTTAAGCCCGGCTTCATTCAACCGAGCATCACGATAATCTTTCAGGTCCTGTAAAAATATATCTCCAAAAATGGAATGCGTTATACCCTCGTCTTTAAAACGAGTGAGGTGATAACGCATCACGTCATCATACTCTTTCATCCCCGGCATTTCGGGCAAGCGAATCTGGTATAATGGAATACCGATAGCTTCGGCTTGTTTTATCAGCAGCTCAGTTCTGACGCCGTGCATAGAAATCCTGTCGGCCGCGTCATTGATAGTAGTAACAAGATAAGCAATTTCAAGATCCGGATTCTGCAGGCAGTAGTATAACGCGAGGGCGCTGTCTTTACCGCCACTCCAATTGAAGATGCATTTCATGCTTATTATCTAATTAGTTAATCAGCGACTTTAATCTTTCAATAATTCATCCACCAATGCAGGTACGCCAATTGTTGCCTTTTCCTGGATCTTAATTACTTCACCCCTTACATTTACGGATGGAATATTCGGATCGATAATATATTTCGGAACATCACGATCAATATAACCTATCAGTCCTGCTGCAGGGTAAACGGCCAGTGACGAACCGATGAGGATAAAAATATCAGCACTGGTACAAATCATTGCTGCATGTTCAATCATGGGCACAGGCTCGCCAAACCATACCACATGGGCCCGCAATTGCGAACCTAATTCGCACATTTCACCCATTTTAATCTCCCAGCCATCAATAGGATAAGTCAACTCTGGATTAATGCTTGATTGCGACCGCGTGATGATTCCGTGCAAATGCACAACGGTGGATGACCCGGCCCTTTCATGAAGGTCGTCGATGTTTTGGGTAATGATAGTTACCTTATATTTTTCCTCAAGTGCGGCAAGCGCGTAGTGTGCAGCATTTGGCTTTGCCTCCAGTACTGTTTTGCGCCGCTCGTTATAAAACTGCTGCACCATAACCGGGTTATGTTCCCAGGCTTCGGGCGTGGCCACATCTTGAATGTTATAACCCTCCCATAGGCCGTCGCTATCTCTGAATGTTTTTAAGCCACTCTCCGCGCTAATGCCCGCACCGGTTAATATTACGATATTTTTCATGTTGATTTAAGTAGATGATAATTGCTTAGGTCACAAAAAAAGCGGACTGTTGTTCAACAATCCGCTTTAAATTTAAATGCTTTTATATTATAAAGCCAATTGCTTTTTATCCTGCAGAAAAGTGTACTTACTCTTAGCCAGCTCAAAACTACCGAAAAGTATACCGCTGAACACCAAAGTTCCAAGCGCCATATTTTGCTCAAACGGAATAGCTTTTACCAGCGATTCGCCATAACCAGCTAAGGTATGCGGGTAAAGCGTACCATATAACCATGGCAAATCGGTAATTAACCAGTGAATTAAAACCGCAGCTATCGATGCTAAAAGTACGTTGGCAACATTTACCTTTTCAAGCAAATTACCCACCAGTACCATTAACGCAAAGCACAAATACACCCACTCGGCACCGGAATACCAAAATGTTAGTTTTGAAGTATACAGGTAATTAATCACAATATCAGTTGAGAACAGGGCAAGCAACACCGTTACATAGCCTTTCCATTTTGATTTAAAATAAGCACCGCCAAATAATGCAATTGCACCTACCGGGTTAAAATTGCTCAATTCTTTATACTTAAATGCTAAAAGCCTGAATGCGGCAACAACCAGGATCATCAAAATCAGGATCAGGTTGCGGTTGGTGTTATCTTTTGCGCTCATCGTTTAATATATGGGGTAAAATTACTGATATTCTGTAAATAAAAACAGGGCTATATTATTTGTTTACGAAAACAACGCTTCCAGGGTTAATGCCGGTTGTAAGGTTGTATTCTTTTTTACCGTTTTTATCAAAAGCAAATACCAAACCGTTTGATTTATAATCTTTGGCATCGGTAACAAAAACTTCGCCTGTTTGCGTATCAGCTACTACGGCATAAGCACTGGTAAAGGTTGTGCCGTCGGTAACAAAATTTGACGACAGGGCTTTCAGGTTCTTTACATCGTATGTTTTCACTGTTCCGTCTGAAGCTATATAATAAGCAACATCGCCGTTGATTGAAAACGGACCACCTGCAAAGTCGTTTTTTGATTTAACTACATCTGTTTTGCTATCAATAATAGTCAGCTCAGGATTGGCCGGATATAAATTGTAAGAGTGAACAAAAACATCGCCATAGCTATCAACGCTAACAGCATACGGGTTTACGCCAACCTCAAGGGTTTTGGTAACGGCTAAAGTTGTCAAGTCGATAATTGATACCGTTTTATCTACATCAGGATAGCTTAAACCGCCGCCATTAACCACGTACAATTTGCCATTACTAACAGCCAGTTGCTCAGGGTTGCGGCCAACCGGGATATATTTACTCACTGTAAGCGTCGCAGTATCTAAAACAGCAACATTGTTATCATACAGCGTAACGTACGCATTGCCTTTATAAAAAGCTATTGAGCGTGGCTCGCGCGATGATTTATCTGCGTTTTGAAAAAGTACCTGTTTAATTGATTTTGCTGTTTTAGGATTAACCACCTCAACAGTGCCTGATTTATCCACCACGATATACATTTTGGCACCGTATATTTTAAGGTCGTTAGCTGTATTGCCCAAACCTTTGCCATTAGCCGACTGGAAAATATCGGCGGTTAAACTTTTAGAGGTGTAATCATAATAAGTTAAAGCACTATTTGGCGAACCAAGGTTACCCTGGTCTAAAACGTACAAGCCGGCTCTTTCTGCGGTTGGTTTATCATCGGGTACAACCTTTTTATCCTTATGGCATGATGCCAGGGTAGTAGCAACAGCACAGGCTATAAATAAATGTTGGAGTTTAAGTGATTTCATGTGTTATGTATTAAATAGTAATTTGAAATGTTAATCGGTATGATCTGCCGGGCATTGGGTAGCTGCTTATCACAGCATAGCTTTTATTAAATAGGTTGTTTACTTCAAAAGATGCTGCAACCGGCTTTAATCCCGCCAGGAAATTATACACAAATGAGGCATCGCTTACCGAATACCTGGGCAGATAGTATTCGGGGACGTTATTGCTGTTCTGGTATCTTGATGACGAAAAAATCTCATTATAATATATCCCAAACTGCTTATGCGTGAGTCCGGCATTTAACGCCAGGGTATGTTTTGGGGTATATGGAATCTGTTCCAGATAGTATAAATCTGTTGGATTGGTTACATCAAGCGCCTGTTGATAGGTATAAGCAACACTTAACAAACCTTTCCAATTGTAAAAAGGCTTAAATCCACTTTTTAAGATAACGTCAAGTCCTTTAATATCTACTCTACCTAAGTTAACAACCGAAGGTGTTTCCGGCGATCTTGTCGGGATGTAGGAGATCTTGTCTTTTACATGATTATAATAAGCATCGGCGCTAATGTTGATATAATCAAAAATACCTGTTAGGCTTTTGGTATAAGCTGCACCAATATTATACTGATCTGTGTATTCCGGCTTTAGAGATCGTGGTACAATGGCATAATAATATTGCTCAGCAAAAGTGGTATTGCGGAAGGTACTCTTGTAATAAGCCCTTAAAAGCAGGTTTTGACTTGTAAATGGTTTATATGTAGCGATAACCGCGGGAGTAAATGCCGACCGTGACGCCGCCGCTGGTCCGCTTTTAACCTCGTCATGTATATACGTATTCAGCAAATTAGCTTGCAAACGCCATTTCCCTATATTCAAATCTGTGGCTATAACATTGAATAAACTTGTACGGGTTGGGAAAGCATATTTATAAACATCAGATTGCAGGTTGCTGATATCAGCATCTGAAGAATAAGAGATTTTCCAATCAGACGTTAGATTGTATGCTAATGCTCCCGACAAATAAAAATCGTTTTGGCGATAATGCTCGTCAATTAAGCCACTGTTATTGTAGACACCTGTATCAAGATACCGTACATAGCTATGCGCGTATTTTGCATTAATCAATAACTGCAAACCACTAACCGCCTTATGCAAATAACCCGACTGGATAAAAAAGTCGCGGTTTTGCAGCCTTTGGTTGGTAGGAGCCGCGTAATAAACAACCGGCCCGGGTAATCCCCGCTTTGAATTATAAAAATTAAATTGAAGATTAAATTTATCGCTATCCGATTTTGCCCAGTATAAGCCCCCGTCTGCCTGCTGAACGTGCACATCGCCGTTCTTGCGGGTTGCCAGGGTATCAGAGCCATCGCCGGCCTCTCGATATTTATATCTCCCGTTAGCTTCCTGAACGGAACTGTTTATAACGAATGACCAATATTTGCTGAGCCTCTGCTGCCACTGCAAATAAGGGTTCACCAATCCGAATGAACCGCCTTTAATTCCGGCTATAATATTATAAGGCTTCCGTGCATCTAATACCGGATGGATAGTCCTAATAGCAAGTACATTGGCCGAAGCATAAGCACGGGCCGTTTGCAAAATATCAGTTGGCTGGGCGTTGTATAAAACAATTTCTTCAACATTGTTCAGGTTGAACTTACTCAGATCGATTTGACCATTCTGCGCATCATTAAGCTGCACCCCGTTGTACAAAACTGCCGTATTATCGGCACCAAGACTACGTACCGAAACAGTCTTCAAGCCACCGATGCCACCGTAATCCGAAATATTAACACCGGCGAAATTCCGGATGGCATCAGCCACATTAAATGATGCGGTTCGTTTAAAATCGTTTGTGGATATGGATTGCGCAGGGGCCGAGCTCTGAATTTGAGGAATAGCCGACGATGACACTTTAACCTCATTAAGTTTCTTTGTGGTATCTGATTGGGCCAAAGCCTTGCTGCCTAACGCTACCTGGGTAACTACCAATAACAAACAACCCCCTTTTATAGGTAAGCGTTGTTTGTAAAAAAATACAGGTAAGCGTTTTTTCATATCCGCGACAAAACTCAATTGTTGGAAGATTTTGAAATGAAAACACACCAAATGAAGAGCATTCACATTCAAGCTTCAATCCCCGAAAGCTATGAATAAATATAACGCCTTGGCAGGTCTTCTGACTTACTCCCCATTTTGCCTGGTCTTCCCTCCTGTTTACAGAAAGTGACTTTATAGATTGGCAACGGTTATGGAGCTTACAGCTGCGGGACAGTTACGGACTCACACCGTATTCCCTTTTAATTCATTAAAAAATAGTTTAATGAAACCTAAAGCGCCGTAAAAGTACAATAAGTATCTGTTAACCTCAAACTACATAGTTATATTTAGCAGAATGAAACGTTTCTTCTTTTTACTACTGCTGATGCAGGCTTTTTGCAGCTTTGCCCAACAGCCCGATACCGTTTTTCTAAAAAGCTTGCTAAACAATCATCCCGAGTTATTTTCTGGTATATTAAATCATGGTACGCAAAACGAAGTACAAATTATATATACCCGGATAGACAGGGACAAAAACAATATCCCACACTTTACAACGTATAGCTATCGCCTTAATCCTCATCACTATTTTTACCCCGCCAGCACCGTAAAACTGCCTACAGCCATATTTGCCCTTGAAAAGTTAAATGAGTTAAAAGCAAAAGGTTTAAACCGCAAATCGGTCATGATCACCGATAGTTCATTTGCTGGTCAAACTAAAGTTAAGGTGGATACGTCGTCTTCAACCGGTTTACCCAGTATCGAAAATTATATCAAAAAGATCTTGCTGGTAAGCGATAATGACGCTTATAACCGGCTTTATGAATTTGTTGGCCGGGCAGAGATCAACCAAAAGCTCAAGAAATACAGGCTGAACAATACCCGCATTGTGGGCCGCCTCGCCATTGGCGACGCGGGTGAAAGTACAAGGCACACCAATCCCATAGATTTTTTTCATCACGATAAACTGGTTTATCACAAGCCCGGGCTTTATGATGCTTTAAACTATCCCATGCAATTGGAAAATATGCTGCAGGGCAAAGCTTATTTAGATAGCAGTGACCGGCTGGTTAATAAACCACTTGACTTTTCCGAAAAGAACGTTTATTCCCTTGCCGATCAACAGATGGTTCTTAAACGGCTGCTGTTTCCGGAAACTTTTCCAAAAGCACAACAATTTAATTTAACCGCAGATGATTATCACTTCCTCTATCGCTATATGAGCACCCTCCCCACCGAAAATTTAAAACCTACCTATCATCGGCCCGAATACTTTCCGGCATTTTGTAAGTTTCTATTTTATGGAGGCGATAGTACGGCTGTAATAAATCCGGATATCAGGATCTTTAATAAAGTTGGCGACAGCTATGGTTATGATATTGACAACGCCTATATAGTCGACTTTAAAAACAAGGTGGAGTTTCTGCTCAGCGCGGTTGTGCAGTCAAACGAAGATGGTATATTGAATGATAATAAATATGAGTATGCAACGGTTTGCCTGCCTTTCCTGAAAAACCTTGGACAAGTCATATATCAATATGAATTAAAGCGCCCCAAAAAGCATTTACCCGATTTAACTAAACTTAAATTCAGCTATAGCAATAAGCAATAAAATTCACTTCAGGAAAACTTAGTAGCGCCAAAGGTGTTTTAAAAACGACAATTATTTAAAACCTATGGCAACTACGATAGTAAAATATACCGACAATTATCCCGTACTCTACGGCGATGACCGCATAAACCTGAACTGGCCGGAGCGTTTTACCTCCATAGCCGGTGGAATGAAGCTTGGTTTTTCGGGCTTTAAAAACATCTTTAAAAATCCGCTTGCAAGCATCGTAAAGATTGGAGCGGGTGGATACCTTTTAAACCGTGGCATTACCGGTCATTGCGAACTTTATAAACGTATTGGCAAACTATCAACCAATCCAATAAACGTTAATATCCGGTCGTCATTTACAGTCAATAAACCGAGGGAAAAGGTTTATCAATTTTGGCGCAAACTGGATAATTTACCGCTTTTCATGAAACACCTGGAAAGCGTGGAAGTAATTGATTCAAAATATTCACATTGGACACTCAAATTACCAAAAAATGTGGCTACAGTTAGCTGGCATGCCGAAATTGTGCATGATGAGCCTAACGAAATGATTGGATGGAGCTCACTTTCCGATTCCACGATCAATAACGCAGGTAAGGTTCGCTTTCAGGATACTATAGATGGTCAGGGAACCATTGTCGATGTTGTCATCAGCTATCAGCCGCCTGCTGGTGGTGTAGGCGCGGGCATAGCTAAAATACTAAACCCTGTATTCAAAAATATGGTTGATAAGGATATTCAGAATTTTAAGCAGTATATGGATATCAACAATGATCCCGAAGAATTTGTAAATGTTATTATTGTTGAATAGCGCGTTTATTGCAGCTAATTTTCAGAAAAGCCCGATAATTTTTTAATTATCAGGCTTTTTTATTTTATAACCTGTAATTAAAGCAATCATCTTTCCTTGACAATCCCTGCGACATTTAACATTTACGAAAATCATTTTATAAAGCACCGGTTAATTGTTAACCTACTTATAAAAGTCGGTGGCATGCTATCGCTATAACAACGGTTGATTGTATCATTTTTATCATTATCATTGTTCCTCAAAATATCAACGCCGGATCTTATCAGGTTTTTCAATCAATAACTTCGGGCTCATTGATAATTATAACTATATGAACGTTTTATCAAGGAAGATACTGCTTGCTTTTTTAGCCTTCACCATAATCTTAGTTATTGCGGCTCTTTTTGTAAGGGACAAGATTGCCGAAAGACTGGCCCATACGGCCCAGGTATCGCACCTCATGGATCTTAATAACTCCAGACCGCAACAGGCCCTTTTACTACTTCACCAGGCCGAGGATTTGTTTCAATCATCACTGGTAGATGGCGACCCGGCTAAAAGTAAAGCATATCAGGCGAAGCTTTCATTAGCTTTTGCCGAAATTGATACGCTATTAAATATGCAGCATGATACTGCAAAACTAAATCCGGAGCAGCGTAAACAACTTCACGCATGGCACGATCAAAAAATAAAACTATCTGCCGATCTGCTTTCCGCCCGGCACGATTTTGATTCCCTTTTAACAACCTCTTCTGATCTCGATCTTGCAACCGCTCAAAATAAGCTTGCCGTTAAGAGCAGCCAAAAAGTTCAAAACAGCACGGATACTATTAACCAGCAAGGAAAACTGAAAAGAAAAGGATTTTTTGCCAGGATAAAAGAGGCTATAAAAAACAAAAACGCTTATGCAGGCGGATCCGGAGGTGTTGTTATCAATCACCGTACACGGATTTATGTTGACTCGGTTACCCAAAAGCTTCGTACTAAAGATAAATCAAACTATCTGAATAAGCTGAAGCAATTACAACAAAGCAACTCTAAATTGCAGGAAACACAAAGGCAGCTTATTGCCCTTAACATGCGCATCACGCACAAAATGGAGCAGTTGATCAGTACCATTAAGGATATCAACTATAGCTTAACCGACGCCTTTAAAGGCCTGGCTTTTAACAGCTACCTGGAAACAACAAGCTTACTGAACAAACTTTACCTGAGCGCGCTTTTGTTATTGCTGGCTTTTGCCGTACTACTGATTGTATTTGTTATTAAACTGGGCCAATCTGAAGATCTTTTATTGAAAGAAAACGAACGTGCTGTAATGATAGCGCGCCAAAAAATGGATCTCCTGCTACATATGAGCCATGAAATCCGCAATCCGCTTACTTCTATCAATGGCTTCCTTTATATTTTCAGCAGAACCACGCTTACGCCAAAACAATCGGAAATGCTGGGTACTGTGCGGGCATCATCCGACTTGTTGCTGCAAACCCTTAATGATACGCTTGACGCCGCTAAAATGGAAGGCAGTGAATTGAAAATCCATAACGATCCTTTTTGCCCGGATAAAACATTGAAGGAAGTAATTGAAAGTATGGCATTCAGCGCAGACAAAAAGCAACTGCAATTAAGCTATGATTTCCAGGGTGACCCGGAAGCCGAAGTTTTAGGCGATAGTTTCAGGCTTAAACAGATCATCGTGAACCTTGTAAGCAATGCTATTAAATACACTGAAACAGGTAACGTTAAAATTAATGCTACGCTTAAATTGACTGGTGGTAAAGGCGGGTTAACTGTTAATATTATTGATACAGGAGCCGGTATCAGCCAGGAACAGCAGGTTAACCTGTTTTCAAAATACTATCAAACAAATTCGGCAAAAGGTAATACAGGCACCGGTCTTGGTTTGTATATCTGCAAGCAATTGATCGAACTGCAAAAAGGAAGTATCAGCGTAAAGAGCGACGCCGGCAAAGGAAGTACATTTAGCTTTGAGATTCCCTATGAAAAGTATGAAATTGATTAACCGGTTTTAGGCCCGAAAGCTTTTTAACTTCCAGCCAATTACTAAACATAGCAGGAGACCTAACAGCACCATACCCATACTAAACGGAAAAATATACAACATCCCGAAGTGACTTGCCACACCACCTACTAAAGGCCCGGTAAGACCAAGCGAAATATCCAGGAACAAACCGTAGGCGCCCAACGCAGCTCCTTTGTTTGAGCCTGGCACTAATTTTACAGCCTCCACTCCCAGCGCCGGAAAAACCAGTGAAAAGCCCAAGCCAGTTATGCCCGCGCCTATCAGCGCAACTTCAGGCATATTGGCCAGCCAAAGTACCATTAGCCCTACCGACTCCAATGCTATACACGCTACGGATGTTTTTAAACCTCCGTAATTATCAATTGCTCCGGCAAATATTAAACGGCCAAGGATAAAGAAAACGCTGAATACCGAAAGACAAAGCACCGCGTTAGTCCAGTTAAGATAGGCGTAATAGAGCGTTATAAACGTGGAAATAGTACCGAAACCCAAAGCAGCAAGGGTTAGACAGATGCCGTAGGGCGCAACAGTTTTAAGTACCGAAACGAATGATTTCCGTTGCTCGGAACTTTTGATCAATGCATCGGCCTTTCTTTTGGCCAATAAATAACCGCCAATTCCAAGTATAAAAACTACAATGCTGATACCAGCGATGCCGTAGTTATTATCAAGCAATATGCCTACGGGAGCACCTATTGCAAGCCCTCCGTAACTCGCAATACCATTATAAGATATCGCCTTTGCAGTATTTTGTTCGCCAACTGTGTTGATACTCCAGTTTATCGGGCTTGAGCCTATTAACCCTTCTGCAAAGCCTGTCACAAGTCGTGTAAGTGCTATTAACCCTAAGCATAGTTCGCGATGATCTTTAAATAAAAAGGCGACAAACAAAAACAGGCCACTAATTGCGAAGCCTGCCGTCCCGGAAAGCACAGCCGTTTTTGGGCCCTTTTTATCAATGATATTCCCGGCGTAGCCCCTGAATAAAAAGGTGCTCAGGTATTGCAGGCTGATAACCACACCAGCCATCATAGCATTATAGCCAAACTGATTGTGTATAAAAACCGGAAGCACTCCAAGACTTAATCCAATCGTAAAATATCCGATAAACGTAAACTTAACAAACCCGGCTATTTCTAATGCGATTGATGACGTTCGGTTTTTTATGCTTGACCCTGCTTCCATGCTGCAAAGATAGGCAGTTTAGGCACCCGCTTAAGTGTAAATTATACACTTTACTTTTAATTAACATTTCAACCGATAGCCTATTACTTCAGGCAAAGGATTATTCCTTCAACAACACGCTTGGTTTCTTCCGGATCGCGCACCTGGATACAATCCGCCCCGGTTGTACGAGCCGGGTGGTCATTACCTCCCTCAAACAAAGCATCACCTATAAAAATCATTTGCTTGATGCTGATCTCTAAAGTATGCTGCAACTTATGAATGCCATAAGCTTTGTCAATTCCGGGTTTTGTTATATCAATAGAGGTAGATCCTCCAATTTGTACCGAAAAGCCGGCGAGGGTTTTATCAAGTATGGCTTTAATCTTTTTACGTTTTGCGTATTTGGGGTCCCACTTTTTCTTTTCCTCCAACGGTGCATGCTGGCCTAATGCAGAAAAAGTAATCTGACTGCCGCGATCTTCTATCTGATCGCCCCATGTTTTCCTGAATTTAATCCCGGAGGCATCAATGGCTTCATTTAATTTACTGACAATCTCCTGCCTTTCTGTATCTGTAAAATCTTCTGAATAAAGTTTTTTCCAACTACCTTTTTTATACTGATAATATTTGGTACCACAGGTTGGTAAGATGGACAGGTTTTTAATTGATTTTTTGCCGGGCAGGTTCGACAGTACCTGCTTTTCAAACTGAGGCCAGTCGCCGCCCGATATAATGGCCACTTTTGCAACTTTCATCAAATTGGTCAAAAGCGTGGCCATTTCCTGATCAAGCGCGGCCTTACTTTCGGCAAGGGTGCCGTCCAAATCAAATATGATGAGTTTTTTCATTTCCGGTAGATATCAAACTAATATCCGAACAGCCATCGGCAGCACTTGTTTTATAACAATACTACTATAGGTTACACCAGTATGTCCACTTTAAAGTAAGCTGGCGGTTTTTTACTGTATAAGGAGATGGTGTGGTGTTATCGCCATAAACAATAAACAGGTCAGATGCAGGTTTATAACGCCATTGCAGGCGGGTGTTGATATTGATATTATCTATCTGCTGATTATATTGAACATAGGTGGTAAAATACAAGGTATTGGTGAAAGTAACATCAATCTTCGGGCCTACCAGCCAAAAAGTGTTATGTCCAAAGGGTTGGGGCAACCTTAAGTCATTAAATGAGGTATTGATAGCGATATTTACATAAGGCTGAAAGCGATAGCCTATTAAACTCGTAATGCTGTTACGGGTTCCTTTATCATAATACCCACCATGCGATGCTTCCAGCAAATAGGTAAATACATTTTGCGGCTTGGATACAAACTGAACATCGATAGTATTCCAATTATGTTCGGACCCGGTTGGCAACAGGCCTTTACCTATGTTAGTAGGATCATAAGGTTTTAACAACCTTACATAATCATTTAAGCCTGATACAGATAATGTAGCCCGGTTACGGAAAGTGATCAGGTACGACAGGATACTTTCATTATCTGTACGATGAAACGACTCATCAAAAAAGTAGTTAGAAGTAAGCTGAATGCCATGACTCAGAATATCCCCCTGCTTAGGAAAAAAATTACGAAGTAGCAACGGACTTAACTTGATATAACCAACGCGGGGCACATACCCCACTTCGGCATTATAGTTTTTGCCAACGTATTCTTCCTGCATGTACACCGTCCAGTATTTGCTCAGGTATTGAAAATGATCGGACACTACATAATCATGGCCGCTTACCCCCGGCGTAAACGACTTTAAGGCCAATACCTTACCCGTCCAGATATTGCTGCGGGACGCCAGATTGAACTCCGCGCCTATGTTACGGTTGTAAGCAGCCGATCCTGTATTGGTGCCGGGGATATTAGCTGTAGCATCTTTATTGATAAACAGGAAACCGATATTGGAACGATCAAGCACACGCCTTTGCAATGTGATAATACCATAATTTTCAGGAGCTTGCGATACGCTTCCTGAGCCACCGGTTTGAATATCCATAGCGCCAATACGCCAGTCTTTATCCAGCTTACCTGTCAGCCGCGCGCCAAAATCGATAGGTACATTTAAGCCTATCCGTCGTGAAAAAAACGGGCGGATATCTGAATAACCGAAATTGGCGAACAAATCTCCATTCTCTAAAAAGAACTGCCGTTTTTCGGGAAAGAACAATTCATATCTGTTCAGGTTAATTACCTGCTGATCAACGTCCACCTGCGAAAAATCAGGATTAACCGTTAAATCGAGGTTTAGCGATGGCGTCACCGAGATTTTAGCATCGCCCCCTATCTCGTGTTTATATTCGGTTTTGGTATTGTGCTGATAATCTTTGGATAAGCCAGTAAGCGCATACGGGATTATAGATACATTGCTACTTGCCGTTGGAGGGGCCTCATCCCAAACTAAGGTACCGGTATAGGCCAATGAAGCTGTGGGAAATTGCCTCGGGATTGGTGTCCAGCTCGATTTTTCGGCTGTCTTAAGGTCATTGCGACTAAAATTGATCCCCCACTCCTTGATCCCTTTTTTATAGCGGATACTTTTAAAGGGAATAGAAGCCTCCCAGATCCACTTGTCAGGATAATTTTTCACTGCCGAATACCAGCGGTTATCCCAGCTCAGGTCAACTTTCCCACCCTCGTACATGCTGCCGTCCCATTGCCCTCCTGCAGCATTTGCTCCAAAGCTAAAACCATCGGTTCGGGCATCAAAAGGATCCATGAAAATCAGGAAGTTGTCATTCTTCACAAAATTAAAGTCACGCTTCAGGGATTCAACCATATAGGGACCGGGTACAGAATTATAATTAATGGCTATGATGTACAGGTTTTTATCATCATAAGTCATCCGCACTTCGGTTTTAACGGTAGCCTTGCTGGTATCCATGGGTAGCACCATAAAAAAGTCGCCGGCAGAATCAGCTTGCATCCAGGCCTGCTCATTCATCACCCCATCAACATTAATAGCTGAAGCAGCCCTGCGGATGTGGTACTTATAGCCCGCGTTCTTTTTTTGTGCAGCTGCATAAAAACAGGTAGTTAAGCAAAACACAACAATTAATAACGTTTTTGCGGCAAGCAGACAGGGGTATTTGAAGGGCATTAAGATAAGGGTGTATAAGTTTATTGGTTACGGATTTTAAAACTACATTTTTTCCCCAAGAATCAATGCCATGTATCACATTATTTACGGCCTGGTTTCGTTTCTTGGCGCCGATAATTATATACCTACTAATCCGTATCACCTTTTGTTAAAAATGTATTAACCATCTCCCCTGCCGTTAAAAATCAAATTATTTTCCTACAGGACCACTTTTTTTCGCAATCGATTGCAAAAAAGTTCATAAAACCGCGTTTTTGGGCATTAATACGGCCTTTATTAATGTATTATTTATTTTTTATTAATGCCTGCTTGTTGTTTTGTACCTGAAATTATAAACTAACAACAGTGCTTTTCATCGCATAACCGCAACAAGGCGCTGCTTTAACCAACTCTTTTAAACCATGTATTACTACGACCCCAACCCGCCGTAAGGCCTGCCGCTGCATGCGCTATTTATTACCCTACATGGGTAACGATCAATTTAACCTTAAACAATCATCAAAGAGAGACGATATGAAAAAATATAAATACTTACTTATACTTTTCTTCCTTTTCCCGCTTAGTTTGTTAGCCCAGCAAACTACCATAAACGGAAAAGTAATAGACTTAACCGATGGGTCGACACTTCCGGGGGTAAGTGTAAAAATCAAAGGCACAAATACCGGTGCTATTACAGATGTAGCGGGAAAATTCCAGCTGCAGGTGCCCGGCCCGAACGCAATTCTGCAGGTATCATACATAGGTTATGTAACCCAGGAAATAGCGGTTAAGGATATTAAAGATGGTACCATCGCCTTAAAAACAACCAATAAAAGCCTTGAGGAAGTTGTAGTTGTTGGTTACGGTACGCAAAAGAGGGCCACCATTACAGGTTCAATCGCCACGCTGCAAAGCAAGGAGATCACCACAACCAAAAACGAAAGCGTTATCAATATGCTTACCGGTAAAATACCCGGTGTGCGCATTGTTCAAACTACTGCCGAACCGGGTTCATACGCAAACAACCTGAACATAAGAGGTTATCAAAGCGCTCCTCTGGTTGTTATCGACGGTATCATCGGCGGTGACCAATCAACCATTGGTCGTATGGACCCGAATGAGATTGAAAGCATTTCGGTGTTAAAAGACGCGGCGGCCTCTATTTACGGTATGCGCGCGGCTGGTGGAGCCATCATTATCACCACCAAAAAAGGCGGCAAAAATGGTAAGATCAATATCAATTACTCGGTTAACGACGCGATACAAACCTTTTTGGGCATGCCAGAAGGTGTTGGCGCGGTTGATTATATGTTGCTAACCAACGAAAAAGTAAAACGTGATTTCGCTAATAACTTTGTACACAATGTTACTCCGCAATTCTCCTATGCCGACATTAAAC
This sequence comes from Mucilaginibacter rubeus, assembly GCF_003286415.2. Taxonomy (NCBI): domain Bacteria; kingdom Pseudomonadati; phylum Bacteroidota; class Sphingobacteriia; order Sphingobacteriales; family Sphingobacteriaceae; genus Mucilaginibacter; species Mucilaginibacter rubeus. Next base: position 2,404,402 of record NZ_CP043450.1, on the reverse strand, counting down.
CATGGCTTGATGGCACTTACAAATCAGCCGACTGGATTGGGATGGTTTTCAAGAAAACAGCCAACCAGATACAGCATAACCTGAATATTGACGGAGGTAATGATAAGATCAGCTACTTCTTCAACTTCGGTTATCAGAAGCAGGATGGTGTATTTAAAACCGGTAGTCTGAATTATAATAAATACAACTTCCGTTCAAACGTTACGGCAACCATCACTAAAGGTTTAAGGGCACAGGTATTAACATCGGCCTGGATGGACGAGAAAAACCTTCCTTATACTGATGAATGGACCATTTATAAATATACCTGGAACCAGATCCCAACCCACCAGATCTATGCCAATGACAATCCACTTTATCCGGCTGTAATTGATGATAACATGAACCCCTCTATCATTACAGATGCCAATAAAGTAGGTTCAAAGCGTTTCCGGAACAAAAACATTACCAGTCAGTTAAATTTACAATATGACATCCCTGGAGTAAGCGGTCTTACTGCCAAGGCTTTGTTCAACATTGATTACGGTACTGCAGATAACAATATTGTCAGGAGATCATTCTCCCTGTATACTTACAAAGCCGATAATGATACATACATTCCAAGCTTAGTAAACTCACCTGCCGGTATCACCCGCCAGTATTACACGCACTTAAATACCTTAAGCCAGTTAACATTAAATTACGCGCATACTTTTGCTAAAGATCATAACGTAACCGCGATGGCTACCTATGAGCAAAGCCATGAAACTGCCGATAACTTTAACGCTTACAGGGATATAGAAATCCCGGTTGATTACCTGTTTGGTGGTTTGCAAAACTCTAACATGGCAGGTGGTATGGATCCTAACGCACTGCAAGATCGCGCACACAGAAGTATCATAGGCCGTTTAAATTACGATTACAAAGGTAAATACCTGGCAGAATTCAGTTTCCGCCGTGATGGTAACAACCTTTATAAACCAGGATCTGATCAATGGGGCTTTTTCCCGGGTGGGTCTATCGGCTGGGTTTTAACTAAAGAAAACTTCTTCCGCAGTCTGGTTTCCGAAAATATACTTACAAACTTAAAAATCAGGGCTTCTTATGGTCAAACCGGCGATGAAGCGAATGCTCCTGCATTTAACTATGTAAATGGTTATACCTATCCGGTAAACAGCTACATCTTCGGTTCAAGTGCCGTTAACGGCTCGGCCCCCAAATTGGGTAACGCCGGCTTAACCTGGTCTGTAAATACCATAAAAAACATCGCTGTTGATTTTGGCCTGTTTGGCGGTAAAGTAGACGGTACAATCGAGGTTTTCAGGAACGACAGAACCGGTTTGCCTGCTCAGCCATCAGTTGCATTACCAGGCACCGTAGGTGCGGCTGTACCACAAATCAACTATAATAGCGACAGGGTTCAGGGTTTGGATTTTAACCTGTCATACCGAAATACCTTTGGCCAGGTTGGCTTAAATGTATCTGGTAACATCGGTACAACCCGCTTAAAAGCTTTAAAAGTACTTCGTGGCCAATCAGGTAACGAATACCTGAACTGGAAAGAAAATCAAACCAACAGGTATCAAAACGTATGGTGGGGCCCTGAATATGCAGGCCAGTTTACCTCATACAACCAGATCTACAACTATGGCGTAAATACAGGCGGCGGTAATAACAACACCATCCCTGGCGATTACTACTACAAGGACTGGAACAATGACGGTGTAATTGACGATAAAGACAGTCACCCTATTGCCACCACCGATATCCCGTTGTATAACTACGGCCTTACTATAGGTGTAAGCTACAAAGGCTTTGACCTCAACATGCTTTTGCAGGGAGCCGCAGGCGTTTATGTACAATACGGCGAGCAGTTTGCCGAGCCATTGATGTACAACAGAAGTGCCTTAACCCGCTTCCTGGATAGCTGGCACACGCTTGATCCTTCAGCAAACGTATTTGATCCGAACACGCAATGGGTACCCGGATATTATCCGGCTATGGGTTCTCCATCTGCACAGGGCACAAAGGCCATCCAAAATGCCAGTTACCTGCGTGTTAAAACACTTGAATTAGGTTATTCCCTGTCTCCTGCTGTATTGAAAGCCATTGGGGTTAAAAAATTCAGGGTTTATGTAAACAGCTACAACCTACTAACATTCACCGGATTAAAGAATTACGATCCAGAACACCAGGGACCTAATCCGAGAGATAACAATGATTTCAGCAAAGCCCTTGGCGGTTACACCTACCCAATGAACAGGACCTTTAACCTGGGTGCTAACGTTTCATTTTAAATCATTTAACACATGAAAAAATTACATAAACTCATTATAGCAATTTCTGTCGGTGTAGGTACCTCGGTAACTTCCTGCCAAAAATTAGACATCCCACCTACCAATATTTTTACGCCAAACATTATTTACGATAGCGAGGCTGGCGTTAAATCATTTTTAGCAACCATTTATACCAATTTGCCCATCGAGGATTTCAAATACCGGCCCGACCAAGGATTTAAAACGGGAAGCAACGACTGGGAAAACTTTTATAACTCGGCCTCTGTTACCGGCGAAGAGGTTGGTCCGTTTGGTGGCATGGATATAGGCGGAGGCTTTGGCTACTGGCCATACGGCGACATCAGGAATGTGAACACTCTCATTGCCGAGCTACCCAAACATACGGCAGCCTTAACTCAAAACACAGTAAACGCGCTACTTGGCGAAGCACACTTTTTAAGGGCTTACTATTACTTCGGATTAGCAAAACGCTATGGAGGTGTGCCAATCATTAAAGAACCTCAGGACCCGGCGGCCCCGTTATCTGAATTACAGGTACACCGCGATAAAGAAGAAGCTACCTGGGATTTTATAGGTGCGGAGCTTGACCTGGGGTACCAAATGATGCCCGAAACAAGCGACGCGGGCCGCGCAAACAAATACGCAGCTGCCGCTTTAAAATCAAGGGTAATGTTATATGCGGCTTGTATTGCCAAATATGGTTCAACCAATTTTGTTGACGGTCCGGCACGCGCGCAAGGTTTGGTTGGTATTCCGGGAAGCAAGGCCAACACCTACTTTCAGGCTGCTTATGATGCCGCTAAACTGTTGGATGGTCATTATTCGCTTTATAATGCCAATTCGGATAAGGTACAGAACTATGTAGATCTGTTTTTAAAACCAAGTCCCGAAAACATCTTCATTAAGCAATATTCAATCGCCAATCACACGGCGCATAGCTGGGATGATACCATGTCGCCGCGTTATTTTACAGCCAATGCACTGTCACGCTCATATCCTACGCTTGATCTTGTGCAGTTATGGGGAAATTTGAATGTAACCAATGATGATGGTACACCTAAACGTTTCAATGACCGTGCTGAATTGATGCAAGGCCTGGAGCCAAGGTTAGTGGCAACTATTTACTTTCCGGGCGCTATGTTAAGGGGCTTGATGTTTGATATGCAACGCGGTATTTACCCTTCGTTCAGTGGTACCGCTGCTTCTGAAGTTGCCAAACAACCAAACTCACGCTCCTACATCCTTGCAGGCGATACTAAAACCCTTTACCAGGGCAAGCAGGTTATAGGTTTTACCGGTCCGTGGACTGGTGGTGACGAACTTACCCGTACAGGTTTTTATGTTCGCAAATATGTTGACTATAACAAGCCACAGGCATCTGTTGACCTGAACCGCAGCGAACAACCATGGATTGACCTACGTTACGGGGAGATTCTGCTGAACCGTGCCGAAGCCGCTGTGGAATTAGGCAATAACGGTGATGCCTTAACCTCTATCAACCTGCTCAGAAGCCGTGCCGGTGCAACGCCGTATGGTTCTATCGATCTGGATAAAGTACGCAAAGAGCGCCGTATGGAGCTTGCTTTTGAAAACCAATACTATTGGGATTTAAAAAGATGGCGCATTGCCGATGTGGTACTTGACCGGGCACACTTTAAAGGTTTGATGCCATACTATGTATTAAACGAAAACAAATACATTTTCCTGGCCGAGCCCGAACTGTTTAACAGGGAATACACTTTCCAAAAGCAGTTTTATTATGAGCCTATCCCTGGTGGCGAAATTGGCAAAAACCCTAACCTGCTTCCTAACAACCCTAATTATTAAGAATTTAAAAGTTAAAGATATGAAAAATCTGATTGGTAGAATTTTGGTGGGCATAGCTATACTGGCGAGTTCTGCATGTACAAAAACAGATAACTATGATGGCCCCAATGCTTCGTTGCAAGGCAATATATTATCATCTGAGGGAGGTAACCTGCTTACCTCGGGCGGCAGCACTACTATCAAGCTACAACAAATAGGCTGGACAACGCCGCAAACCATCCCAAGCAAATTTGATGGTACTTATGAGGATAGTAAATTGTTTAAAGGCGGATATAAAATTGTGCCTACCGGTGGTGCATTCTGGCCCGTTACGGATACTGTGACAGTTAACATTGATAAAGGTACCAAACACGACTTTACAGTTACGCCATACATAGTGATCAAAAACTTCACCCATACATTAACCGGTACCACGCTTACCCTCACATTTGATATAGATGCACCTATTATTGCCGGTTTACCAACCATCAAAGATGTGCAGCCATATGTAAATACCACCAAACTGGTAGGTACAGGCGCTTCTATCCGTGACTTTTCGGATGTGAACGCCAAAACCATCAACAAGGCATTTATTGATATGAGCGCTGCCGAAAAATCGATGACACTTACCGTTCCTAATCTTATTCCGGGCCGTACCTTCTTCGTACGTGTGGGTGTGCGTTTAAGTGATAGCTTCAATAGCTCAAATTTTTCGGAGATAGTACAGGTAGATATTCCTAAAAGTTAACCTAAAACCAAAAAGGAAATGAAATTCAATAAAACAATGATGGCTTGCTCCATCCTCATGATAGGCCTGATTGCTGCAGGCTGCAAAAAAGAAAAATATGTATCCCGTGATACTTCATACCTGAAGCCGCCCCCACCGGATACTACTGCTCCGCCTGCAGTAGATCCAACATTGATATCCTTTGACAACGCTGATAAAGCTGATGGCTGGCAAACCGTGGGTACACCCAACATCGCTACCAGCGGACAAAAGGAAGGTGCAGGCTACCTGAAAAATACGATTGCCAACGGCAGCGATTTTATGCAGTTCATCAAAGACCTGTCTACCCCTCTTGATACTAAGCTAACCGGCAATAATGGCCAGTTTAAATTCTGGTGGTATGTATCGGATGTTTCATTGCTGAAAGCCGATGGTTCTATTGAGATCACCAGCTCAGGAAAATCAGATGTCAATGAATCTGCCTGGGATGTAGCCCCTTTAATACCAACACTTAAAAATGGCTGGAACGAAATTGCCCTGAATTTCAGCAAAGCCATCAAAACAAACGATGGCGGCGCCGATTATTCGGCTATCAATCACTTCAGGATCTTCTTTTTTACAACAAGTAAAGATCATGGCGATCTGGTTACCGGGGTCGACGACCTGGTGTTCAGAGCTGCTCCTGCCCCGCCTCCGGTAGTATTTGATAACGCCGATAAGCCGGACGGCTGGCAAACTGTTGGCACACCAACTATAGCTACCAGCGGGCAAAAAGAAGGCACTGGCTATCTGAAAAACACCATTGCCAACGGTAGCGATTTCATGCAGTTCATTAAGGATATCGACCCTCCTGTTAATAGCAGTTTTAGTGCCGCCGATGGCAGGTTCACTTTCTGGTGGTATGTATCTGATGTTTCGTTACTAAAAGCAGACGGTTCTATCGAAATCACCAGCTCTGGTAAATCAGATGATCATGAATCGGCGTGGGATGTAAAAGATTTGATCCCAACGCTAAAAAATGGTTGGAACCAGATCACACTGGATTTTGATAAGTCCATCAAACCCTCTGGTACTGACCCGGGCGCTGATTACACCAAGATCAACCATTTCAGGATCTTTTTCTGGACTCAAAACAAGGATCATGGCGACCTGGTAACCGGTATCGATGATCTGAAGTTCATCTCCAAATAGTTATTCCCCAATCCTAATTAATAAAAGCCGGCTGTTGGTAAAACCTTCGGCCGGCCTTAATAACAGTAATATCATAATGAATTTAATCACTTTATTCAAACCATTAACAATAAAAGCTTTGCCCGCCACGCTTGCCATAGCATTTGTGCTTACCGGAACCAGCTGCACCAAAGCCCAGGAAAAAGCCAAACAACAGGAAAAAGCTGCGACCGATACCACCGGCAACCCATTTATCAGGAGCATGTACACCGCCGATCCGTCCGCGCACGTTTGGGCTGATGGCCGCCTTTATGTTTATGCATCGCACGATATCTTTCCGGCACGCGGCTGCGATCTGATGGACCAATATCATGTTTTTTCGACAGATGATATGGTACACTGGAAAGATCATGGTGAAATACTTCGCGCAGCCCAGGTGCCATGGGGCCGTAAAGAAGGTGGCTTTATGTGGGCTCCTGATTGTGCCTACAAAAACGGCACTTATTACTTTTATTTCCCGCATCCAAGCGATACCAAATGGAACGAGAGCTGGAAAATTGGCGTAGCAACAAGCAAAAGTCCAGCAAGCGGTTTCACTGTTCAGGGCTATATCAAAGGACTTGAATCAATGATAGATCCATGCGTTTTTATTGATGATGATGGTCAGGCATACTTTTATTACGGTGGCGGCGGTACCTGTAAAGGTGGCATGCTAAAAGATAATATGATGGAAATTGACGGCGAAATGAAAACCATGGAAGGCCTTAAAGATTTCCATGAAGCCAGCTGGGTACATAAACGCAACGGCGTTTACTACCTGTCGTACTCAGATAACCATGATGTAAACGGTAAACATAACCGGATGAATTACGCCACCAGTAAAAGCCCCCTTGGCCCCTGGACATATGGCGGCATTTACATGGATCCAACCGATAGTTATACCAATCATGGTTCTATTGTGCAGTACAAAGGTCAATGGTATTCATTCTATCATACCAGCGCGTTATCGCATGAGGATTGGTTAAGGTCTATCAGTGTAGATAAGCTTTACTACAATGCCGATGGTTCCATTAAAATGGTCGAACCTACATCTTTCAAAAAATAGCAAACTATATCATGTTATTAATCAATATTCTATGAAAAATATCATAAGTAAATATCCAACAAATCTTTGCCTTGTTGTAGTCGTGGCGCTGACGTTGAGCTGCTCAAAAAAAGGCGGCAGCGGAGGCGGCGATGTTACACCGGTAGATAAACCCAAAGATACGATAGATCTTACCCCATCGCCGGTTGGCGATGTGGTAGGAAAAGTAATTGTTGGATACCAGGGCTGGTTTGCAGCCATAGGCGACGGATCTCCTATTAACCGTTACTGGCATTGGGCACAAACCTGGGAAGAACAACCGTCGCCAACCAACACGGCCATCAAATCATGGCCCGACGTACGTGACTACACCAAAACCTTCCCCACCAAATATGCCAACCTGAATAACGGTCAACCAGCCAATGTATTTTCATCATTTTCTGATCAGACCATTGATGTACAGTTTAAATGGATGAAACAATATGGCATTGACGGCGCGGCACTGCAACGTTTTAATCCAAGCGGTCTGGAAGGCCCCGTACGCGACGCTATGGCAGCGAAAACCAAAATAGCTGCAGAAGCAAACGGCGTTAAGTTTTACATTATGTACGATATAAGCGGCTGGAAAAACATGCAGTCGGAGATAAAAACCGACTGGACGAGCAAAATGTCGGTTTACACTTCGTCTACAGCCTATGCTAAGCAAAATGGCAAACCTGTTGTATGTATCTGGGGTTTTGGCTTCAGCGATGAAAACCATCCCTTTACCGCCGCTCAATGCCTGGATGTGATTAACTGGTTTAAAAGCAAAGGTTGTTATGTTATCGGAGGCGTTCCTACACACTGGCGTACTGAAGACAGTGATTCGCGACCGGCCTTTTTAAGTGCTTATAGCGCACTTGATATGATCTCGCCCTGGATGGTTGGGCGTATTGGTAATAAAAGCGAATCGGACAATTTTTACGGAACAGTTAACCGCCCGGATGTTGCTTATTGTAAGGCCCATGGTATGGATTATCAGCCATGTATCCTGCCCGGCGACTTGCAGGAACATCAGCGTGTGCACGGCGATTTTATGTGGCGTCAGTTCTTTAACATGAAAAGCGTAGGTGCGCAAGGCCTTTATATTTCCATGTTTGACGAATATAACGAAGGAAACCAGATAGCCAAAACAGCCGAAAGCCAGGATTTTGTACCTGCAGGATCATCGTTTGTTACTTTGGATGAAGACGGAACAGCTTGCTCATCTGATTATTACCTAAGGCTTACCGGCGACGGTGCCAAGATGTTCAAAGGGTTGATCCCCCTTACTCCGACGAGGCCGACGCCTGTTAAGTAGTTAATAGGAACCATATAATCAAAACGGCGTCATTACTTGTTCCTTGTAATGACGCCGTTTTGATTTTTAAATCTTCTTAATTAATTTTCTCCAGCATTTTTATATAGAGCTCTATCCCTTCACGGATCTCATCCACATAAACAAACTCATCGGCAGTATGCGAGCGGGCAGAATCACCGGGGCCCACTTTTATTGATGGGATATCCAGTAATGATTGATCGGAAGTTGTTGGCGAACCGTAAGTGATACGGCCAAGTGATATGCCAGCCTGAACTATTGGATGCTCTTTAGGGATAGATGATGGCTTTAACCTGATAGAGCGTGGTTGTACATCACTTACAACGTGCTCGCGAATAATTTCCAATACTTCCTCATTACGGTAAGCGTCGGTAACACGCACGTCAACAGTGTAAACACAGCTTGCAGGCACAACGTTATGCTGAGAGCCGGCATTGATAATAGTAACCGACATTTTTATCGGCCCAAAAACTTCCGATTCCTTAGGGAACTTAAAGCTGCGGAACCATTCAATATCCGTTAAGGCTTTGTAAATAGCGTTCTCTCCTTCTTCACGCGCGGCATGCCCGGCACGACCGTGAGCAGTACAATCCAATACCATTAACCCACGCTCGGCGATGGCTAACTGCATCAGGGTTGGTTCGCCTACAATACCAAATGATAACTGGCCGAGTTCAGGAATGATCAACTCCAGGCCATTTACACCGGAGATCTCTTCTTCGGCAGTTGTAGCTAAGCAGAAATTATATTTCAGGTTTTCCTTATCATGAAAATACAGGAAAACCGCTATAAGCGATACAAGGCAGCCTCCGGCATCGTTACTGCCAAGACCATATAGTTTACCATCTTCAATTTTGGCATCATAAGGATCGCGCGTATAGCCCGAATTAGGCTTAACCGTATCATGATGTGAATTAAGCAGGATAGTTTCTTTAGCAGGGTCAAAATGTTTATTCCATGCCCAGATGTTATTAAGCTTACGATGAGTAGTTACTCCATGCGATTGCAAAAATTCATTGATCAGATCGGCAGTGCGGTCTTCTTCTTTGCTAAACGATGGAATAGATATCAGTTGTTGCAGTAATGTTACCGCCAGTTGAAATAAATTACTTGTTTCAGTCATAAATTTAAGGGTTGTCCCTCGTGATGAACGGGCAAAATTAATACTTTTTATTAACAAGTGTCAGGATCAGAATTTACAGAACTCAAGAATTAGTAGAATTATTATTTAGAATTCTGTGTTAAACAGTATATAAATATTTAATTAACAATGGGATAATATTTAGTTTACTAAATACCTGTCTTCTATTCCATTTTGTCAATTCTAAAACTCTGTAAATTCTGATTCAGATTACTCATCCTCTATTTTCGAGTGCTTATGCGTATCATTCATGGTAATATACAAAATCAACGACAGTGCAATACAGATAGTTACATACCAGTAAAACCATTGCGCATGATGCTCATTTTTGAACCACAATGCAATATATTCGGCAGTGCCGCCAAACAGCGATACAGCTATTGCATAAGGAAAGCCTACACCCAGTGCGCGCACATTGGCCGGGAACAATTCGGCTTTAACAACGGCATTGATGGACGTATATCCGCTTACTATGATCAGCGCGCAAAGAATAAGTATAAAAGCCCCCCATACATCTTTGGTATGGCTTAACGTTGTCATAATAGGAATAGTGCAAAGTGTTCCCAAAACTCCAAAGCCAATGAGCAAAGGCTTACGGCCAATTTTATCTGACAGTAAACCGAATAAGGGTTGTATCACCATAAATACCGCCAAGGTTAACGTCGAGATTAAAGTAGCGTCGCCTTTACTGAAGCCAGAGGTATTAACCAAAAACTTCTGCATATAAGTAGTGAACGTGTAAAACGCCAATGTACCGCCAATTGTTAATCCAATTACCGTAAATACAGCTTTGGGGTGTTGTGTTAAAGCTTTTATAGTGCCATTCATAGCGTTGGCTTTAGTCCCCTCCTTTTCAAATGAGGATGATTCCTGTAAGCTCCTCCTTAAATACATAGTAGTAACGGCCAGTATCGCTCCTATAAAAAAAGGAATGCGCCAGCCCCAGTCATGCAATTGTTTTTCAGATAAAAACGCCCGTTGTAATAAAACCAGCACACCTAAAGCAAGCAGTTGCCCCATAATGAGCGTCACGTATTGAAAGCTTGAGTAAAAACCACGATGTTTTTTAGTAGCCATTTCGCTCAAATAAGTGGCGCTGGTTCCGTACTCTCCTCCTACGCTCAATCCCTGGATAATACGGGCTAATACCAATAATATTGGCGCCGCAACACCAATTGACTTGTAGCCCGGCGTTATGGCAATTATTAATGAGCCAACGCTCATGAGCAAAACAGAGAATGTAAGTGCTGTTTTACGCCCACGTTTATCGGCAAATGTTCCCATCACCCAGCCACCAATCGGCCGCATCAAAAAGCCGATAGCAAAAATGCCTGCCGTGTTTAAAAGCTGTACCGTTTGGTTATCTGATGGAAAAAAAGCATCCGAAAAATAAAGGGAAAAAGCGGTATAAGCATACCAATCGTACCATTCAACCAAATTACCCAGCGAACATCCAATGATAGATTTAATGCGCCCACCAGTTGTTTGAGGTAATGGTGATTTTATTTCATTCATAGGTTTGGCAGATATTGTTGGTTTCCGTAATATTAGGGATTTTAAAATAGAGCTGCAATACCGGTGTAATAACTATGATATTCAGCCTGGATTAAAAAGCAAATCATAATAATCTAACCCTGTCATTCACAACAATATGCTGTTCACCGAGGATTTTTTGCATTACATCTGGAAGTTCAGGCTTTTTGAACGCGATGACCTAAAGACTACAGATGACGAGGAATTAGAGATTTTCTCTGCCGGATTGCATAATTCCGATTCGGGGCCCGATTTTCATAATGCAAGAATTCGTATTGGCGAAACAGTTTGGGCCGGTAACGTTGAAGTGCACCTCTCCGCATCGGACTGGCAAAAGCACGGTCATACTAATGATGGAGCTTATGAAAATGTGATATTGCATGTGGTGTATCGCAACGATGTGCCGCTGTTTTTAACAAACGGGCGCAAAGTGCCAACGCTCGAACTGCAAAGTCGCATCAGCGAGGAGCTTTATAACAAATACCACAAACTTATTTTCGGCAATCAAACCTTCATACCTTGCGAAGCCGGCATTACTACAGTTGATGGTATCACCATGCAAAACTGGCTTACCCGCGTACTGGTTGAGCGAATGGAAAAACGGTCGGCCAATGTTGCCGATGCCTTGGCGCTTAATAAGGGCGACTGGGAAGAAATCTTCTATCAGTTTCTGGCTGCAAACTTCGGCTTTAAAGTTAACGCGCTACCGTTTGAATTGATGGCAAAATCACTGCCTCAGCTTACCCTCGCCAAAAACAAAAACAATGCGATGCAAATAGAGGCGCTGATATTTGGTCAGGCTGGTTTTTTGGAAGGGGAATTTAAAGATGAATATCCCTTGAAACTTCAAAAGGAATATGAATATCTCCGCAAAAAATATAATCTTAAACCGATAGAGAACCATCTGTGGAAATTTATGCGCTTGAGGCCTCAAAATTTTCCAACCATCAGGCTGGCGCAATTTGCGGCATTAATTGTAAAATCAAACCATTTGCTATCCAAAATATTGGAAATTAAAGAAGTTAAAGCTTTGCGCGGTTTATTTACCGAGATTAAAGTAAACGAATATTGGGAAGATCATTACCGGTTTGACGTACAATCAAAGCCCTCATCAAAAAATATGGGCGATGGCTCTGTCGATATTTTATTGCTCAACACGGTGGCTTTGTTTCTGTTCAGTTACGGTAAACAGCACCAGCAGCAATATTATATTAGCCGTAGTCTTAAATTATTAGAAAATTTACCTGCCGAAAAAAACAATATTATCACTGATTTTGTTAACTTAGGAGTGAAAATAGATACTGCGTTTGAATCACAAGCATTACTTGAGTTAAAAAATAGTTACTGCAACTATAAGAAATGCCTGCAATGCGGCGTTGGTAATAAGATACTAAAACTGGCCTGACACCATGCTACAGCGAATACTAACTTTTTTTGAACGGTACTCTTTTGGTGTATGCACCTATCTTGGCGAACGCTTTAATATTTCGATCTCTAAGATCAGGCTTTTCTTTATATACTCTTCATTTTTGGCTGTCGGTTTCCCGCTGGTATTTTACTTTTTTGCAGGCATAGTGCTTGATATCAGGAATTTCATCAAGCGAAAACATACCGGAGTGGCTGATTTATAATTTGTGTTTGATTTTATTTGCTCAAAGACAAATGTACAACCTGTCCTCCACCCGACGCCAGTATCATATCTAAAATTGACGCTTTAGTAATACGTTTAGTTTCTTTCAGTAAATTATCAGGGTATTGTTCAACATCTTTTGCATCGCTGTATATTTCAGCGTTATAATTGCCGTCCGATAAAAAATCAAGTTTCGGGTTTAACCTTACTCCATCATGGTCAGTTATCGCCCCAATGTACCAATCGGCACCTTTACGACGGGCAATAGCCAAATACTTACCTGCTTTAGCGGCGATAACACGAGTTTCGTCCCAGGTAGTAGGCACCTGCTGTAAAAATTCAAAGCCGGGCTGCCCGATATAAACTTCCGGGGCGTCACAGACCATTCCTAATGCGTTTTCAAGCACCACATACATAGCCAGCATATGGCAGCGGGTACCCAATACATACGGACGCGTGTAATGCACCTTAAAAGTTTTCTTATTGGCAGCATGAAAACCACCAAGATGATAATCAGTAGATCCGGCAAGCATCCGGGTAAATGGTATATTAATATCGGCGTCAGGCGTCACATTGTCATTCCATTTGTCGTTCTCATAGTTTAGCGTTCCTTCTCGCGTAAACTCGTTTGGATAGGTACGACTTAAACCTGTAGGCTTATATGCTCCATGAAACTGAATATGTAGTTTATGTTGGGCCGCTTTCTCCAGGATTTCTGTTTGGATATTCACCATTTCCTGATCATCACGATCCATAAAATCGCACATCAGGCCACTTACACCCCATTTTTCGAGCTGAGTAAATGTTTCATCCAGTTTCGGATACAAAGCCTTCCAGTGTATCCAGACACGAATGCCCACTCCCCTTTTCTTTGCTGAATCACATACAGCCTGCATATCTAAACCAGGCACCGCCTTTGACGGATCGGCATTAGGCCCCGGCTGAAAACCCGCACTATCATTCACATACCATTCATGTAGCCCATATTCAACTACCGAATGATAATCGATACCATATTTAGCGCACCAGTTCACGTAATACATATTGGTTTCGTAATTATTACCTGGAGCAAAAGAAGTATCGGGAATGGCATTGCCATTCCACCATGGGAAAGTAGTTTTACCTGGCTTAATCCATGAAACATCCTTAATTCTGCAGGACGGACTGAGGCTCGTGAGTATATTTGATTCTATAAGCGTTCCAACCCTGTCCCCAATCATCATTACCCTCCATGGACTGCTATGCGGTAAAACTGCTTTTACTTTAATATCAGCCTGCCCCGGTAACGGAGATAACCGGCTTTCCAAAACTCCATTATGCTTGATAAGGTACATGCCTGCATAATCAAGCAAAGCAGCTTCTGTTATGGCCATGTAGTTACCATTTGGAAATTCAAATAGCGTGGGCATGTCCATCAGCGAATCCGCTTTAAGTTCATTCAGTTTTGCCCTGGTATAGATTCCTTCATGAGATGTTGTGTAGTTTTCACGAAACAAGGTAGTCACTTCCGGATTTTGCGTTAAGTTAAATGTATTTAGTTCATCTGTTATCTCTACGCTTTTCAACTGATGCTGTTCGGGTATTATATATCTAAAAGCAATTCCATCATTAAAAACTCTAACCTCGATACTAAGCATTCGTTTGATTCCCGATTGCTCTGTAACGGCAATAACTGTACGGTTGCATTCACTATGTGCCTTACTGGTTTTGCCAATAATGAGGTTATAATCATCTATAAGCCTATCTGTTGTAGAAGCTGATATTACAAGGCTATTTTTAAACAAACCTCCCTGTTTAAAGCTGATATTAAGCCGGGATTTATCGGCCATCAGAATCCCTTTAAATCTTATTTGATAAAAAAGCCCGTTTTGATCAGTATTTAATAAGAATTTGATCTTTCCATCGGGCGAAGAAGTATTGATGAATTTTGCCGCGAATGATGACATAGAAAAAAGCAAAGTCATCACTGTGCATAACAGGCTACGAAAAACTGGCATATATTGAGGGTTTACCTTGGCGGTTAAAAACCTAAATATAAAAAAGTCAGATAGATAAAGCAATTAATCAAACCAGCTTGCCGGTTTTAACTGCGTCCTGCAGGTTGCGTACCTTAAACTTTGGTGTATAACAATATTGGGCAAGTTGCTTAGCCCAGGTGGTTTTGTCGCCAAACATCAGCTTAATAACTTTTACCCGGGTTGAGCCTTTAGGGTAACCGTATTTATACCAGCTGAATTTAGATTGATCTACATTGAACTGTTCGATAAAATCGGCGAGGAAAAGATCTATCTCAATATCAAAAATATCCAGATCAAGATCTATACTGGTATCAAGGTTAAGGCTGTGCGGGTCAACCTTGCGTATCTTATACCTGTTGCAATAATCAACTATAAATTCTTTTAAGGGTGGCAGTATCTCTTCCATTTAAACGAATATTAATTTGACCATTTAAGTTATGAGACGTAGCTTTTGAAATAAGGTTGCATACAAATTTACTTTATTTTCAAATCGCTTAAATTCAATTCGATAGTTAATAAATGTTAAATTTTTATTACTGCTAATGCAGGCTTTATGCCGTTAAAATGAACCTGATGTGCTATAATTGCATCAGGTAAATAATATACTTCAAATGAACCTAAAAGTAATTGCCTTTGATGCCGATGATACCCTTTGGGTAAATGAACCTTACTTTCAAGCTACGGAGGAAAGATTTTGCAGCCTGCTCGAAAACTTTTCGCCCCAGCATACCATTTCCAAAGAACTTTTTAAGGTGGAGGTCGATAACCTGTCGCTTTACGGCTACGGGATAAAAGGCTACATCCTCAGCATGATAGAAGCCGCGCTGAGTATCTCTGAAAAAAACATCAGTGTTGAAGTGGTTGAAACCATTTTGCAATACGGTAAGGATATGCTTAATCAGCCTATAGAGATACTAAACGATGTGGAGCATGTGCTATCTTCTTTAAAAGACCATTACCGGCTGGTTGTTGCCACTAAAGGCGATCTGCTTGACCAGGAGCGTAAGCTCAAAAAATCGGGCCTGGCGCACTACTTTCACCACATCGAGATCATGAGCGACAAAAAAGAGGATGACTACATTAAGCTGATCAAGCACCTTGATATTAATCCCGAAGAATTTATGATGATTGGTAACTCCCTGAAATCTGACGTAATGCCGGTGATCAACATTGGCGGACACGCCGTACACGTTCCGTTTCATACCACATGGGCACATGAACATGTAGAAACCGTTTTAACCCACGAAAACTTCAGGCAGGTTGATAAGATCAGCGAGGTGCTGGAATTTGTTTTAGAGCCAGGAAGTCCGAAAGTCGGCAAGTCCGGAAGTTAATATTGCATGTATAGCAATTTATGAGGTGTTGTCATCTTTCGAACATCCGACTTCCGGACTTTCCCGACCGACTCAAATACTCTTTTCCATCACAATCAGCTCAATATGCTGTTTGGCATCGCCAAAACGGCCGTGCGCATGAAACGGCTGAATCTCACCGGTTGGTTTATAACCGCGGCGTTCATACCAGCTTATCAGTTCAAAACGGGTGCTGATCACGGTCATGGTTAAAGTATCGCAATTATATTTCCGCGCGTAAACCTCGGCTTCTTCAATCAGGGCACGGCCTACTCCTTTATTTTGCAGTAACGGCGACACGCTGAACATACCAACGTACAATTTGGGATGCCTTACCTCAAGATATACCGTACCGGTTATGTATCCGTCTTCATCGGTATGTTTCAGGATGATTGTCTTTTCATCCTGCATATATTGGTTAAGCGTTTCCTCATCAATGCGGAGGCCACCAATCAAATCTGCTTCAGTTGTCCATCCCTGTTTCGAACTTTCGCCGCGGTAAGCACTATTCACCAAAACATTTAGCTCGGGCACATCAACAAGGGTAGCCTGGGTAATAACGGGCATATTATAAAAATTAAGGACGCTAAAGGTAGTACTTGCTAATTTAAATTAAAGAGTTTAAATCATAATTTTAAAGCTTGTGCCTATCCCCAATTCGCTTTTTACCGTTACAGTGCCATTCAGCCTGTCTATAAACTCCCTTACCAATAATAAACCTAAGCCACTACCCTTTTCGTTGTTGGTACCAAGGGTTGAATTATGATCTTCCTTCGCGGCGCTCAAAAGCTTCCCGACTTTCTCCGCATTCATACCAATACCGGTATCTGTTACCTCAATTACCATGTGCTTGTCAACGTAGGTCATGTTCACCGTGATGGAACCGTCTTGAGTATATTTATTAGCGTTGCTTACCAGGTTGCGCAAAACAAATTCAATAGCCTGCATATCTGAATTTACCAGTGTATCTATAAAAACATTGTTCACCAATGTATTATTCTTAGCGTAAGCGTTTAACGATTCCAAGGCAAAAACGCTTTCTACAAGTTGATAAAGGTTAAAGTCAGTATAATTAAAGCGGGCAAACTTCATTTGCAGCTCACCCCAACGTACCACGTTATCAACCATACCAATGGTGTTATCCAGCTGGTCTGATACCATCTCAATCATTTCAGTCGCATCCTCGGTATCAATAATATCAGACTGCTTAAACCCGATTATAGATTTAATAGACGCCAGGGGATTACGCACATCATGTGCTAAGATGGATATAACCGTTTTTTGAGTTTCCGACAAATAATGCAACCGTTTATTCTTGATCCGAAGCTCGGCTATTTTGATAACGTTATCCGCCAGTACTTTAAGGCCAAATTTTTGTAAATCCGTCAACACACGTGGTTCGTTATCAATTACACAAAGCGTACCCAACCTGTTACCGCTGCCTGTTACCAGCGGCATTCCTGCGTAGTACCTGATAGCCGGGAAATCTGTAACCAACGGGTTGTCAAAAAATCTGTTGTCCTGTAAAGTATCTGGGATTTCAAAAAGATGATCCTGTAATATGGCGTGGCTGCAAAAGGAAATCTCCCGATCTGTTTGCGGCGCTTCCAAACCAATGCGGGCTTTAAACCACTGCCGGTCGGAGTCAACAAGACTTATAAGGGAAATTGGCATATCACACAGGACGGATGCGAATTTAACAATGTCATTAAACTCATCTTCCTGTGGCGAATCAAGTAATCCGGTACGGTACAGGTCCTGTAACCTGGCCTCCTCATTTTCGGGCAACCGCGCTTGTAACATCAGTTATATACGTTATATCAGCTAATAAATTAAAAGGCGGATGCTTAGTAAAGATGCAAAAAAAATTAAGCATACAAATAAAACCTACCCATTTTCAGGTAGATTTCTTATAATCCAATACTGTACTTTAAGTATTAATTAAGCGATGCGCATCGATGGAAATTAATTATCCTTAATTTATTCGTAAACACCGGTTACACAATCATCAAATGACGTAAAAAAAGCCATGGTTTTAAAACCAAGCTGTATATTTAGTAGTTAATAACACATCTGTTTATATTATACCCCGCCATGGCTTTTATAGATTATTACAAAGTATTAGAGCTTGATAAAAACGCGTCTGAAAAAGATATAAAAAATGCTTATCGTAAACTGGCCCGCAAGTATCACCCCGATCTAAATCCGAATGATGAAGAGGCCAACAAAAAATTCCAGCAGTTAAACGAGGCCAACGAAGTATTAAGCGATCCGGAAAAGCGAAAGAAATACGATAAATACGGCGAAAACTGGCAGCATGGTGAAGCGTACGAACAACAGGCCCGTCAGCAAGCGGGTGCACAGGGCAGCGGTTACGGTGGCTATAGTGACTTCGGCGGAGCGGAAGGTTTTGGAAGTGCCGAAGGATTTGGAAGCGAGGATTTTTCGGACTTCTTTCAATCGATGTTTGGCGGTGCAGGCGGTTCACGTAGCGGCAGGCAGGCAAAGTACCGCGGACAGGATTATAATGCTTCTTTAAGCTTAAACCTGCGTGATGTTATTGAAACGCACAAACAAACGCTTACTGTTAACGGTAAAAATATCCGCATAACCATACCTGCCGGTGTTGAAAACGGACAAACGATTAAAATAGCTGGGCACGGCTCCCCTGGCGTAAACGGCGGCCCTGCCGGCGATCTTTATATTCAGTTTAACGTTGCCCCCGATCCGGATTTTAAACGCGACGGTAATAATTTATACACCTCACAAAAGCTTGACCTGTACACCGCTGTATTAGGAGGAGAAGTAACAGCAGAAACCTTGACGGGTAAGGTAAAAATTAAAGTAAAGCCCGAAACACAAAATGGTACAAAGGTAAAACTGAAAGGCAAAGGTATGCCTGTATACAAAAAGGACAATGAGTTCGGCGATCTTTACCTTACTTACGATATCCAAACCCCAACCAATCTTACCGAAAAGCAAAAACAGTTATTTGAAGAATTAGCTAAATCTTCAGCCTAAATTAAGAGCATTATGAAAACAGCAGAATTAATAGCAGCAAACGATTTTTGTGTATATCATAATGTTGAATACACTTTTATTACTTCATTACATGAAGCAGGATTGGTTGAGGTTACTATCATTAACGAAACTACCTTCATCCCTCAAACCGAATTACAAAAGCTGGAAAAATTGATAACCCTGCATGAACTGGATATCAATATAGCCGGCATTGAGGCTATCTCCCACCTGCTTGACCGGGTTGAAAAATTACAGCAGGATATGAGGTACCTGAAAAACAGGCTGAGTTTATACGAATAAGCAGTCTTCTATTTAGAAAACAAGCCTTGATGAAATTTACACCAGGTACTTATTCATCATTCGCTCGCTTATGATATTGGCTTCATCAATAACAGTTTCAGGATATCCCATTGACTTAAGTATGGCGATACCATTGGTGCTTTTAAGCAGGCCACGCTTCAGGAGATAGTCAAATACAAGCACACGCCCATCTTTTGAGTCGGTGAACGAGTATACTATAAAATCTTCGTCAAGCAATTCGGCCAGTTCAAGATCGTGGGTAGATACAAACACGAAATTCTGCTTAGCGGTGATATATGACAGTACCGATTTTGCTGCTGCGATACGCTCGATGGTATTGGTACCTCTGAAAATTTCATCGATAATAACCAGGCTTTTTATTTCTTCCTTTTGCGAACTGTTATCGATAATATTTAAAATTGCCGAAGCTTCCGCCTGGAAATAACTTTTTTGCTCGTCGATATTGTCGCCGGTTTTAATACTGGTTTGTATTTTTAGTACAGGTGCTTTGTACACCTTTGCACAACTGGTAAATATCGTTTGTGACAATAGTGTATTTAATGCCAGCGCTTTAATAAAAGTAGTTTTACCCGACATATTTGACCCGGTGATCAACGCTCCCCTATCTGCATCTGTTGTATAAAGGGAATTGGCCACACAGTTTTCTACCAGCGGATGAAAAAGTTCCGTAATTTCAATTTTACCATCAGCACCCGTAAACTCCGGTTTAGCATATACCGGCAAGCCATCTCGTATTGATTGAATGGCTATCAGCGTATCAGCCCAACCAATAAATTTATATACTTCTTTAATATCGTCACGGTATTTACTGATATGTTTTAATGATGAAGTGTAAGTATTGGGCTCAATTACAAAAAGCAATTTAAATAGCTGAAAAGCTGCATACCCAATATCACTTGAGCCACTTATAAAGCTACTTTCTATATCCACAAATTTAAGCGCCCGTTTTAAACCGGTTAAGTTGGTAAGCGATTGTTTTACCCCCGGAACCTGGCCAAACTTTCCGCTTTTTACCAGCGTCACCGCAACTTTATGCATGATCAGCATTTGGGGCAATGATTTGGTATATGTAGAAATTGTTTTTTGACTGGTAAAATGGATCGCGATATTGTAAGCAAACAACAACACTAAAAAGATAAAGCTGAAAATATTGGGGATTACTGCCAGTGATATTAAAGCAGCGATGATCAAGAAGGGAGACATCCTGATGTAAAAATTCATCACCGGGGCAAATACAGGCTTATGTTCTTTCAGAAAAAGATCGGCTATAAAGTAAGCATCCGGACTACTAAGTTTTGACAACTCAACTTCCAGCTTTTCTCTGCCCGGTATGTCTAAATTGAGATCCTCAACACTGTTATCAAGTTCATGTAAGGCATCAATATCGGTTGTTGGATGATGCAGCAAATTATAGAAGTATTGTTTACCTGGTTTACTGTTTGTACGGTCGATATAATTAAAAACACTATTGAGGTCCAAATCGTTAGCTGTCTGGGCCGAGAGCTTATCCTTACTATCTATCGCGTCTAAGTAAATCCTGATCAGGTCAAAGTTACGGCGGGCGTTCACAGGCTTCCCCCACTTACCTTGAACCTTCGCCAACCTCTTTTTTGCCAGTCGTAATTTATTATAATATGACTTGATAAACAGCAACCCGATTATGATAAAAACAACTATTGCAGAAAAGATAAAGTAATACATGCCTTAAAAATATAAATTTTTAATTAAACCTCCCTGCCCGTTAACAGTCATATCTATGTATCGCGATTGAGGTATTAACTAAAATTTATAACCATGAAATTTATCCGATTTTCAATAATAGCTTTAGTAATGGTGTTTTCATTCCAGTTTGCAAAAGCACAAAGTGTATATGTAAGCGCCCATTTTGGACGTCCGTACCACAGGGTAGTTTATACAGATGGATATTACGGAAGGCCTGCTTATTACGGTAGGGATGCATATTACGGGCGTCCTTATTATTACAGGGCAAGATATTATCGATCAGGTTATTATGCACCTGCCTATTACCACAGACATTACAGGGTTCATTCTTATTACAGGCATTGGTAATTTCAAATGCAACATAAAAAGCCTCCGCAAACCGGAGGCATTTTTTTTAATCGTGGCTGGCTGCATCACTGGCCATTTCAATAATTACATTGTCAAGGCGTTCGAGTTCGGCTATCATGTAATCAAGGGTTTCCGTATCGGTGGGATTATCTTTTAATAGATCTGCAAGGCCTTTTAAATTGGCTACCGGGCTCCGCATGTAGTGCGATTGCTTCCATGCCATGTTTTTTATCCGGTTAATGTGATTATGGATCCTTTCGTAGGCAAGCTGCAGGTTATTTTCAATGTTTTTTCTTTCTGTGATGTCATAAAGGGCCATCATCAAACCTAATATATTCTCCTGGCTGTCCTTTATCGGAAAAAGGCGCACATAAAACCAGCATTTTGAGCCGTCAGCCTGCGGGTAATCTACCTCATAGCTTACATTTTGTCCGTTTAAAACCTGCCCGGTAAATTCAAGAAGTTGTGAAAATCGCTCCCTCGGAAAAAAATCGGATAGCTTATTACCATTTTGAGGATCGTGATGAAACTGGCTTTTCACAAATCCAACTGCTTTATGATTAAAAGCCTGCACCTTAAAATCTTTATCAAACAGGGCGTATGCCGTATCGGTGGTGTTTAAAATGGTCTGCAGGTTTGCTTCTGATTTTTGAAGCAATTCTTCCGACCGGAGTTTTTCCGTGATATCATTAGCAATTGAAAGTCGCACTAAACGTCCTTCATAAACTATATCCTGCCCAAAGATCTGCACATTGATCATCGATCCGTCCTTTCTGCGATGCAACGTGGTTATGGTATTGCCCCAATTTGGCGCCGTTTCCGAATAGCCCTTGTACATCGCATCCCATTGTTCGGGAGGCCTCACATCCTTGATGGTCATGCTCAAAAACTCATCAGCCGTATAGCCGTAATGTTTTATTGCTGCATGGTTTACAGCTATGATCGACAGATCGTTTTTGGCAATCATCCACATCGGTAAAGGATTGCTGTCAAAAAGCAACTTATATTTCTGTTCAGATTGTCTTAACTCTTCTTCAATCTTTTTCCGCCCGGTAATATCTATCATCGAACCAATGATTGTTGGCACTTCATCAATCCGCGCCCTTGTTCCGTAAAACTCAATCCAATTATTGGAGCCATCCTTACAACGGCCCATCACCTCGTAATTAACGCTTTCTACTTCACCCGACAGTCTTGCCCTTACATGTTCCAGCACCATATCTTTATGGTGTTCGCTAACGATAACATCAACTGATGAAACACCGATAAGCTCATCCGGTTGATAGCCAAAAACCTGGGCAAACCGCGGGTTAACATAGGTAAAGGTCCCTTTTTGTACAATGTAAACCCCTACCATTGATTTTTCGGCCAGGGTGCGGAATTTAAGTTCGGCTTCCTTAAGCCCGGCCTGCATAATTTTGCGGTTAGTAATATCACGGGCCATAACCAGTACGCTATCCTTTGTAAATCTTTTTACATTGATCTCTACATCAAAAACCTGCCTGTTTTTCCTGATAAACCTGCGCTCACGCATTACGGCTACATGCAAATCGTCCGGGCCAAGCGTTACTGGTTCGGCCTTTAAATTCTCAGGATCGATAATTTGTTCAATCTTAAGCTGCAACAACTCTTCACGACTGTATCCTGTCATCCTGCACATACTCGCGTTCACTTCGGTAAAACGCCCTTCAAAATCAATTACATATATGGCATCAGACGCCTGTTCAATAAGGGAACGATATTTTTCTTCGCTAACTTCGAGTTTAACAACGGTATTAACAAGCTCGGAGGCATGCTGCTGCATCCTTTCGGTGAGGGCATTGTTAAGCTCGATAATCTTATTTTCATTTTCAACCCTCTTTTTTTCAATATAACTTAGCAGCATCAGGGCGAAGCCGGCAACAACTATACTTACCATCAAGTTTAACAACCAACCTGTTAGCAGCCAATTAAAAACAAGCATGATAATCAGGCTTATAATAAAAACAACCTTGTTTTTAAGCGGATAGTTCATTCAAATTCAATAGTAAGCTAATCCCAGGGTAAAACGACTATCTAATTGGTTATAGGTGTATAATTGTAAATTACAACTAATCTATTAAAAATGAGAAGTATCAGTGAAATTATATGAAAATAACGGCAAATATTACGCAATAGGAACACTATTATTGTTACTTAGCTCGGTCTTTAAAAAAAGCGTTTAAAGCCTGCTGCGTAAAATCAGATAGCACCAACTCACCGCTAACTGCAGCACGTTGTTTGAGTAAAACATCCCAATCGGCGGTACCATCCCAAAGTAGCTGTTTTAAAGAACTCAGGGCTTCTGGGTTATAAGAAGCAAGTTTTTGAGCAAGTTCGGATACGGCTGCGTCAAGAGCCGGAAAATCTTCATGAACCTCATGGTATAAACCATTTTGTTTGGCCCATTGCGCCGTTTGAAAATCAGTGGCTTTAATAGTAAGTTGCGAAAATGCGGATAACCCTATTTTACGAATTACCGCCGGTGCTATCACAAACGGCCCTATGCCTATAGTTAGCTCGCTTAACTTTATTGAAGCCGCCTCGCTGGCCAAACAGTAATCTGCCGCGGCGGCAAGGCCAACACCGCCCCCTACAGCCTTGCCTTGCACCCTTGCAATAATTATTTTAGGGCATTTGCGACAGGCGTTTATCACGTTAGAAAAACCTTCGAAAAATAAAGCACCGGTTTCCCTGTCTTTAATCTGTAATAACTCGTCAAAGCTTGCACCTGCGCAAAAAGTGCGGTCGCCACTACTTTTTAATATAACTACTTTTGTTTGCGGATCATTACCTGCACTATGCACGGCATCAGCCAGTTGCTTCAAAAGTGCCGAAGGCAATGAATTTTGTGCAGGATGATAAAAGCTTATGATAGTAATTCCGTCAGGTTCCGTTACAATCGATATATTTCCGTTTTCGGCAGACATAAATTATTAGGTTTTACAGGCAATATACAGAAGTATTTATGTCAAATGCAATTTTAAGCGGGCACAAGCCGAAGCTTACTTTTCGAGCAGAGGCAGTTCAAAATAAAAAGTAGCGCCTTCTCCAAGTTCACTTACTACACCTATGCTCCCTTTATGATTATTAATGATCTCGGCCGAAATATAAAGGCCCATGCCGAGACCGCTCGCCATAAACTTCTTATCCTCAACACGATAAAAGCGTTCAAAAATATGATCTATTTGTTCAGCAGACATCCCTATGCCAAAATCGGTTACAGATACGCGTACTTTTTTGTTGTTTTGCTCTGTTTTAATGATGATCTTTTTGTTATCGGTAGAGTATTTTACCGAATTGTTGATCAGGTTTACCAATACCTGTTCCAGGCGCCCGGCGTTGCCTTCAATAAAAAACTCACTTTTGGATAAATTAATGAACTCAAATTCGGGATAAAGGTGAACCGCGTTTTCCAGGGTTAGACTTATTAACTCGGAAAGATTTACTTCAGCCATGACGTACTCAAGTCGCCCGGCATGTATTTTACTTACGTCAAGCAAATCATTCACAAGGCGTTGAAGCTTATTTAACGCCCCGCTCGCCTTTTCAACGTATTGTTTTATCATTGGAGGTACTTCCTCCCTTTTATAAACCGAAATAAGTTGTAAATAACCTTTTAAACTCGTTAAGGGTGTTTTAAGTTCATGACTGGCAACACCGATAAATTCATCCTTCAGATCAAGTTGTTTTTTCTGCTCTTCAATATCGGTAGCAGTACCCACCCAAAAAAGAATTTCCCCCGTATCATCTCTTAAAGGCACAGCCCTGTTAAGATGCCAGCGATAGGTGTTATCCCAACGCAGATACCTGTTTTCCAGCTCAAATACCTTCCCGGTTTTTAATGAGTCGAGATAAACGTCCAGCGTTCTTTGCAGATCGTCCGGATGCACAATCTGCTGCCAGCCCCAACCCGCGGTTTCCCCATACCTCAGCCCTGTATAATCAAACCAGCGCTGATTATAAAAATTAACCTCCCCGCCGGGCAGATTTGTCCAGGTCATTTGAGGAATGTTGTTGGCAAGCAATTTAAAATGTTCCCTGCTTATCAATAAATCACTGGTGCGCTCTCTAACTGTATCCTCAAGCTCATTATTCAGCCTTTCGGCAATATTCTGGGCTTCTTCCAGTTGATCATTCTTAATTTTCAGTTCCCACTCAGTTTCTTTTTGACTTGTCAGATCGGTTAGGATCAAACTTAACGCTGTTCCCTCGTCAAGATCGAGTGTGGTGCATGATAGCAAACACGGTGTTAACTTACCTTCAAGACTTGATAACAATATTTCGCCTTTACAATCATTGTTCCAACCATCCTTTATTACTTCCTTATATTTTCCGGCCGAAACCTCCGCGATAAAAACATCAAAATGTATACCGATCACTTTCTCAAGTGGCTCATTAACCATACTCGCAAAACGCGAATTACTGTAAAGTATAATACCTTCCCGGTTCAGCGTAACGGCCCCTTCGTTCATTTTTTCAATAAACACACGATAGGTTTGATCAGCCGTTTTTAGCGTATAAAGTTGATGACCTTCATCGCCTTTAACCACAAGCGCGTCAACCTGGCCGCTGCGAATAGCCTCGATGGTGTCATTTGCTTCTTCTAACAGAAAGCGAAGTTCATCATTTTCTGTCTGTAATTGCTCATATGTAGATTTAACTGACTCCATGATTAACTCTCCGAATATATACCAAGCCCCTTCAAAACCTTGGCGGTGTTTGACATATCCCCTATCAGTTTTCGTTCGGTACCGGGAGATTTTTTGATCAGCAGCGGCAGTGCCACAATCTGTTCTGCTTCGGCTATAAGTGGTTGCTGGTATACATCAATTATTTCCAGCTCGTAATTAGCTTTAATATGTTCTTCACAAATGTTTTTAAGGTTGGTAATAGCCCGGATAGAATTAGGCGATGCCCCAATCACAAATAAACGCAATCGAAAAAGCTGGCTATCCCCCTCACTTAAATTATCATCGGCATTTAAAGGCAATTGGTTGTGCTCCGTCATTATATATTTTTTACAGGCCTAATGTTTAATCCCACTAAAACTTTTTCCTCGTTACTTAAATCGCCTATTATTTTGCGAATTGGTTCAGGTACTTTTCTTACCAGCGTAGGTACAGCAAAAATCTGATCACCCTCCGCCAGTTGTGGTTGTTGCAGCAAGTCAATCACTTCAATAACGTATTGACCTTTTAAATGTTCTTCACAATATTTTTTAAGATTTGTGAGGGCCGTAACAGATTTAGCCGTTTTACCTGCTACATATAATCGCAACTCGTATTTTACTACTTCTCCCAGTTCCATTACTTTTTAGTTTTTGCTTTACTTTTGGGCGCATCTACATTTCCGCGACGGATATTAGTTATCTCCTGGCGATTTTTTTCGATGATCTCCTGTTTTAACTCATCTTCAAGGTACATCTTATTGAGCTCTTCCTCTGCCGATTCAAACTCAGCCTGCAGGCTTGCAATTTTTGATTCAAGCATCATACGTTTGCGCAAGATCTCTTTATCTTTCCGGGATACGGCAAAGTCCCTGAGGGCCACTCCTGTTTTCTCTTTTAGTTTTTGTGCTTCACGAGCCGAGCCGGTAAGTACACCTTCCGGACCAAGATAAACATCAACCAAATTTAAGCCATTATCAGTTATTGTAAATTCCCGCACCTGGTTTGAGTGGCTCATACCCCGCGATTTCATAATGTAAAGGCCCCTGTTACGTTCTCCGTTTGATTCAATGTCACGCACAAGCAACCAGGCATCAACTAATGACGAAACACCTTCATCAGTTTGCTCATTAACCACAGTATTTAAACTAAGGGCAGTAAACATAACTGTGATCTGTTCATCCTGTAAAAAATCTATCAGCCTGATGAGCATTGATTTTACCTCACTTACAGAACCTACCGTAATAAGGTTTGTGATAGGATCAAGTATTACCGTTGAAGGCTTAAACCGTTTGATGATCTTATAAATTGCTACAAGATGCATTTCGAGCCCATAAAGTGTAGGGCGCGACGCGTGAAATTCAAGTAAGCCACTATCAACATGTTTTTGCAAGTCTATATTGATGGATTGCATATTACGAAGAATCTGTTTGGGTGACTCTTCGAATGCGAAATAGAGACATTTCTTTTTATTACTGCATACTTCATTGGCAAAACTGGCAGCAATACTTGTTTTACCTGTACCGGCTGTCCCCGAAACCAGGATACTACTACCCTGGAAAAAACCTTTGCCACCAAACATGCTGTCAAGCGAAGGAATACCTGATGAGATCCGTTTTGACGATACTTCCTTTTCAAGTTTTAAAGATGTGACGGGCAATACTGAAATTCCTTCCTCATCTATTAAAAAAGGATACTCATTGGTGCCATGTTGTGAGCCGCGGTATTTGACCACACGCAAGCGCCGGGTTGAAATCTGGTTGATCACCCTATGGTCAAGCAGTATCACACAATCGGAAACATACTCCTCAAGTCCCTGTCGCGTTAACGAAGCTCCTTCTCCCTTTTCACCGGTTATGACTGCAGTTACACCTTTATCTTTTAAGAAATTAAAGAGCCTTCTCAATTCGGCACGCAGTATAACCTGGTTCGATAATCCGGAAAAAAGATTCTCCAGTGTATCTAAAACCACTCGCTTTGCACCTATGCTATCAATAGCATAGCCTAAACGGATAAATAAACCCTCCAGATCATACTCTCCTGTTTCTTCTATCTCGCTCCGGTCTATATGCACATGGTCCAGTCTCAGTTTTTTATTTTCCTGAAGTTTGAATAAATCAAAGCCGAGCGATGCAACATTAGCGGCGAGTTCATCGGCTTTTTCTTCAAAGGCCATAAATACGCCTGGCTCATTAAATTCGGTAGCTCCCCTTATTACAAATTCAAGGGACATAAGTGTTTTACCACAGCCAGCTTCCCCGCATATTAATGTAGGTCTGCCTTTTGGTAAGCCCCCGCCTGTTATCTCATCTAAACCGGTAATGCCCGTAGGGGTTTTAGGCAATTGATCAAATGTTGTTAACTGTTGTTTTTTATGCAATTTGGTCATAAATGCTATTTGTTTTTAAGCTACCTGTCTGCTATAACCATCATGCATACAGGATTTTGTTTTCATAGGTAAGTTAATAGTAATAGCGGTAAAATTGTTTTGCCTTTTTGACTTTCTGCCGGTAAAAATTATGAAACAGTATTGAATTGGTAATGCTAATAATACGGATAAATAAATCTTTATTAAGCGCATCCCAATTAAAACATCCACAACCTACAGCTCTAAAAAAACACAACTAAACATTTACGCAGGTTTTCTGTTTCAATAACTAAAATTCATATCACGGCGGTCTGGATATCGTTCATTGTAACCCGCTCTCAATACAGGGTCTGAGCTTTAGTATTTTCAATCATTATGGATTATATTTATATGTTTTATCTGTGCAATGAATAACCAGGCCGATCTGCATCAACAATTAAACGAAGATATATTCCGTATCCTGATCAGGGAGTCACCTACGCCGGTAGCTTTGTACATGGGCGAAGGCATGGAGATCAGGATAGCCAACAAAGCTATTATTGATATTTGGGGCAAGGGTGACAATGTTGTAGGGCGCACCTACTTCAACCTGTTGCCAGAGCTTGAAGAACAGGGTTTTCACGCGATATTATTAAACGTTTATAAAAGCGGCATCACTTACGAAGGAAAAGAAGAAAAGGTAGACCTTTTGGTTAACAATAAACTTGAAGAGTTTTACTTCAATTTTACTTTTAAACCTTTACGTGATGATAAGGGCGAAGTTTGGGGCGTGCTAAATACTGCCGCGGATGTAACCGAGCTGGTAACTACCCGGCAAAAATTGGCCGAAAGTGAGCAGCGTGTTCAATATGCACTTCAGGCGGCAGAACTGGGCACCTGGGATTTAAACCCCAAACTACAAACCGTAATATGGGATGATCGCTGTAAGGAACTGTGCGGCTTTCGGAAAACCGATGATATAAAATACGCCGACTTATTAAAATTTGTACACCCGGAAGATGCCCAACGACTGCGCACCGCGGTATTGCAGGCATATGATCCTGCGAGTGGTGGTAATTATGACCTTATTGTGCGAACCATTAATGATTTTGGTAATTTAAAATACTGGATACATTTAAAAGGTAAGGCTTATTTTAATGATAACCATGAGCCTATCCGTTTTGCGGGTACGGTACAGGACATCACCCGCGAGATATCAGATAAACAGGAACAACAAAAATTACTCGCGCTGATTGACAATACCGCTGATATAGTGGCTGTAGGAAATATGGACGGTTTTGTTACTTATATCAATAAAACCGGCTACGCAATACTCGGTGTTGAAAACACAAAATCTGTCTTAAAACCAGGCGTTGATTTTTTTATACACGACGAGGCAAACAAAGTAAACAATGATATAATTCCAACAGTACAACAATATGGTAAATGGGAAGGCGAAATGCATTACCGGCATTTTAAAACTGGAGAAAGCATACCGGTTTACGTGAGTTGTTTTAGAATAGATGATCCTTTAAATAACCTGCCTATTGGTATGGCTTCTGTAGCCCGTGACCTGCGCCCGGAAAAGGCCGCGAGGAATGAGCAATATAAATTACTATCGCTCATTAACCACAGTTCGGATTTTGTAAGCCTGTCGGATCTGGATGGCAATGTTACTTATGTAAATACTGCCGGTAGGAAGATGCTGGGGATTGCAGGAATTAAAGAACATCGAAGGCATAATAGCGAATTTATAATGCCCGAAGAGATAGCCAAGCTAAAAGATACGGTGAATACCACCTTAATGAAGCATGGCAAATGGAGCGGGGAAATACATTACCGTCATTTTCAAACCGGAGAGGCCATACCGGTATACGGAACTACTATGCTGGTTTATGATTCTGTAACCGGTGCACCACAGGGCCGGGCTTCAATAGCCCGGGACCTGAGAAGAGAAATTGCTGATAAAAAGGCGCTGACTGATAGTGAGCAATTGCTTAAAAACATCACTAACGCCTCGCCAACGGTGCTGTGGATGGCCGATGCCGAGGGAAATATCACTTACGTAAATCAAACCTGGGTTGACTGGACCGGCATTGAATATGAAAAGCACATGGGAAGTGGGTGGGCCAATGCTATTGTGGAAGAGGACAGGCCGCGTGCTGCCGAAAAGTTTTTATCTGATTTAAGCGCTCGCAGGTTTTACGAAGTTGATTTTAGAATAATCAATAAAGATGGTGAAACAAGATGGTGCATTGCAACCGGCAATCCGCAATATAATGAACAGGGAGAGTTTACAGGTTACATAGGGGCCTGTACCGATGTTACCGATAAGACGGTTGCCGAACGTGAAATAAAATTACGTAACAGAGAGCTAAGTGACCAGATCAGTCAGTTTGAGTTTGTTACCGATTTTATGCCGGTACAACTTTGGACAGCCCGTACCGATGGGGAGCTCGACTATCTAAACAAACGGGCAGTTGATTACTTTGGCATCGCCACAAACAAGATAGCCGGCCCCGATTGGCTTGACGGTATTCATCCTGATGACAGGGCCGGATGTATTGAGGCATGGAATAACGCTGTAAATACCGGCGCTATTTTCCAGTACGAGTTTAGGCTGAAAGATAAAGATGAAAATTATAAATGGCACCTGGTTAGGGCATTGCCTTTTACCATTGACGATAAGATCATTAAATGGTTTGGCACCAATACCGATATTGATGAGCAGAAACAATTACAGCGTCAGAAAGATGATTTCTTGGGCATTGCCAGTCATGAGTTAAAAACACCGGTTACCAGTATAAAAGCTTATGCACAGGTGCTTGGCGCCATGCTTACCCGGGAGGGCGAGCATAAAAAGGCCGAAATGGTGCTCCGGATGGATGCACAGGTAAACCGCCTCACCAACCTCATTGGTGATTTACTTGATGTTACCAAAATAAACTCGGGCAGGTTGCAGTTCAATAAATCATGGTTTGATTTTAATGAAACGGTGCTGGAAACCGTTCAGGACCTGCAGCATACGACTCAAAAACACCAGCTCATACAAAACTTCTCTCAAACAGGTAGTATCTACTCCGATAAAGACCGCATAAGCCAGGTTATTACCAACCTTATCACAAACGCCATTAAGTATTCGCCGCATACCGATAAGATCATCGTTAGCACCCGCCGTGAAAACAATGAGGCTATTGTTTGCGTACAGGATTTTGGTATCGGCATCCCCGAAGATAAGAAAGACCTTGTGTTTGAACAGTTCTACCGCGTGAGCGGGAATAAGCAGCATACTTTCCCCGGTTTGGGGTTAGGATTGTACATCTCTTCAGAAATAATTAAGCGCGAAGGCGGCAGAATGTGGGTAAACAGCGTTGAAGGCAAAGGGTCTACTTTTTGCTTTGCATTACCTGTAGATGAAACCAACAGTTAATTTTTTGCTGGACCGTTTACATTTAGGTTAGGTTTATCACTTATAATTTCAGAGGGTTTAACCAAGCCCTTACGCCTAAGATGAATGCTAAGAATAAAAAAATCATGATTGCAGATGACGATCCCGGCATTGTTGATGCCGTGGCAATGCTGCTTGAGTTTGAAGGTTACGATGTAAGTTCAACTGTTGATGGATCTGCAGTACTGAAAATCAAACAGGATGATCTTCCCGATCTGTTGCTCCTGGATATCTGGATGAGCGGTGAGGATGGTAGAGATATCTGCAAGAAATTCAAAGCCGCCGAATTAACTAAAGATATTCCTGTTATCATGATATCGGCAAGTCATGACATACGCCAATCGGCCATAATAGCCGGTGCCGATGACTTTTTAGCGAAACCGTTCGACATGAACGATCTGCTGAAAAAAGTGGCCTATTTTACACAAAAGCAAAACGTTGTATAATAACAAGCTTAACTGATCAACTAAATAAATTTTACCCCTCTTCGGGATGAACCCTGACGGTGGCTGTCTCACCCGGCCACCGTTTCCTCCCGTTGTTTGATAAAAATGAAGTTGATGATAATTTGATGAATTTTACCCCCTCCTCGGGATGAGCCCTGACGGTGGCTGTATTACTCGGTCGCCGATTCATCCCGTTGTATAGTTAAAACATCTTAGATTAGCTTATTATCCGACCAACCAATATCTAACTAACAAATAAAAACATTAACCCATATGCTATGTTATTTACTATAACAAAACAATAGCAACCATGGGACTCTTACAACACGTACAGCACCAGATCTCGGCATTGAATGATCTGATCAAAATAAATAACGACAGGATAGCCGGTTATCAAAAAGCAAATGAGGCAACCGACGAAACAGGGCTGAATTTACTTTTTAATGAATATATTGATCAAAGCATAAGTTACGTTAATGAATTGCGCGACTATATTCACGTTTTAGGCGGGGACCCGGCAGGCGGCACTACCCTTTCGGGCAAATTTTACCATGCCTGGATGGATGTGAAAGCGGTGTTTGTAAATAAAGATCGCCATGGTATCTTATCCGACTGTGAATATGGCGAAGACATAGCTAGAAAAGCTTATCGTGCCGCGCTTGATGATAAAGAATTAATATGGGAAGATGAGCAGGTTGTCGCCTTGCTCAATAACCATTTGGATGGTTTAAAGAAAGCGCATGACACCGTAAAATCGTTACGGGACGCGGTTAATGCCTGATGATAATTTTGTAACAACAAACACAGATGAACAATTCTAATCAATCATTTTTTTCAGCATGTAACGTCCCTGATCGTTATGCAAAGGTTTCATGCACACAGGATAAAGTAATTTACACGCTTTCGCAATTAAAGCAAGCTACTGTGGCTGATATCGCATTAAAACTAAGGGAATACGAACCATCAGTAAACGCGTTTACTCACGAAAAAAATGCTGCTGAAATACTTGATTATTTGTTTGCCCGCGGCATGGTAAAAATCACCAGGCTAAACGGCGAATTAAACTACAACCTGGTTAGCGCTTAAACAGGTTGTAGTTTCAATAAATTACATACCCGGCGCAAGTGGTTTAGCAGAAACTATACTATCAACCACAAAAACGCTTACGCCACGCCATGGCAAAGTGTGCAGGTATTCTTTATAATGCAGTTCAAGAAATGAACCGGCATTGCTGCTCAGTTGCTTAGCCACCTTTTCGTCGGTTACAGAAAACATAAACTCATTTGAACCAATTGTGCCCCCGGCTACCTGACTGCGGATTCCGCTTTGAATTAACCGGCCTTCATACGTTTTAAAAACATAGCCTTTCTTCACAAAGTAATTCATTGTGCCGGCCTTTGTTCCTTCGCCAAAAACAAAACAATAGCGGTAGTAAAAAAAGCCAACTAAAATTAGCAGCAGTATAAGGATAATAATGACTTTGGTTTTTGTTTTCATTGGAAGATTTTATTTGCTAACTAAGCTACAAAAACTTAACAGCTAAGCAAATATTTATATGCTCCATCAGCTCCGGTCAATTAGCCTTCTTCTCGCCTTCCTTAATTTTTGTGAGGTTCACTTTTCTGAATGATTCTACTAAAAAATTCACCAAACCTGTTAGGTTAAAAGGAGGATCGTTAGTGGTTAGCGTAAGCTTGTCCTTACTATTTTCAAAGTCGATATCCAGATGATAATTCGGCGCATCGGTAACCTGGCTAACCTGTTTCCAATCATACATCTTTTTCAACTCGCTGTGTTTAAGCCAAAAGTTAAGACTATCCAGCTGTGCGCCCGTAAGCCTACCTGCATAATCCCCTTTAAATGGTTCGGTAAATTCGCCTCCTTTTAAACGGTAAGTACCATCGGCCCATATATTGATCAGTAATTGAGGACAATTGCCATAACAGGTTGAAGACAGAAACCGAAGCTTTGAAAACTTAACCCCGTTATCGAAGCTCGCTTTATAATTTTTAAACTGTAGCGGAGGCCGACCTGCCAACTTCACAGCATTTTCATTAACCGCTTTAATGGTCAGTTTTTTTCCATCAAAATAGTTGATGATGAATTTAGAAATGTCGGTGTGTTGTTGTCTGAAATTATCAGCGCTGGTGGTATAGCTATCAATTATTTTAATAGTGTCGTGCTCTATTTTATATTTGTTTTCATGCTTCTTATATCCGTCGAAGTTAAAATAAGCTTTTCCACCGTTAAAATAAAGGTAGCCGAGATCTTCGGTAAGCCATTCTTCAGATTCGACGGTAGCATGCTGGCCCGATGCCGAACCGCACAGGATAATAAGAAATAAAAGAAGCAGTGATACGCTTTTCATGTAAACTAAACTTACAAACTCAAATAATATTGGGTCAGCGATTCAAAATCATCAAACTTATTATCATAATCATCTGTGTTGCCAAACCCATAGCTAACAAATGTAAAGGGAATGCCTGCCAGACGTGTTTGCTCGGCATCGCCATTGGTATCTCCTATATAAACCGGGCTTTGTAAATTGTGCTTATCCATCAGCAAATGCATGTTGTGGTTTTTAGGCATTTGATTGGTTCCGTAAGCCATGCTATCGGTAATAAACTCATTAATATCTGCCCAGGCTAAAAACAACGGAATAATGCCAACCGCGCAATTGCTCAATACAAACAATTTATACTTGGATGACAATTGCTGCAAACCGTCTTTCACGCCTTTATACATAATGCCGCCGCTGGTGGGTAATATCTCGCGTCTTACCTGGTTTACGGCGTAATATACTTCCATTCCTTTTTCATCATCAAGTTCGGGCAGTAAAACACGGGTTAGTTTTTGTCCTTCCATTCCTATTACATGAAGCAGATCGTCGCGTTTTATTGTTCGCGGAATATCAAGCTTTTGAAATATAAGGTTCCATGATTGGGCGTAAGTGTCAACGGCATCCCAAAGGGTTCCGTCCATATCAAAAATGAGGCTGTCTGGTTTCTGCATCAGCTAAAATTATGTATTTCGCTAAGATGAAGAATTAGCAGCAATTAATGTTCATGTTTTCTTCATTATTAATCCTCACCTTAGCATTGTGATAAGGTTAACGCGGGTCGGCTTAGCAGGAGGCTGAGCTCGCAAAGAACCCCCGCCTCTCGGCGGGGGTTTCTTTTTTTATAGAGGTTTTTTAAAGTTCACAGTCGGAAGTTCTAAGTAGCAATTATCGTGTCCAGATACACTTAGCTATACTTACTTTTGACTTAAGACTTTGAACTAAAGACTTATCCCGTCTCCTACTTTATAAATTTCATGAAACTTAATGCCCAGTTTATCAAAATGCTTTTTATAAGCGGCATAACGCTGAAGAATGAAAAAATCCTTTGCATACCCGTCATGCACAGGCAAAATTTGTTTAGGGTGTAATTCATCTGCAAAGGCCGAAATTGTGGGCTCGTTGGCAAAGGGCGCCATCGATACCATGATCAGTAATTCGATCCCTTTAAAATTGAATAGCTTTTCTTCCATCGAGTCAACCGGATGTAAGATTTTATTATTGATCAGGAAACCGGTCATCTGGGGCAAGGGATTATCCATGATCAACTCATGCTTAACCGGAAAGGCCTGTAATTTAAAAGGCCCCGCTTTGTGAGTGCCTTCTTCCAGCAATGTGTACTTTAGATTTGCCTTTTCCAATTCCTTACCTACCTGCGAATTTGTAATGACCTCTGCTTTGTTTAATTCAACGATGCTTTTTAAAATATCGATATCAAAATGATCGGGATGGATATGCGTAATCACGATACTCTTTACATCAGCAAACATTTGTGGGGTAACCAAACCTTCGGCAAAAGAAAACTTACCCGGATCAAATAACAGCTGATAATTATCCAATTCAAAAAGCAGGCACGAATGCAGGTATTTTGATATTTTCATGAGCAGAGGTTTATTTCCTAAAGATACACAGGAAAGCGTTATGAAGTTTTAGAAAATATGTTTATTCGGGTACTTCAAGAAGCGATGAAAATAAAAAAGCGTCATTGCGAGGCACGAAGCAATCCCCGATTTGCAAGTCCGCCCTGCATAGTTTGGGATTGCTTCGTATCTCGCAATGACGTATTGAAGATACCCTACAACAACTCCGTAGCTAAATTGGCCAATTCGCTTCTTTCCCCTTTTTGCAGAGTGATATGCGCATAAAGCGGGTGACCTTTCGCCTTATCTATTAAATATGATAATCCGTTACTTTCTGCGTCAAGGTAAGGAGTATCTATCTGGTAAATATCCCCGGTAAATACAAACTTGCTGTTTTCACCAGCGCGGGATATGATGGTTTTCACTTCATGTGGAGTGAGGTTTTGCGCTTCATCAACAATAAAGAAAATCTTGCTGAGCGTTCGCCCGCGGATAAAAGCCAGTGGCGCTATCGAAATCTTATCGTTGTTGACCAGTTCATCAATTTTGGCCTGCATCTTTTCGTCATCAGCAAACTGGTCTTTGATGAATTTCAGGTTATCCCATATCGGCGCCATATACGGGTCTATTTTTGATTTAATATCACCGGGCAAAAAGCCAATATCTTTATTACTTAAAGGAACTATCGGGCGGGTTACAAAAATCTGGCGGTAATATTTTCGCTGCTCAAGGGCGCTGGCCAGTGCTAACAAGGTTTTGCCCGTCCCCGCGTTGCCTTGTATGGTTACTAATTTAATATCCGGATGTAAGAGCGCATGAATTGCAAACGATTGCTCCAGGTTGCGGGGATAGATATTTAAAACAGGCTGCTCTGTAACTTTTTCAAGCTGTTTGCTCTGCGAGTTATAAAAGCCTACGGTATCTCCTTTTTTACCTTTTAAAACATAAAAATGATTATTGGTGTATGATTCTATCTTCAAATTTTCGGCCGGAACATTCTCATTTTTATTCAGCGTGGCGATGAGCTTCTCTGTCACCTTCTCTACATCCGTTTTGCCGGTGTAAAGTTCGTCCAGGTTTTTGATCTTACCTGTTTCATAATCTTCGGCGTGGAGGTTGAGGGCTTTGGCTTTAAGGCGAAGACAGATATCTTTTGAAACCAGCACTACCTTTTTACCTGGATTCTCTTCCTGTAAACCCAAGGCCGCGTTCAGGATCCGGTGGTCTGTTTTATCGGATCCAAAAACCTGCTCGGCATCCAGACCGGTGGTTTTGGTATCCATTGCCACTTTAAAACTGCCTTTGGTTTTGCCATTAAGCGGAACCCACTCATTGATTAATCCATTATGGGAAAAATCATCCATGAGCCGGATAAAGCTCCGGGCCTCAAAGTTGCGGGTATCATTACCGTTTTTTTTGTTGTCGAGCTCTTCCAATACCTGGATGGGTATGGCTACGTCATGCTCCTGGAAGTTTTGAAATGCATTGTGATCATACAGGATCACGGAGGTATCTAAAACAAATATTTTTTTCTTCTGGTTACGCTGGCCGTCCTTCATATCCGTCTAAAATAACGATTTTAACATTTGAAGAAAAATTTCTCCTCAAACAAAAAACCTTCAAAAACGAAAACGGGAGTCATTTCTTTCGATTTGAACTCCCGTTTCCAAACTGCCTCTTAACCGTAGTTGCCAGACAGCATCAAGTTTTGTGTATCTTTAACCGACATGATCGTTGTCCGTTGCTCTCACGAGCGGTCGACTATGCTCAATATCACCGGTTTCTGTTGGTTCCCTCCGTAGAGTTCTTCTTCTTAATTCCGGTACCTCTTTTAACCACTTTCTTTTTTCTAAAGACTTTCGCCTTCTTCATTTTTTCTTGTGACTCAGGGACTTCCCTTGATCTTTAGTTCCCCCGGAGGTTCACCCGATTCAATTTCTGTTTTCCTGAAAGGCTATCAAAGTACGTCGTTCTTGATGATTTCAATATCGGGACATTGGCTGAATTTGGCAAATATTTTTATTTGTTTTTATTAACAGGTTATCAACTTGAAAAAACCAGTTATCAACAATGCAAAAATATCAATTTCAAGTATAAATACTGACAATCAACTAAATAAGCATCACAGTTATTAACATCATCCTTTTCAACAAAGCCTACCAAAAATACTATTCAGACCAAAAAGGAAAATGCGCAAAACCGTCAAAACGCTAAATTTTCTCTGTTAAATGCCGCCAATATCGCTTAGGAATATGACGCACATGAAGCTTTGTATTTTTACGCGAAACTATGTTTACGCTGTTAAAATAATTCTTCCAAAGGGTTTGATAAATACCTTCATCCTCGCTATAAGCCGCAATGACATCAACCGGTTTATTTAACTCGTCGAAATTCATTTCGATAAACTGCGTATCATGGAGATCATAATATAACCCGTAATTCCTTTTGATATCATAGATCATCCACTTTTGATCGGCATACCTGCTTTTAAAATGCTTGATGAGCAATGGCAACACATTAAAATCCGGCTCAATAGCGGCATAAAAAGTACCGTCATTTAATTTTTGAAACCTAACAAAGGCTTCCATTCTGTGTTTTTCGCGCCGGACCATTTTTAAAATTTCCGAAAGGCGCATTACATACCTGTTCGCGTAATCTTCTTCTATATTTTGCTCACTGTCAAAAGCATGCCGTATAAACCCAAGAACATTACAATCCTCACCTGCAATTTCGGCCATATGACTTATGTAAAGGCGTTGCACCCCCGCTGCCGAAAGCTTTTTGCGCAATCCTTTCAATACCCGGCCAGCGCGGTTTTCATCGGTAATAATGGGAATTACCTCCTCAAACAAAGCGCTGTTGCGCCACTCCCCGTTTAACAATTTAACAGGATACAACTTACGCTCATAAATTTCATATACAGCGGTAAGCAGCCCCTCAAATGTTCCGTCGTAAACCAGTGTATGCATTTTCAAAACAGGTTAAGTTGGGTTTGCGTATTTTTAATGTATTTACTTTGCGATTGGGCCATGATAAACTGCTTGATATTTTGCCCGGTTAAATCACGTCGTTCAAACTCATTGCTTTTGCAGGTAATAAAATACTTAGCCCGATTAATAGCCACTCCTATTACTTTAAGTTGCTCCCAGCCCAACCCGGCAAACTTTCGCGCAGCAACTATTTTTTGTGCCGATAGTAAACCAATACCCGGTACACGAAGAATCAACTGCAAGTCGGCTCTATTAATATCAATGGGAAAAACCTGCATATTCCGGATTGCCCAGCTCAGTTTAGGATCGATATCCAGATCGAGCAGCGGATTTTGATTATTGACGATCTCGTTTACATGGAAACCATAAAAACGCATAAGCCAATCGGCTTGGTAAAGGCGGTTTTCGCGCACCAAAGGGACAGCGGTATTCAACGCTGGCAAGCGCTGGTCTGCCAGCACAGGTACATAGCCCGAATAATACACCCGCTTTAAATTGAAATTCTTATAAAAATAATTGGCCGATTGCAATACCTGCTGATCACTCTCCCGTGTAGCACCAACGATTACCTGTGTACTTTGACCTGCAGGCGCAAACATTGGTGTATTTTTAAAAAGCTTCTTCTCTTCTGTATTCTGAATAATTTCCTTTTTCAAAAACTGCATTGGATCGATCATGTCCTGCCGGTTTTTATCGGGAGCCAGCAGTTTCAATCCGGCTTCTGTTGGCATTTCCAGGTTCACGCTGAGCCTGTCGGCATATAAACCCGCTTCGCGCATCAACTCTTCACTTGCACCGGGAATGGATTTTAAATGAATATACCCGTTAAAATTATGCTCGGTCCTTAACTTTTTTGCTACACGAACCAGGCGCTCCATTGTATAATCGGCATCTTTAAAAATACCTGAGCTTAAAAACAAACCCTCGATATAATTGCGCCGGTAAAAATTAATGGTAAGGTCAACCACTTCCTGAACCGTGAACGCGGCCCGTTTGATATCATTGTTTTTCCGGGATACACAATAGGCACAATCGAATATACAATGATTGGTAAGCAGGATTTTCAGCAACGATACGCATCGCCCATCCTCAGTATAACTATGACAAATACCATTACTGGCATTTCCCAGTCCTTTGTCTTTGTTTTTCCTGTCGCTCCCGCTCGACGCGCATGATACATCATATTTTGCCGCATCGGCTAAAATATTGAGCTTTTCCGTTATCCTATCCACATTCATATCAATTCAAAAATACTAATATTTTTAGCAAAACATAACTCAGATCAAAATTTTTTATTTTATAAATCAATAAATGATCGCGATACAATAATTTACATAGGGCCCCCATGTCCATAAATCAAAGAACAGGCAAACACTATCCTATTTCAAGAGTTAACTATTAAAACAAAGATTAAACTCATGGAAAAATTATATACCGCTGTGGTAACAGCAAAAGGTGGCCGGGAAGGCCATATTAAATCAGAAGATGGTGTAATAGATATGGAACTTAAACTCCCTACAGCACTTGGTGGCGAGGATGGCTATGCCAACCCCGAATTGCTATTTGCTGGTGCCTGGGGAGCTTGCTATCTGGGAGCGCTGGGTTCTGTTGGTAAACGTGATAATGTAGATGTAACGCAGGCAACAGTTGACGTACATATTTCGTTCAACAAAGAGAGCGAGGCCGCATTCGCTTTGTCGGCCGAATTGCATGTACATATCCCGGGCGTGGATTGGGATATTGCTCAAAAAATGGCTGATGCAGCCCATAGGGCCTGCCCTTATTCAAAAGCCACAAGAAACAACATTGAGGTAAAAGTGCTGGCTGATTAATTAGCTACCAAAAAAGGCCGCCCCATTACAGGGCGGCCTTCAAACCAAACTAACTACTTTATGAAAACAGTCTTTAATTATTTTACAGCTATTTCTCTTGTTTGAAATTTAGCTTCTTCTTTTTTTGCTATAGTAAGTTTCAAAATACCATCAGCATAATCCGCATCAATTTTTGATTGGTCGGCGCTTTCAGGCAAAGTGAATGATCTTACAAATGAATTGTAGCTATATTCACGTTTACTAATTTTTTTACCTTCCTCAACGTTCTCAGCTTTTTTTTCAGCAGCTACACTTAATACGTTTTTATCAAGATTGATCTTGAAATCTTCTTTCTTTAAGCCAGGAACAGCCAGCTCAACATGAAATTCGTTTTCGGTTTCTGCAATGTTTACAGCAGGTACACGAGCGATTAATTTATCGCTTAAAAACGAATCATTGATCAGTGAATCAAATACATCACTAAAAAATGGGTTAGCTGAAGTATTTTTAAGGCCGTTGTTGAATTTTACTAATGTCATTTTTATATCCTCCTAAAGTTTTGTTTTTTATTAACTTCGTAACCTATTGATCAACTGCTGTACCAACGGCAAAAAAGCCTAAAACAGGCGACAAAAAGTCACCAATAATATTTTTAGGCAGACAAAATGACCGAAAATGACTGAAAAACTTACCGATTACAAATATAAAACCCCTATCCCTATCCGTTTTTCGGATATCGATTCATTCGGACACGTAAACAACGCAGTGTACCTTACCTACTTTGAAATAGCCCGTATTGGCTATTGGAAAGAAATTATTAACTGGGATTGGAGCAATACCGGGATCATTCTCGGCCGTTCAGAAATCAATTACCTGAAGCCTCTAACCGTTCAGGATAATATTGCATGCTATGTACGTACTATACGTATAGGCAATAGTAGTTTTGACATGATGCACGTATTAGTGCGGATAACTCCCCAGGGTGAAGAAATAGTAACTACAGGCAAAACGGTTTGTATAAGTTATGATTACTCGGCTAACAAATCGGTGCCTATCCCATCGCCCGAAAGGCACAGGATGATCAATTATGACGAACCAAGATTGATCCTGAATACGAATTGATTGTTAGATGGCAGATATTTATCTCTCAAATCCTCATTGCGAGGCACGAAGCAATCCCTAACTTTTCAGAGCGGCTCTGCTAATTGGGGATTGCTTCGTGCCTCGCAATGACGCGCGGTTTTTCTTGACTAAAAAATCTTCCCTGGATTCAGGATCCCTTTAGGGTCAAATACTTGTTTTATACCTTTCCAAAGCGCAAAGTGTATGTCCGAAAATTTTATCGGCATAAAATCCTTTTGTACAAGACCAATACCGTGCTCGCCCGATAGTGTACCACCAAGGGATACCGTAAGCTCAAATATTTCCCGGATACCGAATTTTAGTTTGTTGTTCCAATCCTCATCGCTCATGTTGGCTTTGATGATATTTACATGCAGGTTTCCATCGCCGGCGTGGCCATAACATACTGATGCAAAGCCGTATTTGGCCCCGGTTTCTTTTATACCTTTAATTAACTGAGGTAA
Organism: Mucilaginibacter rubeus; assembly: GCF_003286415.2. Taxonomy (NCBI): domain Bacteria; kingdom Pseudomonadati; phylum Bacteroidota; class Sphingobacteriia; order Sphingobacteriales; family Sphingobacteriaceae; genus Mucilaginibacter; species Mucilaginibacter rubeus. The sequence goes on along the minus strand of NZ_CP043450.1, from coordinate 2,361,663 downwards.
CGCCGCACGCGGAACAACTGTATCCTCTTCTTTATAAACCGAGTTTGATTTTACCGACACCGCCATGGTACGCCTTAAGCGCCAAAGCTCTTCCTTTTGAGCCGACGAATCTGCAAACAGAACATCGCGACAATCAAACTCTTCAAGTACTGAATTTATCTTTTCGCAATCACTAAAAATCACATCCTGATTGGTACCGTCAACCTCAATCAAAAGAAAAGCTTCAATGCCGTCCTGAAGATCAAAGGCAATATCATCATGCTCCTTTACCCACTCTACACCTTTTCGCTCCATAAACTCAAGCGCTGATGGAACGATTCCTGCCCTGAATATAGCCGAAACAGCTGCACAGGCCATTTCATTTGTAGGGAACGACGCCAGCATTAAAGCATCAAGCGTTGGGGCCGGAATAAGCTTTACCACTATTTTGGTAACAATACCCAAAGTGCCCTCCGAACCGATCATCAGTTGCGTAAGGTTATAGCCCGACGCGTACTTTAAGGTATTAGCCCCGGTCCAGATGATCTCGCCCGAGGTTAAAACAACCTGCAGGTTAAGCACATACTCCCGAATGGTGCCGTATTTAACAACCCGCGGGCCACCAGACCCATGCGACACATTGCCGCCAATAAAGCAACTACCTTTGCTGGCCGGGTCAACCGGGTAAAGCAAGCCTTTGGCAGCTACCGCATTCATAAATTCTTCGGTTACCACACCCGGCTCAACGGTCGCCTGTAAGTTTTGCTCATCAATATCAAGTACTTTGTTGAAGCGCTCCATAGCAATCAGCAAACCACCTTTTATGGGCAAAGCACCACCACTAAGACCAGTACCTGCACCACGCGGCGTTACCGGGATCAGGTTTTCATTACAGATTTTTAATAATGCGGCAACTTCCTCAGGAGTTTGCGGGCGTGCTACTACTTCGGGATAATAAACCAAATCCTCAGTTTCGTCGTGGCTGTATTTTTCGAGGCTTTCGTGACTGGTTAATACATTGCCCTCTCCTACAACTGCAGTAATGGCATCTAATATTTGAGCCGATATTTTATTGAATTCCATGATTAGGATTTCTTATAGTTTATAATAACAGCCGAATGGGCCACTTTACCGCTCAATGGCGGAGTAAGCTTTTTGATGGTAACCTCAATGCTTTCCGCAAACGGATATTTCTTTTTGATACGATCAATTATCGACTGCCCAACAGTTTCGATCAGTTTGCGCGGATGCTTCATCTCTTCACATACTATGATATACACGCGCTCATAATCAACTGTTTTACTCAGATTGTCTTCCAGCAGATCGCCAGGAGGCACAAAACCTACGTTTACATCAACTAAAAAACGGCAACCTATTTTTTGTTCTTCAGGATAAAATCCGTGATACGCGAAAAACTCCGCACCTTGCAAGGCTATATTGATCATCCTCAAAAGTAACAAAAGCCATATCTAAATCTCATCCTGAGGGAAAAGACTTTTCAAAATATTTTTAATCATACAGATTTTCAGCCCGTAAAAATATTTTTTTGTCAAAAACATGCTTTAAACCGTTTAAACCTACTTTTTGTAATAAAGTGGCCTCACACATCAAAAAACGGCCTTTTTGACTTGCTTTTACCGGTGATAAATGCTTTATATTTGCCCACCAACTATAACGTTATGGCCAAAACAGATCTGTACGAAGCCCCGGACTATTACTTGTTAGATGAATTACTCACCGACGAACATAAGCTCATCCGTTCATCGGTACGGGATTGGGTAAAAAAAGAGTTAAGTCCGATTATTGAAGACTATGCTCAAAAAGCTGAGTTCCCTTCGCAGCTACTGAAAGGCCTCGCCGAAATTGGTGCATTTGGCCCCACTATCCCCGTTGAATATGGCGGTGCGGGTCTGGACTATATGTCATATGGTATCATCATGCAGGAGTTAGAGCGCGGTGATTCAGGCATCCGTTCCACAGCCTCGGTTCAGGGATCATTAGTAATGTACCCGATTTATGCTTATGGTAGCGAAGAACAACGCAAAAAGTATCTGCCCAAGCTTGCTACAGGTGAGTTAATGGGCTGCTTTGGTTTAACAGAGCCAGATCATGGATCAAACCCCGGTGGTATGACCACCAACATAAAAGACGCGGGCGACCACTATATCCTTAACGGCGCCAAAATGTGGATCTCCAATTCGCCTTTTGCCGATATTGCCGTTGTTTGGGCTAAAGATGAAGAGGGCAAAATTCGCGGCTTGATAGTTGAACGCGGCATGGAAGGTTTTACTACACCAACCACCCATAACAAATGGTCGCTGAGGGCATCGGCTACCGGCGAACTTGTTTTTGACCATGTTAAAGTACCTAAAGAAAACCTATTACCAAATGTTGCCGGCATTAAAGGGCCATTGGGATGCTTAAACCAGGCACGTTATGGAATTGCCTGGGGCGCCTTGGGTGCCGCGATGGATTGCTACGATACTGCTCTTCGTTACACTAAAGAACGGGAACAATTTGGCCGCCCTATTGCAGGTTTCCAGCTTCAACAAAAAAAACTGGCCGAAATGATAACAGAGATCACCAAAGGTCAGCTATTGGTTTGGCGCTTAGGCACACTTAAGAATGAAAACCGGGCTACCCCGGCCCAGATATCAATGGCCAAGCGAAACAGTGTTGAAACAGCTATCACTATTGCGCGCGAAGCAAGGCAAATGCTTGGAGGTATGGGCATTACAGGCGAATACCCTATTATGAGGCATATGATGAACCTGGAATCGGTAATTACTTATGAAGGTACACATGACATCCATTTGCTTATTACAGGGATGGACATTACCGGCCTGGATGCTTTTAAGTAACAGATAATCAACGCGCTTTAACTTTTAGTAACATACGTGTTATTCTGACGCAAAAATATTGTTCGTTATAATTATGAACATTATATTTGTTGCGTAAACACTCAAAGTTGGCGCCCCCTGATAGCCCTGTTAGTTTAAACAAAGTGCTGCTCAATCATACTATATGGTTGGCGTTCGCATGTTTATTGGCTTTTAATTCCTGCGCAAATAACACCCGTGATACCGGCAACTATTCCAAACAGTTTAAGCCGATATTTGATACGGTAACGTCATATAACGGCGAAAAATCCCAGCCTCACAGGGCCATTGAATACCTCGATTCTGCATATAAAACAGTAAGCCGTCCTTATGTAAGTGACAGGTTCCGTTTTTACGCTTTTCATTTTCTTTATAATTTAAAAGCATTGCATGACCCTAAAAAGGCCATGCCCTATGCTGATACGATGCAGGCAGTAGCAGCAGAAAGCGTTACCCCCGATCAGCACATAGCCTTAGCATCTGAAGCGGATTTCGCGACTGGCGATGCCTATTCGGATATGGTGAAATACGATCAGGCTTACCGGTACTTTTACAAGGGCTATTCTATTGGCAAAAACGCCATTGACGACGCCATATTAGCCGAATACACCTACCGCATGGGTATGATTATGTTTAAACAGGGGCATTTTAAGGAAGCCGCTAATTATTTCAAGATCAGCCACAGGCAAAGCTACGCCTATACCGATGATTTTCGCGCCTTTTACCAACGTCAGGAACTTTTGGATAATATCGGCGAGAGCTATAAAAACAGCGGTGATATTGATAGCTCAAGGCTTTACTTAAACAAAGCACTAATTTACATTAACGAAAACAGCACAAGATTTGCTGAACGCGCAAACCTGCTTGAAGTTGCCAGAGGTGTAGTATACGGTAACCAGGGCGATTTAGCTATGCTTGTTCATGATTACCCCCAGGCAAGTGAGTTATTGAAGAAAAGTATCGCTATTAATTTAAAGCCCGGCAATGATAACCGCGATGCCGAATTAACCGAGATAAAACTTGCCCGGTTATACCTAAGCACCAATAAGCCAGCCGAACTCTATGAATTACTGAAAAGCCTGCGTCTCCAGCTTGATATTATAAATAATGACGACGCAGAAACCAGTTGGAACGGTTTAATGAGTACATATTACCTGCAAAGAAAGGACTATCAGAACAGCCTGTTTTATCTAAAAAATTACTCCGCTTTAAAAGACTCAGCACTGAAAAGGACATCCTCTTTGAAACGGACGGATGTAAACCAGCAACAGGCTAATTTCGACAAGGAAAATCAGATAGAAAACCTTAAAGGGCACAACAAACTGCAATTGGTATACATCTGCCTTGCTGTACTTTTTTCGGTGATGGCGGTAATTATTATCTTCCTTGTTTTCCGCAACCTGAAAAGATCTAAGCGGGATATCGTTGCGATAAAAAAGCTGAATGACCAGATCCAACTACAGAAAAACGAATTGGAGAACACCCTCGAAGAAGTAAACCGCGGAAGCCGTGAAAAAGACCGGATCCTGCGCGCCGTTGCTCACGACCTCCGCAACCCTCTTGGTGGCATAGCATCATTGTCAGCAGCAATGGTTGATGACGCACAAGATGAAGAACAAACAGACCTGATCAATCTCATTAAAGAAACTTCATACAATTCGCTCGAGCTTATTAATGAGATTTTGGAGGCTGCAAATACGGCTAACGTCTCCTTTAATAAGGAATGGGTTGAGATTAACAGCCTTATCAGTAATAGCGTCGACTTGTTGAGATTCAAGGCGGCTGAAAAAGATCAAGATATCATGCTTAGCCTGCTCGATACCCCTACAGAGCTATTGATAAACCGGGAAAAAATATGGCGCGTTATCAGTAACCTCATCAGCAACGCCATTAAATTTAGCCCAAGAGGAGCGGTTATTTATGTAATTGTAAACCAAAAGCACCAGGGGGTTGAAATATGTGTTAAAGATTATGGCATTGGTATTCCTGATAAATTACAGCAACAGGTGTTTAATATGTTCACCGAAGCCAAACGTCCCGGTACCGACGGCGAAAGATCATTTGGCCTTGGGCTTTCAATTTGCCGGCAAATAGTTGAAAAACATAGCGGCAGGATCTGGTTAAAGAGCGACCTAAACAACGGCTCCAGTTTTTACGTATATCTTCCTGCCGAAGTAGCATAATTTATTAATCAATCAAACGGCAGCCATTAGTCCTTGACTCGATTAATTAAATTTCATTTTAGGTAATTAATTAACAATAATCATAAAAGCAGTATAGTTATTTTGAAGAAATTTCATAGTTTAACCCTGTTTTAAAACCAACACTAAACCTGACGTAACTTAATCTTTGATGTTTATATACAAAAGCTTTAAACAAACAATACAATCTGTTATTACACAGGTATGCTTGTTTTTTGCTTCCTTGTTGCTCATCATCAGTTCCTGCCAGCAACAACCTAAGGGTTTTCTTTCATCATCGGCTTACAATAAGGCTGTTGATACAGCTACGTCGATGTATGATAATGGTCATCAGAAAGCGGCTGCAGATTATCTTGATTCGGCCTTTCACCATTCCAACAATCTCGGCTTTAAACAGGTATATAATTATTACTTTTTTATTTATACCTACGCAGCTCATGTAAAGAATGATCGTAAAATGGCGTTGCTATATGCAGATAGCATGCTCAACATTTTTGACACGCCTGAAAAGAAGTTAAAATTCACCAGTGAGTACGGCCAGGCTCATCTTTCTAAAGGAGATGTGTTGTTTGATGAACGCCGCTACAACGAAGCATATAGCTATTTTTATGAGGGAAAAGTAATTGCCAACAACAACCTGGACGATTGTACTATGGGCGATTATAGTTACCGTATGGGCATGATCCTTTACAAACAGGAACACTATGGCCGTGCAGCTTCGTTTTTTAAGAAAAGTTTTGAGGAAACAAGTTCGTGTGAGGGAAACTTCAACTATTTTTATCGCCGCCAGGAGTTGCTGAATAACATTGGATTAAGCTACAGCAAGCTGCAAAGAAACGACAGCGCGATGTACTTTTATAACAAAACACTCGACTATCTTAAGGCTAACGCGGCCAGGTTTAAAGACCGCCCTGAAATGGGTGAAGTATCAAAAGGTGTTGTGTATGGTAACATCGCCGATGTTTATATGAGGCAGCGGAAATACGATGAAGCTAAAGACCTCTTAAAAAAGAGCATCGCTATCAACTTGCGTAAAGGCAATGATAATAATGATGCCCAGTTTTCTGAACTTAAACTTGCTGCGATATATGATAAGCAAAATGCTAATGACTCTTTATTAAACATTCTCAACGTTATAAAGCTACAGTTTGACAGCGTAAAAAGTCCTGACGCTATACAGGATTGGCATCTGTTAATGTCGAATTATTTTGAGAAACAGAATGATCATCAGCAGGCAATGGCGCATTATAAGCAATATGATGAGCTTAAGGATACCATCACAAGTGAAAACAGGAAACTAAAGGAAGCTGATGTAGCGGAACAGGTTAAAAGTCTTGAAAAAGACAATGAGTTTAATAACCTCAAGAAAAACAACGAATTACAACACGTCTACCTTAGGGTAACCGTTGTTTTTGCGTTGATGCTCATTATTATCATTTCCCTGATATTTTTGAATTGGCAAAAATCAAAAAAGAATATTAAGACGCTCGGAAGTCTTAACCACCAGATAAACCACCAAAACAATCACCTGGAAAATGCCCTTAATGATTTAAAGCTCAATAACCAGGAAAAAGACCGCATTTTGCGTACCGTTGCACATGATCTGCGTAACCCTATAGGCGGTATAGCATCGCTTACGAGTATAATGAGCGAGGAGAATTACAGCGACGAACAGAAAGAGCTCCTCGGCATAATCAGGGAAACCTCGTTTAACTCCATTGAGCTGATCAATGAAATACTTGAAGCCACCGAATCTACTTCAACAACATTCAATAAAGAAGCAGTTGAGATTAATTCTTTATTGAGTAATAGCGTTGAGCTTATGCGTTTTAAAGCCGCTGAGAAACAACAGGAGATCAATCTCGCTCTATTAAACACTCCGGTTGAGATCTGTATCAGTCGTGAAAAAATATGGAGGGTGATTAGCAACCTTATTAGCAATGCCATTAAATTCAGCCCGGAAGGATCGGCTATTTTAGTTATGGCGCTTGAACTGGAAAATGAAATACAAATTTCAGTAAAAGATCACGGCATCGGCATTCCTGATAAGCTGAAAAGCCAGGTATTTAATATGTTTACCGACGCCAAGCGCCCCGGTACTTCCGGCGAAAAATCGTTTGGTCTTGGGCTTTCCATCTGCAGGCAAATTATTGAAGATCACAACGGCCATATCTGGTTTGAAAGTGATACCGAAAATGGCACATCATTCAATTTCACACTGCCTAAAAATTAACTTTTATTTTAAAAATTCGGCGTACCACTTGCCCGAAGCCTTAACCGTGCGTTGCTGGGTAGCATGATCAACATGGATCAATCCAAAACGCGGATGATACCCTTCGGCCCATTCAAAATTATCGGTAAGGGTCCATACAAAATAGCCTTCAATTTTATGGCCTTCATTTTTCGCTTTTAGCACTTGCGCTAAATTATCCTTGAGATATTTCAATCTTTTGGGGTCGTTCACTTCGCCATCAGTAACAGTGTCGGGAAAAGCAGATCCATTTTCTGTGACGATTATCTTTTTAACGTTAGGATAAGCATCATACTTTTTGATCATATGATAAATTGAAGGCGGATAAATTTCCCAGCGCATAGCAGTAAGCTCAACGCCCCTGTTCTCGGCCTTAACCATACTTGCGTTGATATAAGGCGTGAAGAATGAATATTTTACAATCTCGCGGGTATAGTTCTGGATACCTATAAAATCAAAATCAAAACTTAGTTTATCCTCGTCGCCGGGATAAAAATATTTTCTGAGGTCTTTAAGGGCGGGGAGATCATTTATAGGGTACCCCATCCCCAGCAAAGGTTCAATGTATAAACGATTGATCAGGGCATCGGCACGAACAGCCGCAGCTATATCTCTTGGTTTGTTTGAGTAAGGTTCTATCTGTGAACACGAAAATGTTGTGCCTATTTGCGCTGTTGAGGGTAAAAGTCTTCGTAATATTCTACCTCCTTCGGCAATACTCATGGTTACGTGATGTATGGCGGGTACAAAGTTTTTCATACCACTGCGGCCGGGTGCATGAATACCGAAAAAGTAACCTGCGCCGGTAAACACTACCGGCTCGTTCATCACCATCCAATGTTTTACGCGGTCGCCGAAGTTTTGGGCGCAAATGGTTATAAACTCGCTAAACCAGCTAATAGCTTCGCGATTTGTCCATCCGCCCTGAACCTCAAGTATGTGGGGTAAATCCCAATGGTAAACAGTTAGCCAGGGCTCAACACCTTGTTTAATACAATAATTGATTACCCGGTTATAATAATCGATACCCGCCTGGTTAACTGTCCCGGTACCATCGGGCAGGATGCGGGTCCACGAAATAGAAAAGCGAAAATTGGGAATATTGAGCTCTTTGATCAGATCGATATCGCGCTCGTATAAGTTATAAAAATCGCAAGCGGTTTGGGCATGGTCGCCGTTCAGGATCTTTCCTTTTTTGGTGGTGAAAGTATCCCATACAGACAATCCTTTTCCATCGGCATCATGAGCGCCCTCTATCTGAAAAGCAGCGGTTGAAACGCCCCATTCAAAGTCGTTACCAAAAAGATCTTTGCTTAAATGTATTTCCCGGTCAGTAAGTTCCATTAATTTGAGCTACAAAAGCCCAAAAGTGCGATTATATTTATAAATGAAGAATTATAAGTGATAACTTAATGTATGAACGATGAACGCATACTTTTAAGCATCATCCACTGACGGAAGTTGATCAGCAGTTTTGAAATATTGATGATAAATTTCATAACCTTATGTTTTAGCTATAAAATAAAGGTAACAAGCAGATGTTTGCTGAATATGACAACTATGTTATTTAATTGTTAACCAGCATTGTTATAAATATACAAAATTGCTTTAATACATTAGCCGCTAATTTTACTAACACCATGAAAACATACTTTTTGAAAATGTTTGGCTACAATCTTTTTGCCAGTAATCTCATAATACAAGCCATGGAAACAGCCGGTTCGCCGGATATTGCACTTAAGCTCATGGGGCATCTGCTGGCGGCCGAACAGGCCTGGCTGGAAAGATGCAAGCTCGTGCCTCCGTCTATGCCAAACTCGTGGCCCGAAAATGTTACAATTGAGCAATGTAAAATACAGGTATCTGAGCGTTATGAAGCATGGCTAACGTTTTTAAACGAAATAAATGAAGAGGATATAAATAAGTTAATCCCCTATCATAACTTTACCGGCGACTATTTTGAAAACCAACTGGGCGATATTGTAACCCAAGTGCTTAATCACGGCACACATACCAGGGCGCAGATTGGGCAGCAGCTTAAGCTTGCAGGCGTAAAAACTTTACCTATAACAGACTATAGTTATTATTTAAGAGTATTAAACAGCTAAACATTTAGCATATTTGCCAAGTTTTATCACGCTATCAAAAACCATGAAAAAATATCTATTCATTGCAGCAGGAGCTGCTTTATTGTTCGGCTGTGCCGACACTCAAAAACAGGAAAAAGATCTTTTAAACCAGGTAATTGCAGTGCATGATAAGGTAATGCCAAGCGATGTTAAGTTAACCGAAAATAAAATGCTGTTGGATAGCCTTTTAAAACACGGCGCTCCTACCATCAACAAAGATTCGGCCCAGGCGTATATAAAACTGGTTGACGACGCGGACAATGCCATGAATGACTGGATGCATAAATTTGATCCGGAGAAAAAGGATAAATCGCACCAGGAGTTTATGGAGTATCTTGAGGCCCAGAAAAAACAGATCAATAAAATAGACACCCTGGTAACCGTAGCAGTTACCAGTTCAACAAAATATATCACCCAAATACCGGTAAAATAATGAGGAACTTGTGGATAGGCATTATCATACTAACGCTTTTTAATGCCTGTAAATCAAATACTAAAACTACCCTGCCCATATTGGGATATAAAACACCGGTAACTAAAACTGTTAATGGCAAAACTGTAACCGATACGGAGTACGCCACTATCCCACCCTTTAAATTTGTAAACCAGTACGCTGATACTATTACAGAGAAAAGCCTGGATGGCAAAATTTACGTTGCAGATTTCTTCTTCACCACCTGCCCTTCTATATGTCCTGTGATGCACCGAAATATGCTTAACGTATATAAGGAATTTAAGGATGATAATAACTTCAGGATCATTTCGCATACCATCGATCCTAAATATGATACTGTGCCTGTATTAAAGCGCTATGCCGATAAATTAGGAATCGCGGGCAATACCTGGTGGTTATTGCATGGCGAAAAAGGCGACACCTATAAAATTGCTAAAAGCTACCTGCAAAGCGTATCCGAAAAAAATCCTAAAGGTGAATATATTCATGATGGATTTTTTATTCTGATAGATAAGCAAAAACGTCTTCGCGGTACTTACGAAGGCACAGATCCGGCAGAGGTAACCAAATTGATTGCCGATATAAAAACGTTAAGAGCCGAACCGGACCAAATTGCTGCTAAATGAAATTAAAGGTAATTGGTGCAATAACTGTTTTATTGATTGTAATTGGTGCATCATGCCAAAGCGACGATCAAATTGAGTTTAAACGCTATTATTCGGCAGGCAGCCTTGTTTATCAGCAACATTGTCAAAACTGCCACGGCGATAAAGGCCAAGGGCTATCATCACTTATCCCTCCATTAACAGATTCAACATATCTGAAAAACAATAAAACTGCGCTTGCCTGCTTCATCAAGAACGGTCTAAAAGGAAAAATAACTGTTGCCGGCAAAACATTTGACGACCAGATGCAGGCTGATGATATAGCACCGCTCGAAATTGCTAAGGTGCTTACCTATGTTACCAATTCTTTCGGTAATAAAATGGGAACTATTACGCTGCAACAGGTTCAGAACGACCTGAAAAACTGCAAATAGATTTTAAGTTCATAGATCATAGTTGATGGGCCATTATTCATAAATCATGATTAACGGCAATCAAAACAATTTAATTACAACGCTGCTATGATCCATGAACTATCAGCTGTGATCTATTAACAATGAACCGCAAAAATTTCCGTACCTTTATGCCGCAAAACGTTCTATCGCTGCCAGCTTGTTTGGCGGAGGAAAGTCCGGGCAACATAGAGCATCCTGCTTCCTAACGGGAAGGCGCCGGCAGCCGGCGACAGCAAAGTGCCACAGAGAAAATACCGCCCGCTTAGGTGGGTAAGGGTGAAAACGTGAGGTAAGAGCTCACGGCATAACCGGGCGACCGGCTATGACGGTAAACCTCAGGAGTTGAAAAACCAAATAGGTCCTGAAAGCGGAGTTGCTCGCTCCCGTATCTGCCGCAAGGCAGGTCGTTAGGATGGGTAGGTTGTTTAAACCTGTTAGTGATAACAGGGCCAGATAAATGATAGAAGTTGCCCTTTAACAAGGCAAAACAGAACCCGGCTTACAGATTTGCTGCTGTACAACCCCTTGCTGTAAAGTGAGGGGTTTTTACTTGAATGCGTTTTATTTTTTAATAAATTTAAAAACATTGCAAACATTTATCTGCCTTAAACCTTTATAGCACATTAAAAGTGTTTGTTTTTCTATACAAACTCATATATTAGCGATATAACAATTACTACCTGTACATAACTATATAACATGGCTAAAATTTTAATAATTGATGATGAGCGGTCGATACGTAATACGCTTCGCGAAATTTTGGAGTATGAAGATTACGAGGTTGAAGATGTAGATAATGGTGTTGACGGACTTCAGTTAATTGAAAAAAAAGACTATGACCTGGTGCTATGCGATATTAAAATGAACCGCATGGATGGCATGGAGGTACTTACCGAAGGCCTCGCCATTAAACCCGATCTTCCGTTTATCATGATATCAGGCCACGGTACGGTTGAAACCGCTGTGGAAGCCAGTAAAAAAGGCGCGTTTGACTTTATCTCCAAACCACCTGATTTGAACCGCCTGCTCATTACCGTTCGTAATGCGCTTGACAGGGGGAGCCTGGTTGTTGAAGCCAAAGTACTTAAACGTAAAGTATCAAAAGTACGCCCTATTCTGGGTGAATCGCAGGCTATTATTAAGATCAAAGAAACCATTGACCGCGTTGCTCCTACCGATGCCCGCGTGTTAGTTACAGGTGCCAACGGTAGCGGTAAAGAGTTGGTAGCACGTTGGCTGCACGAAAAATCAAACCGCTCAAGCGCGCCTATTATTGAGGTAAACTGCGCGGCTATCCCTTCTGAATTAATTGAAAGTGAACTATTTGGCCATGAGAAAGGTTCATTTACTTCGGCCATTAAACAACGTATAGGCAAATTTGAATCGGCAAACGGCGGAACGCTATTCCTTGACGAGATTGGTGACATGAGCCAATCGGCCCAGGCTAAAGTATTACGTGCTTTACAAGAAAATAAAATTACCCGTGTAGGTGGCGAAAAGGAAATTGATGTTGATGTACGTGTAGTAGCCGCAACAAACAAAGACCTGCTTAAAGAAATTGAAGCCGGTAATTTCCGTATGGACTTATACCACCGCCTAAGTGTAATATTGATTCACGTACCGCCACTTATTGAGCGCAAGGATGATATCTCGCTGTTAACGCAAAGCTTTTTGGATGAGATCTGTAATGAATACGGCATGCCGGTTAAAAAGATCTCAGATGCAGCGTTGGAAGCGCTTAAATCTCTTCCGTGGACAGGTAACATCCGTGAGCTTCGCAACATGGTTGAGCGTTTGATTATCCTGAGCGATAAAGTTATCACCGATAATGATGTACGCGCATTTGCCAATCCATCGGCTCCTGTTGCCGTTACGGCTGCTGGCTCAGCGGCTCCCGCGCCACAAACAGACTTTGATCAGTTTAATAACTTTCAGGAATATAAAGATTTTGCCGAGCGTGAATACATCAAATTCAAGCTGGAAAAAAACAATTGGAATGTTTCAAAAACAGCTGACGATATTGATATTCAACGCAGCCACTTATACAGTAAAATTGAAAAATTTGGCCTGAAACGCGGCGAATAACATAAACTTTTGAAATTATTTTAAAAAGCATCGGCAATTATGATTGCCGATGCTTTTTTTATGCTATTATTGTATATCAATAACCTTTATTAACACCATGAAAACCTACTACTTAGCTTCTTTTTTGTTGCTCGCGCTATGCTCATGCGGCAATCCGCCAAAGGCAACAACAGAAACAACTGAACCTGCAGGCAAACTTGACGGAACCTGGCACCTGATATCAAGTAAAAGTATCGTGAAGAATGATACCACGGTAACTACGCCACCAAAAGATCAGGAGATGTTCAAGATGTTTAACGCCACTAACTTTGCCTTTTTTACGCATGATCTGGTACATGGCAAAACAGCCAAACCTGTTTATTCATCAGGCGCGGGCACCTATACCCTATCTGGCGACGACTATACCGAACATCTGGCTTATTGCGACGCACGTGATTGGGAAAACAGGGATTTTAAATTTAAGCTCACCGTAAAAAATGACACCCTGGTTCAAAAAGGGATTGAAAAAATAGATAGCCTCAAGGTTGATCATGAAATTATTGAAACTTATGTTAAAGTGAAATAATTCATCATATTAAAATAACATTATAATATGTAAAGCCCGGACCGGATGGTTCGGGCTTTTTTTTGAACTTATCGATATCATCCGGAAAAAGGCCCTGTTGATATATTAAATAAAGGTTATATAATTTTTAACCTATTTCAGCAATAATGATAGATCGCTATCAAACCCAAACGCAACATATTAATAAACAGGAACTTAAAAATTTACTCTAAAACTTTAAAGAGTAACGAAACCCGAAGCCTAAACTATACGTTAAAACACCCATAACTACACTACTACTCATATTCCTGAAACTTTAATTAAAAAAACAACTCCGAAAGGTTCATGGGATAGTTATGCGGTTTCCGCTGCCTCTGAAAACATTAAATATGTTTTTTATTAAACTTTATTAATTGTAGCTTATGAGCGCAAAATTACAACGGGGCATGCAAATCGTATTTCACAGTAAAATACTGGCAGTCATTCTGTTTTCTACCTTTTTATTCAGCAGGTGTCGCCCGGAAAGGCTTAGTCCACCTGCACCAAACTCTGAAAAAATGTCTGCCGGTGTCATTGACGCTTCCGGCAAATTTAAATTAAACTCGTACAGCGGTGTCGGCGTTCAGTTAAAAGATATGTTTGGCATTAACGCATATGAATGGAATTTTTTGCAGGATCCGGCTAATCCCAATCTGAAAAGCACCATTTATGAAACCAATATGGCGCTCATCAAATCATTCAGCGGGGTTAGGCATTACCTGGGTTGGGCCCGGATGGAAAGTACCAAAGGCAATTACACCTTCAGTCCAACACATGAAGGCAGTTGGGATTACGACCTTATTTATAACCGCTGCAAGCAGGAGGGTATATTGGTTTTGGCCGATATAAAAAATTGTCCACCGTGGTTGGTTAGCACCTACCCCAATGATATGCAAGACCTTGAAAACGCGCCGCTTCTTTATGGTTTAAGCAAGGCCGATCCTGCAAGTTATATTGAACAGGCACGTATGGCATTTCAATTTGCAGCCCGCTACGGCTACAATGCCAATGTGGACAGGTCGTTGGTAAAGGTTGACTCAAGCGTGCGTTGGACTAACGATCCACCTAACCAGGTAAAAGTAGGAATGAGCGTTGTATCATATGTTGAATGCGATAATGAACGCGACAAATGGTGGAAAGGCCCGGCAACGCAACAAACAGCCGAAGAATACGCGGCCAACATGTCAGCCTTTTATGACGGAGATAAAGGCAAACTTGGCAAAAATGCCGGCGTAAAAAATGCCGATCCTAACATGAAAGTTGTGATGGGTGGTTTAGCTACCTGCAACGTAGATTTCGTGAAGAAAATGGTAGAATGGTGCCGTACTAATCGCGGTTACCGTGCTGATGGAAGTGTAGATCTTTGTTTCGATATCATCAATTACCATTATTACAATAACAACGGCAACATCTTAACGCATCAATCAGCAACAATTGGTCTGCCACCTGAGCTGTCAATGGCCGGCCAGATCGCCGATTCATTTGTTCAATACGCTAACTCATTAACTAAACCCCTCCCTGTTTGGGTAACTGAATCAGGTTATGATATAAACCAGGGAAGCTACCAGAAAGCGTTATATGTTGGCGATAAGTTACCGAAAGACACCCAGGCGGATTGGATCTTAAGAACTTCATTACTTTATATCCGCCATGGTATCCAGCGCGTATTTTACTACCAGCTTTTTGATGATACACCTAATGTTGATGTTCAGTATGCTACATCAGGCCTGGCAGAAAATGGAAAACGCAGACCGGCAGCAGATTTTATATTGCAAACATCAAAATTAATGGGTAGCTATACCTATTCGGCTACCTTGAATGCGGACCCGCTGGTGGACAAGTATGTATCAGACTCACAAACCATGTACGCCCTTACCATTCCTGATTTCAGGGCACGTACAGGCACTTACACACTTGATTTGGGTACTCCGAAAGCAAATATCTACACGCTAAAAACAGGTGCAGACCAGGCAGTGAAAACCCAGGTTAATACAGTTGATGGTAAGCTAACCGTAACTGTATCTGAAACACCAATCTTTGTACAAGGCACCAACTAAACAAATACCGAAAGATTATCCCTTACCTGTTTGGCGTACATACCGCCAAACAGGTTTACATGAACCAATAGTGGATATAAGTTCCAAAGTTGAAGCCTTTGCTGCCAACCGTTCTGAAACGGAAATTCCGCATTATAGGCTTCATAAAAAGCACGGTCAAAACCACCGAAAAGTGTAGTCATTGCAATATCAAACTCGCGGTTGCCATAACAAACGGCCGGATCAATCAAATAAGGCTTTCCTTCTACATCAATTAAATAATTACCTCCCCAAAGATCGCCATGTAATAATGCGGGAGGTTCTTCTGTAAACAAACCCGGAAGTTTCTTATACAGCTCATCAAACTTGCGCACATCGCTTTGGTTGAGTTCTTTTTTATTTACAGCCATTTTAACCATGGGTTGCAATCTTTCCTCAACAAAAAACTGAGTCCAACTGCCATGTCTTTTATTGCTTTGATGGAGCGATCCCATATAGTTATCAGTATAAAAGCCAAATTGAGCATCGCTGTTCTTATGCATTCGGGCAATCTCCGTACCTAATTTAGAAGATGACAAAGCGTTTCCAGAACCTGCATTAATCCACTCCAATACAAGATAACTCTCATTGTCCACCTCTCCTTTAAGAATAACATCAGGAACCGATATTGTATTAGTCTTACCGATAGCGCATAAGCCCTCCTGCTCTCTTGCAAACATATTGGGATAATTGTACCTGTCGTTTACTTTTAGCAAATAACAACTACCGTCCCCCTGCAAACGATAAACTTTGTTTATGTCGCCACCAATCACTGCACTAACATCCGTAATGCATAAATTAAGTTTGCTTTGTATGTGATTAAGCACGCTATTAAAGATTTCGTTTTTAAACATATGGGCCACAAAAAAGTCATCGATCCTGGTAAACTAAAATTATATGATTTGTAACACAATTAAATTTTCAATAATTATATTCGTGTAACATTTAAGTCCTTATCACAAAAATTCAATGGAAAATCAAATTCCTGTAGCCGTTCAATTAACGGAGAAATGCGCACACTGCAACGCCGATTCAAAAGCCGAAGATACATTTTGCACCCAATGCGGATACCCACTTAAAGGTACTGAAGCCGAACAAAACAAATTTATTTCAGAGCGCCAGGTTGAGGAAATAGATATGTTTACTTATAACAAAACGCTCAGGCAGGCAAGCAATACATTATATTACCTGGCAGGCGTTTTCATTTTCGCAGGTCTCATATATTTTTTCATACACAAAGATGAGGTTGACGTAGTATCTGTAGTGGTAACCAATATCATAATGGCGGCTATATTCTTAGTTTTAGGTGCTTACAGCAAGCGCAAGCCTTTAGCCTGTCTCATATCAGGTTTATCGTTGTACGTGATTGTACAGGTATTAAATGCCATAATTGAACCTATATCTATTGCTCAGGGTATCATTATAAAAATTGTGATCATCGGCTACATGATTAAGGGTATCAAATCGGCAATGGAAATAGAAAAAATCAGGAAAGAAAACAATATAGCTTAGTTTTTTGGTGTTCAACGAACAAGAAACAGTCAGAACAAGTCTCTGTACACAATGCGGGGCCTCAAATGGTGTTAATGTAAAGTTTTGCAGTAGCTGCGGCCACAAACAAACCGAAACATTTAACAGTCAAACTGCACATAACTGGGAATTACTGAAACAGACCGCCCTGTTTTACTGCATTTATATCCTGGTATGTGCATTATCATCGTTTGTTGATTATTTTAAGACGATAGGTTGGTTCCTGGTTATCGAAATTATTATAGCCGGTACCGCGGTCATATTTTTCGCATATAACTGGGCCAATTGTAAGAAACTACTCCGCTGGCCTTCATTTTCATTCCCCAAATTAGCGGCCTACGGTGCATTTGCCATGACAAGCGCTTTGTTGATCCATTACATCGCAAACTGGGTCAACGTTATTGTTTTCTCCCGCGATTATTATTACTACTCTATTTTTGCCGATTCGCCCGGCTCAGCCTATTTAATCATATTTTTCACAGCCATAACGCCCGCTTTATTTGAAGAACTTGGCTTTAGGGGCTATCTGCTACAGTCATTACTAAATATTGCAGATACCGGACAGGCTGTTTTTATTTCGGCTTTCTTATTTGCCATTATCCATCTTAGCTTCATTTCCTTGTTTTGGTTAATTCCATTCGCCTTATTTCTGGGTTATACCCGGGTTAAAGAAAATACCATCTGGTATGGCGTATTCTTTCATTTTTGCTTTAATTTAACCGCTTGTTTATTTGAGTTGCTATAGTGTTAACGAAATAAAAAGCCAATTAAAAAACTCAATACCAAATTATCATCCTAAAAAGCTATTTTTGCGGTTCAATGGAGCACATTCGTAATTTTTGTATCATAGCACACATCGACCACGGCAAAAGCACACTTGCCGATAGGTTATTAGAGTATACTAACACTATAACCCAGCGCGAATCGCAGGCACAGCTGCTTGACGATATGGATTTGGAACGCGAGCGCGGTATTACCATAAAAAGCCATGCCATACAAATGGATTACGAGCTTGATGGTCAAAAATACGTACTCAACCTAATCGACACACCCGGACACGTGGATTTCTCGTACGAGGTATCACGCTCAATAGCTGCCTGTGAAGGTGCTTTGCTGATTGTTGATGCTGCACAGGGTATTCAGGCACAAACCATTTCAAACCTGTACCTGGCTTTAGAGAACGACCTGGAGATCATCCCTATTCTGAATAAAATGGACCTTCCGGGCGCTATGCCAGAGGAAGTAAAAGATCAGATAGTTGACCTCATTGGCTGTAAACGCGAAGAAATCCTTGCCGCATCAGGTAAAACTGGTATGGGCGTACACGACATACTTCGTGCTATTGTTGAGCGTGTACCAGCGCCTGTAGGTGACCCGAAAGCTCCGCTGCAGGCACTAATTTTCGATTCGGTATTTAACTCGTTCCGCGGTATCATCGCTTACTTTAAAGTTGTTAACGGCGAGATTCGCAAAGGCGACAAAGTAAAATTTGTCGCTACCGAAAAGCAATATCTTGCTGATGAAGTTGGTACATTAAAACTGCGTCCGCTGGCTAAGGATGTGATCAAAACCGGCGACGTAGGTTATATCATCTCGGGTATCAAAGAAGCTAAAGAGGTTAAAGTAGGTGATACCATCACCCAGGTTGACCGCCCGTGCGAACAAGGTATTCAGGGATTTGAAGAGGTAAAACCAATGGTATTTGCCGGTATCTATCCTGTTGATACTGAAGATTACGAAGAACTGCGTGAATCAATGGCCAAACTACAGTTAAATGACGCTTCATTGGTTTTTGAACCGGAATCATCAGCTGCCTTAGGTTTTGGTTTCCGTTGCGGTTTCTTAGGGATGCTGCACATGGAGATCATCCAGGAACGTCTGGAACGCGAGTTCAACATGACGGTAATCACCACGGTACCCAACGTATCCTATTTGGCCCACACCACTAAGGGTGATTCATTTACTGTAAATAATCCATCAGACCTTCCGGACCCAAGTAAAATTGATTTTGTTGAAGAACCATATATCAAGGCCACTATCATTACCAAATCTGAATTTGTTGGCCCGGTAATGTCGCTTTGTATCCAAAAACGTGGTACCATAACTAATCAATCATACCTTACATCCGAGCGTGTTGAGTTGATTTTTGAGATGCCAATGGGTGAGATCGTATTTGATTTTTATGATAAGCTGAAAACCATTTCAAAAGGGTATGCATCGTTCGATTATCACCAGATAGGTTACCGCCAGTCAGACCTGGTAAAATTGGACATCCGCCTAAACAGCGAACCTGTTGATGCTTTATCGTCCCTGATCTTCCGTGGTAACTCTTACGACTTTGGTAAAAAAATCTGCGAGAAATTAAAAGAGCTTTTACCGCGTCAGCAATTTGAGATCATTATCCAGGCTTCTATCGGTGCCAAGATCATCGCTCGCGAAACAGTAAAAGCGCTACGCAAAGACGTTACCGCCAAGTGTTATGGTGGTGATATCTCCCGTAAACGTAAACTGTTAGAAAAACAGAAACAAGGTAAAAAACGCATGCGCCAGGTAGGTAACGTTGAGATACCACAATCGGCATTCATGGCAGTTTTGAAGTTGGATTAATCCCTCAACTCCTTTGAAGGGAAGCGAGGGTGAGTAAATTGATATATTCTGTACAGGTTAGTTACATATTTTACAGCAACCGGGTTTGTTAAACATATTCATTTAGGAGACTTTGTTTATGGCAAATGGATTGTGTACGATGCCGGCCAACCGAAATATTACATTGATGCTTTCAATAAAGATGTGCGCTCAAATAAAATTATATTTGAAATGCTCCTGAATAATAAAACAGAAACCATCGAAAGTATCATCAGCAAGATCAATCAAAATCACGGATTAAAATTATCCCTGGATAACAGGCCTTTTATAAAAGTACGAGTAAAGTCAGAGCCGGTAAATTTGAGTTTACCCCCATTGCCTGATCAATTCGTTAAACACATTTAACAATGCAGCTTTTAGACGGAAAATACGTTTCAGAAAAACTTAAGGTTGAAATAGCTGAAGAAGCAGCTAAAATATTAGAGAAAACCGGTCGCAAGCCCCATTTGGTTGCAGTATTGGTTGGTCATGATGGCGGCAGCGAAACTTACGTTGCCAGCAAAATGAAAAATTGCGAAAAAGTTGGCTTCAAATCATCATTGGTACGTTATGAAGATGACGTTACCGAAGAAGAATTACTAAAGAAAGTTGAAGAGCTGAATGCCGACGCTGATATCGATGGTATCATTGTACAGCTTCCGTTACCAAAACATATCGATCCTGAAAAGGTAACTGAGCGTATTGACCACCGCAAAGATGTGGATGGTTTTCACCCGGTTAACCTGGGCCGCATGCAGCGCAACCTGCCGTCATTTATTCCGGCAACACCTTATGGTATTACTTTAATGCTTAAGGAATATGGCATTGAAACAGCAGGTAAACATTGTGTTGTTGTTGGCCGCAGTAATATCGTTGGGTCGCCTATGAGCATCTTGATGGCGCGTAACACTACTCCGGGCAACTGCACGGTAACCATTTGCCACAGCCGCACTCCTGATATCAAAAAATTCACGCTTGACGCCGATATTCTGATCGTAGCTATTGGCAAAAAGAATTTCATTACTGCCGATATGGTGAAAGATGGTGTTGTAGTAGTTGACGTAGGTATGAACCGAGAAACATCAGCAACAACAAAATCGGGCTTTAAGCTTTACGGCGATGTTGATTTTGAAAACGTGGCGCCAAAATCATCATGGATCACCCCTGTACCGGGCGGTGTCGGCTTGATGACCATTGTTGGTTTGCTTAAAAACACCTTAGCTTCGGCTAATAAAGAGGTTTATAAATAGTCTCAGCTTTATCGTCATTGCGAGGCACGAAGCAATCCCCGATTAGCAGGCTCGCCCTGCATAGTCCGCGATTGCTTCGTACCTCGTAATGACGGCCTTATAACGCAACCACTCACTTAAACCCCAATCTTAACTTATCCCAAAGTGAGTTTACTCCGATGTAAACACCATCTTCTCTTATTTCAACCGGATAAGTTTCAATAAAATCATTTTGTCCTTCGCCTCCTTTGCCTGTTTCCAAATCGTAAGTATAGCGATGATAAGGGCAAACAATTAGTTTTCTGACACATAAGCCCTCACTTAAATCTGCGCCTGCGTGTGGGCATTTAGCTGATACAGCATAAAGTTTTCCTTCAAAACCTACCAGGCAAATACTTTTACTACCAGCCTTAACCTTTTTTATAAATGGACGCGAAAAATCAGGAGTATGGTCAATTTTATGCCAGGTCATAAATAATTCAGAACAAACACAGGTGGTTAAAAATCAATTTTCAGATTCATCACATTAGGATTTTTGATAACCTCATCCATACTGGTAACAAGGGTTACTTCCCTCCTGTCGGCCGAGAGCATGGCTTTTGAATTATTGATTTTTTTAACCGGATGAGCAAACCTCAAAATCACTTTATAAGGCATATCAATGAGCATAGCCTTGGCCATCATGAATGTAGCCTGGGTTTTCTTTAAAAAAGCATTGAACTTCGCCTTATCAATAATGCGGTAAAATTTATGGGGAGTTATATCGTACGAGTAATAGTCCTGCCCACCCACCATTTGCCGGGCGTCAAAGGGCTTATTTGCTTTATCTGTAGTTGTTATTGCACTGATTTGGGTATTGAGCGCTATTTTCGATACATTTTGCAAATAGTACTGTAAATCGGCAGCATTTTTTGCAGTATGGTTAAGCGTTACTTTCATAACACTTTTTTTAAGGTTCATATTTACAGTAAGCTCGCTGCTCTTGGCCATCTCAATTTCTTCGGCTTTTAGCTTTTGCTGCGCACTATCGGGTATGGCGCTGTAAAAATTAAGTGTAGTGTCCTTAACTAAACTGAATTGCGGGGTTTGCTTAACCGAGTCAGACATCAAATTAACCAATACCGACACCGCCCTGCTCATATCAAAAGCATAGGCAACCTTACAGGTTCCGTCGCTTTTAAAATCGTAATGCTCTTCAATATCCACGCATGAACTAAAACAAAGCATTACCAGTAATAACAAGGGAAGGTAAAGTTTTTTCATACCCAGATAAAAATTAAGCGTTACCGAAACAGTTAAATCATTTTTACGAATTTCAGGTTAATTGGTTATCTTAAAATTACAGTAATAATACCAATTATTAATGAAAGGATAAAGGTAAAAGGAAATTTCGCGTAGTAGCCTGTCAAAAATACTACCACGCAAGCTTATATCCAGAACTCCACTTCCATATTAGTGTAACCTTTTGCCTTTCACCTTTCTGCTTTCACCTATCTTTCAGTACCTTTGCACCCTTAAATAACTATGGCACACCAAATACCAGACGACGGCACGTTGCTTCCCCTAATGGAAGAGTTTTACACGATACAGGGCGAAGGATACAATACAGGCAAAGCAGCGTATTTTATTCGGCTGGGCGGCTGCGATGTAGGTTGCCATTGGTGCGACGTTAAAGAAAGCTGGGATGCCGAGTTACATGCGCTTACTGCTGCCGACACTATTGTAAACAACGCGACATTGCACCCTGCAAAAGCTGTGGTAGTAACCGGTGGCGAGCCCCTAATATATAATCTCGACTATTTAACCCACCAACTACACGAAAAAGGAATAAAAACCTTTATTGAAACTTCAGGTGCTTACCCGCTTTCGGGCGATTGGGACTGGATCTGCCTTTCACCTAAAAAATTCAAGGCACCAACGCCACATGTTGCCGAATGTGCCCACGAATTAAAAGTGATCGTATTCAATAAATCCGACTTTGAATGGGCCGAGTATCATGCCAAAATGGTATCTCCCGATTGTAAACTATACCTGCAACCGGAATGGTCAAAAGCAAAAGAAATGACCCCACTTATTGTTGATTATGTGAAAGAAAATCCGCAATGGGAAATTTCTTTGCAAACACATAAGTATCTGAATATCCCATAATCTTTGTAACTTACGGATATAAATTATCCTAAGTTATAAATGAGAATAGCAATTTTATTGGTGCTTGCATTGTGTTTGCCTGCTTTGCTTCGTGCCCAGCAGCCTGCCCGGTATTCATCGTCCAATAAAGAAGCTATAAAATATTTTGCTTTAGCCTATCAAAACCTGGATCAACATCTGTATGATGAAGCCATCCAAAACTCACTAAAGGCCGTCGGCGAAGATCCCAGATTTATAGAAGCTCACTTATTACTTGGCGACCTGTACCGGATGAAACGCCTGTATAAGCCGGCTGTGGAACATTACGCGAAAGTTATTTCCTTAAGCCCGGAATTTAACCGGGGCGCATATCTTAAAGCTGCCGAAATGGAAATTCATGATGCCAATTATGCGCCGGCACAGCAGCATCTCGAAAAATACCTTACTTATCCTGACCTTAGTCCCGAAAATATCACTTATGCAAAAAAAATGCTTGCTGATGCCAAGTTCGGAATCGTGGCTATGGCTCATCCTGTACCTTTTAAGCCGATAAATATCGGAGCTGAAATAAACACCGCCAACGATGAATACCTTCCCGTTGCCACAGCTGACGAAAGCACTCTGATATTTACCCGGAAAATAAATAACAACGAAGACTTTTATAAAAGTGAGAAAGTTAATGGCCAATGGGGCACAGCTACATATTTAAGTAACCAGATCAACACCGAAAAATACAATGAAGGAGCGCAATCCATATCACAGGATGGCAAGTACCTGTTTTTCACAGGATGTAACCGCCCGGATGGCCTGGGCCGTTGCGATATTTACATAGCGCAAAAAAAAGGTAACGACTGGGGGAAACCTATTGATCTGAACCCACCTGTAAATACCGCGGGCTGGGAATCTCAACCATCAATAAACGCAGATGGCCGCACGCTTTACTTTGTAAGTAACCGTAAAGGTGGCTATGGCGGGTATGACATCTGGAAAAGTACATTGGGCGAAAAAGGCTGGGGCGAGCCTGAAAACCTCGGCCCAAACATTAACACTCCGTATAACGAGCAATCCCCATTTATACACCCCGATGATAGTACGCTTTATTTTAGTAGTGATGGCTGGCCCGGTTTAGGGGCAAAAGACCTGTTCGTAAGTCGCTTGGGCAAAGATGGCAAATGGCAGAAACCCGAAAACCTGGGATATCCAATTAATACCAATGGAGATGAGGGCGGCTTATCATTAACGGCAAATGGCGATTACGCTTTCTTTTCGTCAAATAACCTGAACGGATATGGAGGATACGACATTTATAAGTTTGAGCTTCCTGTAAACCTGAGGCCGCGAATGGTTACTTATGTCAAGGGATTTGTAAAAGACATTAAGACCAAACAGCCGCTTGAGGCCGCCATTGAAATTATCGATCTGGAAAGCAATCAGGTGGTTTACCAGGATTACAGTGACGAAGAAAAAGGCGATTTTTTAGCCACGCTCACCTCTGGTAAAAATTATGGCTTGAATATTTCAAAAGGCGGATACCTGTTTTACTCTGAAAACTTTTCGCTTAAGAACTATAAAACCAAGAATCCCTTCAACATTGTAGCATTGTTATCGCCGATTGAAATTGGGAATAAGGTGATCCTTAAAAATATCTTTTTCGATACTAACAAGTATGATCTTGAAAAGGAATCTAAAGCCGAGCTGGCCAAGCTTATTGAATTTCTGGGGGTAAACCAAGCTATACGCATTGAGATATCCGGCCATACAGATAACGTTGGTAACCATCAAAGTAATCAGGCACTATCCGAAAACAGAGCCAAGTCAGTTTATCAATATCTTGTATCAAAAGGTATAGCGCCTGGCCGCCTTGTATACAAGGGCTACGCAGAAACGCAGCCTATAGCACCTAATACAACGGACGAAGACAGGGCCAAAAACAGGCGTACGGAATTCATGATTATAGCTAAATAGTGCTTTAATATTGTTATAGACCAACCTATCATTTGTAAATGAAAAAGAACCTAATAATCTTAACTGGAGTAGCAATAATTTCATGTGCTTTTATTTTAAACAACGGCGGCAAGCCATGGCAGGGTAAAATGCAACAGCTCCCGGGCAGACTTGAATGTGAGTATTATGACGAAGGTGGAGAAGGGATAGCTTATCATGATACCGATAGCATAAACAATGGCAGCGGAAAATTAAACCCGGCAAACGGCTCGTTTTTGAATGAATTCCGGATGAAAGAAGGTGTTGATATTTCCTATACCAAAACGGGTAACATTGATAACAATCCTTACAATAAGGTTCCGCGCGATCTTAATAAACTATACGTTGGCTGGACACAACCCGGCGAATGGATCAATTACACAGTTAAAGTAAATAAAGCCGGCACCTACCCTATTGGCGTTTTGTATACATCTAACGGTAATGGAACCATCTCGGTTGATATCGATGGTAAAGATGCAACAGGCCCTTTAAACATCGCATCGACACATGATGACCGAGATACGGTTGCCTGGCGGCAGTGGCATCATTGGAATGCATCTGATTCCATTGGCTCAATAACCTTGAAAAAAGGAGCTCACGTACTTACCCTGCACATTCTTACCAATGGCAACATGAATCTTGACCATCTCAATTTTGGAAAGAGCCTTAAATAAAACAGCCTTCAGAATTCAATCCAAAGGCTGTTTATAGTATAAAATCTTATATAGTTAGTTTCCTAACTCTGACATAAATTTGATACGCATCAGTTGCACTTCTTCGCGCGTGTAGTCATCGCTTCCCAGCTCCGCTAAAGCTTCATCAATCGAATCAGCTTCGGCCGTTCGGAAATAATCAAACACTTCTTCCTGCTTATCCTCGTCAATTACCTCATCAATGTAATAATTCAGGTTAAGCTTAGTACCCGAGTTAACAATAGTTTCAACTTCTTTCAGGATTTCCTCATACGTAAGACCTTTGGAAGCCGCAATATCATCAAGATTTAAATGCCTGTCGATGTTCTGGATAATAAACACTTTAAGCGCTGATTTATTGGCCGCGCTTTTGATCACCATATCAATTGGGCGATCAATATCATTATCCTCTACATATTTCTGAATCAGATCGGTAAAAGGTTTACCGAATTTCAAAGCCTTACCTGCACCAACACCCGAAATCTGTTTCAGTTCTTCTGTGTTGATAGGATAATGGGTACACATCTCTTCCAAAGACGGATCCTGGAATATTACAAACGGAGGCAATCCTTTTTGTTTGGCCAGCTTTTTACGCAGCTCTTTAAGCATTTGTAGCAACTGCGTATCAAGCGCACCTCCACTTTGTTTCGGCCCATCATCGTCGCTATCGTCATCGGTAGCTTCCATAAGCTTGTTCAAAACAAAACGGATGCTGTGCGGATTGTCGATAAAGGCATTCCCGCTTTTGGTAAGCCTCAACAGCCCATATTGGTCAATATCTTTTGAAATATAGTTATTGAGCAAAGCCTGCCTTAAAAGCGAGTTCCAAAGGTTTTTACCCTGCTCTTTACCAGCGCCATAATAATCCAGCTGATCATGCTCATAATTTTTGATCTGCGCGTTTTCTTCGCCCATCAATATGCTGATGATGTGGTGATCATCAAACTTCTCGCCTATGTGCCTGATCAGGCTTAGTGCCCTGTGCAGGTGTTCTTCAGCATCAAAATGATCTTTGTGCGTGCAGCAGTTATCGCACATATTGTTACAGCCCGCCTCATTAAAGTTTTCACCAAAATAATGAAGCAATTGCTTACGGCGACAAACTGAAGATTCACAGTAATCAATAACCTCTTTAAGTATCTGGGTACCTATTTCGCGTTCTGAAACAGGTTTATCCTTCATGAATTTCTGAAGTTTATCAATATCTTTTTCTGAATAAAAGGCAACGCAAACACCTTCGCCTCCGTCGCGCCCAGCCCTTCCGGTTTCCTGGTAATACCCTTCCATACTCTTAGGTACATCGTGGTGTATTACGTAACGAACATCGGGTTTGTCGATACCCATACCGAAGGCGATAGTAGCAACAATAACGTCAACATCTTCCATCAGGAATTTATCTTGAGTATCGGCACGTACTTTAGGATCAAGCCCGGCATGATATGGCAGGGCCTTCACGCCATTAAGATTGAGCACCTCAGCCACTTCCTCCACTTTTTTACGGCTAAGGCAATACACTATACCAGATTTTCCCTGATTTTGCTTAACAAATTTTACAATCTCTTTTATAACGTTGCGCTTAGCCCTTACTTCGTAAAAGAGGTTACCACGGTTAAAAGATGATTTAAATACAGTAGCATTGTTCATTTGCAGGTTTTTCTGAATATCCTGCTGAACTTTTGGAGTAGCTGTAGCTGTTAAAGCAATGATAGGTATATTTTCGCCTATATTACTGATTACCTGACGTATTTTACGGTACTCGGGCCGGAAATCATGGCCCCATTCCGAAATACAGTGAGCCTCATCCACAGCAACAAATGATACGTGGTTCAGACGTAAGAAATCGATATTCTCTTGCTTGGTTAATGATTCAGGTGCAACGTACAGCAGTTTGGTTTTACCGGCAAGTACATCTTCCTTAACCCTGGCTATTTCTGATTTTGTAAGTGATGAGTTTAAAAAGTGGGCTATACTATCTGATCCTCCAAACGCCCTGAGCTGATCTACCTGATTTTTCATCAAGGCTATCAGTGGTGAAATTACGATGGCGGTGCCATCGCTCATCAAGGCTGGTAACTGATAACACATCGATTTGCCTCCACCGGTAGGCATGATAACAAATGTGTCATTGCCGGCCAGGATGTTGGTTATTATCGCTTCCTGTTCTCCCTTAAAATTATCAAACCCGAAAAAATTCTGGAGATTGTCAAATAGCGATTTCTTTGTTTCTATCATTATTTTAACAAATTCTTAAATTGTATTTAAAAGTTTAAAGTAACAAAATTTTCTAAATAAACGATGGATTTACTTTTAAATTTTGTGTAAAAATGATGATTAAATGAAAAACAATTTCTTTGATTGCTCATTTAAAATATCAGTCAAATTGGCGTTTAACTATGCTGTTAAATTATTTAGCAACACTTAATGGATAATTAACAAATTAATACACATTTTTACGGTCGATATACCAAATTTAAATTCTTTACTTTCTCATGAATAAAAACTATTATGCGATAATTATGGCTGGAGGGATTGGAAGCCGCTTTTGGCCGATAAGTCGTACATCGCACCCTAAACAGTTTATCGATATACTTGGTACCGGTAAAACTTTAATACAAAATACCTACGAACGATTCCTGAAAGTATGTCCTAAAGAAAATATTTATATCGTTACTAACGAAAACTATACTAAGCTTGTAAAACACCAGCTACCGGATTTGGAGGATCAGCAGATCCTTACAGAACCTGTAATGCGTAACACTGCACCCTGCGTTGCGTACGGTTGTTTTAAAATTGAAAGCCTTAATCCTGACGCAGCCATTGTTGTGGCCCCTTCTGATCAGCAGATCCTCGACGAAGACGCCTTTGTATCAGCTATTGAAAAATCATTACAAACAGCAGCTTCAAATGATTACCTGATAACCCTTGGTATTAAACCATCAAGGCCCGATACCGGTTACGGGTACATCCAATATACCGACAATGTTATCAATGATGAGTTTCATAAAGTAAAAACCTTTACCGAGAAGCCAACCCTTGAGATAGCCAAAACCTTCATTCAAAGCGGCGACTTTTTATGGAACGCCGGTATTTTCGTTTGGTCGGCAAAAGCTATTGTGAAAGCCTTTGGCCAGCACCTGCCCGAAATGCACGAGATTTTTGCGGATGCCAGACCGGTTTATAACTCAGACGATGAAAAACCTTATGTGCACAAAGCATATCAGCAATGCGTTAACATCTCGATAGACTACGGCATCATGGAAAAAGCCGATAATGTGTACGTGTTACCTTCGGATTTTGGATGGAGCGATCTGGGTACCTGGGCTTCTATTTATGACCTTGCCGAAAAAGATTATGTAGGGAACGCCGTGATCCCGGCCGAAAAAGTGATCATGTACGATTCATCAAACTGCATGGTAAACGTACCGGGCGAGAAATTGGTGATACTACAAGGTCTGCACGACTTTATCGTAGTAGAATCAAATAACTCCCTGCTCATTTGCCCGCGCAACCAGGAGCAAAACATCAAGCAGGTTGTCGCAGATGTAAAAAGTAAATTTGGTGCTAAGTATATTTAGTATTTAGTGAGTTGTTGATTAGGTGAATGGAGAGTAGTTACTTCTTGTTCATCTAATCAACAACAATATTCAATGGTATTGGTGCATTGATAACTACTCACCCAATCCAACCAACCACTACTCACCTACGCAGTGCGCTGCCTTATCGCCTCGTATAAAATAATCCCTGTTGATACCGAAACGTTCAACGATTCAATTTCGCCAAACATAGGGATCTTGGCCAGATGATCAGAAATGCGTATGATCTCGTTACGGATACCGTCTTCTTCCGACCCCATAATTATAGCCGTTGGTACGGTGTAATCAGGTTTGTAAATATTATCCTGTGTTTTTTCGGTACAGCAAACCAACTGCAAGCCCGATTCCTGCAAAAAGCGTACGGTCTGCATAAAATTATCATGCCTGCAAACAGGAATTTTGTACAACGCACCTGCCGATGTTTTAATGGCATCGGGATTAATCTGAGCAGAACCTTTAGCAGGGATTACTATGGCATGTACGCCAGCACATTCGGCTGTACGGGCAATAGCGCCCATGTTACGTACATCGGTAATGCTATCTAAAACTAAAATTAAAGGCGTTTCGCCCTTTTCAAACACCTCTGGTATAATGTTCTCGATCTTCTGATAAACAATGGGCGAAATTACAGCAATAACTCCCTGGTGGTTTTTCTGGGTAATGCGGTTCAGTTTTTCAACCGGCACCTGTTGCGCGGTTATCTGGTACTCGTTCATCAGCTCTTTAAGCTCCTGGATCAAGCCTCCGCTAATACCCCTTTGTATAAATAATGCCTCGATCTCTTTACCCGAACGAATAGCTTCTACTACAGCCCTGATACCAAAAACCATTTGATTGCTTTCGCGCTGAGGCCTTGAATTAAATGCCATTTTATGATTTGAATTTTGGCAAAAGTAGCTATATTAATTGATTAAGCCGTTATTGAACTGATAACCCTTTTCGGTTTATCGCCGTTTACCCACTTATGCTATCAACATCGCAAAACTTTATTAACATCGGTTCAAATATCTGAAAATCAATCCATCCAAGTTTTCTTAAAAAGTTATCCACACCCGGGTGTTTATTAAAAAGCTTTAAATTATCACCCTGTGTATGATTATTTTAAAATGTCGATACACTATGTTAGGTGTTTACTTTGCCCGGCGAAACATTTTTTGTATATTTTTGTACCCTTATGAGTTTTGAGAATAACAACCAGTATAACAAGCCGAACACATTTGAACGCCGTAGCCGGATCACCAATCCAACTCCATTTATTGGGGGTGGCAAATTGCAGCCTCAGGCTACGGATTTGGAGGAGGCTGTTTTAGGTGCGCTCATGCTGGAGAAAGATGCCCTTTCATCAGTTATAGATGTTTTAAAGCCAGAAGTTTTTTACCAGACCAATCACCAGAAGATCTTTTCTGCCATAAAAATCCTGTTTGAAAAAACACAACCGGTAGATATCCTTACCGTTACTGCCGAATTGCGCAGGTTAGGCGAGCTTGAAATGGTTGGCGGCGCCTACTATATTACCGAACTTACCAGCCGTGTTGCATCGGCAGCAAATATCGAGTTTCACTCACGTATCATCATTCAAAAATTCATCCAGCGGGAGTTGATCCGTATCTCTACAGAAGTGATCAACAATGCTTACGAGGATACAGCCGACGTATTCGACCTGTTGGATATGGCGGAAAAAAACCTGTTTGAAATTGCGCAGAGTAACTTACGCAGGGATGCCCGTAACATGGACGACCTTGTACATGAAGCCTTGCGTGATATTGAAGCACTAAAAGATAAGAAAGATGGTTTAACAGGTGTCGCATCCGGCTTTACAGGCCTTGATCGTATGACCTCGGGGTGGCAGAAATCAGACTTGGTGATCATCGCGGCACGTCCGGCGATGGGTAAAACGGCTTTCGTACTTAGTTGCGCCCGTAACGCGGCGGTTGACTTTGATAAACCAGTGGTTGTGTTCTCGCTCGAGATGTCGTCGGTACAGTTGGTTAATCGTTTGATTGCCGGTGAAGCCGAAATTGAGCAAGAAAAGATCCGTAAAGGCACACTTGAAGAATGGGAATGGCAGCAGGTCCACTCTAAAATTGGCCGACTTGAAAAAGCCACTTTTATTATTGATGATACCCCGGCACTAAACATCTTCGAGTTCAGGGCAAAATGCCGTCGTTTAAAATCACAATATGATATCCAGTTAATCATCATCGACTACCTGCAGCTGATGCACGGCAAAGCCGAGGGCAAAGGTGGTGGCGGTAACCGTGAGCAAGAGATCAGTAGCATTTCACGTGCATTAAAATCGGTTGCCAAGGAACTTAGCGTGCCTGTTATTGCACTATCGCAATTAAGCCGTGCCGTAGAGAGCAGGCCGGGTAACTCAAAAAGGCCAATGCTTTCAGACTTACGTGAATCGGGCGCTATTGAGCAGGATGCCGACATGGTACTGTTCCTTTACCGTCCGGAGTATTACGGTTTAACTGAAGACGAGGACGGTAACCCAACCCAGGGTGTAGGTGAAGTCATCATTGCCAAACACCGTAACGGTGAAACAGGTACTGTGCGGTTGAAATTCGTAGGTAAATACGTTAAATTTGCTAACCTTGAAGAAGGTATAGACGGTTTCCCTCCTCCTGCAGGTAACGCTTTCGCAGGCCTTGCTCCTTCACAGGATTTTGAAAAACAAAGCAACTTTATCATCCGTCCATCAAGAATGGATGACATGGATGATGAGCCACCGTTTTAATCTAATTTCGGAATTTGGATTTTCGATTTCGGATTTATTAAACGCCAAAATCGAAAATTCCAAATACCCAATCAAAATATCATTCCCAAAATCACACCGATAATAATCACTATCGGTGTTTTGATTTTGGTGAAATGCAATACGAGGAACGTGCCTGTCATTAGTACGTAGGCTATCCAATTTAAACCAAAAGGCCTAACCAGCAAGATCAGGGCAGTCGCCATAAAACCTACAGCTACCGCATTAATACCACTTAATGAATTTTTGATCCGGGTTATCTTTTTTAGGTCTTCCCAAAAAGGCACTATAAATAATATCAATATCAACCCGGGAGTATTGATACCAATAACAGCAACCAGGCTACCAATCACCTGTCCCCAAATGTTATAACCTTTATTACCAAGGGTTATCCCCCCTAAAAACGAGGTAAAGGAGAAAGTTGGCCCCGGTAAAGCCTGCTGTAGTGCATAACCCGATAAAAACTCCGACCGACCTAAATAATGCTTCACCTCAACAAATTCGGTGTACATTAATGGAACAAGCACCTGGCCTCCGCCAAAAATTAAGATACCGTTACGATAAAAGTTCTCGAATAAGCGGATTGGCAAGCTGAAAGGAGATGTTTGATTAACCAAAGCACCCAATGCAGCAAAAAACAATAATATACCCACAAAGTACCCGACTTTATTGGGGTTTACATTTGAATAAAGCTTAACCCGCAACTCGTTTTCATGCTGCTGAGTTTCCATCGCTGATGAAATAATTCCTCCAAGCAATATCAAAAGCGGGAAAGCATAAGCATTTTGCAGGATTAGTGTAACAATTAACGAACCGACCGCAAGCATTCTGCTCACCTTTGTTTTTAAAAACTTATTCGCAAATGTATACGTTGCGTAAGCTACAATGCCCACGGCTATTGGCTGTACATAACTGATTACATGGGCAAACTTAGCCTTATTGGCAAACATATTATAGCTGATTGCAGCCATGCACATAATGGCTGCCGAAGGCAAAATCCAAATCAGGAATGTAATAATTGCCAGTCGTAGCCCCCCCACCTTCCAGGCTATGCCAACCAATGTTTGGGTTGATGAAGGGCCGGGCAAAACCTGCGATAAGGCATTGAGCTCCATTAGTTCATCTTCGGTAATATATCTCCGCTTTTCAACAAACTCGCGCAGCAAAACAGCTATGTGGGCTTGAGGGCCGCCAAAAGCGGTAAAAGTATAGATCAGCACATCCCGTAGGAATACAAGTTGCCGTTGTTTCATTTGCTAAAGCTGTTCATAGTTCATAGACGATGGTTCATAGGGACAATATTATAGCGGAAACATTATAGTTATTTCAAACAATTCACAAAAGAATGAAATGGTTAAGAAATACCCAAAAATTGCTGTTAACTATCAACCCTGGACTAAAAATCAATAATCGTCATCGTCTTCTTCAAAGCCCATTGCCTGCCTGTATACTGCCTGCAATTCAGAAAAAGCATGATTATCGCGCTTTTCTTTGGTCACTTTCATGCCGGTTTCATAGGTTTTAATGGCATCATCCTTTCGGTTTAGCGCTTCATAAAGCTTACCTAAATGATAATAAGTGCCCACATAACCGGGGTGGTTATTTACCAGATCTTCATAGTAGGCAAGCGCCTTATCTGTCTCATTCAGACGCAGATATTCTGTTGCAAGGGCATATTTCAGAAACTCGTCATCCGGTTCATTTTTTATAAATTCCAACAGCTTATTCAATCTGCTCAACTCCATTTTAAACTCTATCTTTTTTAATTAAATTTGCAAAAACCTATTGATATGAAGATTCTGGTATGTGTAAGTAATGTTCCTGATACCACCACAAAAATAACTTTTACTGATAACAACACGCAATTTAATACAAACGGGGTTCAGTTCATACTCAACCCTTATGATGAAATAGCTCTTGCACGCGCCATTGAATTAACCGATGGCGGTAAAGGTACGGTGACAGTGATTAACGTTGGTGACGCGAGTACAGAGGCCACTATTCGTAAAGCTTTGGCAATTGGCGCTACTGATGCGGTACGTGTAAACGCTAAGCCTCACGATGCCTGGTATGTAGCGCATCAGATTGCTCAATATGTAAAAGCAAATCCATTTGATCTGATCCTGACTGGCCGTGAATCTATCGATTATAACGGATCGAAAGTTGCCGGGATGCTTGGCGAATTGCTTGATATTCCATCTGTGTCTATCATCAAAAAATTAGATGCCGGTGACAGTGAAGCTACAGTTGAACGCGAGATTGAAGGCGGTAAAGAAGTGTTGACTATCCCTTATCCTTTTGTAGCTGGTGCTGCCGAGGGTGTAGCTGAACCCAAAATACCTAATATGCGCGGCATCATGTCGGCGCGTACCAAGCCGCTTGCTGTTATTGAGCCGACCGAAGTTAAAACCTTTTCGGAAATTGTTAGTTATGAAACACCAGCCCCTCGCGGCCAGGTTAAACTTGTAGCTGCCGATGACACCGCCAAACTGGTTGAACTGCTGCATGCCGAAGCACGTGTAATATAAATTATGATCTAAATCACTAACAGATAACTATGTCAGTTTTAATATACGCGGAAAATGCCGGGGGCAAATTCAAAAAATCAATTTTTGAAGCCATTTCTTATGCCCGCGCCATTGCCGATCAAAATAATACTTCTCTTACCGCTGTTTCTATAGGTAACGTTGATGCCGCTGAATTAGCTTTATTGGGCAAATACGGCGCTGATAAAGTGCTTAACGTATCTGGCGATAAATTGAAAGATTTTGTAAACCAGGCCTACGCCTCGATAATTGCCGAAGCCGCGAAAAAAGAAGGTTCGGCTGTTGTAGTATTATCCAATACGTTTTCTGGTCGTGGGTTGGCGCCAAGGGTTGGCGTAAAACTTGAAGCCGGTGTAGCAGATGGCGTTGTAGCATTGCCGGTACAGGAAGGCGGCTCTTTTAAAGTTAAAAAAACTGCCTTTTCGGGTAAAGCTTTTGCTATCGTTGAGCTTACTTCTGCAATTAAAGTTATCGCGCTTGTACCTAATTCATACAAAGTTGTTGAAACAGGCGGCACAGCCCAGGTTGAAGATTTCAGCGTTGAAAGCAAAGCGTCTGACTTTAAGGCCATGATCAAAGAAATCGTTCGCTCAAGCGATAAAGTTTCCCTGCCTGATGCGGAGATCGTTGTTTCCGGTGGCCGTGGTTTAAAAGGCCCCGAAAATTGGGGAATGATAGAAGAATTGGCAAGCCTTTTAGGTGCTGCTACGGCATGCTCAAAACCTGTATCAGATGCTGGTTGGAGACCACATAGCGAACACGTTGGACAAACAGGTATAGCTGTCAGTCCAAATTTGTATATTGCAGTAGGAATTTCAGGTGCAATTCAGCATCTGGCCGGGGTAAGTTCATCAAAAGTTATTGTAGTCATAAACAAAGATCCGGAAGCACCGTTTTTTAAGGTAGCAGATTACGGAATTGTGGGCGACGCTTTTGAAGTACTCCCTAAATTAATAGCAGCCGTTAAAGAATATAAAGCTTCAGCATAAATACAGGGTGATGGGGAATAACATGAAAAAAATAAAGCTTGATATTGTCGGCTTATCCTATAGTCAAACCCAATCGGGTGCTTACGCTCTTGTTTTGGGTGAAGTAAGCGGCCGTCGTCGTCTGCCTATTATTATCGGTAGCTTTGAAGCCCAGGCCATTGCTATTGAGATAGAAAAAATGACACCAAGCCGTCCGCTTACACACGACCTGTTTAAGAGCTTTGCCCAGGCCTACCAGATTGAGGTGCAGGAAGTGATCATTTACAATTTGGTTGATGGTATATTTTATGCAAAACTGATCTGCAGTGATGGAAAGCGCTCGGTGGAAATAGATGCACGTACTTCTGATGCCATTGCTGTAGCAGTACGTTTTGACTGCCCGATTTTCACCTATGAGTTCATCTTGTCAACCGCAGGCATTGTAATAGAAGGTAATGACTTTGTTTACCTGGAGAATATTAATGAAGCTCCCGAAGAAAAATCAGTTAGCGCCTCGGTAAGCGGTTATGCTTCTATCAGCACTGAAGAACTTAAAACTAAGTTACAGGAAGCTTTGGCGGAAGAATCATATGAAAAAGCTGCCAAAATTCGTGACGAACTTAATAAGCGCAAAGCCTCCTGATTTCGGAATCCGGATTTTTGATTTCGAATTTACTTGAATGTTCTATTTTAAAATACAACTTTAATAGCCTCAACATTATATAAACAGAAACCTGATCCCGGGTTTCTGTTTACTAATAGTAATTTCTGCAACGGTAGTTTTCTCATTTACATTTATTTCACTACTTTCCGTTTTTAATTTAACACTGACTAAATTTATTTAAACCCGTTACCGTATGAATATTAAGTTCCGCTTAATACTGATGAATTTTATGCAATTCTTTATCTGGGGGGCGTGGTTGCTAACCATCGGTGCGTACTGGTTTCAGGATAAACATTGGTCGGGGGCACAATTTGGTGCTATATTTAGTACGATGGGTATTTCGGCTATATTTATGCCGGCCCTTACAGGCATTATAGCTGATAGGTTTATCAATGCCGAAAAATTATATGGTATCATGCATATCCTCGGTGCCTGCTCCCTTTTTATCTTGCCGCAAATAACTAATCCTTCTGCTTTTTTTTGGGTGATGCTGGTTAATATGGTGTTTTATATGCCAACTCTTTCACTTTCAATTACAGTAGCATATTCAGCATTAAAAAGCAGCAATAAGGATGTAGTAAAAGACTACCCTCCTATCAGGATTTGGGGAACTATCGGCTTCATCGCGGCCTTATGGACGGTGAGCTTAACACATAACGAAACGTCTCCGAATCAGTTTTATATTGCTTCGGCTGTGGCGCTTGCACTTGGGCTTTACTCATTTAGTCTTCCAAAATGTCCGCCACTTTCTTCAAAAACAACCAATAAATCATTTGTTGATTCCCTGGGGCTCAACGCCTTTAAATTATTCAAAGATCCTAAGTTTGCTATTTTCTTTGCTTTCTCCATGTTATTGGGAGCAGCGTTACAGCTTACCAATGCCTATGGCGATACATTTATTCAGGATTTCAAAAATATAGCCATTTATAAAGATTCTGTTGGCGTTAAGTATCCGGCCATCATCATGTCAATATCTCAGTTTTCTGAGACTTTCTTTATCCTGGCCATACCATTTTTCTTAAGAAAGTTCGGCATCAAGTACGTGATGCTGTTCAGTATGTTGGCCTGGGTGTTAAGGTTCGGTCTTTTTGCGTTTGGCGATCCTGCGGGCGGTTTATGGATGATCATTTTATCATGTATTGTTTACGGTATGGCTTTCGATTTCTTCAATATATCAGGCTCCTTATTTGTGGAAACACAAGCTACTCCTGATATCAGGGCGAGTGCACAGGGCTTGTTTATGATGATGGTAAACGGCTTTGGTGCCTTTTTCGGAAGTATTGCCAGCGGCCTTATTATAGATCACTTTTTCCTGTTGCCAGGCGGCGCCAAAGACTGGCATGGCATCTGGCTTACGTTTTCAGGCTACGCTTTGGTAATTGCAATTGTTTTTCCGTTTGTATTCAGGTACAAACATAACAAAGCATTGGTTGAGGCAATACAACATGCATAATCTGAAATCTATGCTTTCATAATAATTCCCTTTATCAATCTCCTACAAAGAATATTCATTCATATGAAACCCGCTTTAGATACATGCTAAAGCGGGTTTATTTTTGAAAACAGTCTAATTATATATCCTCTTGCCAAAATTCAATTTGGGGGAATTAAAATAAAACCGATTAGGACTATGTCGTTGAACTTACTATCCTGATAAGCTAAAGCTGTTCCCGCTTCACAGAAATAAAAAATAAGAGTAAAACAAAAAAGGCCGCAAATTGCGGCCTTTTTCATGCATTTATAATGCGATATTATTTTACTGCATCAACAACTGCTTTGAAAGCGTCTGGGTTGTTCATCGCTAAATCAGCTAATACCTTACGGTTTAAGCCAATTTCTTTAGCGGCTAATTTACCCATTAACTGAGAGTAAGAAATTCCGTGCTGACGGGCACCAGCGTTAATACGTTGGATCCATAAAGCCCTGAACTCTCTCTTTTTGGTTTTACGGTCGCGGTAAGCGTATTGTAAACCTTTTTCAACTGTGTTTTTTGCAATGGTGTATACCTTGCTACGTGAACCCCAATAACCTTTGGCGAGGTTCATGATCCTTTTCCTGCGTCTTCTCGACGCTACTGCGTTAACTGAACGTGGCATCTTGTGTGTTTTTTGGTAGTGAGTGCCTGCATCTCGTGTGCCGGACTTAAAACTCTAATACCTGGTTTTAAAATTTGTGAATTACTTTCCGATACAAAGCATACGTTTTACGTTACCCATATCAGCATCAGATACTAAGCTGGTGTGACCAAGGGCACGCTTACGTTTAGTCGACATCTTGGTTAAGATGTGGCTTTTGTATGCGTTTTTTCTTGCGATTTTACCGGTTCCAGTAAGCTTAAAGCGCTTTTTAGCACTGGAATTGGTTTTCATTTTTGGCATAACTCTATTTATTTGTGTTAGATATTAACGTTTCTCAACGTTTTATTTTCAAGCAGATGCGCATTTGCACACCTGCCTATTTTAATTACTTTTTAGCTGCCTTAGGTGCAAGGGTTAAAAACATCCTTTTTCCTTCAAGCTTAGGTAACTGCTCCACTTTACCAACTTCTTCCAATGCCTGGGCAAAACGAAGAAGTAAAATCTCACCTTGCTCCTTGTAAACAATGGCACGGCCCTTAAAGTGTACATAAGCCCTTACCTTTTCGCCAGATTCCAAAAACTTAATGGCATGCTTTAACTTAAATTCAAAGTCATGATCATCAGTATTCGGTCCGAAACGAATTTCCTTGATAACCGTTTGCTTGGCATTGCTCTTTATCTCTTTAAGCTTTTTCTTCTGCTCGTAAATAAACTTATTGTAGTCAGTTACTTTACAAACCGGCGGCACCGCGTTTGGAGATATTTCAACCAAATCCAATTCCTGCTCCTGCGCTATTGCAAGGGCATCTCTTAATGAGTAAACACCCTGCTCAACGTTATCACCTACAAGGCGAACTTCCTGAGCCCTAATGAATTGGTTTATGTTATGTTCGGCTTCTTTTTTCTTAAAAGGAAGCCTTGGTCCTCTATTGAAAGGTTTGTTTAATGCCAAGTTATACTGTTATTTCTTTAGTTATCTGTTCTTTAAAATCTTCAATGCTCATACTTCCCAAATCGCCGGTACCATGTTTACGTACAGAAACCTGCCCTTCAGCAGCCTCTTTTTCGCCTACAACCAGCATATAAGGGATTTTTTTAACTTCAGCATCACGTATCTTTCTGCCTATTTTCTCGTCCCTGAAGTCGATTAGCCCGCAAATATCGGAATCTTTTAATATATCAGAAACTTTTTTTGCATATTCTTCATATTTTTCTGATATAGGAAGTATAATGAACTGTTCGGGGGATAACCACAGCGGGAAATTACCCGCGCAATGCTCAATTAATACTGCTATAAAGCGTTCCATCGAACCAAACGGGGCCCTGTGGATCATCACCGGGCGGTGCTTTTGATTGTCGCTGCCTGTATACTCCAGTTCAAAGCGCTCAGGCAGGTTATAATCAACCTGAATAGTGCCTAATTGCCATTTACGACCAAGCGCATCTTTTACCATAAAGTCGAGCTTAGGGCCATAAAACGCTGCTTCACCATATTCAACAACGGTTGGCAAGCCTTTTTCTGCCGCAGCTTCAATGATAGCGTTTTCGGCTAATGCCCAATTTTCATCGCTGCCGATGTATTTGGCCCTGTTTTCAGGGTCACGTAAAGATACCTGCGCAATATAATTATCAAAGCCCAAAGCCTTAAATACATACAATACCAGGTCAATTACTTTTTTAAACTCATCTTTAACCTGGTCAGGGCGGCAAAACAAGTGAGCATCATCTTGAGTAAAACCTCTTACACGTGTTAAACCGTGTAACTCGCCGCTTTGCTCATAACGGTACACGGTACCAAATTCAGCAAAACGAACCGGCAGGTCTTTGTATGAACGCGGTTTTGTTTTGTAGATCTCGCAGTGGTGCGGGCAGTTCATCGGTTTTAAGAAGAACTCCTCTCCCTCCTGCGGTGTTTTTATCGGCTGGAACGAATCGGCGCCATATTTCTCGTAGTGGCCTGATGTTACATACAGGTTTTTATGACCGATATGCGGCGTAATTACCTGCTCGTAACCGGCTTTTACCTGTGCTTTTTGTAAAAAGTTTACCAGGCGTTCGCGCAAAGCGGTTCCTTTAGGTAACCACAGTGGCAAACCCATGCCCACCTTTTCTGAAAAAGCAAACAGTTCCAATTCCTTACCTAATTTACGGTGATCGCGCTTTTTAGCTTCTTCGATCATGTGCAGGTATTCGGTAAGTTCACTGGCTTTGGGGAAAGTTACGCCGTAAATACGGGTTAACTGCTTACGGGTTTCATCACCACGCCAGTATGCACCGGCAAGGCTCATTAACTTAACCGCTTTTATAAAACCGGTGTTAGGGATATGTGGCCCACGGCACAAGTCGGTAAAGTTACCTTGTGTGTAAAAAGTAATAGCACCATCAGGCAGGTCCTTGATCAGGTCAAGCTTGTACTCATCACCTTTTTCAGTGAAATATTCAATAGCATCGGCCTTGCTGACAGGCTTACGGATGTACTCTTCTTTGGTTTTGGCAAGTTCGATCATTTTATCCTCTATCTGCTTAAACTCGTCAGAAGATAAAACCTTATCGCCAAAATCAACATCGTAATAAAAGCCGGTTTCAATTGCCGGACCGATACCAAATTTTGTACCCGGATAAAGTGCTTCTAAAGCCTCGGCCATTAAGTGGGCCGATGAATGCCAGAAAGTTGATTTACCATCGGCATCGTTCCAGGTTAATAATTTAACATGGGCGTCCTGCTCAATTGGGCGACTTGCATCCCAAACCTGGCCGTCAACTTCGGCGGCTAATACGTTACGTGCTAAACCTTCAGAAATCGACTGGGCGATTTGCATGGAAGAGATCCCCTTGTCATACTGACGAACGGAACCATCGGGAAGTGTAATGTTAATCATCTACAACTATGATTTTAAATTTATAAAATTACGTTTAAACGGTCACCTACAAAGTGACCCTCATTTTGTGGGTACAAAAATAGAATTTTAAATAGCAATTAGCATCAAAGCAATTTCAATTTTTATCGAAGGGCATAAAAAATGGGATATCCCTACTTCATACCAATTGAAATAAAGATATCCCACCTGATTTAATGAGGCATTTAAACTATCTGAAAGCCTCGTTTGCCGGATTGGAGTTAACCGATGTTTCTTTAACCTTAAACTCGACAGGCTGCCCAACCAAAATAGTTTTTATCGAGAAAGGGATCTTGATACCTCCATTTATACCTTCATAATTACCATATTCAACAGCTAATTCATTTGCACCCTCAATGGTTTGCTTGAGCTTTAATCCAGTTTTTTGGCTGTAATAATTATGAATATGTATATCGGTACCAATATTAACGTCAACCTCGTAGGCGAGTTCATTGTTCACAACCCGCAAAATAGGCTGCAAGGTCATATTTTGATTTATGCGCTCATAGTCAAGTTCGGGGAACGGACGACTTTTAAGTTTAACTAATTTCTTGCCGGCATCGTCAAGTTGCACATCCCTGTTAACCTGTTTTGCTTTAATGCTATCGCCATTGAGCGTAACATGCGATACAACAAGGTTACTGTATGAAGGCACCATTGCTTCCTGAAAATACTTATCGGGCATTTTATAGCGTGTAACCAACTGAACTTCTGCGCCCTGTATGCTACCTGTTGCAGATGTTTGCAGATCTCGAACATTCTTCAATTTATCGGCACCGCCAATAGCGTCTAAATAGGCTTTAATAACAGAACCTGCAGTTGTACCCTGCGGAACTGGCAAACCACTGTATGAGTTATTTTCGGGATTAATATCCGGCAAGGTATGGTCAGGGTCAATAGTTGCAAAGGCAATTTTTGAAGTTGACTTATACGGGAATGTCCAGGTATCTCCACGCTGCCAAATCTCGGCCGGAAGTTTTACAATGCCTGTTTTGCCATTCTCTTCTTTAATTGAGATCGTAACAGGCAATGCCATTTCCTCGAGGTTCTCGATAGTGATCATAGCACCTTTTGAAGCATCGTTATCAGGATAGGAAATATCTTTTATACCTTGATCAAGTTTCCAGGTTGTAAAAAACCACTCGTTCCAAAACCAGCTCAGGTCTTCGCCGGCGGCGTTATCCATCGTATGGAAAAAATCCCATGGCGTTGGGTGTTTAAAAGCCCAGCGTTTGATATAGGTTTTGAAAGCATAATCAAAACGCTCTTCACCTAAAATCTGCTCACGCAAAATAGCCAAACCCAATGCTGGTTTTTCATAAGCGGCTACGGCCAAAAAATCCTCCTGAATTACATCAGGCGTATTCATGATGGCCTCTGCACCGGGAGCAAACAAATAGCTGGCACTTTTTT
Source organism: Mucilaginibacter rubeus (assembly GCF_003286415.2). Classification (NCBI taxonomy): domain Bacteria; kingdom Pseudomonadati; phylum Bacteroidota; class Sphingobacteriia; order Sphingobacteriales; family Sphingobacteriaceae; genus Mucilaginibacter; species Mucilaginibacter rubeus. The sequence goes on along the minus strand of NZ_CP043450.1, from coordinate 2,318,864 downwards.
GCTGATCGGGTTTCTCGTAATATTCACCTTTATTGAATACTTTGGTATCAACATTATTTATAAACGTGTTAAAGCCCTCGTCCATCCAGGCGTATTTGCGCTCGTTTGAACCAACAATCATCGGGAACCAATTATGGCCAAACTCATGATTAGCAACCTCCCACAAACCTCCGTTTTGGTTGTTTGATCCGCAAAATACAATGCCAGGATATTCCATCCCCCCTACAATACCCGCTACATTGGTTGCAACGGGATAAGTATATTCAAACCACTTGTCGCTGTACAGTTCAATCGCTCCTTTAACATATTCGGTTGAGCGGCCATACGAATCATTTCCTTTTGCTTCAACAGGATAAACCGATTGCGCAAGTGCCTTTTTTCCGCTCGGCAGGTTGATCCGGGCAGCATCCCAAATAAATGCCTTTGAAGCGGCCCAGGCTACATCACGCGCGTTTTTACAAATGAAATGCCAGGTAAGCGTCGGCTTTTTCGGATAATCGTTATTGCGTGAAATATCTGTTGAATCTTTGATGATAACCGTTTTATCACTCTTTTTGGCTTCGGCCAAACGGCTCATTGTGGTTGGCGATAGTACTTCTGCCGGGTTAACGAGTTCGCCTGATCCTGCTACAACCAAACTCGCGGGAGCAGTAATACTGTAGTCAAAGTTGCCATACTCCAGGTAAAACTCACTTGCGCCAAGGTAAGGAATGGTATTCCAACCCGTTACATCGTCATAAACCTCCATGCGGGGATACCATTGTGCAATTTCATAGATCCAGCCATTTTTGGTATGCTGACGCCCCATCCTGTCTGTTCCATATTCCGGCACATCAAAAGCGTAATCGATCTTAATCTGCAATTTGCTGCCGGCCGCACGCAGGGAATCTTTCAATTTGATCTGCATCCGGGTATCGGTGATCAGGTAATCGGCTTTCAGGGTTTTACCTTTATTGATGACATAGACTGATTTTATTTCGGCACCTTTTGTATATGATTTGTTTACAAATCTGCCACCCGAAACATTACTTGTAGCTTCGGCACGTGAATCCTCTTTGTATATATTCTGATCTACCTGGAGCCATAAAAAGCCAAGCGCGTCGGGACTGTTATTGGTATAAGTGATTAATGTTGTTCCCTCAATGCGGTGTTTAACGGTATCAAGTGTAACGTCGAGCTTATAATCGGCCCGGTTTTGCCAGTATTTAGGGCCAGGGGCTCCACTGGCCGATCTGAACTCGTTCCCTCTTTCGGGATAAAACATGGGGTTAAATACTTTATGCTGATCATACTTAGGGGTAGCCTGATCTGCATTTTGCGCTTTTAATTTACTGGCATAAAAGCCTAAAAACAATAGCAACGCGGCTTTGTAGAATTTCATTAACTGTGTTTTAATTGTGAGGGAAAGATATTAAAATATATTTGAGTTGAAACGTAATTGCTTGGTTACGTAGTATCCAACATGCTTTTTTATAGTGATAATGAATAAACTATTTACGCTAACAACACCGTTAATACATTATTGCAAACCATTCCCTATTTTTTATATTTTTGCGGATGATTTTCGGCATATACCGTTAATCGCAGCCCAATAAATGGATATATCAGTTGTAGTACCTCTTTACGATGAAGTAGAGTCGTTACCGGAGTTAACCTCATGGATTAGCCGGGTGATGGATGAAAACCGTTTTACTTACGAGATAATTTTGGTTGACGATGGCAGCAAGGACGGATCATGGGAAATGATCAGGAAATTGCAAACGGATAACCCGTTTATCAAAGGCATTAAATTCAGGCGTAATTATGGTAAGTCGGCTGCCTTAAATACAGGCTTTATAGCTTCCAAAGGTAACGTTGTGATTACTATGGATGCCGATCTGCAAGACAGCCCTGATGAAATTCCGGAACTATACCGCCGCATAGTTGAAGAAAACTTCGATCTTATTTCGGGCTGGAAAGCTAAAAGGCACGACCCTTTAAGCAAAACTATACCGACCAAATTATTCAACGCGGCTACCCGGAGCATGAGTGGCATCCATAACCTTCATGATTTCAATTGTGGCCTAAAAGCTTACCGTGGCACCGTTGTAAAAAACATTGAGGTATATGGCGAAATGCACCGTTATATCCCGGTAATAGCCAAATGGGCTGGGTTTACTAAAATTGGTGAGCAGGTTGTTGAACACCGGCCACGTAAATATGGCAAAACCAAATTTGGCCTGAGCCGATTCATCAACGGCTTTCTGGATCTGCTTTCCATATTTTTTGTAGGTAAATTTGGTAAGCGCCCGATGCACTTTTTTGGTACCATGGGTACTTTAAGTTTTTTTACGGGTTTGGTAATGGCCATCTGGATCATTGCCGAAAAGCTCTACAACATAGCACACAACTTAAAATACAGGGATGTAACCACCAGCCCGTTGTTTTATATAGCACTGGTAGCCATCATCTTAGGTTCTCAATTGTTTTTAACCGGCTTTGTGGCCGAACTGGTATCCCGCAGCGCAAGCGAACGAAACCACTATCAAATTGAAGAAACAATTTAATTGGATTAGAGATGTTAGATATGAGATTTGAGACTTATTAAATATTTACCCTCGTCTCATATCTAACATCTCAAATCTCACATCTATCTAAAAGCATGTTTTTTTCCATCATCATTCCATTATATAACCGTCCGCAGGAGATCAAAGAACTGCTGGAAACCCTCACGCTGCAAACCTATCGCAATTTTGAGGTTTTGGTTATTGAGGATGGTTCTGTAAATGATGCTGAAGCCATAGTAAACACTTTTGCCGATAAGCTTAACCTCCGGTATTTCAAAAAGCAAAATGAAGGCCAGGGCTTTACCCGCAACTTTGGTTTTGAACGCGCTAAAGGTGATTATTTTGTAATTTTTGATTCGGATTGTTTGATCCCTTCCGACTATTTGCAAATTGTAAATGATTCGCTGGCAAAAAACTATCTTGACGCTTATGGCGGACCTGATGGCGCGCACGCATCTTTTACACCTACCCAAAAAGCCATAAGCTATTCCATGACCTCGCCTTTTACCACAGGCGGCATCCGCGGTAATAAAAAAGGTATCGGTCAGTTTCACCCGCGTAGCTTTAACATGGGAGTTTCAAGACAGGCCTGGGAAAAAGCCGGCGGCTTCATTATTACCCGACTGGGCGAGGATATTGAATACAGCATCCGGATCCATTCATTGGGCTTCAAAATAGGCCTGATCCCCGATGCTATTGTTTATCATAAACGGCGTACTAACTTTTACCTGTTTTACAAACAACTGCACTTTTTTGGCAGGGCGCGCATTAACATATCCAAGTTTTTTCCGCAGGAGCTAAAATTGGTTCATTTTTTCCCGGCGGCTTTTACCATAGGGGTTATCCTTACTATTATATTAAACCTGCTTGGCTCACCATTAGCAGCAATAGGTAATTTTATATTATTGATTTTCACTTTGTTAATATTTTTCCATGCCTGGTGGAAAAATAAATCGGTAAAAATCGCATTTTTGAGCATTGTAGCTGCCTTCACACAACTTATTGCCTACGGGTTAGGATTTATACAGGATTTTTGGAAGCGGAAAGTTTTAAGTAGATCATAAGCAATATGTACCACACCTTTTCTGTAGCGGAAACCATTAAAACCGCATGGAATATTTTAAAAAGAAATTTTGTACCGCTGGTGGTTTACTCGATCATATCGTTGTTTATAAACGAGTTTGTTGAGTTTTTAAAAGCATTCATCATCGATAACGATGACCGTTTTATTGAGATGGGCTTTGTAATTGTACAAATGATAGTACAATGTTTTATTGGTCTAAGCTTTTACAAACTGATACTTACACTCATCGACAAAGAATATTACGAATTTGACTTTAAAGACATTTTGCCGACGTTCAAAATGACATTCAATTTCGTAATCATCGGGATAATGACCGCTTTCTTTGTAGCAGCGCTGGTTTTTCTATACGTATTGGCTAAACGTAACATCGGATACGACAGCGTTTTTGAGGTTATTGAGCTATTGTTTATTCTCTACATAAGTCTTAGATGCATATTTTGCATCTGTTTCATTGTTGATGACGATTCATCTCCTATCGAATCGCTGCGTCAAAGTTTTGAAATCACCAAAGACAATTTCTTCAAAACTTTAGGCGTTTTCGCTATCATCATACTGATATTGGTTGCTGTATTGCTGCCGGTTGTGATTACCATGGGGCTGTTTGGTTTCGATCAGGAAAAGGATGGCTTTGCATTCAGGCTTGCATTTTATTGCTGGTTTATTCTTTGCTTTCCGTTTACCCAAGTGATAATAATGGTTACTTACCGCAAACTGGTTTATAGCCATCAGGATGTGGATGATGACCTATCTGAAACCAATTAAAAATGGGACTTAAAGCTGCATTAAGTAAGGTATTTGCATCCTTTGTTGACAGGGAATTAAATAAGGTTCGTAAAAACGCGGTTGCACTACAACAAAAAGCGTTTACAGACTTGATACATGCGGCAAAAAGCACAAGTTTTGGAAAAGATCATCAATTTGAAAAGATCAACAATTACGAAGACTTTAAGCGCCTTGTACCTGTACATGATTACGAGGACCTTCGCTCCTATATCGATCGTGTAGTTAACGGTGAGGAAAATGTGTTATGGCCGGGCAAACCAGCTTACCTGGCTAAAACATCGGGCACAACATCGGGTGTAAAATATATCCCCATCTCTAAAGAAAGCATGCCCGAGCATATCAAAGCGGCGCGCAATGCTTTATTAAGCTATATCCACGAAACAGGCAATGCCGATTTTGTGGATGGTAAGCTGATATTCCTACAGGGTAGTCCAATTCTGGCTCAAAAACATGGTATTTCAACAGGTCGGCTTTCGGGTATTGTCGCTCATCATGTGCCGGCGTATCTGCAAAAAAACAGGTTGCCGAGCTATGATACCAATTGTATTGAAGACTGGGAGCAAAAAGTTGACGCCATTGTAGAGGAAACTTTTAACGAAGATATGCGCCTCATCAGTGGGATTCCGCCATGGTGCCAGATGTATTTCGACAGGCTTTCGGCTAAGGCAGGCGGCAAAAAAGTAAAAGACATTTTCCCTAACTTTAAGCTTTACGTTTATGGTGGGGTTAATTACGAACCCTACCGTGCCCGCATTGAAGAAAGTATTGGCTTTAAAATCGACTCAATAGAAACCTACCCTGCTTCTGAGGGCTTCATCGCTTTTCAGGATTCGCAAAAAGAGAAAGGGTTACTTCTTTTAGTAGACTCGGGGATCTTTTACGAGTTCATACCATCTGAAGAATACTTCAACGCAAACCCAACCCGTATCAATATTAAAGATGTTGAGCTGGATAAAAACTACGCGCTTATCATGAATACCAGTGCGGGTTTATGGGGATATAGCATAGGTGACACCATTAAATTTGTTTCTAAAGATCCATACCGAATCGTAGTTACAGGCCGCATCAAACATTATATCTCTGCTTTTGGAGAGCACGTAATAGGCGAAGAAGTGGAATACGCGTTAATGAGCGTAGCCAAAGAAGCAGGAGTTGACGTAGTTGAATTTACAGTCGCCCCGCAGGTTAATCCGCCGACCGGGCAATTACCTTACCATGAATGGTTTATTGAGTTTGGCACGCCACCTGCCGATCTTCATGCTTTCGCCATAAAAGTAGATAAAGCACTCCAGAATAAAAATATTTACTATTTTGACCTGATTGAAGGTAACATTTTACAACCTTTGGTAATCCAAAGCCTGCAAAAAGATGCCTTTATCAATTACATGAGGTCGGAAGGTAAACTTGGTGGACAAAACAAAGTACCGAGGCTTTCAAATGACAGAAAGATAGCTGAAGGATTAAAGAGTTTTATAAAATAAAGATACTTGAGTAATCAAATTAAAAACATTGCCATCCTTGGCTCAACAGGCAGCATCGGTACACAAACACTTGATGTAATAAGGTGGAACAGCAATTTATTCAGGGCATTTTTGCTCACTGCACATTCAAATGCCGGGCTGCTCATCAGCCAGGCTATTGAGTTTGTGCCGGAATATGCTATTATATGTGATCAAAGCAAATACAAGGAAGTTAAAGACGCTTTAGCGCACTTGCCTATACAAGTACTTGCCGGCCACCAGGCTATCATTGATACGGTAACCCACCCTGAAATTGCGGTTGTATTAACTGCAATGGTTGGCTTTGCCGGTTTAGAGCCTACAATAGCGGCTATTAAAGCCGGTAAAGATATCGCCCTTGCCAATAAAGAAACGCTGGTTGTTGCCGGAGATATCATAACAGCACTGGCTAAACAACATGAGGTTCAGATCTTACCTGTCGATTCAGAACATTCGGCTATATTCCAGAGCCTGGTGGGCGAGGATTATAAATCGATAGAAAAGTTGATCATCACCGCTTCTGGTGGCCCATTCCGGGGGCGCAGCCTTGACTTTTTAGCTAATGTAACCCGCGAAGATGCCCTTAAACACCCAAACTGGGTTATGGGTGCCAAGATCACCATCGACTCCGCTTCATTAATGAATAAAGGGCTCGAAGTTATTGAAGCCAAGTGGCTATTTGACGTTGAAGCCGATCAAATTGAAGTAATAGTTCACCCGCAATCCATTATTCATTCACTGGTACAGTTCAGGGACGGATCTATCAAAGCGCAATTAGGCGTACCCGATATGAAGTTGCCTATTCAATATGCACTAACTTATCCTGAGCGGGTGCAAACCAATTTTAAACGCTTTAGCTTTGCAGATTATCCAAACCTTACATTTGAAAAACCGGATATGGAAACTTTCCGTAATCTAAGTTTAGCATATGCTGCTTTAAGACAGGGAGGTAATATGCCTTGTATCATAAACGCGGCAAATGAAATAGCAGTTGCAGGTTTTCTGGATCGTAAAGTCGGCTTTTTAACCATGAGCAGCATCATTGAGGAGTGTATGCAGAAAATTAATTTTATCGCAGCCCCTACCTTAACCGACTATTTGAATACTGATAAAGAAACACGCATCTTTGCGCAAAATTATATACAGCAATTGCCCTCAAAGGCATTACAATTTTAATATTACACATAGAAATAGATAATGAGTATAGTGATCATGGTGGGCCAGCTTATACTGGGCCTTTCAATTTTAATCATCCTGCACGAACTGGGACATTTCCTGGCGGCACGAGCTTTTGGCATTAAGGTAGAAAAATTCTACCTGTTTTTTGATGCCTGGAACGTGAGCCTTTTTAAATTTACATATAAAGGTGTTGAATATGGTATTGGTTGGCTTCCGTTAGGCGGCTACGTTAAAATAGCCGGTATGATTGATGAGTCGATGGATACCGAGCAAATGGCTGGCCCGCCGCAGCCCTGGGAGTTTCGTTCAAAACCAGCCTGGCAGCGCCTTATTGTTATGCTTGGCGGCGTTACCGTAAATGTTGTACTGGGTATTTTAATATTCTGGGTATTAACCATGCGTTTTGGCGATAGCTATATCCCAAATTCGGCTGCTAAATATGGTATTGTACCTGGCGAGGTTGGTAAAAAGATCGGCCTTCAGATTGGCGATAAGGTTGTAGCCATAAATGGCAAGCCATTCGAGCGCTTTGATGACCTTACAAGTCCGCAGGTACTGTTGGATAACACGGTATTTACCATACAACGTGGTACGCAAACTTTGCAAATCAGCATCCCCCGCACTATCTTAAATGATCTGAATGATCATGATATCGAAGGATTTATCAGTCGCCTGCCGCGTTCTAAATTTGTGGTCGACTCGTTAGAGCCGGGCAGCAACGCTGTTAAAGCGGGTCTGAAAAAAGGTGATAGTATTGTTATGGCCAATAATCATCCTGTTGTATTTTGGGACGAGTTACAGACTCAGTTAACTGGTAACAAAGGCAAGCAAATTGATCTGGGCGTAAGGCGCAATCACGAGCTGGTTACTTTAAAAGCACAAGTTACCCCAGAAGGTAAATTAGGTTTCTACCGTGCAAAAAGCGATTTCCCGGACATCAAAACAATTAAGTATGGCTTTTTTGAAGCCTTCCCTATTGGAGTAGAAAGAGCCTGGGGTACTTTCAGGGATAATGCCAAAGGTATTGGTAAAATATTTAAAGGAGACGTTAATCCTGGTAAAGCGGTAAGCGGACCGGTAGCGATAGCGAGCCTGTTTGGCGGTACTGTTGATTGGGGGCACTTCTGGACATTGGTAGGTTTCCTTTCGATGGTATTGGCGCTGATGAACCTCTTGCCTATCCCGGCGCTTGATGGCGGTCATGCGGTGTTCCTGATCATTGAAATGATAAAAGGCAAGCCACTAAGCGATAAGTTCCTGGAACGTGCACAAATTGTAGGTTTTGTAATATTGGTTAGCCTTATGGTATTTGTTTTTGGCAACGATATTGTAAAGCTGGTCATGAAGAAATAGAAACGAGAGATTAGTGATTAGAAGTTAGAGATTAGTTATCTCTTCAATACCAGTAATTAAAACAAGAAGGCCTTTCAAAATGAAAGGCCTTCTTGTTTTAATTACTTTATTATTGATTTATACCGTTGGATCTAATGGTTTTGGCGCGTCAAAATTATCAACCGCGGTATCAAAAGGAGAACGTTCATTTTTAAATACAGCAGCCGAAATTAAACTTACAATTGCACCAAAGATGGCATACGCAAAAACCACGCTAACTGTAGCAATAACTGCGAAATACTTGGTTGCTATACCCATCGCGGTATCAATCTGATCTTGTGACATAGTTCCCTTCGCTTCCATTTGCTTCCGCGAAACATCCATTATCTTATCAATCATTTCCGGGCTTAGAATGGTAAAATACACATAAGTGAAAATAGCTATAAATACACCGGTGAAAATAGAATATAAAAAGCCCGATAAAAATCCCTGCCCATAAGTGAGATAACCACCAAGCTGGTCTTTAAACTCTTTTTGAGTTAACAGTAAAAAGGCGATAAACGGCAGGTAATTTAAATACTTAAGTGATGAAGTTTGATCAACATTTAAAAATTGAAAGGCGTAAGTAATTACGATAGAAACAATCAGGTTAATTAATGCCCACTTAAGGGCCGGTTGCGATGGACTCGCTTTTTTTACTTCCATGGTACAAGTGTTTAGTGTTTAGTTAAAATTAACCAAATATTTAATATTTATATCACCGATGCCTTTATTTTCAAATCTCGTGAGATCATAAACAAAATAGGCCTTTCAGAATCTGAAAGGCCTATTTTGTTTTACAATAATATCATGCTTAGGACGTGTGTCCGACAGGCTCCCGCTTAAAGAACGCCGCAAAAATTATGGATAGAACAAACAAAAATATAATGCTTATACCCAGCGACTGAATTTGCTGTCCTATAGTAATACCTTTTCCGGCTTCAAAGCTTTTCTCCATTTCCTTTATTTTTGCGTCGGCTTCCTTTTTTTCTTCAGGTTTTGTAGCACTATCTTTCAATTTATTCAAAGCGGTAACCATGGCTGTTTTGGTTTTTTGAGCCATCTGAGGTTCAATAGCTTTTGCAAATACCTGATCACGTAGTATAAATATGGTCAGGTTTGAAATGAAAAACATAATGAAAATTCCGGTAGCGGCTTGCCTCATTGTCCAGTATCCGCCTACCTTGTTCCTCAGATTGATGCAAAACAAAGCAGCAATAGCTATCGGAATTATGTATGTAAAAAGTATGGCGCCAACTGTTATCGCAACAGCCGATGCTACACTTACCATAAAATAAAAATAAATAATACTTACCAAAGCCAATACTGCACCTAAAATCAATCCCTTGATAAGTCCTTGTATTTTTATGGTCTTTTCTAATTGTGCGCTCATTTAAGAGGGTTATTGAAAACTAACTAAAATTTCTAAAACTGCCATATCAAACTCTTTATTGATGGCATTATCGGCAATCTCCTTTTTCTCTTCATCCGATGGATCGATATTTTGGAAAAAGCACATCATTGGGTAAAACAATTCTGCAAGTTCCGAATCTTCCGGAAGCGTTGCAGCTACTTTGCTGATCTCAGATACCGGGCTTTCAATCAGGATTTGATTTGCGATAACCGGTTCGTAAATACGATACTCGTCCTGAAATTCATCCTCATCAACCAATAAAAACTCTTTTAAGTAGTCTTCCAGTTCAGGTTCAATTTCTTCGTCTTCGCATTCGTTAAGGTACAGTAACAGGTTAAGCAATTCGGTACCACGGTCTAAGGTTTCCTCTTCAATACTCTCCCATTCCGGCGTATCAAGATAATCTTCTTCCAGTTTCTTAACGTCGGCACTAAAGAAGTTGATCATCAACAAATCGAAGAAGATCTCGCGCAATCCCTCTACTTCAGGGTTCTCGTCAAAAACCGCGTCAAGTTCATCTACTTTTGATAAAAAATCTTCGTCAGATGCAAATACATCGGCAAACTCATCGGTTAGCTGTGTTGCATCAAAGCTGTTGTATTTTGAAAAGGCCTCGAGCGCTGCTACAAAGGCGATTTCTATTTTTGGATCGATCATAGGTATGTTATTTAAAGATTTGTTGATTGTTGTAAGTTAACAATACTTTGCCTTTTAATTGCTGCCCGATATAAGGCGAATTTGCAGATTTAGATTGGTTATTAGCTGCGGTATATTCCCATTCGGCGTCAGTGTCGAAAACTATAATATTTGCCTTTTCGCCTTCTGCAATAACTGCTGTTTCTATACCGAGTATTTCACGGGGATTGATCGACAGTTTTTCAACTATCAGCTCGGCAGGTAAACCCGCTTTCAAAGCCAAAGAAAAAGCGGTCTGCAGGCCAACTATGCCATACTCAGCCACTTCAAACTCCACATCTTTAAATTCAATTTCGTGTGGGGTATGTTGCGACACTATAGCGTCTATAGTACCATCTTCTAAGCCTTTTATCAGCGCAGCAACATCATCGGCAGTACGCAGTGGAGGTTTTACTTTATATAAGCTATCAAAGCCTAAAAGGGCTTCGTCAGTTAAAACCAGGTGATGCGCGGCAACATCGCAGGTAACTTCAATACCTTTACGTTTAGCCTCGCGAATCAATTCGACCGAACGGGCGGTTGATATCGTAGTAAAATGGATGCGTGATACTGTATATTCAGCCAGGTAAAGATCACGGGCTACCATCAGTTCTTCTGCCAGCGAAGGGATCCCCTTCATACCCAACAATGTGCTGATCTCGCCTTCATTAACTTTAGCTTTACCAGCTATAGCGGTATCTTCCGGATAAGAAAAAACCAGCGCGTCAAAGCCTTGCGCATATAACAAAGCCCTTTCCATTAAACCAGCATCCTGTACGGGGCGGCTACCGTCAGTAAAGGCCTTAGCTCCGCTTTGATACATATCGTACATTTCGGCGAGGTCTTTTCCTTCTCGTTTTTGAGATATGGTTCCCAGTGGATAAACATCCACCAAATTACCTTTTGAACGGTTAAGCAGATATTCCACTTCCGATTTGGAATGCACCGGGGGCTGGGTGTTCGGCATCAGTGCTATGCCTGTAAAGCCACCGGCAGCGGCAGCAACCGTACCTGAGCGGAGGTCTTCTTTGGTTTCAAGGCCCAGCTCGCCTATGTTACAGTTAAGGTCGAAAAAACCGGGCGAAACATATTTGCCTTCGGCATCAAAAAGTTCGGCATCGGCTTCAATATCTTCGGCTATTTTGGTGATAACACCATTTTCAATTAAAATATCGGCAACTTGTTGATGAAAGGATGATCCGGGATCAAGAATAGTGGCTGATTTGATAAGCAAATTCATTAGCACTGCTTTATGTGTGGATTTGAATCGAACTACACCGCTTGAATAACACCTTGTTTATCAGGATTATAAAACCTAATTAACAATGTTTCTGCAAGCAGGAAGATCAACGCCAAAATTATACAAAGTTTCCATAATTGTGTGCCAAAATTTGATTCGGCAACAACGCTTTTTAACGAGCCGTTACCTGCTGTTAATAAGGGCTTTGCATTTGGCAGTAATTTTTCTAAGTCTGCTGCCGTAAAATAACTCATGTCAGATTCTGCCCGGTTATCATTAAAAGCAAGCATGGCCAGCGTACTGTCTTGTTTCCGGAGCGAATAAATTCCGGGAGCATTTAATTGATCCGAAACATATAACAACGTACTTCCCTCCTGCTGTTTTACATCAGGAATAATGCTTTGATCGCCTTTAGTAAGTTTAAGCAATTGTTTTTCGGTAGTTTGGACTGGCGGCACTTCAAAATTTTCGTCGGCACCGAGGGTATAAAACAAAGGCTGATCATGCCCGCTTAACAAGGCCATCCTAAAAAGCACCGGTACAAACAAAGCATGCCTTGGCAAACTGCTAAAATCTTCATCAAGCGGCACAGCACATAAGTAAACATTTCCTCTTCCGTTGCTGTAACCTGTCCAAAATGATTCACCGGTAGCCAGGTTCATCAAGCTTTCCTGTTTAGTGCCGCTTTTACTCAGCCGATAATATTTTTTAACCAGTGGCAGGTCCGGGTTTTGAGGAAAATTCTCAAATACGTTTTTAAACACCTGGCTTTGCCTGTTGATAGAGGCTACTTTTACATCCTGGGTTACCAGCTTTTCAGGATACCCCGCATTTAATGCCAACAAAAAAGACTTGTAATTGGCAAGATCGGCATCGACCGATGGAAATACAACCAGCGTACCTCCTTTTGCCACATAGGTTCTTAACTGTTGTGCCAGACCGGTAGCTATCGTTTTAACATCGCTGATAACAACTATGGGATAGGTATTAAGTGCCGCGTAATCAACGTTGCCGTCATCTACCCTGTTTGCTGCAAAGAAAGCATCGGAAGCAAAAACTGCCTTCAGATAGGGATTTGGCGTACCGCCGTCTATCACTAAAACAGGCATTTGCTGCTTTACATTAAAACTGAAATAAAACTGGTTGTCAAACGTAACCGGGTTATCCTGCAATTGGATTTCGCAGCGTTGCCATCCTGCTTTTAAACCCGAAAATGATAAAGTATCGTTTTGAACTTCGTGCGCGTTTATACTAAAGCTACCAAGCGCTTTCTGCTCTCCATTGATCAAGATCTTCAATGGAATCTTTTCGGCTTTTTCAGCAGCATAGTTATGCAGGCGTACAACAAGTTTCTCATTTTCGCCCGGGCGATGTACCGCACTTAGTAACCAGGCTGAATCTACAGCCACATTAGGCAAATTTCCCGCTTTAAGCTGAACCAGATTAACTGAGATGTTACTATCAATTTTTACAGATTTATCATTTTTATTTTTCTGGAAATCAGAAATGATAAAGATTGATTTTACCCCGTCCGGTTGATTTTCCAACAAGTTTTCCTGCCTGCTGACCACCTGCTGCAGATTCCGGCTCTGCGGACTAACCTTTACCGCGTCTACAGCATCATTGAATTCATCACGGCTCAGCAAACGTTGATGTTTACCTTCAAAATCCTGTGTAAGCAGCTGGAACCGATCATTAATATTATAAGCGGAAGCTATCTCCTTAGCTCTCCGTTTAGCTTCATCAAGCAATGAACCCTCGCGGTTAAGCGTTTGCATGGAGTATGAATTATCTACAAATATACTGATCACCTGTTGTTTACCTGTATTAACGCTCTGAGCGCCGGGAATATAAGGGCGGGCAAATGCCAGGATCAGGAACAGCAAAGCAAGTAAACGCGAAGCCAGGATCAACCGCTCTTTTAAGTTGCGACGCGAAGCCTGCTGCTCCTGTACCTCCTTTAAAAACTGCACATTGCTGAAGTATACCTTTTTGTACTTACGAAAGTTGAACAGGTGGATCACAACCGGTATAGCGAGGCTCAATAACGCGAATAAAAAAGCAGGATATAAAAAATACATATTTTATATAGGTGGTTGTGCTATTTACAAATGTGGTAATTAATTTTTTAAATATGCAGCTATGGTGATTTCATTTAAACTGCGAGATATTTCTATTAATAGTAATCGTTTAAAGCGATAACATTATTATCGATAAACGATAGCACTTTCAAATAATGTTTAAATAAATATATTTGGTGCGTACAACAACAATCTACTCTTAAAAATGGAATACAGAAAATTAGGTGAAAGTAAACTAAGCGTATCGGCAATAACCTTTGGTGCATGGGCAGCAGGAGGCTGGATGTGGGGCGGCAATGACGACCAGGAAGCTATTGATGCTATGCGCGCTGCTTATGATCACGGAATAACTTCAATTGATACAGCCCCCGTTTACGGACAGGGCAAAAGCGAAGAACTTGTTGGCAAAGCCATCAAAGATTTCCCTCGCGATAAAGTGCAGATACTTACTAAATACGGCTTGCGCTGGGACCTTGCCAAAGGCGAATTCTTTTTTAAAAGCAAGGATAATAACGGTAAGGACATCGATGTTTATCGATACGCTGGTAAAGACAGCATTATTGCCGAGTGCGAAAGTAGCCTAAAACGTCTTGGCACCGATTATATCGACTTGTACCAGATCTATTGGTCGGACAAAACCACTCCTATCGAGGAAACCATGGAAGCAATTTTACGTTTGAAAGAACAGGGTAAGATTCGCGAAGCCGGTGTTTGCAATTATGATGTAAGCCAAATGCAAACTGCAGCAAAGAGTATTAAACTGGCTGCAAACCAGGTTCCGTTCAGCATGGTTAACCGCGATATTGAGGATGAGTTGATCCCTTATTGTATCGAGAGCAGGAAAGCTATTTTGGCTTACAGCTCGCTTGAGCGCGGTTTGCTGACCGGTAAAATGAAGGCGGGCCAAAATTTCGGCGAAGGTGATCATCGTGCAGGCGTTAAATATTTCAAGGATCAGAACATCGAAAGTACCAATGCTTTCCTCGCCAAAATAAAACCCTTAGCCGATGAAAAAGGCGCTACGCTTGGGCAATTGGTAATTCGCTGGACAATCAACCATCCGGGTATAACCGTGGCCCTGGTTGGAGCGCGCAATGCCGAGCAATCTGTTCAAAATGCAAAGGCCATCAACATTCATATTAATGGCGAGGAAATGGAATTCATCAATAATCAGTTGAGTGACCTGGTAATTATCGGATAAAACAAGATTATTTTTCTATCTTCCTAAATGAGAAAGTCGCTCTTAATTTTCCCTTTACTACTGGCGTTGAGATTATCAGCCCAAAATGCTCAGCAAATACATCAAAAGGCTATTTTAATTGACACGCATAATGATGTTATTTCAAACGAACTGATAACTGGGGCTGATTTGGGTAAACGACAAAGCGAAGGAAATTTTGATTTGGTTCGCGCTAAAGAAGGAGGCCTCGATGCGCAGATTTTTTCCATCTGGTGCGGCGAAAGTTATGGCAAGGGAACGGCGTTTGCTTTTGCCAACCGGGAAATTGACTCATTATACGCGCTCATCAAACGCAACCCCGATAAAATAGCCCTTGTTCGTAACACAACTGAACTGAAGAAAGCAGTCGCTGCGAAAAAGTTGGCTGCGTTGATAGGCGTTGAGGGTGGTCATATGATTGAGGACAGGATAGATTACATTGACAGCCTGGCAAAGCGTGGCATGCGCTACCTTACACTAACATGGAACAACAGTACTTCATGGGCAACTTCGGCACGCGACGAGGTCACTAAAAAAGACAGCCTGACACATTTAGGTCTAACAGATTATGGCAAGCAAATAGTAAAGCACCTGAATGATCTTGGCGTTATGGTTGATGTATCACATGTTGGTGAACGCACTTTTTATGATGTGCTGGCAACTACATCAAAACCTGTTATAGCCTCACATAGTTGTGCCTATAGCATTGACCCTAACCGCCGTAATTTAAAAGATGATCAACTGAAAGCGCTGGCAAAAAATGGCGGCGTGGTATGCATTAATTTTTATAGTGGTTTTGTTGATAGCACCTATACACCAAAAGTGCTTAAGTTTTTGGGCCAACACAAGGCAGAACTCGACTCATTGACAAAAGTTTACCATGATGTCGATCTGGCCAATATCAAGATAAATGCCTTGTACAAAACCGAATCGGACAAACTAAGGCCGCCACTTGACCTGCTGATTAAACACATTGATTATATAGTGAAACTTATTGGGGTTGACTACGTAGGCATAGGATCAGATTTTGATGGTGCCGAATCTTACCCACTGGGATTGGATAGTGTTACCGATTATCCTAAAATAACCGAGGAGTTGCTAAAACTGGGCTATACCCAAAAGGATATTGATAAAATATTGGGAGGTAACGTAATGCGGGTACTCGCGGCAAACACGGGCAAATGATGTCACTTTGTTGACGATATGCGCTTTGCCTTATGCGCTTAAAATCGTAAATTCGCAACTCATTTATAATAAAATGTCTCAAGAAACTGAACACGTAAAATGCCTGATCATTGGATCAGGTCCTGCAGGTTACACTGCAGCTATATATGCTTCCCGTGCTGATCTTAAACCTGTTATGTACACCGGTTTACTGGCCGGCGGTCAGCTTACACAAACTACCGAAGTTGAAAACTTCCCTGGATACCCACAGGGAATTATGGGCCCGGAGTTGATGGAAGATTTCCGTAAACAAGCTGAACGCCTGGGTACCGAAATCCGTTTTGGTTATGTAAGTTCTGTTGATTTTTCAAGTTTGCCCCATAAAGTTGTAGTAGATGATGTAAAAACCATCACTGCCGATACTGTAATTATTTCAACAGGAGCTTCGGCTAAATGGCTTGGTTTGGAGTCAGAGCAAAAATACAGCGGTTTTGGTGTTTCTGCCTGTGCTGTTTGCGATGGCTTTTTCTTTAAAGGCCAGGATGTAGCTATTGTTGGCGCCGGTGATACCGCTGCCGAAGAAGCTACCTACTTAGCTAAATTGGCCCGTAAGGTATATATGATTGTTCGCAGGGATGAGTTCCGCGCTTCAAAAGCGATGGTTCACCGTGTATTGAATACGCCGAACATCGAAATTTTATATAATACCGAAACCAAAGAAATTTTAGGTGACGGCCAAAGCGTTACCGGTGTTAAAGTGATCAATAACCAAACCAATGCCGAAACTGATCTTGATGTTACCGGCTTCTTCGTAGCAATTGGTCACCATCCTAATACCGATATCTTTAAAGGCTGGTTACACATGGACGAAACAGGTTATATCATTACCCGTCCGGGTTCGACCGAAACCAATGTTGAAGGCGTATTTTGTGCCGGCGATGCCCAAGATCACATTTACCGTCAGGCTGTAACAGCAGCAGGCACCGGTTGTATGGCCGCCATTGACGCAGAGCGTTACCTGGCAGCCAAAGAGCATGTGGTAACAGCGTAATTAGTGGTTAGAGATTGGAGGTAAGAGATTAGTTTCTTAGCCTCAAAAAGCGATAGTTAACACTATCGCTTTTTTTATTAGGGGCAATATCATTTATCAAACTTTCGGCACTTGCGTTAGGGATGGCAGCGGATACCGGCCAAGTGGCTAAGGCCCTGTGCAGTATGAGCGTACAGCCCGGGCCGCAGGTAACGCCCAAATTCAGAACCGGGATTTGGGGCGATTTTTCGTATGTACAGTATTTCACTTTGGATACTGTTGTCTAAACTCGTATCAAACGTGTACAAGGTTCTTTTGAATTTACTTAGAGCGTTCTATTAATTCCAGTAATTATGCAAATTCGAGTTCAGACAAATACCTAATGAATTATTGAACAAACTTTTTACTCGCCAAAACTTTTTATATTTTTTTAAAAAGTTTTATCTTACGGGCTCACACTAACCTGATTTATAAATTATGTATAAGAAGGCCTCTTTGATACTGCTTGCCGCGCTTGCAGTTAGTACAGCCACTGTAAACGCGCAAAACAGCGACCCAAATCTGGGTATCATCCCCGCCCCTGTTTCATTAAAAAAAGCTCCCGGACAATTTGTTTTGAGCCAGGAAACCACCATCCAGGCGGACACGCCTTCAAACAAAGCCGTTGTATTCTTCAAAGACTACCTGGCTAATAACCAGGCTTATAACAAGCCTGTTATTGTTAAAAGCGGTACAAGCACAAACGTTATCACCCTTACCACCGCCGGTACCGACGGCTTACCCGCCGAAGGATATCGTTTAACCATTACACCGCAGCAGGTCATTGTTGCAGGCAAAGGTGCCGGACTATTTTACGGCGTACAAACCCTGCTTCAGTTGATGCCGGCCGAACACGCTGCAACTATTAAGCTGCCATGTGTGCAGGTTGAAGATTACCCGCGTTTTGGCTACAGGGGTGCTATGCTTGATGTTGGGCGTCACTTTTTTGGCGTGGAGATGGTTAAGAAATATATTGACCTATTAGCGGCTTACAAATTGAACACTTTTCACTGGCACCTGACCGAAGACCAAGGCTGGCGCATTGAGATCAAAAAATATCCTAAGCTTACGCAAATCAGCAGCATGCGTGCACAAACGCTTATTGGCGGTTACCATGACCGTACACCGCAGCAGTTTGACGGAACTCCGTATGGAGGCTTTTATACACAGGATCAAATCAGGGAAGTGGTAAAATACGCATCCGACAGGTTCATTACCATTGTTCCGGAAATTGAAATGCCTGGCCACTCGCAAGCTGCACTTGCCGCTTATCCTGAGTTAAGCTGCGACCCGTCAAAAACATACAAACCTGCCGAAACCTGGGGTGTATTCAATGACATTTATTGCCCTAACGAAAAAACATTTGCCTTTTTACAGGATGTGTTGACGGAAGTAATGGCACTTTTCCCGAGTAAGTATATCCATATTGGTGGTGACGAAGCGCCAAAAGATGCCTGGAAGAACTCTGCTTTTTGCCAGCAATTAATCAAAAAATTAAAGCTTAAAGACGAGCACGCGCTGCAAAGCTATTTCATACAACGTATAGAGAAGTTTTTAAACTCAAAAGGCAGGAGCATTATCGGTTGGGATGAGATTTTAGAGGGAGGCCTTGCCCCTAACGCTACGGTAATGAGCTGGCGAGGTGAAGACGGTGGTATAGCGGCAGCGCAACAAAAACATGATGTGATCATGACGCCGGGAAGTAACGGTTTATATATTGACCATGGCCAGGGTAAACCAAGCCAGGAGCCATTGAGCATTGGTGGAAACGAACCGCTTTCGAAAATTTACAGCTATAACCCTACCCCTGCTGTATTATCACCAGATGAGCAGAAATACATTAAAGGTGTGCAGGCTAATTTATGGACAGAATATATAGCTACAGATGCCAAGGTAGAGTTTATGCTATTACCGAGGTTACTCGCTCTATCGGAAGTGGCCTGGTCACCGATGGCTAATAAAAACTATACTGATTTTGCCGATACCCGTTTACCGGGCCATTTAGCATGGCTGGATAAAAACGGTTTTGATTATCACGTACCAACTGCCATTGGCGCAAAAGATACAGTAATGATAGGTAGTAAATTGACATCTGTATTAAAACCATCAGTTGAGGGAGCTAAAGTTCACTATACTATTGATGGTTACACCCCTCGCGAAACAGACCTGATTTATACAACTCCGTTAAATTTTGATGTACCTGATGGTCAATACCGCGAATTACAAACTATTGTAATTACCCCATCAGGCAAGCGCAGTAACGTTACCCGTACATTGGTTTATAATAAAGCGCCAATGGCCGCCGTTACTTATACAGGTGCTGCAAACGGAGTTAAGTACCAGGTTTATCCCGGATTATATACCAGCACCAATCAATTAGGTGGTATGCCTGCCGATAGCGGAGTAACCAAAACCTTTAATACTGCCGATCTGAGAAAAAATAAGAGCAAATACGGTGTAATTTATACAGGATTTGTTAATATTGATGCTGATGGAGTTTACGGCTTCTCGACGTTGTCTGCAGGTGGTTCGGTTTTATTAATTGACGATCAGCCAGTAGTTAACAACGATGGAAAACATGGGATGAATGAGGAAATGGGTGCCGCTCCGTTATTAAAAGGCTACCATAAAGTAACCGTAAAATATTTTGACCAGGGAACCGGTCCTGTTTCGCTGAAGCTGTTTATAACCGCTCCGGGCAAAACAAAGGCCGAGTTAACGCCGGATACATTGTACAACTAAGTTGAACTATATAAAATATGACTAACAGGCTTTACCTTTTTGCGTTTGCGATGAGCGCATTAATGGCAGGATGCGGCAGGCAGGAAACAAAAACGCCAGCCGCTCCCACGGCACCTAAAAAGCCGGAATTGATGGCGCCTTTCAGGTTTCACAAACTGATAGAGGTATCGCCTGGGCAAAGCTATGATGTTTTAAGCTGGGGGCGTGGTGCCGAAGAAGCCGGGTCATTCATGATATTACATTCGGATTCTGCAGCTATTAAATACACCACAACCACCGGTGACCTGGATGGTGCTATTGTTGATGTTTACAATTCGGACATGGATGTGGATGGTAACCCTGAGATCCTAATCCAGGCTAAATCAAAAGACACAACAAATTACGCATCAATCTATGCCTTTGAATTTAACAACAACAAAGCAAACAAGCTCGACTTTCCAAAGCTAACAAGTTCACAGCGTAAGGGCTATCGTGGTAACGATAACTTTTATATCAGGGATGGTAAGCTGATGCGTGAGTTCCCGATATTCAATGGCACCGGTAAGGAGGCAAAGCCTTCGGGCGCTAAACGGCAGTTGGAATATGGCTTACGCGGCAATGAATTCACGGTAAAACAACTGAGTAAAGACTCGACTGATGTAAGCAATAAAGCATCCGACAATCAACCTGCTAAAACTGAGGAGAAAAAATCATCCGAAAAGCAAAGTTCATCGTCCTCAAGCTCTTCAAAGAAAAAGCATAAAAGACATAGAGGATAAAACAAGATTTCAAAAAAGCGCCATTCCGGGATCCAGAATGGCGCTTTTTCTTTTACTAATCTCTTATCTCCAACCTCTAATCACTTAAAGTTACGTCTGTATCACACCTACATTAAAAGCCTTTTCGATAGGCGCGTGATTAGCAGCTTCAATCCCCATTGATATTACCTTGCGTGTTTCAAGCGGATCGATAATCCCATCAACCCAAAGACGGGCGGCGGCATAATATGGTGTAGTTTGGGAATTATATTTATCTGTTATTTGTTTCAATAGTTCAGCTTCTTTTACTGCATCAACTTCTTCTCCTTTGGCTTTAAGACCAGCAGCCTGGATCTGTAACAGGGTTTTAGCAGCTTGACCGCCTCCCATTACCGCGATTTTTGCTGATGGCCAGGCATAAATCAATCTCGGATCATAAGCTTTGCCACACATAGCATAATTGCCAGCTCCATAACTATTACCCACTACAATGGTAAACTTAGGGACTACAGAGTTTGCTACGGCATTCACCATTTTAGCCCCATCTTTTATAATCCCTCCCTGCTCCGACCGGCTGCCTACCATAAAACCGGTAACATCCTGTAAAAACACCAACGGAATCTTTTTCTGATTACAGTTCATGATAAACCGGGTAGCCTTATCTGCCGAATCAGAATAAATCACGCCGCCAAACTGCATCTCCCCTTTTTTTGATTTGATTACCTTACGTTGATTAGCGACAATCCCCACAGCCCAACCATCAATCCGGCCCAACCCGCAGATAATAGATTGGCCGTAACCATCTTTATAAGGCTCAAATTCTGAGTTATCCAACAAGCGAAGGATAATCTCCATCATATCGTACGCTTTCTCCCTGTTATCCGGCAATATGCCGTAAATCTCTTTTTCGTCAAGTTTCGGAACCGATGAATGGATCCTGTCGAAACCGGCTTTGGTATAATCGCCGGTCATGCTCATAATATTGCGAATAGAATCAAGCGCCGCTTTATCGTTAGGTTGCTTATAGTCGGTAACGCCCGAGATCTCGCAATGCGTAGTAGCACCGCCGAGTGTTTCGTTATCTACATCCTCACCAATAGCCGATTTTACAAGATATGACCCCGCCAGGAAAACTGAACCAGTCCCCTCTACAATCATCGCTTCATCGCTCATGATGGGCAGGTAAGCACCGCCGGCAACGCATGAACCCATAATAGCGGCAATCTGGATAATACCCATACTACTCATTACGGCGTTGTTACGAAAAATCCTGCCGAAATGCTCTTTATCAGGAAAAATCTCATCCTGCAAAGGCAAATAAACGCCAGCCGAATCGACAAGATAAATGATAGGTAATTTGTTCTCGATAGCTATTTCCTGGGCGCGAAGGTTCTTTTTAGCTGTTATAGGAAACCAGGCACCGGCTTTTACAGTGGCATCGTTAGCCACAACAACACATTGCCTGCCTGCTATATACCCGATACCGCAAACAACTCCGCCAGATGGGCAACCACCATGCTCTGCATACATTCCATCGGCAACAAAAGCGCCAACCTCCAGCCATGGTTTATCTTTGTCAATCAGGTAACTTACCCGCTCACGGGCAAGCATTTTTCCTTTTTCCTTTTGTTTGGCAGCTGCTTTTTCGCCGCCGCCCTGGTATACTTTGTTTAGCCGGGTGTTTAATTCATAAACAAGCTGCTTATTAATATCTTCATTTTTATTGAATTCGATATTCATAATTGGTTTTAGATAGGAAATGTAATTTAGAAAATTTCCTGTCACAAAACCGCAAGTAGGGACTGATTTGTTTTGAAGATGTATTCAGGCAAACTAAGTAAGATTCTTATTCTTAAACCAAACCTCTTCAGGTGTGGCTTTGAAGTTATCCATCAGGTTTACCAATTCAATAGCATCTCCTGAGGTTATGATCAGATCGCGGTTCACCGATTTAAGAAAGCGTTGCTCAACCATAAAATCAAGCTGCTTCAATAACAGATTGTAAAAACCGTTCACATTAAGCAAACCTACCGGCGACGAATGCAAGCCTAATTGAAGCCAGGTTAATACCTCAAAAAACTCTTCAAGCGTACCAACACCACCAGGAAGTGTGATGATACCATCGCTCATGTCACTCATCATTTTTTTACGCTGATGCATGTTCTCTACTATATGCAACTCAGTTAAACCGGTGTGCCCAACTTCTTTATCCATCAAAAACTGAGGGATAATTCCGATGGCTTTTCCTCCCCGGCTTAAAACAGCATCGGCTATTAAACCCATAACCCCAACTTTGCCTCCGCCGTATACAAGCGATATGTCCCGGCCTACCATCACCTCGGCCAGTTGTTCAATAGCTTGTTTTAATGCAGCATCGCCATTAAAATTAGCGCCACAGAATACACAAATAGATTTCATGCCCAATGATAACGAAATTTGTTTAAAGCCCAATTAAGCTTTTGTTACCTGTTAATTGCGCGATTTATTGCTGTGTTAAAAACTCCACCAGCGGCTTCCGGTATTCTTCGTCTTTTTCGGCAAACTCCATCACCTTTTCATCGTTACGGATGTTTAAATAAAGTTCCGCCAGGTTTCCTTTATCCGACTGGAAAAGCAATTTCAATTCAGTTGAATATGGACTATTTTCGATACTTTTTTGGGTATAGCTTTTGGCAAATTGGTGAAGATCTACATAGGAAACGTTTACCTTTTCCGGAAACTTTTTAGCTGATATACCCAATCCATAGATATCACTCAGCGCATTTCTGAAATCATCACTTTGTTTGCCAAGGGTTTTTATGGTAATCCCGTTTCCAAATCCCCGTTCGTTTTGCTTGCCTTTGTCTGGGATCTCAATTTTAAAGCCTACAAGCTTATTTTTATATGTCGCCTTTAAATCATAAACGGTAGATGAATCGAGTTTTGTTTTATGATCGATACTTAGATTAATATCTACAGCGCCATTGTCATTTTCTGCGGGATTAACGAGCAACCCAACAGAACCGGAACTTTTTGCCCGGGCAGATTTGCGTACAATAATGATAACAACTAACAACAACAGGAATAAAAAAGCAGGGACAAGAAATTTCATTTAATTACAAGCAGATAAGGTTCGGTAAACAAATACGCCCTAAAGTTCGCAAATAAATTGAACTTTAGGGCGTATGAGATTTTACTTTTTATAGAATTACCTGCTTGTATAGTTAGGTGCTTCTTTAGTAATTGTAATATCGTGCGGATGGCTTTCGCGCATACCGGCAGCAGTGATACGAACAAACTTGGCTTTTTGCAAATCCTCGATATTAGCAGCACCGCAGTAGTGCATACCTGCACGTAAACCGCCAATGTACTGGAATATAACTTCGGCCATACTGCCTTTAAATGGCACGCGACCAACAATACCTTCAGGAACCAATTTGGTTACAACATCAGTCTCATCCTGGAAATAACGGTCTTTTGAACCTTTTGCCATGGCTTCAACAGAGCCCATACCACGGTATGATTTAAATTTACGGCCTTCGTATATAATAGTTTCGCCTGGTGATTCTTCAACTCCGGCAAATAATGAACCCGCCATGATTGAACTTGCACCGGCAGCTATAGCTTTTACAATATCACCTGTTTGTTTGATACCACCATCGGCAATTACCGGGATACCACGGCCTTCAAGCGCTTTGGCACACTCATATACCGCATATAACTGAGGTACACCAACACCGGCAATGATACGGGTAGTACAAATTGAACCCGGACCAATACCAACCTTAACAGCATCAGCACCGGCATCGGCAAGGGCAAGGGCAGCATCGCCAGTGGCTATGTTACCGGCAATTACCTGAAGGTTTGGGTAAAGCTTTTTAACCGCTTTAACCATATCAATAACTCCTTTTGAATGGCCGTGAGCTGTATCAACCGTAACCACATCAACACCAGCGTTAACCAGTGCGGTTACACGGTCAATATTGTCAGCAGCTACACCAACAGCCGCACCTACGCGTAAACGGCCAAATTCGTCTTTACAGGCGTTAGGAAAGTTTTTAACTTTTTGAATGTCTTTATAAGTGATCAGGCCTACCAGTTTCCCATCTTTATTAATTACAGGTAGTTTCTCAATCTTATTACTTTGCAATATGTTGGCAGCATCAACTAAAGTAGTGCCTTCCGGTGCAGTGATCAGGTTAGTTTTGGTCATTACCTCGGTTACCGGAACGCTCATATCTTTTTGAAAACGAAGATCGCGGTTGGTGATAATGCCTTTCAGGTTTTGATCTGCATCAATAACCGGGATACCGCCAATGCTGAATTCTTTCATCAGTTGAAAGGCATCTGCTAACAAAGCATCTTCGCGTAAGGTAACTGGGTCCTGGATCATTCCGCTTTCTGAGCGTTTCACCTTGCGCACCTCGTCTGCCTGGGCCTGGATAGTCATGTTTTTGTGTAACATACCAATGCCACCCGCCTGAGCAATGGCAATAGCCAGCTCAGCCTCGGTAACGGTATCCATGGCGGCCGAGATGATTGGAATGTTTAAACGGATGCTCTTAGTTAAGTAAGTTCCGGTATTCACTTCGCGCGGTAAAACTTCTGAATAAGCCGGGAGTAGTAAAACGTCGTCGTAAGTTAATCCTTCGGCAACAAATTTTGATGGGTCTAACTGCATAGCAAATAATTATTTTGGAGTTATTATTTGCCGGGCAAAGGTAATAAAATATTTCGAATTTAAGAATTAAGATTTAATATTTGGCTAAAATTGCCTTAAGATGATAATTCAGAATTTCGGATTTGGGATGTTCGATTTCGGGTTTTGGTATGAGTATTTACAATTTTGATTTGAAATGCTCAATCTTTTTAGTACAACCCTAAAAATTGAACATTTCAAATCAAAAATTAAAACAAATCCGAAATTCCGAAATCCGACATCAAAAAATCAATACTTCCCTACTATAACCTTATAAAACTGGTCGAAGTTAAAATAAGTGTTAGCCAGCTGGATCAGCTTATCTGATGTTATATTTTTTACCGTTGTAGTATACCTGTCGTAGTAATCATAATCCAAACCGGCAAAATAGATACTCTTGAACTTGTCGGCATGTGAAAATACATTTTCGAGGCTGCCCAATAACGATCCCAACATATAGTTGCGCACCAGGGATAACTCTTCTTCAGGTACCAGTTCAGTTTTCAGCATATTGATTTCCTTTTCAATTTCTGCAACTGCCAATTTACAAACGTCCGCACCTACTTCGGTAGCTATAAAAAACGAGCCTACTTGTTTAAATGAAGCTAATCCCGAACCTATGCCATAGGTATAGCCCTTATCTTCACGTATATTGGCCATTAACCGCGATCCGAAATAACCACCCAATACAGTATTCAAAACCTGCAACGGATGAAAGTCTGCGTGCGAACGGTTGATGATAGGCGTACCTATTCTGATTGCGGATTGCAATGCTTCCGGTTTCTCTGTAAAATAAAACAGATCGGCAGCAGCTTTAATATCAGGCTGAATTGTTACACCAATCTCTGATGTATTTGGCCAGCTTTTGTCAAATGTGTCTGTCAGCAACGTTAGCGTTTCAGATTCTATTTTACCCGCTATAACAATGGTACAATTTGCCGGCTGATACATTTTTTTGTAATGGGCCAGCATATCATCCTGCTGTAGTGTTTGGTAGTCGCCCATTTCTGCCGCATAGCCAAAAATAGTACTACCGTAAACAGCCCTGTTAAACGCACGGCGAGCCACCACGTCATTTTTCTGAAGACTAACCTGTAGTTTTTGCTGCTGATTACGTTTAAATGTTTCCAACTCCTTTTCGGGGAAGATAGAGTTATTCAAGATATCGGCAATAACGGGCAGTGTATGATGCAGGTGCTTATTCAAGCTGTATAAAGTTACCTGCGAATTTTCATACCCATAGTCTACCTGCAAAAAGGCGCCGTAAAAATCAATTTTATCGGCAATTTGCGCGGCGGTTAAAGTTTTGGTACCATCCGTAAGCATGGAGTTTACAGCCATGTTTAACAATGGTTTTGCCGGATCAAAAGTCAGGTTACTGAAGATCCATTCGATGCGCACCAACTCCTGATCGCCGGAGTTGAAGCAAAAAATGTTAACGCCATTATCAAGCGGCAGATGTTGCGGCCTGATCAGGCTAATATTATCGATAGCCCTGAACTCAGGAGCTAATTGTCTGTTGATCATATGAATGTTATATCTTTAACCGTGATTTGCATGATTTTGGAATTTCCTGATATCATCATAATAGATCCATCAAGACAATCCTAAAATCCCATAAATAAAGGTTCTGTTTTACTTTTCGGCTAAATAAATAAGCGTTGACGAATTATCTTGCCTGAACAGTTTATTAGCCTGTTCTTTCACCTGCGCGGCACTTACAGCAAGGTATTTGGCTGTTTCATGGTTAATCAGATCGGCATCACCCAGTAACTCAAATGAGGCCAGGTTCATGGCTTTATCCAGCAAAGACATTTCTGAAAATATCATTGTGGATTCAGTTTTGTTCTGCACTTTGGTAAGCTCATCAGCCGGGATCTCTTCAGCTTTTATTTTCTCCAGCTCTTCCCATAATGCAGCTTCGCCCTGTTCAATGCTGATACCATCAAGCGGCTTGCCTTCTAACACAAACATACCTTTATCCAGGCTGCCGGTGATGTAAGCATGTACTTCACTAAAGATCTGTTTTTCTTTGATCAGCGATTTATACAGTCTTGATGAATTACCTCGTGAAAGGACATCAGAAAGCAATTCAACAGCATAGTAATATGCATCGGTACGCGCGCCCATCTGGAAAGCTATATAAACATCATTAAGCGGCACTTTGGCGGTTACCGTTTCACGCCGGGCTTCCGTTTGCTCCGGCTCCTGCGGTAAGTCGCGGAGATATTTTTCGCCCGCAGGGATAGCGCCAAACCATTTTTCGGAAAGCTCTTTTACCTGTTCGGTTGTAACGTTACCCCCTACTACCATAATAGCATTTTGAGGGTTATAATGCTTTTTGAAAAAGGCTTTTACATCTTCGATCTTAGCATCTTCAATATGCTTGATGGTTTTCCCAATTGTGGCCCAGCGATAAGGGTGCGTTTTATATACCAACGGACGAAGCTTCAGCCAAACATCGCCATAAGGTTGGTTCAGGTAACGCTGCTTAAACTCCTCAATAACTACGTTGCGCTGTACCTCAAGGCTTTTTTCGCTAAACGCAAGGCTCAGCATACGGTCGCTTTCCAACCAAAAGGCTGTTTCCAGGTTGGCAGATGGTAGGGTGATATAATAGTTGGTGATATCGTTACTGGTAAAGGCATTATTTTCGCCGCCTACCCTTTGCAGCGGCTCATCATAAACAGGAATGTTTACAGAGCCACCAAACATCAGGTGCTCAAATAAATGGGCGAAACCGGTTTGTTCAGGATCTTCATCGCGTGCGCCAACATCATATAAAATATTGAGCACGGCCATAGGTGTGGTATTATCTTCATGCACAATAACCCTGAGGCCATTGTCAAGTGTAAATCGGTTGAATTTAACCATGTATCTATTAAATTGTTAGTACGGATAGCAAATGTATAACTTTTGATGACATTGAAAGTGAGCATCAAAAATGAATAAGTGTTTTAGGTTAGGTACCGGTATTTTTTTACTTTTAAGCTACCAATGACCCGCGACGAACTTACCCAAAAAATTGCGAATACCATAGGCAAACTTAAGGTACTTGAGTTGAGCCGGATTTTAAGGGAAAAGCAATTTGATTTACATGATTTGATTGACATTACCTTTCATCCTGATAAACCGCTCGCCTTCCGCGCTGCATGGTTGCTGGAAAATATGTTCCTGCAAGATCCCGGTGTTTTTACTCAAAACCTTGAGTATTTAATCGAACGCATTCCGCAGGTAACCAACCCAGGCTGTCAAAGGCACTATGCCAAAATACTGATGCACGCTACCGAAGAGAAGGAACAATCGCCTGTAAAACAAAAACTGAACACGCTTAACCTTGAGCCAGCCGTTGAGCAGCTTTTTGACTGGATGATAAATTCCAAGGTAAAAATAGCGGTGAAAGTATTTGCAGGCTGGGCTTTACTTAATTTAAGACACCGCTATCCCTGGGTGGCTGATGAGTTACCGGCCCAATTGGAATTTTTAATGCGCGATGGTACTGCCGCTATACAATCGGCAGGAAGAAAAATGCTACAGGAGCTAAACTCCTAAAAAAGCCAAAAGCCGACAACAAATATTAAGGCTGTCCCTACCACAATATCTGTTACCGACTTTTAACTTAAGACTTTAAACTAATGACTTAAGCGGTTGGCCTGTCTTCGCCATGCAGGTTATGGCTTACCATGTAATGATGCAATTTGGCATCAATGGCCGATGTGCTGTCATTAGCATAGGTGCCGTAGGCGTTTACAAGCACCCCTTTTAAGTTATATTTTGATGATGACACCGCGTACACTATCGACATATCTGACGGATTACTCGCGCCTTCAAAGCGGTAAAACTCGTCTATCTCAAAATCATCAGCTGTCATTTGTATATCTTTCTCCTTATCGTCAATGGTATCGCCATCGAGGCTAAGGTTGGCAGTATATCCTCTCTTCAGGAGGTCGTTAGTGGCATCCACTAAAGTTTCGTAATTTTTCATGGTGACGTTTTTGTATAGGTAAATAAAAAACGATCTGATTGATCACCTTTTAATATATAACCTAAAAGGCAACTGACTTGTTTGAACCAGAGAAATAAAAAAGTCCCGCTGCCATTGGCAACAGGACTTAAACTAACAATTGAAACTTACCCTTTCGGGAAAACGTTTATTAATTTATTGAGCTTTAGCCAGCCACAATGATGCATTTAAGTGGAATGATGAGTGTGAGGTGTAACCCGACGGAGCATCACCAGACCAGCCATTAAACAAACTATCACCTGTATCGCCAGTGCCGTCATCAGCATCAGAGCTATCACCAATCCAAACTACACGACCGCTTCCGTAGGTAGCCAATAAAGCCATTGCATTAGCATTGCCACCATTGGTAGCACTATTACGCCAGAATAAGCCCTGTACGCTTGAGTTATTGCCTGGGAACAACGTTGCTGTTGAACCATCATAGAAAGCCATTTTTGAGGCTGTACCAGCTGCGCCGTTCAATACTTTTTGAGCGTCGGCATTTGAACCGGTATACACGTTAGTCGATGGGCTTTCATTGATATCAACGTAGTTAATGTTAAAACCAAAAGGGTTATTGTTGTTGATACCATTGTTGGTCATCAAATCGTTCCAAACCCTTGGCGAGTCATAACCATCACCATCACGGTCTGATGGATTATAGCCATTAGCATCTGTACCGGCTGTAGTAGCCGCGGTATGATCTGCAATCATGAATAAACCGCCGCCGTTAGCAACAAAGTTCATGAGGGCAGTTTTTTCGGCCGCAGTAAATAAACGATTAGGTTCGCAAACCACAAATACATCATAGTTGCTCAAATCCTGAGCACCACCGCCACCGTAAGTAATAGCTGTACCTACAGGTAACGATTCAACCAATTCACCACGTTTTACCAGCTCAACTGCCCAGGCAGAAAGTGCACCTTTCCAATAGGTTTCTGTAGTAGTAGAGGTAATGCCGGTGTATGATGGTGTAGGGATACGCTGAGCTTTGGTTTCGGTAGTAGTGCCGCCAGTGTAGATAGCAACTTGCTCGGTGCCATCGGCATCAATCTGCCAGTCGGCGCTGCCTGCATTTTCCAGGTGGCTTGCATCAAACAGGAATTTTTTACCTGTAAGTACAGTACCGCCGCCACCGCCTGTACCACCACCGGCGTTATCATTGATAGTGATATCATCTATGTTGATACGATTGCTACCGCCTGTAAGCTTACGAATTTCTAAACGAACGTTACCGGTTTGAGTAATGGTAAATGTTGATGTGGCAAGTGTTGCAGTAGTAGTAATTGCCGAACCTGATTGCGTCCATAATGAACCACCATTGGTTGAATAGAACAAGCCCCAGGTACTTGGAGTATCGCCATTGTAAGTGGCACTTTTAATAGTTACCGTACTGATGCCTGTAGTAACATCAAACAACATGGTAATTTTACCGGTGTTACGCACGCGGGCGCTCCATGAACCAGCTTTTTGATCGGCAGCAAGATTACCGATCAGGGCGTCGTACATGTTCCATGAACTGCCCGATAAAGTAACATTGTCGCCGCTTGATGAACCGGTTGGAGATACGTCATAAGCAGTTTTAGGACTGGTTGAACCAACTTCAAACCCCTGTGTTAAGGACACAGCTAAGGTTTTGATTGTTTTTGTGCTGGTAGTTTGATCAGCGTCTGTTAGTGCAGGCATCTGACCATTTTTTTGGCAACTTGCCAGCATGCCGGTTGCGGCAGCGGCCAATACCCACACACGCAGGTTAGTAAGCTTTAGCATAATGATTTTTTAGGTTTTAATGTATAAGTTAACAATATTAAATTATACGGTAACCCATTAGAAATGTTAGGCATAGTTTGTTTTCATTTCATTAACTTATCGTTAATCAAAAAAGTTACAACAGCTATCCCTCACCATTTTTATTAATAATACCAAATAAAAAAAGAGCGACCTGTAGGACGCTCTTTTCATTATATATAGAGTTATTGATAGTTGTTTTTATTTAGCTGCTTCGGCAACCTTTGGCGTGTTCAGGAACACAAACTGGTTATCAAACGTATCTATTTTGATGGTGCTGTCTTTATCAACTGTACCAGCCAAAATCTGTTTACTCAACTCGTTCAGGATCTTTTTCTGAATAACGCGTTTCAACGGACGTGCGCCAAATTGCGGATCATAACCTAACTGAGCTAACCAATCCAAAGCTTCGTCAGACGCTTCAATAGTTACACCCATTTCAGCAAGGGTATCCTGAACCTGTTTAAACTGCAGCTTAACAATGTCATGAATCTCGTCTCGATTAAGCGGAGTAAACATGATGATCTCGTCTATCCTGTTTAAAAATTCCGGACGGATAGTTACCCTTAACAGGTTAAACAACTCGTTCTTGGTTTTTGCTACCAGTTCATCACGGTTGGTATCTTCCAGGTTCTGGAAGTTTTCCTGGATGATGTTTGAGCCAATGTTTGAGGTCATGATAATAATGGTGTTTTTGAAATTCACCACACGACCTTTGTTATCAGTTAAGCGACCATCATCCAATACCTGTAACAGGATATTAAATACATCGGGGTGAGCTTTTTCAATTTCATCCAGTAGAACCACGCTGTAAGGCTTACGACGCACGGCCTCCGTTAACTGCCCACCTTCATCATACCCAACATAACCCGGAGGCGCTCCTATCAGCCTTGATACAGCATGGCGTTCCTGGTATTCACTCATATCTATCCTCACAAGCGCACCTTCGTCATTGAACAGGTACTCGGCCAAAGCCTTAGCCAGCTCAGTTTTACCTACGCCGGTTGTGCCTAAAAAGATGAACGAACCTATTGGCCTGCGCTTATCCTGCAAACCTGCGCGGCTGCGGCGGATAGCATCACTTATTGCTTCTATCGCTTCTTCCTGTCCGGCCACACGTTTATGTAGTTCGGCTTCAAGATTAAGCAGTTTCTCGCGTTCGCTCTGGATCATTTTGCTAACCGGGATGCCTGTCCAGCGGCTTACTACACCGGCAATATCGTCGGCGGTAACTTCCTCTTTCAGCATGCGGCTGTCGCTCTGATTTTCAAGCAGGGCAGCTTTCAGCTTTTCAACTTCGGCCTGTGCCTGTACTATGGTACCGTAGCGTAATTCGGCTACTTTACCATAATCACCGGCGCGTTCGGCCTGTTCAGCTTCCAGCTTATAATTTTCTATCAGCTCAACCTTGGCGTTGATGCCATCAACAAGATCTTTTTCACCTTTCCATTTGGCACGTAGCGAATCGCGTTGTTGCGACAGGTTGGCAATTTCTTCACTTAGTTCGGCAACCTTGCGGTCGTCTTTTTCACGCTTGATGGCTTCGCGCTCAATTTCAAGCTGCATGATGCGGCGCTCCAGTTCATCAACCACTTCCGGTACCGAATCCATTTCCAAACGAAGTTTTGAAGCTGCTTCGTCCATCAGGTCGATAGCTTTGTCCGGTAAAAACCTGTCGGAAATATAGCGTTGTGACATTTCGACAGAAGCGATGATCGCTTCGTCTTTGATCCTCACTTTGTGGTGGGTTTCATAACGCTCTTTCAAACCGCGTAAAATTGAAATGGCATCAGCTGCATCTGGTTCTTCAACCATTACTTTTTGGAAACGGCGCTCCAAAGCTTTATCTTTTTCAAGATATTTCTGATACTCGTTGAGTGTAGTTGCACCAATGGAGCGAAGTTCGCCACGCGCTAAGGCTGGTTTCAGGATATTAGCAGCATCCATAGCGCCTTCTCCCCCGCCAGCTCCAACTAATGTGTGGATCTCATCGATAAACAGGATAATCTCGCCATCACTCTGGGTTACTTCTTTTACAACAGCCTTCAATCGTTCTTCAAACTCACCTTTGTATTTGGCGCCTGCTATCAGTGCGCCCATATCCAGCGAGTATACCACTTTGGTTTTCAGGCTCTCAGGCACATCGCCCTTAATGATCCTGAATGCGATACCTTCGGCGATGGCTGTTTTACCAACACCCGGCTCGCCAACCAAAATAGGGTTGTTTTTGGTACGGCGTGAAAGGATCTGAATTACACGGCGAATTTCATCGTCACGGCCAATAACCGGATCTAATTTGCCGGAGCCCGCATATTCATTCAGATTACGAGCGTATTTGTTAAGGGCATTATAAGTAGCTTCGGCGTTTTGATCGGTCACCTTGCTATCGCCACGTAATTCGACGATGGCTTTTTTCAGGTCTTTTTCATTCACACCCGAATCTTTAAGCATGGTGCTCACTGCACCACCGGCTGCCAAAATTCCCAGCAGCACGTGCTCAACCGATACAAATTCATCCTTAAATTCTTTTAAATATCCTGTAGCTTTTTGCAAAGCCGAATTTGCTTCAGACGAAAGATACACATTACTCCCGCTCACTTTAGGGAACGATGCAATCTGCGCATCAAGCGTATCATTTAACCTGTTCAGATTAACGTTTAATTTCTTTAATAAGTAGGTAATTACGTTTTCATCAACCAGCAACAAGCCTTTAAGCAGATGTGCGGTCTCAATTGCCTGCTGTTGGTTACCAACAGCAATTTCAGAAGCCTTCTGCACGGCCTCCTGAGCTTTTATGG
The DNA here is from genome assembly GCF_003286415.2 of Mucilaginibacter rubeus. Lineage (NCBI taxonomy): Bacteria > Pseudomonadati > Bacteroidota > Sphingobacteriia > Sphingobacteriales > Sphingobacteriaceae > Mucilaginibacter > Mucilaginibacter rubeus. The sequence goes on along the minus strand of NZ_CP043450.1, from coordinate 2,284,794 downwards.
TAAAGTTGTTAAAATTCATAGTGATTAGTTGTGATCAAATAATCTGCCATTTAACCTATAGTGAAAAAATGTCATTCAATTACAAAACCGAATGGCGTTTTGTCATATCCCTGTTACATAAACCAGAAATAAATTCATAGTTTTGTTATAATCTATGCTATAATATCAGGTGAATACCCATTTCTTTTTTAACAGCCTTCCGATAAAATACCGTTCGCAATACCGCGACTACTATACCTACCAAAACCTGGTGGCTATAAGAGGCGCCAGTATGATATTTTTGGTGCTCAACGTAATTATCCGCGCCCTTTACCTCGTGTTCCCGGTTAGTTTAACAAAGGCTCAAAATTTCCCCGAGTTTAGTTTCAGTAATTGGGTTTTCATTATAGTTACGCCTATTTTTCTGATAGCGAGCAATCTTTTTATAGCAAGTTTCAAAAGCCACAAAAAAGCAACAACAGGTATGTCGCTGCTTGTGTTTTTGTTTTCGCTTTATATTATTGTTTGCGGAATGTATTCGAGCTTTATAGCTACCTCTGATCCAAGCAACGCGCTCACGTTATATCTTGTTGCTTTGAGCCTGATCAGCGTAATATTTGTTTTTGAGTACTATGAAACTATATTGCTGCTTGTAGCCGTTGAGGTGTTTTTCACTTCCCTGCTATTTTACAGCCAAACCCCGGCTACGGATATGCTGTATAACCAGTTAATATCCGCCATTTTACTTTCTGGCTTTTATTTTACCTCAAGGTATTTTTTCACTTACAAAGCCAATTACTACTTACAGGTGATCGAGATTCGTGAGAAAAATGCCGAGATAGAAAAAGCCAGCGAATTTAAAAACCAGGTATTAGGATGGTTGCCCATGACCTGCGTAACCCTATAGGAGCGGTTGAATCTATAGCCATGATGATGGAGCTTGATGAGGTGGATGAGGACACCCAAGATAACATCAATATGATGAAGGCATCATGCGTAAAAGCAAGGAGCATCATTGATGACTTACTGGAGGCTGCCAAAAATGAAAATATAGCTGTTTTTCTAACCCAAAATACTGAACTGAACCAGTGGCTAAACAATATTGTGAGCCAATGGAACTTACAACAAGGAAACAAGGTTAATGTGCTGTTCATTAGTCATACAGCTGCTGTAAACGCGCACATCAATCACGAAAAATTCCACAGGGTTATTGACAACCTGATCAGCAATGCTGTAAAGTTTTCGAAAGACCGTGACCGTGTAGATATACGCCTGGCTAAACAAACAGATGTAGTGACTATCGAGGTTCAGGATTACGGTATGGGCATTCCGGCCGACATGCTTCCAGAGATCTTCAATCGGTTTTCAAAAGCGGGCCGTACTGGTTTACGCGGCGAAAAGTCAACGGGGCTTGGTTTGAGCATAGTGCGCCAGATTATCGAAAAACACAATGGCATTATTACTGTTACCAGCACCGAGGGACAGGGATCAACCTTCAGAATCACGCTGCCGGCAACTAATCCATTTTAAGGGCCTGCGTAATTATTCTTCCTTTAATTTATAAAACCTGTTATCAAAGTTTACCAAAAACAATTCGGTAGTGGCGCGGGTGAGCGCGGTATAAAACCAACGCAGAAAATCCATATTGATCATCTCGTCTGTTACATAGCCCTGATCAACAAAAACCGCGTCCCATTGTCCGCCCTGAGCTTTATGACAGGTGATGGCATAAGCAAATTTTATTTGTAAGGCATTGTAATAAGGGTTAAGCTTCAACTCGTTGTGCATGGCCCGTTTATTGGGCAAATGCTCATAGTCCTTCATTACTTCCTGGTAAAATAATTTTTGATTTTCCTGGCTCAACGCCGGCGAATCGGCATAAAGGGTATCAAGCAGCACCTTACAATCAAGCGTAGGATCTTCGGCATAATCAATAAATTCCAATTGAACATCGGCAAAGCGTAAGCCATACATCTCTTCGGTGCGCCGTACTTTCACTATCCGGGCAATATCACCATTGGCTATAAACGCGGTACTATTTTCATCCTTATCCTGCAGCCAAAAGTAATTGTTCTTAACAATCATGATCTGATCGCCGCCGGTAAGTTCTTCCTCACGATACAAAATACGGTTACGGATCTGCCCGTTGTACAGGTTGGCATTTTTATTTGACCGGCAAATGATAAGTGTACGATCATGCCCATATTTACGATATGCATATTCTAAACCCTCGGGCAAACGCTCGCCGGTCATCCTGAACACATCCTTAAACCCTTTGGTGACAATTTGGGGAGCTTCAATAGTTTCTGTGCGAATAAGGTCGCGGATGTTTGTAGCATTAAATAATATGCCCGAATCCTTTTGTTGCCTTAATACCTCAGTAAGCTCATATTTAAATATGGTAATACCAAATTTCCCATTCATGACCTGCTCATCAAGCGCAGGGCTGTTATCGGCACCTACAGGAGGTAATTGTGCTGTATCTCCTACTAATACCAGCTTACAGTTTTTATCGTTGTAAACGTACCTCAGCAAATCAAACAATAACGAAACATGGTTGCTCCCCATTGCCTCATCCGAAATCATGGAAGCTTCGTCCACAATAAAAAGGGTATCGCTGGCCAGGTTATCAGCAAGGGCAAAACCGTCATCAATGGTTAACGCCGATTTTTTACGGTAAATACGTTTATGGATAGTAAAAGCTTTGCGCCCCGAATAATTGGTAATAACCTTAGCTGCCCGCCCCGTTGGAGCCAACAGTACTGCTTTGTAGTTATAATGCTTTAGCGCTTTTACCAGGGCCCCTACTATCGTTGTTTTACCGGTACCGGCATAACCTTTCAAAATAAAGCATTCGTCGCCATCGGTGCTTTTTAAAAAAGCATGAAGCTTGCCAAAAAGTTCGGTTTGCTGGCCTGTTGGCTCGTGCGGAAATGACTGACGGATATGATCGGGAGTTGACACCCTGCAAAAATGATGATTAGTAATTTAATTCAGTAAGATTAGTTTTACATTTGAGCCATGGAATTTGACGAAAACAAAGAGGAAAGCTACCAGGAAGACGATTTTGTAGATATATATTCAAAGCGGGCCATATTTTGGTTTTCCTTTTTCAATTTTATATTCGGAGGAGTACTGCTCATTATCAATTTATACAACGCAGGTTACAAAAGGGCTATTCCACCGGTTATAGCTTTCATGGCCGTGTTTTTTTACGGATCAAACCTGGCTGTAGCATACTCCGGCATTAATTTAAAACTTGTTGTTGATGCCTTAAATGTAGCTTCAAAAGGCGGCCAGCCTACCCCCGACCAGCTTAAAGCAACATTTTTGTTAGCCGGTTTAAACATTGCAATTGGAATTATAGGAGCATTGATACTTACACAATATTTCTTCAAAAAATCATTCCCCGATAATGATTATTATCCAAAGCCCGTTTTAAAACCGATATTGGTTATGATAACACTCTATTTTTTGCTTAGGGTGGTTATGTAAGTTATTTATCTGTTTCGGATTCCATACGCCCGGAAACACTAATATTACTTTGTGTTGAATTGTACATATTTCGGCTTTCCAGTTTATAATTGGCGGGAGTTTGACTATCATTCATCACTATTTGAGCATATTTCTTACAACTATCAACACTATGCATTCTACTATAACATAAAGCTATGTAATACGCCGTTTTATAATTGCGGTTAATCTTATATGAATATTTAAACTTTGCTATTGCACTCTGGAAATTCCTGGCTTGTAAAAAAGCAAATCCTTCCTGATAACTTTGCTCAAAAGTTTCAGTTTGCCAAGCAGAATAAATGATCAATAAAACTAAAATTAACGTTTTCATTTTTTATCAGGTTTTGGTAAAGGGTCGAAATCAGTTGGTATAGCCGGCGCATATAAGTTAGATGGAGCAGAATTTTTATTAATCTCATAAGGCTTTTCTACTTTAATAGCAAAAGCAATAAGTATTATTCCTAATAAAACAAATAGTAATCCGGGAGATGAACTGACTAATCCGCCTTTAACTCCGTGATAGCCTGCTGAAAATTTAAACTCGCCCTTTACTCCGCTATTTATTAATTTGTATCCTAACCTGATTGTTAAATAGCCGAAAAGGAAACAAGCCATTTTCATTGTAAAAACCAGTATAACCGGCAGATAAGGCAGTATATCCATAACTATAGCGTGTTTTATAAATATAAGCATAATTTACTGATAGTCAACACCAAAACAAAACAAGAAAATATACTGATATAGTAAATTCATTGTTGCAGAATAAAGCTGTGACATAATATTATTGCTTTTTGAAAAGGAATAATTATGCTTGAAGGATTAATATTTTACCGATTTATACTCCTACGTTTTCTGAAAACCGCGCAGGAATTAAAAAAATGCTACTTTTGTTAAACAGGCATGAACGAACACAATTATACCTACCACGACGATAACTTTAGTTTAGATAAAACTGAAGACTATGTTTTATTAATTCAGGTTGAAAACAATTCGTTTTCATATGCAATCACCGAAAATGGCAAACTAATAGCCTGGGCCGAAAATTACCCTTTTGACGAACTGAGCGATCCGCAGGAATTGCTTGATCTTTTATCTGCCAAATACAGGCAAATGATTATCGGCTTGCCTGCCCATAGCTTTACCCTTGTACCAACAGCACTATTTTCGGACGAACGGTTACCGAACCTGGCCCGTTTTCTGGATACGAAGCCCAACAGTAAAGTTTTAGCTCAAATATTAGACAAGGAAAATATCATTATATATAACACCAGCGAAACCATTGTAAATGCCGCCGATGAATTTGGTATCCGCAATACTGTTTACACATCAAAAGGCTGGTTAACTGCTATCGCGCAGAACAATCCTGGCAATAACTACCTCTACCTCAATATTGAAAAAGACAAAGTTGAGATAGCGCACTTTTCGCAAGATAAACTGCGCTTTTACAACTCGTTTGATTTTAATGGGGATGACGAACTCCTTTACTTTGCCGTGCTGGTAGCTAATGAGCTTAGCCTTGATGCCAAATATACCAGCCTATATGTTAGCGGAAACATTGAAGCCGATAGCAAAAGCCTGACTCGTCTGGCAGAGTTTTTTGGGAAGGCCGAGGTAAACAGCTTACAGGTATTACAATTACCATCGGAGGTTATAGCACACAGGGTATTATCTATATCGGCTCTTTCATTATGCGCATTATCGGAGGTAGTTTAAAAGGATTGAGGCTTAATCCGCCAAAAAATCTTCCTGTTCGCCCCACAACCGACCTTGCAAAAGAGGCCTTGTTTAATATCCTGCTTAACCAAATTGAGTTTGAAGGTATTAAAGTACTTGACCTATTTAGCGGTACAGGTAATATTTCGCTTGAATTTGCTTCGCGCGGTGCTTCTGAAGTTATCTCTGTTGACAGGAGCGTTCATTGTGTTAATTACCTTAAAGACACATCGCGCCAGCATAAGCTTACGCAGATAAAAACTTACCGGGAAGATGTATTTAAATATCTGAATGTAGAAACCGAGCAATACGACCTGATATTTGCAGATCCGCCGTATGATTTAAACAGGATCCCTGATTTACCGAAAGTTATTTTTGAAAAGAATTTGCTTAAGCCTGATGGCCTGCTGATAGTTGAACACCAATCGTTGCAAAATCTGAGCAATCATCCTGCATTTGTTGAACAAAGGAAATATGGCCATTCGTCTTTTTCTTTTTTTCGATACCCATAACCTAACCCTCATCCATGAAAAAAACCTTAACCTTCATTTTAGTTTTATCCGTAGTAAGTTGTTTATTTAGTTGCCGTTTCGGTGCCTGGGGAAGCTGGAAAAACGACAGAATTGACCCAGATTTGAGGGAAGAAATGGCTACGTTAAATAAAAAGCTTATTAAGGCCATGGCGGAAAACAATGCTGCGGGAGTAAAGCAACTTGCATCACCCGCATTGCTCCAAAAGTCGGAAGCCGGCTTAGATTCTGTTGTTGCACAATACCATACCGCGGTTAAGAATGATAACTATGAGATCATTGATGAATATTACACCAGAAACGTTGCTGCCAACAATAAAAACACCTTGGTTACAAGTGACAAGGCCGAAAACAACTACACTGTAGACTATCTGGCTTTGAACGCGGAGATGTACGTATCCGTATTAAAGGTAAAGCTACCCACTTTTAGTGCCTTAGTACTCGCCGTTTATGGGCGATACGATAACGGCTGGAAACTTAATATATTAAACCTGGGCAATTACGAAGTACTTGGAAAAACTGCCCCCGAATATTACAGTGAAGCCTTTACGCATTATCAACAAAAGGATATTATCGATGCCATAGATATGATATCAATTGCATCTGAAATTGCGCAGCCAGGTGGTAAGTTCTTTAAATACAAAGAAGAAGATGTGATGAAGAACTTTTATAACAAAATTTTAAAGGAAGCTAACAATCAATACAAACTACCATTAGCAGTAAAACAACTAAAAACTGCCCCGCAGTTATTTTCAGTAAGCCCTCAATTTATTAACGATCCTGCAAAAGCTGGTGTATTTCCACTAATAAAATATAAAAGCAATATTAAACTTACGGATACCGTTGCCTTAAAAGCCGAGAATCAGGAATTGCAAAAAGTGATCGGTTCAGTATTTAAAGGAATTGATAAAAACAATAAACATATTTTTTACTTCGCTTTTAACGAGATACCCACCGGCAGTGCACTTGCCAAACGCTATGGCTTTGTGCAAGACATTAAGTAAAAAACTAATTGCACATTTACCTTTTTGTACTTAGCACAGTTACACCATTTCTTTTAAGAAAAAGCAGGCTATCCTCGTCTCCATTAGTAATAATGGCGCTAATCAAATTTAATCCTGCAAAATTAAGGTAGGTTTCTTTTCCGATTTTGGTGGCGTCGCACAAAATATAGGTATAAGCGCTATTAGCGGCGAAAGCAGAAGTAATGGATGCTTCGTGTTCGCTATTGGCAAACAGCCCGGCTTCTGAAATACCATCAATACCTAAAAAAGCCTTGGTTGCCCGGTATTTGTTGATATGCTCAATGGCTGTTGTGCCGTGTACGGCTTGTCGCTCTTTGTCCAGTTCCCCTCCTATTATATTGACACTTACGGCGCAATCCTGAAGCTCATATATTACAGGTAATGAATTTGTTATCACCTTTATCTTCTTGTTTTTGATGAACTGACAAAGTCTGAAAACCGTGCTGCCACAATCCATAAAAATAATATCGCCATCGTTGATCTGCGCTGCAGCCAGGCGGCAAATAGCATCTTTAACGCCTGCATTTTGTGCGCTTTTATTCACAAAACTATGCGGCCTTTCAAGAGGGTTAACTTTGGTAGCTCCGCCGTGGGTGCGATAAAGCAAACCGTCCGCGGCCAATTGGTTTAAATCTCGTCTGATAGTGATCTCTGAAATATCCAACTCGGTTGCCAATTGTTTAATATCAACCTCTCCCGTTTGATTGAGTTGCTCAATTATTTTTTGTTTTCTTTTAGGAAAGTTCATTTTATTTATCTTAATTCGTTCAAAAATAATCATTATTAATCAAAAACAATCAAATAAAAATGAATCAAATAGAAATTCTTAGTACCGATATTTTATCAGATAACTGGTATACACTAAAAAAAGTAACTTATCAGGTTAAGGAAAACAATGGAAATACTTCGGTTCAAAGTCGCGAGGCTTATGACCGTGGTAATGGCGCAACTATTTTGCTTTACAATAAGGCGCAGCAATCTGTCATATTAACAAGGCAATTCAGGTTACCGACCTATATTAATGGTAATCCGGATGGGATGCTGATTGAATGTTGCGCGGGCCTGCTTGATAAGGACAATCCGGAAGACTGCATCCGTAAGGAAACTGAAGAAGAAACTGGTTATAAAATAACTGATGTGAAAAAGGTTTTTGAGGCATACATGTCGCCTGGCTCTGTTACCGAAATCCTTTACTTTTTTGTAGCCGAGTACAATAAAGCAATGAAAGTTAGTGACGGCGGTGGCCTTGCACATGAAAATGAAAATATCGAAGTTTTGGAATTACCCTTCAGCCAAGCCCTACAAATGATGCAAACCGGAGAAATAAAAGATGGTAAAACAATTATGCTCCTGCAATATGCGCAATTAGCTTCGCTGGTTTAGTGATGATACAGTTGATTGGATAAATGGTCGTTTTTAAGATAAGTCTGCCTCTTGTTAAATAATAGCGATAACATGCAAAAAAAATAGATTTTCACTTGAGCAACCAATCAACAATTCACTAATTTTACTGCATGAAGATAGCCCTTTTTCCAGGTTCCTTTGATCCCATCACAAAGGCACATGTTGATATTGTTAAGCGATCTGTTGAGTTGTTTGATAAATTCTATATAGGTATAGGCGTAAACAGCAGCAAGAAAGGGCTCTTAACTATCGAACAGCGCGAGCAAATGATCAGGGCTGTTTTTGAGCATGACGAACGGATCCATGTAATAGCCTACGAAGGGCTTACAGTAAATTTCTGTAAAAGCATAGGTGCTGCATACATGATCAGGGGCATCCGTACCGTATCCGACTTTGAATACGAAAAGGCTATAGCGCAAATGAACCACTCTTTGGCTCCCGATATTGAAAGCATATTTATAGTAAGTAAACCAGGCTATTCGTCCATAAGCTCAACCATTGTACGCGAAATCATCAGGTATAATGGAGATGTAAGCCAGTTTATTCCGAAAGAGGCATTACCTTATTTGTAACCAGCTTTTCTTCATGGAGTACGTCCATTATAGATGGAAATGTATTTTCAATTATTGGCTCAATGTGCTCATGCTCAAACCAGCGCACATCGGTAATACCTTCTTCTTTTTGAGGTTTTAGTTTTTCTTTGCCTTTGCTTTTCATAGCAAACCAATGTGTTTTCTTTAGCACAACCTCGCCACGGTTCACGTAAACGTGGTAAGTTTTGCAAATTTTTTCTCCCAGTTCACTGACTTTTATGCCACACTCCTCTTCTACTTCGCGTACCGCTGCTTCTTTTACCTTCTCATCTTTTTCTATTTTGCCTTTAGGTAAATCCCATTTATCGTTGCGATAAATGAATAAATACTGCCCCTTAGTGTTCATAACCAGGCCACCGGCCGCTTCAATAAGTGTAATATTCTTCTTAATCGCTTTTAAATACACCTTGGCGTTAGGCGTTTTTATGTAAAACAGTTTATTAGGATTAGCGAGGATCCAGGTGTATATAATTTTCAAGTCAAAGGTCTCTGCATCAAGCCTTTCAAAATTATCTGCATGCTTTGGTTCAGATTCTGTGAGCAGGATAACCTTTTCGTTAATATAAATTCTGTATTTTTGAGCCATGTTTACTAATAATGAGATCGAACAACAAGTAGCCGAATTCCTGCTGCAAATTAAAGCAATTAAATTACAACCCAATAATCCTTTTACATGGGCATCGGGCTGGAAATCTCCAATTTACTGCGATAACCGCGTTACGCTTTCTCATCCAACCATCCGCACCTATATCAGGCAGCAGCTGGTTGCAGCCATCCATGACAAATTTGGTTCGGTTGGCTGTATAGCGGGTGTAGCTACTGCAGGTATCCCCCAAGGAGCTTTGGTAGCTCAGGAATTAGGACTTCCTTTCATCTACGTACGCTCAAAACCTAAAGAGCATGGTACAGGCAGCATGATTGAAGGTGATGCTCCTACTACATCAGGCAAACGTGTTGTGGTAATTGAAGATTTGCTTTCAACCGGCAAAAGCAGCTTACAAGCTGTTGAAGCTTTGCGTGCTGCTGGTTATGATGTTGCCGGTCTTGCCGCCATCTTCACTTATGGCTTTGATATTGCCGACGAAAACTTCAAACAGGCTAATTGCCCATATGTAACGCTGTCAAACTACAATGCGCTAATTAAATATGCAGAAGAGCACCAATTCATCAACGAAAAAGATGTAAACCTGCTTAAACAGTGGCGCGAAAGCCCATCAACCTGGGGCGAAATAGCAGCAAGTTAAGACCGCAGATTTTTTTGATTTCGATGATTTTGGTTCATTGTTAATAGTCAGCCGAATTTGTCTCAAATCTCACATCTACCAAAATGAATACATTCACAAGTACAATAAGCATTAACAAACCTTTAGCTGAGGTTTATGATTTTTTGGCCGATTTTAATAATCATCAGCAGCTAATGCCCGATAATATCCAGGAATGGATGTCTACCCGTGACGAGGCGCGGTTTAGTATCCAGAATATGGCCAAACTTGCTTTGAAAATTGAGGAACGTATTCACAATCAATTGGTAAGAATTATCCCGGCAGAAAAGCCCCCATTTGATCTTGAACTAAAATGGTCGTTATCTTTCAATAACGACCATACAGATATTTTATTCACCATTAATGCTGAGCTTAGCATGATGATGAAAATGCTGGCGTCAGGTCCGCTACAAAAACTGGCCGACCATGAAACACAAAGTTTACTTAACATTTTAAGCTAACACCAGCTTTATTGCAAAGCTTGTATTTAGTATACTTTGCGTTTTTGAGTATTGTTGATGGCTATTACCACATTGATGATAATTAAACCTATAATTAAAGCTCCCATGACCATTGTTAAATAATTTAAATAAATTGTTATATCAGTTGTTAGTCAAAGGCTGTACCACTATAGTATAATTGGTAAAATGTACCTTTAAAACGCTCCAAACGCGCTTTTAGTTTACATTCAATTATCATTTCTGTGTAATTGTATGCCCATCAGTTAATTTTGTGGGGAAAATTGCTGCTCAAAAAAATCCCCATCCATAATATCGGCGCCGTATGTCGTAAAAATGAAGTTTTTAGCTTACTTTTGCGCCAAATTAGAGGTGCAGCATGATCACGGTATCCAATCTTTCTTTACGTTACGGTAAGCGGACTTTATTTGAAGACGTTAACCTGAAATTTACACAAGGCAACTGTTATGGTATTATCGGCGCTAATGGCGCAGGTAAATCTACATTCCTGAAAATTCTTTCGGGCGATATTGATCCAACCAGCGGTTCGGTTAGTTTTACTCCGGGCGAGCGCATGGCGGTATTAAGCCAGAACCATTACGCTTTTGACGAATTTACAGTTCTTGAAACTGTGATGATGGGTCATAAGGAAATGTATGCCATAATGAAGGAGAAAGACGCCATTTACCTTAAAGAGGATTTCAGCGATGCCGACGGAGAACGTGCCGGCGAACTGGAAAACCTTTTTGCAGAAATGGACGGCTGGAATGCCGAAAGCAATGCTGCTACCCTATTGAGCAACCTTGGCATTAAAGAAGAATTTCACTATCAACTGGTTAAAGACCTTGATAATACCCAAAAAGTACGTGTGTTATTAGCGCAGGCGCTTTTTGGAAAACCTGACATCCTGTTACTGGATGAGCCTACCAACGACTTGGACATCCACACCATCAGCTGGCTGGAAGATTTCCTTGCCTCATATGAAGCTATTGTATTGGTTGTATCGCACGACAGGCACTTCCTTGATACTGTATGTACCCACGTGGTAGATATCGACTTTGGTAAGATGACCATTTATACTGGTAACTATACCTTCTGGTATGAATCAAGCCAATTGGCATTGAAGCAACGTGCCGAGCAGAACAAAAAGGCTGAAGATAAAGTTAAAGAGCTTCAGGAATTCATTCGCAGGTTTAGCGCTAACGCGTCAAAATCAAAGCAAGCTACCAGCCGTAAAAAGGCTTTGGATAAGATCAACCTTGATGAGATCCAGCCATCAAACCGTAAATATCCTGGCATTATCTTCAACAACCTTGGTCGTGAGGCCGGTGACCAGATCCTAACCGTTGAAAACCTGGGTAAAACGCTAAATGGTGAAGTGTTGTTCAACAATATTACTTTTACAGTAAATAAAGGCGATAAAATTTCCATCCTGTCGCAAAACAGTTTGGCAACCACTGCCTTCTATAATATTTTAACCGGACGAGATAAAGATTTCACAGGTACTTTTAAATGGGGCGTAACCATCAATGCTGCCGATATCCCTAACGATAGTAGCGAATACTTTGACGGCAAGACTGATAACCTGATAGATTGGCTGCGCGAATATTCACCAGGCGAAAAGGACGATCAGTTTATCCGCGGCTTTTTAGGCCGGATGCTGTTCTCGGGCGAAGAGGTTATGAAAAAGTGCAGCGTACTTTCGGGTGGCGAGAAAATGCGTTGCATGTTTAGCCGCATGATGCTGCAACAAGCTAACCTTTTAATGTTTGATGAGCCAACCAACCACCTCGACCTGGAATCAATCACTGCCCTCAATAATGGTATGAAAGATTTCCGTGGCACCATACTCTTCACCTCGCGAGATCATGAATTGGTTGAAACCGTTGCAAACCGCATCGTTGAGCTAACCCCGGGTGGCTATATTGATAAGCTCATGACCTACGACGAATATATTAACAGCGCTGTAGTTCAAAAGCAACAGGAAGAACTTTACGCTGCGGTGTAATAATCAATAAAGAATTAAAGAGGGCCGATAGTAAATACTATCGGCCCTTTATATTTTATACTTTATTAGCTAATCCTTGTAGCCTGTGTTTCAAGTTGATTTATGGTAGACTCGTCGCTAAACAAGTAAAAATGATCTTTAGTATATGAATACTGAACGTTTAGGCCGTTTTGGGCGATAAAGTCCTTAACTAAGCTTTCATACTGAAGCTTGTTAATTTTGAGCAATTTTCTTTTTTCCATGGGAGTAGATGTTAAGTTCCACAATTTAAGCAGCATTTATTAAAATTACAACAACAAAATCAATACATTGTTGCGAAATTTTAATTTACCACCAGGACTTATCTGTTAACATACAAATAACAATAAAACAATTTTCTTTTAAGTAAAAAACGACTGGCTTTTCCAAAGCGCTTTGCTATATTTGCCTCAAACTTAAACCGTTCTCGTTAAAAAACAACCAAACGTTTTGATAACAGAGAACCTATCACAACTGCATGAATAAATCTTTACCTAAACTCCTCGAAATATCAATAACCCATTACATTAAACATTGTATTGCTTTCTTTATCCTGACGCTTTTCGGAATACAGTTACATGCGCAAGCGCCTATAATTGCCAGTATTTCACCGGCCTCTGGACCGGCGGGCACTATAGTTACCATTAGTGGTAAAAACTTCAATGCCAACGCGGCGCTGAATGCCGTATTTTTTGGCGCAGCCAAAGCAACATTGAAATCAGCTACTAATAGCGCTATAACTGCTATTGTACCTGCCGGGGCAACGTTTCAGCCGGTTGCCGTTACTACTAATAACCTAACAGGATACTCGGCCAGGCCATTTATTGTTACTTATGATAACGGCGGTAACGTATTTACAACCCACAATGCATTTGCCCCCAAATTAAACCTCCCGGTAGACGATAATAATTATACAGGATCGGTTACTACTGCCGATATCAATGCCGATGGCAAGCCCGACCTTGTAGTAACCACAACAGGCCTGGGCGGTGGCGTACGTATCTATAAAAATAACGGCAGCAGCACAAAGCCCTTTGGCCCTAATGCTGATTGTTTCATCAGTAATGACATAGATCCTATAAAGGTAATAGCCGCAGATTTGGATGGTGACGGATTGCCCGATCTGTCTGTTGCTAATTATCGGTCACCAACATTCACCACATACCTTAACACAAGCAGCGGTGGCCAGATTTCATTCGCTAAAGGCATTACTTTTGGTAAGGAACCGATAAGCGCCTTCGGTCTCCAGGCGGGCGACTTTGACCTTGATGGCAAACCCGATATCGCAGTGATTGACCAGGTAGGCGATGTAGTTTCTGTATATAAAAACACAAGCAAACCAGGCGCGCTTTCTTTTGACCCTAAAGTTGATTTTGTAACCGGTGCTGCTCCATTTGATGTTGAAATTGTTGATATGGATGGTGACGGGCGTGCTGATATTGTTACCGGCAATCATGAAGGTGCTACAATTTCCGTTTTAAGAAACACCACATCCGGGTCATCTATTTCATTTGATACAAAAAAAGATTTTCTTGCTGGCGATTCGCCCTATAATATAGCTGTTGGCGATATGAACAACGATGGCAAGCCAGACGTTGGAGTAGTCAATCATCCTTTTTTTGGTGAAATGAAAACGGGTTGTGGCCTACGCAATACAAGCACTCCAGGCAATATATCGTTTGATACAAAAGTTGATTTTTATACCGAATTATATTCCGACGATCTGGTAATGAACGACATGGATGGCGATGGCCGACCGGACCTTGCTTTTCTTGATCACGATAGCGGTACAGCAAAATTGTTATCCAATAAAAGCACGGGCACCGCCTTAGTATTTAGCGGCCCAATAAGTTTTGATGCCGGCCAATACCCGCTGGGCATTGCTGTAGGCGATGTTAATGGCGACGGCAAACCCGATATCGTCGAATCCAATACTTATTATGTTTCGTTATTAATCAATCAGTCAGGATTACTTACCCCGGGCATTACATCATTTACCCCACAAATTACCGGCGAAGGCAAAACCGTTACCATTACCGGTGTTAACCTTACAGGGACATCGGCAGTTTACTTTGGGGGCGTGCCTGCCACAAGTTTTAACGTTGAATCGGCCACAAAGGTCACGGCAGTAGTTGGTACAGGGCGCTCGGGCGATATTACACTTACCACGCCTTATGGTACAGTAGCACTCAACGCCTTCAATTTTTTACCTAAACCGGTTATTCAGTCATTATCAACAACCTCTTCGGGTGGTACATATACCGTAGTCATCAACGGCTCAGATTTTACCGGTACTACTGATGTGAGTATAGGTGGAACGCCTGTAACATCCTTCAAAATAAATTCGCGGAGCATGGTTACTGCTGTTACCAGCAAAGCACCTACTGGTAACGTTGTACTAACCACGCCAGGAGGCACGGCCACTTTTGCCTATATTGTACCGCCAACCGTTACTGCCTTTACGCCCAATACAGCGCCTACAGGTGGTGTAGTAAATATAACGGGGACTAATTTTACAGGTGCAACCGCAGTTACTTTTGGAACCTATAAGGCGCAATCATTTACCGTAAACAGTGCAACAAGCATTACCGCCACAGTAAATACAGCGGGCAGCGGCAACGTAGCTGTTACCACACCGGGAGGCACCGGAAGCCTGGCTGGCTTTACCTTTATAAGCGCGCCTGTTGTATCTTATTTTACCCCCAACAGTGCAGGTGCTGGCGCTACAATTACCATTACAGGTAGTAATTTCTCAGGAGCCACAGCGGTAAGCTTTGGTGGCGTACCTGCAAAATCATTTGTGGTTAACTCTGCAACAAATATTACGGCAATAATCGGCCCATCTGCCAGCGGTGATGTAGTGGTAACAACCCCCGGCGGCACAGCCAAACAGACGGGTTTTACTTTCATAGCACCACCTGTTATTACTTCGGCCGATGCCACAGGCTATGCAGGTTCAACAGTTGTAATTAACGGCAGCAATCTGAAAAGTGTCACCAGCGTAAGCTTTGGTGGTATGCGGGCAAAATCATTCAGTATACTTAGTGATACCAAAATAACTGCCGTACCGGGCAGTACAGGTGCAAGCGGCGATATCACCCTTACTAACGACGGCAATACAGTAAGTTTTCCGGGCTTTACCTATTTGTATCCGCCAACTGCAACTTCTATAAACCCTACATCGGGTACAGTAGGCACTCCGATAACCATCACCGGAACTAACCTAACCGGGACTACCGACGTTCGCTTCATGAGTAGCCCGGCAACTTCTTTTACAGTAAACAGTCCTACCAGCATTACGGCTGTAGTTGGCGCGGGTAGCAGCGGTACGGTGTATATAACCAACCCGGCAGGCACCGCTAATATCAACGGCTTTACATTCATTCAGCCGCAGCCGGCACCAACACTGGCCTCTTTTGTTCCCGCTCAGGGCTTTATAGGCTCAAGGGTGTACTTAACAGGCACAAACCTTACCAACGTTACTTCGGTAACAATTGGCGGCGTGCCCGCAGCATCATTTTCAAGCGAATCCGCAACGGGACTATTTGCATATGTGGGCCGGGGTGCTGTCGGTGGAGATATAGTAGTAACCACACCAATCGGTTCGGCCATTATAAAGGGCTTTGTGGTAGTACCACCAACCGCCATAACAGGGTTTTCACCAAAAGTGGCTGTAGCGGGAACAGTTGTTACCATTACGGGCCATGGCTTCCTCAACACTACCCGCTTAGGGTTTGGTTCGGTACCAGCCAAAGCATTTGTTGTGCAGGGCGATGACCGGATCACTGCAACCGTTGGCGACGGAGCCGAAGGTGATATCTACCTTGAATCGCCTGCCGGCGCCGGTTCTATCACCGGCTTCTTATTTACACCTAAACCTAAAGTTACAGCCGGTGGCCAAACAACTTTTGTAAGCGGTGGTAGTGTTACACTTTATGCCACTATCGGCAGCGATTATGCTTATCAGTGGATGAAGAACGGTAAAAATATCAATGGAGCAACACAACAAACCTTTAAGGCTACCGAATCTGGAAATTACAGTGTTACACTCACTCATGCCGGTATTAGCTTAACATCTGATGAAATTACGGTTACTGCCATTTATACCTTACCGGCAAGTAACTTCAAAGTATCGGCAACAAGCGCTACCTGCAAAGGCGAAAGCAACGGCGTTATCGGTATTACAGCGGTACAATCGCTTTCCTACCAGGCTGCGCTAACCGGCAACGGGTTAAATAAGCAATATACATTTACCAATAATTTAACCATCGATAATTTAGCCGCAGGAACTTATAACGTTTGTATCACCGTTGATGGCCAGCCCGACTATAAACAATGTTATGATCTTGTGATCACCCAACCTCAGGACCTGTCGGTATTTTCATCTGTTAATAAAGCGACACAAACTGTTAACCTAAGCTTAAACGGCAGCGATAATTACGCGGTTGAATTGAATGGTACGGTTTATCATACTACCGATAATTCTATTTCATTACCATTACGCAAAGGCAATAATAAGCTTGTAGTAGCAACAGATAAGCTTTGCCAGGGAATCATTGAAAAAACCATCGCGGTGAGCGATAACGCACTGCCCTATCCAAATCCTTTTCTGGATATTTTGAATGTTAACCTTGGTGATACCGTTGTTGCCAACTGCACCATCAGGGTATTTAACATTGCCGATGGCCGGTTATTATATCAGCAAAAATTCCATAACCAGGCAGGGGTTGTTCAGCTTAGCCTGGCAGGATTAAAAAACGGAACCTATTCTTTAAACATGCTGGCCGACAACGTTGAGTCGGTTTTCAAGATCATCAAAAAATGAGAAAATTACTTACCTATATAACCATATTATTGATAGCAACAGGCTGTGGCAAAAGCGGTGGCGGCGATACTCCACCGCAACCTCCTCCAGTACCCGGTGTTTCGGCATTGCTGTTTCCGGCAAAAGACGAATTGTGTAACCAAGGCACCGTCGTATCCGCTACTCAAAGCAAAGTGGTATTTAAATGGGGAAGCGCCAGTAACGCCGATAGTTACTCGATCAGTATAAAAAACCTGCTTACCGGCGCAAGCGTCTCACAATCGGCCACGCAAACGCAGTTAGAAGTAACGCTTGATCGCAACACCCCTTATTCATGGAATGTTGTTTCCTTGTCATCAAAAAACACTGATGCTAAAACGCTAAGCGATACCTGGAAATTTTACAATTCGGGTCCGGGAGTAGTATCATATGCACCCTTCCCTGCCGAAGCCGTAAGCCCCGCTGTAGGCGCAAGCGTTGCCACCTCAACCGAACACACGTATAACGTAGTTTGGAAAGCCAGCGATGTAGATAATGATATCCTGAATTACGATTTGTATTTTGGCGATAGTACTACGCCGCCTTTGGTTGCAGCCAAAATAAAAGACAGCTTTTACAACAAACTGCCTGTAAAACAGGCAACCACATTTTACTGGAAAGTGGTTACCCGTGATTCAAACGGTAATACATCTGAATCGGGGGTGTTTCAATTTAAGGTACTTTAGTGGATATAATTTGCAACAAAAAAGCCTTGCGAGTTTTCGCGAGGCTTTTTTGTTGATTTTAAGTGACCCCGGAGAGATTCGAACTCTCGACCCAATGATTAAGAGTCATTTGCTCTACCAGCTGAGCTACGCTAAAAAGGGCGTTTTTTAAGAGTTCCGGTGAAAGTGCGCCACTATATGCGCCAAATCAATGTTCACTGAGCCAAAAATCGTTACCACTACTGACTTAAATTATCGGTCTTACATCCAGTATTCTTTCAACGGCACCCGGTACCGGGAATACAATGCTAAAAAGCTTGACTTGAAGATAAACCCTAACCGGGCAAAATCCCTTAAAGAGAAAAATCGCTTGTTGGCAAAATTACTTTTCGAATTTAAGAAAGCACTGGACAATAACTGGAACCCGAATGAAACTAAGATTGATGTTACACCTGTTTATGAAAGTGAGATAACAGTACAGGAAGCCTTTCAACAATTTGAAGCACATAAACTATCAAGCCCCTACAGTATATTCTATAAACGACAACTAAGCAGCGTTAGTAACCAGTTTTTAAATTTTCTTTCAGATAAAGAAAAGGTTAGTACTATTAAGAACCTGAATCCTTTTAGTGCAGAACGTTTTCTAAATCAGTTCAAAGGAACCCCTACACAATACATGAATAAGCGTCGTGCGTTGGGGGTTTTCATGGCGGAATTTGTTCGTAAAAAATATATACCAGTAAACTACGCCAAATCAGCACCCCGGCTAAAAACTAAAGCTACACTTCATAAAACTTACACCAAAGAACAACTCACAGCATTGTTAAACCACTTAAAGGCTACCAATTATGAGTTGTATCTGTGCTGCCTTATTTCTTATGGTTGTTTGCTACGCCCACACCATGAAATCAGATTTTTGAAAAAGAAACATTTCAATCAGGATTACACTCAAATATCCCTTTCAGGCTTTGAAAACAAGAGCGCACGAATTCGTGTAGTGGGCGTACCTGAATATGTACGCAAAGACCTCATTGAACGGTTAACTAAAATATCCAACCCGGATGCAAATATATTTTCATTAACCGTCGAGCCTTACAATGAGTACTATTTTAGTTTGAACTGGACACGTGCAAGACCTGCATTATTAGCAGACGGCTTACTGCAACCCGACCAAACAATTTACTCCTTTCGTCACACTGCCGCCGTTGATGTGTACACTCGTACCAAAGATTTGCATATAGTTCAACAGCTTATGGGGCATTCTACAATGGTTGTTACCCTGAAATATCTACGTGGTTTAGGCGAGATTAATATTGAGCAATTGAAAGACGTTTTGCCGATGTTGGAGATTTAGCCCCGCCCTAAGGGGGAGCGTACCCCCCTTTAGCCACCATGCTTATCCGCCCCGACCAACCATCTGACACCCTCCGATAATCGGTGGCAATTTTTGAGTGGAAATATTTCACTTTTTAAAATTCTAACACTTCCCTCTCTTTATGGCGAATAAAAAAAAATTTTTTTTTTAAAATTAAATTTGAAAACTTTTCAATTATGCTGCCTGCTTCAACGATCCCCCTCCTGACTTTTTAAATGTAGGTTTCAAATCATACTTTTTTAATGCATCAGTAATAGCGATTTCGGCTGTAAGTAAATCATCAACGGTAGTAGTAACTATTGAGTCGTGTATTGAAAATGCGGTTATATTCATGCTGTATAGTTCTCGCAATACCTCATCAATAAATATACTGGCTTCTAAACGTTGCAATTGTATTGCAAACTGGCGATAATCATGACGCTTGATATGTCTAATTATCGCAGCAACGGTAGGAAAAGCCAAATTAAAAGCGTGTTTTAATTGAGTTGCTCTGTTGCTGTTTTTTGAATAAAAAATCTCTTTAAAGAACATTTCCTTAAACTTACTTCTTAATTTCTCATTGGTAATATCTACACCAATTCTATTAGCCATGTATTCGTAAAACTTACCAGTTTCGGCTAAATGCTTAAAATCACGTATATCTGTTGTAAGTGGTTCGATATCTCCATATTCTGCTCGGAATTCTTCAATAATTTTCGAGACACTCAAAAGTATCTGAGCATTTTTTAAATCTATTTGATATAATGTCAACCCCTCGAACTCTAAAAAATCACGATATCGCCCCGGCATACTGGTCACTGATGAATATACTCGGTGCGTATTTCTGTTACGTCGGCAATAGGTGTCGTTCAAGTAAAAACAAAGTAGATCGTAATGGCGTGGATCTGCCACAGCATATTCGAGTTCACCCCAATCCAATAAATCCATATATCTTTTTTCTAAATATTCCCGACCAGCCGCACTGAGATTTATTCGTGACATTAAATCGAACTGGTGATCCGTGATTACACAAGGCATAGAAAAAGAATTTCTATGCTCTTTCATTTTCTTTACCAAACCGGACTCGGTGCTTGATAAAGACAATGTGTCAATAGGCATATTTTCAACTAAAGGGTGGAGTTTGTAAAGCGAGCTGCTGTACCCAACGGAATAGTTTTTAACTTTTTCTATAATCTTATTGTTAATTAACCATTTGAATATTTTTTTTAGTTTGGTTGGCTTAACCGAAAGTATATCTTGCAGTATATTATAGTTCATTGGTACACCTATTTTATATTCTTCCGATCGGTAAAGACGCATGTAATTTAACCTGTGTACTATATAAAAATATTTGGTGTTTTGGACGTCTGATTTACGCCCTGTTGGTGTGGTAATCCCATTGATTACCTTAAAGTAAACATTGTTTTGTAATATAAAATTCATTCTCACATCTCCTGCCCCATGATTATAATGTTCAAGTGCAGGTACATGGGCATACCTACTCCTTGTGTGTAAATATTGTTTTGATTTTCAATACTCTGCGCATAGTCTGAATTTCATTTAATGTGTTACATGCATGTGTTATCACTACTGCAAACATAGTTCAGCTTCTAAAAAAAGCAAGTTTTATTTAAAAATTATCATGAAGTCTTTTAGTTATTTTTCGACTCCCTTCAACGATACCGATAGTGTGTTTACCTACTGCAAACATAGTTCAGTTTCACTCAAATGCAAGTGTCATTTCAATATACGGTTATTGTGACTTTTGTCCTGTAATAAATAGAGGAGGTGGTATTTTGTTTAATATATCACAGGGCAAAACTTATTTAATATTTCAATTCATTAAATTTTCTAATTTTAGTGAACTTAGCCGTATTATAAAATAACATGAAGAACTTTAAAGAATACGCAAACTTTATTTGGTCAATAGCCGATCTTTTAAGGGGAGATTACAAGCAAAGTGACTATGGTAAAGTCATACTTCCCTTAACAGTATTGAGAAGGTTGGACTGTGTACTTGACCCTACAAAAGAAGCGGTACTTGATAAATATAAATTTGTAACTGCCTCTAAAATTCAGAACATTGACCCAATCCTCAATAAGGTATCGGGGTACAGCTTTCACAACCGCAGCCAGTTTAGTTTTGAAAAGCTGATTGCAGACCCGAATAACATCGCCGCTAATCTAATAGAGTACATTAACGGTTTCTCAACGGATGCACGTGAAATTATTGAGCAGTTTGAGTTTGAGAACCAGATTACCCGGATGGATAATGCCGACCTGCTGTTTATGATAATCAAACGGTTTCAGGAAGTAGACCTTCACCCTGATAAGGTAAGCAGTATGGAGATGGGGTATATGTTTGAAGAACTAATACGCAAGTTTGCAGAGCTTTCAAACGAAACGGCCGGGGAGCATTTTACGCCACGTGAGGTAATACGCCTGATGATTAACTTGCTGTTTTACGATGATCGGGACATACTTGCACGTAAGGGCACTATTAAGACCATATATGATTGCTGTGCCGGTACCGGTGGGATGCTAAGTGTTGCAGAAGAATACCTGCATGAACTTAACCCTGATGCACGTTTACAGGTATTCGGGCAGGAGCTTAACCCTGAGTCTTACGCTATCTGTAAATCGGACATGTTGATCAAGGGGCAGAACCCTGTTAATATCAAACGAGGTAATAGCATATCAGAAGACCAGCTATCTACTGAGAAATTTGATTACCTGATTACCAACCCACCTTTTGGTGTTAAGTGGGAGAAGATAGCTAAAAAGGTTAAAGCTGAGCATGACGAGAAAGGTTTTGGTGGTCGTTTTGGTGCAGGCTTGCCGGCTTCGAGCGACGGTTCGTTTTTGTTCCTGATGCACCTGATTTCTAAAATGAAGCCGGAAGGTTCCCGGTTGGCTATTGTGTTCAACGGTTCGCCTCTGTTTGCGGGTAGCCCAAGCTCCACTAAGAATGAAAGCAGCATACGCCAATGGATAATTGAGAATGACCTGTTAGAAGCTATTGTAGCCCTGCCTAATCAACTATTTTACAATACTGGCATCGGCACCTATATATGGATAATAACTAACCACAAGCCTGCTAATAGAAAAGGCAAGGTGCAGTTGATTAACGCAGTAGACTTTTCTAAGAAGATGGGTAAATCCCTTGGCGACAAACGTAACGAGTTAAGCCCCGACCACATAAAAACCATCACCAATATATACGGCGACTTCCAGCCGGGGGAATACAGTAAGATATTTGACAACAAGGATTTTGGGTACTATAAGGTTACGGTAGAACGCCCTGAACGTGATGCTAAGGGCAATATCAAAATGGACAAGAACGGTAAACCAAAAGCAGATAGCAGTTTACGGGATACTGAGAATATACCGTTGAAAGAAGACATAAATACTTACATGCAGCTTGAGGTACTGCCGCACGTGCCCGATGCTTGGGTTGATGAAACTAAGACACGTACTGGTTATGAGATAAACTTTACCAAGTATTTCTATCAGTATAAACCGCTACGCACATTGAATGAAATACGCCGGGACATATTGGCTTTAGAAGAAGAAACAGCGGGCTTGATTAATGAGGTAATTGCCTGATGGAAAAATACTCAAATTATAAAGATTCAAGCGTTGATTGGATTGGAGATATACCTCAATACTGGGACATTAAGAAAGTAAAATTTGTCGGTAATGTCATGCCAAGTAACGTAGACAAAAAGACTGTTGAAGGCGAGCAGCAGATAGATCTATGCAATTATGTTGATGTTTATAAAAATGACTTTATCACCGCTGACATGGCATTTATGACGGCAACCGCCAGCGATAGTCAAATTGAAAAATTTTCACTTAAAGCTGGGGACGTTATTGCAACTAAAGATAGTGAAGACCCGACTGATATTGCTGTACCGGCATTTGTGCCAAAGGATATACAAGGTGTTATATGCGGTTATCACCTTACCTTGATGCGTCCAGACGCCAATCAACTTAACGGTAATTTTTTGTTTTGGCTAATTAAGTCAACATACTACAATCAATTCTTTTCAACACAGGCAAATGGTATAACAAGATATGGAATAGGAACTTACTCGTTTAAAAATGTTCCGATTATATTGCCTTCAATAAACGAACAAAAACATATAGCGCATTATCTTAATACAAAAACCGCTAAAATAGATAAACTCATTAGCGACAAAGAAAGGTTAACAGAGTTACTGAATGAAGAGTGCATCGCAATCATTAATCAGGCCGTTACCAGAGGCATAGACCTTAATGTACCTATGAAAGATAGTGCAATTGATTGGCTGGGTGACGTGCCGAGACATTGGCAAGTGAAAAGAATGAAATATCTATGCGACATTGGAACGGGTGATAAAGATACTGAAAACCGTGAAGACGATGGTGCTTATCCGTTTTACGTTCGCTCTCAAACGATTGAAAGAATTTCGAGCTACTCATTTGATGGTGAGGCAATTCTTACCGCAGGCGATGGCGTTGGAGTATGTAAAGTCTGGCACTACGTAGATGGTAAATTTGACTACCATCAACGTGTATACAGAATGAGTGACTTTAAAGAAGTTTCGGGTAAATATTTATATTATTATTTGAAATATAACTTTGAGAAAGAAGTAAAGAAGCTATCAGCGAAGTCAACGGTAGATTCTTTAAGACGACCAATGTTTCAGAACTTCTTAGTCTCGTTTGGTTCTATCACAGAACAGGCTTCAATTGTCAATTACGTTGAGGCAGAAGAAAAAAGAATTGAAAATATAATTGATAAAACAAAGCAAGAAATTGAATTGCTAAAAGAGTATAAAACTTCCCTGATTTCAGAAGTAGTTACTGGTAAAGTAGATGTGCGTAATGAAGTAATACCTGAAACAGGATACCTAACCTTAGCATCATAAATTATGGCAAACGGTATCCATACTGAACAAACTTTTGAAGCCGCTATTGAGCTGGCGCTACTTAATGGCGGCGGGTATGTAAACGGATACTCCAACGATTTTGATGTTAGCTTAGGTATTTTCCCCGGTTATGTTACCAATTTCCTAAAAACCACACAGCCTAAAGAGTGGCAGAAAATAAACACTATTCATAAAACAGAAGTTGAGAAAAAAGTATTAAACCGACTACTGAAAGAATTGGACTTGCGTGGTTCACTGGATGTGCTACGAAATGGGTTCACCGATTATGGCGTAAAATTTAAGATGGCTTATTTTAAGCCGGAGTCCTCCCTTAATCCAACCGCAGCGGAGCTTTACAATAAGAACCATTTATCAGTAACCAGACAGCTGTTTTACGAGCGCAAGGGCAATAATTCCATTGATATGGTATTATCCCTCAACGGGCTGCCAATTGTTACTATAGAGCTTAAAAATCAGTTTACTGGTCAAGATATTACCAACGCTAAGAAGCAGTACGTCTATGACCGGGAGCCAACTGAGCCAATATTTCAATTTAAGAAACGTACACTGGTGCACTTCGCTGTAGATACTGATGAGTGCTACATGACAACCAAGCTGGATGGCAAGCACACTCGTTACCTGCCTTTCAACTTAGGCAACAACAATGGTGCTGGTAACCCTACAAATTATACCAGTTACAGAACTTCTTATTTGTGGGAGTATGTATGGGCTAAAGATAGTTTCATAGACATAATCGCCAAGTTCTTACACCTGAGCGTTGAAGAATTTGAGTTTAATGGTGTTACCAAAGTAAAAGAAACAATTGTATTCCCCCGGTATCATCAAATGGAGGTGGTACGTAAGGTAAGTGACAACGCCCGGATGTTGGGCACAGGCCATAATTACTTGATACAGCATAGTGCAGGTTCCGGCAAAAGTAATAGTATTGCTTGGTTATCTTACCGCCTGTCCAGCCTCCATGATGCTAACAACAACCGCATATTTGACTCTGTTATCGTTATCACCGACCGCAAGGTGCTGGATAACCAATTGCAAAATACCATTTACCAGTTTGAACATAAACAGGGCGTGGTGCAAAAAATTGATAAGGATTCGCAACAATTAGCCGATGCCATTACATCCGGCTCAAATATCATTATAACCACGCTGCAAAAATTTCCGTTCATTTTAGATAAGATTGGGGAGTTGCCCAAACGTAAGTATGCTGTTGTAATAGATGAAGCGCACAGTTCACAAGGCGGCGAAGCTACTAAAAAGATGAAGGAAATATTGGCGGCAAAATCGCTGGAAGAAGCCGAGATAGATGAAAGTTTTTCAGGCTTGGATGAAGATGCCGAGGATGCTATCCGTAAATCAATGGAGGCAAGAGGTAAGCAAGAGAACCTGAGTTTCTTTGCGTTCACGGCTACACCCAAAGCTAAGACGGTAGAAGTGTTTGGTACCCCCGGCGCTGATGGTAAGCCTAAACCGTTTCATCTGTACTCTATGCGGCAGGCCATTGAAGAAGGATTTATATTAGACGTATTGCGCAATTACACTACCTACAAAACCTTCTATAAACTATCCAAGCAGATTGAAGATGACCCGGACGTAAATAAGAAACAGGCAGCAAGGGCAATATCAAGGTTTCTATCATTACACCCGCATAACCTCGCCCAAAAAACAGAAGTGATGGTAGAACACTTCCGGCAGGTGGTCGCTAAGAAAATCGGCGGAAAGGCTAAGGCAATGGTGGTAACCAGTTCACGTTTACACGCAGTTAGATACAAGGAAGAGTTTGATAACTACATCGCTATACGTGGGTATAACGACATTAAAACAATTGTGGCGTTCTCTGGTAAGGTGGTTTACGATGCTTACCCGGATGGTGTTACCGAAGTGGACTTGAATGGTTTTAAGGAGAAGGAACTACCTAAGAAGTTTAATACTGATGAATACCAATTATTATTGGTTGCTGATAAGTACCAAACCGGGTTTGACCAACCACTACTGCATACTATGTATGTAGACAAAAAGCTTTCAGGGGTTAAGGCAGTACAAACCCTATCCCGCCTAAACCGCATGTGTGCAGGTAAGGATGATACATTTGTGCTGGACTTTGCGAACGAGACAGAAGAGATACTTAACTCATTCCAACCTTATTACGAACTAACAACGGTTGAGAGTACCACCGACCCAAACCACTTGTACGACTTGGAGACAGAGATTAAGAAAGCAAGGGTAATATGGGACACAGAGGTAGACAACTTCTGTAACGTATTTTTTAAGCACACTAAGGCATTATCTCCGGCAGAGCAGGGCAAACTAAACGCCTATGTAGACCCGGCTGTTGACCGGTACAAACAGTTACCAGCTGAGCAAACTAAGAATGACACACTAAGTGCGGAGGCAACGCAGGAGGGCTTTAAAAATGCTCTACAATCGTTCGTGAGGTTATATTCATTTCTTACTCAAATAATGCCCTTTACAGATGTTAACTTAGAAAAACTTTACACTTACGGTAAATTCCTATTGCGCAAGCTCCCCCGTAATGCAAATGACCGGTTTCAATTGGGGGATGAGGTATCATTAGAGTACTATCGGCTGCAAAAGGTTGCTGAGAATAACATCTTAATGGAACCGCAGGGCGAGTACGGCTTAGACGGTAAGAATGAGGCCGGTATCCGCATGAGTAAAGAAGAGCGAGCGGCACTATCGGAAATTATTGAGGTGCTTAACAAGCGTTTCTCTACTGAGTTCAACGATGCCGACAAGCTTTATTTCGACCAGATAGAAGAAGCGGTAGCCAGCGCAGATAAAATAGAGCTACAAGCCCAAACTAATACGTTTGAAAATTTTTTGTTTGCTTTCGATGATGTCTTTATGGATAGCTTGATAAGTCGTATGGAGCAAAATCAAGATATTTTTTCAAAAATATTGGATGACAAAGAGTTCGGAGAATTGGTAAAGAAAATGATTGCACGAAGGGTATATAACCGTTTCAATAAAAAGGTAGCTTAGAAAATTAAAAATGTCCTGTCATAATTAGAGGGGATGGGGATTTTTATAATATATCACAGGACAAAAGTTATATTTCATGAGTCTAATTCAGCAAGTAGAATCTTATTATAATGATATATGCTATCAATTTGATCTACTAAAAAAATATAGTTCTCAAAGTCAACTGTATTTATCAAGTGAGTTTAACGTTTTCGATTACATTAACCCTAATGAAAACAGATTATCAGATATAGTTGCAGAGTTGCTAAATCCTAAAGGGAAACATGGACAAGGCGATGTATTTTTATTAAAATTCTTAGAGTTGTTAGACCTACCCAACAGAGAAAAGCTCAGAGCCTCTATTCCCTTAATTTACAGAGAAGCGAGTACTTCTTTAATAAAACATACTCAAAAACGTATAGATATTTTGTTAGACTGGCGTGAGTTCGGTATGGTAATCGAAAACAAACCATGGGCTACTGACCAAATAGAACAGATCTCAGATTACCGGAATTACATGCGAGCACGTTATGGTAATAACTTCTTAATAGTTTACTTATCTAAAAGTAATACCACTCCAAATGAACTAAGTATATCAGCCGGGGATTTAGATATACTCAAAATGCAAGGTCAATATATAAATGTATTGTTTGCATACGGCTTTCTCAATTGGTTAATATCGTGCCGAAATATATGTCAGTCGGATAAATACAGATGGTTTTTAAGAGATTTTATTGATTATATTAAGTATGATTTATGAATGAAGATTTTGATAACTTGATAGTTACGCAAGCTATAAAGAACGCAGGTAATTTAGAGGTTGCATTTAAAACATATCAGCTATGGCAGGAGATATTAAATCATTTGGTCAATGATTTCTTTGTTAAGTTAAAACCAAAGCTTTTAAGCGAACTACCAAATTTTGGCGGGGAGTGGTTTATCGAATTGGCGAAACCATCAAACATGAGGACTGCGATGAACATTCATTTACATAATTCGCTATGGCAAAATTTAATTTTTGGTTTAGGCGATTATGACGGAGATAGAGTCCATTTTTTTGTTCAATATCAGTATCATAATAGGATGAATCTATACCAATTTGTTGCAGATAAGCTTAATGGAAAAGCCAATCTGGATATTTGGTACCAAAGGTTCGTGATGCCATATAATACTTGGAATTTAACAATCGATGGCATTATGGCGGTTTACGAACCTACGCAGCTCATTGATTACTGCACATCCAAGTTAGTAGAACTTGCAATTATTATTAATGATTATTTTAATCTTAACTCATAGCCAGTAGAAATTCAACCTCTATCTCTAACCCCTTAGCTATTTCATAAAGATAATAAACGGATGGGTTGACACGGCCGGTTTCCAACCGTTGTACCGACTGCTGGTCTTTACCAATAGTGTGGGCAAGTTGTTTTTGAGTAATCCCCTTTTGTTCCCGGATTTTACGGATACGTTCACCAAGATTTTTAAGAAGTACTTCCTTTTCCATTTCGTGGAATAATTTTAGTACTACTTAGAGGAAAACAATACAACGGATTTGTTGTAAATTCGGATCGTTTTTACTATCTTCGACGTACTTTAATCCTTATTTGCATGAAGTCCTATAAAATCAGATTTTATCTTATCCCATCCGGCGCTCTTGAAGTTGTGATCCAAGCAAAAAATAGTTACGAAGCTGAAAGAATTGTAAAAGCTCAATATGGTAGTAAATTCAAAGCAATCGCATCTACACGAGAAATTTAAATCATAAGCAGTAAAAACAAATATGATTTTGCTTTTAGTATTTGTACTGATAATCGGAGCGTTGATATATATAATAGCATTGCCAATAAACAGCCTCAGGAGTGGACGGATTGGGAGTTTTGGAGAAATGCGCCTCCTAAAATAACTGTGCTGTCAAACGGAGAAAGGCGCTTCCAGCATCAAGAGTATTGGACGAGATACAACAATTTCACAAAAAAATGGGAAACAAAGAAAGTTGTTGATCCTGAACTTTTAAAGTTTATTGAAGCTACCCACTGGGAGGATTCACACAGCTTACTATATTTATAAAACCTAAAATCTATCAAATGGCAACCCTATCCGAATATGGAGGAATCAAACCATCAATTATAACATATCAACCCTATACACAAACCATTGAAACCATTAGTGGATTGCTTCTGCTTTACCCGATAGTTGAACAAGAGTATATCAGGGACGGTATCATCTTTCATTTTTTTAAAAAGAACTTCTGGGGTAAAAAACAACTTGGATACTTAAAGATGGAGTTTATCCCCGGTAACCACACAGACACCTCCCTGAAAGTGGATCATGATGGAAATATCTTACCTCCATATACTGATATTGTTATTGGCGTTGAATATGGATCGGAATTTAAATCTGTTCATTGGACTGATGAACATCAAATTTACAATCTCGAATCACCGGCCAAACAGGTTTTAAGCCTTGGTTTTTTATTTAGCAACATCAATGTTAAAATAGACGCAATAAATAAAGTACGATTTGAAGAGCTTGAAGCAAGGGTTGATTTCTTGTCATTGAACATGACTCGTTTAGCTTTTGGTGAAAAAAGAGTCGACCTTTTGCAAAGAGTCAAAGGTATGTTTAATGTTTTTGATAAATTTTTGAATCGATCAGATTATCAACCTATCGAAAATGAGCAACAATAGCTATAACGATTTTAAAAACGGTTTTAAAAACGATATTAAAGAAACAGGTGCGAGCTTGTTTCTTGTCGGTGGCCTAATGCTTTTGGGGTGTGTATTGTTTGCAGTTTTAATGGTTGCTATAAAAAGTACCAAGATAGATTTGTCAACACGTTTTATTCTCGGTAGTGGAACTATCCTAATAACAGCGCTGTTGATTTTCAGCAAGAGCATGAGAACCCGGATAGCGCAAATCTGGCTGGTTGGCCTAATAGCAATACCTATTCTCTTTCTATTATTTATAGTGGGATGACTGTTTTACATATTGTTCACTGAACCTTTAAATTAATGCCCCAAATTACTATCGGGACAACTTTATACAACACGCAATCTCTAACTGAACTGATTACTTACAAATTCCCAATACTTCCAGTTGTTGGTGATATGATTGAAGTGATTAATCAACGCACTATGTTTGTGGTCAATAGCAGGTCATTTCATCCACATTACGAAACTGGCCTTATTGAGTTAACCTTATATGGAGTATTTGAAAATGGCGAGGATATTAGGTTGCATACATTTGATAAAATCAAGATTGCTATTCGTGATGAAAAACAACGGTTGAGCAACATGGATTGGTCAACTGAAAATCGTACTCTTCCAAGTAGCTTAGACTGATAAATTGCTGTACCGAAACCTTTGATTATTGGTTTAATAAGTCTTTGAAATCACCCCTTTTGTACTCGCTGGTCCAAGAATCCGCCTTGAAGGCGCACAAAAAGCTTGATTTTGTTATTAAAATCGGGATAATGGGTTCAAAAGATACATGATTACGATAAAAAGTGAGTTGAAGCGACAATTAAGGCATTAAAAAATTTGAAAAATTTTCAACTGCACATTTTTGAGGGGGAGATTTTATAATACAAAAATCTTTGTGATTGCCACAATATGGACATGGTAAGTTATCCAAATAGTTGAGTGGTATAAAATGATCAATTTATGTTACTAATAAAAATAGATACAAATGATTCTAATTTAAGATTACCTTAGTTACTGCAATTTGCCTTGCTTTTAAGCACAAATTTTCATTACATTCGTAGACGACAACCTTAATTCACAATGGACAAAATAACTAAAAGCCTAATCACCGAGTTATTAACAAATCAAGAATTGGCTTCTGAGGGAGATTCTAAAGACTTCGAAAAATTAGTTAACTATTCTATTGTATCTAACGAATATTCAAAAACATTTGATATAAATACTTTAACAGTTGGTGATGGGAATGACACTGGAATAGATGGAATAGCCATCATCGTAAATGGCCAACTAATAGAATCTACTGAAGAGATAGATGATCTATTAGAGACTAATAGCTCTTTAGAAATTACTTACATATTTATACAATCTAAAACATCGTCTAACTTTGACGGAAGTGCTATAAATAGTTTTATTTTTGGTGTAAACGACTTTTTTGACGAACAACCAAAACTTGTTCGTAATCTTGACATTCAGAAATTTGCTGAAATCTCAGACTATTTATATAGTAAGGCGCCCCGATTTCGAGATAACCCGACATTAAAATTGTTCTATGTAACCACTGGAAAATGGTCTGACGATGCTAATCTTTTAGCCGTTATAAATTCTGGATACAATAGCTTAGAGCAAAAAAATTTATTTGATAGCGTTAGTATTGTACCATATGGTGCAAGGGAGATAGCGAACGCCTATAGAAAGACTAAAGAATCTATTAGCACTACTATCAATTTTTCGAACAGAATTACGATGCCGTCAATAAACGGTGTATCTCAGGCGTATATAGGACTTCTTCCTTTTGAAGAATTTAGAAAAATAGTATCCGATGATGAAGGAAACTTATTAAACGTTTTCGAAGATAATGTTAGAGACTTCCAAGGCGAAAATAATGACGTCAATGGTGGTATTGCCAAGACATTAAAGAGCCCTGATTCTGAGATATTTAGTGTTTTAAATAATGGTGTAACTATTGTAGCAAGTTCAATATCTCCAACCGGGGATAAGTTTACAATTTTTGATTATCAAATTGTAAATGGCTGTCAATCAAGTAATGTTCTTTATAGCAGTAGAGATAGTGAATATATCAGCAAAGTTCAAGTTCCAATTAAATTGATAGCAACTAATGATGATGATGTAAAAACACGTATTACACTTGCTACGAACAATCAAACGCCTATTAAAAAAGAGCAACTCGCTGCTTTGACAGAATTTCAACGGGGATTAGAACAATATTTTAATGCTTATTCTGGTGATGAAAGACTTTACTATGAACGAAGGGCTAAACAGTATAACAATGATAATTCTATACCTAAAGCTAAGATTATCACTGTTCCATATCAAATAAAATCATTTGCTGCGATGTTTTTGAATGAACCGCACAATGTTACCAGCTTCTTTGGATTAATCGTTAGGAGACTAAATGAGGGTAAGCACCAGATTTTTATCGCTGACCATGCCTACGCCCCTTACTACACCAGTTCTTTTGCTTATTACAAATTGGAAAGCCATTTTAGAAGACGAACTATCGATTCTGCTTATAAAAAAGTGAGATTCCATATTTTAATGTTGTTTAGAATACTATTTGAAGGAGAAAGTCTACCACCTTTAAATAATGGAAGGAAAATTGAAAAGTATTGTGAATATCTTTTAAATATTCTAAATGATGATACAGCATCGCTTGAAGCATTTAATAAGTGTATCGAAGTGATAGATAGCGCTGACTTCAATAAAGATGATAAACAAGATTTGAAACTTGTTTCTAAGACTCGAAACTTAACGGAATACGTTGCATCTATTAGTTCGCTTTAATCTTGCTAATTCTGTTGAAGCAATTATTGATCTCATTAGGTGGATGAGTTTTCAGAATAATCAATTCAAGTTCATCGTCTAAAATCACAGAGGTTATTGAATGAATAGATTTAGAGAGAAGTGGCTTGAAGAGAAAGAACAGGCCGATTTAGATTTATTTGAACGAATCAAAGACAACGCTAAACCAGAAATTGCGGATCTTTGGGCGTTGTCAGAAAGCAGGTTTATCGAGTGGCGAAAACTGCATGACTTTCCAGAATTATTGAACCACTTTGATAAGACTTTAGTTCTATTTAAAGAATGGAAAGTAGATAATAAACTTACAAACGAAATAATTATAGCTACAGGGAAAATCACGCCATTTCTTGCACATAAAAAGGTCTCAAAGAGCAGTAAAAATCTTTTTTTAACAAAGCAAAGTTCGGGAAAAAAGGAAAAACTTTTTGTTACTGATGGAAAAATTGAAGGAGTAAGGGTTCAATTTGGACAAACTTTTAAGTTTGAGTTCTTACAACAATTTATATCCTATTTAGACTGGCTCAAAGAAAGGAATAAGTATCAAGAAATCCTATATGTAAATTTGAGAAGTGCCCCTAATCATGATTCGGAAAGAGTTTGGATTCATGCGAATGTATATGCAAATGAAACTGAATTTGAACTTTTAAAAATGGGAGGTATTTCTGCACCTGTAAACGGCTTTGGGATTTTGTATAGGGGTAAGTATATCGAATTTGCCAATTTATGTGGATTAAAGTTTGACGGAAACATAAATTTTGGAGAAGAAGGAAATCTTCACTGTTCCTATTGTGTATGTGACAATTGGATCGCCGAAGATTTTAGCATGCCACTCCTCAAACTTGAATATTGTAAAGTCATTAATCTTACATTAAATAAGTCCAAACTTCAACAGTGGCTATTTTTTGACTGTGACGTAAGCGGCGATTTTTCGAATTCAAAACTCTATCAAGTAAAGATTTATAATGGAAATTTTAATCCTGTTATACGAGATTGTACTTTTTTCGAAACAAATATACTCGTAGATCCTAATCTTCAAGATAGTAACTTTGGTGCTTATAAAACCTTCAAAAAAATTTATCAAAGCCAAGGTGACGATGATATTGCAAGAATGTATTTTATAAAAGAGAATGAACTTGTAAGAAAAGAGTTAACAGGTTGGAATTATCTGACTAAGTCTTTAAGTTATTATTATTGGGTTTATGGAAGTAAACCACATCGAATAATTTATTTATCAATTGCCATCATACTAATTTTTGGTGTTATTTATTGGGCCGATAGTAATTCTATTTCTGCTAATACTACCAATAAAACTTTTAATTTAGGCGACAGCATATACTTTAGCACTATTACTTTCACGACATTGGGTTACGGGGATTTTAGCCCTAATGGCTGGTTAAAGGCTCTAAGCGCAATCGAGGCATTTTCGGGTGTCGTTAACATGGGATTTTTGATAGCTGGATATTCGAGCAATAAATATTAATGAACGTCGTTAACAAATTGCTTGTTTTCTTTATGCCACTAAATAATTTTCACCAAATACAATTTTTTAGTTGGATTTTGTTCGGCTGAGCCTCATGCAAATAAATGCTAAAGAACTATTTGTAAATAATGTCGTTGTTTACCGACTCCGTAGCTCAGCTGGTTAAAAGGTAGAAGCCACCCTAAAAAAATGCGCCATAAACTGCGCCAAAGAATGCGCCATTTTGACCTCACTGATTAATCAAAAAACTTGTAGATTCCGCAAAAAATGCTTATATTTATTGTAAGCATTTTCACACGGCAAACGGAAAAATGCCCTTTTAAAAGCAATAGAGCATAAAAAAAGTCCCTAAACAAATGTTCAGAGACTTAAGATTAAGGTGACCCCGGAGAGATTCGAACTCTCGACCCAATGATTAAGAGTCATTTGCTCTACCAGCTGAGCTACGGAGTCGGGTATTTGATTTTTATCGGGTCGTAAATATGCGAATTATTTTCTTTTCCGCGCTAAAAAATACCCTGCGTTCGCAATTATTTTAATCTGTTAGTTGTAAAATTTTTTCAAGCAGTATTATCCATTTTAATTTAGACTATAAACCGCAAGTTTTAGATCTCCGATAATAGCGATTGAATTTTCAGCTTGACAAATAAAACACCTCTGAAAATGTTTTCAGAAGTGTTTCTTCGTTCCAAATCTATTTCACAAGCTTATCGAAAAGTTCATTAAGCTTGGCGTTGCGA
Source organism: Mucilaginibacter rubeus (assembly GCF_003286415.2). Classification (NCBI taxonomy): domain Bacteria; kingdom Pseudomonadati; phylum Bacteroidota; class Sphingobacteriia; order Sphingobacteriales; family Sphingobacteriaceae; genus Mucilaginibacter; species Mucilaginibacter rubeus. The sequence goes on along the minus strand of NZ_CP043450.1, from coordinate 2,249,771 downwards.
AGCGCCTTTTCATCAGCAAGTTCGCCTGCCTTTAAAAACCCGCCGTTAAGCCGGTTAAATTTTTCATCAAGTTTAACGGATTGATCCTTCAATGCAACTGCAGTGGCACGGTATTTCCCTTTTACGCTTTCGTTAAATTCGTCGCTGTTCATAGCGGCTTCCAACCGTAGCGTGTTTAGGTAAAACAACCTGATTTCGGCCATTAAACGGTAATGCTCAAACTCCTGCTGGTTTTTCTGTGGCTTCAGTTTATTCAAGGTATTTAACGCGGAACGCGTACTGTCAACTAAATTATCAAGCGATAAATCTGTTTTCCCTTTTACCTTACCAAACGCAACAGGATAAGGAGCCGTAAACAGGGCTGTTCTGAACAGTTCTGCATCCGTCAGACTAAAGCCATAATTGGTTTTGCAGTAACCACGGATAAAAGCGGATATATCCAATGGCTGATTACTTTTAACCGCCTCAGTGTAGGCTGTAATGAGTAGATTAAATGCTGATAAGGGATAAACACGACGGATGGGATATAAAGCCACCGGATCATCATTAGAGTCAAATACCGTTGAGTAAGCTCCCGAGGTTGACCAGGAAGTCATCACCACGCCCTGATAATGTAAAGCTTTGATCTGCGGTATAAAATTGTGGATATTCTCGAAATGATTCCACCACTTTTCAATATAAAAATTATCGGGCTCGCTGCGAATAGATGGCGCACCCCATACTTCATAGCCACTGGCCAGCAGCTTATCACGGTTGCCAAAAAGATTTGGGTTCCAGCCATAATTCCAGTCAACAAAAACTGTTTCTTTAGGCAACAAGTGAATATAGTCCGGGTATTTCAGGGCGATATCTGCCCATACTACCGGTTTCTTGCCCAACCCGCTAACAATATCGCATATGAGTTTGATATGATCAAAGTATAATCGTGACAACCCTACTTCGGCAGCTTTCTTTTTACATTTTTCACAATGCCCCAATAAAAAGGTTTCGTCGCCACCAATGTGTACGTACGGCGAATCATGCAGGCTGATCATATCTTTAATCAGCTTGGTAAACAACTCCCGGTTCAGTTCATGTTCGCTTGGGCATACCTGCGAAAAATCCTTATCGTCTTCCCTTAATGCAGCATACTTATAATGCCTTAAGATGTATTCAACATGCCCAAAAGTTTGCTGTAACGGGATAACATCTATATGCAGACTGCCACAGTATTTTATAAAATCTTTTACCTCTGCCCTTGAATAAGCGTACTTATTAGAGATAACTACTTCCCCGCTATAAGGATATGAACCCTCCCACTCCATAATCAATGTATTGATGCCCTGGTTATGCAGTTTCAGCGCTAATTGTTTTAACGCCGGCATGGTCATTACCTGGATCCGCAGATCAACGTGAAAGGCTTTCACCTTTAACTTATTCTGCGCATGGCTTTGAATGTTAATCGAACAAAGTAATAACACCACTAATAAGTATTGCTTTGTAAGTTTCGTGAAATTGAGCCGAGGGTTTTTCATATCTTAATTTCGTTTTATCGTGTACGTACACGATAAAACGAAATTATCTTGTTGGTTTTAATTTTCCAAATATTATTATCCCTAAATTGAAATAAAATTTGGAGCGGTCAAATTGAGCTGCATTAAATTTCAGTTTATAATCATCAATTTAGAAACCAGCTGAATTACTACGAAAGCAAACGCCTCTCCTATTGTATTAGCATGGGCATTTACGCTCTATCTGCACAGATAATTAAAAAATATTTTTTTGATATTGAAAATTCACTATTATTGCATCGTGTACGTACACGAAAAATAAACCAAAGTAAAACTGAAAACATTTTTACCGATGATATATGGCTACCTTGCCGACGTTATATTACTGCCCTGTTACGCATATCTGGTATTTTTCGCGCTACGGGGTTACAAACTAAACACATGGAAACTAAGGACCAACTAATGTCACCTTTTTTAAAAATAAGCAACGCACGCATTATAACGCCCAACGGCATTTACCCTAACGGCACCTTGATAGCCGAAAACGGGCGGATCAAAGTCATTGAAAACGGCCCGGTTGATTTTACCTGCGACAATGAAATTGACGCCGGGGGAAATCTTTTATGTCCCGGTTTTATTGATATCCATGTGCATGGCGGAGGCGGTTTTGATTTTATGGATAACAACGTTGAAGCTTATTTAAAGATAGCCGAAATGCACGCGCGTTTTGGGACTACCGCCATGACCCCTACCAGCCTGAGCTCGAGCTTCACCGATTTGGAGAAGACATTGGAATGCTATGAATCAGCATCGCTGGTTAATATTAAAGGCGCTCAATTTATTGGTTTTCATATAGAAGGACCTTATGTTTCTATGGAACAAAAGGGAGCACAAAACCCGCTTTATATCAAAGATCCTGATCCAGCCGAATATACCCGGATTATTGAAAGATTCCCTTTCGTAAAACGCTGGAGCGCGGCTCCCGAACTGCCCGGAGCTATGGATTTTGGCAGATATCTGAAAAGCAAAAACGTATTAGCTGCAATAGCACATACCGATGCTGTTTTTGAGGATGTGATTGAAGCGTTTGATAATGGATTTACACATGTAACACATTTCTATAGCTGCATGTCCACTGTGTTCCGTAAAGATGCTTACCGCTATGCCGGCTCTGTTGAGGCTACGTATTTTCTGGATAATATGACGGTTGAGATCATTGCTGATGGCGTACACCTTCCCCCCGCCCTGCTCAAATTAGTCTGCAAACTGAAGGGATATGATAATATTTCATTGATTACCGATGCAATGCGAGCGGCCGGTTTGCCTCCCGGTGAAAGCTATCTCGGTACTTTGGAAGATAATTTTAAAGTTATTGTGGAAGATGATGTAGCTAAACTACCTGATCGCTCGGCGTTTGCGGGCAGCGTGGTAACATGTGATAAGTTGATTAAAAACATGGTTCAACTGGCAGATGTGCCACTGGGGGAAGCGATAAAAATGATGACGATTAACCCGGCCAGGGTAATGGGCGTTGATCAGCAAAAAGGTTCGTTAATAGTGGGCAAAGATGCAGACCTGGTATTAATGACCGACGACTTTAATGTCTTGCAAACCATTGTGAAAGGACAAACTATTTACAAGGCTTAAAAAAGGCTTTTTTTGATAATCAAATGAAAACGACATACGAAAACCTAAACGTAATCATCCTGGCCGACAGGCAAGCGCTCGGCGCGAAAGCTGCCGCCGATGCCGCAGTAACGATAAATAAATTACTGAGCGAAAAAGAGCATATCAACATCATTTTCGCGGCGGCCCCCTCACAGTCAGCTTTTTTAGAGAGCCTGAAAAATGATGATTCCGTTGAATGGGAAAGGATTAACGCTTTTCACATGGACGAGTACCTGGGTTTACCTGCAGATGCGCCTCAAAGCTTTGGGAACTTTTTAAAAGAAGCCATATTTGGTCACGCCAATTTCCGGAGCATAAATTACATAAATGGCAATACAACGGATATAAATACGGAACGTAAACGTTACGCCCGCCTGCTTAATCAAAACCCGCCTGATATTGTTTTTATGGGGATAGGCGAAAACACGCATCTTGCCTTTAATGAGCCCTTCCAAGCCGATTTTAATGACCCCGAGATTATCAAGATCGTAACACTCGACCCGGTTTGCCGCCAGCAGCAGGTTAATGATGGTTGTTTTAAACAACTTGAAGATGTACCGGTAAAAGCATTAACCCTTACCATACCGGTCTTAGTAGCAGCTAAGTATATATTTTGTATGGTACCGGGGATCAATAAAGCCGATGCGGTACGGAAAACACTGAATGAGCCGGTATCAGTTGAATTTCCGTCAACCATTCTGCGTGAACACCATAACGCTACCTTGTACCTTTATACTCAAAGTGCCTCGCTATTATAAGCTATCATTTCAAAGCCCTGATTGTACCATAAATCATGATCTCTACAGAAACAGTTATTCCGTTTTCTGCCGCAGGCAGCGATATGGCTGCGCTGAGCCTGCAACATGCTTTATGGAATACATCCTTACAACAGGAATCCCAAATTGGCATCGCCCATGATAGCAATGGTATATGGTTAGCTTTTGATGTCTGGGATAAATTTCTGCATTCTAAAAAAAGAAGTTTCAACGATGACGTTCACTTTGACAATTGCGTAGAGTTTTTTTTCCGATTCCCCGGCGATATAAACTATTATAATTTTGAGTTTAACTGTCTTGGTTCAATAAAAGCGGCTTACGGTCCGGATAGGTTTCAACGAAAGTTTTTACCTGCTTTGATACTGCACAAAATAGAACAAAACCTACAGGTTTCTATCAGCAACCAAAATAACACCGGGTTAATCAATTGGAAAATCAATGTTTATATCCCCCTTAACGCGTTGCTATTTAGCAATATATCCTCTCTTCAAAACATAACCTGCGAAGCCAATTTCACCCAATGCGGCGATATGCTCCCTCAACCTCATTATTTTTCGTGGGTTTACATTGATACCCCCTCTCCCGATTTCCATCGCCCTGAATTTTTCAGGCAGATACATTTCTCCTAAAGTTCTTTAAGCTCCTCCTCTATTTTCATCCTCCTAATTATCCTGATTTTATGGTCTTTATAGACCTAAAAACCTGCTTTTCCCGCTTTTTTAAACCTTTTTAGCCCTAATCGATAAATAAATTCCCAAAACGTTTGGAAAATTATTAAAAACAAATAAATTTGTTTACGTGTACGTACACGTTTATATTGTTACCGTTAACGTAACAATAATTCTTCTGCCAGTTTCTACCATTTTTAATCACAGATCAATGAATTAACATTTATTAAAACCAAACAATTAGAGCTATGATGAAACTACGACCACCTATCAACATGCATGCTTTTGCCTTAGACGGATACACCCTATCCCGGTGTTGGGGTAAGATGACATTGAAGTTTGCCGTGCTTTTTCTGTTTATTATAGGAAGCTACCGGGCAAGCGCGCAAAACTACCTGGTTAGCGGCCGGATAATTGACAGCCTAACGCTTCAGGGCGTAAGTGGCGCTACCATCAAAATTAAAAACACAACCAAAGGAACGGTTGCCAATCCCGACGGCTCCTTTAAAATTGAAGTAGCCGCCGGCGCTATTTTGGAAATCTCGGCAGTAAACTATCATCCTGTAGAGGTTAAGGCCAATCAATCGGCACCAATACAGATCATGATGACTTCCATCAACAAAACACTGGCCGATGTTGTTGTTATAGGCTATGGAACCGCCAAACGATCGGACGTTACGGGCTCGGTGTCATCGGTTCCCAAAGCCCGTTTAGCCGAAATACCGGCACCAAACGTGTTACAGGCAATGGAAGGTACCGTTGCTGGCGTTAACATCACCACAGGTACAAATGCCCCGGGGGAAAGTCCCAGCATTGTGGTGCGTGGCGTTAACACCATCACGGGAAGCTCTGATCCGTTGATTGTTATTGACGGAACGCCATTTCAAAGTCTTTCCTTAAATGACATCAACACCAATGACATTGCTTCAATAGATATATTAAAAGATGTATCGGCCACTGCCATTTATGGTACACGTGGTGCCAACGGTGTTTTACTGATCACTACCAAACATGGTAAAGCAGGTAAAGCGTCAATCTCTTTCAGTAACTATGCGGGGCCGGAATATTTTGCACATAAGGTGAAACCTATGGGCCCGGCGGAGTATGTGCAGAAATATGCCGACTATAAACTGGAAGCCGGTGTAGACAATAATTTCCCCGTTCCGAACCAATATGAGCAGGAAAATTATGCTGCCGGGAAAACTACCGACTGGCTAAAGGAAATTTCACAACAGGGCTTTATTCAGGACCATAACCTGAGCATTACAGGTGGCGGCAAGGATGTAAGATACTTTGTATCGGGCGATTACTTCAGCGAAAAAGGCTTGCTCAAAGGTTTCCAAAACAAACGCGGGAGCATCCGCTCAAACATTGATGCTACATTGGCCAGCTTTTTAACTGTTGGCGCTAACCTGTACATGACACTCAATAACTTTGACGGCGGTCGCGTAAACCTGCAGCAGGCTATGCAAATGAGTCCTTATGGTAGGTTTAAAGACCCGGATGGCAATTATACAATTTTCCCCATGTCGGGCGATCTGGCTTTTCAAAGCCCTATGCTCGGCCTTACAACAACAAGGAACGACAGGCGCGAGAACTTCATAACCAACGTTTATGCTGAAGTAAAACCATTCGCTGGGCTAAAATACCGTGTTAATGCCAGTTACAACTACCTCCCTACCCTGTATCAATACTACCAGGGAAGATTGGCCGGAGATATTACCAATGGCTCGGCAACGGTAAGCAATGGCGAACGGAACAACTGGGTGGTTGAAAACATTCTGACCTACGAAAAGAACTGGAATAAGCACCATATTGACTTTACCGGTCTTTATAGCGCCCAGCAGAACCGTGAGTATTCATCAACCATCAATGCATCAGGCTTTATTAACGATGCGCTGCAGTTTAATGCATTACAAGGCGCTTCTACGTTCTCGGCGTCTTCATCGTACATTAAAACTACCATTGTATCGCAAATGGCGAGGATCAATTACAGCTATGATAGCCGTTACCTGATAACAGCCACAGCCCGTCGAGACGGTTACTCGGCATTTGGCAGTAACACCAATAAATACGGTACATTTCCATCGGTTGCTGTGGCCTGGAACATGAGTAATGAATCGTTCATGAAAAAGGCTGAGTTTATTGACAACCTTAAACTACGTGGTTCATATGGTTTATCAGGCAACCAATCGGCGGTGGTACCTAACTCAACAGTTACTACGTTTTCAACCACCAGCATTCCGTCAGGTGGCAAACCTACAACTGGTATTGTTGCCGATATATTGGGCAACAGCGACCTGAAATGGGAAAGCACTTATGGCGCTAATATAGGTATCGATTTCAGCTTATTTAAAGGTCGCGTTAGTGGTACTATCGAAGGGTACAAAACCACCACAAAAAACCTGGTGCTTTACCGCCAGCTACCTGCCGCAACGGGCTATCTCAACATTGTATCCAACGTGGGTAAAGTTGGCAACAAAGGTATTGAGGTTACTTTACGCACCCAAAACATCATCAGCGGTGATTTCAGATGGGAAACCAACTTCAACTTCGCGGCCAACAACAACAAGATTCTCGACTTGTATGGCGACAAAAAAGACGATATCGGCAACCGCCTCTTTATTGGCAAACCTATTTATGTTATTTATGACTACAAGCAGGTTGGCGTATGGAAGGTTGGCGAAGATCCATCTAAACAAGATCCTGGCGCCATCCCCGGCGATTTGAAATTTGCCGATCTGGATCATAACGGCGTTATTACATCTGATGGTAAAGACCAGACTATCCTCGGCCAATCAACACCTAAATGGACAGGCGGTGTTACCAGCGCGTGGCATTATAAAAACTTTCACCTGAGTGTGTTCATCCAAACCGTACAGGGCGTTACCAAATATAACCAGCTAACTAATTTTGTTGACTATGGTGGCAGGCAAAACGTTGTGAGTGGCCTGGGCTACTGGACACCAACTAACCAAAGCGATGTCCGTCCGTCCATCAACTATGTAAATTACCTTAACTACGGCTATCCGCAAAAGGCAAACTTTACCCGTATTAAAGATGCTACTTTTAGCTATACCATGCCTAATTCATTGGCCGATAAGCTCAAGCTCAGCGCCCTTACTTTGTATGTAACCGGCCGTAACCTGGCAACTTTTACCAATTGGTTTGGATGGGATCCCGAAGCTAACTACGCCGCAACCGGCGACACCGGAGGCAATTATCCTTTGGTACGGACATTTATTATTGGCGCAAACATCACATTGAAATAAGCATTATGAAAACATATATCAAACTGCTAACGGTGCTGCTCGCCATAGGTGCGATGCTCAACTCCTGTAAAAAGGACTTTTTGAAGGAGACCGTTTACTCCAAATTTACCCCTGCGGCGCTCAAAGATTCACTTGCCTTTGAAGCGGGTATAGTAGGTTTACAATACACTTACAACCTCTGGAACAATCAAAACGAAAACCAGAATGGTAACCAGGGCTTTCTGTGCGTATGGCAAATGGGCACCGATGTGGCCTATAACAAAGCCATCGATGATCTGGACCCTATGGCCATACCCTACACAAACTATGAAAAACTTACCTCAAGGGATGTATCGATAGATTTTGTTTGGAGATGGTGCTACCTGCTCATTAACAACGCCAATAATGTGGTAACCAATATTGATCAACCAGAGTTAACCCTATCAACCGGCTTTAAAAATCGTATTAAGGGACAGGCCTTATTTTACAGAGGATTAGCCTATAATTACCTGGCTACCTTATTTGGCGGCGTGCCTATTATTACCACGCCGCTTACCGCGCCTAAAACTGATTTTGTACGCGCACCGCTTGATGATGTAAACAAGCTCATTGTACAGGACCTTACTTTTGCTAAACAAAACGCGCCAACGGTTGATCAATTAGCAGTAGCCTCAACACCACACACCGCTATGGCTTCTCAATTATTGGCAGAGGTTTACCTGAGGATGGGCAAAAACCCTGACGCTGAAACCGAGTGTAACTCCGTGATTAACAGCGGCTTTTTTAGCTTGATCAGGAACCGTTACGGCGTACATGCCAACCAACCCGGCGACGCCTTCGCCGATATGTTCATTTTTGGTAACCAGCGTCGTAACCAGGGCAATACCGAAGCCATCTGGGTGCAGGAAACAGAAAACCCGGCATCGGTACCTAACGGTGCAGGCCCGGATATTGACAGCAAGTTTCCGGGATATCACTTTACCGGTTCACAACACCGCAGGGCCTGGGGTAGCCGCTACTACAACACGCCGGGTATGATCATAGGCGATAGCTTGGGCGGCCGTGGTATCAGTCGGATGGCTTTAACATACTTTGTGCTTAACCTGTATGATAAGAATGACATGCGCAACTCGCAATACAACCTGCGTCGCAAATATTATTATAATGATCCGTCAAGCTCCCTTTACGGCAAATTGGTTACGGGGCCGGGTATTGACACCAACCGTAACATTGTACCCAAAACAAACAAGTGGGACCAGTTTGACCCTAACGATGAGTTTGGCAGCAGCATGATCAAGGATATGATCATCATGCGCCTGGGTGAAACCTATTTACTTAAAGCCGAAGCGCAATTTAAACAGGGCAACACAGCCGGTGCCGCCACAAGTATAAACGTACTGCGCGACAGGGCTCATGCCCCTTTAGTTAATTCAGGACAAATTACAATGGATTTTATATTGGATGAGCGCGTACGCGAATTGATTGCCGAAGAGAATCGCCGCATGACCCTGATGCGCACCAAAACACTGGTTGACAGGGTTAAAAACCGCGGGCAAAAGATCACCAGCATATCTGATAAGTATTTGTTGTTACCGATACCTCAATCAGAGATTGACCTGAATAAGGATGCTCAGTTAACACAAAACCCCGGCTATTAACAGCGTGCACCGTTAGGTGCTACCTATTTGTAGAATCATGATTAAATTATTTTCTGCGCCGTAGGTGCTACCCTAATGGAGAAGTTTATAGTCGATATGATAAGGGTAGCCTCTACGAGGCACTAATTTTATAATTAATTTATCTACAAATAGGTATCTCCTACGGGGAATCAAAACATTATTTTAATTTTTATAATAATGGAAGTTTTCTTTGGTGATGATATCTATCGGCATGTAGTTAGTACGTTCTGCATCACCTAAGCCAAAAAGATGTTTGTAGAGCGCCATGATACCCTGGTAACCTTGCTCTTTAGGGCGCTGACTGATAATAAATGAGATAGATTCATTTTCGAGGCAACGGATATTTTCTTCAATAAAATCATAGCCAATTAGGATTAGTTTTTGCGGGTGATCTGCCAGCACACGCGCCACCACGTTTACCCTTGAGTTGGTGACAAACAATACCCGCGCATTTGGGGCCGAAGCCAGCGCTTTACTAAGCTGTTTTTTAACCGATTGATTATCGGTATGGTTGATATTAAGCGTAAGTATCGTATTGGCAATATTATGTTCCTCAAAATACTTCCGGAAGCCTTGTTCCTTTCTTAGTAAATGGTGATCGAGTTCCAATTCGGTAGAGATATTGACTATAAATATATCGTCGGCTTCGCGGGCCATCATGCTGATAATCTGCGCCGCAAGCCTACCGCTTTGAAACAGGTCTGGCCCGATATAACTTAAGCTCTCCTGCCGGGGCAGATCAGAGTTGATAAAAACAAATGGGATATTGGCCTCCGTTAGCTTCTTGGTAAGCATAAGTGACTCTTCAATAAACGACGGTGCAAGTAACACCCCTTGTAAATCAGCAGCCAGTATCTGCTCGCTCGCAGTGGTAAAGCTATTTTTTGAATCTAAATCATAAAAGAAGTGCGTGACGCTTACTCCAAACTGCTTTAACTCGTCCACAGCTTGTGTGATACCCACCAGCGGGTACGACCAGTAATTGGTTTCGCTGGATGTTTTCGGGATAAGTACACCAATATTCACCTGGTCGCGACGGGCCAAAAGGCTGGCCATTTTATTGGGCCTGAAATTCAGTTCTTCAATAATGGCATTAACCTTTTTACGGGTTTCGTCTGATACACCCTTGCGGTTATGGATCACCCTGTCAACCGTACCGATAGAAACATTAGCGAGCCGGGCAATTTCCTTAACACCCGTTGAGTTTGAGTTACTTTCTTTCATGTTCAGACACCAAATATACAGACGAATTGAGTTATTCTATCTTCTTTTAAAAACACGTGTATTGTTGTTACACAAATCTTCACAAAACTAAAATAAATCTAAACGTGTACGTACACGTTTAGATTTATTTTAATTAAATTGCAGCATAATTCCTTTTGATCCATAAATATTTATAAGCCAACCCAATTAATGAACTCAGTAAAAGAGCGCCTCCAATCATTAGATGTTTTCCGTGGCCTTACTATTGCTGCCATGATCATTGTTAATACCCCCGGCGATCACGACCACGCTTTCGCCCTATTAAAGCATTCGGAATGGAACGGCTGTACCCCTACCGACCTGGTATTTCCCTGCTTTATTTTTATGATGGGTATTTCTATTGTTTTCGCTTTGCAGTCAAAAAAAGATTATCCTGAAAAACACAGCGATATTATTCTCAAAGCGCTAAAAAGGATGGTTTTGTTAATTCTAATCGGTTGGGGAATTCAGTTGGTGTATAATTTCAGCTTTAGCACATTGCGTTTCCCGGGCGTACTGCCCCGGTTAGGCGTTGTGTATTTTCTGTCGACAGTGATCTACCTATATATCCCTCAAAAAAGATGGAAATACGTTTTCGGAGGAATTTTAATCGGATATTATATTGTTGTCTGCCTTATCCCCTTGCAGGGTTCCTATGCTGTAACACCTACGCATAATATCGCTGCTGTTATAGACAGGTTTTTCCTTTCAGAAAAGCACCTCGCCAAATTTGCGTACACAGATCCCTGTGGCATAGTAGGCACTTTGCCGGCAGTTTGCTCGGCTATGGTAAGTTTATATGCGGGTGCGATATTAAAAGAGCTGAAACTATCTGCAAAAAATAAATTCGGTAGCCTTGCCGTCATGGGCTGCTTATTCACCATAGCCGGGTTGCTTTTCAGTCTGCTCTTTCCGTTAAACAAACCGCTTTGGTCAAGCTCATATGTTTTATATGCCGGCGGGATCTGTATGGTAGCTTTCGCGCTTTGCTACCTGCTTATCGATATTAAAAAAATCAAAATGCCTTATTGGATCTTCACCGTGTTTGGTATTAATGCTATTGCCTCCTATGTGCTATCTGAAGTATTGCCTGAACCTTTTGGATTAATTCATATCACAACAGCTCAGGGTAGAATTTCAGGGATGCATATTATTAACGATCTTGTTTTTAAGAACATAGTTGGCCCGCAGTGGGCATCTTTTATTACCGCTATTATATTTACACTGATAGTTTGGCTACCTATGTTAATATTTTATAAGAAGAAGATAATCGTGAAAATTTAGCGGTTACTGAAAGCCCCTTAACCAACCATCGCCATAACTGCCACAACAATACTGTAGGCCATGTATATGTTTCTTTTGGTAATACATGATCCCGATTAATTTAGGATATTTACAAATAAGCTGGCATTTACTTTCGTAACGCCAACTGTCGAAAAAACAAATACCCAATGAAAACTTTAGCAGAATTTAAAGCATCATTAACTGCAGAACAGCCAGACGGCGGACTTTCTGTACTATTAAAAAGTCTTTGGTATGATGGTAAAGGCGATTGGCATCAGGCGCATGCGCAGGTTGATCACCTGGGTGATCAGGCATCGGCCTGGGTGCACGCATATTTGCACCGCAAGGAAGGCGATATTGGAAATGCCGACTATTGGTATAGTAGAGCAAGGCAGACCAGGCCAAACATCTCTTTAGGAGAGGAATGGGAACAATTAGTATTACATTTTCTTTAATCGGACAAACCTGGTAGTTTCCACTGACAGGAATAGTAAGGCAGCTATATAAAAATTTATGGCTGCCTTTAATTTTATAGTTACTCCCGGCAAAAGCAAACAAATATTGTAATTTAAGTATTTGCTTATAAACCCATACACAATTCAACCTCAGATAGTTAATCATTTCAACTATGAAAGAAAAATTGTTTGCCATTGTCCCGCTTCTGCTTATTTCAACGGTTGTATTTTTCTCCTGCAAGGAAAAAAATACAGAACCATCAAAAGATCAGATCAATGAAATAGGACTTAAAAGAGGAGAGCTTGTTTTATGCGGATCGCCCGATAAACATTTTGGATCAGTTGAATTTGAAATATCTAATAAAGGAAAAATCAAAGACGATTTTAACCTTGCCGTGGCCCTACTGCACTCCTTTGAATACGACGAAGCAGAAAAGGCCTTCGCGAAAATAATTGATAAATCGCCGGATTGCGCAATGGCTTATTGGGGCGTGGCTATGTGCAATTATCATCCGCTTTGGACGCCGCCTACCAAAGCAGAGCTTAAAAAGGGCGCTAAAGCTGCCGAAATAGCCCGTTCCATTAAACCCAAATCGACCAGGGAAGCCGAATATATAGATGCGATCTCGTCCTTTTATCAAAACAGGGATAAATCAGATCATCATACCCGGAGCATCAATTTTGAAAACGGCATGGCCAAAGTATACAGGGATTTTCCTGAGGATAAAGAAGCAGCCGTATTTTATGCCCTTGCACTCGATGCCGCCGCCGATCCTGCCGATAAGACGTTCAAAAAGCAAAAAAAAGCAGGCGCCATTTTATATTCCCTTTACCCTAATGAGCCCAATCATCCCGGAATAGCACATTACATAATCCATACCTATGATTACCCTGGGTTAGCTCAACAGGCCTTGCCAATGGCCAGAAGATACGCCAATATAGCACCATCCTCGGCTCATGCACTTCATATGCCATCGCATATTTTTACACGTTTAGGTCTGTGGGATGAGGCCATAACTTCAAACCTCGCTTCTGTTTCGTCGGCGCAATGTTATGCACCTGCAGCCGGTATCAAGGGGCATTGGGACGAAGAGCTTCATGGGCTTGATTATCTGGTTTATGCATACCTGCAAAAAGGAGATAACAAGGATGCAAAAAAGCAATGCGACTATCTGCAAACCATTACAGAAGTGCATCCTGTAAATTTTAAAGTTGCTTATGCTTTTGCTGCCATTCCTTCACGTTACCTGTTCGAAAATAAATTATGGGATAAAGCCGCAAAGCTGACTGTATCACCTTTAAATTTTCCATGGAAAAACTTCCCGTGGCAAGCCGCCATTGTTCATTTCACACGATTAATGGGTGCTGTACACATCGGCAGTATGGACACCGCTAAAGCGGAATTGGCAAAACTAAACGTTATCCATGATACACTGACCATGCAAAAAGATTTGTACAAGGCAAACCAGGTACAAATACAGATTAAAGCAGCTGAAGCCTGGATGCAATTTAAAGCGGGAAAAAATGAAGACGCTCTCAATTTGATGAACCAGGCCGCCGACATGGAAGATAAAACAGAAAAGCACCCGGTTACACCCTGTGAAGTAATCCCGGCGCGAGAGCTTTTGGGCGATATGTTATTAGAGATGAATAAACCGGATAAAGCTTTGATAGCTTATCAGGCCGATCTGAAAACGCACCCTAATCGTTTTAACGGAACTTATGGGGTAATTATGGCAGCAAAAAAATCAGGAGAAAACATAACGGCCGAATCTTATCAGCGACAACTGTTAACGTTTGCTAACCCGAACAAGCCGGCATCAACTCATTAGTATGGTTATATCCAATTCAGGACAACTTATATTGAGCCAAACAAAAATCGGTTTAGCAACACTTCAATAGCGGAAAATAACGATATTGCCGTTCCAAAAACCAATACCTGATGAAATTATTAACCTTACGTTTCTTTGCTTTCCTGCTTTTATGGACAACCATAAATCAATGTACCGCCCAAACAACCACAGCTGTTATACCCGGTGATTTTCCGGATCCTACCGTTATTGCTACCCCCAACGGTTATTACGCAGCGGGAACATCATCAGAGTGGGCCCCGCATTTCCCTGTTTATCATTCAACCGACCTCAAGACCTGGAAACAGGTTGGATATGTGTTTGATAAGGCACCCGAATGGACTGTAGGATCATTCTGGGCGCCGGAATATTATCATATTAATAAAACCTACTACATTTATTATACTGCACGGCGTAAATCCGATAATGTTTCCTGCATCGGTGTAGCAACATCAAATTATCCCGATCATGGTTTTACAGACCGTGGAATTATCGTTGACCATGGGAAAGAAGCCATAGATCCTTTTATATACAATGACAATGGACAATTGTATATCTCATTCAAAGCATACGGCCTCGATAACCGCCCTATCGAACTCCTGGCTTGTAAACTTTCGGCAGATGGTTTGAAAACCGAAGGAGAAATGTTCTCGCTCTTGAAAGATGATAAACGTATAGGTATGGAGGGACAAAGCATCTTAAAAAACGGGAAGTATTACTACCTGTTTTATTCTGCCGGAGGTTGCTGTGGTGTACGTTGCAGCTACCATGTTAAGGTAGCAAGGGCTACCAGCTTTTCCGGTCCGTATGACAAGTATGACGGTGAAGAGTTGCTAAAACCTGCAGCTGGTTGGAAATGCAGCGGACACGGAACCTTCGTTAAAAGTACTACCGGACAATACTTTTATCTGTGCCACGCATACAATGAGCGTAGTGAAGTTTTCACTGGGCGCGAGGGCGTGTTGGCTACGCTTTCATGGCCCAAAAACAATGGATGGCCTATCATGAAAGCGGTTGCTACACCACGCCAGCTTCCAGGGATACATGATACCTTTACCACTAACAAGCCCGCACTATATTGGCAGTATGATTTCCACAACGCCAGCCCTGTTGTAAAACAAGGTAATGGCAAGTTTAATTTATCGGGCCAGGTGTCTGAAAAAAATAAAGCCGGGATTGTATATGGTGTTCGCCCGGTATCCGATCATTTCGATATGACTACGACTGTATCTAACAGCAATAACGCGCTTAAAGGCCTGGCCTTTTATGGCACTGTCAATTCGGCTTTAGGAATTGGCACTTCGGGTAAGCAAGTAAAATTATGGATGATTAAAGACGGCAGTTTTACTGTTATTGATTCTGTTACCATAGCATCTGATGCACCTGTACGACTTAAATTCAGTATGGCACCCGACAGAACCTGCAAAGCTTATTACGCCGCACCAAACCAGGATTGGAAAGAAATATCTGCCGGAAAAAGTATCCCTGTAGATTTTTTACCGCAATGGGACCGGCCTCAACGTATAGGCCTGTTTTTTAAAGGCGAGCCAACTGAAAGTGCCCAATTCAGCACATTTGATATTGTCAATAAATAAAGCTTACGGGCAAACTGTCCAACCCAATTATAACAAAAAAGACGGCCTATAAATGACCGTCTTTTTTGTTATATCAATTTCAGACCTCCAAAAAACCAATCAGTTGTTACTTCGGTATGCTTTTGGCGTAAAGCCGGTTTTGCTTTTGAAGATCTTTGTAAAATGTGAAGGATGATCAAACCCGAGCTGATAGGCAACTTCACTAACCGACTTACCCCTTTCCCAAAGTAACAGTTTCGCCTTTTCAATAAGCTGTAAATGAATATGCTCAAGCGTTGTTTTGCCGGTATATTTATGCAACAGATCGGACAGGTAATTAGGCGAGATAATAAGTTTCGAAGCAAAATATTTCACTTCCGGTAAGCCATCATTAACCAGTGTTTCACGTGTGAAATATTCGTTCAGCAATAGCTCAAAACGCTGCACAATGTCATGATTTGTTTTGGCCCGCGTCAAAAACTGGCGATCGTAAAATCGGTTACAATAACTAAGCAGTAATTCAATATTACTCACGATTAAGCCCTGGGTGTGCTTATCTATATTTTGTGAATATTCCCGTTCAATCTTTTTAACACAATCCAGCAGTACTTGCTTCTCCTCGTCCGAAACATGCAGGGCTTCATTCAAATCATACAGAAAAAAAGAATACTGATGAATATTTCGGCCAAGCACAGTACCGTTAATCAAATCCGGATGAAAGAATAAGGCCCAGCCCTCCTCCAACTGAACTTCAGGCTCCGAACTGATCACCTGTTCAGGAGCAGTGAACAACAGCGATCCTTCCTCAAAATCATAAAGCTGCCTGCCATAATGCAGGTTACCCTTGAAACTCTTGCAAGAGATGATATAAAGGGACATTTGGTAAGCCTCGCCTTGCTCCAACAAATTATGCCGGATTGTTTTAAGGTCGATAACCGAAACCAGCGGATGACGTGGCGTACCACATTGATAATGCCGGTGCAACTCATTGATGGAACGGATACGGATCAGTTCTTTTTTCATTTTTAAAGATATGAAATCTCCTTAAAGCGGATTAACTAAAGAAAACCTGGTCAAAATGCTTGCGAAACACCTCCCCGCCCATCTCAGTCCGGGTTTTATATAAGGCCTTTCCGTCTTCGCCTGCAATATACCTTAACTGATCCTTGCCATCAGTCACAGCTTCAAATACTACTTCAGCAATATCCTCGGCAGGTGTAAGGTTTTCAGGAAGTAAAAGATGGCTCATGATACTGTTAACCTTATCAATTGACGGTTGATAAGCTTCAACCTCGTGGATACCATGGGCCATTGAACGGCCTACGTAATCGGTTCTGATGCCGCCCGGTAAAATGTTTTTAATACCGATATTAAACTTCGAAAGCTCAAAATACATACTCTCGCTAAACCCTTCTATACCCCATTTGGTTGCATGATACATGGAGCTGAATGGAAAGGCAGTCATACCGCCCATAGATGATGTTGTTATAAATAATCCGCCACCCTGTTGCCTGAAATGCGGTATAAAAGCTTTGGTTACCCTGATAACGCCTAATAAATTGGTGTTTATCAATCCTGCTATCTGCTCGTCGTCATAACTTTCTAAGGGGCCAAATAATCCATGCCCTGCGTTGTTAAATACTACGTCGATCTTTCCTAAGCCGGCAGCCTTTGTTACACACTCGGTAATTTGTTTCGGGTCATTAACATCAAGGGGCAACAAGGTAACATTTGCCAGTGCTGATAGCTCTTGCTGATGTTGAGGTGAGCGCATGGTTGCTATAACATTCCATCCTTTGCTTTGAAATAATTTGGCGGTAGCTTTACCCAGGCCAGATGAGGCACCGGTGATAAATATTGTCTTTGTCATTGTTTTAATTTTTAATACAATACAAAGGTGGCTTTATACCGGGCCTTAAAATTATATCTTTCTCTGAATTACTTATACATTTCCCGGATGCTTATTTACTGTCATTATTGCTTCCGCTGTCTTTTAAGTCATCATTATTGATGGTCTTTTTAGGCTTTTTAGGTTTAGCCTGGCTAAGGCCGCCAATGCGGTAACTAAACCTGATTTCGAAACTGCGTACCTGTGTTATGTTAACCGCCTGCTGGCTGATATTACCCGAGTTAACCACCGTAGGCACGTGAAATCCGTTAGTCAGGAAGTTATCAAGCCCTATGCCTATGCTGCCCTTTTTCTTGGCGAAATATCTGTTAAAGCTAACGTTGTAAACCCCAAAACCTCCCTGGTAACCCTGTAACTGGATCTGGCGTGAACGACGGAATGTGAAAGCCTGAATAGAATATTTATCCGACAGATCATAGCTACCGAATAAACGGTAGTTAGCTACCCAGCCCTGGTTATTAGCGCGAAACAATGGATCAGGATCCTGGTTATCAAGGCTCAGGTGATACATATCAATACCACCATTGATGCTTAATTTATTGATTGGGGATAAATTGAATGAAAGGCTTAACCCGTAAGCATCCTGTTTGCCTAAGTTTTGGTACGATGTCCTCACTGTATCGCCGCTGCTTGTCCTGATAGTTTGGATAGCATCGTTGGTAGAGCGCATAAAGGCAGATACGTTAATGCTATTGTTTTTGATATGAGTGCTGTAGCCCAACTCAAAGTTATTGGTATACTCAGGCGAGAGCGCCGGGTTTCCTACAGTAACGTTAAGCGGGTTTGATGCCTGGATATTAGGGTTTAAAAACTCAAGCGATGGGCGCTGGATCCTACGCGTAAAACCAAACTTGATCATATCGCCATTATCAAACTTACGGGCCAGGTTTACACTTGGTACCAGTACACCGTAATTTGGAATATTAACTGATGAGCCGCTGTTAAAATCAGCCGTAATGTTGGTATACTCATACCTTGCACCGGCCTTAAGTGTGTAATTTTTAATAGGCGAAAGCGTATATGACAGGTAACCGGCCGCTACGTTTTGCTTGTAGCTGAAAGCGTTTGATAAACTGGATGATGATATAGGCTGGTAGTTAAGCGAGCCATCGGCAGCAGAAAAATAGGTATAATCACTGCTTACCGTTCTGATAATATCTTTGGCGCCAAACTCCAGCAATTGGTTCTTGAATGTAGGTGTTTGGTAATCAGCTTCAAAAGTAAGTTCTTTATTAACGCTGTTATTATTGTTTTTTAGGCCGCCGGTTGCCGCGCCACTGCTTTGATCCAGATAGATATTCTCGAAATTGTTATTCCGGTTATTCTGGCTGTATTCGGTCAATATACTGAACTCGCGCTCTGGCTTTTTGCCTGTAAGTGTATAAGTAAGGGTTGCGTCTACCTGGTTGGAGTTATTGGTGATCTTGTTCTGCTGCAGCATAGAGCTTGTCAGTTCATCATTAAGATAACTTTGTGTCAGGAAATTATTTTGCGTTGTGGGACGGTTATTGGCGCCTATTACCACGCCCAGGCTAAGCGAGTTATGTTCGCTGATATCATAGTCCATACCAAAATTATACCTACCAAACAGCGATTTATTTTTAGTTGTGGCACTTTGCGTAGTAAGGTAAGTATCATTTGAAGTAAGGCTGCTTACTGTTTGGCTGTTACTGAAAGAGCCCGGAGAGTTGTAGCTGCCGCGACCAAAACCGCCTAACGAAAAGTTAAACTTACCAACTTTATAACCGCCGTTAAGGCCAAGTCCGGATCCGCGGGTACCGGCGGTACTGTTAATGTTAAGCGTAAGCCCCTGTAGGGTATTTTGTTTTAATACGATATTGATGATGCCTCCTGAACCTTCGGCATCATACTTGGCCGATGGAGAAGTGATCACTTCCACGCTCTTAATCAGATCGGCAGGAATCTGCTTCAAGGCATCCGCAACACTGGCCGACATCATAGCCGATGGCTTGCCGTTAATGAGTACTTTGATATTCTGGCTCCCCCTCAAGCTTACGTTGCCGTCCATATCTACCGAAACCATAGGTACACGTTTCATCACGTCAGATGCGTCACCGCCACGTGCGGTAAGGTCATTTTCGGCATTATAAACCGTGCGGTCGATCTTTTCTTCAACCAAAGCCTTTTTCGCCGTTACCTGTACTTCATTCAAAAGTTTAGCATTGGGACTCAGCAAAACACGGCCCAGTTTTTTCGATTCGCCATCAGCAAGGTTAATTCCCGATATGGTTTTATCGGCATAACTTAAAAAACTGATCTTGACGTTATATATGCCCCTGTTTAATTTTCCGATAGAAAACTTACCATCTGTAGCTGTAAGCGAGCCGGATACTATTTTACCGCTGCTTTGGTCAATAATGGTTACCGTAGCATAATCAACGGGTTTACCACTTACCGAATCAAGCACCGTACCCGAAATACCGGATGAAAACTCATCGAGGTTAGAGGTTATGTTGCTTTTTACCCGGCTGCTTGCAGAGGAAGCTAAAACCGCCAGGATGAACAATATGAAGAGAGAGATTTTTTTCATCATTACTATTTATTACCGGCAAAAGAACCCAAAATCACAAACTTCCTAAACCGTAATAGACCGTGGGCAAAAACTAATCGACGTACAGGTAATAGTTATCGAAGTGTGTGTCAGCTTGACACATCAAAAAATCGATCGTTTAGTTAAAATATTGAATGTTAGTTTGTAGATTTAAATATTATGAGAAACCAAACTACCACTAACCAAACTACCACTTACCAATTTTTCCGCATGCAGGTTATCGCTGCATTGCTGCTTTTGATAATTTCGGAGGCAAAAGCCCAGCAGATAAAAGATCCTGCCGTTATCGGTCGCTGGGATATCACTATGGACAAAGGCGGCAAAAGTATTCCATCATGGCTGGAAGTTCAGAAATCTGGCACACACACGCTGATTGGCCGTTTTACTTATGCATTCGGAAGCGCACGACCGATATCGGAAGTAAAACCAAATAACGGAAAGTACAGCTTCTCTATCCCTCCGCAATGGGAAGAAGGAAACCGCAACATGGATTTTGAGTTTGAGGTTAAGGGCGAAGAGTTAAACGGCACGATGGTTTATACCGATGGCGTGACTTACCATTTTACAGGTGTGCGTGCACCGTCAATGACCCGGACAAAAGCACCGGTATGGGGTAAACCTGTTAAACTGTTTAATGGTACAGATACCAAAGGCTGGCATACCGATGGCAAAAATCAATGGGTAGTTGAATCCGGCATTTTAAGAAGCAAACACTCCGGCGCCAATCTTATCACCGATCAAAAATTTAGCGACTTTAAATTACATATCGAGTTTCGTTACCAAAAAGGCAGCAACAGCGGCGTTTATCTGAGAGGGCGTTATGAGGTACAGGTAATTGATACCAAAACCGGCGAACCGGAGCCTATTAACAACCAGTTCAGCGCTATTTATGGTTTCCTGCCTCCTAATAAAATGATGGCTAAAAATGCCGGCGAATGGCAATCATACGATATTACCCTTGTAGGCAGATTAGTTACTATTGTGGCTAATGGTACTATGGTAATATGCCAGCAGGAAATTCCGGGTATTACCGGCGGAGCTATCGACAGCAAAGAAGGTGAACCAGGGCCGCTATTGATTCAGGGCGATCACGGCCCTATCGATTACAGGAACATTGTTATTACTCCTGCTAAATAAAATACTAAACTATAAGAAGAAGCCCTGCCAACTTAGTTAGCAGGGCTTCTTTTTTTATTAATACCAGCCTAAATTATCTACCGGTATATTAATTATTTACGAGCTTATAGGCCATCACTTTCTTTGAGAAAAAAGTCGGCACGTATAAAATATGATTAACTGTATCATACCCCAGGTCGGCAGTACTCATCTTTTGCGCTTCTGAATCAAGCAGTACTTCTACTTTACCATCCGCAGACACATAAAATATATGCCCAGACCAGCAAGTGATCAGGAAATCGCCATTACCAACCGGTTCAAGGCCATCACCATTGCAAGTAATTGTCGCTAATTGAGATAAATTTCCTTTGCTATCGGCTTTCATAAACTTTGGCCCGCTCATAATATACAGGTCGTTACCTACTGCTTTAAGTCCGTTCACACCGGTTACCTGGGTTAAGAAGGTGGTTGCCTTTCCTTTTTCAACGCGGTGGATCTTGAAGGTTTTGCTATCTGATACATAAACCACACCTTTTGAATCAACGGTAACATCATTTAAAACTTTAGCGCTGTCGATAGCTATTTTATTGATCACTTTACCGGTTTTGATATCAATAACAACCAGTTCAGACAGATCGGCTACATATAACTTGTCGCCAAACCGTCCCATGCCTTTAGCAGAGTTTAAGCCTGTTGTAAAATCAAGGTCGATGATTTTGCCATCCAAACCTATTTTGGCAACCCCTCCTTTACCAACAGCGGTGTTGGAGTTTCCACCAATTTCGGATACGTATAAAATGTGTTTTTTAAAATCAGGTAAAACCGATTCGGGGACCCGTACAACGGAATCGGTTTCCCAAAGCTTTTCTAACCGGTGAGTTTGGGCAGAAACGCCCTGTACCATAAATGCCAGTAAAGCAGGTAGTGCACATTTAAAAAAGTGTTTCATAGCAGGTTGTTTTATTGGTCAAGATACAGATAATAGCACAACCGATTGAATATCAATATGATTTATTTCTGTAATAAAACAACACCGCTTTGCTTATGAAGACAGCAAGTAATTTTTGAGGAATATTTTAATGGAACTTAAATACAACCATTAAGCCCGTTGCTCAAGGCTTGTATTTGATTTATTTTGCCGGATCAGGTGCCGCGCGGTAAACACTACGGCTACTATCATTAACACCCATACCCAGGTATCTAAGGGACAACCATCAGGTCCGCCATCATTACCATCACAAAGCCCATCGCCCGGATCCGCAAAGGATAGGGATACCGTAAGCAAATTTATTATTGTAAAAGCTATTATGGATTTCCATTTTGATACGATCATAGATAATACACACATACTGTTATTGTTTAAAAAACATTCCACTTCCAATTCTATCACCCGTGCTTTCATTAACCGCAACTACTATGTAAAGGCCCCGGCTTAAACCGGTAACATTTTCCTGAATAGTGTTTGTGCCTGTTGCTGATAGTTTTTTGACAATTGCCCCCGAAGGACTAACTATATTTATTTTAACCTGATTGGCAGATGTTTGTTCTAATTTTATATTAACCGTACTGGCCGAAACTACTGTTGGATAAACCAGGAACTTGTTTACACCCGAACCTGGTTGTATTTGAAAAGTGAGTTTATCAGAAAGTTTATTTTCGCCTGTTACCAGGTTTTGGCTAAGCCTGTAAATGATTTGGCCTGTACCGGGTGTTGGATCGGTGTAAGCATATTTGCCGGCGCCTGTTGACCGCAGGCTATCTATAGTTAAAAACGTCTTGCCCCCGTCGGCACTTTTCTGAACGCCGAAACCTGTAAAATTGCTCTCGTTATTGGTTTCCCAGTTTAAGGTTATTCCCTGTGTAACCTTTTTTCCGGTAAAGCTTATTAGGCGGTAATCATGCCCCGGAACTATACCAATAGAAAGATAGAACCTGTCATGCGCATAGCTGGCCGCGTTCGATTCTACTTTGAACGCGTACACATCATTATGCACCACATCAAGCGAATCATTGGTGTATTTATCTTTCAGGTAGATGGAATACCTTGGATCGATATTCTTTTTTATTGGAGCTGTGAGCTTATATGTTCCATAATTGGAGAAAGTAACAATCAGGTTTATCCGCTTTAATTTTTCGAGGTTACTGGTGTAGTTGGCAAAACAGCCTATCGAATCGCTGCTTAAAGAATAAAACAGATCGCCCTGTCCCGATGGCTGATAATATGGAGCGTCCTCGCCCGGAACAAATTTGGCGGAGGCGTTTCCATCGAAATTGATATCGGTAGAGTTATGTATTATCGTATCCTGTGCCAATTCCATAGTAATACGAGGCAAAATATCTCCATCATTAGTTGGGAGGCTTGAAGCAAATGAAGCTGCGATATTTTTACCCGGATTGCCCACCACATTAAATACCGGAGGCGTTGGAGGGCTATAATTTGAATAAGCCACCTTCATGGATTCATCAAACTTAATAGCTGAGGCAGAAGTTGCTACAGTAAAAAAGCCCTGCCCGGATAAGGCATACCTGCTTGCGCCTGTCCCTGCAGATCCTGTAGTACCCACACTGGCGTCATATAATGCAAATTTGGTTGATGAACTATTGGTTCCCGTATTTGTATCCTTAATCAACATGTAGTAAAATTTATTGGTAGTGTTAGCAGCGTAAAGTGCATGAAGGTCAATTACAGAAGCATATGGATTACCAATAAGATTAAGGCCTTTCTTTATAGCCGGAGTACTTGCGCTATATGACAAAGTAGCGGGTGCACTTACCGCGGTTGCAGTATAATAGGTTGGCGGCGTAGCGGGGAAATTAATAATATTCGCGGTTAACTGCGCATTAGTGGCTCCAGAACCTTTAATAACCGCGCCAAAAAAGTTTAATGTGGCATTATCCGTTGCCGGGAATGGCCTCACAAACGGGTTCACCACACTCCTGCTTCCCCTGAAATAGTATAAAAACCCATTGGCTGCCGGCAAACCCTGGCTTGTTGAACTGAAGGGCTTGTATTCATTATTTACCACTTGATTTATATCAGTTGTAACAGGGGCGTTTTCATCGTAAACAAATACAGAAGGACTATTACCCGTAGCCGTAGCGTTATCGAAACCATTGGTTGAACCTCCCGGACCTGTTATATAAGTGGTCGCAATAAGCGGGATGAGATTATAGGTAGGAAGCGAGCCGGTTGTTGTAAATGTTGTTGTCGTATTCGTTACGGGTGATGACATCAGCATATATCGGCGCAATGTGCCCTTCACATAACGCTGAACATTGATACTGCCTGTTATAGAGCCAGCAGCCAGCGTGCCGATACTTGCGTCACCGGCAGATGTAGAAAGTAACGTAAGCGCTGTTGTAGTTGCAGTTGCGTTACCCACCGCAAGTATGGATGAAGTATTGACGTTTAAGGTGTAGGTAGGCGCAATAGTAAATTTACTGCCCGAGGCCATTGTTTTGGTTCCGCCTGTTGTAAAGGTTACATTATAAAAAGCTGTACCGTTAGTAGTAGCATCTGTAAGTGTTTGGGTTGTGCCATCAAAAGATATTAGGGCGGCTGAATTAGGCGTAAATGTGCCTGTGTTGGTATAGTTGCGCGCAATGGTCACGTTTCCCGCTCCCATGGCCATTGTTCCCGAATTATTCAGATCACGATTAATATCGGTTGTACCTGCTCCTCCGGTTATGGTAGAAGTATTATTCCAGTCGGTACCAACTATGGTAGAAGTACTTGCATTGGCAAATGTGGCAGGTGTACTGGTAGTTAAAATTGAATCTATTCGTAATACCCCCGTTCCGGTACCTATCTGGGCAGTTCCAGAGCCATTTATAGTAATATTATCATATTGCGCAATTGAAGTATTAATAGTTCCACCACCAGTACCAAATCCGGCAGTGCTTGTGGTATAAACAGTGGGAGAAGCTGCAGTATAAATCACTGTGCACTTGCCACCAGTTGTTGACGAACCATTAAAATTTACTGAAGCATATGGGGTTGGTATGGAGGCAAGCGCGTTAGCGTTGGTTAAAATGAGGGTAGGGTTAGAAACAGTGTTAGCGTTTTTATAAGTAGTAAAAGAGTTTATTGTAAAATAACCAGAATTAGATGAAGTACTATTATGATTGGTAATGGTAATTTGCCCGCCAATAGTCATCGTTCCTCCTTCTAACCTTACACCACTTCCGTTTTGCAATTTAACGTTAATGTGAATATTTACATTGTTCGTAACATTAAGCGTGTTTACTTCTAAAAACAAATAGGCCTGGTTAGTAACAGGGACAGATACAGATGCATTGCCAAATATAATATTACTACAGGTTATTGATCCGCTCCCTCTAATATCATTATATATAGTACCATTAGTACTACCAGTATAATCCTGAAAAATATTACCCGTAACCGTTAGTGTAGAGTTTACCGTAAAAACTGTACCAGTTAACGAAGTGCCTGTTAATATGGCTCCGGCAGTGCCATTGTACTGTTTTTGGCCAAAATTTACTGATGCTACTGTAATGTTGGAAGCTAACGTTGGTTGGATTAGATATGGACCTGATACAACCCCAAAATTAACGATGTCGTCTGTTCGTCCGCTTGCACCGGGATAAAGTGTACCAGTTCCCGTTCCCGTAACCGACCAATTACTTGGATTTGTCCAATCGGTGTTTAGTGCACCGGCTGTCCAGTTAAACGTATAAACTGCAAGAGCCTTACCCGCAAAAAAACAAAGATTTATAAGAATTAGTAAAACTGGTTTATATGATATTTTCAAGACGGCCCTCAAGCGCATAAGTAACCTTCGTTTATTATTAGTTACTTTTTACGAAGAAATTTCAAAAAAGGTTTCCCATCGAAATATAAATTAACCATTAATTAACAACACATAGCTCTAAAATGATTATTCATGTATTCATAAATTAGTCTGTATTCTGTAAACGGATTAAAAAACAAAGGCCTTTGATCCGGGTTAATCAACAGTAAAATTCAAAATATCGCCTAAAGCAAAAAAGACCGGCCGTTGCCGGCAGGTCTTCTTATATTTTTGAATAAGCTGGAAATTATAAAGAGAATAATTTATAAGCCAAAGAAAGGCTAAACAAGCTTACTCGAGTGTGCGAGTTATCATTACCATAGGCAACTTTGTTTAAACCACCTTCATAACGTAAGTCAACAGAAAAGCTGCTGATATCAACGCCCGCTCCTACCTGGATAGCATAGTTGGCATCTTTATACCTTAAAGCGGTTGCATCATTTAAAGCATCTCTATCTCTGCCTGTTGTAAATGAAAGTACAGGGCCACCATAAAAACGTCCGCCTAAGCCCAAGGCACCAACTTTAGCACCTATTAACAATGGAACATCAAAACTTTTAAAGCTTTGCTTGTTTGGAGTACCTCCATTGTTTACAGTAACGCTTTTATCAGCAAAATAAAGCTCCGGCTGAAAAATAAAGCCTAAGCCACCAATTCGTGCCCAAGCACCAGCCTGGTAGCCTGCTTTATTATCGTTATTAAAAACGCCGTTAGATGGAAAAGTTGAATAATTTAAACCGCCTTTCAAACCGAACGAAAAACTCGGTATAACCTGTGCCTTTGATATGCCGATTGACAGTAAAAAAATAGAGAAGATAAGTAAAATTGATTTTTTCATTTTTATTAGGTGTTTGGAGTGATGTATTAAAGGTTTTGCAAGCAATAATGTTTGCAAAACTGGCGCTAAAATAGAAATATCCGGCTAAACATAACCGATAAGTTCGGTAAAAGTTTAACCAGATATTTAACTGTTAATCGGTAATAAAAGTATAGGTTTTTATTAATCTTAAACAATTACATCAAAGCGCTAAGTTGCCCTGGTAATAATCAAGTATTTTGGTACGGATAAAATAATCATACCGTGCGTTAATCAGGTTGGTGTTAGCCTGATCATAGTTTGACTTAGCTATCACAAAATCAACCGAAGTAATGGCGCCCGAATTAAATTTAACTTCGGCAATACGGTACGATTCGGCGTAGGCATCAACCTGATCACGCAACAAGTGATAGCGCTCAAGTGCCGACGTCATGTTGATATAAGCCTGGTCGATATTCTGTTTTAACTGGATCTTGGTAAAATCGTTATTGTATTTAGCTGTTTGCAGATCAATACGGGCCAGTGCTACCTTGTTACGATTTTGGAAATAGTTAAGGATAGGAATGCTCAACCCAACCCCAAAACCAGAGCTGTAGTTATTTTTTAACTGCGAATAATAACCCGTATTACCAGTACTTGAATAGTTGGTTGCTAATGACCCGAATGCTGAGATAGTTGGCCACAAAGCACCTTTTGCTGATTTCACTTCCTTTTCGGCACTTTTTAAGCGCAGGTCATAAGCTTTAACCAATGCCAGGTCATTTAACGCCTTAGTATAAATCTCTTCGGCATTTTTATCATAACTTCCGGGCAACTGATCGGCAGATAGGCGAGCAAGTTTAACGCTCTTATCCAATGGCACATTCATGATCTGCAACAAGTTGATCTTTGAAATTCCCATCGCGGCCCTGGTATTAACCGCGCCAATCTTACTGGTAGCAAGTGTGCCTTTCAAATCATACAAAGTAGCAGGTGGCGTAGCACCGTCTTTATTCAATATTACCAACCTGTCTACCTGTTTCTGGGCTTGTTCAACTTGTATATCGGTTGCCTTTAGCAGATCTTCATTATCAAGCACCTGCAAATAGGCAGTAATAACATTTAAAGTAACCAGATCCTTCGCCTGTTGAAAATCCATTTTACCGGCCTGGTATGCCAATGAGTAACGTTTGATATTGTTGATAAGGCTCATGCCGTTAAACAATGTCAGGTTACTGTTCAGGTTATACTGTGCATAGGTAATTTGTTGTGTTACGTAATTATAGTTTGTAGGGTCCTGGCTACGACCATTGCTTATGTTATGACTTACGTTACCGTTAATGGTAGGCAGCAGGTTTTCGCGTGCCTGGTTATAGGCAATTTCCTGTGTTTGCATTTGCAATTCGCTCTTTTTTACATCGAGGTTGTTTTTAATTGCAAGATCAATACATTGCTGTAAAGTAAGCACAGAATCTGCCGGGGCCTGGCTGTAAGCCTTTAAGTTTCCAAATACAACAAGACCGAGAAATAGTAATTTATAGTATCGCATTTTATTATTGAGTTCAGAGTTTTCTTGATGAATCGATCCTGCCGTCCAACAGATCGATAATGCGCGAACCGTATTCGGCATTTTTTTCGGAGTGGGTAACCTGTATAATAGTTACGCCATCTTCTTTGTTAAGCTTGCGGAACAGCTCCATAATCTCCTCCCCTTGTTTTGAGTTAAGGTTACCTGTAGGTTCGTCGGCCAGTAACAATTTCGGCTTGGCGATGAGTGCGCGGGCTATACCCACCAACTGCTGTTGGCCGCCTGATAACTGTGCAGGGAAAAGGTCTTTTTTACCAACAATGCTAAAGCGGTCGAGCATATCGGCTACCATGGCTTTACGTTCGGCACTTTTAAAGTCCTGGTAAATAAGCGGGGTTTCAATGTTTTCGTAAACGGTAAGCTCGTCAATTAAGTGATATGCCTGGAAAACGAAACCGATGTATTGTTTATACAAAGCCGAACGCTGTTTTTCTTTAAGCTGATGCACTGCATGCCCCTCAAAGTAATGGTAACCATCTGACGGCTCGTCCAGCATACCGATGATATTTAGTAATGTTGATTTGCCAGAACCTGAAGGGCCCATGATGGAAATGAATTCGCCTTCGTCAACCTCAAGGCTCAGATCGTTCAGGATGATGTTTCTGTTGCCCCCTACCTGGAAATACTTTGAAATATGCTGCAGTGATAACATTTTTAATTATTGAATTAGTTTGTTTATAAATAAATGAGTTAAACAATAATACTCATCATTTTGCGATTAACATATCAATAACATACCAAAGTTATATCTAACTAACTATCAATGCATTAAATGATATTACCAAATTATTACTGTACGCTTATGTAACAGAATGCGTTCGATTATGATACAGTGTTTTTGGGGAGCTGAAAGGTAAAAGGCCAAAGGTTAAAGGTTTTTGGAGACACGGGCAGCCATTGCCCTCCTTTTCCAGCCTCCTGTACCTACGCCCTAAAACAACAAAAGCCGAAAGGAGTAAACCTTTCAGCTTTGGCCTTTTACCTTTCGCCTAAAAATCAATCTCCCGAGCGCAAGCTCTTCACCGGGTTAGCAAGAGCCGCCCTGAGTGATTGCACGCTTACAGTGATAAAGGCGATGAATATAGCCACGGCTCCGGCTGCAATAAATACCCAGATCTGGATGCTGATTTTATAAGCGAAATCCTGTAGCCAGCGGTGCATGGCGTACCAGGCTATCGGCGAGGCGATGATAACAGATATGATCACCAGTTTCAGAAAATCGCCGGAAACCAGCTTTACAATACTGAAAACGCTTGCTCCCAAAACTTTGCGCACGCCAACTTCCTTTACCCTTTGCCTGGTTGAAAATACCGCCAGTCCGAATAAACCCAGGCAGGAGATAAAAATAGTAACCAGGGTAAACGCGGTTAATATTGACCCTGTGCGCTGCTCGGCTTTATACATGTCATCAAACTCCTGATCGAGGAAATGATATTCAAACGGCGTGGCCGGATTAAAGGCAGTCCACTTTTCTTTTACTGCCGATATAGTTTGTGTAAGATTATTTCCGGATGTTTTGATAAGTACCTTGCCAAAATAATCCTCTGTAAACATTACTATAGGTGTAATTTCCTGGTGTACCGACGCAAAGTTGAAATTTTGTACCACTCCCCTTACTTCACCGGTTCGCCCGTTAAGGCCAATGTGTTTACCTACTGCTTCGTTAGCCTTCCAGCCCAGCGCGTTGGCTGCTTTTTCATTGATGATAAACCCATAGCTGCGTTTGTTTTCATCGGCCTCGGTCGAACGTTTTTCATCGGCATCTGTAAAATCAATGCCTTGCACCAGTTTAATACCAAGCGTTTTTAAAAAGTTGCGTTCAACAGGCAAAGCGGTTACCGAAAGGTTATAATCGCTGTTTTTACCGTCGGCGTGGTTAATGCTATATCCTCCATGAACATCTACCGGCGAATCATACGAGGCAGTCACATTAAGTACGCCTGGTAATCGCGTTACCTCGTTATTAAATGACTTAATATCTTTTAGCGATTTACCACCAATATCAATCACCATTACCTGCGACCTGTCGATACCGATATTTAAATGCTGGATATATTGTAATTGGCTACCCGCTATAACCGTACAGATCATGAAGAATACAGATACTACGAATTGAAAAATAACCAACGACCGGCGTAATGTCCTGCCACCCGAAGTATTGGTAAGTTTTCCTTTTAAAGTAACTATGGGGTTAAATGACGACAGGTATAACGACGGATAAGTTCCCGCTAAAAAAGTAACCACTATAAACAAACCGGCAAGCGCCATGATCAACCATGAAGTGTTCCAGGTTTGAAGGCTTAACTGCTGTCCTGAAAAATCGCTGAACCATTTAAAACTAATATCAGCCAAAAATAACCCGCCCAGCAATGATACAAGGGTGATCATGGCCGATTCTATGATAAACTGCGTAAAAAGCTGGGTCCGGGCCGCGCCCATTACCTTGCGTACACCTATTTCGTGCCCCCGCTCAATGGCTTTCGCTGTAACCAGGTTCAGGAAGTTAACACAGGCCAAAAGCAGTAGTATAACTGCCACGGCACCCAAAATATAAATGTATTTAATATTGCCCGATGGTGTGAGCGAATATGTAGCTTCGGATTTTAGGTGAACATCGGTCAACGGTTCAAGCGTGAACCACATTTTATGGCCCTGCCTGAAATCATCCTTGAACATATCGGCCACGTAGGTATTCATTTTTTGCTGAACCGAAGCCGCGTTAACACCTGGTTTTAACAACAGGTAAGAATAATCATTAGCCGAATCCCATCTGCGTGTTTTGGAGTGTTCGGTAATAGCGTACGAGCCTATCATATCAAACTTGATCTGAGAGTATTCCGGTACATCCTCAACCACGCCGGTAACCATCATATTTTGTTTGTTGTTTACCTTCAAAACTTTACCTAAGGCATCTTCATTACCAAAGTATTTTTTTGCTGTAGATGCCGTGATCACCACAGCCGATGGATCTTTAAGCGCGGTTGCGGCGTTCCCTCTCAAAAACTTAAAGCTAAAGATTTTGAAAAATGGTTCATCGGCCAATAAAAACCGTTTTTCATTGAATAGCTTATCCTGGTATTGTACCGGGTTATTGTACCAGTAAATCCGCACGCCATCCTCAATTTCCTGCAATTGCTGTTTAAATACAGGTACTGGTGCAGTAGGCGTTACCGCTACCGATTTTGCCTCGGCATCATCAGTGGATTTATAATTGTAAACCACCCTAACAATACGACTGGCGTTAGCATGAAACCTATCGTATCTCAACTCATTTAACAAATAGGTAGCCAATAATATAAAGCAGCCTATCCCAACTGCCAATCCCGCGATACTTATTAATGAAGTAACCCTATTTATCACCAGGTTACGCCATGCTGTTTTTATATAGTTTTTAATCATTTTCTTATTTCATTGGGTCATTTACTACGTGGTCATTAAGTCATTTTTATCAGCGTTCAATTATCAAAGCATGCAGAGCAAATGACTCAATGACGTGCAATAAAATGACGCAAAGCAAATGACTAATCATTCGCTCCGCAAGCTCTTTACCGGGTTAGCTACAGCCGCTTTAACGGCCTGGAAGCTTACCGTTGCAAAGGCTATAAGCAGCGATGTAAACCCTGCTGTGCCGAATACCCACCAGCTGATATCAATGCGATACGCAAAATCCTGTAGCCACCTGCTCATGGCATAAAACGCGATAGGCCAGGCGATGACGTTGGCAATCAGCACCAGTTTTACAAAATGGCCCGAAAGCAACATTACAGTGTTTTGTACGGATGCACCGAGTACCTTGCGTACCCCTATTTCTTTAACCCGTTTCTCTGCCGAATATGATGCCAGGCCGAATAGCCCCAAACAAGATATTATGATGATCAGCCCGGCTAAAATACTCACTACGGTGCTTACCTGGTTATCAACGCTGTAAACTTCTTTAAAATGATCATCCAGAAACTGGTATTCAAAAGGTACGCCCGGAAACTCCTTTTGCCACGTTGATTGTATAAACGCCACAGCATCCTTGGCCCTGCCACCATTGATCTTAACCGACATTTGGTTGAATCCTTTGCCATTTACCAAAAACAAAGTTTCTATTTTGTAATGGAGCGAATTGAAATTAAAATCTTTAGCAATGCCGGTGATCACACCAAGAGAATCAAAACCAAACCTTTGCCCTAACAACGATTCCATGTTTTTCCCTTTATGATCTTTCAGCAACTCTTTAGCCAGCGCCTCATTGATAATGTACTGCTTCCATACAGCCGAAGTATCGGTAGAGAAGTTTTTGCCCATCGACAGCTTGATCTTATACAGATCGAGGTAGTTATTGTCAACAACCAGCAAGGTTGATGTAAGCTGACGTAAAGGCGAATCGCCAAGTTTAAATGAGATACCGGTTTGATCAAGGTGACTCCCCAAAATATCCTGCGAAGCGGTAACTCCCTGGATCATCGAGTTGGAAAGCAACTCCTGTTTAAACAGGTCATATTTATTTTGCGGGATCAAGCCTAAGGGAACATTAACAATCTGATCCCGGTTAAAACCCGGATCCTTTTGCTGCATAAATTTAAGCTGTTTGATAACCAGCACCGTTGCTATCATCAAGATTACAGCACTCGTAAACTGACCAACAACCAAAATATTGCGCAGCGGTACTTTATTACCTCCAACTGAAGCAAAAGCTCCTTTCAATACTTTAACCGGTTGAAACGAGGACAGGAAAAGCGCAGGATATATGCCGGATATCACACCTACCAGTATTGTACTAATAAACACTACGCCTATTAGCATCTTGTTATCATGCAGCGGCAAACTGATATCGCGCTGGCTTAAACTGTTTACAAAAGGAATGGCCAAGCTTACCAGTATACAGGCAAAAATCAAAGCGATGAGGGATAACAACACTGTTTCGCCAAGGAACTGCATAGCCAGTTGAACACGACCAGCACCTATGGATTTGCGGACACCGACCTCCTTAGCCCGCTCAGACGAGCGCGCGGTTGAAAGATTAATGAAGTTGATACAGGCTATCACCAGCACAATGATGCCAATAACCGTAAACAGGTTAGTGATATGCTTATCAAATTTCTGATAATTAATATAATCCAAACCAATATCTGCCGAGTTAGCATGAACATCTTTCAGCGATAGCAGGAAAAGCTCGTAGCTTTTAGAACCGCCCTTGCCTCGGTATTTTTCAAGATATGCCGGAAATTTCTTTTCAAGTGCAGCAATATTGGTACCGGGAGCCAGTTCGAGATAGGTATTTAACCAGTTGCCGCCCCAATTGGTGAACATCCAGGGTTTGTAGATACTGCTAAACGAAAACAAACAATCAAACTGCAACTGTGAGTTTTTAGGCACGTTGGCCAATATACCGGTAACCGAATATGTTATGGTATCCTGCCCGTAATTGGTAATGGTTTTGCCCATTGGGTCCTGATCACCAAACATGCGTTTTGCGGCATCCTCGGTTAATAAAACGCTGCGTGGTTTTAATAAAGCGGTTTCCCTATCGCCCCGCAGCAACTTGAAATCAAACATTTTCAAAAAAACCGAATCAACAAAAAACACCTGCGGCATATAAACGCGCTTTAGGCCGTAGTTGAGTGGAAACTTTTGTTGCCAGCGGATCCTGGTAAAATTCTTCACTTCCGGAAAATCGGCCTTGAGGGTCTGCCCCATTGGGAACATGGATAATGCTACTTTTTGCGAGGCACCCATACCCTCAAACTTTTGCACCTCGTTAAGGCGATAAATATTTTTGGTGTGCAGATTGTCAAAGCTTTTCTCGTAATAAACAAAAAGCGTGATCACGATGCAGGCTGCCATACCAACGGCTAACCCAAAAATGTTGATAGCCGAAAAAACCTTGCTTTTCCAGATATTCCGCCAGGCGGTTTTGAAATAGTTTTTTATCATCTGTTTATTTCATTATGTCATCAGGTCATTAAGTCATTTTTGCTTTGAATTTTGGTCAATGACCTAATGACGCAAATGACTCAATGACCAACTTATTCACTCCTTAAACTCTTAACCGGGTTAGCGATAGCGGCTTTAATAGCCTGGAAACTAATCGTAACCAGCGTGATCACAATAGCAGCAATGGCTGATATAATAAATACCCCCGGCCCCACAGTTATCCTGTAATCATATTTTTGCAGCCAGCCTTGTAAAAAGTAAAATGCCAATGGCGATGCTATTACACAGCTTACCAGTACCAACAGCACAAAATCCTTCGACAGTAAAAACCACAACTGGGTTACTGTAGCACCTAATACTTTGCGTACCCCTATTTCTTTGGTACGTTGCTCGGCAATGTATGCGGCTAAACCAAACAGGCCAAGGCACGAGATAAAAATGGCCAAACCTGCAAATATGCCCGATAGTTTACCTACCAATACTTCCTGACCAAACTTGCGATTGTAATCTTCATCAACAAAGCGGTAGGTATAAGGATAAGCAGGACTATATTTTGAAAATACCTGCCCTATTTTATCAATGGCGTCATGTGGGTTTGCTTTTGCCGAAAGGCGGTAAATCATATTTTGATGCGGATTGTTATTATAAACAAACATGGTTGGATCTGCCTGAGCAAATGGCGATAACATCAGCGCATTTTTTACTACGCCAATTATCTTACATTTCTGTCCGCCATAGGTAATTGTCTGGCTTATCGGATTGCCTTTCAATCGTAAACGTTTAATGGCCGCTTCGTTAAAAACAATATTCAGCGAATCTGAAGCAACATTATTAAAATCCCTGCCGGCAAGCATTTTCATGCCTACTGTCTTAAAATAATCATTAGCTACAGCTATTACCCCCATTTCAACTGTTTCCCCTGCAAATTTTCCCGGCCATTGGTCAATATCGTTATGCATGTCGATATCGGTAACCGCGCTTGACGCCGACGAAACGCTTTGCACTAAGCCGCTTTGAATTAATTCGTTTTTAAACGCGTCAAAATGTTTACCGAGGTCTTCATTCGCATTAGTAGCCATTAACCGGTTGATATCGTACCCATTAGGGCGGTTCTTGGCGTACTGGATCTGCCTGTAAATTACAACTGTACTTATAATCAAGGCTATAGAACAGCTAAACTGCATTACCACCAAAATTTTGCGTGAGTAAGATGCAGAGCGCCCAACCTGTATGGTACCCTTTAAAACTTTTACCGGATTAAATGATGAAAGGTAAAATGCTGGTCGGCTTCCCGCTATTAAAGCAGTAACTAATACACAACCTATGGTTATAAACCAAAAAGCAATGTTATTAAACGGAATGGCAATAGTAGTACCGGTAAGCGCGTTAAACGGCCCAAGAGCTGCCTGCACAAAAATTATGCAACAGATAAAAGATATAACAGTGATCAACACTGACTCTGTCAGAAACTGGAAGATCAGGTGCTGACGCTGAGAACCAATGGCCTTGCGGATCCCAACTTCTCGTGCACGCTTTTCGGAGCGGGCGGTTGTAAGGTTAATGAAATTAACACATGCTATCAGTAATACCAATACGCCGATAACACCAAAAATATGCACATAATCGATAAAGCCTGCACTGGCTACGCGGTTCTTATAGTCGGAATACAGATGCCAATCAAGCATTGGCTGCATGATCACTTCAGAATTTCTGGCATTGATATTATCTTCTCCCTTTTCGATATTTTTGATCTTGGCAGCAAGCTTCGTATAACTTACACCCGGTTTTAGTTTAGCAAAAAGCTGGTAGCCATTATTACCGAAGCTTGCATGAGCGCCTTTCATGTACGACTGTGTTTGTTCCAAAAGACTGAAAGGGATCACGAACCTGAATTGCATCGACGAATTTGAGGGTATATCCTGCATTACCCCGGTAACTTTCAGATTATACGCGTTATCTATGAGCACAACTTTATCGATCACATTTTCGGTACCGAACAAAGCTATCGCGGTAGCTTTTGTTAGCACGATGGAATAGGCATCGGTCAAAGCGGATGAACGATTACCTTGCAGCATGGTATATGAAAAGATCTTCAGAAAATCGCTACCTGCCTGTATACCGCTAATCGATAGTTTTTTATCACCAACCATCAAGCCATGAGTGCCAGTCCAATCTGTGGTTGCCACATATTCAACTTCGGGAATGGTGTGCAACACGTCAGACAATTTCAACGAGGTTGAGCTAAATGTTAGTGTTTCTCCATTGCTGTTAAAGTTGCGGCGTACCTGGTACACTCTATCCGCATTAGGCAAAAACCTATCGTAGGAATACTCATTTGCGACCCAAAGCGCTATCATTAAGGCAACAGCCATCCCGGCTGCCAGTCCCAAAACATTAATAGCAGTATAAGCCTTGTTATTTAAGACATTTCGCCAGGCTATTTTCAGATAATTTCTAAACATTTCTCATCAATCATTAGGTCATTAAATAATTGAGTCATTGACTTCCGCGTTCCAAAAAATGACTTAATGACACGAAACAAAATGACTCAATGACAATTTATTCAGAACGCAAACTTTTAACCGGATTTGCCAGTGCCGCCCTGGCTGCCCGGTAACCTACCGTGATCCAGGCTATAATAAAGCTTGACAGTATCGATATCACAAATATTTGCGGACCGATACTGATCCGGTATTGAAAATCTTTCAGATAATTATGCATTGCCCACCATGCCAGCGGAGCGGCTATTACAAATGCAATAAGCAGCAATATGCTGAACTCCTTACCGAACAACCATAGAATGCTGCTGATATTAGCGCCCAATACTTTACGTACGCCAATCTCTTTGGTTTTACGCACCGCCATAAATGATACCAACCCATACAGGCCAAGACAACCTATAATGATCGCTATGCCGGCAAACGCTTCAACAAGTGTTAAAAGGATTCTATCCATTTCGTAAAAGTGGGCAATGGTATCGTCCAGGAACTGATATGAATATAATTCTTCCGGGAAGGTCTGGTTCCAGATCTTGTCAACCTGTGCCAAGGTCTCTTTAGCATTACGCATATCAATTTTTATAGCTACGGTACCCAAGTCCTGGTAATTAGGCATCACACATAAAGGCGAAATCTCTGAATGGAAAGAGTAATTGTAAAAATCTTTCATCACGCCAACAATGGTGCCCTTATAATCGCGGCCGTTAATGGCCATTTGTTTTCCAATTACGTCCTGCGGTTTAAGGTGTAGTTTGTTCACAAAGGTTTCGTTCACCAGGAGTTCTTTTACCGAATCTCCTTTAAAGAAATTTCTGCCGGCAATTAGTTTAATACCAAAGGTCGAAATGTAATTTTCATCGGCCTGTTTCGTGTTTACGCTCCAATGCTCATCTTCTGCACGGTTATCATACTGAATACCGGTATTACTGTTTGAACGGGATGCCGGGGCGTTAGCACAATAAGACAAATTTTCGACTCCTTTAATTTCGGTTATCCGATTGCGCATCGTGCTCATTTTCACCTTATCATTTTGAGGAAGTGGCACCAGCACTATGGCATTTTTATTAAAACCCAAATCGGCAGTTTGGGAGTAATGCAACTGTGATACCACGATGATAGTACCAATAATCAGCACCTGCGAGATGGTAAATTGGGTAACCACCAATACCCTGCGCAATGAAAACCCGCCAACATCTTTTTGCGACAGCTTGCTTTTAAGCGCCTTGATGGGCTGAAACCTTGCCAGTACCAAACCAGGGTACGAGCCCGAGAGAAACACCACCACAATGGTAATCAGCACGATGAAAGCACTCAGTTGCGGCCAGTTAAATACCATTCGCGCGTGGAACAGGTTATTTAATGCAGGCAGGGCAATTTCAGCCAAACCAATGGCTACACCAACCGCTATAATGCTGATAATTGCAGTTTCGGCAATAAACTGCCAGAACAACTGAAAAGGCTGACTGCCGAGTACTTTACGGATCCCCACCTCTTTTGAGCGGTTAAGGGCCTGCGCTGTAGCCAGGTTTACGAAGTTTACAGACGCGGTAATGATCAGGAATATCCCAATAAAAAACAGCGCCCACAAATAGCTTTTATCCGCATAGCCACCAAGCTCACGGTCAAAATGCATTTCGGCAATGGGCTGTAGTTTAAAGCGCCAAACCTGCAAATCGCGGCCGGTATAATTTTTCTTAACCAACTGAAGCATGGCTGTTTCAACCTGTGCCTTGGTTACTCCTGGTTTTAACCGGGTAAAGCCCTGGCAGCCGCTGTAAACACCACCCCAGTTATTTTCACGACCTTTACCAGCATATGCTTCCATACTTGAGTATGAAATAAGGATCTGTTGCTTTTGATCGGTATTGTTTGGTAAATCCTTTAATACGCCCGTTATGGTAACGTTGATATTGTTATCAAGCTTAAAAACTTTACCAATCGGGTTATCATTACCGAAACACTTGTGGGCCATCTTTTCGGTAACTACAGCCTCATTTGGATTAATAAGAATAGTTTTCCTATCCCCTTTTAATAACGGAAAATTCAGAATGTCGAAATACTCGGGTTCAACAAAGGCAACACCATCGTCTTCGCCAAATTTTTTCACTTCGCTGCCGCGTGTCAGGGTGATCAACGTTTTGTTGAAGCTGATATACCGGGCAGTTTTTTCGCTAAAGGCAAAATCATTTCTGTAACCTTTGGCCATTGGTTGCGGAATAGCGCCTACGCGGTCTACACCCTGGTCATGAAATTCGGTGTAGAAACGGTAGATCCTATCTTTATCTTTATGAAAAGTATCAAAACTCAGGTGATAGGTGATCAGCGTAAATATCAGTAAGCCGCAGGCAACGCCCAAAGCTAAACCAATAACACTGATGATAGCGTAAGCCTTATTACGAACCAAATTTCGCCAGGCAATTTTTATATAGTTTTTGATCATAGTTAAATTATTTAGTCATTAGGTCATTGACTCCGGCGTTCAAATGACTTAATGACGCGGAGCAAATGACTAAATGAAATTATTCCGAACGCAAACTCTTAACCGGATTAGTAACTGCCGCTTTTATGGCCTGGAAACTTATGGTAACCAGCGTGATAATTATAGCGGCAACAGCCGAAAGCACAAATACACCTGGCCCAATGGTTATCCGGTAATCGTATTTCTGCAGCCAATCTTTCAAAAAGTAAAAAGCTACCGGTGTTGCAATGATGCAACTTAACATTACCAGTAAAATAAACTCTTTTGATAGCAGCAGCCATACCTGTGCTATGGAGGCACCCAATACCTTGCGGATACCGATTTCTTTGGTGCGTTGCTCGGCCACGTAAGCCGCTAAGCCAAACAAACCAAGGCATGATATAAAAATAGCTAATCCCGCAAAAACCCCGGCCAGCTTGCCAACCAACGCTTCAAGGCTAAACTTGCGGTTGTATTCCTCATCAACAAACTGGTAGATGTAAGGATATGCCGGATTATACGTATCAAAGATCTTCCCAATCCTTTTAATGGCATCTTGCATGTCCGCGTTGGGTGCAAGGCGGTACATGATGTTATTGCCTCCCCTGCCATGATTAAATACTGCAGGCTGTACAGGCGTAAAAGGTGACTCCATCAAGGCATCTTTTACTACGCCAATGATGTGCACCCGGCCCATAAAACTATAGTTTATAACTTTATTGATAGGATCTTTCAGACCCATGCGTTTAACAGCAGCTTCATTAATGATAACATTTGTTGTATCAGCTGCCCACTCGGCCGAAAAGTCACGACCTTCTTTCATAGCCATACCCATTGTTTTGAAGTAATTGGGCGATACAGAAATGGCACCGACATTAATACCTGTTTCTCCCGCATTTTTACCGGGCCAATTTTCTACACCGGCATGGCTGTAAATATTGGTAACAGGACTTGAAGCCGAGGCTACACTTTCAACCATTCCGCTTGCTATCAGATCATTTTTTAAAGCGCTATAGTTATGTTCCAGATCGCCGCTCATATCGGTCATCATCAAGCGGGTTGAGCTATAGCCGGTAGGCCTGTTTTTGGCGTATTGAATTTGCTGGTAAACAATGATGGTACTTATAATGAGGGCAATAGAACAGCTAAACTGCATTACTACCAATATCTTGCGCGGCAATGAGGCCGATTTACCAACCTTGATAGTGCCTTTCAAAACCTGAACAGGGTTGAACGACGACAGATAAAATGCAGGGCGACTACCTGCTAATAAACCAGTAAGCAGTACATAAGCAATCATTGCTCCCCAAAACAATACATTGGTATAAGGAACACTAATAGCGCTACCTACAATTGCATTAAACGACGGAATAGCCAGCTGCACCATCACTATCGATAACAAAAATGAGATGAAAGTGATCATGATCGACTCGGCCAGGAATTGGGCTATAAGGTCACTGCGTTGAGAACCGATAGCTTTACGCACCCCAACCTCGCGGGCCCGTTTTTCTGAACGTGCGGTTGAAAGATTCATGAAATTGATGCAGGCAATGAGCAGCACCAAAATGCCTATCACACTAAACATACGCACATAATCAATAAAACCACCAACAGCCTTGCCGTTTTTGAAGTCATTATACAAGTGCCATTTTTTTAGCGGATGGATAATTACTTCCGGTTTGGCCGGACGCATTTCCATGTTATGATCATAAACAATGTTTTTAATTTTAGGTGCAATCTGCTCCATAGTTACGCCAGGCTGCAACTCCAGGTACATATTAAACGAGTTGTTTGTCCACATGGTGCGGGCTCCCTTCATCCAACCTTCAGTTGCTTCCTTAAAGGCAAAAGGCGTTAAAAAGCTAAATTGAAGCGTAGCGTTTTTAGGGATATCTTTTACAACACCGGTTACTTTTAAATTCTGGCTGTTGTCGTAACGTACTATCTTATTGATAGGATCAGCATTACCAAACAAAGCCGTGGCGGTCGACTCGTTCAGGATAATGGAATTTGGCTGGGTAAATACATCTTTAGCATTACCCTTTATAAAAGTGTATTTAAAGATTTGCAAAAAATCCGGATTAGCTGCACCTCCGGCTACATAAAGCTTTTTATCGCCAACCAACAGGTCGTGCCATTGCATCCCTATCCAATCGGTTTCGGCAACACGCTTGATACCCGGAATTTCCTTACGCAACACATCTGCCAATGGCAATGAAACAGCTGTTTGCGTATGCTCACCATCGTGCTGGGTGGTAAAATGCTGTTCAACCTGATAAAGCTGCTCATAATTAGGTAAAAACCTGTCATACGAATACTCATTGGCCACCCAAAGACCAATCATCAGCGCAACCGCCATCCCGGCAGCCAGTCCCAGTATGTTAATTGCACTATAAACCTTGTTGTTAAGGATATTGCGCCACGCGATTTTTAAATAATTCTTGATCATTTTTTAGTTCATTAGTTCACTGGTTCATCAGTTCATTGGTTTTCGGCTTACAATTACTGCAAACTGCCACTGCCGACTGCTACTCACTTCTCAAACTTTTCACCGGGTTACTCAACGCTGCTTTAACGGCCTGGAAACTTACGGTTGCCAGTGCTATTACGATGGCAGCTATCCCTGCGGCGGCAAATACCCACCATTGTACAGTTACGCGGTACTGATAACTTTGTAGCCAGTTATTGATGGCATACCATGCAACCGGGAAAGCGATCAGGCATGAAATGGCCACGAGTTTCAGAAAATCGCGCGATAACAAACCGGTTAAACCTGCTACCGATGCGCCGAGTACTTTGCGGATACCTATTTCTTTGATCCTTCTTTCGGCGGTATAGGCCGCTAAGCCAAATAACCCAAGACAAGATATAACAACGGCCAGCGAAGCAAACACACCGGCCAACTTACCAGTAAGGGCTTCTGTTTTAAACAGCTCATCAAAATCAGCGTCAACAAATTTGTACTCGAAGGGATAGCCCGGATTAGCACGCTTGTAAACCTCGCCTGCCTTAGCCAGAGCTTCAGTTAGGGTAACGCCCTGTTTAAATCGAATAGTTAAAATATTATTGTTTTGCGGCCGGCTAAACAACATCAGCGGCGCGCCCGAAACGTACATGTCATTGTATAGGAAATCTTTAATGATCCCTGCTATTTGATAAGGCTTGCTGCCTCCATCCCTGATAATACCGCCCACATGCCCCGCTTTGCCCATTTGTTTGGCAAAAGCTTCGTTAATGATCACGTTGCTGCTATCAAGCTTGGCATTGGCATAAAAATCCCGGCCTGCAATCAATTTCATATTCATGGTTGATACAAACTGCGGGCTCACACTTTCAATAGTGATCAATGGATTTTTTGAGGCGTCTTTACCATCCCATGAAAAGTTATCGGTATTGCTCCAGATCTGTAAAACAGGATATTCGCTTAATGAAGCATCGGCCACAACACCGGTTTGTTTTAATTCATTATTTACCGCCGCGAAGTGATCTGTCAGCTTGCCTTTGGTATCGATATAAACAAGGTTATCTTTTTCATAACCCAGTTCCCTGTTTTTAACATGTTGAATTTGCTGATAGATAATTACCGTACCGATAATCAATATGATCGAAACTGAAAACTGAATTACCACCAAACTTTGCCTGATAAAACCTGCGCCTGCCGCTGATGGTAATTTGATGTTCTTTAACACCGCGATAGGGTTAAATGATGACAAGTAAAACGCAGGATAGCTGCCAGCCAGCAAACCGGTAATCAAGCCTATCGACAATAAATAAAATAAATGCACTGGCTGCAAAAGATCGACAGTAAGCTCCTTTTGAACCATATTATTGAATGATGGCAAGGCAGCATAAACTAAAAACACAGCTACTATTACTGCAATAAATGCCATGATTACCGCCTCACCTATAAACTGGGCTATAAGCTTGCCTTTACCTGCCCCCATAACTTTACGAACACCAACTTCCTTAGCCCGTTTTTCGGACCGGGCAGTTGAAAGGTTCATGAAATTGATACACGCTATGATGAGGATAATAAACGCGATAGCCGAAAACAGGCGAACATATTCGATGCGGCCACCATCCATTTTACCGTCGGTAAATTTATCGCGCAGGTTCCAGTCATTCATTCCGAAAAGAAAAGAGACCGTTTTATTACCGTTCTTTTTGGTTCCGATATAATTAGCCAGCTTTTTGTTAACGGCATTAACATCCGCAGATGGTTCCAGCTCTACATAAGTTCGGGCCCAGTTGGCGCCCCAATCCTGCATCCAGGGCTGCATATGATCGATGTTTTTTAAGGGCGCGAACCATTGCATCTGGAATGTTGAGTTTTTGGGCAGATCGGTAAATACACCGGTGACAACAAAATCCTGCTCATTATTCATTTTCAAGGTTTTTCCAATTGGATTGGCATCACCAAAAAACTTTTTCGCCATGGTTGTATTAATCACGACCGAATGCAGATCATGAAAAACATTGGCTTCGTCGCCATGAACAAAAGACAATTTAAGCATCGGAAAAATCTCCGCGTCGGCATATGAGCCTTGCTCATTAATCACTTTTTCACCCAGGGCGAATACTATATCGTCTTCTCCGGCCATCCGGACGGCATTTTTTACACCAGGGATATCGCCTTTCAAAGCGGCAGCCATCGGCCCGGGAGTGGCCCTGAATGTTGAAGTTTTACCATCA
This sequence comes from Mucilaginibacter rubeus, assembly GCF_003286415.2. Taxonomy (NCBI): domain Bacteria; kingdom Pseudomonadati; phylum Bacteroidota; class Sphingobacteriia; order Sphingobacteriales; family Sphingobacteriaceae; genus Mucilaginibacter; species Mucilaginibacter rubeus. Next base: position 2,205,472 of record NZ_CP043450.1, on the reverse strand, counting down.
TAGGTCTGATTTTCACGCACTGTGTACAGGTTGTCCCGCTTTACAAAATTGTGATTAAAGGTTAACTCATCCTGCACCCACAGGAATATCATAGACGCGCAAGCCACACCTATAGCCAAACCGGCGATATTCAAAAAGCTGTAAGCCCGGTTTTTCATCAAGCCGCGTACAGTGGTTTTAATGTAATTTCCTATCATGGTTGTTTCATTAAGTCATTTACGTTGTGTCATTTGCTTCGCATCATTTATTCCCATGTCATTGAGTCATTATACATTTTGCTTTGCGTTTTTGATAATGACCTAATGACGCGAAGCAAATGAAACAATGACTATTCAGATCGCAGACTTTTAACCGGGTTAACAAGTGCCGCTTTAACTGCTTTATAGCCTACTGTTACCCACGCAATGATCAGCGATGATACTATCGCCAGTAAAAAGATCCATACACTCATGGAAATACGGTACACAAAGTTTTGCAGCCAGCCATTCATAATATACCATGCCGCAGGCATCGCTATCAGGAACGAGATTCCGATAAGTATCATAAACTCCTTCGAAAACAGGAATACGATGCTGCTTACCGAAGCACCCAGTACTTTACGGATGCCGACCTCTTTTGTGCGCTGAACGGCCATGAACGATACAAGTCCGTATAAGCCGAGGCACGATATAAATATGGCAATGCCGGCAAATATCTTGTATACCAGGGCCATCTTATTTTCCTGCTCGTAAAATTTGGCTATGTTTTCATCCAGAAAGTAACCGTTATAAGCATATTCGGGATACGTGTTTTCCCACAGCTTTTGCAGTTGAGCAACTGTTTTGTTCAGGTCGGATGTTTGAATTTTGATACCGATCTGGCCTTCAAATTTCTTAGCCGGAGAGATCACAATCGGTTTTATAGCTTCACGGAGCGAATTGGTTTTAAAATCTTTAACCACTCCCACTATTGGCAACCATCTGCCACCACCTAAACGTAACGTTTTGCCGATAGCCTCATTGGCATTTTGGATACCCAATTTATGTATAAAGGTTTCGTTAACTACGTATTGCCTGGCGGTATCGCTTACATCATAGCCTTTGCCGGCAACAAATGTTAACCCATAAGTTTTAAAGTAGTCTACATCACCAAACTTAAGATAGGTGTTAAAACCTACATCTTTGGTGGAGTTATTAAAGTCGAAATTGGTGCCCCAGTTATTTTCTGAAGATGGCACATCCGATGAGAACGCGATGTCTTTAACATTAGGATTTTGCAGTACCTGCTGCTTAAATGATTCCATTTTATGCAGGCTCAGGCTATCAGTATAACCGGGAATAATAAGTAAAGCATTTTTATTGAAACCCAAATCGGCCTTGTTGACATAATCCATTTGGTTTACGGCCACAATAGTACCTATAATAAGCAATTGAGATATGGCAAACTGGGCAATTACAAGCGCGCGGCGAAGCGGGATGCCTCCTATCGAAGCGGCTGTAATTTTATTTTTAAGGGCAAGCACGGGTTTAAAGCCTGATACCACTAACGCAGGATAAATGCCCGATAACAGCACTATGGTTATGGTACTTGCTACCAGGAACAATATGCTTCCGGTCGTAAACAGGCTGATAGTATCAGGTACATTGGCTATATTTTTGAGTTGTGGCATGGCCAGCCTCGCCACGGCCAACGCAATCAACGCAGAAGCAATAACAATAAGCGTGGTTTCGCCAATTACCTGGGCAATTAATTGCGGACGGGTGCTACCCAATACCTTACGGATACCAACTTCCTTTGACCGGCCAACAGATTGCGCTGTAGACAGGTTAATAAAATTGATAGAAGCCATAATAATGATCAGCAAGGCTATAAACGACAGGGTGCGCAAAGTAGCCTTACTGGTACTATGATCACCAAGCGGGTTACCTATGCGGGTATCAAAGTGCATATCGGCAAGCGGCTGCGGCAGTAACGTGGTTTGTGCCGATCCTTTTTTGAAATGCTTGGCGGAAAATGCCTTTAACTGGTCATCAATACTACTTTTCGACATGCTTGCCGGGAACAGCATAAATACTTCGTGGCTGCTGCTTGTTGATCCCCATTCGGCACTGTAGTTATAATCTTTAGGATGTTGTTTCCAGGTAACAAATGATACCATTATCTTAAACGGGAAATCGCTGTTTACCGGAGCATCTTCAACAACACCAGACACTTTCAGTGTTAAAACATTATCCATTTTAAGAGTTTTGCCTACAGCGGTAGTCCAGTCGCCAAAGTACTTAACGGCCGAGCTTTTATCTAAAACCACCATATCGGGGTTAGCCAATACTGATGGGCTGCCAGCCAGCCATTTATAGCTAAAAATATCGAAGAACTGCGGCTGAATAAACAACACACCTATATTTTCGGTGAATTTTTTATCGCCGCTGTTGCTGCCGGCCGCTTCTGGTACGGTGATCTGGCTACCATAGCTGCTGTTCAAAGCGGCTACTTTAGCTTGTGGGATATCCAACCGCAAGGCATCGGTAGCCGGAACCGCGACACCGGGATTAGTAGTACTTTCCGACTCGTGTTTTTCTTGTGTTACTATACGGTAGATATTTTTATAGTTAGGATTGAAAGTATCAAAACTAAGCTCAAACTGAATGATGACGAAAATGAGCAAACAGGCTGCTAAGCCAACTGTTAAGCCCGCAACATTTATGGCAGAATAACCTTTGTGGCGAACAATGTTGCGCCAGGCTATTTTGAAGTAATTTTTAAGCATACCGTACAGCGATTTTTTATTTCAATGTAAAACATATACCAAAATAAAAAACAACTGAATATCAACAACTTAAACCAACATCAAATCATTAACTGTTCGTAAGCGTAACACCTTGTGTACGGTAATGATACAATGAGGTTAGAGGTTAGAGGTTAGAGGTTAGAGGTTAGAGGTTAGAGGTTAGAGGTTAGAGGTTAGAGGTTAGAGGTTAGAGGTGAACATTTCTGAATAGTTAAGGGTTTCAAAAAAATATAGATAAAAAGTCATCCGTAACAATCAAATGACTTCTTATCTATATTCCAAAGAAACTAACCTTTAATCTCCAATCACTGATCTATGAAAATCACTCTCCAGACCTCAAACTCTCAACCGGATTTGTCATAGCCGCTTTGATGGATTGGAAACTTACCGTTACAAACGCGATTAACAAAGCTATAAAAGCTGCCGCCAGAAACACCCACCATTGAATATCTATACGATAGGCAAAATTTTGCAGGTATTTGCTCATCGTGAGCCAGGCTATGGGCGACGCTACTACAACAGCTACAAGAACCAGCCTTAGAAAATCGACAGAAAGCAAACCGGTTATATGAGCCACCGATGCGCCGAGTACTTTGCGAATCCCAATCTCTTTGGTGCGCTGTAAGGTCAATAAAGATATGAGCCCGAGTAGGCCAAGGCAGCTGATAAAAATGGCTATCACCGCACTTGAGGTAATGAGTTTATTTAGCAAATCTTCCTTTTGATAAAAATCGGCTATTTGCTGATCGAGAAAACGGTATTCAAATACGTTGTCGGGATAAACCATCTGCCATTCCCTTTTAATATGCTCAATAACTGCCGAAGGGTTTCCCGAACTGATTTTTACGCCAGCATATTGGTAACCTTTTCTGAATGTAGAAATATATTCAGGAGCGATAGCCGTATACAACGATTTGGCATGAAAATCTTTTACCACACCTACTATAATACCCGGATTGTTGGATAAGTCGCCTGCGGTGAAACGCCTTCCGAGAGCCTGTTGCGGATCTTTAAGTCTTAATTTACTAACCAGCAATTCGTTAACCAGGTATTCGCGGGCGGTATCACTTTCTACTATATTGCGGCCTGCTACCAATTGCAGTCCAAAAGTTTTAATATAGTCGGCATCGCCTATTTGGGTATAGCCAACAAACTTTTCCCAATCGCGGGTATCATATTTAATTGATCCTCCTTTATCGGCTGTAGACGACGGAGCCCGGTAACAGAAAGAGACGCTTTTTATTGCAGGATCGGCCATTAGCTGATTACGCAAAAAATCGGTTTTGCCTTTGTCATTATTAGGAACAGGCAGCATGATAACCGCGTCTTTATTAAAACCGAGATCCGTTGTTTTGAGGTATTTAACCTGCATGGTTATCAAAATGGTGCTGATAATAAGCACCTGCGCAATCACATTCTGCACAATAATTAAACTTTTACGGGTAAAACCCGCTGATTGCGTTTTGCCGCCAACCTGGTTTTTCAACGCGTTAACAGGCTTAAACCGGCTTAATATCAGCGCGGGATATGATCCTGCAGCTAAGATGATAATGGCTAAAACTGCCACTATAAAACCTGCAAGCCTGTAATCGGCAAAAAGGTTAAAGTTTAATTGAGTTTGCAGCCAGTTGTTCAAAACAGGTATAGCCACGATCACCATTACAAATGATAATAATGCAGCAAAAACTACGATGTATGATGTTTCGGAAATAAACTGGATAAATATGGCACCCGGCGAGCTACCCAATACTTTCCGGGTGCCTATCTCTTTAGCCCGTTTAAAGCTTTGCGCGGTAGCCATATTGATGAAATTAACACAGGCTATAATTATAAGCAGCAAACCGATTACACCCAGTGTTACTAATAACGACCGTTGGATAACGCCCGCAAAACGGCCATCAAAATGCACTTCGCTTAATGGCAGCATCATAAAATGGTATGGTTTGGCTTCTGCCGCGCCTTGCGCCTTCACATTCAACTGGTTTATATCATTTTCAACAACATCAGCGCTCACCCCATCTTTGAGTTCAACATAAATGGAATTGGTTGAATTAATAAAATTCCAATCGTTATACATCGGAGTATAAACATCCGGGTAAATATTTTTAAGCGTTGATATAGAAAGAAATATATCTGACTTCAGATCGGTATTTGCCGGGTGATCTTTTACCACGCCTGTTATCGTAAAAACATTTTTATTATCAACCTTGATGGTTTTACCAATGACGTCCTGGCTTCCAAAATACTTTTCGGCCAGTCCATTACTTATAACAGCAGTATTGGGCTCTACAAGAGCTGTGTTTTTATTACCCTGTTCCCATTGATAATCGAACACGTTAAAAAAGTGGTCATCTGTTATGCCAATGTTTTCGTGCTCAGCAAACATTCTTTTGCCCGTGCCATTATTTTGAGGAATAGTTACGTTGATATCGTGCATTCGCAATAATGCAGCTACATCTTTCACCCTCGGATCGCTTGCCTTTACATCCCGCGCCAAAGCTAAGGGAGCTCCCTGGTCATATATCGGAGCCCCCTCGAAGGCTGTTAGCCGATGTACCACCCTGTATACCTGTTTGGCATTATGGTGGTAGGTATCAAAACTCAAATGATAGGTGATAAACTGAAAAAGTATAATACTGCAACCAATGCTCAGCGCCAGGCCAAACATATTGATAAACGTATAAAACTTATGCTTCCAAAGGTTGCGCCAGGCTATTTTAAAGTAGTTTTTTATCATATCCAATACTTTATACGATGATACGCAAAACCCTTTAAATGAGTAGTTAAAATGTGTTAAAGTTAAGTGAAAGGTGAAAGGTGAAAGGTGAAAGGTGAAAGGTGAAAGGTGAAAGGTGAAAGGTGAAAGGTGAAAGGTGAAAGGTGAAAGGTGAAAGGTGAAAGGTGAAAGGTGAAAGGTGAAAGGTGAAAGGTGAAAGCGTCCAATGTTTTTCAAACACCGGACGCTTTCATGATTTAGTGCTACGTTTTGGTTTTTGCCTTTAACCTTTCGCCTGAAAATCACTCGCTTCTCAAACTGTTCACCGGGTTGGCCAGTGCGGCTTTAATGGATTGGATGCTTACCGTTAGCAGCGCGATGATTAATGCGATGCAGGCTGCAGCGGCGAACATCCACCAGGAAATATCAATGCGGTAGGCAAAATCCTGCAGCCATTTGTTCATCATATACCAGGCAACCGGAAACGCGACGAGGTTTGCTATCAATACAGTTTTCAAAAAATCTGCCGATAACAGCCTGATGATACTTTGTACACTTGCACCAAGCACCTTGCGGATCCCGATCTCCTTTACGCGCTGCTCGGCGGCGAAGGCGGCCAACCCCAGTAAGCCCATAGCAGATATCGCGATTGTTATTGAGGCAAATACGGTGATCAATGTCGAAGAGCGTTGCTCGGCATGATACAATTTGTTATAACCTTCATCTAAAAAATTGTACGCAAACGGTTGATCGGGCACAAATTGGTTCCACACGTTTTGTGCGGCCCTAATAGCCCCGGCTGTATTGCCAGATGCCGTTTTTATGTAAAAACTACCGGCCCAATCGGTATGGTTGTTTATGACCATGGGCCCTATTTTTTCGTGCAGGCTCCTGAAATTAAAATCTTTAACTACACCGGCCACAATACCCGAATCGCCGTTAAACTTAAACCGTTGCCCGATAATTGGATTACGAAGCCCCAATTGCTTTACTGCTGTCTCGTTTAAGATAACGTTGTGTTGGTCGACATTGGCTTTGCCAAACCAATGTCCCTCCTTCATTTTCAGGCTCATCATTTGCTGAAAATTTTCATCGGCAGATAATGTAGCTACAGAAGGCTTGTAATCTTTAGGACGGCCGGCCCAATCCATCGATCCCGACATTTTGGTACCGTTATTATAAAAGTCATCGCTCTGTGATTGGGCTACCTCTTTTATCGGGCTTTGCTCCCGAAGCTCATTGGCAATACTGCTCAGCATCGAAACCCGTTTTTTGTCATCAAACCCTAATACATTCCACGGAATCCGGAAAGAAAAAACATGCTCGCGATTGTAACCGAGATCGGCCTTCTGCATAAAATCCAACTGACGATAGATAACCATCGTACAAATGATCAGCATAACAGAAATACCAAACTGCACAACAACCAATGCTTTACGAACGCCGCCGTCTTTGATATTTAAGGTACTGCGACCTTTAAAAACACTTAAAGGTTTAAATGAGGATAACAAGATGGCCGGATAAAGGCCGTTAAATATGAAACTTACCAGTAACGTGCCCAATAATATAAGCCAGGTTGTGGTTGAAGCCAATGGCTGGGTAAAATGTTTTTCGGTTACATTGTTAAACCAGGGCATAAATAGTTGGATGCAAATGACAGAAAAAATCAAAGCCAATACACTCACTACCAGCGACTCGGACATAAACTGGCCAAATAACTGAAACCTACCCGCTCCAACTATTTTACGTACACTCACTTCTTTTGAGCGCACACTTGCACGCGCTGTAGTAAGGTTTACATAGTTAATACAGGCTGTAGCCAGCAGCAATACAGCCAATATCATAAATATGCTAACCAGCCTGCGGTTACCATGTTCAAACGATGAATTTTGCAGATCATTTTCAAAGTGCATATCCTTCAGACTAATCACGTTTAGCGCTGTATTTTCGCTATCCTTGTTATTTTTCCGGATGATATCGGTAAGCTTCTTTGCTGTTTCATTTGTATTCACGCCTGGTTGCAGCTTAAGAAACGTAAGTCCGTTGTAATTTCCCCAATGCGTCGATTGTTCTTTTTCATGCGGATTTACAAGCTTCGCGGCTACCGGAATCAATATATCATACTGAAAAGTTGAATTAGCCGGATTATCCTTAACCACAGCCTGCACTTGATAATTGACACTATCAAGCCTAAGCATTTTACCCACTGCTTCGCCATTGCCAAAGTATTTTTTCGCTGTTGACTGCGTGAGGATTAAGCTAAACGGGTTTTTAGAAAAGCTTTCGGCGCTGCCATCAACAAAGTCATAATGAAAAACATTGAACCAGTTAGCATCAACATAAGCATACTTTTTTTCGGAGATCAGCTGCCCCTTATTATGAACGGTGATCATGTATCCGGGCCATAAAAAAGTATAATCTTTAACTTCAGGAATTTCCTTTTTGGCCACCCCACCCAACAAATAAGGCGACGATTCCCAAACCCAGGTTTCGGTCTTAGTTAAGGTAAGCTTCGCCTTCACACGATAGATCCGATCAACATCTTTATGATAATTGTCAAAACTAAGCTCGTTTTGCACCCACAACATAATGAATACCGCAGCAGTAATGCCAACCGTAAGTCCGGCAATATTGATAAAGCCCGTGGTACGGTGTTTACTTAAATTGCGAAACGCTACTTTGAAATAATTCTTAAACATATTTTTATATCATTTTGTCAATGGGACATTAAGTCATTGGCTCTCTCATTTAATCATAAAATGACTAATGACGCGAAGCAAATGACTCAATGACAAATTATTCTGAACGTAAGCTTTTGGTCGGGTTCGCCAATGCAGCCCGAATGGTTTGGAAACTGGATGTAATCAAAGCTGTCAGCAGCATTCCTCCTCCGCTTATTACAAAAATCCACCAGCTTATGGTAGTGCGATCTGCGAAGCTTTCCATCCATTTGTTCATAGCATACCAGGCCAGTGGTGTTACCAGAACAAAGGCCAGTGCAATAAGCAATACCAGTTCGGTTGATAGCATGGTAACTATTTGTGTTACGGTGGCGCCAAGCACTTTGCGTACACCTATCTCCTTGGTGCGCTGATTGGTATTGTAAATAGCCAAACCTAATAAACCAAGACAGCTGATAAATATTGATAAACCAGTAGCCCATGTTAGCAGTGTTGAGGTATGCTGCTCAGCATCATAAAATTTAGCAATATTTTCATCAAAAAAGTGATATTCAAAATCATCTTCAGGATAAATTTCTTTCCAGGCCTTTTCCATCGATGCGATAGCTTTTTTCCAGTCATTACCGCCGGCAGTTTGCGGTTTAAGCGCGATATGAAATGTGCCGTTGTTGTAATAGCCATTGTTAATATGAATGCAAGTAGGCTTTATGGCCGAACGTATCGACTCTAAGTGAAAATCATTCACTACGCCAACAATTTGCATTTTTTTATCTCCATTAAACTTATCAATGTATTTGCCAACTGCATCATTTGGGCTTTTAAAACCAAGAATTTTGGCGTATGTATTGTTGATCAAAAGTCCGCTGGTGCTATCGCTGTATTGTATGTTGCGCCCGGCCAAAAGTTTTATCCCATATACATTGATATAATTAGGATCACCCATGCGTTCATATAACTCAACTTTAATCTCCTTTTTACCGTCGTTGTAAGATGATTCCGTCGAGTTAGTTCCACTTGATGAAGGTGCATCTTTACCCAAACTGATCAAACTAACCTGAGGAAGCGCCTGCAGCTTGTTCTTAAATACCTGATTTTTGCTATGTGTCCGGTTTTTCCACGGCGAGTTAATGATCAGGATAGCATCCTTTTTAAAACCCATATCTTTTTTAAGGGCATAATTAATTTGCTTACTTACCAGTACAGTAGCCATTATAAAAAACTGGGCTATTACAAATTGCGTAACGGTAAGCGATTTGCGTAACCAGGCATTTCGGGTTTTACTGCTATTTGATGAGGCTTGATTTTTAAGTACCAAGACTGGCTTGTAACCCGATAACAGAGCAGCGGGATAAAAGCCAGATAAAAGACTCACCAATATCGTCAATAAAAAAAGGAATATGAACAGGTTGGGCTGATGCAGCAAATCGAGCTTGATACCTTCGGGAATGAAATCTTTAAACAACTTTAATATAACCGGTGCGAGTACCACAGAAATAACTACCGCGATAATGGTTATAAAAAATGTTTCGCTTAAAAACTGGATAACCAGCTGAGCCCTGCTGCTGCCCATGGTTTTACGCACGCCAATTTCCTTGGCTCTTTGGGTTGCTTGTGCAGTTGTCAGGTTAACAAAGTTGATACAGCCAAGCAAAAGCAAAAATGCAGCTATGGCCAGCAAACCATATAGTGTTGGCTTATCGGCTACCCGTCCTGAAGAAAACGTGTAGTATATATTATTAAAATGAAGATCGCTTAACGGTTGTAAAGTAAAATTGCGTGAGTTGCCTTTATTTTCGGGTTTAGGGGGATTATTCTTTTTAAGAATAAGATTCAATTGCTTTTCAAAATTGCTGACCGAAGCGTTTGGGGCCAACTTAACAAACAGTATAGACGACGAGGTAGTACCTCCCCAATCATCTAACCTTAACTCATCAGAAAGGGCTTTGTTGTTTTTTGCAGTTGAATAAGAAAGAAAATCATGAAAAGCAAAGTCGTTATTTCCTTTTAAGGGTTCAACTATACCGGTAATGGCGGCGCTAATAGTATCATACGTGATAACCCGGCCAATCATTTCACGGTATGAAAGTTTGGGGAAGTATTTTGTAGCCTGGTCGGCTGTTAATACGGTTTGATTAGGCGCGTTCAAAGCTGTTTTTGCCGAGCCGGCTAACCAGTTATACTTAAACATGCTGAAGTAACGACCGTCCGAAAGGATTACGTTATCTTGTAGTTTAAACTTAACAGGTACACCACCTTTTCCCGGAACAAGCACGTTAGGTTGGCTCAGTTCAAAAAATGGCGCAGTTAGCTCCACTCCGCTCACGTTGTTCCGCACCGCTTCGGGAACTGCCCCGGATACGCCACGGTTATGTGCTTCCTCACCCGAGAAAGTGTAGTTTGAAACTACCCTGTAAATCCGGCTGCTATCATCAAAGTTTTGATTAAATGTAAAATCAAAATGTACAATGAGGTAAATGACCAGCGCCGAACTGATGCCTATAGATAAGCCTATTACATTGACGAACGTGAAAAATTTATGCCTCCAAAAGTTACGCAACGCGATTTTGAAATAATTTTTAAACATGGTAGTTCATTGGTTCAATTGTTCATTAGTTCATTGGGGCATTCAAACTGCCTACTGCCACTGCACACTGCTACTCGCTTCTCAGGCTCTTAACCGGGTTGGCCATTGCGGCCTTGATAGATTGATAACTGATAGTTGCAAAAGCAATGATCAGCGCTATTACCCCAGCCATTACAAATACCCACCACTGGATACTTACCCTGAACGCAAAATCAAGCAGCCATTTGCTCATGGCGTACCAGGCAATTGGCAATGCAATTACTGCCGCAACAATCACCAGCTTTAAAAAGTCTTTTGATAATTCAGTAACAATTTGCGGGATGCTGGCGCCGAGCACTTTGCGCACGCCAATTTCTTTTACCCGTTGTGATATGGTGAAAGCCGAAAGGCCGAACAAACCTAAGCAGGCAATGAATATAGCCAGGCACGAAAATATGGTAAACAAGTTGCCTTGTTCCTGCTCGCTGTTGTATAACTTTTGGAACCTTTCATCAAGGAAGCTGTATTCAAACGGTGTTTCGGATTGATATTTTTTCCAGGTTTGCTCAAGGGTTGCTAATGCCGAATTAACATGATTACCATCGATTTTAACAGTTACCTTTCCATAATTATTATTAGCAAATGAGGGCATCTCCATTAACAGCGGGATGATATTCTGATGTAATGACTCAAAATGAAAATCTTTAACCACGCCTATCACCTTTCCTTTAACACCGCCGTAGCTCATATCCTTACCAATAGCATTCTCAGGCGATTTCCATCCCAATACACTCACTGCCGATGTATTGATCACAAAATTATTGCTATCGGTAGCAAACTCACGACTGAAGTTTCTGCCAGCGGCCATCTTTATGCCATAAGTTGAGATAAAGCCATAATCGGCGTTGATGCATTTAATATCAGCTTTAACAGGTAGCGGTTTATCGCCATCAAAAACAGAAACACCCTGATCGTCCAATAACCGACCTGATGGAATACGCGATGAACGGCCAATATCCTTTATGGCTGGGTCGCGTAATATATCTGCCCTGAAAGCTTCAAACTGATTAGCCGGGATACCTTTTAAGGTAACCAGGTGATCTTTATTAAAACCAAGTGATTTTGTCTGTATGTATCTTAACTGCTGAAAAACTATCGTGGTAGCAACAATAAGAATAATAGAAATAGAAAACTGTACAACCACCAACACTTTGCGAAAAGAGATATTTCCAGACCCAACTTTGAGGATTCCTTTTAAAACCTTTATCGGTTTAAATGACGACATGAATATAGCCGGGTAGATACCACTGATAAGGCCGATAACCAAAGGCAGCAACAATACCGCAGTTAATATAGATGGTTTAAACAAACTGGTGATTGACAAATCAAGCTCCGAAAGCTGGTTAATAAGCGGCAACAATGCCCAGGTTAAGAGGAGGGCCAGTGCAAGTGAAAAATAAGTGATCAATACCGATTCACTTAAAAACTGGGTAATGATCTCTTTTTGCTGCGCGCCTATCACCTTACGTATCCCAATCTCTTTGGCCCTTAGTGTTGAGCGGGCTGTCGAGAGGTTCATGTAGTTGATACAGGCTATGAGCAAGATAAACAAAGCGATGGCCGAAAATATATAAACCCTTTTTATATCCCCGTTTTGCTCTACTTCATCATCAAGATGCGAGTGTAAGTGAATATCCAGGAACCTTTGAATATGCAACTGTGTGAATTTAGACTGGCGCGGCTGGCCGGGAGAATTCATGTACTTATCTATAAAGGCAGGAAACTGCGAGCTGATGCGATCAATATTATAATTATCGGGCAACAACAGATAGGTAAAAAATGAGTTGTTACCCCAATTGGTCGCCAATGCATTCCTTCCATAAACCTTATCATCATTTAGTGTATTAAATGAGATAAGCATTTGAGGGTGCATTTGTGAATTGGCCGGAAAGGGTTTAAAAATACCGGTAACCTTAAAGTTAAACTGATTATCAAGCCTTATCTCCTTGTTCATAGGATCTTCGTTGCCGAAGTATTTGCGCGCCATATCCTCGGTCATCATTACTGTATATGGCTCGCTAAGCGCGGTTTTAGGGTCACCGGCTACAGTTTTCAGGTCAAAAAAACTAAGGAAGTTCTCATCTGCAAAATAAGATCCCTTTTCGGTTAGCAACTTATCCTTATAACGCAAAACTACATCTCCGTTAGGAAACAACCGGGTAACCTTTTTAATATCCGGAAACTCGTTTTTTAACAGCGGACCAAAAGGCGGTGCCACTGCTCCCAAATGGAGGTTAACAATGCCGTCGGCTGTATTAAAGCTCCGGCTCACACGGTAAATATTGGGGGCGTTATGATTAAACTTATCATAACTAAGCTCTTTAACTATATAAGTTAAAATAAGCAGGCAACAGGTTAACCCGATAGTTAAACCCGATATATTGATGAACGAAATAAATTTATGCCGGGCAATATTGCGAAAGGCACTCCGTAAATAATTCTTTATCATGACTTTTTAGTTCATTGGTTCAATTGTTCATTAGTTCATTGGTACTTGTATAGTCCGCTAACTGCAAACTGCCACTGCCAACTGCTACTCACTTCTCAGGCTCTTAACCGGATTGGCCAAGGCCGCTTTAACCGATTGAAAGCTTATGGTTATTGCTGCTACTATGAGCGCAATGGCTCCAGCTAATAAAAACACCCACCATTGTATGCTGATACGATAGGCAAAATCCTGTAACCATTTGTTCATAGCAAACCATGTTACCGGGAACGATATGATTGATGCTATGATAATCAGCCTTAAAAACTCTTTCGATAACATTACTGTAATGCTGCCGGTTGAAGCACCTAACACTTTGCGGATACCAATTTCTTTAACCCGTAGCCTGATCATGAACGCGGCCAGACCAAACAAACCTAAGCTGGCAATAACCAAAGCGATGCAGGAGAATACGGTAAATATCTTTCCTGTCTGTTGTTCTGAAGCGTAAAGTGAAGCATATTGCTCATCGAGGAAGGAATAGCTGAAAGGAGCTTCCGGTCTGAAATTGTCCCACTCGGTTTTAATACCGGCAATAAGCGATTTTATATCTCCTGTCTTAACCTTTAAAATAATAGTGCCGGTACTATGTCCTGATAATAGCATCAACGGGGCAATTTTTTGCCGGGCCGAAGCATAATGAAAATCCTTAATTACGCCCACTACCTTATACTGCGAACGGGCCGAACGCACGATGGTTTTGCCAATGGGGTTCGAATTACTCCAGCCCAAACCTTTAACCAAGGCCTCGTTTACAACAACCGACATGGAATCTCCTGGGAACGACGGATAGAAATTACGCCCGTTAATTACTTTTAAACCTAAAGTAGGAACATAATTTTCATCAACATGGTAAATATTGGTATGGATTTCTGCGTGGCCGCCTTTGTCATCAAATTCTTTGGCGTCAATCTGCGTACCGTCAATACCAGCTAATTTGCCCGGCACACTGCTTGATATGGTAGCATTTAACACCTGCGGATTACGCAAAAGCTGATTTCTGAAAGCATCCGCGTTATTGCCCAGTGTGTAGGCATCGTTAATTACTAATACCTGGTCTTTATCATAACCCAGCTTTTTATTTTGCATATAATGCAGTTGCTGGTACACCACAAAAGTTGATATGATAAGCGCTGTTGATACCGCGAACTGAAAAACGATCAATCCGCTGCGTAAAACACCTTTTCCTTCGGCTTTGGTAGCGCCGTTGCCTTTCAATACGGCAATGATTTGGAACGACGACAAGAAGAACGCAGGATAAATACCGGCCAAGATACCCACAACAAAAGCGGTAAACAATTCGATAAGTAAAGCTTTAGGGCTCAGGAAAAATGCAAGTTCAATATGCTTTCCGGCTAAGTTGTTAAATAATGGCAATAACAGGTATACCATACCTAAGGCCAATAACAACGCCCAAAAGGTTAGCATAACCGATTCCGTAAGGAACTGAGAAACCAGTCCGCTTTTTTCTGAGCCGAGTACCTTACGGATCCCTACTTCTTTTGATCGCTTAGCCGAACTTGCTGTAGACAGGTTGGTAAAATTAATACAGGCCAATATCAGTATAAAAACAGCCAGTGCCCCGAAAATATATATATAATGAATATCGCCATTGGGCTCCAATTCATATTTGGTTGCCGAATGCAGGTGAATATCGCTTAGCGGCTGCAGGAAAAACTGGAAAGTATTTACAGATTTGCTTGCCTGGGCTATGCTTGTGCCCATGTCGTGCGCAATTTCGGGCACCACAAATTTCCGCACCATCTCCGGGAAAGCGGCTTCCAGCTTCTTAGCATCGGCATTTTCATTTAGTACTATATAGGTAAAATAGCCAATATTGCTCCAGGTCTGTTTTCTATTTTCAACAAAGGGGGCCATATTCAAAAACGCGTCACCATGGAAATGCGAATCATCCGGTATTTTGTCAATTACACCGGTTACCTTGTAAGGCGTACCATCAATAATAAGTGATTTACCAACGGCTTCCTGGTTGCCAAAATATTTGGTAGCCATAGCCTTGGTAATCACCATGCTGTTAGGATCGGTAAAGCAGTTTTTATCATCACCATTAATCAGAGGGATCGAAAACAGGCGGAAGAAATTGGCATCTATCATTTGCACATGCTCTTCCTTGAACTGCCTGTCGTTATATTTGATAAAAACCGGCCCGCGACCGGCAAGCCTTGTGGTTTCCTTTACTTCGGGAAACATGTTTTTGATACCCTGTCCTACCGCAATATCCACCAAAGGATATTCGCTTACGCCATTATTTTCGATGGAACGTAAACCAACACGATACATTTGTTTTGCTTGAGCCGGGTACTGATCGTAGTTTAACTCGCTGTACACATAGGCACAGATCAACATACAGCAGGCTAAACCCACCGATAAGCCAAAAACATTGATAAATGAAAATATCTTGTTGCGTTTTAAACTCCGCCAGGCGGTTTTAATATAGTTTTTGATCATGAGTGTACGGTTAACCTATTTTATGGTTTTAAAATGCATACCAATAAACAAAACAACTTATTATCAATGAGTTGCAATTTATTTAAAACCCAAACTGTACGAAGACGTAACACCTTGTGTACGGTTATGATACACTCCGGTTAATACAAAAGGCCTGTTACTAATTTAAGTAACAGGCCTTTACAATATCATTGTTATCCTTATTAATTTACAGTAAGATTAACCCTGTTACTGCCGCGTACTTCAACTAATGAGCCACCGCCGTTAAGTTTGCCTTCTACCCTTTCTTTATCTTTATTTCCTGAAAAACCATCACCAAGATTAGTTTCGATCTTATCGGCACGTATATCAAGGTTCAGGCCTTGTTTTGATGGCAATTGCAGATCAACATGGCCCGAGCTTACGTCAATTTTCACTGATTTGCCTACACTTAAAAACTGGGCATGGAAACTACCTGCGCTTGTTGAAGCATCAAGACTGCATGACAGATCAGTAAGGTTAATGCTACCGCCTGAAGTACCGGTCATGAAATCGCCATCAATTTTGTTACCGCTGATACTACCACCACTGGTAGTAGCTTTGATGTCGCCTTTTAAACCATCAAGGTGCAATGAACCGCCCGATGTTTCCAGCCTGATATGCCCCATGCAATTGCGGGCTTCAATGCTGCCACCAGAAGTTTGCAGGTCGATGTTTTCTTTTGAATCGCTTACGTGGATACTACCGCCGGAGGTACGGCCCTTGATAGTACCGGTAATTTTATCCATGTGCAGGCTGCCACCGCTGGTTTCAAATTGCTGTATACCGGTTAAATTATCCAAATGGATACTGCCGCCACTGGTGTTTAGATTGGTTGCCACATTGCCGGGTACATAAACACGGAAAGATATGCTTAATGACCTTTTCCAATCCCAGTTATTATCTTTTTTGGTTTTGGCTTTAGCATGAAGCTCGCCGCCATTGACGTCGATACTTAAATCGTAATTCTCGTCAAGGCGTTTTTTGATCTCCTCTTTCGGCAGGTCGCCATTGCCGTTATTGCCCTGTATAAAAACCTCAACCCTTGGTTCTTCGCCAGACGCGCCGCTAACAGTAATGCTACCACCCGATGTATTAACAAACACATCTTTAATTGACTGGCCGGATAGCGATTTGGTTAGATATGGTGTTTTCTGGTTATTTTGAGCAAAAGCGCTGCCGCCTGCACAGGCAATGAATAACACGAGTAAATACTTTTTCATAATAATGATATTTGGTTTATATATACAAGACCAAGCCATTAACAGATACGTTGCATGGCGGTGAAAATAATTTTATCATTATAGAGCACAAAAAAGCCCGTGAGGACACGGGCTCGGGGAATATTTTAACTGCAAACTGCCACTGCTATCTGCCAACTGGCCTACTCGCTTCTCAAACTCCTGATTGGATTTGCCAATGCCGCTTTAAGCGACTGGAAGCTAATGGTAACCACCGCTATTACAAATGTAAGTAAAGCCGCCAAAGCAAAAATCCACCAGTGTAAGGGTGTTTTATAAGCGAAACTCTGCAGCCATTTATCCATGCAATAGTATCCCAAGGGGATAGCAATTATTGTGGCCAACAGAACCGGTTTCAGCAGGTCTTTAGATATCAGGATGAGGATATTTTGTACCGACGATCCCAGCACTTTACGAACGCCGATCTCTTTGGTACGTTTAGCCGCGGTAAACGAGGCCAAGCCAAACAAACCTAAACAGGCTATAAATATTGCCAAGCCTGAAAATATACTTAACATAGTTTGCTGCCTGATATCATTGCGATACGTGGTATCAAATTGCTGATCAAGAAAGCTAAACTCAAACGGATAGATCGGTGCAACTTCCGCGTAGATGTTTTTGATAGCTGTCAAACCTGCCTGTATATTTCCAGGCTTTAATTTGATAACGGCCACACGCCTGTCTTCGCTTGGAGATATGATGAGCGCATCCATGTTTTCTTTAAGCGAAAGGAAGTTAAAATCTTCCACTACGCCAATGATTGTCCGGCGATTATTATCGCGCACTGTGTTTCTAACCCATTTGCCGATGGCCTGCTGCGGCGTAAAACCAAGCTCTTTAGCCGCCGTGCGGTTAATCAATACCGAGTTGGTGGTATCAGTTGCAAACTGTGGCGAGAAATCCCTGCCGGCAACGATCTTCAGTCCAAACGTTTTTACGTATTCAAAATCGGCAAATTCCGATCTGGACTTGAATGTTTCGTGCTGTCCTTCAACCTCAAAACCCTGCATATCAAAAAAACCACCCGGTTCGCCCGACATCAGGGATACCGATTTTACATAATCTGAGTTTTGCAGCTGATGTTTAAATGTTTGCTTGTGATCATAGATGTCGTTATTATCTATTTTCACAATAACGGTTTGTTCTTTGTCGTACCCCAGCGATTTGTTTTTCACATACCGCATCTGGTTAACGATCACGATGGTACCAATGATCAGTAATACCGAAATACTAAACTGGAATACCACCAGCGATTGCCTGAAGAAAGCTCCGCCTTTACCCAGCTTAAGCTTTCCTTTTAAAGCCTCAATAGGCGAAAACGCAGACATGAATATAGCAGGGTAACTTCCGGCCAGGAAACCCACAAATAAAATAACGGCTAAAAGAAACAGGTAAATTGGCGCGCTGTTCCATGATACGGTAAGAGCATAACCCAACAGACTATTGTATGATGGCATCAGCAGAAAAAGCAAACCTATCGAAAGCGCACACGAAATGAGTGCCAGCAACAACGACTCGCCGATAAATTGCCATACTAAATGATTTCGCAAAGCGCCCAATACCTTACGCATGCCAACCTCTTTGGAGCGTTCAACAGCGCGGATGGTGGCGAGGTTCATAAAGTTGATACAGGCGATGATCATGATCAGCACTGCTATCGAAATAAAAATAAACACAACCATTTTATCGCCGTGTTTCACCGCATCAAACGATGAGGCATTTTCAAAATAAATATCTTTAAAAGGTCTTAGGCTCAGGTTAAATTTGGCGCCAAAACGCTCCATATCTTTCCCCATATATTTCTCCATAAATTGAGGGAAGCGGCTTTCTAACCTCGCGGGGCTACTATGCTCATTCAGCAACAGATAAACAAACAAGCCATTATTGATCCAAACATTAAAATTGGGGTCATGGGTATAATTGGATATCGGCATCACCAAATCAAAATCAAGATGCGAATTTGAAGGGACATCCTTAGCAATACCGGTCACCTTTAATTGCACGTGTTTATCCATCTTTACCACCTTGCCCATAGCGTTATCAATATTGCCGAAATACTTTTTAGCGGTAGTTTCGGTAAGCACCACACTGCCAGGATTATTCAAGGCTGAAGTAGCATCGCCCCTAAGTAACGGAAAAGTGAACAGCTGGAAAAAATTGGAATCAACCGCGTAAACCTTCTTTTCATTAAATGACTTTTCTCCAAAAGATATCAGGTTATTCTGCGGTGAAACCCGTACAGCCATCTTTATATCATGCGAAAAATCATTCAGCATGGCAGGTGCATAAGGTCCCGACAGGTATGAAGTAGGCGGTTTTGACTTATCAAAACCACGCATTACGCGGTATATGTTTTTGCCTTGCTTATGAAAATTATCCACGCTAAACTCGTTCATGATATACAGGAATATCATCAGGCAAACGGTTATACCCATGGTTAACCCTAAAACATGGATCAATGAAAAAGCCTTATTCCGATAAAGGTTCCTCCAAGCTGTTTTTAAATAGTTTCTTATCATATTTTATATCATTATTTCATTGAGTCATTAAGTCATTTTATAATGGGTCAGGACAACCAATGCCCCAATGACACGAAGTAAATAACTCAATTACCAATTATCTAACTGCCATTTGCCGCTGCAAGCTGCCACTCATCCCTCAAACTCCTTACTTACTGCATCCTGCCACTGCCACTAATCCCTTACTGCTACTCATTCTTCAAACTCCTCACCGGGTTGGCCAATGCTGCTTTGATTGATTGAAAACTGATGGTTATAAAAGCGATCAACACTGCTGAAACCGCGGCCAGTACCACTACCCACCATTGTATATTTTGACGGTAGGCAAAACCCTGAAGCCACTGCTGCATGGCAAACCAGGCCACCGGAACAGCTATTACTATAGCTATAGCAACCAGTTTGATAAAATCTTTTGATAACATGCCCACAATGGCAGCTACGTTGGCACCAAGCACCTTACGGATCCCTATTTCTTTAGTACGTTGTTCGGCTGAATAAGCTGCCAGGCCAAATAAGCCTAAACAAGCAATGATGATGGTTAAACTGGTAAAAATGATGAATATAGTACCCATGCGTTGCTCAGCACGGTATGATGAATCAAAATCCTCATCCATAAATGTATATTCAAACTCCTTACCCGGCTTTATGGATTTCCACTTATCCTTAATCATGCCCATTAAAGCCGTAATATTAGCTGCATTAACTTTTACACTTAAAGCGCCTGTATTTTCTCCATACATCAATATAACCGGGGTAACGTTGTTACGCAGGGAAGCAAAATTGAAATCCTTAATCACCCCAACAATATGATATTCCTTGAATGTTTTGGCCATGTTATCCATAGGCAAATACATAGGTTTATTAAGCGGATCCTTTACCCCCATCAGTTTTGCCGCGGTTTCATTGACAATCATAGCTGCCGAATCGGTTGGCATCTGACTCGAAAAATTGCGACCTTTAGTTAACTTGATGCCGAGCGTGGAAAGGTAACTGTCATCCACTACCCAGGTCTGTGCTAATACTGCTTTTTTAGGATCAAGGGCACGCTCCTGGAAAACACTGCTGCTGTTACGGTAATCGGAAGTTGGTAAAAAGCCGGTCATGGTTACCCCCATTACGCCGGGCAATTGTTTTACTTCATCCCTGAATACTTTGCTCTGCGCCCCAAGATCATATACACCATGCACAACCAATACCTGGCTGCGATTATAGCCGAGATCTTTATTCTGGATATATTTAAGTTGGTTATAAATAACCAATGTGCCGATAATGAGCGTGATGGAGATAAAAAATTGGAATACCACCAACGAGCTCCTTAACATACCTCCCTTGAAACCAGATGACAGTTTACCTTTTAAAACATCTATAGGCTGAAATGCCGAAAGGAAAAACGCCGGATATGAACCTGCCAAAAAGCCGATCACTAAAACGGTAAGCAGTAATGCGGGAACCAGCCAAACCAATGAGCCAACGCTAAGCTCCATAGCTTTACCCGAAATATTATTGAATACCGGTAGCAGGAAGTAAGCTATCAGCATCGCGATTACGGTTGCCAAAAAGGTTACCATAATAGATTCTGACAGGAACTGGGCTATAAGCGATTTACGTCTTGAGCCGAGCACCTTACGCACACCTACCTCGCGGGCACGGTTTGCCGAGCGGGCGGTTGAAAGGTTCATGAAGTTGACACAGGCTATCAGCAATATAAAGATAGCCACCGCGCCAAAAATGTATACATACTGGATATTGCCGTTATGATCAAGCTCCGACATGAGGTTTGATTTAAGGTGAATATCTTTCAATGGCGCAAGGCTCAATTGATACCTGTTACCTGCACTTTCAAACGAATCGAAATTGAGATGCAAAATATCCTGCAACTGCGGACCGGCATATTTGCGCATTAATGCAGGAAATTTGGCCTCAAACTTTTTAGCATCTACACCCGGTTTGAGTAGTACATAGGTATTGAAGTTGTTGCTGAACCAGGCATTCTCTTTACTTTCCTGCGCCGATGCCATCGACACGAAAAAATCATAATGAAAATGTGATTGCTTAGGCAAATCCCTGATTACGCCGGTAACCTTGTAAAGCTCCCTTTCATCAAACGTGAAAGTTTTACCTACAGCCTGCGTTGTGTTAAAATAACGTTTGGCTGTACTTTCGGTTATTACTACAGTATGGGGTTCCACCAGCGCCTTTTTAGGGTCGCCGGCTACCATTGGCAGGGTAAATACATCAAACAAGGTTGAGTCGGCTAAAACCACACGATTTTCGTGGATGACCTGATTGCCTTTTTTTACGTTGTAGCCACCACGCTGTAATAAACGGCAGGCCCGTTCAACCTCGGGATAATCATTTTGAAAAGTGGCACCCAACGGTGCCGGTGAGGATGCATAAGTTTGGTCGATACCACCAAACTTAATCTGCATATTGGCACGGTAAATTCTATCGGCCTTTGTGTTGAACTTGTCATAACTCAGTTCATCAACTACGTAAAATACAATCAGTAAACACGTAGCCAGCCCAAGAGCTAAACCAAAAACATTAATTGCGGTAAATCCCACATTTTTTTTCAATGTGCGGAAAGCGGTTTTAAGGTAATTTTTAAACATGGTTTATTTCATTAAGTCATTGAGTCATTAGGTCATTTACATCTTTCAGTGCTCATCAGCCACTCAATGACTTGATGACGCGAAGCAAATGACCCAATGACTAAAAAATCATTCATTTTTTAAACTATTAACCGGGTTTGCCAGGGCTGCTTTTACCGACTGGAAACTTACTGTAACAACAGCTATCAGCAATGCCCCTGCACCTGCCAATACCAGTACCCACCATTGTATGCTGATGCGGTAGGCAAAATCCTGCAGCCATTTATTCATCAGGTACCAGGCTAAAGGTGTGGTTATAGCGATAGAGATCAGCACCAGTTTTATAAAATCTTTTGATAATGTGTTTACTATGGCAGATACACTTGCACCCAGTACTTTACGGATCCCTATTTCTTTAGTGCGTTGTTCGGCAGCGTAAGCAGCTAAGCCAAACAAACCAAGGCAAGCAATAGAAATGGCCAGCACTGTAAATATAATAGCTATGGTACCGGTACGTTGCTCTGTGCGATAGTTGGCATCAAAGTCCTGATCCATAAAGGAGTAGCTAAACTGGCTTTGGGTCATGCCCTGCCATTTAGTTTTTATCTGGTCGATAAGGGCCGGTAAATTAGCGGTGCTCACCCTAACGCTCAGGTTGCCGGTGTCTTCGTCCATTAAAAAAATCATCGGACTGATATTTTCCCGCAGCGAGTTGAAATTGAAATCTTTTACAACCCCTATGATATGATAAGGTTTGATATGATCCCTGTTGCCATCCATATTGCGATACAGGATCTTATTAACCGGATTAGTAAAACCCAGGAACTTGGCCGCTGTTTCATTGATCACCAGGCCCGTTGAATCAGTTGGCATACTGGCAGAAAAGTCACGACCGGCAGATATCTTCATACCAAGGGTGCTGATATAATCAGCATCTATCCGCCAGCTTTGCGGAAACAAGGCCGTTTTTTGGTCGGATGCCGCTTCTTTGTAAAATATAGATGTTCCCCTGTTTTTTCCGGTTGGTAAATAACCTGTTAAAGTAGCGTTAACCACGCCTGGCAATTGCTTTATCTCATTTTTAAAAGATTTAGCGTGTCCGCCAAGCTCAAATGCGTTATCGATAACAAGCACCTGGTTACGATTATAACCCAAGTTTTTGGTTTGGATATAGTTGAGTTGATTATAAATAACGATAGTACCTATAATGAGGAATATGGAAATAGAAAACTGGAAAACAACCAATACACTCCGGAGCCAACTACCTTTAAATCCGCCGGCCAGTTTACCGCTTAACACGTTAATAGGCTGAAATGCAGAAAGGAAAAATGCAGGATATGATCCGGCAGCGAAACCTACCACCAGCACAATAATCAGCAAAGCAGGCAGCAACCAGGCCAATGTTTGCGAGCCAACAACCATCTCCTTCCCCGATACCTGGTTAAACAACGGTAAAAGCAGTAGCACTGCAAAAAAAGCGATAACGGCAGCGGCCAGTGTCACCATTACCGATTCGGTTAGAAACTGAGCTATTAAGTATTTGCGCGGTGAACCTAAAACCTTGCGTACCCCTACCTCTCTGGCCCTGTTAGCCGAACGGGCTGTAGAAAGGTTCATAAAGTTGATACCGGCTATAAGCAATATAAATATGGCAATAGCCGAAAATATATAAACATATTGTACCGAACTGTTGCTGCCTAACTCGCCGGTACGATTTGAGTGCAAATGGATATCGGTCAATGGGGTAAGGTTAAGCCTGAAATAACTACCACTTTTCTCAAAATCGGCAATATTCACATGCAAAGCGGTTTGCATTTGCCCTTCACTGTATTTTTTTAGTAAGGCGGATAATTTCTT
Source organism: Mucilaginibacter rubeus (assembly GCF_003286415.2). Lineage (NCBI taxonomy): Bacteria > Pseudomonadati > Bacteroidota > Sphingobacteriia > Sphingobacteriales > Sphingobacteriaceae > Mucilaginibacter > Mucilaginibacter rubeus. The sequence goes on along the minus strand of NZ_CP043450.1, from coordinate 2,181,505 downwards.
CTCAAATAATTTAGAATCTGTACCTGGTTTTAATACCACGTAGGTGTTATAATCACTCCTTAACCATTCACCCGAACGGCTATCCGGCCAGGTGATCATCGATATAAAAAAATCAAAATGAAAGTGCGATTGCTTTGGTAAATCCCTGATCACCCCGATAACTTTTAATAACTGGTTGTTGTCAATAGCCAGCGTTTTACCTACCACATTAGTGCTATTAAAGTACTTTTTGGCAATAGATTCGGTGATAACAACGGTGTTAGGCTCTTTCAAAGCCGTTGCCGGATTGCCGTTGACCATCGGCAGGGTAAATACGTTAAATATCGATGGGTCGGCATAAACGTTACCATACTCCAGGATACTTTCATTTCCTTTTTTAACGTGGAAACCACCGGCAACTTTAAGGCGAGTTGCCTCTTCAACCTCCGGCAGATCTGTTTTTAAAGCCTGCGCTAACGGAGGCATTGCTACCGCATATAATACGTTATTGTTACCAAATTTCAGGTCTTCATTAACGCGATACGTGCGATTGGCTTTTTCATTATAACGATCATAGCTCAGTTCGTCGGCTACATAAAGTACAATCATGAGGCAGGTAGCAAGCCCAAGTGCAAGCCCCAGTATATTTATAACCGTAAACCCCACGTTTTTGCGCAGGGTACGGAAAGCTGTTTTAAGGTAATTTCTAAACATGGTTCATTGGTTCAGTTGTTCATTAGTTCATTGGTGTTAAGTTGCATAACTGCTTACTGCCACTGCAAACTGCTACTCACTTTTTAAGCTCTTAGCCGGGTTAGCATTTGCAGCCCTTACGGATTGTATGCTTACGGTTACAAAAGCAATGATGACTGCCAGGATACCAGCTACAGCAAAGATCCACCAGTTAATATCAACCCGGTAAGCAAAGCTTTGCAACCATTTACTCATGCCATACCAGGCCAGAGGCGATGCTATCAGTGTGGCTATCAACACCAGTTTCATTAAATCTTTTGACAACAGGGTAACTATTGAGGTTACACTCGCGCCTAAAACTTTCCTGATGCCAATTTCCTTTACCCTTTGCTCGGCAGTAAAGGTTACCAACCCGAACAAGCCGAGGCAGGCTATGCTGATAGCGAGTATGGTGAATATGAGCAGGATGTTACCCTGTTTTTGTTCTGATTGATATTGCCTGGCGAAGTTTTGATCAAGGAAATGGAATTCAACTTTGTTTTCCATATCAAACTTGCCGTAGATCTTGCTGATGTAATCAAGCGTTGCGGGGATATTATTTTTGCCGATGCGAACATACATATTGTCCTCGTCATTGGCTGTAAACGGCAGATACAGCATCATGGGCGCTACCTTGTGTTGTAAGGAATAGGTGTTAAAATCTTTAACTACACCAATTATTTTCCGGCTGATCACGTTACCATTATTATCCAAACCTACCCTTACTGAGCGACCGACAGCATCTTTCCAACCCATCTCGTTAACCAGCGTTTGATTTACTATGATGGCTTCCTGCTTGTCTGTACTCATATCCGGAGAAAAATTGCGTCCTTTAGCCAGTTTTATCTGTAAGGTTGGGATGAAATCCTCATCGATAATCAGGTTCTCCACTACTTTTGACTCAGAATTGGCTTTTCCATCCGAACCGATGTTAAAATAATCTGAGCCTATGTCATTATTACCAATAGGATTCCCTGCAATACCTACAGCCTCAACAGCCGGATTTTGCAACAGCTGACTTTTAATAGCGGCTATTTTTCCCCGGGCTGATTTATCGCTGATATGAAAAGTAAGTGTCTGGGCTTTATTAAAACCAAGGTCCTTGTTCATTACATAATGTAACTGCCTGTAAATGATACATGAGCCGGCTATCATAACAATGGTAATTACAAACTGGAACACCACTAATGATTTCCTGAACAATATAGTTGCAGCCTGGCTGCCCATCTGGCCTTTCATGGCAGCGATAGTCCGGAAACCGGATAAGAACAAAGCCGGATATAAACCGCTCAAAACACCGGTTACCAAAGCAAATAAGCCAAATATGATGACCGTTGTGCTGAAACCAAACTGTAACAGCACCAAGTTTTTCCCCGAAAGCTGGTTAAAATAAGGCAACAGGAATTGTACCATTACCGAGGCGATGAGCGCAGCTATCAGGGTAAACAAAACAGATTCGGCAAAGAACATCGTGATCAGTTGCTTTTTGCTTGAGCCGATAACCTTGCGCACGCCAATTTCTTTTATGCGTATCGATGAACGCGCTGTGGTAAGGTTAACATAATTGATTACTGCTATGGCCAGTATCAGCAACGCCACCGCGCCAAATACATATACATAAGTGATATTGCCGTTGCTGCCCAACTCATAATCGAGATTCGAATTGAGGTGAATTGAGGTTAAGGGTTGCAGTTCCATACTGAACTGGATAGCACCAAGTGCGCCTTTCAAGTATTTATTAAAAAACGCGTCTGAACCAGCCTGGATCTTCTTAAAATCATCATGGTTTTTCAGCAATACATAAGTATAGATGTGTGAATTAGCCCAGGTATCGGTATATGCCTCGGGTAGCGACCTCAAAGCATTGAAAGTAAACTGAGAATTTGCCGGCACATCATCAATAACCCCGGTAACGGTATTTGGACTATTTTCGATAAGTACTGTTTTATCCTGAGCATCAGCAGCATTCCCGAATAGTTTTTCGGCAAGGGTTTTAGTGAGTACTATACTTTGCTGTTTACTTAAAGCGGTGTTGGGATCGCCCGATAAAAAGTGATGGGTAAACAAGTTAAAGAAACCTTTATCGGTAAACAACATCCCACCTTCGTTGATCTGTTTTTCACCATAGGTTATTTTGCCGCCGCCCTCCGCATCAATGCGAATTGCATCTTCCACTTCGGCATAATCATTTTTTAAAGCAGGCGCATAAGGTGGTGATGTAACCGCAAGATTGAATTTACCACCATTCCAGGTACCATGTTGCACTACGCGAAAAATACGATCGGCCTTAAGGTTATAACGGTCGTAACTCCATTCATCAACAACATAAAGGCTAATAAGCCAGAACGCAGCAATACCGGTAGCTAAGCCGAAGATATTGATAAACGAAAAAACCTTGTGTTTGATGAGGTTTCTCCAGGCTATTTTGATGTAATTACGTAACATAGGTAAACGGTTTATACATCTAAAATAGTAAAACATGTACCAATTATTTAAAATATTAAAAATCAAATAGTTAAATAAAACACATCAATTTAAAACCGTTCGGTAATGGAACACTTGCAGTACGGATGTGAACGATATTTTCGAGGTAAAAGAACTAAAGGCAAAAGGCTAAAGGCCATAAAGTTGAAATCAAATTATTTTGAAATCACCTTTTACCTTTAGCCTTTTACCCCTACTCATTATTCAGAGCGTAAACTCTCTACCGGATTTGCCAGCGCCGCTTTTATGGATTGAATGCTGATGGTAGCCAGGGCAATTAGTGTTGCACCACCTCCGGCCAACAGAAATATCCAAACTGTCATATCTATTTTGTAAGCAAAATCCTGTAGCCATTTACTCATCGAATACCAGGCTATCGGTACGGCTATCAGGATTGAAATGATAATAAGCAACACAAATTCGCTGGCCAATAAACGGATAATTCCGCCAACACTTGAACCAAGTACTTTACGGATACCAATCTCGCGCGTTTTAACCTGGGCCGAATAGGTTGCCAACCCGAACAAACCAAGACATGAGATCACAATTGCCAGGGCCGAAAATACGTTGAACAATGAACCCGTATGTTCTTCACTGCGATATAAACGGCTAAAGTTTTCATCAAGAAACGTATACTCAAGTGGGAAATCATTATTATACTGTTTCCAGGTGTTTTGTACAGCAACGATGGCTTTTTGAGCGTCGCTGCCGGTTGTTTTGATAAACATTCGGAAACACTGATCGGGACGATAGCATAATACAGCAGGTTCAATCTTTTTTCGCACGGAGGCATAGTTGAAGTCCTTCACCACACCTATGATAGTTCCCTTCGTTCTCTGGATCCTGATACTTTTACCAATTGGATCCTTTAAGCCCATTGCCGATGCGGCAGTTTCGTTTATTATAAAGTGAGTGCTATCTGCAACCGCACCCGTAAATGCTGCCCCTTCCTTTATTTTAAGTTTAAAAAAGCCTATATAATCCTGATCAACAAAAATAGGATGAAAAATAAGGTTTGCTTTTGCAGGCTTGCCTTCCCAATCATTGTCGCCTGTCCACCCATCAAAATCAACAATGTTGCTACTGCTTCGGGTAACGGCCAATACTCCGGGCTGTTTTAGTAATTCGGCTTTGGCGGCGTCATAATGCGGTTTGATATCCTGCATACCAAACATTAGTACATTCTCTTTGTCATACCCGAGATTGCGGTTACGGATATAACTGAGCTGTTTTCCTATAACCAGCGTACCAATAATAAGCACTATCGAAACGGTAAACTGCAAAACAACCAGCACCCGGCGAAAGGCGGCGTTTCCAATCCCGGTAGTAACCTTACCCTTAAGGGCTTTCAATGGCTCAAACGATGATAACAGTAGTGCAGGATAAACACTTGAAGCCACAAGCGTGCCAACAAGCGTTAATACAATATAAAGCCATATCTGATAGCTATTTAAAGAAAGCTGCAATTCTTTACCCGAAAATTGGTTATAAGCGGGCATCAGCGCATACATTAAGGTTATAGCAAACGCGGTAGCAATAGCAAACAACAATGTAGTTTCGACTATAAACTGAAAAAATAGCTGCATTTTACCTGCGCCAATGATCTTACGCATACTAACCTCTTTGGCACGAAGCATAGAACGGGCCGTTGAAAGGTTTACATAATTTATACAGGCTATAACTAAAATCAGGATTGCTACGATGGCAAACGTGCGTACAGTCGACATGCCACCATCGCTACCGTCAGCCTTGTACAAATGCATTTTCAGGAAAGGTTGTGCCAGGTAAGGAACCGGCGCGTCATCCGGTTTGTTACGCTCGTGGATTGCCCGCAGCTGTTTTTCTAATTTATGCAGATTGGTACCTGGCTTGAGCAATAAATAAGTTTCAAAGCTAAAATTAACCCAGTCGGCATCCATCGAGTTGATACGGCTGGTGCCGTTATAACTGGTTCTATTTTTAACATAGGCCTCATTATTGAAACGGCTTATGGGCAATAATATATTATAACCTATACTTGAATTTGTTGGATAATCGGAAACTACACCTGTAACATTCAAAACATCATTACGGCCAAGGGTAATGGTTTTACCAATTGGGTTATTATCTCCAAAATATTTTCTGGCAATCTTTTCAGTTATTATTATCGAATTGTTATCAGTGAAGGGATGCTTAGCATCGCCCTCCAACAGCGGAAAATTAAAAACACTGAAATATGACGGGTCGGCAAACGCCACACCGGGTTCTTCAAAAATCTTATCCTTGTACCTGAATGATGCGCTGCCTATATTCATGATACGCGCGCCATCCTTAACTTCGGGGATCTCGTTTTTGGCAAACGTTGTTACCGGCGCTATAATTTCAGTAAATATCTGCTTGCTTACATCAGTGCCGCCAACTATACTAATGCGATACAGGTTTTCACTTTGCTTATTAAATCTGTCAAAACTCAATTCATCCTGCACCCAAAGCAGCATAAACAATCCCACTACAAGGCCAAAAGTTAAGCCTATCACATTAATGGCGGTGTAAAACTTATTGCTTACAATGTTACGCCAGGCGGTTTTCAGATAGTTTCTTATCATGGTTATATCATTAAGTCAGTGGGTCATTAAGTCATTGTTCATTGCCCACTACCAATCGATGACCTAATGACGCGGAGCAATGACCTAATGACAGGATTATTCGTTCTTCAAACTTTTAACAGGATTACTCAGTGCTGCTTTGATAGCCTGCCAACTTACGGTGAGCAAACAAACGATCATACTAATCCCGATAGTGGCGATAAATACCCAGGCGCTCATATCTGTACGGTAGGTATAATGTTGCAGCCATTTGCTCATATTGTACCAGCTTAGTGCCGAGCCAATAACAAAAGATATAACCACAAGTATTAAAAACTCTTTCGACAGGTTGAACCATAAGCTGCTGATGCTGGCACCAAGTACCTTGCGAATGCTGATCTCTTTTTTGCGCTGCTCAGCGGAGAACGAGGCTAAGCCAAATAAACCTAAACAGGATATAATGATAGCCAACACCGTGAATGAACTCGACAGCGAACCTAATAACTTTTCATCATCAAACTTATCGGCAAAACTTTGATCAACAAACCTGTATTCAAAAGGGAATTCGGGATTATATTTTTTGTAGATCTTACCTATGGCTTCCAGACTTTTTGATACAGGTGCGTTAGGATTTAAACGGATGCCGATCTGGTTTGCCCAGTTCTTATCAAAACCTATAATAGCCGGTTTTACCGGTTCATATGGCGATCCCCAAACAAAATCTTTCACTATCCCTACTACCGTGCAATTACGTCCCTGCCATTTTACAATTTGTCCGAGTGGCTCTTTTAAACGCATCAACTTAACAGCCGACTCATTCATAATGAGCGATAAAGAATCGGCCATGCGACCGGGAATATAATCGCGCCCCTTGACTAACTCGAGTTTGTAGGTTGAGATGAAATGGAACGACGTAACGATCTGATCAATTGGAATTTTGTCTTCTCCAGGCAATTGCCCGGGCCAATTAATACCCCAGCTACTGCTATTGGCACTGGCTATGGAACCTGATACCTCTGTGGCATCAACAGCGGCACCCGAAGCGATTATATCATTTCTGAAACTATCAAACGATTTAACCATACCTTCTTCAAGGTCAATTTCAACCAATCCGTTCTGGGAATACCCTACCGGCCGGTTTTTAATATAGGTAATTTGTTTATAGATCAAAATGCTTGAAAGGATCAGACAGGTAGCAAATACAAACTGTACAACAACCAGCACCTGCCTTGAATGCAGTGTTTTTTTCCCGGTTTTATGCATCCCTTTTAAAACCTTAACCGGTTTAAACGAGGATAAAAACAAAGCGGGGTAACTGCCGGCCAGCGCACCGGTTAACAGGGTTACCAAGATGGCAGCCACCCAGGCCCAGGCATTGGTAAATGGAATGATCAGTTGCTTATTAATTACTTCGTTAAAATAACCGATGGTAGCCATCATAATTAAAACAGCTACGATGAACGATAGAAATGCAGTAAGTACCGATTCGCCTAAAAACTGTTGAATAATAGCTATCCTGCGGGCACCTACTACCTTTCGGATCCCAACTTCGCGCGAGCGGCGCTCCGAACGGGCGGTTGAGAGATTCATAAAATTGATACAGGCAATCAATAATATACCTATCGCCAAAAACAGGAACAAGCGTACATACTCAATTGCCCCGCCGGTATTTACCCCGTTTTTAAACTGCCCGTACAAATGACCTTTTACAAAAGGATACAAAAACAATTGGTTCTCCTTGTTATTAGGATCGTACCGTTCAACTACCTTATTGATCTTTTTGTTGAGCTTATCTAAATCGACGCCCGGTTTCAGCAGTACATAGGTCTGGAACGAGTAATTGCCCCAGCCTGACTGCCTTACCCATTGATTATCGGCTTCATACTTTTTCCACGATTCAAAGGCTTTAAACCGGAAACGTGAGTTTTTAGGCAGATCTTTAAATATTCCTGTTACTTTTAAAGGTGTTTTAGCGTTAACCTTAACGGTTTGCCCCATCGGGTCTGCATCGCCGAAAATTGATTTGGCTGCCGATTCGGACAGGATAATCGACGATGGATCTTTGAAAACATCGTTTTTATTACCTTTTACAAATTGCACCGTAAACATACTCAGAAATGACTCATCGGCCACTAACGTGTTTATTTTAAGCGGTTTGTTATTGTAATTAAACAATTGGTCGCCTCCCCAGGTTGAACGCGCAACGGATTCTATCTCAGGGTAATCTTTTTGCAGCGCGGCTGCGGCCGGTACCGGGGTCGAACCGTTAGTATATATTTCGCCGTTAGAGGGCTGGTTACGCAAAACAGAATATAACCTGTCCTTATTTTCATGGAACCCATCATAGGTAAACTCGTTGTAAACATACAGCAGCAGCATAAAGCTCACCGCCATACCAACGCCTAAACCACCAATGTTTATGGCCGAATACAGCTTATTCTTAATTAAGCTTCGCCACGCGATTTTTAAATAATTCTTAAACATATCTATTATTTCATTAAGTCATTTGGTCATTAAGTCGTTGTTTATTGCTTACATAATCGGCCATTCAAAATGACTAAATGACGCGCAGCCAATGACTTAATAATAATTATTCTGATCGTAAACTCTTCACCGGGTTAGTCAGTGCCGCCTTAATAGCCTGAAAGCTCACTGTTGTGAAAGCTATTACCAGGGCCAGTACACCTGCAAATACAAATATCCACCAGCTGATACTTATGCGATAGGCAAAATCCTGCAGCCAATTGTGCATAGTTATCCAGGCTACGGGGAATGCTATCAGCGATGAAATAAGCACCAGGATCAAAAACTCTTTAGACAGCATATTTACAATCCCCGACACTGAAGCCCCAAGTACCTTACGAATACCGATCTCGCGCGTGCGTTGAATAGTACTGTATGATGCAAGGCCCAGCAAGCCAAGACACGAAATAAATATGGCCAATACCGCGAAGTTCAGGAACAAATTGCCGAACGTTACCTCAGAAGCATATTGCTTGTTAAAGGTTTCGTCAACAAACACATAATTAAATGGTCTTTCCGGAGCTAAAGTTTTCCACCTGTTTTGAATGGCAGCGATAGTTGCAGGAACCTCTTTAGCTGCTATTTTTAAGGTAAAAGCACCTGTACCACGTGTGTTTATACGCATATTCAGAGGCTTTACTGTTTCCTGTAATGATTGAAAATGAAAATCCTTCAAAACGCCGATGATCTTACCGGTACGCCCCCACTGCGAATAATTCCGGCCTACAGCATCGGCAGGGTTGCGGTAACCAAGGCTTTTTGCAGCAGCTTCATTGATAACAATGGCCTTTGTCGTATCGGTGCCAAAGGCTTTTGAAAATATACGACCGGCAATCAATTTCATTTCAAACTGCGGAATAAAATCATAATCAACATCATACATATTCATGTTCATTTGCTGCATGGCGCCGGCCTGGTTCTGAATTTCAGAATACGCCACGCTATTACCGAAACCCGGGATGGCCCCCGATGCCGTGGCACCCAAAACATTAGGAATTTTCCTCAACTCATTCTTGATGATTTCCTGCCTGCTTTGTATTGCCGAATCACCACTGAAATCAATAGTTAACATCTGGTTTTTCTGAAAACCAAGCGATTGGTTACGCATAAAACTCAATTGGTTATAAACCACTATAGTACCGATAATAAGCACTATAGATATGGTAAACTGTGTAACCACCAGTCCCTTACGCAATAAAATACCTTTGGTTGATTTGCTAAACCTACCTTTTAATATGGTAACAGGTTTAAAATTTGACAACACCAGTGCCGGGTACAAACCAGCACATAGCCCTATAACACAAGCGATTAAAAACAGCTGAAACAGGTAGCCATTGTGAAAGATACTGTCACTTATCACTTTACCAGCCAACTGATTAAACAACGACAATAACAAAAAGCTAAACAAGGCCGAAAACAGGAACGAGATTAAACAAAGAATGACCGATTCGCTCAGAAATTGAATAGTAAGCTGCTGTTTCATTGCTCCAATTACCTTGCGGATACCTACTTCCTTAGCCCTTTCAGTTGCCCGGGCCGTTGTAAGGTTTATGAAATTAATGCAGGCTATCAATAAAATGAATACGGCTATAATAGAAAAGATGCGAACGTTGTACATGTTGCCTGATTCGGGCGCGCCGCGTTTGGATACCATGTAAACATCTTTTAATGGTTCCAAAAAGTAGGCATAATCCATACCTTGCTTTTTATCAGCTTCGGTATAATGCCTGTTAACAAAGGCTTTCATCCGCGATTGCAGTTTGTTGACATCGTATCCCTTTGGCAACATGATATAAGTAAAATTGCCAAAGTTGCCCCACTGGTTTAACCTGTCTTTACTTTGTTTTGCTATGGTTGCAATAGACACGAGCATATCAAACTTAAAGTGAGCATTAGATGGTACATCTTTTACCACGGCAACAACGCTTGCAGGATTTTTACCATCAAGGATTAATGGCTTACCGATCGGATCTTCGGTACCAAAATATTTTTTCGCGGCCTTTTCAGTCAAAACAATAGTATATGGCAACGAAAAGGCCTTACCAACATCACCTTTCACAACCGGAAAAGTGAACATTTTAAACAACGAAGGTTCAGCAAAAAGCGCGTTATTTTCCTGTAGTTTTAAATCACCGCGTTGTACAAGGAAACCCGCGCCAAAAATGCGGGTGTTAGCCTCTATTTCCGGATAATCCTGTTGCAAAGCCGGACCAATAGGCGCTATTGACGACGACCAGTTTAAGGTTTCGGTAGGTGTTTTGATATCCGATACCACACGATAGATCTGATCAGATTTTTCATTAAAATTGTCATAACTCAGCTCAAATTTTACGTACATAAAAATCAGGAAAGCAGCCGTCATCCCAACAGCCAGCCCGATAATATTAATTATCGAGAAACCCTTGTGTCGCCAAAGGTTCCTGAACGCTATTTTAATGTAATTCTTTATCATGATATTGGTTCACTTGTTCATTAGTTCATTGGTTTGCATGGCTCAACTGCAAGCTGCCCACAGCCACTGCAAACTGAATCACTCGTCCCTCAAACTCTTTATCGGGTTTATCATGGCGGCTTTTATGGCCTGGTATGATATGGTAACGGCTGCTATAATAAATGACGACACTATCGCCACCATAAATATCCCGGGCCCTATATTGATATGATATGCAAAATTTTGCAACCAGCTATGCATTACATAATAACCAAGCGGTGCCGCTACGGCGAACGCTATTGCAATCAGGTAAATAAACTCTTTGGTAAACAGGGCCACAATACTTGAAACTGGTGCCCCTAATACTTTACGTATACCAACCTCCTTGGTACGTTGTGACGCAGCGAAGGCTATCAAACCATATAGACCCAAACAACCTATAAAAATTGCGATGTATGAGAAAAGTTGGAACGCCACGTATACCTTTTGCTCCTGTTTGTAAAAATTGGCTATGTGCTCATCAACAAACTGAAACTGGAAAACATTATCGGGATACAGTGCCGACCATTTTTTACCGATGTAACTGATAGTTTCACTCATATTGGCCGGTTGCATTTTGATACTCGCCATGAAAAACCGGTCCGGGTTATATTCCAATACACATGAGCGGCGTTTTTTATGTTTCGATTCGCTTTGAAAATCCTTCACAACGCCGACGATGGTCGCTTTTTGATCACCATTAATCGTTATGTGCTTATTTATAGCCAGCTGCGGATTTTGGATACCCAATTTCTGCATCATCGTTTCGTTGATGACAACTTTATGAACAGTATCCTTTTCGTTCTTTTTCCAAATCTTTTGTCCGGCCAGCATTTGCAGCCCGAACATATCTGTAAACTTTTCATCTATGGCTTTGTACTCGGTAACATCGTCTTTAGGGAATCCCAGCTCTACAGATGAAAAGCTGGTAAAGTTGCTGTTGAATGCCGGCGCGCCTGATGAAAAACTAATCTCTTTTATGCCAGGATACCCTGCCAATTGCTGATTTAACACGTCCCGCTTTTTCATGTCGGGCAGCCCTACAGATACTACGGCTTCCTTATCAAAACCAAGATCCTGATTTTTAAAAAAGTCCATCTGCCGGGCTACAATCAATGTGCCTATGATCATGATTTGCGATATCGCAAATTGCCCTATCACCAGGCCCTTGCGCAAAGTAAGCTTCCCGCTGGCACCCGCGTTCTTATTCTTAAAACTATCAACCGGCTGAAATGCTGATTGTACAAACGATGGATATAAACCCGCAAGTAGGATCACAGCTACGGTAATGGTAGCTATCCAGCCTATCACCGTAGCTTGTGTCAGTTGCGAAGCATCGACATTGATAGACATCCATGCCGCTGCTTTTGACAGGAACAAAGCGCATAAACCAACACCCAGCAACACCGAAAATAAAACCAGCACGGTAGTTTCGCCCAAAAACTGTTTAATAAGCTGCGGGCGACTTGCGCCCAGCACTTTACGCATACCTACCTCTTTAGCCCGTTTGATAGCTTGGGCTGTAGCAAGGTTGATAAAATTGATACACGCTGTAATAATGATGAGCAACGCCACGCCTATTAATGCGTAGTATGTATCTTTCGAAGTCGGTGTAATGATGTTGTTGATATAACGCTGATCAAAGTGAATATCCTTCAAAGGCTGAAAAGGTAAAACAGCCGCTTTTGCTACATCAGCGCCCCAATTCTTTTTGATAAAGGCTGGCATTTTGCTATTCAGTTGTTGGATGGAATAGTTTTTTGGCAAAACAATATAAGCATAGCTACCTCCGGGAATAGCCCAAAAGTTGCCCATCATTCCTTTTAAGTTATTTTCGATACTGCTTAATGAAATCAGGAAAGAGAATGGTACACTGGTATTTGCCGGCAGATCTTTAATAATGCCTGTTACCTTTACATCCAATCGATTTTCAAAGTTGATCAGTTTGCCGACAGCGTTGCTACTGCCAAAATATTTTTTAGCGATACTCTCGGTGAGCACAACACTATTTGGCTTTTTAAGGGCCGTGTTCGGGTCGCCGGCCAGCCACTGGTAATCGAAAACCTTATCAATCTGGTTATCGCCAAAGGCTACATTATGCTCATTATACCGGCTTTCGCCGATCTTAATCATGGCATCGCCCTGGTAAAAAAACTGTGTGGCTTGTTCCAGTTCAGGAAAATCAATCCGCATGGCCGGTATAATTGCCAGGGATACATTAGAGTTAAAATCAAGTGCATGTAGGGTTACCCGGTATGTGCGGTCGGCTTTGCTGTTGTAACTATCGTAACCAAGCTCATTTCTTACAATCAGGAAAATTACCAGGCAAGCCGCTACACCCAAAGTAAGTCCGAAAATATTCAGAAAGGCGTAACTCAGGTTACGACGGATATTCCTGAAAGCAATAACTACATAACTCTTTAACATGACGATTCATTTTAAATCATTTGGTCATTAAGTCATTTTTTGCCCTGCGTTTGAGCCAAATATTTGCAATCATTAAAAATGACATAATGACGCGAAGCAAATGAGCCAATGACTACTATATTATTCAGAACGTAAACTCTTAACCGGGTTAGCCAAAGCCGCTTTAATCGACTGAAAGCTGACTGTTATAAAAGCAATCATTATCGCCGCTGCACCAGCCCCGGCAATAACCCACCATTGTATGTTTATCCTGTAGGCAAAACCTTGCAGCCACTTATTCATAAAATAATAAGCTATTGGTGATGCAACTACAAAGGCAATGAATACCAGTATTAAAAACTCTTTTGATAACAAAGTGGTGATATTGGCAACTGAAGCACCAAGCACTTTACGAATCCCAATCTCCTTTTTGCGCCTCAATACTACAAAAGCTGCAAGGCTTAACAAACCAAGGCACGAAATAAGCATAGCCAAGCCGCCAATGATGGCAATCATGCTTCCTGCCTGTCTTTCGGAATGATATACTTCGTTAAAATGATCGTCAATAAACTGATATTCAAAAGTATTGTCGCCACTTATGGCGTTAAACGCTTGCTGTATATCCTTTAATGTTTGGCTAACATTGGTACCCGAAACTTTAACGTATAAGTTGGTTTGCCAATAAGGTATATAATCCATGCTACCAATAATAAGTGGCTCGATGGTTTTATGTAAACTACTGTAATTGAAATCCTTTACAACGCCAATAATCCTGCCGGGAGGTAACGAAGTTATGTTGATAGGCTTACCAACAGGATTGGGATAGCCTATTTGCTTTGCCAGGGTTTCGTTGATAATATATTCGTTTTGCTGATCCTTACTAAAGGCATGGCCAGCCATTATCTTCATGTCAAAAAAACTGATATAATTTATACCAGCATTCTCCATGTTTACGGTGATCTTTTTCGCCTCGCCGTTTGGTGCAATAAAGTCGATGCCAAATAATGAGCCATTGCCGCCCATTTCCATAAAGCCATTGGTGATATCTTTAACCCCCTTTACTTTAGTAATCTCTGCTTTAAGTACCTGCATTTTTTTTGCCAGCCGCAAATCCATTGGCAATTTTATAACCTGATTATAAGAATAGCCAAGATCGCGTTGCTGCATATATTTTAGCTGCTTAAGTATCACCATTAAACTGATCATGAATATAACGGCTATTGCAAACTGGCCGGTAACCAGAACATTACGCAATGATGATTTTGAACCGCCCAATAACAGCTTTGTTTTTAAAGCTTCACCAGTGTTGGCTCTTGAGATAAACCAGCCGGATAAATACCAGCCAGTAATGTAGTTCCTATCAGTATACCTACAAAAACAACAGGCATAGCGCCGTGATAAATACTTCCTGAAGTAAGCTCCCTGTCAAGCAGTTTATTTAACAATGGCAAAAAGATAGTGATAAGCAACAGCGCTGATATCAATGATAATAATACCGAAAAGAAGGTTTCAATAAGTACCTGGAAAACTACATGAAAACGCCTTGCGCCTACAATTTTTTTGATGGCCACTTCTTTACCTCGGTATCCCGCAATGGCTGTAGTAAGATTAACAAAGTTTACACAAGCAATTAAAAAAACGGCAATGGCTATTACTATAAATATATTGAGGTATTTACCATCAATCTTTTTATAGTTGAGCTGATCGTAGCTAATATTGACAGAGCCGGTATGGATACGGTTTAAAGGTTGTAAGGTAAAATCAATAAATTTGCTTTTGGAATGAATAGTTTTTGTCAGCCTGTTTTCAAGTAAGCCTATATTTTTGTTATTGGATATTTTCAAATACGTTGCCCCCATTAAAACATTATAATTTGTACCCAAAAAGCTATTTAAAAACTCTTTAGGGAAAGGCACCATTGCCTCAATCTGCAAATGGGAGTTTTTAGGCATATCGGCAATTACATTGCTTACTGTAAAATTAGTTACTGATGTATCAGCAGTATGTAATTGAATAGTTTTGTTCAATGCAGGGCTATCGCCAAAAAGCTTATGTGCGAGACTGGCGGTAAGCACAATGGTATTTTGATCGCGGGTGAACTTATTTCTTTCACCCTCAATCATAAGCGGGTTAAACATGCTGGCAAAGGTGGTGTCGGTACAAACCAGCTTTTCAGCCTTTATCTTTTTACCCTTGTATTCCATAGTCACCGATGGATAAACAAGTGGTACTGCAGGAAAAACGCGTGTATAGCTATCTATTTCGTTATTATTAGCCTTCAGAAACGGCGCAACGGGCGGGCCAACAATTGCAGCTGTGGATGGTGCCGTACCATCGTAATGCATATATTCAGTAAGACGATAAACCTTATCCGCATTCGGTACAAAGTTATCAAAGCTTCTTTCGTTACTAACAAATAACCCAATGAGTACACAGGCCGCGATGCCAACAGCAAGACCCAAAATGTTTACAAAAGCGTAGGCTTTGTTTTTGAGTAAATTTCGATAAGCCGTTTTTAAATAAATTTTAAGCATCCTGGGTTACTGATATAATTGATATTAGTTTTCTCCTACTGCGCTACATCTCTATCAACACTTATTCTGATCTTAAACTCTTAACCGGGTTAGCCAAAGCCGCCCTCACAGCCTGGAAACTAATGGTTGCAAAAGCTATTATTACTGCACCACCACCCGCAACAGCAATAAGCCACCAATGAATTTCGGCACGGTAAGCATAATCCATCAGCCACTTATTCATGGCGTACCATGCTATTGGCGACGCAATTACAATAGCAAGAAGAACCAACAACAGAAAATCCCGTGACAACATGGTAGTGATATCACCAACACTGGCACCCAACACCTTACGAATGCCAATTTCTTTAACTTTAATTTGCGCGGTATAAGTAGCCAAACCAAAAAGGCCCAGGCATGAAATAAATATGGCTATACCTGCGAATATGTTGAACAATGTACTGGTGTGCTGCTCAGACTTATACATTTCGTTATAAGCGTCATCCAAAAAGCTATACTCGTACGGGAAATTAGCGTTGTACTGCTTCCAATATTTTTCTACCAGCTTAATAGCCGCCGGCGCGTCTTTACCGGTAGTTTTTACGAACATTTGCCATGAGCTCGGCCTGTAGGAGAATATAGCCGGTTCGATGGTTTGTTTTAACGAAGCGAAATGGAAATCTTTTACAACCCCAATAATCGTTCCGTCAACGTTATGAAGTTTAAAGCGTTTGCCAATAGGATCTTTAATCCCTGCAAGTTTTACAGCAGTTTCGTTAAGGATATAGTGCGCCGAATCTGACTTTACACCGGTAAAGCCTGTGCCTGCCGCAAACTTTAGCTTGAACATTCCAATGAAATCCTTATCCATATCAAAAGGACTGATTAACAGGCTTACATCCGATGCTTTCCCGTCCCAATCAGTATCACTGGTGCTTCCGTTCCCAATTATTACACTGGTATTACCTGTACTTACGCCTTTTATTTCGGTATGGCTTAACAACTCGGCTTTAATAGCTTCGTAATGATCTTGCATGGCCCGCATAGGCAGTGAAAACACATGCTCTTTATCGTAACCCAATTGTATGGAGTGGATGTATTGAAGCTGTTTATTGATAATCAATGTACCGATGATCAACCCAACGGAAAACGCGAACTGGCACACTACGAGAACCTTTCTGAAGGTAGCGTTTCCTGCACCAGCTATCTTTCCTTTAAGCGCGTTGATAGGCTTGAAAGATGAAAGCAATAATGCCGGATATATACTTGATGCAACAAGCGTTGCAATAATGGTCAAAACAATAACCTGCCATACGTTGGCGTTGAACAGGTCGAAGTGCATTTGTTTGCCCGAAATGCTATTATAAACAGGCATTACGGCATATATAAGCAAGAAAGCCAGCACCAGGGCTATTGAGAAGCACAATACAGTTTCGATAATGAACTGCATAAAAAGCTGGCTCCTTTCGGCTCCGATGATCTTGCGCACGCTCACTTCTTTTGAACGAAGCATGGAGCGGGCAGTTGAAAGATTGATGTAATTGATGCAGGCAATGAGCAATATCAGCACTGCAACAATCGAAAATATTTTAACTATTTGTATCCCCGCAGATGTGCCATCGGGGTTATACAAGTGAATATCTTTTAAAGCTTGTAATTGAAAAACACCATCGGTAGGTTTTATACCCGGCTGGTTTTTCATATGGATGTCGGTAAGTTTATCGGCGATGGCTTTGGTAGAAACATCTGGTCTTACTTGCAAAAAGGTAGTAGTATAGTAATTGCCCCAATCCTGATCCATTGATTTCCAGAAATCCTTACCGGTATATTGTTTCTTTTTTACATTCATGGAGAATAAGATATCTCCACCAATACTTGAGTTGGCCGGAAAATCTGCCAATACGCCCGAAACTGTATATGGATCCTTACTATCGCCGGTGAGTATTTTGCCTATTGGATCTTCATTACCAAAATAACGTTTGGCGGTACTTTCGGTAATAACTATTGACTGATCATTAGGGAAAGGAGCTTCGACATTCCCTTTCAATAATTTAAAATCGAACATGGTAAAAAAGGCATCATCAACATATGATGCTTTACCAAAATCCTCTTTCAGCAATTTGTCTTTATACCTAAAAACCGAATAATCATAGGAGGTTACAACCCGCACCGCGCTCACCACGCCCGGTACCTCTTTTAACGCAAATGCTGCTACCGGCCCCGGTACACCACCCCAAACCTGTTTACTTGCGCCAGTACCTATGGAAGCGTTAACTTTATAAATGCTTTCGACTTTGCTATGGAAACGATCATAACTTAGCTCGTCCTGCACCCAAATCAAAATAAGCATACCAACAGCCAGGCCAATGGTGAGGCCAACAATGTTTAAGGCACTGTAAAACTTAGTGTTAATTAAGTTTCGCCATGCGGTTTTCAGGTAATTTTTAAACATAGGAGTAGCGGTTTAATAACAAAAACACTCCAAATGCCCTTCTCCGCAAATGCGGGGAAGGGCAGCAGAGGCAATTATTAACTTATTATAAACTGATTTCGGGGGCGGTGGTCTAAGTCCGAAGTCGAAAGTTTTAAGTCGGAAGTTCTTCTTCTCCCATGAACTATAAACTATCAACAATGAACTCAAATAAGCTACACCATGATATTTTCCATAACGGTTTGTCCGTCAAGCAGGCGTATAATACGGTGACTGTAACGGGCGTCATGCTCAGAGTGGGTAACCATGATAATGGTTGTTCCCTGTTCGTTCAAATCGGTAAGCAGTTCCATCACGTCGTTACCGTTGCTGCTGTCCAGGTTACCGGTGGGCTCATCCGCAAGGATCAGTTTTGGTTTGTTAACAACCGCACGGGCTATAGCCACACGCTGTTGCTGACCACCTGATAGTTGTTGCGGATAGTGGTTACGACGGTGCATGATCTGCATTTTGTCTAACACCTCTTCTACCCTTTTAACACGCTCTGAAGCGGCTACACCGGTGTAAATCAAAGGAAGTTCAACGTTTTCAAATACTGTAAGCTCATCAATAAGGTTAAAGCTCTGGAACACGAAACCGATATTATGCTTACGCAGATCGGCGCGTTTACGTTCGTTAAAATGAGCTACCTCAATTTCGTTAAAAACATAGCTGCCGGCATCCGGATCGTCAAGCATGCCCAGGATGTTAAGCAAGGTTGACTTACCACAACCTGACGGGCCCATAATGGCCACAAACTCGCCCGTTGCTACTTCCATCGATAACTTGTTTAACGCGATGGTCTCTACCTCTTCGGTACGGTAGAATTTCTCAAGATTGGAAATTTTTATCATTGGTGCCTCCGTTATTCATGCCACCTGTATGGCGGCCTGATCTTATTTTTTGTTTATCTTAATTTATTAATTAGTTCGGTTTATATTATAATGACGCTTGAACAGAGCCCGGCGTTGCAGCCGGGTTAAGTTATTTTTTCAGCACAAGCTCCTGAATATCACCATAAGTTTCATAGCTTGAAGTAATAACCTTATCGCCCGGATTTAAGCCTTCAGTTACCACGAAATAATCAGGGCTCTGGCGTCCAAGTTGGATATTTACCTTATATGCCTTTGTGCCATCTTCACTTACCTTAAAGATCCAGTTACCACCGGTTTGCTGGAAGAAACCACCTTTAGGTACCAACACAGCCTGCATCTGATCGCTCAGCGCCAATCTTACCTGTAGGGTTTGTCCTTTACGGATGCCAGTTGGCACTTTACCTACAAATTGCATATCTACCTGGAAACTACCTGTGGCTTTTACCTGGGTATATACCTTTTTAATAACCAGGTTATAGGTTTGTTCGGCAAATTGAAAATCGCCTTTCAGGCCGGCATAAATACGTGACAGGTAATGCTCGTCAATATCAACCCTAACTTTAAAGCCCGATTGTACGTCTATCTGCCCTAAGTGCTCACCTTTGTTTTTGCTCTGTCCTACTTCGGCATCCATTGAAGTTAACTGACCATCTGTTGGAGCAACCAACACTAAACCGGCCACTTTTTTGCGCATCAGTTCAAGCGTGGTTTTCATGTGGGCATATTGCTCCTGCGATTGTGAAGCCTGTTGCTTAACCAACGCTGTATCCTGCGAAAGGATTTGTTTAGCCAGTTTATAACGGTTCAACTGGTAATCATAAGTATTTTTTGCCGACTGATATTCCTGCTGACCGATAGCCTTTTGATCATAAAGGTGTTTATCCAGTTTGTAGATCCTTTCGGCTTCTTTAAAAGCATTCTCTACATCGGCCATTGTATTTAGCTTGCTAATGGTATTTTGCTGGGCGTTATTGTGAGAGATCTGCATCTGGGTTTGCTCAGCGTAAACCGCGGTTTCCTGGTTAGCTAAGGTAAGCTCAAGATCGGTGTTAGACATTCTTAATATC
The DNA here is from genome assembly GCF_003286415.2 of Mucilaginibacter rubeus. Classification (NCBI taxonomy): domain Bacteria; kingdom Pseudomonadati; phylum Bacteroidota; class Sphingobacteriia; order Sphingobacteriales; family Sphingobacteriaceae; genus Mucilaginibacter; species Mucilaginibacter rubeus. Next base: position 2,161,422 of record NZ_CP043450.1, on the reverse strand, counting down.
CGGTCGCCTTTTTTAAGGTTGGCTCCGTCTTCAACATATTTTTCTTCAACAACACCACCTTCTGACGCGTCAAGAAATATGGTGGTCAGCGGCATAACTACGCCATTAACCGGTATAAACTCCTGGAAAGGGCCTTTAGTAATAGTACTTATAGTTAAGCGTTCAGTATCAACATCAAGTTTACTTTTACCAGATGTAAGATAAATACTGCCGCCAATTAGTAAAATAATGCCTGTAATACCTGCAATGGTAAGTATCTTCTTGCTGTTCCAGGTCTTTTTCTCAATTTTTCTGTCCACTGTATTTTTATAATATTTTGAAATGTTATAACAAAAAGATATGCCACAAATTAAAATACTGTTTTTCAATCATTTAAACACAAAACATAGTATTTAAGCGTACGCTTCTGTTACATCAGGTGTACGGTATTGATACAGTGTTTTTTCATATAATAATGGCCTTTTATATACAAATACAGATTAGCACTTCATTGTGAAGCATTTATATGATATGCTGCATAAAATGCGCGGATTTAGCATAAAAATTGTAACAGATGATAACATTAGCGAGTCTTTGATTTATCGTTCATATTAGATGGTTTGTTAGCGTATAGTTCATGGCAACAATGCCAAAAGTTTATTCAGGTAGTTTCGATAATGAGATACAATTTAATTTAAATTTATAACTTTTATTAAATTGACACCTTAATAACTATATGTTATTATTTTGAGGCACCATAAACAAACATCTACGAACTATTAACCAAAAATAAATGATACTTAAAAAAGCTACCGTTTTAATTGTTGACGACGATCCGGACGTACTTACCGCGGTTAAACTTTTGCTTAAACCCGAAGCCCGGGAAATCATCACCGAAAAGAATCCGGAAAACCTAAACTGGCTGCTGCAACGCAACGAGGTTGACCTGATTTTGCTTGATATGAACTTTAACAGCGCCATTAACACCGGTAATGAGGGGCTATACTGGCTGCGTAAGGTAAAAGAGTGGAAGCCGGATGTTTGCGTGATTATGATAACGGCTTACGGCGATATTGATTTAGCTGTGCGTTCGCTTAAAGAAGGCGCTAATGATTTTGTTGTAAAACCATGGCATAACGAAAAGCTGATAAATACCATTAAAGACCTGCTTGATAAAAAAGAAGGCGGCGCAAAAACAACCAAAACACCGGTTAAAAGTACAGCAGGCGACACCTCGATACTTGGCGAATCGGATGTGATGCAGGATATTTTTTATAAGGTTAATAAGATAGCTCCTACCGATGCCAATATCCTGATCCTTGGAGAGAATGGTACAGGTAAAGACCTGATGGCGAAAGCTATCCATGAGCGGTCGTTACGTGCCGATAAACCTTTTGTTAAGGTAGATGTGGGCGCTTTGACGGATACCTTATTTGAAAGCGAACTATTCGGTCATAAAAAAGGTGCTTTTACCGATGCCCGTGAAGACCGCATGGGCCGTTTTGAGGAAGCTCAGGGTGGCACTTTGTTTTTGGATGAGATTGGTAACATCAGCCTGCAACAGCAAGCTAAGCTGCTTACTATTTTGCAAAACCGCCAGGTAACCCGTTTGGGGACCAACAAACCTGTTGATGTGGATATCAGGCTGATTTGTGCTACCAACGTGCCGTTGAGCGAGCTTGCTAACGAAAACAAATTCCGTAAGGATTTGATATATCGAATTAATACCGTAGAGATCAATATGCCGCCGTTGCGTCGTCGTAATGAAGATATCGTGATCCTGGCGCGTCACTTTGCAAAGTTGTATGCCAGCAAATACCTCAAACCGTCAATGGATTTTGATGCAGCGGCTATTAACAAGCTAAAGTCATACAATTTCCCTGGCAATGTGCGTGAGTTGCAATATACCATTGAACGTGCCGTGATTATGGCTGATGATAGTACCTTGAGGCCTGATGATCTGATCTTTTCGATATTGGAAACATCTACAGAAAGCGTGGTTGACGCTGACAACATTCCGCTGAGTGCGCTGGAAAAGAACGCTATATTGCGTGTGATTGAGAAGCATAACGGCAACATTACCCGTGCCGCTAAAGAGCTTGGCCTTACCCGCACCGCCTTATACCGAAGATTAAGCAAATATGATATTTAACCGTTACGAATGGCGGCTTTTGCTGCGTGTATTTCTATTACTGCTTGTACTTACCGTTACGGCCTTTGTTATTGTAAACCTTGGCCAACTGTTGTATCTCGTGATCCTATTGCCATTGGTAGCCTACTCGGTTGTAGATATGATCCGTTTTCAGAAAAAAGCGCAGGACGAGGTAAATCAATTTGTAGAATCTATCCATTACCGCGATTTTTCCCGCCATTTTGACGTACGTAAAGCGCCTAATGAGCTTAAGCCCCTGCGTAAAGGTTTTAACGATATCAACACCACATTTAAACTCATAAGCCGCGAACGCGAAACTCAATACCATTATCTCCAAAAGATCCTTGAACTGGTTGATACCGGTATTTTATCATACGAAGAAGAAACCGGCGAAACCGGCTGGATCAATGAAGCTTTTAAAACCATTATTGGCGTACCTTATTTAAAAACAGTACACTCGCTCGAGAAACGAGAGCCGTCATTATATGCCGAGCTCATCAAACTTAAACCCGGCGACAGCAAGATCATCACCGTTACCCGCAACCAGCAGCAGGTTAAAATACTGGTAAATGCCAGCCTGATGCGCAGCGATGAGAAACTGTACAAACTCATAGCTTTTCAAAACGTTAACGAGGCTTTAGACGAAACCGAGTCAAAAGCATGGTCAAAGCTGCTGAACGTAATGACGCACGAGATCATGAACTCGGTAGCCCCAATTTCTTCTTTGGCCGATACACTCAAGAACCGCCTGCAAAGCCCCGATATTACAGAAAGCCTGCCACACAGCGACCTGGAAGATATTGAACTTGGCATCGATACCATCAAACGCCGCAGCGAAGGCCTGCTCAAGTTTACCGAAAGCTACCGTAGTCTGAACAAGATCACCAAACTTGATCTGAACAAGATCATGGTTCGTAATATATTCGAGAACCTGAATAGTTTAATGACGCCTACGTTGGAGAAAAAGAAGATTGAACTGGAGATCATCCTGCGCGATCCGACACTTTCTATCGAGGCAGATATTAACCTGATTGAACAGGTAATGATCAACCTGCTGGTTAACGCCATTGAAGCGGTAAAAGACCGTGAAGAACCACGCATTACCCTCACTGCCGAAATTCAGGGCGGTAAAACCTTTGTGAAAGTTATTGATAACGGATTGGGCATGCCTCCCGAATTGCTTGATAAGATCTTTATTCCTTTCTTTAGTACCCGTAAAACCGGCAGCGGTATTGGCTTAAGCCTGTGTAAACAGATCATGCTGTTGCATAAGGGCAATATCCAGGTACAATCAACCGAAGGCAAAGGATCAGCATTTATTCTCTCTTTTGTATAGCCGGGCTTCCTGAATGGGGAGTTGCCAAGCATACTATCTTTATGACTTTGCAAAAACTTACGAAGTTTTGGAAACTTCGTAAGTTTGGTTCAGCAACGTCTACGCATGAATTATAAAGGCAATATTCTCACTATTTCCGGCAGCTTAAGGTCAGGCTCATCCAACCATAATATTTTGAGGTTTTTAGGTGGATTAGCTCCTGCTGATATCAATTATTCCATATACGATAGATTATCAGACATCCCACCTTTTGATCCCGGACTCGACCATGAACACGCGCCGGAAGCGGTTTCGGAACTGCGAAGTTCTATGAAAAACGCATCAGGTATTATTATTTGTACGCCTGAGTATGCGTTTGGCGTTCCGGGGCAGCTTAAAAACATGCTGGACTGGATGGTTTCGAGCAGCTCGCTGGTTGATAAGCCCGTAGCATTGATTACTGCGTCATCAGTTGGCAGTCATGCACATGCCGCTTTGCTCCTGACACTCGGAGCGCTTTCTGCGAAAGTAATTGACGGAGCTATTTTACTTATTCCGTTTATCAGGAGTAAAATTGACGCAAGCGGAAATATTACAGATCTGGAAACCGAAAACGCGTTGCGGAATGTAATGGATACTTTTTTGGCGGAATTATGAAATATGAAACTCAATGCCGAATTGATAAACAAAGCATTAAAAAAGTTATGTCATGCTGAGGAACGAAGCATCTTCTTCCCGCGCTATATAACGGCCATACTTATTGAAGAATATGCTTCGTTCCTCAGCATGACAATTTTATAATTTTCTCTTACTCCACTCCTAACTCCTTCATCAGCCTGCCCACTGTCTCTTTCAATTCAGCAATTTCCTGTTCAGCTTTTGCCAAACGGGCTTCAAGCGCCGATGAGGATACACGACCGGTTGGTTCATCAGCAAAGTCATCATCGCTAAATTCAGGCGTACCGCCTAATAAATGAGCATATCTAACTTCCTTTTGACCGGGGCGCTTAGGTAATTGCACAACATATGGTATTTCTCCTCCGGCCAATCTATCTAATACTTCCTGTACCTCCTCTATCGAATCAAACTCGTACATACGGCCGCTGTTTGTATTCAGCTCACCAGGTGTTTGAGGTCCGCGAAGGATTAGCAGGCAGATCAGCGCTACTTCTGAAGGTATCACCGGAAAAACAATGGCAAAATTGTGTTTATATTTTATGTTGCGGATTGAGCCACCGGTTGCGGTTGACATCAAACCACGTCTTTTCAATGAATTTAGTGCATTAATAACGGTGTCGTCATCATAATTAGTAACCGGCTTACGCGATGTCTTCTGGTTGCAGGCAGCCACCAGACCATTGAGGGTCATGGGATAATAATCAGGCGTGGTTTTGGCTTTTTCCATTAAAGTACCAAGTACACGTAGCTCTTCTGCATCAAGTATGGGTAAAGTTTGCGGTGAATCCATGGCTAAATATAAGCAGGTTTTTATAGCGTCAAAAAAAATTGCTAATTTTCTGAATGCTAAAATCATTAGGATTAAAATAATAACATCAAAATAGTTTACTTTGCACTTCTAATGTCTTTATTCATTACATCATTAAATTCGGGAAGTAATGGCAACTGCTATTACGTGGGGAACGATCAGGAGGCGATATTGGTTGATGTAGGCATTTCATGCCGCGAAACTGAAAAACGCATGGTTAGGCTTGGGCTATCCATGCAAAAGGTAAAAGCCATTTTTGTATCGCATGAACATTCAGATCATATCCGTGGTATCCCGGTACTGGCAAAAAAATACCAGTTACCAGTTTATATTACCCCTGGAACATTAATGCACCTTAACGGTATTGATGACCGCCTGATTCATCATCTCAAGGGATTTGAAATTGTTAATATCGGAAGCCTGGAAGTAACGTCTTTTCCCAAAATACATGACGCGTCCGAGCCTCATAGTTTTATCGTAAGTTGCAACGATGTTAAAGTTGGTGTATTTACCGATCTTGGGATTGTGTGCGATCAGTTGATCCGCTATTTCAGCCAATGCCACGCAGCTTTCCTGGAAGCCAATTATGATGACGATATGCTGGATAAAGGAGGATATCCTTATTATCTAAAACAGCGTATCCGTGGTGGAAAAGGCCATTTATCAAATAAACAGGCGCTGGGCTTATTTACAACACACCGTCCACCGCACATGACCCACCTGCTGCTTTCACACCTCTCCAAAAACAATAACGACCCCAAACTGGTGGAAGACCTGTTTACCAACTGCGCCGATGGGATCAATATTATCGTGGCTTCAAGGCATGAGGAAACACCTGTTTACTACATTAGTAACTCGGTTGTGCAGCATGAACCATTGGGCCAGCTTGGCCTTAACTTTTAATCAGGCAACATTATCATCCGCCAGGTCCTGCGAGAACATCGTACTCAACATTTCATAAAGCTCAGGATGTTTATGCTTTAATTCGTTGGGCTTTTGAAAAAAGTATTCAGCAACAACCGCTAAAAACTCAGCCTCATTGGTGATAGCATAAGGATTAATATCGGAGCGGCCGGCTTCAATTTTGTGAATTTCCTGGTGGATCATCTTTAGCCAAGGCATCACATATTCGTGAGCCAAAAGATTTTCCGGTACGCCATCTGTAGCACCGTCAGATTTATCAAGCAGGTGCACAAACTCGTGGATAGCGGTGTTCTCCTTCCCTGCCGATTTACTGAAACCTTTGGTTAAGGCGGCTCTCGACAGGATCATCTGCCCGTTCATGTACCCGGATCCCACCATTCCTAAAATGCTCCGGTTTTCACCCTCAAATTGAAACTCATTATCAAAAGTATCGGGATACAGGATCACGTTAGTGAGGTTGCGATATTTCCAATCATTAAAACCAAATATCGGGATCACAGCACTTGCAGCTATCATTACTTTATCAGCATCGCTTACGGTTGTGCCAATCCCTTCAATAGTTATATCCGATAAAAAACCGATAATTTTCTGTTCAAACAGCGCTTTTTGGGTATTGTCGAGGTGTTGATAATAAGGAATATGTTGTTCCAAAAGCAGCTTATAATTAATCCCAGCAACGGGTACTTCATTCACTACTTTCTTTTTATTCAGAAAAAAGAAAACAGCCAGCGCAATTATGATAAGGAATATAACAGGGAACATTTATATATAGATTAAATTATAAAACAAGGTAAAACAGCAACATAAACAATGCGGCTACGAGGGTATTTAAAAAGTTAACGGTATTGTTATTGATTAAACCTTTTCTTTCCAATATAGCCCCCAAAACGGAATCTGTGAGATTACCAAGCGTCCCGGCTGCCACTATCCAGATGAGGTTTACTGTCCATCCCATTCCTATCGCATAAACAGTAGCAATAACAACAGAACCAATTACGCCAATTAAAGTACCCTCAACACTGATTACCCCATCAAGCCCCCGTGTATCCGGCTTAAGGGTTATAATATTAAAGAAACGCTTGCCATAAACCATCCCCAATTCCGATGAAAGCGTGTCTGCCGTTGCAGAAGCAAAACCGGCAGCTATCATCAATTGTAAAACAGGTGCATATGCAGGTAATGCGAGGATCATAATTCCGCATAAAGCAGCTGTGCCGGCATTAGCTAAAACCTGTGCGGCGGTTCTTCCACCTTTTTCAGCGGCATTGATATCCTCTTTAGTTTTACTTTGTACCGACGTAGCTGCCGAGCCTAAAATGAAAAAAGTGGTCATCATGGCTAAGCCTGTAAAACCGGCTCCGGCAAATACCAATATGGCGACGGCGGCACCGGTCACCGCGGCTATAACTGTTAGCTTGCGGGCAGATATGCTATATACCATACCAGCCGCCAAAATAAGCGTTAACAAACCATAGCTTAACCACATAGCCTATCGAAAGGATTTATTGCCGCTAAATTAAACTTTCAATTCATACTTTTGGGCACATGAAAGATATACTGGGCCAGGCCATACATGATCATTACCATAAATTAGCAAATCACAAGCTGTGGATCAATAATCAATATGGCCCGAAGGAAGAAATGCCAATTGATGTTTATTTCCGGGATGAGGACGATATGCCTGATATTGAATGGCTGGCCATGAACGAATGCCGCGGAACAGTACTGGATATCGGCGCCGGAGCAGGCAGCCATGCTTTGGTATTACAGGCGCGCGGCTTTGATTGTGTTGCGCTTGACATATCAACTTTAGCCTGCGAAGTAATGAAAGAGCGGGGCGTGACAAAAGTAGTTAAAGGCGATATTTTCGTTTACGATGAGCAAAAATACGATACCCTGCTACTGCTTATGAACGGCATAGGCCTTACCGGAACGCTCGAAAATCTCAAAGTATTTTTACAGCATATCAAACTGCTGCTTAATCCCGGCGGTCAGATTCTTTTCGACTCATCAGATATTTCGTATCTCTACGAAGATGGCCTGCCCGAAAAAGGCTATTACGGTGAATTACTTTATCAATATCAATATAACCGCCAAAAAACTGACTGGTTCCACTGGCTATATGTTGATGAAAAAACACTTGAACCCATTGTTAATGAAATGGGCTTTGACATGGAGGTGTTGCTGGAAGATGAGTTTAAACAATACCTGGTGCGGTTAACGCTAAAGTAAAACAGCGAAATATTTTCAACTCACTATACCTATTTCCAACAAGTAGAGGATATTTAACTATTTACCCTACTTATAACACATCGCTTACGAAATTATTTGTTATAATTTTACTTAGTTATTATTCTTTAGCAGTACATTTAGGGTAAAATTTAAAACTTATCACGTTAACTCAAAAACTATCTCCCCGAAGATCTAAATAAACAGATCTTCAATATTCTCCTTGCACCAAACCAAACTTTTCACAATTCTATGCATAAGCTATCTTTACTTGCTTTGATAATCGGCCTGTTTATTTCTGCACAACTCAGCGCCCAAAAGCCTAATATCAGCTATCCCGGTCCACAAACCCTTTTCCTCGGAAAAAGCATAACCCCTATTAAGATAAATAGTACAGGAGGTGCGATCCCTAATTTAATTTATCCCCAGTTCAGCAAAATCCTGAGCTCAACTGCCGTTGTTACTAATTTTGTGCGATTTCCTTCAGGGGATATTTATGGTCAACTATACCGGAGCATTTTGCATATAAAGCCCGATGGCACATATTCAACTCTTGCCGGAGGCAACCAGGCTGGCTATGTTGACGGAACTGGTACTGACGCTCTTTTTGGAGAAATAAATAACATCGCAAACGATGCGGAAGGCAACTTGTATGTAACTGAAGACAACTATCGCGACGGGTTAAATTCCAGGGTTAGGAAAATCACGCCTGCCGGTGTGGTCACAACATATGCACAGGGCTTTAGAGCGCCGCGCGGAATTGTAGTAGATGCCAATGGGATAGTTTATGTAGCAGAGAGCGCCGGAAGGATCATGAAAATCACCAAAGATGGCACAACTTCGGTATTTGCAGGACAGATTGGAAACGGATTTAGCAATGGTGTTGGCGCCAGTGCATCGTTCAATAACCCTGATGGTTTAGCTATTGACAAAGCAGGCAATTTATATGTTGCCGATTACAACAATAGCATGATCAGGAAAATTACACCTACAGGATTGGTAACTACTATTGCAGGTTCTGGAAAAAATGGAGATGACGACGGGATTGGAGCTGCTGCCACATTTAATGTTCCCGAAAATATAAAAGTTGATTCAAAGGGCTACATAATCATTACGGAGCATACTGGTTTATTACGAAAAATCACTCCTGCAGGCGAAGTATTTACCATCTCGGCACCATATTATGATAGCAATGGCCAGGTTATTTATCAGCCGATTTCACCTAAGATAGCGCTTGATGAAAACGATAATGTTATGACCTGCGGGGGAATTTTCTTTAGCGACGGCTTTTACAAAATAAATACGACAGGCTATAATATATCGCCGGCATTACCAGCCGGATTGGTTCTGAGTCAGGATGGGACAATCAGCGGCACCCCATCGGTTTTGGCTGACGCTGCAAATTATAAAATTATAGCTTCTAATGCCTCAGGCATGGCTTCAACCACAATCAACTTGAAGGTTGTGCTATCCTCAGATCCTCCGGTCATCAATTCTTTTAGCCCCACGGCCGGGCACTTCGATACCCGGATAATTATAACCGGCAATTTTTTTACAGAAGCTACAGCGGTAACCATTGGCGGTAAAAAGGTTGATTATTTTGATGTAACCCCTACCAGCATCACTACTTATGTACCTGCAGGCGCCACCTCGGGTGAGGTAACAGTTACTACGCCAAGGGGAACAGCCCGCCTTTCCGGCTTCAGTTTTATTCCGCCTCCTACGATATCTTCCGTTTCGCCATTAAGCGGATGGAAAGGCAGTAAAATAACTATTAACGGCACTGGTTTTTCGGATGTTAGCCAGGTTTATTTTGGAAGTTATTATGCAGCATTTAAAATAGTTTCTCCAACTCAAATAGAGGCTACGCTACAGGAAGGGGCATCTGGTGATGTGAGTATATCGGCGCCAAGTGGGTATGGTACATTCCCGGGGTTCACTTATATTTATCCTCCTTCGGTCTCGTCAATTTCACCCGCCAGCGGCGGCGCAGGTACAACAATAACAATCAACGGGAGTAACTTTAATAACACTACTGCAATTAAGTTCGGTAATACCAACGCTACTTCATTTAAAGTTGTTTCGCCAACGCAAATCACCGCTGTTGTAGCCGCAGGATCATCAAATGGCATTACTGTCACTACGCCAGCAGGCACTTCAGGATCCTATTATGACTTTACCTTTATGCCTCCGCCTGTAATAACACAAGTTTACCCAACTAAGGCAGGGTATAACTCAACCATTATTATTTATGGCTCGGGCCTAAGTGGCGCGCGGGTAACTATAGGCGGGGTACCTGCCAATATCAGCTTTAATTATGAAAGTCAATTATACGTTAATGTTGGCTATGGAGCTTCGTCCGGCGACATTACGATTACGACAACAGGGGGAACCGTTACCTATCCGGGCTTTGTTTTGGTACCTGCACCAACTATTACATCATTTACCCCGCAAACAGCTGCTGCTGGGGATAAAGTAATCATCACTGGTACTAATCTTGATGAAGTCGATAACGTTTCGTTCGGTGGGATAAGCGCTGCTTTTAAGGTTTTGTCCCCAACCACTATAGAAGCAACTGTAGGCTACGGAACATCAGGTGCAGTTACGGTTTCTTCAGAGGGCGGTTACGCAAGTTTACAAGGCTTTGTACATACGGGGCCTGTTATTACATCATTTTCGCCGGCCAGCGCAGGTATTGGCGAATCTGTTATTATTAAAGGTAGCAATTTTACTAATACTTCGGCAGTTGAATTTGGGGGAGTACCTGCTACTTCTTTTACAGTCAACTCTCCTACGCAAATCACAGCTATAGTTGGCACAGGAAAAACAGGAAACATAACAGTAACAACGCCTTTAGGCAAAGCTTCAGTAGCAGGCTTTGCACATCCCGGCCCGGTCATTAACTACCTCACTCCTAATTATGCCGGATCTTTATCTGCCACACCAATAACTATAACGGGCATTAATTTCACCGGGGCTACCTCTGTGAGTTTCGGTGGTGTGCCGGCTGCATCTTTTACCGTAACTTCGGCAAATAGTATTACAGCCACCCCGGCTGCTACAAGTATGTCGGGTAATGTAGTAGTAACAACTCCGCAGGGTAGCGACAAAATTTCAGGCTTCACCTGGGTGCAGGCGCCTGCCATTACTTCTTTTACCCCCGCTTCGCAAAAAAACGGTGGTGTGGTAACCATTACAGGCTCTAATTTTTACGGAAATATAACCGTAAAATTCGGAGGTGTTCCGGCATTGTACGCGTATGTGTCGTCTCCTACAACTGTAACTGCAGCAGTAGGCAATGGAGCTTCCGGAGATATAACAGTATCTACAGTAGGAGGCACAGCTGCCTTAACCGGATTTAAATATTCATCGCCAACAATTACAACCCTCACCCCCTCAATGGCAGCTATAGGTCAAACAGTTATTATAATGGGTGAAAATTTAGATGCTGTGCAATCTGTAAAATTTGGCAATACCGATGCAGCGTCTTTTAAAATTGTTTCTTCTAAAGAAATTGATGCTGTGGTTGGCAATGGTACAAGTGGTACAGTTAGCGTTACAGCGCCAACTGGCACCGCTAATAAAGATGGTTTCAACTTTGTTTATCCACCTTATATATACTCTTTTACACCAACTTCGGGCGGTTCGGGTACAATAATGAATATTAATGGTTCATACCTCGCCAGCACATCCGAAGTAAAAATTGGTGGAGTACCTGCAACCATCACTTCTGTTACCGACAATTTAATTACAGTCAAAGTAGGCGCCGGCGCTTCCGGTAAAATTTCGGTTAAAACCATAGCCGGCACAACTGAATTGGATGGTTTTACCTGGTATCCTGCCCCTACTATAACCTCTGTAAATCCGTTAAAGGCCAATGCGCAAACAACAGTAACCATTAATGGTACAAACTTTACAGGTATAACCCAACTCCAGTTTGGAGCTAACTATGGCAACTTCAAAATAGTTTCACCAACTCAAATTACGGCAGAGCCGGTATACGGCGAATCGGGGGATATTACGATTACGGGGCCTGGTGGCTCGGTGGTATTTCCCGGGTTTACTTTTATACCGGTGCCGGTGGTAAGCTCTTACACAAAAAGTGGCGACGCCTCAAACGCGGTGGTTACCATTACCGGAAATAACTTTCAGGATGTTACCGAAGTTAAATTTGGTGGTGTAACGGCAACATCGTTTACTGTTTTATCGCCTACAAGTATTTCGGCTAAACCTGGTGCCGGTGCTACAGGTGCTATTTCGGTAACAGCGGCTGGCGGTACGGGTACGCTACTCGGCTATTTATATGACACGCCTCCCTCAATAGCTTCTTTTTCACCAGCTTCAGGGCCTATAGGAACAACGGTAGCCATAGAAGGGGATAATTTTAGTACAACGTCCCAAAACAATGTTGTGTTTTTTGGCCCGGTTAAAGCCAGGGTCAAAAGCGCAACAAAGACCCATCTTGAAGTTTTTGTGCCCGCAGGTGCTAACAACTCAATAACGGTAATTAATACCGATAAGAAATTGTCTGCAACTTCAAATCTACCATTCCACGTAACCAATAATAACGGAGGACCCACTTATTCGAACAAGCTGGATATCAAATTTAAAACAGGACTTGGACTTTATCAGATTGCCGATTTTGACGGAGATGGCAATCCCGATTTGCTGATACCCAAAGATGATTCTCTTTATATTCTCAGGCATGGTGCCGATCCGATGTTATCCAAGTCATCATTTATGCAAAAAGTTCTACTTCAAACTGAAAGGCAGGTACTTTCTTCGGTTGTTGGCGATGTGGATGGTGACGGTAAAATGGATATTTTGTTTAGCACTAATCCCAGCGTAGTTCTTTTACACAACACATCCACTAAAGGAAATATTTCCTTTGAAGCGAAAACATTAGAAAATTTGAATGGAGCTACCCTGGGGACCATGATACTTAGAGATATGAATTTGGATGGCAAACCCGATCTGGTACTTTATGACTTCAATATCTATTGCTATCCTAACACCTCTAACGGATCAAGCATTTCGTTCGGCCCCTTAATGGGCCTTCAAAATACATCGTCGAGCGGTACAATTTCTTTCACGCTTACAGATATTGACGGAGACAATAAGCCTGATCCTATTGGTGGGAGTTCTTACACAGGCATATCCGTATTTAAAAATAATTCGGTACCGGGCGATCTTTCATCTTCAGATTTTCCGCCAACTTACTTTTCACATCCGGGGTATTATTACATGGCATGGGATATGACCACCGGCGATTTTGACGGAGATGGAAAAGTAGATCTTCTCGAAGACGACTTTTCAAATGGCGTATTACTTATTTCGAGGAACAAAGCAACGAAAGGAACAATAGATGCCTCATCATTTGAACCTGCAAAGGCTTTTGCCAATTATCTCTTAACGGATAATCCTATGGCTGCGGATGTGGACGGAGACGGAAAGATAGACGTAGTTGGATCAAACACCGGGGTTTACTATTCTCGCAATCAATCCTCACCAGGTAATATCTCACTTGCTTTGCCTGCGCCGCTCCTCCCCGGAACCAACAATAGTTCGGCGGGTGGCGTAAGATTTAATGACATGGATGGCGATGGCAGAATGGATTTAATACTAATCAGCAATGGCACAACATTGTCAATTAACCATAATGGGCCAGCCGTGACGCCAAAAATTACATCAGTTTCGCCGTTAACAGCTAAAGCGGGGACAAAAATAACCATCACTGGCGAGCACTTTGATGAAACAACTGTTGTGAAATTTGGCAATAAAGTAGCACAATCATTTAAAGTTGATTCAACTCAAACCATCACAGCTATTGTGGGTGATGGCGAAACAGGAGCAATTTCAATTCAAACTCCCAATGGCCCGGCTTCTTTCCCGGGGTTTGTTTTTATACCGGCACCGATAATAACTTCGGCAAACGCATTAACAGACGGCAGCGGCACACTTATCATTAATGGTAGTAACTTAACAAAAGCTACCAACGTAACTATAGCCGGTGTTCCAGCCTCAGCATTTACTGTAAATTCCGACACTAAAATTACAGCCACCTTTGCCGGTATCAGCGGAGACCTTACGGTAACCACTGCAGGCGGTACAGCAACGCTGGCAGGGGTAACAGTTAAAACAAATCTTGTGATCAATTTTCCGGCCCTTGCCAACCATACCTATGGAGATGGTGATTTTCTTTTACCTGTAGTTAGCAATAACACTGCTATTCCTGTAACTTATAAGGTAGATAAACCTGATGCCATTACTATAGTAAATGGCAAACTACATATCATCAAAGCAGGGACAATAACCATTACTGCATCACAAACCGGCGACGCCTTGCATAACTCTGCCGTAGAAGTTAAGCAGCTACTGGTCATCAATAAAAAGGCACTACAGGTGAAAGCAAACGACCAAACTCGTGTGTTTGGAACGGCAAACCCTAATCTTACGTTTGAGTACACCGGCTTTATCTCCGGGGAAGATCAAAGTAAGCTATCCGTACAGCCGGTAATTAGTACGATAGCAACCCAGCAATCGCCGGCCGGCATTTATGACATAGTGGTTAACGGGGCTGTTTCCGATAATTATGATTTCAATTACATTAGCGGTAGGCTAACCATTACCCCTTCGGTAACTAATTTGAAAATTGCCGCCAATAGCGTAACCTGCAAAGGCCAAAACAACGGTTCAATAACAATTTCAGCTGCGCAATCTGCAAATTACACAGCAGCAATTACTGGTAACAGCTTAAATAAAACCTATACTTTTAATACGGAAACCAACATTAGTAACCTGTCGCCGGGTACTTATAACGTTTGCGTTACAGACGCAGCATTGGCAAACACCCAACAATGCTTTGACCTGGTTATTACCGAACCAAAAGACCTGTCCGTATTTACTTCAGTAAATGAAGCTACAGAAATGGTGAACATAACGATGGATGGAGGTGCATCTTATGATATCAAACTTAACGGTGTCAGCTATAAAACAAGTGATAACACGATCTCATTACCGTTAAATAAGGGAAGTAATACTTTAACAGTGAGTACAGACAAACTTTGCCAGGGGATAATAGAAAAGATACTTAATATTTCCGGCTCTCTTCCTTACCCTAATCCTTTCCAAAACATTTTACATATTAATATTGGAAAGCGCGTTGCCGCAAAAGCAACACTTAAGATTTATAGCTTAAATACAGGGCTGCTTAAACTAACCAAGGATTACACCAACCAATCAGAAGTGATCAGCATGGATGTATCCAGTTTAGACAAAGGCGTTTATTCCCTTAACGTAGTTGTTGATGGAAAAGAAACGGTTTATAAAATTATAAAATAATGAAACAGAGGATATTTATCATACTAAGCATAGTTATCTTGGCGGCGTGTGGCTCAAAGAAAAACGATCCGATTGCCCCTACTTTAGGCAAACCAGTGCTGCTAACACCAGCTCAAAACGAGGTTTGTACCCAGGGGAGCGTTATTTCCACTTCTCAAAGTACGGTAACGCTAAAGTGGTCTGCCGCTGCAAATGCAACCAGTTATGAAGTAAACATTAAAAACCTTTCAGATGGTACAAGCGCAACTCAAACCACAGCCAATACACAATTTGACGCCACGTTAAAAAGAAACACACCTTATTCATGGTGGGTTACATCAAAGGCCGCAAGTAGCACAATAACGCCACAAAGTGATACGTGGAAGTTTTATAATTCAGGCCCTTCAGTTATAAACTACGCGCCATTTCCTGCCGAGATTTTAGCACCCACAATGAACCAGGTAATAAAAGCTACGAATGGAAAGATCACACTATCATGGAACGGAAGCGATGTGGATAATGACATTGTTAATTATGATGTCTATTTGAGCGATTCGGCATCTCCAATTTTATTACAAGCTAAAGTTTCAGATAGTAATTTAAAAGATGTGGCCGTTTCGGCAGCTAAAACATATTATTGGAAAGTAGTAACCAGAGATTCAAATGGAAACACTTCGGTTTCTGACATTTATCAATTTACGACAAATTAACACATCCCTTAACTTTATCGTTTTTAAATTGTAATTGTTATTAGGGTTGTTCCTTTTTGAATGCAGAATAAACTATTTTTATTCCAACAATATCATCCCATGAAAAAAGCCATCACCCATATCCTTGCAGGTCGCGAAAAAAAGATCACTGCCGAAGAATCCGTACGCCAGCCCCTGCCCCACAAAGATTTCAGGTTTGCAAACCCTTTCATAGTACTGCACCACATGGGGCCGGAAGTAATAGCACCTGGTCAGGCCTTACGGATTCACCCGCATCCACATCGCGGCTTCAGTCCGTACACTATTATGTTGCAGGGCGAAGGTTATCATAAGGATAACGCAGGCAATGACGAAATCATTAAAGCAGGTGATGTGCAATGGATGTTTGCAGGCAAGGGGATTATGCACAGTGAAGGCCCAACAGCCGAATTATTGCAGCAAGGTGGTGTACAGGAGCTTATTCAGCTTTGGATCAACGCGCCGAAAAGCAAAAAATGGGACGAGCCCTTTTATCAATCGGCCAAAGCCAACCAATTGCCTAAAGTACTTATCGGTGATGGCCTCGACTTTAGTTTAGCCAGTGGAGACTATGAGGGCAAAACCGGCCCAATCAAAAACTTCACACCGGTCATCTCAATAGTTGGTAAAATAGCATCAGGCCAAGAGGCCGATTTTAAAGCAACACCGGGTTACTGGGCATTACTTTATATTATAAATGGCACCGTTAATGTAAACGGGCAAACCATCGGTCAACATAATCTTATTGTGTTTGAAAAGGAAAGCGAAGAAATTTCTGTGTTGGCTGAAGAGGATTCTCAAGTACTATTCCTTTCGGCCGAACCTATTGATGAACCGGTATCCGCTAAAGATAACTTTGTGATGAACACACCCGAAGAAATTGAACAGGCAATCGCCGATTATCAAAACGGTGTATTCGGCTCGCTGAATTACTAAATACATAATAACTTTTGGTTATCACAGATTGCATTTTATGATGAAAATCTACCGGTAATTCAACACACCTTTGTATCATTAACAAAGGAAAAATGAATACCCCACATCAATTAAACAATACCGGCGGCCTGTTACTCAACATCAATGAAAATGCCCGCAAGGTTATATTTGCCATTTGTATAGTACTATGTCTTATGCCCTTTATGAGCCCGGCGGTGGCTTTATTATTAGGCCTGGTAGTAGCGCAGTGCTCTGGTCATCCTTATTTGCATCTAAACCATAAAGCCACACACATTTTATTACAGGTATCGGTAGTTGGTTTAGGCTTTGGCATGAATGTGCACAGCGCCCTGCAGGCAGGTAAGGAAGGCATCCTGTTTACCATCGCCTCTATAACCGGAACGCTGCTATTCGGCACCCTGCTGGGCAGGTGGTTAAACATTGAGAAAAAGACCTCTTATTTAATTTCATCAGGAACAGCCATTTGCGGAGGGAGCGCCATCGCAGCCATATCACCGGTTATTAAAGCCGAAGAAAGACAGATCTCTGTGGCATTAGGCTGCGTGTTTATATTAAACTCTATAGCGCTCTTTATTTTCCCGCTTATTGGTCACTATCTTAATTTATCACAAACCCAGTTTGGTTTATGGTGTGCCATCGCTATACATGATACCAGCTCAGTAGTTGGCGCAGCAAGCAAATACGGCGCCCACGCGCTTGAAGTTGCAACTACTGTAAAACTGGCAAGGGCATTATGGATCATCCCTGTAGCTTTTCTTTCTACATTCTTGTTCAAGAACAAATCAAAAAAAGTAAGTATCCCCTATTTTATCGGGTTGTTTATACTGGCTATGGTAGCTAACACCTACCTGCCTGTTGTAAGGTTGATAAGCCCATATATAATCAACATAGCAAAAGCTGGGCTAACACTAACCTTGTTTCTGATAGGCGCAGGACTTTCACGCAGGGTATTAGCGTCAGTCGGTCTGAAACCACTTTTACAGGGCGTAGCGCTTTGGATTGCCATATCTGGTGCAGCACTGTATGCGGTTATGCAATTAGCATAAGCGCATCAGTATTTAATATCAGGGTCATTAAATACTGATGCAGCGCCCTACCTATCTCAAACGCTGATTTGCTGCTTACATTTGTGAAAACTTGTTCGCCATGAAACAAACTACACTCGACGCTAAGACCATTGATACCCTGCGCGATCTGCCGGATATGATTCCCGTGTTACGTGAATCATTCGAGAACTGGACTATAAAAGTGTTCGATCGTAAGCACCATGAGTGCCGCAATTATTTGTCACCTAACAGGCGAGACTTTTATAAGGTATTAATGATAACCGACGGCGCGGGAGTTTTTACCATGGGGCTTAATACTTATTATATTGAGGAGCCCACCATCCTTTTCATCCATCCAAACGATATTATATCATGGAAGAACCTTTCGGATAAATCGGGCGGACATTATGTGCTTTTCAAACGGAGCTTTATTAATGATCATCCTCAGCTTAAAACAACAATTGACAAATACGGGCTATTTACCGAAAAAGGCAAAAGTGTTATCCGTTTAAAAAACTCAGATCTGCCGATACTTAATAGTTTGTTTGAACGCATGGGTGTTGAAGACCTGTCCAACAATCATTTAAAGGATGACGCCTTGCAAGCTTATATTCAATTACTAATGGTTGAAAGTATGCGTGTAGCCCAGTTCCCTAAACCAGATAATGTATCAGACGAATACCATTATATCCACCAGTTTTTTCATTTATTGGAGAAGGAAACATCCGGCATTAATTATACATCGCCCATAAAAATGAAAACTGCCAAAGAGTTCGCGGCCAACCTTTCGGTACACCCTAACCATTTGAATGCGGTGTTAAAGAAATACACAGGGCAAAATGTAAGTACGCATATCCGCAACCGACTGCTTGAAGAAACCAAGGCCTTGTTAGTACAAACCGACTGGACTTTACAAGATATTGGCTACAGCATCGGCTTTGCCGAGCAGCCTAACTTTAGCCTGTTTTTCAAGAAAAACACAGGCATAACGCCTGCCGAATTCAGGAGATCATACCAGGCTACTACATAATTCAACTACTTCTTTGATTTTCATAATAAGCGCTTTGCTTTTGCTATAAGCCTCCGCTGCTTTTGTTGCCAACTTTGTAGTGTAAACAAAAACAAATAAAAGCAACACAAAATGAAAACTCAAAAAGTATGGTTTATAACCGGAGCCTCAAGAGGTTTTGGTTTAGAAATATCAAAAGCCGTTTTAGCATCTGGCGATAAGTTAGTAGCCACAGTTCGTAAAAACCCCGAGACACTAAGCGCCCAGTTTGATAACAATCCTAACCTGCTTGTTGTACCATTGGATATCACCAATGAAGCAAAGGCAAAAGAAGCTGCCGCGAAAGCAATCGAGCACTTTGGCCGCATTGATGTTTTGGTAAATAATGCCGGTTTCGGCTTACTATCAGCCGTTGAAGAAGCTACCGCCGAAGAGGTAAAAAAGAATTACGATACCAATGTATTTGGTTTATTGAATGTAGCCCGCGCCATTTTACCTTATATGCGTAAAGAACGGGCCGGCCATGTAATCAATATATCATCGGTTGGGGGCCTGGCAGCTTATTTTGGCTGGGGTGTTTATGGCTCAACTAAATTCGCGGTTGAAGGACTTACCGAAGCTATGGCATTGGAACTTGCTCCGCTTGGCATTCACGCAACTGTTGTTGCTCCGGGCTTTTTCCGTACCAACTTCCTTGATGAAAGTTCGCTGATCCGCACCTCAAATGAGATTGCCGATTATCATGAAACCGTAGGCAATATGCGCGTACTGGCAACCGAGCTTAGCTACAAACAACCCGGCGATCCGGAAAAACTGGCACAGGCTTTCATTAAACTTGCAGCTGCAGAAAATCCTCCGGTACATTTACCATTGGGTAGTGATACACTGCAACGTTTCCGCGAAAAAACAGCCGCCTTTGAAAAGGATATCGAAGCCTGGTACGATGTAATAGTTGGCACCGACCATGATGATGTAAAACAGGCAAAATAACCGCTGCACGAAAAATACATTTAAAAAATCCCGGTAATAAATTTTGTTACCGGGATTTTTTATTGCCCCTCTTTTATAAGCCGGATCATCTTTTAATTAATATATCTGCACTACTTTACCTCTACTTTTTGCCACGATTGATCTCAAATAGAAAGTTTAATTTATCATTGCAGGAATCTGAATCTTAACAATAAATATAATCGATGCTTCCTGATCGCGCTATCGCAACAAAATCTAACACCATAGCCTTTTTAACAATCGTATTTATCATGGCTATGTTTAACAACGTTGCCCAGGCACAACAAAATACAAAACCACGCTTTAAAGTTATAGCCATTGCTGAGGTTGGCGGTGGGCATGCCTTATTTGACGCGGCAGCTAAACCCTGGCTTGATAAGCTTGCCGCTGACAGCAACTTTACCATAGACTACATTAGCGATACCAAAAAGATTACCAGGGAATTTCTGAAACAATATCAATTATTTATTCAGCTGGATTATCCGCCCTATCCATGGGAAAAGGAAGCCCAGGAGGCCTTTACAGATTATATTGAAAATGCCCGCGGAGGCTGGGTCGGCTTTCATCATCCTACTCTTTTGGGCGTATTTGACGGCTACCCAATGTGGCAATGGTATTCTGGCTTTATGGGTGGGATACAGTTTAAACTACACATTCCTGGTGGCACAGCAGCAATGCTTCATGTAGAGGATCAGAAACACCCTGTTATGAAAGACCTGCCGTCAACTTTTATTACAGAGGACGAATGGTATATCTATGATAAAAGTCCACGCCCTAATGTACACGTACTGGCCAGCATTGACGAGGCGACTTATTTACCCGGTAAAGATGTAAAAATGGGCGACCATCCTGTGATCTGGACTAATGAGCATTTCAAAGCCCGAAACGTTTACATAGCCATGGGACATTTTCCTCAGCTTTTTGATGATGTCGCGTTTACAACCCTTTTTCGCAACGCCATATTTTGGGCAATCAGCAAATAATCTGTTGGCCGGAAACCTAAATTAAACCTCATAATTGTTATTTTAACAACATTTACGCAGCCCCTACAATACTACTACAGCAATCCATTGCAGGTTTAAAACGTGTGCAACTAAACTGTTTTAGCCCTTTTTGAAAGATTTAACTGTGCCGTATATGTAAAATGTTGATTAAATTACGGCTCTTAAGCAGCTCGGGCTTTCGCCGGGCTATACTAATTATTGACAGGGTTAATCCCCCTTGCAGGAAAACCGTTAATGAAGAAAATTCTCCTATTTGTTATTGTTCTGCGTGCATTACTGTGCACATCTTTCGCTCAAACTACACTTGGTACTCCGGCCATTAAAAACTACACGCACAATGAATACAACGCCGGCAGCGAAATCTGGGACATAAAACAGGATAAGAACGGCATCCTTTATTTTGCTAATGACGAAGGCCTGCTCACATTTGACGGCAGTTATTGGAAAATTTATCCGTTGCCCAATAAAAGTGCTATAAAATCGGTAGCTATTGATCAAAGAGGCCGCGTTTATGTTGGCGGGCAGGATGAGGTTGGGTACTTTTTCCCGAATGATGCCGGGATCCTCAAATATCACTCGCTTAAACAATTGTTACCACAGAAGGCAAGACAATTCGCCGATATCTGGGATATTGTAATTCATAATGACGAGGTATTTTTCCGTACGATAGAGTGCATTTTTGAACTGAAGAACAATACTATACGCACTTTCGATGCACCAGGTGGCTGGATGCTGCTAAGCCAGGCAGGCGGTAAGCTATTTGCCCATGATAAAGATATTGGCCTGGTTACATTTAAAGACTCCCGCTGGCAAGCCTGTGTACAACAGCCAACAACGGGCTTAAGAATAACCGGCATTACCGAGTTCAGCAAAGATACCTTACTGGTAACCACACGTAAAAATGGCCTTTTCATCATGGTGGGTGCGTCATTGATTAAAAAAGCCACACCGACTGATGGAACCCTGCTTACCGATCTTGTAAACTTTGTTCAGAAAATTGGCTCCGACAGGTACGCTATAGGCACATCGGCAAAGGGTCTAATTATAATTGATGGTAAAGGCAAGCTGGTAGAGCAGTTCTCAAACAATCAGGGATTGCAAAACAATAATGTTCATGGCATTTTGTTAGACAATAACCGCAATCTATGGCTCGGCCTGGATAACGGGCTCGACTTTATCAACTACAACACTTCAGTTAAAAACATTTACCCCAATCGCGAAAACCTTGTAAAAAGCAATGCGGTAAGCATTTTTAATAATAAACTGTTCATCGGCACGTCAAACGGTTTATATGCGGTGCCTATAGGTGCACAACAAAAAGATATTAGTACTGCCACAGGTACTTTTACCGAAGTACCAAACACCAAAGGCCAGGTGCTAAGTCTTACGCAGATCAATGGTCGGCTGTTAGCAGGCCACCAGGACGGCGTTTTACAAATAGATAATAACGAGGCCAAACTGATAACTCCCGGCCCCGGTGCCTGGATGGTAAAAGCCTTCCCTCCGTCGCAGGATATTATAGCCGGAACCTATACGGGTTTTCAGCTTTTAAAATATAATAATGATGGGTTTAGTTTTGAAGGCCGATTAGATGGCATTTATGAATCGTTAGGAAATCTTGCGCTTGATAACAGGAACTTTGTATGGGCAACCCATCCTTACCGCGGAGTATTCAAAGTACAGCTATCGCCCGATAGAAAAAAAATAGTCGGTTATACTCAGTATACCCAAAAAAGTGGGCTGCCATCGGCACTGAACAATCACATTTATTTTATTAAAAACAAAATAGTAGCAGCCACCGAAAGAGGTGTTTATGAATACAACACTACCGAGGGCGACTTTATACGGTCTGCATTTTACAAATCCATATTTAATAAAGATAAAGTTGAATTCCTAACCGAGGATGGCAAAGGCAATATCTGGTTTATCAGTAACCAGCGCGTTGGCGTAATTGACTTTGGTAAAAGATCAACCAATTTGCCTTATAAGGTAATTTATTTTCCAGAGTTGGCCGGTCAAACTGTAAAAGGCGCTGAGTATATCTATCCTCATGATATGGAAAATATCTTTGTGGGCTCAAACAACGGTGTATTCCATTTAAACTACCGCCAGTATGTATCGTCAGAAAACAAACTGAACGTATTACTGACCACAGTAAAAGCCATAGCCGAAAAAGATAGTCTGATTTTTGGAGGGTATTTTGTTAAAAATAACCGGCTTGCCCAGGCACAAAACACACAGCAGGTGGTATCGTTATCCAACCACTGGAATTCCTTCCATTTTGAGTACACCTCTACCCTGTTCGCCCAAAAAAGCAACGAGGAGTTTAGCTATAAGCTCGTTGGCTTTGACAAGGATTGGTCGCAATGGTCGGTTAAAACGGAGAAGGATTATACCAACCTTCCGTATGGCAAATACACATTTTCGGTAAAGGCACGTAATAACCTGGGTGCGGCATCGGCACCGGTAAACTACACTTTTATTGTAGAACCTGCATGGTATCAAACTATCTGGGCATATCTCGTTTATTTATTGATCGTAGTTTACGTAGTTTACTTGGGCGTAAAAGCGCAGCAAAAACGTTTCGCACTCCATCAGCAACGCCATGAAGAAGAACAGAAAAGGTTAAGCTACCTGCACAGCCTTGAGCTTGATCGTAACGACAAAGAGATCATAGCACTTAAAAACGAAAAACTTGAGGCCGAACTAACCTATAAAAACAAGGAGCTGGCTACGCTAACCATGCAAATGGTTGATCGCGGAAAATTGCTGCTCAATATCAAAGATGAGTTAATGGCGCTTATCAAGAAGCACAACATTGCCGATGCTTCGTACCAATTCAGAAGTGTTTTTAAACTACTGAGCGATACCGAAAAAAGTGATGACGATTGGGACAACTTCGCGTTGTATTTTGACCAGGTACATAATAACTTTTTAACCACCATGAAATCCAAGTTTCCGGGACTAAGCTCAACCGACCTGAAATTATGCGCATACCTCCGGTTAAACCTGTCATCAAAAGAGATTGCCCAGTTGCTTAATATCTCGTTAAAAGGTGTAGAAATCAGCAGGTACCGCGTACGTAAAAAGCTTCAGCTCTCTACCGAAATAAACCTTTATGATTTTTTGATAGAGGTGACCAAATGATAAATAAAAAGCCAGGCTGCATTAATGAAACCTGGCTTTTTATTTATCTGAAATACATTAAGACATTATTTTTTCCCGGCCAACCATAGCAAAGCATCTTCAAACATTTGATTTTGCTCGGGCGAGGTAAATATCAGATCGCCATGCCCCATGTTCATATATAGCATTTTGTATTTGGTATTAGTCCATACCACAGGAATATCGCCATCACGAATGATATCCTTTTTACCCAACGGGTAATTAGCCGGATCAAGCGTTACCAGTACTTTAATATCTTTATTATCCCGCGGATTAGGCTTCCAACCATACCACTCGTTTATAGGAGCAACATAGCTTTTACCGAGACTTTTGGTAACCGGGTGCGTATTATCGTCCACAATCATTTTGGCGGGCAGCGGTGGCCAGTTATTATTATAAAATGTTGCTCCTAAAAAATCAACAAACCATGGCCATTTGGTGTACTTATCGTTATAGCCAGATACATGGAAACCCAACCAAGAACCGCCGTTGCCCATAAACTTTTCAAACGCGCTTCTTTGCGCCTGATTATGCGGAAACTCATTAAGCCAAATAACTACCTGGTAATTTTTTAATTTTTTATCGTTCAGGTCGGCCCAGTTGCTTGTGGTGTCAAATGCAAAGCCTTTTGCTTTAGCCATTTTGCCATAAAACTTTATGGCGTCCATGGCAAAATCAACGTGATCGCTTTCAACATTGGTGGAGTATAAGGCCAGTACTTTAAATTGAGATTGCTGTGCAAAAGCAGTGTCAACCGCCAAAAATATCACCAACAGAAACACGGTAGTATATATCAATTTCTTCATTACAAATACTTCAACTGGATTATTTATTCATTTCATTACCAAGCGAATCCATTATGCTATTTACAGTGGAGCTCACCCCTTTAAACAATGGCTCATCATCTGCCGACCACGGCTTGCCCCGCCTAAAATCCCACCAGCGGTATTCTATCTTTGAATATTCGTTTGAGATGCCTTTTTCAATTGGCTTTTCATATATATCAAAAACCTTGACCTCATAAGTAGCGTCGTAAACTATCACATCAACCACAAACCTTACAAAATAGTAATTACCGGTATTACCTATGTTAACCCTGGTGGTATAAGTACCGACGACTTCGCCTTTCTTTTCATTAGCTACAGTTATTGTCTTTTCATCGCCCTTAAACCAATTCAAGGCTTTGGTATAAAGATCAGCTTTTTTAAAAGTTGGGTTCAGAGCGTAAACATTGTCAAAATAAACTTTCCCATTACGCATTTGCAGCAAAATAGGCGATGTATTCCCCTGTGCTATAGACATGAGAGGCATAAGTAAAAGACACAAGAACAATAGCTTTTTCATCATGGTTGTGAACACAATTAGGTTTGTTGAATATTATTTTTCAGCTGCCCAGAAAATAGCATTGCTGAAAAGCGTGGTATAATCCTTACTCTCAAAAAGTATCGGCGAATGGCCCATAAAAATATAAACGTTGCGGGCTTTTTTTGCAGGGTTAGTCCATACAACCGGGTGATCGCCCATGGTAATGCCATCTTTAGGCTCATAAGTTGATTCATCTACCGATGCCAGTACATGCACATTAGGCCGCGGATCTTTATCATAAGTATACCACTCTTCCTTCTGAACCAGGAAGGATGGTGACACGCCTTTCATTACCGGGTGGGTTTTATCCTCGACATTGACGGTGCCTTTGGCGAAGGTCGCTATGTAATTTTTAAAACGGATACCGCCCATAAAATTCCAGAACCAGTTCCACATTGGGTAACCGTCAAACTCGCCCAAAAGGGTTGCATGGTGAAAACCAATCCAGCCTCCCTTGCCTTCGTCAATATATTTTTCAAATGCTTTAACCGCTTTTTCTTTCCAGGCATAGGGCGGGTAGTCCAGCTGGATAAACAATTGGTAATTAGAAAGAAACGCACTATCAATTGTATCAGTAGTTTGAATATAATCGATAGAAAAATTATTATCAGCAGCCAGCTTGTCCAGCCATACTTTAGCTGCTTTTGAATACTCAATATGGTGGCCGCCGTTTTCATAAAGGGCAATCACTTTAAAGCGCGGGGCTTTTTGCGCCCAGGCGCTTACAACGGTTAACAGGCAAAAACTTAATATCAGTACTATTTTTTTCATGGTGATTGTTTACAGGTTGATGATTTTATTTTGATCCCGCCCAAAGGATAGCATCCCTGAGCAGTGTTATATAACTTTGATTGGTGAATACCGATGGATCATGTCCAATACCGATATAGATCATGCGGCGGTATTTTTCATTCGTCCAGATAATGGGATGATCACCCATTGGCTTGTTTTGTTTATAACTTGATTCGTCGGCGGTAGCCAGAACACGCACATTGGGCCGCGGGCTTTTATCAAACTCGTACCATTCATCAGAAATCTCAAATTTAGCAGGCAGATTTTTGGTGGCCGGATGTTGCCGGTCTTCCACAATAACAGCTCCTTTTTGATAAGCCGGATGCGGCGAATACACTACTCCTCCCATAAAATCCTCAAACCATTTCCAGTATTTGGTATTTTTAGCCAAAAACTCCGTTCCGGTTAAACCCGCACCATGAATCCCGACCCAACCTTTCCCTTGCTCAACAAACTTTTGCAAAGCGGCCTGCTGACTGTATGAAATATCAAAGGGCGCCAGTTGCATCATCACAAATACCTGGTAATTCTTTAGGTTTTCGTCATTGATCTTGCTTGAATCGTCGGTATAATCAACTTTAAAATGGTTGTCCTCACCCAACTTTTCGAAAAACGGTTTGGCGGCGGTCATCATTTTAATGTGATCATCTGACCGGGAAATCACCACCAAAGCTCTGAATTTATATTGCTGCGCAACAGCAATATTTATCAATAACAGCAGAATTAGTGTATTTACAAAATATTTCAGCTTGCTCATCGATATCAATTATTTGTAGATCCTGCCCATCATGGGGTTATTCCAGATCACTTTTTTTAGTTCTTCGATATCGATGGCCCCCTGGTGACTATATACTACTTTCCCATCCGGATCAACCAGCATGGTATAAGGCAAAGCCCCATCCCATTTAGGGTCTACCGCCTCAATCATTTTGTATTTATCATCGCCGGTGTAGATGTAATTAGTTCCTGACGATTGCTTGCGCTGTAAAAACTTCAAGGCTTTATCCTTATTAGCAGGATCATCGGCACTGATACTCACAAACTCAAGCCCCCTGTCGCGGTACAGCCTGTTTAACGTAACCAGATCATCAAACTCGGCTACACAAGGGCCGCACCAGGTGGCCCAAAGGTTGATCATCCTTAGCCTGTCCGAATGATTTTTCACAACAGTCGCTATTCCGGCAGCGCTGATGGTATCAATTTTTACGGGTTCCTTTGCCCATTGAATTTGAGCCTTATCTATCCAATCCTTTTTCTCGGCCCATTTAACCGAGCAACCGAAAGTCTTTGTAACAGGCACTGCAATATCTTTACCTGCAAGCACAGCGTCGATAGCATTACGTGCATCCTGCGATTTTGGGGTTTTGGCAGGATTTTCCATATTATCAATCCGGCCGTTGTACCTAAGCTTCCTGTCTTTATCAAACACGAAAATATGGGGAGTAGCAACGGGACCATATTTGTTGGAGGCCACTTCAGTTTCGCCATCGTACAAGTATGGGAAGTTGAAGCCTTTATCTTTGGCCCGTGTTTTCATTTCTTCAAATGAATCGCCTAAATCACTGTATCCCAATTCATCATAACGCAATGAGGAAGGATTATTGGGGTTAATAGCCACAACACTAACACCCTTTGATGCATAATCACTGGTTAGTTTAATCACCCTATCTTCATAGGCCTGTGATGTTGGGCAATGGTTACACATAAAAACCACAACCAGCACTTTGGCATTTTTAAATGATTGCAAGGTGTAGGTTTTGCCATCAATACCCGGCAAACTAAAATCAGGTGCCTGAGCGCCGATAGCCAGCGTTTTGTGCTCATCTGCCGCAAAGCAAAATATCGGGATGCATAATAACAACGCGAGGGCAAAACTTATATGAAAGTTCCAGTTCTTCATAACTTAGGTATAATGGTTTACAATTAATCGCTTGTTGAAACCGCCAGTAGGTACCAGGCCGTGTGCGGCAACCATTGCTCGGCCCAGCGCCAGTCCGAGTCTTTGCCCGACACAGCATAGGGAATATTAAAGTCAATATCATCCTCATTATCAAAGCCCGAGGTAATGCCATTTACAATACCGCCCGGCGCGTTGGTATATTCAAACGTGCCAAAAAAGCCATACGCCGGATTGTTATGCCCTGTACCCTGCAGCATACTGGCATCAAATGGGTTCAATCCTAAAATCCAGTTAAGCTGATCAATAGCGAAACCTGAAAGCTGGTCATGAAAAGTTTTATCATCCTTAAACAGGTTTGCAGCCATCCGCGCGGCTGTAGCTACTGAACCAAGCCTTGCATTTTCTCCCTGCCACCAGGGAGAAGCATCACTGCCATGCGGGAAAAAGAAAGCACTATGGCGGTTGCCCAAAGTATCCTGCACCAATTCGCGGCTATAGCCAAAGGGATTATTTACTTCATGTGTGATAGCTAACTCAAACTCCATTGACTTCCTTACTGCCAATTTGATCCTTGCCTGCAGATCGGCAGCAGCATATGGGTAGTAATACAGCAGACTAACAACCGGCAGCCCTCCATCTGAAGGGTGAAAGAAAGGCCGGTCTTTATCATCGGCACGCCAAAAGTTTTGATACTTATTCCAGGAGCTCAAGCGATTGAGCAGATTATTTGCCCGTTTTTCGGCTGCTGTTTTGTATATCTCTTTATGAGTTACCTTGTAAAGCTCAGTCGCGGCGCTTAAAGCACAATAATCATCAAGGATATTCTCCTTTTTATCATAATCCATTTGCGGGTTTTCCTTTTCCAAAAAGGCAAAGGCATTTTCAGCGGCCTTCAGGTAATCTGCATTGCTAAACTCTCCCGACGTTTGGTAAGCTGATGCCATTGCCAACGCGGCGATAGAAATCCCTGCACCCGAACGATAACTGGCTTGATAACTGCGCCAGTTTTTACCGGTTGTGGTTTTGGTGAACGATTGATCTTTGGTTTGCTTGATCCGGTAGTTACCTTCATTCGCCTGAATTACGCGGTCTTTAGGTAACTTACCGGGTCCGGGCGAAGAAACAGAACGGTAAAAAGAGCCGTTTTTCGCCTGCATCCTTACCAGGTAATCGGCTCCATACATAGCCTCATCTAAAATCCGCCTGTTAAACTGTCTGAAATCAGTTCCGGGGCGCGCGCTTAACAACTCATAGGTTTTGAACAGACTAAAAGCCGTTAATGAGATTTGCTGCGGATTAAAATAATTAGAGAATGACAGGTGTGAAAGATGTTTGCCATAATCGCCGGTGGCATCATACCAACCGCCGTGCGCGTCAACAGTGTCCGTTGTTCCTGATAATACCAAATGATGATCGGCTTTATCTAACAAGCCGGAGCTTCGCTGTCCTTTAAAGTAATACACCACATCAGATATGGTTGCTTTTTCAAGCACGTTTTTACCAATAATAAAGGGGTAAGATGAAATAACACCCTTAGGTGAATTAAATTGGATTTTATAAGCCCCCGGTTTTGTAAAACCGCTAAAATCAAGCGTCCAAAATTCAAAGTTCTTCCATTTGTTCACGGGCCCGCTGTAGTTGATTTGCCCGGTAAATGCAGTATTTCCTTTATCAGCATCAATAAGGTTAAATGATGTAAAGGCAAGATGACTATCCGCAACTATAATGGCGCGTTTGGCCTTATTATCCTCGTAACCTACATGATTGGTTACCACTTTAATACTTTGTGCCTGCACAATAAATGGCAATCCTGCTAAAACAAGGCAACACTTTTTGCATATAGCCGAAAGAAGATCGATACGCTTTTTTAGGTTCATATATAAAGTTAAGGAATTATAAAATGGTTGGCAGGAAAGCGTTTTGTATCCCGTTTCAAAGCTAAAACATAAAGTTGCTGATGGATATTTTCATGCCCCTACATTAGCACTACTGATAAGTCAATAGTTCAAAGTCCAAAGTCAAAAGGCTTTTGACTTAAAACTCCGAACTTATGACCTCGAACTTCATTATATGCCTTCAAACTTCTTCAATAGCCGAAATCGGCACAATAAATTACAGTAGTGGTGTTGTAGTGCCTTCAAAATAGCAATTGAATAAAGTTTGACTGATAATTGCAAAAGATTAATTTTCATATATAAACCAATTATGAAAGCTCCGCGACCTTAAACGCGGATATAAAAACCTTAATTATCGATGGAGAATACCGGAAGCACAAGAAAATTTCTAATAGCAACGCATGGCAAGCTTGCAGGTGGCATAAAATCGTCGCTTGATATTATTACCGGCACTGCGGATAGCATTTTTTTGATTGAAGCTTATGTTGATGAAAACCGCTCATTAGAAGATGATATCAAAGCGGTAGTTGATCAAATTGGCGACAATGATGAATTGATTGTTTTTTCGGATATCATGGGGGGCAGTGTTACTAATCAAATCCTGCAATATGCCCTGCAGCCTAACGTACATGTGGTTTCGGGCTTTAATCTGCCGCTGGTCATTGAAATTATATTGGCTGATGCGAACACTCCCGCAGAAAAAGTAATTGCCGAAGCTATTGAAAACGCTAAGCAACAAATGGTATATGTAAATAAACTTTTAACCGCGCAAAACCAAGAGGAAGAAAATGATTAAGCTAACCCGTATTGATGACAGGTTGGTACATGGCCAGGTAGCTTTTACATGGACGCCTGCGCTTGGTGCCGATTGCCTGCTGATTGCCAACGACAAAGTGGCCAAGGATGAGTTTATGAAGATGACCCTCGGCCTTGCAAAACCGGCAGGCACCAAGCTATTGATCAAACCGATAAAAGAGGCGGCCGCTTTTTTAAATGACGAGAAAAGCAAAAACGCGAAAGTTTTAATCCTGATCAATAGCGTTAAGGATGCAGCCGCACTGGCAGTGGAAGTGCCCGAAATAACAACAATCAACTTCGGTGGCTTACGGTCAAAAGACGGCTCAAAGCTGATCTCAAAAGCGATAGCAGTTAATGACGATGATATAGCTATCATTCGCGAAATGCTGGCAAAAGGCCTTGAGCTTGAAGTAAGGCAGGTACCTACTGATAACAAACAACTTGTAGCAAACCTGATTTAAATAAACATATCTAACAAACTAACAAACAACAACCTAACAAAATTGTCAGTATCATACTTACTCATCGCGCTGATAGCGATGTTTGGACATTCGGAAGATTTTCTGGGCACTACCCTGCTTAGCCGCCCCCTGGTGCTTGGCCCGCTGGTTGGCCTGGTGCTTGGCGACGTAACCCAGGG
Source organism: Mucilaginibacter rubeus (assembly GCF_003286415.2). Lineage (NCBI taxonomy): Bacteria > Pseudomonadati > Bacteroidota > Sphingobacteriia > Sphingobacteriales > Sphingobacteriaceae > Mucilaginibacter > Mucilaginibacter rubeus. The sequence continues at coordinate 2,129,710 of NZ_CP043450.1, read as the reverse complement.
CGTGATCATCGGTGCTACGCTTGAACTCATATTCATGGGAAACATCAAGGTTGGCGCAGCTATACCTCCTGATGTGATCACGGGTGGCGTACTGGGTACCGCGTTTGCTATCATCTCAGGTAAAGGCCCCGCAATTGCACTGGCCATAGCCGTACCTGTTTCCATACTGGCCGAAATGGTGATCAGTGGTTTGTTTGTATTGCGGGCTATGCTCAATAAAAAGTTCAATCAATATGCCGAAGATGGTGAATTTAAAGGCATTCAACGCCTGCATATCATTTCAGGCCTATTGAGGCCGGTGCTCATGGGCATTATCATTATGCTTGCGCTGCAATTAGGTGCCGGCGCTATGAAAACATTTTTGGACATGATACCGGCGTGGGTACAAACAGGCTTACAGGTTGCAGGCAATATGCTGCCCGCATTAGGTTTCGCGCTGCTCATGAACCTCATGTTCAATAAAAACATGGCCCCTTATTTTTTCCTGGGTTTTATGTTAGCGGCTTACTTGAAATTACCGGTAATAGCCATTGGCGGCTTAGGCGTTATTATTGCTTTATTGGTAACCCAGGTTGCCTCTAAACCTGTCACAGATGAAGATGATGATGATGATTTTGGATTCGATGAAGAACCGGCAAAGCAAATAAAACCAAATCCAAAGCTTAGCAAACGTGATATCCGGATGCTGTTCTTTCGTTCGCTGGCGCTGGAAGCCAATTTCAATTTTGAAACCTGGCAAAATACCGGCTTCGCGTTTTCCATTATCCCGGTTCTTAAAAAGCTTTACAATACCAAAGAGGCCATGGCGGCGGCATTGAAAAGACATCTGCAATTTTTTAATACCAGTCCATACGGTTCTACATTAATAATGGGCATCACGGCTGCCATGGAAGAGCAAAACAGTAATGACGAAGATTTCGATGAAGAATCTATCAACTCGGTAAAACTGGGCCTGATGGGACCACTGGCCGGAGTATTCGACTCTTTGTTTTGGGGCACATTTAAAGTGATTGCCGCCGGGGTTGGAACATCGCTGGCTATTAAAGGCAATATCCTGGGGCCATTGTTGTTCCTGCTCATATTTAATGTTCCACATCTACTGCTACGTTATAAACTAACCTTTGTGGGCTACGATGCAGGCACCCGCTTTTTGCAAAACCTGGCCAAAAATAATGTAATGGACAGACTCACTAAAGGCTCATCTATTTTAGGGCTGATGGTTGTTGGGGCTATGCCGGTAACGCTCATGAACATCACTACACCATTACATATCGGCACAGAAAAATCCGCAGTGGGCGTTCAAAGCATTTTAGACCAGGTAGTGCCTGCCATGATACCGTTGGGACTTACTTTTTTAGTGTATTATTTTGTTAAAAAGAATATTAAAACCACATACCTGTTATTAGGCCTGCTGTTGCTTGGTTTTGCAGGGAGTATTATCCACCTGTTTGCATAAAGAAAAACATAAATGAAGGGAATTGGAGTTTCACCGGGCATTGCTATAGGAAGGGCGTTTGTTATTAAAAAAAACGCGCCTGCCACCAACGGTATTGTTTTAAAAAACCAGGTTGAGATAGTAGCGGAAATTGAACGCTTTGACATTTCGGTTGTCAACGCGCTTGCCGAGATCGATGCCATCAAGAACAACTCGCAACTGATGCTCAATGATGATGACATAGCTATACTGGAAACACAGGTGGAGCTGATCAATGATCCGCAGATTCGTGAAGATGTGGTAGCTAAAATTGAAGAAGAGAAAAAGACGGCGAACGATGCTATGATAGAAGTTACCGCCGGCATTGTCGCCCTGTTTGAAAGCATGGATGATGAGTATATGCGTGCCCGCTCGGCTGATTTTCAGGATATCGGTAACCGGATCCTCAAATACATCAACCGTACAGGCGATACCAATAACCGCTCTTTTGAGCCGGATACCATTGTTATTGCCGATGACCTCACTCCTTCTGATACGATCACTTTAGACCTGAACCTTGTCACCGGGTTTGCAACACAGGCGGGTAGCCGCACCTCGCACGCGGCCATCATAGCCAAATCAAAAGGGCTGCCTGCGGTTGTAGCCTGCGGCGATGAGTTAATGACTATCAACCATAACGACTTTATCATTTTAGACGGCCTCAGCGGTTCGGTTTATGTTAACCCAGGCGAGGATATTATTAGCAGATACTCGGCTAAATCCGCCTCCTTCAGGCAACAGGCCGAGGTATTAAAAACGGTGAAAGACAAGCCTGCCATTACCGCCGATGGTAAACAGGTAACCCTATTGGCCAATATCTCGGATGCCGATGACCTGGCTATGGTGCACGATAACGGCGGCGAAGGTGTTGGCCTTTTCCGTACCGAAATGCTGTTTATGGATCGAGATACATTCCCGGATGAAGAGGAACAATTTGAGTTTTATAAAAAAGCAGTATTACAGGCAAAAGGCAAACCTACAGTTATACGAACCATTGATATAGGTGGCGATAAACACCTGTCATACTTCAACTTACCAACCGAACTTAATCCTTTTCTTGGCTATCGTGCAATCCGTATTTCGCTCGATCAGGAAGGTTTATTTATTGTGCAGCTTAAAGCCATTTTAAGGGCCTCCGCATTTGGATCGGTTAGTATCATGTTCCCCATGATCTCTAACGTAAAAGAAATTCGCGAAGCGAAATTCATCCTGAATAAAGCAAAAAACGAACTGTTTGAAGCTGGTGTCGCATTCAACAATGATGTGAAGGTTGGGATCATGGTCGAGATTCCGTCAGCCGCTGTTACGGCGGATATCCTTGCTAAAGAAGTGGACTTTTTCAGTATTGGCACCAACGACCTTTGCCAGTATACCCTGGCTGTAGACAGGATGAATGAAAAGATCACCCACCTGTACGATCCGTTTAATCCCGGTGTACTACGTCTCATTCTGAATGTAATTGAACAAGGCCGTGCGCATAACATACACGTGGGCATGTGCGGCGAGATGGCCTCCGACCCGCTGGCAACCCTGTTATTATTAGGCATGGGGCTTGAAGAGTTTTCCATGAGTGCTGCCTCCATTCCAGCAATTAAAAACATCATCATTAATAATAGCGAAGCAACAGCTAAGCAGGTATGCCAACAGGTAATGGCCATGGATAGTTCAGAAAACGTTATTGCTTATTTAAAGGAGATAACCCAATGATAACCAAAGATTATATCATCACATCGGCGCAGGGAATGCATGCCCGACCGGCAACCCAGCTTGTTAAACTGGTAAAAGGCTTTAAATCGGCCACCAGTTTAAAAAAAGGCGACAAAACCGTTAAACTGAACAGTTTGCTTAATATCCTATCGCTGAGCATTAAAGGCGGCGAAACCGTTTCGGTAATTATGGATGGCGAGGATGAAGTGAGCGCAGCAGTTATTATCGATGATTTTTTCACCAAACAGCTTAAAGAACTTTAAAACAACTAAGCTATTCGTTGCCGTTGACTTTAGTCAACGGTAAAGGCAACAGTAAGCGGGCTTTAGCCCAAATACAAGCAACAATTCGGCTAAAGCCATTAAATTATTTGTCACTATTCCGTTGACTAAAGTCAACGGCAATGAATTAAAAAGCATAGAAATTATACATGAAAGTAACTATAACCAAAAGCGAGCAGGAATTTGATATCACCGCGGCATGGCGCATCATAGCGCAGATGCTTGAAAAACGAACATCGGTAATTGGCCTTTCAACCGGGCAAACTACCATTGGGATGCACCGCATTGTTTCGGAAATTCACGCTCAATACCCGTTTGATGTATCAAACATTACCCTGTTTAATGTAGATGAACTCACTAACCTGGAGCGCGAATACACAGGCAGTTGCTATACCATGATCCTGAACCAGATTGCCGGTCCGCTGGGGATTCCTGAAAAAAACTTTATTATGCCGCCTACCCTTTCTAATGATTTTGTGGCAGAGAGTATCCTGTTTGAAAAACGCCTTGCCGAGCGAGGCGGAGCCGATTTGCAGATGCTGGGTATCGGCAGTAATGGACATATTGGCATCAATCAGCCAGGAACGCCCTTTGAAAGTGAAACCTGGGTATCACCAATGGATCCGGATTTTGAAGCACGCGTACGCCGTGAAACTCAAGTCCCACCAGAAACCGAACTTGGTGGCCTAACCCGTGGCGTTAAAAACATTATGCATACCCGCAAGCTTATCCTGATAGCAAAAGGCAGCCATAAGGCCGAAATCATTAAACAAGCCATATTAGGCCCTGTAACCACGGATATCCCGGCATCTGTAGTACAACTACATTCAAATTGCGAGATATTGTTAGATGCGGATGCGGGCGCTTTAATAGCCGATTACGCTAAAGAACGTGGTTATAATTGGTAATTTATTTATAATCAACCTGAACTTTATAAAGCAGGCCACCGGGTACAATATAACCCTCAGCTTAAGGAATCAAATAAACAAAGGATTTTAAAACTCCCCTCTTGAGAGGGGGCGCGGAGGGGCGAGGGTAGCAGGGGTGTGTTCTGCCGCAAGCTTATCGAAGCAGAAACACACCCCTCCGCCCCTCTCAAGAGAGGAATCGCACAATCCCACGCTGTTCTTTGTTAAATTAACGCTGTTCTTTTTGCAATGAGTTTATACCATTTTTAATTCAAATGACTATTAGCGGCGTCAAGCAAATACTCTTTCCTATCATCTACGTATTCCCAGAACATTACCCCAGCCATGCCGTTCTTTTTCACGTACCGACATTTCTTTTTAATTGACCATTCATCGTCAAATGATAAAAACTGACGGGTTGTGGGATTATACAAATACGGTGCTTTCGCACTCTTATCCCGATAATATTTAAATGCTTTGTTGGTAAGCAGACTATCTTTTATAAAAGTATAACCACCGCCCCGCATCCTTTCAAGATTGCGTGAACCCAATCCGGTTTTGGTACTGTCCGACACTCTTGTGGAACGACTGTAAAAAGCCATCCCTAAAACAAGCTTATTCCGCGGAACACCAGCTTCAATAAAAACCCGGGTACCATTATCCGAATTATTTTCTGTCTTAAGATACTTTGAAGCATACAAGCCGGTATGATGTACCGCTACATCGGCACCGTAATCGTAAGTCATGAGGTTGATATAATCCAGGCAAGCGCCTACTTTATCCATTTCTGTGTTCTGCACAAAATGCCTGAAGGCACCTACGGCTGCTGTAAGCAACAATTTTTTACCGGTTTCTTTTTCAAGCGCGTTCAACTGAGTCCTCAGTTCCAGGAATAAACTGGTATAGTTCTGTTTATCCTCCGGGCGATGGACGTTACCTGCGCCGGATTCATTGGGATACTCCCAGTCGATGTCAATACCATCCATTTTAAACTTACGTACCAATTCAACAGCACTTGCCGCAAAAGCCTTACGCGAAGTATCGGTGAGCGCCATATCCGAAAAGTTTTTGCTCCACAGCCACCCGCCTATCGAAATCAAAACTTTCAAATCGGTGTTCTTTTTCTTTAATCCAACCAAATACCTGAAGTTGATGGTATCTGTTCGGGGGTGGGTAAGAAAAGCCCGGTTCCCGATCACATTTACAAACGCGTAATTAATATGGGTAAGCTTTGCCGGATGAACCATGTTGGTATCTATTAACCCCCGAAAGCCACTTACATAACCGATTATAACATGATTTTTAGCCCGGTTTTTCTGCGCATAAACCAGGTTTGCCGAAAGTATAAGGCATAGGAAAGCCATCAGCCGGGTTCTATATTGCCCCGGCCGCAATAATGATGCAAAGTTTGTCATTAGAATTTAGGTATGTATAATATTTAAATCTTCAGGCGTAATCTTTTCTTTTCAAGTAATCCGACAAATAGAATAATAACCACGGCGGTCAGGAATGAACGCAGTAACCCCGGAAATCCATTGTTAATAATACTCGGATAATTAATATGAAATAACTCCAGTATAAAAACCTGGAAATACGGGATCAGGTAACAGGTGAGCGTACTGGTGCCGGCGGGTTTGATCCAGTTAAAGGCGCTTATTTTCCCTTTAACATCAACCACATATATCAATATTAAAAACGCCAGCGTAGTAATGCCCGAGCAAATGAGCACCCATGCCGGTGTTGAACGAATTTTAGAAATCCCTTCGGTATAAGGTCGTAAGGCAAAACCGACAATCAGGAACAAAACGCCAATAATAGCCAGTGTAGCCCAAATCCGTTGTGTTTTCCCTTGTTCAACCAGCCTGGCGTAGATGCCAGAGATCACCACTCCCCCCATAGTTAAGCTCATGGTTGAGGCATCATGGATTATCCAGAGTGGCTTTAAAAAGATAATCGCGTTACCAAGAAAACTTCCGGTGACGTCGTTACCAGCGATAGTGACCATTTCTTCATCACGTGTTACTTTTATCTTAAATACCGAATGGGCGATAATATTAATGGCTATCAGTACTATCCATGCTACGATAAGACTGTTTAACTTGCCTTTAACCGCGAAAAATATCAACGCGCAAACCAGGTAGGCCCAGCCTATTAAACCTAATATTCCCCACCAGGATGGTTCCATCCCCCGTACCTCACCATCCTCGCCACCTTTATAAATTACGGCCATGGCTATCAGCATAATGATCCCCAGTATTTGCAACGAATACTTTTTAGCCTTTGCCATAGTTTCGGGATAATCCAGCCAGATCAGGAAGAACGCTGTTGTGATAACCAGTGCCCATGCTGCTTTCGGAATTATAGCAGCCGATGAATTATAATCTTCAAGGTTTACATGGTAAAAACCCATAATGAGCAACGCGACACTCCTTATCAGTATGTAAAACAAAACCTGCCGGCCGCTATCACCTTTTTTGATCCTGTTATTGATGGCAAATGGTAACGACAAGCCAACAATGAACAAAAACGCTGGAAAAATAGTGTCGGCAAAACCCATCCTGTCTTCAAAACCCTTAGCATGGTCTATCCATTCGGGAATATGCTTTACACCGCTGGCATCGTTAACAAATATCATCAGCAGCATGGTGATGGCACGCAATACATCGATAGATAACAGGCGCTTAGGTAATTGTTGCATGTGGCTTTTATTTAGGGGTGTTCTATTTAACTTTTACGGAAAACAATGAGTTATGGCTCGTAATATATAAAGTATTATTGTCCGAACCACCAAACGCTAACCCAGTTGGCCGCTCGGGTACTTTTATCACATTGATCTGTTTACCGGCGCTGTCGTATACATAAATCTGTCCGTCGGCTATATAAACATTTCCTTTATCATCGGTTGCAGAGGCAAACTCTCCCCTTTCGGCAAAATATTTCAAATCAGAAAGATAACCATCCTTAGTTACCGTTGTGCTCACGGTACGTTTGTCATACTCATCACTGCTGTATAATGGCTTTCCGGGATATGCGGCTGCCAATGCTGTTGATCTGGCCAAATCATACACTGCCGGGATAATGGTAACCCCATCGGGCGCTACAAAACACTCTGTTGGCTTATTTACTGTTACCATATTAAAATCATGGTAATCGCGCCAGCGGTGTGCCGGGTACAGCACTTTATAAACCGGGTTTACCTGCCCCATGGGTACGGTTTTCAGTTTTTGGATAGATTCATCGGGATTATTAGGGTCGATACTATAAGCCCAGCTTGCAAATCCCGAATTACCCCATCCGCTGAAAGAGGTGCCGGCAGCATCGGCAGGGTTATCAAATTTCTCGGGCTTACCGTTTACCAGATAGCCTGGCTTCGGCACATATTTAAAAACTACAAGCAGGTTATCATTTTTGTCACAAGCTAAGGACAGCGGCTCCCATGGATAATCAGCCAGCAAACTAATCTGCTTATCCGCCGCCGACCATTTATAGATCCGCTTCATGCGCTGCTCGCTGAAATAGATATTGCCTTTACTATCGGCACATACCGCCGATGCAAATTCAAAACCTGTTGCAAGCTTATTGATAGTGCCGCCTTGCTGTTCGGCCGTGTTAGCTTTATCATCAATATAAAGTCGTGCAAATTCCCATGGCCTTACTTCGGTAGCGGTATTGATGTCATATAGCGGCAAAGTAGTGGTATATTTTATCTGGCTGTAATTGTGCACATTCAGCAATTCGATGTTTTTACCGCCCCATTTCCTGATAGAATACGGCGCGGGCTTGTTAACCCTGATCACCCTGAACATATACAGGTTGGCAAACACCATATTACTTGAATTTTCCAATTCCATTGGCTGGCATTCGGTACTTTCCCTGCTTTCTTCTTCCAGTTGCATGGCGTATACTTTCCAGTTGGCAACGTTATTGAACCGAACCTCGTTACGCACGTGATGCTCTATCGACATGGCATAAATACGACCGGGAGTTTGCGTATTGGAAATATAAGTACCGGCCGTGGCGTAAGTATTGGCACTCCAGATATCCTTAAAAGTACCGCCACCGCCATCTGTTACCCAAAGACTCCAGTATTGTGTATCCCAGGAGGGGTCCATGCCATTTTGTGCCCGATTGTAGGCACTACCGCCAGCTGTACTTTTGGGCGTGCCAACACGTTGCATACCGCCATGACCACCAACAAATTTCACATCATTCATATATGAACCGGCGCCTGCCATCCATTTGCAGGCTACAGCGCGTGGATTATCGGCATTGGTACAAAGGCCAATACCGCTTAAAATGTTGCTCCCTCCTTTTGATGATTCCAGCAGTGCTACCGGCCCACCAAAGCCTCCGAAAGCAGGTGTATTATCGGCAATTAAAAACTGTGTAGCAATGGGGTTTAAACCAATCAATTTGGTATCGGGCTTTAGTTTAATAGTTTGGCTAACGCGATACCAGCCTTGCGGCACATATATGGTTTCGTATTTGTCAATAGCTGCCTGTATAGCTTGTGTATCATCATTAACGCCATCGCCTTTAGCACCGAGGGCTTTCAGGTTTGCCCAGGTTTCAATTGCCGGAAAATCGGGAATGTCCTTTTTGGCGGCCTCCGGCAACGCGGTCAAAGGTTCTTGTTCATCGGTGGTTTTATATTGCGGATCGGCATCAAGACCATCCATCTGCAAACCGTAAGTAAAGTTTTTTACACGGTAGATATTCCCCGTTCCACGTGTTGTTTTGCCGCTACGACGATAGCTGGCCAATACAGGCACATTACGGCAAACAACATTGCGAAGGTTGATCTGGTTAAAAGCATTATCCTCATTACTGATGATGATAGCAGGTCCGCTTACGCCATCAAAACGGCAATCCTCCATAAATAATTTTTCATGGTAGTTTGGGTTTATGCTGATTACTGTTGGCACGTGCTTAACATTCATCCGCACAATGGTAAGCCCTGCCTCCTGTGTGCGGATAGCAGCTTCTCGCTGCCCTTCAAAATAGGTATCAACCATCATAAACTGCCAGCCAGGTGATGGTTTGGTGGTATAGATGCCATACTGGCCGCCAAAGAAGCGAATATCTTCCATTTCGTTACCTACATCAAACATACCCGCCAGTCCTTTGCCAATATTTACATCCACATGAGCTATAAAGCTATGCTGGGCAAAATGGGTGCGCATAGCAACCGCGTAAGGATTACCATCATTTATTTTAAGGTTAATGTTTGATATTGAGCTATAAAAAGTTGACGCGCCCGCATCATGTACCTCATCGCCAGGTTTGGAAAGATTGCTTACAAACCAAAACATGTACTTAGCGTGGCCTTTATCATTTTCATCAGCACTTTGAAAGCCGGGCGAATTTTTAGCCAGGATAATCTGCGGTCTGTTTTTGCCATAACCTATCAGCCTTACAGCAGTTGGTATAAATATAGTTTTGGAGATCAGGTATTTTCCTTCGGGGATAAAAAGCACGCCGAAGTTATGCTCGGTTTTTACTTTGGTAACAGCAGCTTGCAGTTCATCTGAAACATCAGTTTTGCCATCGGCCTTGATCTTAAAATTTTCAGGTGTAAAATAAACAGCGTCCGAATCCTGCAGGCGGGCCTGGTATACTGACTTACCTCCATTATCATTCTTTGCTGAGATATTATTGCCGAAACAAAAAGTTTGAATAAAAATAAACGCGGTGACTAACAGGGTTCCCTTTTTCACTTTTTTATAATATGGTTTATATGGTACCGGTATCCAATGTTCACAATATATCAGCCGTGCTTTTTAACAGATTATGTAAAATTGCTGATAGGCGTATACTGGATTGTTGGTGCACAAATCTATCTGATAGTGCTGTTTGATACTATTATTACGGCACTACATCACCACTACCATAAGTAACATTAGCGCTAAACAAGAAAATTGGTAACAAAGGGAGGTGTTTTTGCGCCGGGAAGAGAAATAGAAAAAGGATTACTTAGGCATTTGCATGAGCTTTTACAAATACCTTTAAAACGAAAATGGGCAGCCAAAGGCCGCCCATTCATTAACTGGTTTTAATGTCCAATTATTTTGCAGTTTTTCTTGCAGGAGTTAACGGAACAATAATAACAGCTAAGAAAAGGGCAACTTCTAATACGGTTAACATAACTTTAATTTTTTAAAATGTTTTAATTACTGAACTAACAATGTTTTAGGGAATTACAACCGTTCCTACAGGCATGCTGTTGCAGGGATGCAAGAACAATTGTATCATTCCTGGCAGGCATTCAGCTAAATATATGCCATTAAAAAATCGCCCCTAAAAATCAAGATGTTAGGCCAAAAACATCATTTTTTAAATTCAGCTTTTCTATAAATTCAATTTTAAAAACACAGATTTTTTGAATTTAAATTTGCTTTTCACGTTAAGTATCAAAAAAATAGGCCTAAACCGGGTTAGAAAAAATCATTAAGCCGTTTTTTGCCGAATTATTTTTACAAAAACCGTGAAACCAGCATTAATTTATTTTTAGCGAAATTTATTTCGCTACGTAATTTCACACATTGCGTTACAAGGTTAAAAATGCTCTATCAAACATTTTTTTGTAAAAAAAATGCACCGTATTTTTAAATAACACCCCCCTTAGCAATTTGAAAAAAATTAACCGACAATTTGTCACAAGCATGACAAATACCAATTTTGGCAGAAAATTGACTCCTTAAAAACCTGACACACAACTGCCAAAACATGACACGGGCATTAGTCAAAGCGATATTATTCGGTATTTACCCCCTATGCCAAACTTTTAAGCCAAGTGCAGACATTTCATGATGGCCTTTTTCCAGATACTTACCGCCTCAAGCATTTCTTTTTCATTTAAGGAGGCAAAACCTATTCGCACAAAGCTGTGCCTAACTGACTTATCATAATAATAGTCGAGCCCCGCCCCTATGGATAAGCCCAATTCGTTAGCTTTTTTTGATACTATTGCTGTGTCAAGGTCATGAAGATACTTTACCCATATTGCAAAGCCACCGCTGGGTATTTTAAATGAAATATATTCGCCCAATTGCTCCTGTAGCAGCCGGCAAAGGATATCACGCCGTTCGTGATAAAGCTTATTAGCTTTTTTAAGGTGCCTGCCGATATCGCCATTCTTTAACAAACTTGCCATAGCCTCTTCGAGCAAATGCTCGCCCTGCCTGTCAATCAGCCTTCGTAACCGCGTAGCCTGAACCATGAAGTTTTGAGGCGCAATCATAAAACCAATGCGGATTCCCGGAGCAATTGTTTTACAAAATGAACCAACGTATATTACGTTTCCGTAATAATCTGCACTGGCCAATGGCAATATCGGGCCGCTGGTATAGTGAAAATCAAAGTCATAATCATCTTCAATGATGGCGAACTGATATTTGGCAGCCAGTTCCAGTAAATGCATACGCCTTTTGGAGCTGAGTGTAACCGTAGTAGGCTGGTGGTGATGCGGCACAACATATAACATCCGCACTTTTTTAACCTTACAGATAGCTTCGACAGCATTAATATCTATGCCATGCTCATCTACCGGCACAAACGCCAACTGAGCGCCAGCCTGCTCAAACACTTCATTGGCACCGTTGTATCCCGGGTCGCCAACAATTACGATATCGTTTTTATTGACCAGTACCTGGGCACACAGGTAAAGCGCCATTTGAACGCCTTTGGTTATTAAAATATCTCCGGGAGTTACGTGCAGGCCACGGGTTTCGCCCAAAAAACGGGCAAGTTCGTTTCTTAAGTTTTCCGAACCCTGCTCCGGGCCATACATCAGATATTTATGCGTAAAATGATAGCCCGCCATTCGCCTGTATTCGCGTACCATTAAGTCAACAGGCGCAATACGGGTGTCGGGAAAGCCCTCGGTAAAGGTTAGGTTGCCGTCGGGGATACCGACGAACATACGTTGCGGCCCGATCCTGTTGTCATCCACCTTGAATGATGTTTTGTTAGCCAGGCTATGCTTCATGACGGCCTTTTCGATTGGCCGGGGTGCAACATCGGGCAGATTTTTAGCCACGTAGATCCCTTTGCGGGGTATCACATCTACCCAGCTTTGGGCATAAAGCTCGTCATAAGCGGCCACTACCGTTTTGCGATGGACATTTAAAGTTGTCGACAAGGCCCGACTGGCAGGAAGTGCGGAGCCGGGCTTCAAAGTGCCCTGCCTGATATAACGGATAATACCATTACTAATTTGCAGGTAAACAGGCACCTGGCTGCTTTTATCCACGCTTAATAAGCTTTCAACAAGCATCATATTGGACTATCTTTAATCTACATTCTGGACTACAATTATAGTCCAAAAGCATGGTAATTTTGATCATCAAAAAAAATAAAACCCATGCATATCAATCAAAAACTTTCATCCATATACCTCAGGGTAGCTATAGGCATAAGCTACCTGTGGGAAGTAGCCGACAGGCTTGGTTTATTCGGCCCCAATGGGCATCCTCACGTTGGCTGGGGCGACTGGAAACATTTTGTGGCCTACGCCAAACAAGTAATGAGTTTCCTGCCCGAAGGCATAGTAAACCCGCTCGCAACTATCGCCACTATCGGCGAGGGCGGATTTGGACTATTGCTGATATTGGGCTTATTTACCCGTATGGCAGCTATTGGCAGCGGCATACTGAGTTTATGTTTCGCTATCGCGATGGCAATCTCTTTCGGCATCGAATCACCTTTGGGCTATTCGGTTTTTACACTGAGTGCAGCAAGCTTTCTGCTGGCATCATTAACGCAATATTCGTGGACTTTGGATAAATGGTTAGCCACACGGCTCGTTAATAAGAAGTTATCAGCCTACCAATCCCAGCAAAATGGATTGAAAGCTGATGACCAGGACCTTCACCACACTGTCATCGATCTAAAACAGATCAGGGCTTTAGCTCAGATAGATTATCGCATATAAAACACCTCTTAGACAAAGTTTATAAAATCATGAACAAAACCATCATCTGCGGCACTTGTGGTACACAATTTTTGGCTGAACCAACGACGCCCTCAATTTGCCCGATCTGTACCGATGACCGTCAGTATGTTTCGGAAAGCGGTCAGCAATGGACGCTTTCTACTGAATTAGAACATCATACAATTAAAATCACACAGCTAAACGAGCACCTGTACGCGCTCAAAATACAACCAGATTTTGCCATAGCCCAAAGGGCATTACTATTGATCTCGCCGGAAGGTAATATTTTGTGGGATTGCATCCCATATCTGGATAAAGCAACAATAGATTTTATCCGGGCTAAAGGTGGGTTAAAAGCCATCGCCTTTTCGCACCCGCATTATTATAGCAATATGAATGATTGGGCGGCCGAATTTGAATGTCCAATCTACATCCACCAAAACGACGCCGAATGGGTGCCTTTTGATAGTCCATATATCTACTTATGGGATGGTAACACTACCCAACTTTGGGACGGGATAAGTATAGTGCATATCGGCGGGCATTTTGCAGGTAGTTGCGTGTTACATATAAAAGGATTAACACCTCAAGGTATGATGCTTTGCGGCGATACCTTTAATATAGCCCGTAGCAAGCAGCACATGGCTATCATGTACAGCTATCCTAATATTATACTACTCTCCAAAACAGAATTTGCCAAAGTTTATCAAAAAGCAGCTCAACTTAATTTTGATACGGTTTACGGCGCATTCGAAAACCAGGATATTGAGGGCAACGCTATGGAAATATTTGAAGCTTCGATGCAGCGATATAAAGATAGTTACGGCTTATAAAAACCCAGAAACACAATATTTAAACAGAAATTTCTGAAAGTAAAAAGTATGATATAAATTGTATTTGGCAAAACCATTGTGTTATATTTACACAATAACATCAGAATTAATTGCTGATTGTTATATTTCTTCTTCCAGGATCCCTCGAGCGTGCAGGGACCTATTGCTTTAAACCAATTTAACCAAATACAATTATGAAAAAAAACAGTACCCTCATGCTGCTTTTATTTATTTGCTTTTTACCCGTAACGGTATTTTGCCAAAACAGCAATGAACCCGTTGTTGCCGGTAATGATGTGGCTGTAACATCAACCGAAAGCGGTAAAGTAAAAGGCTACATCCACAATGGCATTTATACCTTTAAAGGTATCCCCTATGCCAAAGCCGACCGTTTTATGGCTCCCGAGAAACCTACACCATGGACAGATGTACGCAGTTCAAAAACTTACGGCCCGGTTTGCCCTACTGATCCTACAACAACCGTTAATGATGAATTTGAGTTTGCCTTTCAGCATGATCTGGGTTACTCAAACGAGCATTGCCAGTCGCTCAATGTATGGACACAGAAATTAAACGATGGTAAAAAACGCCCGGTAATGGTTTGGCTGCACGGCGGTGGTTTTACCGCAGGCTCATCAATCGAGCTTCCGTCATACGATGGTGAAAACCTTGCAAAAAAGGGGGATGTGGTATTGGTATCTGTAAATCACCGTTTAAATATCCTTGGCTTTCTTGACCTATCTGCCTATGGCGATAAATATAAAGGTTCATCAAATGCAGGGCTGCTTGATCTGAAAATGGCTCTGGAATGGGTTAAACAAAACATAGCCCAGTTTGGCGGCGATCCGGATAACGTAACCATCTTTGGTCAGTCTGGCGGTGGCGGTAAGGTTACATCCCTAATGAACGCACCATCTGCAAAAGGTTTGTTTAAAAACGCCATTGTTGAAAGTGGCAGTTATATCACTAACTTCAACGAAAAATCGGTTACCCAAAAAGTTGCCGCGGCGTTATTGGAAGAACTTCACCTGCAACCTTCACAAGTTGATTCACTTCAGAAATTACCGTATGATATATTAAACGAAGCCGGTAAAAAAGCTATGCGCAAGGTATCTGCCGATTTAAGAAAAGAAGGAAAAGGCATAAATGGCTGGGGACCGGCTTTAGACGGGGATTTCTTGCCTTATCAACCATCCGATCAGGCAGCTAAAGACCTGTCTAAGAATGTCCCGCTATTGGTAGGCACCACCAAAAACGAATTCGCACCATTTGTACCCGGCCCCAAAAGCCAAACAATGGATGAATTAAAGGCGAGTCTGCAAAAAAAATATGGCGATAAAACAGATGCTTTCATGGCTGCCGCTCAAAAGGCCTATCCAACCATTTCAAAGCCATCAGAATATACTGATATCGAATTTAACTTCCGTTCATTAGCTATCAAACAAGCCAATGAAAAAGCGGTGAGCGGTGCCGCACCGGTTTATATGTACCTATTTACCTGGCAGTCACCTGTAAACGGCGGCATGTACAAGGCTATGCACTGTATGGATATCGCTTTCCAGTTTAATAACATAGCACGTTGCCAGGAAATGACAGGCGGCGGTAAAGAAGCCTATGCCCTTGCCGATAAAATAAGCAGCGCATGGATAAACTTTGCTAAAACCGGCAACCCCAACACATCTTCATTACCTAAGTGGCCTGCATATACAGCCGATAATGGCGCGACTATGATACTGGATAACCAATGCGTTGTTAAAAACCACCCTGATGACGAGTTATTGCAAATAGTAGCAGCCGCACCTAAACCGTAAGCACATGAAAAGGCTAACTTTAATTATCCCCCTGGTACTTTACAGCATATGGGCTTTTGCTGCAAAGGTTGATACAGTGCAGATTCCAAGTGCTGCTATGAACAAAACTTATAAGGCGGCTATTGCTTTTCCAAAGGCTTACGCAAAAGGCAAAGCCAATTTCCCGGTGCTATACCTGTTACATGGTGGCTATGGGCATTTTGACGATTGGCTGCTTAAAACGCCCGATAAATCGCTGGTAAAAGACCTTGCCGATGAATACAATATCATTATTGTAATGCCCGAAGGTGAAACCTTTAGTTATTATGTTGACAGCCCGGTTGATCCTAACAGCAAGTTTGAAACCTATATCATAAACGAAGTAATTCCATTCATAGATAGTAAGTACCGTACCATTGCCGATAAAAAAGGCAGATTGATCACCGGTTTATCTATGGGTGGCTTTGGTTCTTTGTACCTCTCGACAAGACACCCTGAACTGTTTGCGGCTGCCGGAAGCATGAGCGGCGCCCTCGACCCAAACATGACCACCTGGAAATTACCTCCCGACAGGTTTGAGATGCTTACCAAAATGCTTGATAAAATCTGGGGACCGATGACACCGGACTCTTTCCTGCCCTACTCGGTAGTGAACATGGCCGATCAGATGAGGAGAAACGGTTTACCGCTGGCAATTAATATTGGAGTTGATGACTTTTTGCTTGAACCAAATAGGGAATTGCACAGAAGATTGGTTTATAATCATACCCCTCATGATTATTCAGAACAACCGGGAGGCCATACCTGGGAATTTTGGCAAAATGCCTTACCGGGGCACTTGTTATTCTTCAGCAAGGTTTTAAAAGCGAACGGTACTTATATTTTGTAAGGACTACAAGTATAAAGGGAAGGTATTGTCAGCCTTCCCTTTATACTTTTTCGCGTAACATTAACAAGGAAAGATCAACGCCGGAAGATGCGCATGCTCTTCGTTTTCCATATTTTCCCAATCCCAAAGGCCGTTTAGTTGCGAGCTACGGTTACTCAAAACAAAAAAGTCTACCTGCATTACGTTGGCCAAAACGTCAACGGTTTTCATGATGTCCCGCTCTTTAATATTTACGAGGTTAAGCCCCGAATTGCAAAACAACTGCCTGAACACGGTTTCTGCATAACTATCGTTCATGTGCGGCAATCCCGATTCGGTAATATTAAAAAGCGAAGCTTTTACATCCAAAGCCTCGCTCATTTTACTTAAAAAACTTACAATATCTTTTTTGGCATAACGCAAATCGGCGAGGTAACCAATATTGTTAATATTAAAAGAGGCGTCTTCAGGAATAGCCAGCAGCGGGCAGCATGCGTGATTTAAAATAGGCAGAACCTGGTCATTGATCTTTTTAGTAGTTCCACAAACACCTTTAATAATTAACCCAACGTCATATTTAGCTGTAATAGCATGGAGCGACATTCCTAAAGTATCCAGATAGCTAAGGAAAACTATATTCTCGGCGTTTTTATTTTGGTCTTTAAAGCCAAAGTCTTCGTTATCAAATATGTCATGCGCTGTGGCGTCAGATAACTGAACGCTTAGCGGTTCGGGTACCGTGTTCATGACAATTACTTTAGTTTTTAGTTTTGCGCCTAAATTACCAGCGTAAGTGAGCGCGTAATTACTTTCCTTTTTAAGATTGTGAATCACTAAGATTGCTTTCATAGCTAAATAGATATATGAGATGTATAACAGTGAACAAGTGATAAAAGAAGCTGTTTCTTAATTTGTAATTAAAAAAGTCATAAAAAAGTCAGTTTAATATTGACATTAATTACCGGCAGGCTATAAACCTTAACCTTTAACTAAAAGACCCGCATTCTTTACCACTTGTTGCAATAAACGCGCATATCGATCATTCTTTTAAATAACTTATTTTAAATTACACTGATATTAAATAAGGGCACGGTACGATGTCGCAGGAAGACGAAAAGAGTCCATTTTACGCGTGTATTATACTTGACAAGTCAGCTTATATAAAAGCAAAGGCCACTCAAATGAGCGGCCTTTGCTTTTTATGGAATATTAACAATATCTATTAATATAAGGTAAACTCAACCCTGCGGTTAGCCTGACGACCAGCAGCGGTTTTGTTTGTAGCAATTGGCTGGGTTTGACCATAACCGGTTGCTTCGATACGTGATGGATTTGCACCTTTGCTTGCCAGGTAAGATTTAACAGACTCGGCGCGATCTTTTGATAAACGCATGTTTAAATCTGCAGAACCTGTGTTATCAGTATGGCCGGCAAGTTTCAGGCTGAAGTTTTTATCAACCAGTAACTGTGCTACCCTGTCCAGACTTGGGTATGAGTGAGCACGGATAGTTGCTTTACCCAAATCAAACTCAAGGTTTTTGATAGCGTCTTTAACTACTTTCTTATCTTCTTCGGTTACATAAACCACCGGTTTAGCTAAAGGACAACCAGAACCATCAACTTTTTGACCTGCTGGCGTGTTAGGGCATTTATCGTTTACGTCCACAACACCATCACCATCGCTATCGGTAGTTAACTTAGCTAAGTTAGCGTTGGTTGTAGCAAGGTCGCTTGCAAGCTGAGCATTTTTAGCTTTCTCGGCATCAATTTGCTGTTGTAGCTCGGCACGTGTGCGTTGATTTTCCCACTGGTACTCGGTACGCATTGATGATACCGGGTTATGAACGGCCATCTGCGGCTTTTTCTTGCTGCCCAATGCAAACTCTAAACCAACGTGAGCGTATGAAAATCTGTCATCGCCGCCGCCAAAGTTATAGCCATCAAAGTTATCTGACTGCACAAAGTTAACCTGGTAACCCAAATCAAGATTGATACCCGGAGCAAGGTTGAATTTCAAACCCGCGCCAATTGGAATGAATACTTCGTTAATGTGACCGTTGTCGGTTTTCTTGAAGTTTTCCTGCTGACCACCGGCCGGTGTAATCCTCGGCGTGTAGTTCATATACCCAGCACCAGCAGTTAAGTAGGGCTGAATGAACGGCCGGTCATGGCGCCAGTTGATATTTGCCAATGTAAAGTTGGCGCTCAAGGCTGCCGACCAGTTTAGTTTTGTAGAGTACGAATCATAAGCAGAAGTACCGGCTGTGGTTACGTGGCTGTTTGATGATGCCACCTGGCCACGAAGGAAATCGGCTTGTAAGCCAAATGATGGTAAAATTTGTTTCTTAATGTAAGCACCGTATCCAAACTGTTCGCTTGGGTTGGTAAAATCCTGTCGGTTATTACGGCCGAATATGGTGTAAGGAGTTAACAATCCTCCATGTACACCAATTGACCAGGTGCGTAATTGATCACCGCCTGAAAACGGTTTTACATAATCTCTTGCTGCTGCTGAAGTATCTGGTGATTGAGCGAATAATTTACTGCCAACCAGTACCCCTGTAAAGAGCAGTGAGGCTTTTTTTAAATTTGTTTTCATATTTCTAATTTTAATTCTCCGTTTAACATTTAAGAAAAACGTACATTGGATAATCCAACATTGATGCCATCAGCATTTGGCAACCGGAAAACTAGGCCTTAAATCAGTCTAAAACAAATCGAAAAAATAAAGTAAAAATTTAATATAAACCGTTGATTAACTAAGCGAAACAACGATACTTTTATGATACAATTCAGATTAGTTGAAATACGTAATTTGTATCTATTATTTAACTTTTTGTACCAAATGGTTAATGAGTTAAAAACAATACAGTTTTGTACAGATAAGGAGTAAATAAACAAAATAGTTGTTAAGCCATTACGGCAACCATATTGAACAGATTTTCGCCCAGGTTAATATTTCCGCTGACATGAGATGAATCCAACGCGGTTTGTGGATCGATACCTTTTGTAAATACTTTCCAGGCAATATCGGGCGACAGTGTAATCTTAGTATCCGGCGCAGAACCGGTGTTTTGGGTAAGCATCCAGCCATCGGCAGTTTTGAGCAGGAACCAGTCGCCTCCGGCTTCACCGCTTATGGTAACCTGGATTACCGCACCGGCATTGGCAATAACAGTACGATAAGCATGCGGAAGCCCGCGCATAAATGTATCAATACAGGGGTAGAATAACTCGGCTGTAATAATACCCTGCTTACCAACAGCTTCGCGAATTTGTTGCTGATGATGAAACTTTTCGGTGTATTCGCGGGCAATGTGAAACCAATTAACAGACTCCTCCTCTCCTGCCCAGGCTACAGAAAATGGCGCGGGTGCAAGCAGATCGGCTTTTGACATTATTTCGCTGTATTGCCGGCCCGTCGCTTCTAAAAGTTCGATTAACAATTGCGGGCTCACACGCCTCATGGCTTTTACCCAGGTTGCATTTAAGCCATTCAAAAAATCAACTAAATCGCTGTAATTATTGATGGGGATTGACGGGGGATCGCCGATAAATTGCTGCGACAAGGAAATAACACGCATGTTGCCATCAAGCAAATGGGCGGCAATATCCTTCACCGTCCAAAGCTTTGCCAATGTTGGCTTATTCCACTCTTCGGCCGATAGCGACTTAAGCAGTTCTATCAGCTTTTGATCCAAAAGGGGGAACAGGTGCACTGTTTTAATAGGGACTTCCTGTTCCGCCATCTGGTATTTTTTATTCGTAATAAATTTTATTATTGGGCCGGGTGAACAATCACCTTCCATTTAATTGCCGCACCAGCCTTTGAAAGCGTTGCAGCAACAGAACAGTATTTGTTGATAGAAAGCTCGGCAGCACGTACGGCTTTATCTTCATCAACATTACCATAGATATGAAATTCAATATCCACATCTTCCCATAGTGAAGGCTCTTTACCGGCCTCACGCTCGCCATTAACCACCATTTTATAGTCGGTTATTTCCTGGCGTTGTTTTTTTAGGATACTAATCACGTCAATTGCAGAACAACCGGCAAGGCCCATTAAAAGCATCTGCATTGGGCGGATACCAAAATCCTGGCCGCCACTTTCCGGACTACTGTCCATTTTTACTGTGTGTCCATTAGCGTCAACAGCTTCGAAGCCAAAATCGCCATGTACACGTTTTAATTCAATCTGAGCCATATTATCTGGTATTATTGCGCTAAGTTATATAATTAAGTGCTTATGCTAAAACACACTACTGTTGTTTAATCGGTTTTAGTAAAAAATGACCTATGTTATATATTTTCTGCTTTTAACAGGTATAACCAGCTTTAAACCTGACCAAACCTCATCAACTGCGCAAACTTTAATATCAACCAGGCCAATTTGCAGGGCAAAATTCCTGATCAAATCTTCGGTAAGATCAGTGACTACCTTTGATGCCTTTTTGGGCCAGGAAACCCAGATCATGCCATCCTGCTTTATTTGTTTCATGAACTCCGGGAGTTTAGCACGATATTCATCTGCGCTTTTGCTAAAGAAATGGATCACATCATTTTCATGCGAAACATCGGCAGTAAAATAAACATCAGGAGGCATATCGGTAAACAAATCGATGTAATGCTCGGGCGCGTTGATCAGCATTAATCTTGCTCCTGCTTTTATGCCAAGTTTTTTCGCCAAAGGTGTACCCGAATAGCCAGCCATTACAATATATCTTTCAGGTGATGTAACATATGGTCAACGTAATCGGCGGCAAGCCATTCAACCGTTTGCAGGTTTGGCTCCTGTTTGCTGTTATCACAACGGGCGTTTAACCTATCGGGAGGATAATTATTCAAAACCCGTATAATTTGCAAGTTTAACAATGCCCAAAGTTCAATCAGTTCGTTGATATCCGCGTCCTGGTAATGAGCAGCAGCAACCCACTCCACCTGCTCATAGGTGAGCCTGAAGTTCTCTTCATAAGTGCAGCGAACAAAACGTTGCAGGTTGATCTGGGCGCTGTCAATCAAATGACCTATCACTTCTTTTTTTGACCATTTGGCAGGCGATGTTTTATAAGTCCAATCGATATCCTGTCCCTTTAACAGTCGTACATCGTCAATAATTTGGCTGAGTTTATTAATCGCCTCGTTCATTTATCTATTTTATAAGTGGTATAAAAATATGAGCATTTCATATTAAACAGCAAAAGCACTAACTTCAGAGCCTTAAACATTACTATGGCGCTTAACTATATCTGGATAGCTTTTTTTGTAATTGCATTTGTAGTTTCACTCATAAAATTAGTTTTTTTTGGCGATACAGAAGCTTTCAAATTATTGGTTGAAGGATTGTTCAATTCATCTAAGTCGTCGGTAATGGATATCGCCTTGCCATTAATCGGTTCTATGGCGTTCTGGCTCGGTATTCTGAATATTGGCGAAAAAGCCGGGGCCATCAATTTTTTATCGCGAATAGTCAGGCCATTTTTTAGTCGTTTGTTTCCGGATGTGCCTAAAGATCACCCTGCTACCGGTCAGATGATGATGAACTTTTCGGCCAATTTAATGGGGCTGGATAACGCGGCCACCCCACTTGGCTTAAAAGCTATGGGCAGCCTGCAGGAACTAAATCCCGATAAGGAAACCGCGTCAAATGCCCAGATCATGTTCCTGGTGCTGCATACTTCCGGCTTACAATTATTACCGGTCACGATCATCGCGCAAAGGGCTATCTTAAACTCTAAAGATCCTGCCGAGGTGTTTTTACCTTGTATTATTGCTACTTATGTGGCTACCGTTGTGGGCCTGATCGCAGTAGCTATTAAACAAAAAATCAATCTTTTTGACAGGGTAATTATTGGCTGGCTTGGCGGCGTTACAGCTTTTATTACACTGGTTGTATGGTACTTTACTACTCAGCTAACTAAAGAACAAATTAGTACGGTATCATCCGTTATCAGCAATGTAATGCTGTTTACCATACCGGTGATATTCATTGTTGGCGGACTTATAAAAAAGGTAAATGTATTTGAAGTTTTTGTTGAAGGTGCTAAAGGCGGCTTTGAAACATCGGTAAAGATAATCCCCTACCTGGTAGCCATGCTGGTTGGTATCAGCGTTTTCAGGAGTTGCGGCGCATTGGATTACATGAATGAAGGGCTGCGCTGGATTTGTGTACAATTCCATTTAGATACTCGCTTTGTTGACGCGATGCCGGTTGCCTATTTAAAACCGCTCAGCGGATCGGGCTCCAAAGGCATGATGATAACGGTGATGCAAAACTTCGGTGTTGATAAATTTGCCGGGCGACTTGCCGGAATCTTCAACGGTTCGGCGGATACTACCTTTTATATTGTGGCGCTATACTTTGGTTCGGTAGGCATTAAAAAATCGCGCTACGCTATTCCGGCCGGACTTATAGCCGATCTGGCCGGGGTTATCGCGGCTATCTTTATCGCTTACTTATTCTTCGGCCATCAGCCATAAGGGCTGTTTAACAAAGGGTTGCTTTTATTCATCAATTAAATTGCTACTTTTATCGCACCCTTTTTTAAACTAATGACTCAAACTTACCTTAAGGAAAAGCACCTTAAAAAAAAGCGTGCTATGAAAGGCGTGTACGCCATTGTGATTGCCGGCCTGATATTTATATTTATTATGGCCAAATTTGCTACATCGGGTGGCGTTTCAGAAGTACTTTCGTTCAGTAAAGCACCCACTGCCGAAGACGCTTTTAAAATAGCTACTGAATTTGTTACGCCAACCATACGTAACAGCAATATTTCGTTCCCCGATGATAAATACCAGTTTGGTAAAAAGGCCGATTCTATTTTTATCATTAAATCATACGTACTTTCGAAAGGTAGCAAAGGCGAAACAAACCGAACCAATTTTGAGGTACTGCTGAAGTACAACGGTGGCCCTAAATACCTTAAAAAAAGCTGGGCACTGGTAGATATTAACGAAAGCTCTGAATAAATAAAGTCAGAAGCATTAAGTCGAAAATCAAGAATCAGGTTCCTTGACTTTTTAACTTGGAACTTATGACTTTAGACTAAAGACTAACCGTAAATTTTATATAATGGCTTTATGGAAGAAACCGGAATTGAGTTGATTGAAAGTGCCACAGCATTTATAGGGCATACTCAGTATCAAACAATAGTTAATAGCGGCGGCCACGGGCTCATCACCGACGAACCTTTAAAAGCCAATGGCAGCAACACCGGCATGAACCCGTTCAGCTTATTGCTGGCCAGCCTTGCAAGTTGTACCGTTATTACCCTGCGCATGTATATCGACCGGAAAATGTGGCCGGTAGAAGAAATTAAAGCTGATATTGAGATGTATAAAACTTTAAGCGGCACACGTATAGAAACCAAACTCAGTTTTAAAGGCGAAGTTAATGATGAGCAACGGGACAGGTTACTTAAAATAGCGAACGCTTGTCCGGTTCATAAAATACTGATTGGCAATATCGAAATTAACACAAATATCAGCGCATAAAAAGCCCGCGCGGCAAAAAGCTACGCGGGCTAAATCACTCTAAAACAATCACCTCTTAAAAAAGAAGTATCTGTAAATAATTAAACAAAAAGGTAATTACCAGCCTGTTAGATTACTTGCAGACACAAATATACCCATAAGTAGCAGGCACAGTATTAAACCGGCAATTCATTTGACGGCTAACTGACAGTACAGGCTTTTTATACCTTCAGATGACTTTAGGCCATTAGCCCCTTGATAAAAATATCAAGCAGAAGCAGTTTTTTGGTGTGGATTTCTTCGAGGTGTTCCTTACGTGGGAAGTTGGTTTTCTTTTGAGATATGGCCCCAACCCTGATACCATGTAGAGCATCCATCAATACGTCAACAATCTCTTCAGGGTTGTTTACCGGCTTTATCGCACCTTTCTCAACTTCAATCTTAATCGCATTACTTAACAGGTTCAATTCGGCACTATGCACTTCGCCCACTATTTGCCAGATGGTTTCGGGCAGGTTTTGTTCATTAAGCCTGAAAAAATCAAAAAAGTTATAGTTATTAACGATAAACTCGTGGTGGGTATTTACCTGGAAATTGAATGCCTCTTTTAAGTTAGTAAAGCTATCTAACCTGTTCTCAAGCGTTTTTAGATAGTCGGTAGCAAGCTTGCGCATTACGGCAATGTACAGCTGACTTTTATCCGGGAAATAATAATAAAGCAAAGCTTTTGACATGGATAAGTCACCGGCTATTTCGTTCATGGTTGTTTTTGAATAACCATAATGTAAAAAACGCTGGTGCGAGGCCTCTAAAATTTTCTCCCTTTTAATATCCTGCTGGTCATTAGCTGCTGCCATGTGAAAAATTTTGCTTAAAAACAGGTAAACAAATAAGTCAATACAATCGATTTCCTGACTTTTTTAACAAAACTATCAAAAATTCATCAAATAAATGTAGCAACACCCTTCCGCAGGGCATTTGCTAAAACAATTTTACATTCCAACTATTTTATAGGGGACACCAATTTTTTGATTATGGATATTGGAAACAGATTACCACCCGATTTGCTTGAGTTTTCGCAACGGATTCCCGCCTTTGCCTGGAATTTAATCATTATCGCTTCGGCAATACTTATTGGTCTCGTCACTAAATTTATCATTACAAAATTATTCCGGATCTACGCTCAACGCAAAGACACTGACTACTCCATACTACGATCAATAATTGTAAACCTTGGCCCGGCAGTAGCTTATTTTATACCGCTATTCCTGTTTAATCTACTGTCGCCGTTACTGCGGATGAACAAACTCTATTATCAGCCGCTTGATAAAACCATAGAGATCTTGCTTACCATATCATTTGCAGGCCTTATTGTGCGCTCTGTTCGCATTTTGGAAGATTACATCTATCACACTTAC
Source organism: Mucilaginibacter rubeus (assembly GCF_003286415.2). Taxonomy (NCBI): domain Bacteria; kingdom Pseudomonadati; phylum Bacteroidota; class Sphingobacteriia; order Sphingobacteriales; family Sphingobacteriaceae; genus Mucilaginibacter; species Mucilaginibacter rubeus. The sequence goes on along the minus strand of NZ_CP043450.1, from coordinate 2,104,023 downwards.
GACCTTAATAAGGTTGATAACCTGAAAGAACGTAAGGTGCGAACGCAGATTCAGTTTATCCGCAAGATCATCGTGGTAACTATCATCTTCTTGACTATTGCTATTATCCTGCTTAGTTTTGAAAGTATGCGTAAGATAGGTACAGGCCTGCTCACAGGTGTTGGTATAGGTGGTATCATTGTTGGTTTCGCGGCACAAAGCTCGTTAGGCAACCTTTTGGCCGGTTTTCAGATAGCCTTTACGCAACCTATCCGCATTGATGATGTTTTGGTTGTTGAAGGCGAATGGGGCCGTGTAGAAGAGATTACCCTCACTTATGTTGTACTAAAGATCTGGGACGAACGGCGACTGATACTGCCCATCAATTATTTTATCCAAAAGCCTTTTCAAAACTGGACGCGCACTTCTGCGGATATATTGGGCACTGTATTTTTATATATGGACCACACCGTTCCGGTTGATGCCATCCGTGAGGAGTTTGAGCGGTTGATTGTAAAATCCCCCCTTTGGGATAAACGGGTTAAAGTAGTACAGGTAACCGACGTACGGGAGCATACTATCGAAATCAGGGTATTGATGAGCGCAAGCACCTCGTCAAACGCTTTCGACCTGCGTTGCTATATCCGCGAAAACCTCATCACTTTTATCCAAAAGAATTTCCCCGGCAGCTTGCCGCGTTCACGTAACGAACTCAGCAACTTGGGCGAACTTGAAAAATATATTCAACCTGCCACAGGAGCTTAAACCAATTTGCTTAAGCTGATGCCCGCCCCAATTACCAAAGCGTCTTCGGCTGCGCCAATCAACGGATCGGCGACATGGTTAGCCTTAACTATATTTTTGCGTAGATAATAGCTTGCGTAGGTTGCCGCTATTGCTGTCGCCCCTCCTATCAATGCTCCGGCTAAGGCTTTACCACCAACAGCTTTATAAATACTTGCACCGGCCAAAGCACCTGACAAACCTCTGCCGGCTACGCCTGCCGGCTCTATTCGGTTCGGTGTTGATGGTAATTTATCGGCGATAAGCTCGGTAACCGATAAGACCTTCAAAACAGCTGCTACGGTTGTTGATTGCATGAATCTCAACGGCGATTTCTCCAGTTTTTTTGATGGATGAGTACTAAGTATATGAGTAGTTATAACAGGAGCCGATAAGGTACGCATTCCGGCTAATGTACCGATGCCAATCACCGGCCAAAATGGTTGTGATATTTTAAGTTTCATTTGCTTCAAAACATTTTTTAAAGAACTAACAATACCCCGTAATGTTCTGATTAAAAATACAAATCAATTATCAAATGCGCGTGTTATTTAAACACATCAACATTAAAAACTATGAGAATACATGAAAACAATGCCCTTGGCCAACTTGGCTCAGCCATTGGAAAAGGCCTTTTGGCGGGGCTCGCGGCAACGGCGGCCATTACGCTATCGCAAATGATAGAAATGAAAATAACTAAACGTAAGCCAAGCGAAGCAACACTCAAAGTAGCTGAAGAAACTACAGGGGTTAAACCTGCTACAGAAGAGGAAAAACCCAAACTATCACAGGAAATTCATTGGACTTATGGTACAATATGGGGAGTTTCACGCGGCTTATTATCACTAACCGGGCTTAAAGGCTGGCCGGCAACCGCGGTACATTTTACTGCTATTTGGGGTACAGCGTTGGTAATGTTACCTAAATTTAAAGCTGCTCCTCCTATCACAGAAGAAAAGTCACAAGCCATCGCTATAGATGCATTACATCATGCGGTGTATGCAGTTGCAGCGGGATTAGCTTTTGATGCCTTAGATGCAGGCGGCAAACATGAACGCAAATTCAACAAACTGGTTAAGCAATTACGCTTAAAAGGCATCATCAATAAATTCAAATATTAAAACCTGGTATAACAAAAACGGCCATGCTAACTTAACATGGCCGTTTCTATATCTATTAGCCTTATTTTAAACTACTTCTGGTTCTAACACCGCCGCATGTTTAGGTTCAACAGATTTTTTGCCGAATAACCTTGCTTTAAGGTTATAACGGATCAGGTATAAACAAGGTACAAGTATCAGTGTAATAACCGTAGCAAACCCCAAACCGAAGATCATTGTCCACGCCAATGGGCCCCAGAAAGCAACGTTATCGCCGCCAAAGTGGATATGCGGTTCGAAATGGGTAAACAAACCTACGAAGTCGATATTGAAACCAACCGCCAGCGGTATCAAACCTAAAATAGCGGCAGTTGCTGTAAGTAATACCGGTGTCATACGGGTATGGCCGGCTTCAACTACTGCATCGTGAATGCTCACGCCCTGTTCAAGCAGCATATCAGTAAACTCAACCAGTAAGATACCGTTACGAACAACCACACCCGCTAAAGCGATGATACCAACGCCGGTCATTACGATAGACATGGTCATACCGAACACACTGACGCCCAGCAATACACCTATAATACTAAAGAAGATCTCGCTAATAATGATAAGCGTTTTACCGATTGAGTTGAACTGGATCATCAAAATAACCAAGATCAACCCGAAAGATACTGCAAGTGCCGACAACAAAAAGGTCATGGCCTCCATCTGGTCTTCCTGGCCACCGCCCTGACGAATAGTCACATTATCCGGCCTCTTAAAGTTATTTATCGCTTTAAGGATATTGGCATTAACCTCGTTAGGATTATTTGGCTTAATTACATTTGAGCCAAGCGTTAACACCCTACGCTGTTGTTTACGTTTGATATTACTGTAAGTGGTGGTATAGCGCACATCAGTGAAAGCCGATATTGGCACCTGGCGTATCGCGCCACTCATGGCCATATCACGGTATGTAATTTTCAGGTTTTTGATCTCATCAATATTACTGCGCTGACTTGGCAAGGTCCTTACCATGATTTTATAATCGTCCTCGCGGGTATTGCGAAAATCGGCTGCCTTCCAACCATAAATTGCGGTAAACAGGTTTTGATTGATTTGCTGAGAAGATACTCCCTCACGGTTAGCACGCTCACGATCTATATCAAACACAATTTCTGGCTTATCGCTTTGCACGTCGGCAATCAGGTTTTCGATACCAGCAATATTTTGCTTAGCCAAATAACTTTTAAGCCTGTTGCCGGTAGCAACCAGCGTATCCAGGTTATCACCCACTATCTCAATACTGATATCTTTTTGTACCGGAGGACCGCTGCTCTCCTGTGCAACAGCTATTTTTGCACCGGGAATCCCTTGTACAGCCGCACGGATGTTGGCTAATACCTTTTTGGTATCCTTACCGTTACGTTTACCAAATTCAACAAACGCTACGGTAACCTTACCTTTATTTTCATAATCGCCCTGATCTTCATCAGTAGGATCGGTAACCCCTTTTGTTACGTTTGAAATAACTGACGACACGATATCCTTATCAGGCTCAACTACTTGTGCAACGCGCTTTTCTATCTGTTTGGTTACTTCATTGGTATAAGCCTGATCGGTACCGATAGGCAAAGTAATGTACACATAGGCAAAGTTAGGGTCGCCCGATGGAAAAAATTCGGGCGTTTTACCCCGTACGGCCATCAGGAAAATTGCAAAAATAAATAAGCCGATAGTTCCGACCAGAACGGTTACCGGCCTGCGTACGGCACGCTCAAGCCATTTGGCATACCAGTTTTGAAATTTAGGCCAGGCATTTTTCTGGAACCTATCGATAACGCGCAGCAGGAAGAAATGGTTAATCAGGTACAATACCATGATCAACACCATCAGGTTTCCAATGCCAACGTTCATCAGGTAGCCAATAACTGCAGCAATCGCCAAAAATATCATGGCTCTTTTTGTAGGCCTGTCAAATTTAGGATGATCATGCTCGCCGTCATGGTGAGGCCTCATGAAATCAACCGCGAATACAGGGTTGATGATATAAGCTACCACTAACGATGCCAACAAAGTAATGATCAATGTAATTGGCAGGAAGAACATGAAATGCCCAATTAAACTGTTCCAGAAAGCCAATGGCACGAACGGAGCCAAAGTGGTCATGGTACCTGAAAATACCGGAAGGAACACCTCTCCTGCCGCCATTTTAGCAGCCTCTTTAATTGGCACTTTCCCATTGGCAAAAATACGGTGTGTGTTCTCTATTACTACGATGGCGTCGTCCACCACAATACCCAGCGCCAGCAGGAACGAGAATAACACGATCATATTGAGTGTAAAACCAATGGCAGGCATCACCAGGAACGCAATAAAACATGACAAGGGTACAGATAATGCTACGAAAATAGCATTGGTTGTGCCCATAAAAAACATCAGGATAACGGTAACCAAAAGGAAGCCGATAACGATGGTGTTAATTAAGTCATTAAGTGTTGTACGCGTTTTATCTGACTGATCGCCCGTAACAACAATATCCAAGCCTTTAGGGAAAACCGTTTTCTGCTTCAATTTGATCAACTCGTTGATCTTATCAGAAGCCTCAATCAGGTTTTCGCCCGCCCTTTTACTTACGTTAAGGGTAATTACATTTTTGAAGTTAGGATTATCATTGGTTTTTAACCTTGCATAACTTTCCTGCTCTAAAAACGAGTCCTTAACCTCGGCAATATCCCTTAAATAAACAGCCTGCCCTTTAGGGTTACGGATCACCATGGCAGCCACTTCATCGGCATTTTTAAAATCCTGCTTAATATCAATGGTTCTGCGAACGCCGTCGGTTTTAGCAGTACCTGTTGATGACAATATATTTTCGTAACCAATGGCTGTACTAATGTCCGGCAGGCTTAGTTGCGCGGCAGCCATCTTGTTCATATCAACATTAACCTGTATTTCAGGAGTTAAAGCACCTACCTCATCAACTTTTGAAATTTCCTTGTAGCTTTCAATTTCATCTTTTAATATATCAGCATATTCCTTTAGCTTTTTCAGATCATAATTACCTGAAATATTGATATATAAAATAGGCAGATCGGCAACGTTAATATCCGAAACAACAGGATCGGTATAATTATTATCATTTTGCGGGAGATCCTTCTTGGCTTGGTCAATCTTATCCTTTACGTCTATTTTTGCATCCTTGATATCAATATTAGCCTGAAATTCGGCAGTAATAATAGAAACATTCTGAACCGAGTTTGAAGTCACTTTCTTCAATCCCTTTAATGATTTCAGCTGCTTTTCTATCTGGCGTGTTACCAGGTTCTCGATATTTTGCGGAGACTGACCGGCAAAGGTTGTTGTGATAAACACCTTTGATTGTGCTATATCCGGAAAGTTTTCCTTAGGCAAGCGGTTATAACTTACAAGGCCAAGCACCGTGATCAGGAACATGAGCACATAAATGGCCGTTTTGTTATCAATAGCCCAACTTGAAGGGCCAAATTCTTTCTTTACATCTTTCATAATGAACAGATCAATTGGTTAATAACTAATTGGCCGATTGAACAACTTTGACTTTATCGCCGTCTTCAACCTCTGTTGCGCCTTCAACTATCAATTGGTCGCCGGCTTTCAAACCTGATAATATCTCGGTTTGGCCGCCATAAGTAATACCTGATTTTACGTTTACCTGTTTTGCAATACCATTCTGGTTTACAAAAACATGGTCGCCGGTTTCTGACTTCTGTACCGCTTTTACAGGTACAGAGATGGTGTTATTTTTTGAATAGTCGGCTATTTTTAAAATAGCTGTCATGTTAGGGCGCAATGTGCTGCGTACCGGCAGTTTAATCTCAACACCAAAACTACGTGATGTAGCGTCAATAGCTTTAGCGGCAAATGTTACTTTGGTAACTAATGAATCGTTAGCATCCGGAATTAAGATCTTAACATCGTTACCGGTGTTTACGCTGCTCGCATATGATTCGGGAACATCAGCCTTTACTTTTAAAACATCGGCATTAACAATACGGATACCTGTTTGGCCCGGTGTCGCGCTCTGCCCAAGTTTCAGGTCCATTTGATCTACAGTACCGTTTATGGGTGATATGATACGATACAAGGCCGATTGCTTTTTTAACGATGCTAAAGCTTTCTGGCTGCTTTGTAAGGTGGTTTGAGCCTGAAGATATTGTACTTCGGTACCTATTTTTTGGTCCCAAAGATTTTTTTGACGATCAAATAGTTGTTGGTTTAAACTTACCTGAGCTTCGCTTTGAGCGATGTTTTGCTGCATAACGCTATTATCAAGCTGTGCAAGGATCTGACCCTTGCTTACATGTTGGCCTGGTTTTACATAAAGCGCGGTAATGGCAGCCTGCATTTGCGGATAGGCAGTAACATTATCCTGCGCATCTATTTTACCCTGTATTTGAACGTAGTTGGTAAAATTGCCCGTTTTTACTTCAGTAACACTTACGTCAGTGCTTTTTGCCGAATCGGTAGTGCCCATTTCAGACTGCAGCTTCTCAATTTTTGAATTGATATCTGATTGCTGCTTTTTCAGATCGGCAAGCTCGGCCTTTTTATCTTTAGGCTTACTTGAGCAGGCCGCAAGTAAAACCAGGAATGGTATGTATATAAATTTTTTCATTTTCATTATTATATATTGAGTTTCGCGTTGTTGTTATTTAATTCGTCCGTAAGCTTTGTCAAGGTCAACTTTACTAACCAGAGCGTCATACAGGCCTTGTATGTATTTATTATCGGCATCTTCAAGCCCTGTTTGCGCTTGCGTAACCTCAATACTTGAACCTACACCCTGCTGATATTTTATTTTTGAAACGCGCAATACTTCCTGCGCAAGGGTTTGATTACGTTTTTGGTTATTAAGCGATTGTAAGCCGTTTACGTAAGTAACATGGGCCTGATTAGCCTGTAGCTTTAGACCATTTTTAGCGTTCTCCAAATCATTTTGTGATTTGAGTACTGCTATTTTAGATTGCCTGATCTGGTTAACACGCTGAAGACCACTAAATATTGGTACGTTTAAAGTTAAACCGACGTAACTTGACGGAAAACTCATTTTATACAAGTTACTAAAATTATTGTCCTGATATGATGAGGTATAAGCCGCGTTAGCTTTAAGCGATGGCAGAGAAAGCGATTTTTGACGTTTCAGGTCCAGTTGCCTAAGGTCGACATTGGTCTCGGCTAAATTGTACTCGATGCGGTTGTGGTAAAACGCGGTATCGGCAGCAAGATCGGCTGTATTGTCTTCAAGTTTTATATCTTCAAGTTTATCCTTCAAACTAAGCGCATATTCAATAGGCATACCCATCTGAAACTTAAGTACCTGATAATTTAAAGCCAGTAAACGAATAGTGTTTTCGCGGCTCGTAACTAAGTTATTGTACTGGACAACAATCCGGTCAACATCAATTTTTTCAACAAAGCCCTGCTTATTTTGCTGTGTGGTTTCATCCATTTGCTGCTTTAGCTGAGCAATATTGGCATTCAATAATCTTAGCTGCTCGTTGCTAACCAAAACCTGGTAATAAGCTTTAGTAACATTAACATTAGCTTCAATTCTTGAACGGATATGACTGCGGATAGAAAGTTCCTTATAGGTTTTAGAGGCCTTTAAGCCAACAAGATAGCTACCATCAAATAAAATCTGGTTAGCATTTACCCCAAAGCTCGACTGGTATTTAACACCGAACTGAATAGGAACAAAAGTACCGGCCGGCTGTCCAAAAAATTCTCCGGGCAGTAATGTTGTTGGAATTTTCAGGTAATCCTGAAACGATGCTGTACCGGTTACCTGGGGCAAACCTATACCTGTGGTTTCCTTAACTTTATACTCGGCGCTCTTGATATCAAGTTTGGCATTAACTACCGAATCCTGATGCTCATAGGCATAGTTAACACAATCCTCAACAGTAAAGTTAAAGGTTTGTACGTTGGGCGCTGCCTCCTGCCCAAAGCTTTTAAAAGCTATGGCGCAAATTGCAGCCGCCGTGAAAAATAGATATTTCATTATATATGTTGTGATTGAGTGATTTAATTTAACTGGTACAAATTTCATGCAGTTAGTGACAACCTTATGTCAGCATGTTATTCATTATTAATATTCTTATACTCGTTAAGCAGTTTATACCCTTCAATGGTACAAATGCCATAATTAAAGTGATCTAAAAACTGAACCTGCACTTTCCATGGGCTAAAATCCCTCACCGGGAAAATGGATGTATTAAAGCCCAGTTCTACCTGGTTAACCCGCATCCGTGCTATAATGCGTACATCAATATCTTTACGGATATACCCCTGCCCCATTCCCTTGATCAATAGCTCTTCCATTTTTTGGATCAAGATCTCTGCCTTGAATTTTTGAAAATCGTTCCAGGCTTCGGGATGATACTTTTGCAAATCGTGAATAACTATCGGGTTAATCCTTGAAAAGATCTCTTCCGAGCATTTGGTCATGTTGATCATCTCTTCAATCACATTAGCCGATTTGCTGATGATATCATTCATTTGATCCTCATCTTCCTTCAGCTTCTGTTTAGTGAGTGCTACCACCAGTTCATTCTTATCCTTAAAAAACTGGTAAATGGTTTTTTTTGACATACCAAGATGCCTGGCGATATCATCCATGGTGATACTTTTAATACCTGCGGTTAAAAACAGGTCTTCGGCGCCTTTAATAATTCTTTCGGTTTGACTCATTGACTTTCCGGGTCAAAACTAAGGAAACATTTTTTGAATAAAAAGTTTCCAATCATTTTTACTTTTTCATTACAAATATTTGTCCGTTTTTAAAATTCATTTAATTAATGCTTGTTATACAGTGGTTTATTTGCGAAGCTTTTAATCTGCCTTAGGCCATCAAAAATGATTACCTTTGCAAAAATTTTCATCCACTCTCTTTTTAATATATGACGCTTACTTCACTTTCAGCGATCTCGCCTATTGATGGCCGTTATAGAAACACCACTGCCGAACTTGCCGCATACTTTTCAGAATATGCCCTTATCAAGTACCGTGTATTTGTTGAGATAGAGTATTTCATCGCACTTGCCGAATACCCACTACCTCAGTTACAAGCATTTGATAAAAATCTATCAGAAAAGTTACGCGACATTTACAGAAATTTTTCGGAAGATGACGCTGAAAGTATCAAAGTGATTGAAAAAACGACAAATCACGATGTTAAAGCCGTTGAGTATTTCATTAAAAAAGAGTTTGATAAATTAGGTCTGGAGCCTTTCAAAGAGTTCATTCATTTTGGCCTTACCTCGCAGGATATTAATAATACTGCCATCCCATACACATTTAAACTGGCTTTAAATAACAGCTACTACCCTGCTATTACTGATCTGGTTAACATCCTGAAATCATTTGCTGCCGATTGGGAAAATGTTCCTTTACTGGCGCATACGCATGGGCAACCAGCTTCACCAACCCGCCTGGGTAAGGAAATCCTGGTTTTTGTTGAGCGTTTGGAAAGCCAACTTGAACTGCTGAAACCTATCCCTAATTCGGCTAAGTTTGGCGGTGCTACAGGTAATTTCAATGCGCATAACATCGCCTACCCGGCTATCGACTGGAAAGCATTCGGCAATAATTTCGTTAACAATATCTTAGGTCTTAAACGCTCACAGTTTACTACCCAGATTGAGCACTATGATAATTTTGCCGCGCAATGCGATGCATTGAAACGAATTAACAATATCCTGATTGATCTTGACCGTGATATGTGGACTTATATCTCCATGAATTACTTTAAACAAAAGATCAAAGCCGGCGAAGTTGGCTCATCAGCTATGCCACATAAGGTTAACCCTATCGATTTCGAAAACTCCGAAGGTAATCTGGGTATCGCTAATGCTTTATTTGAGCACCTTGCAGCTAAACTACCTATTTCAAGGCTACAGCGCGACCTTACCGACTCTACCGTATTAAGGAACATTGGTGTACCGTTCGCGCATACGTTGATCGCCATTAAATCAACCGTAAGGGGATTAAACAAACTGTTACTAAACACAGATGCCATTAATGCCGACCTTGAGGCTAACTGGCCGGTTGTTGCAGAAGCTATCCAAACCATATTAAGGCGCGAAGCTTACCCTAACCCTTACGAGGCACTGAAAGACCTTACCCGTACCAATCAGCAAATCAACGCTAACACAATAGCGGAGTTTGTTGATACGTTAAATGTAAGTGATGCCATTAAAGAGGAGATTAAAAAGATAACGCCGTTAAATTATACAGGGATTTAAATGTCTAAATTATATTGATGTGCAAATTTCAGATGTGCAGATGTGCAAATGATTCTTTGATTTATTGATGCTTTGATTGTGCATCAATTTGCACATCTGAAATCTGCACATTTGAAATCTACTCATCTGCACGTCGAAAACCTGCGCATCAAAGAAATGTCATAACAAAGTTTAAGGTAGCATTTAATAAAAAAGCTCATTAAATTTGTTAATTAGATTGAATAAAAACACGAAACGATGAACATCAACGTATATACCGAATTAACGCCTAACCCGGCAACTATGAAATTCATAGTTAACAAACTGCTTATTAATGGCAGCGTTGACTTCGCTACTAAGGAAAGTGCCGAAAAATCACCTTTTGCAAAGGAACTTTATAAGTTCTCGTTTGTAAACGGCGTTTTCTTTGCCAGCAATTTTGTAACCATTACCAAAACTGAAGGCAGCGACTGGGCAGATGTTGAGCCTATCATGAAAGAGTTTGTTAAAGGCGCTATCGAATCTGAATTAAAGATTCAGTTAGAGGAAGAAGCCGAAGCAGGAAACTTTGAAGGCACCGAAACTGAAGTTAAAATTCAGCAGATTTTGCATGATTACGTTCGCCCGGCTGTTGAGCAGGACGGCGGCGCTATCACTTACCGCTCATTTAATGAAGGTATAGTAACCGTTGAACTTCGCGGTTCATGCAGCGGTTGCCCATCATCAACCGTAACCCTTAAAGCCGGTATCGAAAACCTGCTTAAACGCATGGTGCCAGAAGTTACCGAAGTGGTTTCTGAAGCGTTATAATATTGGAGATTGGGGTTTGATCCCCATTGCTTACCCGTCGTCGGGCAAATACTATTTTAGGTATTTGCCCGATTTTTTTTGGCCGATTGAAGTCACAATAAAATTCTTTTGAACAACGCGATTTCACAACTATCTTTATATATCAACTTAGATAATGCGGCATAAATTAAGAGAACATATAGAAAAGATAATACCTCTCACTGATGATGAGTTTGAATTTATAGCTACTCATTTTACAACTAAAAAATTCAAGAAACATCAATTTCTCATTCAAGAAGATTCAGCTGTGAAGTACAATTACTTTGTAATTTCAGGGCTTTTAAAGCTTATATATGCTGATGATACAGGAAAGCAACATATCGTCGCTTTCGCTATGGAAGACTGGTGGGAGACCGATTTCTATGCCTATTATACTGAAACTCCCGCAACAATGTCATTGGAGTGCCTCGAAGATACCGAGGTGCTATGCTTGACACTTGAAGATTATAAGAAGCTTTGTAGTGGACTTCAAAAGATGGAACGCTTTTTTCTTGAAAAAGCAACTTTTGGTTTTCTTTCTTCCCAAAGGCGTATCATATCCACCCTTACATCTAACGCTAAAGAGCGTTATGAACAACTGCTTAAGCAATACCCCACACTTATCAATCGCGTACCCAAAGCCGCACTGGCTTCTTATCTGGGCGTTTCCCGCGAAACCTTAAGCAGGCTATTTTAACGATGTGATCTACCTCACTTCAAAAACGTGAGGAAGGTCAACGTGCCATTCCGGATGTTATTAACAAGTTTGCAGTGCGCAATTTAAAACGCTAACATGAAAAAAACAGCGACACTTTTAGCATTCTTATTAATTACAACCGCCCCCGTTTGGGCACAATCAAAAAGCATCAGTAAAATGGAAAAGAGAATTATTAATCCTTGGGAATGGCAAGACAAACGCAGCTATGTACAAGCAGTAGAAGTAAAAAATGTAGAAAGCACTTTATATGTTTCGGGACAAACAGCGATAAGCGCCGACGGAAAATCGAGCGACGAGGATATGAAAACACAACTGATTAAAGCATTGCAAAATCTTGAGCATGTAATCAATGAAGCTGGATACGAGCCAAGAGGCATTGTACGACTGAATATTTACACAACAAACACAGCCGAACTTTGGCCCCATTTCCCAGTATTACAGGACTGGATAGCCAAACATGGAATTAAGCAGGCGTTGACTTTGTTAGAAGTAAAAAGCCTGTTTGAAACTTTAAAGGTTGAACTTGAAGCTACTGTGGTAAAATAAAGTTGGCTGGATATCAAAATGCTACTCGCCACAAGGTTATTTAAGTTACGGAATAGAATTTAACTCTTGTATCAACTTGAGTAATACAAGTTCTATAAAAGCAGAAACTGACATTCTAATCGGGTTTCTGCTTTTATAATGTTACGTTGAAAAATTCAAACTCAATATAAAAACATCATCTCCGTATTTCAATAAATAATCATTCCTTGATCCATTCTCAAATTTAAGCTCAAAAACGTCAAAAGATCGTACCCCCCAAATAGACCATATCGAAAATAAAATTCTGTTTCTCATAACCCCTAACCATTCTTTATCAACATCCGGCTTCACGCGTTCAAGAGGTGATCTTATTTGTTCCAATAATCCTTTCAATATATCAAACCCCTCTTGTTCGGTGGAAAGTAATACCTTTTTATAGTACTGAGGGGCGCCATTAACAGATAAATAATATGGCAAAGCTCCACGACTTTTAAATGAACCAAATTCATATTCCCAACTTATATAATCCTCACATAAAGTATCATACTCAGACGCAATTTTCAAGTAATTATTTATTTGATTAACCTTGTAGTTAACATCATAAGCGGGTTTAAACCGGTTGGGAATAAAAGATAAATTAAACTTTTCAAACCCCTTCATAAACTGGGTGGAAAACCATATTTCGTCCCATTCCAAATACGGTTCTCCATGCAAGCTAAAAAATTTTTTCCAGAGCCACTCTTCGGGAGCAAGTTGCCCATTCTCTTCTACCCAAAAATCAGGGATTGAGTGATCGCTGATCTCAAACATATCTTTTGAAAGTACTCCTACCTCATTTGATTCGTCGAGAAAATAATATTGATTATTGTCAATTCCTAATACCAAATACTCCTGATCGGGGCGGGAACTATAAGGAAATCCATACCCATCAGACATCGGAAAAGTTTTGAATTTAATCTTCATTTGGGAGCGGAATTTAGGATACGCCTAAAAATGATATAAGTGTCAGAACGCTTAAAAACGAATCAAATCTACTTCAAGATGACTTTGAATAAATGCTTACTTAAAATACTTCTGCACCACCTGAAGCATTTCCCCAGTTATCTTACCATTAGTAGCCAGTAACTCACGGGTATCCAATACTTCTGAGCCGCCTTTAAAGTTTACAACTTCGCCTCCTGCTTGCTTTACAATTACAATACCTGCGGCCACATCCCAGGCGTTGAGGTTATACTCGTAAAAAGCATCAAAACGCCCGCAAGCTGTATAAACCAGGTCGACAGCGGCCGAGCCTAAACGACGCAAGCCATGGCTGGTACGCATCAGCTCGGTAAATAATTCGATATAGGCAGCTTGTTTGGTAAAATCATAGTATGGAAAACCGGTTGCAAGTAAGCTGGTGCCTACTGTGTTGTTTTTGCTTACGCTGATCTCTTTGCCATTCAGGTATGCGGGCGCATCCTTCCAGGCGTAAAAACATTCGTCGAGGTTTATTTCATATACAACGCCGGCAATCAGCTCGTCGTACTCTTTTAAAGCGATACTTACCGAAAAAGCAGGTACACCATGGATAAAATTGGTAGTGCCATCAAGCGGGTCGATGATCCAGTTATAGCGTTCGCCTATTTTAGTGGTTGTTTTTTCTTCGGTAATAAAACCTGCTTCAGGCAAAATTTTGCTCAGGCCTTTTACAATGGTTTCTTCGGCGGTTTTATCAACGTATGATACCATATCGTTGAGGCCTTTATACTCTATCCTATCAGGATCAAACGCTTTACGCTCCTGTCTGATGAAATCACCTGCTTGTTTTGAAACTTCAATTACCTGGTTTAGGATGTTCGCTGTTTGCATGGTTACGTTTTAATGATAGGCTAAATGAAAAAACTTTATGGATAAAAAAGCTTGCGAAGAACAGGCTTAATGCCGCCGAGATCCTTGCTACCGTTGGATTAAAACTGCAAGCCTGGATCAATATTTTCACAACGGATAAATTGGCGAAGAAGCCGATAAAGGCTACCGTGACAAAACGAAAAAACTGCTTGCGCGGTGCCGACTTCGACTCGTTAAATACCATGTATCGGGTGATTAAAAAATTAACCACAACGCCCATAAAAAACGATAATGCCAGCGAAACTGTGTAGTTACGAACCGTCAGTCCGAAAATGTGGTAAGTATGCTGCGTAAGCAGATTATGGTAAAAAAGGTAAAATGCACAAACATCTACCAAAAAACCGGCCCCGGCCGAAAGCACAAATCTGAATACCTGGTTATTAATTAATTTGCCTTTTGATTTGTTATCAGCCATTTGTAGTGCCCAGTGCTTTCTTTTCTTTGTTTAGTCCGGTAATGATTAATGCCGCGCCGCCCAAAACCATGATCACCGAGATCATTTCGGCCTGGGTAAATGAAACACCGGCAACAACATATTTAGTATTAACCCTGATGAGCTCAATAACGAAACGCTCAACGCCAGCCAATATCATGTATACACCAAACAAAACGCCCGGAGCTTTAAAATTGTGCCTTATTTTCCATAATACAAAGAACAGTAATAAACAAATTACAGATTCGTAAAATGAGGTTGGGTAAACCGGGTATTGCAGCTCATGACAAAACTTACCCATACAGTTCACCATCTGCACGCCTTCATCATTCACATTGTGTGGAAATTTAAAGCTCCACATCCAATTGGGAGCCCAGCTTAACCAAGCCGGTTTGGCTGCAAGGTTAACAATACCCCAGTCGCCATCGCCACTCATCTGGCAGCCTACACGACCTAAAGCGTAAGCCAGCATCATACCCGGACCGCCAATATCAAGCATATCTAATGGTTTAATGCCGTGTTTGTTAGCAATATAAAGCACGGCCGCTCCACCACATATCAGGCCACCATAAAAGGTTAAACCACTAAAACCAACCAGCATACCAACCGGGTCTTTCATAAAATCGCCCCAGTTTTCCAACGCATTAAACAACTTAGCGCCTGCAAAACCAAACACCGCAGCCCAAAGCAATATACTACCTAATAATTCATGAGGATGTACATCAATATCTTTAGTTATCGGTTTGTCAAGCTTTTGTTTATTTGCTTCGTACCATGCCCAATATGCAAAAGCTGCGGCTCCAAGTATGCCACCAATCCAGTTGCCTCTTAAGGATAGTAAAAATTCTTGCGGCGTATCTAACAGCATTTGGTAGTTGAGCGCGCAATCAACAATTTTATAACCCAATAAAAAGCCAAAAATACCATTGCTTATCAACTCGGTACTTGACGCCTGTAAACCTATAGTAACCCGCTTTTTAAAAGTATGGATAACACCTAATGCTTCTTTACGTTTAAACTCCTGGCCAAAAGCCCAGTAACCACCCACAAAAGCTATCGCCACAAAAAAACCAAAAGTTTGTATGGGTAAAGGCAGATTAAAACCAAAAAGATATTTTAATAACGATGTAAGCGTAGGAAACATAGGTTATATTTTAAGGCGAATATAGAATTTAATGAACTAATATTTCTTCGCCTTCTGTTATTTCAACATCACCATCAGGTGAAATATTTGTTAGATGTACTGTCTTCAATTCATTAACCAGAACAGGATCATACTTAGTACGCACCTTCACATAATTACGGGTAAAGCCGTGCATAAAGCCATCTTTAATATCGCCCTCAAACAAAACTTCCTGGTTTTTACCCAATTGACTTTCGTAAAAAGCACGGCGTTTTTTATCAGACAGGATGTGCAACATTTTGCTCCGTTCTCCGCGTGCAGAACCAGGAACAGCCCCCGTCATCTGGGCAGCCAAAGTATTTTCTCTTTCCGAATACGTGAATACGTGCAGGTATGAAATATTAAGTTCGTTCAGGAAATTATAGGTATCAATAAAATCTTCCCTTGTTTCGCCGGGGAAGCCAACAATAACATCCACACCTATGCAACAATCGGGCATCAGTTCTTTTATTTTGGCCACTCGGTTAACATAAAGGTCGCGTTTATAACGACGGCGCATCAGTCCCAGGATCTTGTCCGAACCCGATTGAAGCGGAATATGAAAATGCGGCACAAAACGTTTTGAAGCGGCAACAAAAGCGATGATCTCGTCGGTAAGCAGATTAGGCTCAATGGACGAGATCCTGAAACGGTCGATACCTTCTACCTCGTCAAGCGCCTTAACAAGGTCAAAAAATTTATCCTCGCGCTGTCCGTTACGGATCCCGAAATCGCCCAGGTTTACACCGGTAAGTACAATTTCTTTTACGCCCGATTCGGCAATTTGCCGGGCCTGCGCAACAACGTTTTCAATGGTATCGCTCCTGCTCGCGCCACGCGCCAGCGGGATGGTACAAAAGGTACAAGAGTAATCGCAGCCGTCTTGTACTTTCAGGAAAGTACGGGTACGGTCGCCAAAAGAATATGCAGGTACAAACTCGTTAGCTTCAGACACGGGCTGATTAAGCACAAGTGCCTTAGGCCTTTTAGTTAAATCGGTAATATGATCAACTATCTGGAATTTTTCGGCAGCGCCAAGCACCATGTCAACACCTGGAATTTCTGCAATTTCCTGTGGTTTAAGCTGGGCGTAGCAACCTACTATAGTTACGTAGGCATTAGGCGAAATTTTAAGCGCCTCCTTAACAATCTTCTTACACTTTTTATCGGCATTATCAGTAACCGAGCAGGTATTGATCACAAAAACATCCGGCGTTTCGGTAAAATTCACCGTATCATAACCGGCCTGGTTAAACAGTCGACCAATAGATGAGGTCTCCGAATAATTCAGCTTGCAGCCTAAAGTGTAAAAAGCGACTTTCTTGTTCATTTCAAACGGCAAAGATACAGTTTTTTATAAAATGTTGGTTCGAAGCATTTTTCATATCAGCGTAAAAGAATAAATGTTAAAACTGGCAGGCAGTGGCTATAACAATTTGATAATTTCGTTTATCAGCATCATTTCTGTATTTTCAAACCGATTTTACATATTCTAAACCTTATCAGCCATGATCATATACGGTATCAAAGCCAAGCTCTTAAAATCCGAAATAACCAACGACACCTGCCCAAACTGTAATACAGCCAACAGCATCCAGATGAATGTATTTCAGCGCTGGGCGCATATTTTCTGGATCCCATTTTTTCCGATAGGTAAAACAGGTGTTTCGCAATGCCTTAATTGCAAACAGGTCTTAAAGTTAAAGGAAATGCCGGCCTCGCTCAAATTAAGCTATGACAACCTGAAAGTACAAACCAAAATACCGGTATGGACATTTGCCGGGTGCTTTTTGATAGTTATTGGATCGATACTTTTTTATATAAGCGAAAAGCAGAAAGCTAAAAAAGTAAACCAATGGGTTTTATCACCGCAGAAGAATGATGTTTTTCATATTAAACTCAAGAATGATCACTATACCCTGTACAAAGTAAATAAGGTTTCAGGCGATTCGGTTTACCTGGCCCTGAATAAATACGAGGTTGACCGCGAAGACGGGCTTGATGATATTGCCGCCAAAGGCGACACTGCTTATGACAATGCACAGGAAGGCGTTGCGAAACCGTTTCTTGTAGAAATGGCAAAAGAAGGAACCATTCTGGATATTGAACGGAAGTAAGCTTATGACTCCTAAACCACGCTCCTATTGGTTCGCTAAATTCTTCGAATGCCTGTATACGTTCATAGCAATTTATGATTGCTTAATGACGTTGTTGGGCTCTTTCTTTTACAAACTGTTTAATTCTTTTGGTGATGTTTCCTTTGCGAGGCTTTTCACCTGGATTATTGCTGGTATGTGTGTCTTTTCGGTGGTATATTCCGTTTATTGGCATCAAATAAGCAAGAAAGAAGGATTTAATTCCGGGATAAGGCACGCTTTTTTGCGAGGCGTTATACGGTACTTCGTCGCCTATCAAGTGTCTGCTTATGGTTTTGCCAAAATTCTGAAAACCCAGTTCGGGCATGTTTACATGAGAGATAATACCCCTGTAGGCGAGCTAAGCGGCTTCGATCTCACCTGGAATTATTTTGGCCACTCCTACACTTTCGCGATTATACTGGGATTGCTTCAGATTGGCGGCGGCGTTATGCTTTTATTCAGGCGTACTACCTTATTAGGCACCTGTTTATTATTACCGGTAATGTTAAACATTGTATTGATCAATGTATTTTATGATATAGCCACAGGGGCATTCATAAACTCAATTATTATAACTACCGGCCTGTTATACCTTTTACTACTACGATGGCCGGATATTAAACCTGTTTTATTTAAAGAAGTGGTAATACCACAGTTAAGGTTAAGTTTTGCAAAACCAGTTTTAAAACTTTTGGTAATCGGCCTTGCTTTTTATAGCATTTACCGCTATGTAGTAGCTGTACCATCATCGACCTTTACGGGAAAATGGAAAATCAAGGAATTCAAACGAAATGGCAAAACTGTCGGTGAAAACGATTGGATGAATGGTGCGCAAAACTGGTGCTATATATACATTGAAGATGATGGCAGAATATCATTATGTGCAAATCCTTACGTGTTTGAAGCTAACCGGGCATGGTTTGGCCGTTATAATTATAATGCTAACCAAAAAACATTCAATGTACATTTCGACGGTGGCACAAACAATGATACCACAAAGGTAAAGATCAGTAACTACAACGGAAAGCAAATGCAATGGGATACCAAAGTGTATGATGATACCTTAAAATTGAAACTGATTAAAGAATAGCAGGATTACACATTCCCCCAGCCCAGGGCCAAAACATCAGCGATGTGCATGGTTTGAATTGGCAAACTATTTTTATCGATATATCCCTGCATGTGCATTAAGCATGATGCATCTGTCGAAATGATGTATTCCGCGCCGGCATCAAGCGCGTTATTTACCTTTTGTTGTGCCATCGCTGTTGAAATACCATCAAACTTAACTGCAAAGGTGCCGCCGAAACCACAGCAGGTTTCACCATCTTTCAGGTCGAGCAATTCGAGGCCAAGTACTTTAGAGAGCAATTGACGTGGCTCATCTTTGATCTTACATTCGCGCAGACCGGCACAGCTATCATGATAAACAGCCTTGCCATCAAGCTCCGCGCCGAAATAATCATACTCCAGGATATTTACCAAGAAATCGGATAGTTCGTAGATATTTCCTTGTATTGCCCGGCATTTGTTATGCACGGCAGTATTGGTAAACAGGTCGTTATAATAGTTTTTCACCATGCCGGTACAAGATGCCGAAGGTGATACTATAACACTATCTTCCGAAAAATCACTCAAAAATTTGCTACCAACCTCTTTGGCATCATCCCAAAAGCCCGCATTAAAAGCCGGCTGACCGCAGCAGGTTTGCGCCGGATTATAACTAACCTTGCAACCTGCTTTCTCCAGCAGTTTTACAGTATTAAAAGCTGTTTCAGGAAACAACTGATCTATAAAACACGGTATGAACAACTCAACCTTCATCGGCACAAAATAGTTAACGGGCGCTAAAATCCAAATTTTTATTGACGTTTCGTTCCGCTTTCAGCAAAGAAAATAATAAAATTAAGCCGACAATGAAAAATACGCCCAATACCAGGACTGAATTTCGCGGACTTCCGGTTATTTCTTCAAAAAAACCAAAGCTAAATACACCACCTACTATAGCCAGCTTTTCGGTAACATCATAAAAGCTGAAAAAGGATGCCGTATCCGGGATATTTTCGGGCAGATATTTTGAATACGTTGAGCGCGACATAGACTGGATACCTCCCATCACTAAACCTACCACAACAGCTATGATGTAGAACTGTGTTTGCGTATATGTAAAGTAAGCAGCTATGCAAACACCAATCCACAGGATCACCACGCCTATTAATACCCTTACGTTGCCATATTTACCCGACAAGCGCGACATGAGCGTTGCACCGAAAATAGCAACCAATTGAATAATTAAAATTATCGTGATCAACTGCGGGGTTTCCATTTTCAATTCCTTGGCAGCAAAACCGGTAGCTACCAACATAATGGTTTGTACCCCCATCGAATAAAAAAAGAACGACGGTAAAAACCGCTTTAACAGCGGCATTTCCTTAACCTTTTTCCAAACATGGCCTAACTCAATAAATCCCCCCTTTATAATGTTATGGCTATGGCTTACCGCGTTAGGGCTACCTTTAGGCAACACGCTGAACGGGATCATGGCAAACCCTATCCACCATAAACCTACCAATAGAAACGACAGGCGCGGCGCAAAGGTTTTGTCAACAATACCAAACCACTCCCCTTTCAGCACAAACAAAAAGCAAATAAGCTGCAGCAGTACGCTGCCTATATAACCGTAGGTAAAACCTTTGGCGCTTACGTTATCCTGCATATCAATCGTAGCAATTTCGGGCAGGTATGAATTATAAAACACAAAACCTCCGCTGTAACCAATAGCCGCCAGAGCAAAACAGATCACGCCCATCTCCAGGTGATCTTTATCAAAATTGAACAACGCGCAGCATGCCGCCGAACCAAGCAGCGTAAAAAACAGCATAAAAATCTTTTTATTGCCTTTATAATCGGCAATAGATGATAATATGGGCAGTAGCAATACCATCACCAGGTAAGCAGCCGACAAAGCATAATCTGAAAGCGCAGTGTTTACAAAGCTTTTCCCGAAAAAGTTAACCCTATCACCATTGGCATGATTGGTTGTTATGGCAACATAATACGCCGGAAAAATGGTTGAAGTGATGACAAGGTTATAGGCAGAATTGGCCCAATCAAAGAAAGCCCATGCCCTTATGGTTTTTTTGTTGTTTTTGTTTTCCATTTGCTCACTAAATGTATGCAAATTTTACAAACTGCAAAAAACAGACTATCCTCTCAATCAATGTCCGCGCGGCGCGTAAACAATGATACAAGCACCTATCAAGGCAACCAAAGCTCCGATAATATCATACCTGTCTGGCTTAAAACCGTCAACCTTCCAGGCCCAGATTAACGCCATCACAATAAAAATGCCGCCGTAAGCCGCATACACACGCCCGAAGTTAGCGGTTTGCCAGGTAGCAACAACCCCGTAAAGCGCAAGGATAACAGCACCTGTAATTCCGAACCAAAACGGCTTATCTTCTTTGAGCCAAAGCCAAACCAGGTAGCCTCCACCTATTTCAAATAAACCGGCCAATAAAAACAAAGCAAAAGAGCGAAGGATTGCCATTATAAAAATTTAGAAATGATCACGCTACTAAAGATATAAAAACTGCGGCATTAGCTTGAGACTATCAATAAAAAAGGCCTCCTGTGCGGGAGGCCTCTAATTATTCTTGTAAATCAAGCTTAGCTTCTGTCATAAAACGCAGGCGGCTCAATTCCTAATGAGCGGAGATAGACATAAGCCTGGCCGCGGTGATGAATTTCATTATCGATGATGTATTGAATAATGCTGTTTGCAACCCCTTCGTACTGACCAAAAGCCAATACTGTTTCCTGAAAGCGTTCGGCAGGGATCTGCGCCCAGTAGCTTGTTATATCTTCGGTCGCGTTGTCCCACAACTTTAAAAGATCATTTTTCGAGTGGGCTTCAACTTTCCCGGTATGATGATCGAGGCCTGCGATTGGTGTCCAGTCGTTGGTTACAAGTCCCTTTACCCCGGGGCTACTCATGCTGATGATTTCTTTCACCATTTCTGAAAAGGGGCGCATTCCACCTATCGAATAGTTAAAAAGCGCTTCCTGCGGAAAAGCTTCAATCAGGCGACGGGTAACACGGCGCTGACCAAGCCAGCTTTGTAAAAGTTGATCGGGTGTATAAACAGATACTACACCAGTTTCTGTTGGTTGTTGAATTGCGTTGGTTTCCATTGTATTGTGGTTTTGTTTTTGATTACAATACAAAGTAACCACAGGCCGGTGACAACCCTATGTCAGCAGGAAAAAAGAAAAATCAACTATTTGTATTTTGGATAAATTCAACCACCTGCTGCTGCTCATAATCCGACAGAGAACCCTCCGAATAATGCCATTTAGCGGTAGCGTCACCATCAAACATAATTTGCCCTAAATAATCCGGATTTTTTTTATCATCAAGCAGCGGCTTGCTTTCACCAATTTCGGGAGCTATTTCCTGGATCTCAAAAAGGATTGCTTCGCCATCGTTACCGCCCTTGTAAAGTTTGTACAAGCCAGTGGCGTTTAACTCATGACTTGTTGATTGATGAAGCACCGGCTCGATGATAATATTTCTTTGTGTGCCGTTATCATCGGTTACATTGTGATTAACTGTATGGATCATGGCTTACGTTTTTATATAGTACAAGCCTGCCGCCAAATTGTTTAGACACCAGCTTCAACGTTTTGCTTGCGGATCTTGCTCTCGGTAAACATCAGTACGATAAGCATAATTAATCCCAACACAAAAAAGCCGTCAAGAGCAAGCGTAGAGTCGCGCATTTCGTTAGTTACGGCCTCCACAAAACCAAAGCAAAACAGGCCAACCACAATCGAAAGCTTTTCGGTAACATCATAAAAGCTGAAATACGAAGCCGTATCCGGAATATTCTCGGGCAAGTATTTGGAGTAGGTTGAGCGCGATAAGGATTGTACCCCTCCCATCACTATGCCGATAACCACTGCCGCCGCGTAAAACTGGGTTGAGCTGGTGATAAAGTAAGCATAAAGGCAAATGGCCGACCATACCGCCACTAAGCCAACCAATGTGCGCACATTTCCAAACTTCTCAGATGATTTGGATGCGATCAATGCGCCCGGTACTGCGACAACCTGTATGATGAGCACGATTGAGATCAGGGCAGCATCGGGCATGTGTAATTCTTTGGCAGCAAAATTAGCCGCGACCAGCATAATGGTTTGCACACCAACCGAATAAAGGAAAAATGAAGCCAGGAAGCGTTTAAGCAAGGGCATTTTGCGCACCTTGCCAAAAACTTTGGCCAGTTCTTTAAAGCCACCTGTAAGTACATTATAGCTATGTTTACCGGCGTTAGGTTGTCCTTTAGGAAGCAGGCGGAACGGGATAACAGAAAAACCAATCCACCAAACAAAAACCATCAGGAATGAGATCCGGGCCGGTAGCCAATCGTCGGTAATGCCAAACCAATTTGGCTGAAGCACCACGATAAAGCACAATACTTGCACCACTATGCTGCCAACATAGCCATAAATAAATCCTTTGGCGCTCACAGCATCTTGTTTATCGGGTGTGGCAATTTGTGGCAGATACGAATTATAAAACACAAAGCCGCCGCAATAACCTATCGAGGCGAGCCCAAAGCACAGCATCGGGATTTCAAGCCCCGTGCCCGGTTTAAAGAAAAACAAGCCGGCACAAGCCAAACTACCCAACCAGGTAAATAATTGTAAGTATGATTTTTTATTGCCCCGGTAATCGGCTATGGAAGTAAGGATGGGCAATATAGCCGCCACGATTAGATAGGATAAGCCCAATATATAGTTTGATAAAACCGTGTTCACATACTTATGCCCAAAGAAAGTAACCATTTGGGTGTTTTTTGAATTGAACTTGGTTACCTCTACAAAGTATGCAGGGAAAATAGTAGAGGTAATAACGATATTGTATGACTGATTGGCCCAATCAAACATACACCAGGCCCAGATGGTTTTTTTATTATTTTTTGCTTCCATTGCGGCCTTAAAAGTATGAATTTTAGAGGAAGCCCAATTTACAGAGGAAAAATAAATTGCTTTATATCATCAACGGCCGTAATTTATTTTAGGATGATCGATATCATACTTTAACCTGTAGTAAATTAAAATAAAGGTCACTATCAGCGTTAGGATTACGATGAAAACATTCTTATTAAATTCTTTTTCTTTTTCCGGTGTGTCTACAGAAATTTTGTATTCCCATTCAATCCCATATTTAACCTTCAACCTGTTTGCAATATATTCCACGAGTTTATAACATCTCGTTTTTCGCAGATCGTTAACCGCTTCAACAATGGAAAAAGTAGCAAGCAAAACCATGTCATCCTGATTCTTTATATAAATTTCAGCGCATGTATTTGTTCCCCTTGATCCTTGATTGATCGTTATCAATACTAAGCTATTTTTGTCGATAACAACGGCTTTAGATTTTTGTCGATCGTTGTAAATAATCGCTGTTGAATTTAAATGAATTGTTTTTTCGAACGATGATACCGGGTCTTCATAAGTAACAACCAAAACACCCTCACTCTCTTCCCTTAAAAATAAACCTGGTGCAAAGCGTGTAATCATACAGCTAATGTAAAAACATAGTTTAGCTTTATTTTGATTTGTTGTAGTTTTATCAGATAATCAAAAACAGTAAATATGTTCAATTATCTTCATTTTACAGATCAGTTCGGCTCTTATCTTTACAACGATGATTTTCAGGCGTTCTTAGCTAAAACCTTCACCGATCTGAGTCGATACAATATTTTGGAGAGCGACTATATACGGTCTGAAACCCTGCATATTGATTTAGGCTTCACCAACGATGATGCTGTTATTGATGAAGATGAATTGATAGTTTTGGAACCAGGACAACCAATATTTTCCCATCTGAATATTTACCCGAAACAAGATATTCAATACTTCCTGCCTTTTGAAATTTCGTTTACCGACACCAGGAACGATGTCTTCCAAAAAGCAGGCAACCCAACACAAACCAATCACGAAGTTTCACCACTATTGGATAAACATTTCCTGATAGACCACTATAAAATAGGCGATCTTGTATTAAGTATAGATTACGATCCACATGATGAAAATATCAATTTCATCCAGATCAGGGATAATAATATTGTAGCGCATTTGAAATTATAACAACACAAAGCTGTTAACCAAGTTTTTTCAGGCATCTTTAAGAATCGCATATAAGTGCTCATCCATAATTTCGCCGCCTTTTATGATCGCGTCTTTCATGATACCCTCCTTAGTAAAACCCGCTTTTTCAAGCACCCGCATTGATGCCAGGTTGTTACCATTTACAGTAGCCTGGATCCGGATGATATCAAAGTTGTAAAACGCATATGGAATAATTAACCGAATAGCTTCGGTGGCTATTCCCCTGCCCCAATACTGCTCTCCCAACCAATACCCTATTGAGGCACTCTTGCGATAGATGTCATCACCTTGCTTAAAGTCAATTGCCCCAACCGCGTTATCGTCGATTACGATAGCTAAATTTGTCACAACGGCCTTACTTTGATGAGCTAATACCCATCTTTCAGCATCAGCCTTGGTATAGGGGTGCGGAAAGCGATCAAACAGGAAACGAGCAACATTGATATTATTGGCATGACGTTGTAATGATGCAGCGTCGGTTAATCGCCACGGTCTTAAAATGAACTTGCTGCCTTTAATTGGTACCATAGTTATTGCATGCTTGCGTAAAGGTAGTTTTTGATTAACAAGCCAGTATAAACTTCATAATAAGTAATGATTTAACTCCATTTATCTATAGCTTTATATCAGCAATAAAAAAACATCTTGAAACTTTATCCTTTTTTGAATATCAAAACACATCCGCAGCACCTGCTGATCCTCACTGCTGTGTTACTTTCTGCTCTTTCTTTATTGAGTAACAAACACTCATCATTTGATATCAACCTCCACGACACTTATTTTGTGATATCCATGGCAGCAATGTGCCAAATTTTGGTAGTTACTTTAATTATTTTATGGCTATTTTATTTTCTTGCCGATAGCATATTGCCTTTATTAACGCTGCGCTGGCTTCACATAGCAATTACGGCAACTGTTTTTTCCATCGTTATTCTTAAAATCTGGCTGTTGCCAAATCCTGCGGAGGCGCCACGGCGGTACTATGATTTTGTAGAATATCAACAGCAAAAGCAACACATGGACACCATTATTTACAGCACAATTATTATGTCCTTACTCATTTCCCAAATACTTTTTTTAATCAATCTTGTAGCGGGTATTTTCAAAAAAATATCGCCTATCAATTCATAACAAACAATATCACACTTAAACTTTCAGTTGAACCCAAAAACAAAACAGGCAGCAGAAGTTCAAGACTCCCGCTACCTGTTATTAATGGCATTTATGTATTAATCAAATATCTCAGGCAAATGCTTATAGTTGCCTTTTACAGTTGCTAAAACCTCATCAAATTTACCACCAAGCATCATTTTGGTCATAGAAACAGCCATGCCAGCAACCATTTTAAGTTCGATATGCGGAGGGAGGGCAAGGGCTGTTCCGTCGGTATAAACATTCACCAACACAGGTCCCTCGTGCGCGAAAGCCTCGGCTATCCCCTGTTCAAGATCCTGCGGATCATTTATTGTGATCCCTTTTATACCCATTGATTCGGCCACGAGCGTAAAATCAGGGTTGTGCATGTCGACCTCGAAATCCGGTAAACCCATTACCTCCATCTCAAGCTTCACCATACCCAGCGCGCGGTTATTAAACACAATAATTTTTATAGGCAGATTATATTGTTTGATGGTAGCCAGATCACCCAATAACATAGAGATACCTCCATCACCACACATAGCCACTACCTGCCTGTCAGGGCAGGCCAACGCGGCCCCTATGGCATGCGGCATGGCATTAGCCATAGAGCCATGAACAAACGAGCCGATCATAGATCGGCGACCATTCGCGCTGATATGCCGGGCACTCCAAACGTTACACATACCGGTGTCACAGGTAAAAATAGCGTCGTCAGAAGCATATTCGTCCACCAAAGCCGCCAGAGCTTCCGGGTGGATAGCGTCATGTTTGCCATAGTCTTTAATATAAGCCTGCTGCTGTTCTTTCACTTTGGCATGTACGTGCAGCTGAGCGTCTAAAAAGCTTCTGTCGGTTTTTTCTTTAAGTAAGGGGATTAAAGCTTTTAAAGTAGATTTAATATCGCCATAAAGGCCCATATACAATTTGGCCCGCCGACCAAGATTTTCGGGCTTGATATCAATCTGCACTATCTTTTTATCCTGCGGATAGAAAGGCGTGTAAGGAAAATCGGTACCCAAAAGGATAACAAGATCGCTCTCATGCATGCTATGATAGGCAGCAGGGAGACCAAGCAAACCGGTCATGCCAACCTCGTAAGGGTTATCGTGCTCCAAAAACATTTTCCCGCGGAAGGAATAACCAACCGGGGCTTTGATCAACGAAGCAAGTTCAACAACTTCATCGTGTGCATCGGCACAACCAATACCACCAAAAATGCAAACCTTAGGATGACGGTTGATTAGATCAGATAGTTGTACCAGCTCTTCCCATACCGGGGTAATATTGGCCTTGCAAAAAAAGTTATTTACCGATGAATCAATTTCCACCGCCTCCTCTCCTGCCACATCTCCCGGAAAGCCCAAAACGCCAACACCCTTACGCTGAATTGCGGTTTGAATAGCAGCCTGCACCATACGTGGTACCTGTTTATTATTGGCGGCTACCTGGTTATAGTAGCTGCAATCGTCAAAAAGCTTAATAACATTGGTTTCCTGGAAGTAATTGCTGCCAAACTCCTTGGTGGCGCAGGTTGATGCAATAGCCAGAACAGGGGCTCCCGAACGGTGAGCATCATAAAGACCGTTTACCAAATGCACATGCCCCGGCCCACTACTGCCTGCGCAGCAGGCAAGACCGCTTAATTGCGCATCGGCCGAGGCTGCAAAAGCGCCGGCTTCCTCATTACGTACATGGATCCATTTTAATTCGGGAGTTCTGCGGACGGCATCGTTAAGTTCGTTCAAACTATCGCCCGTAATGGCGTAAATGCGCTTAATACCTGCCTGTATCAGCATATCTACAAGCTGTTCAGCTACTTTTTTTGACATGTTTTTTTGTTTAACGTTAGTGATGTAGTGATTTCTAAAGATAACACCAAACACATGCCATTTGTTAAAATATTAAAAGTCAAATATTTGTAATAAGAAGGCTTCTTGATATATCGTGATTTTGCGCTACCAGTCTGAAATATCGCAAATGCCTGATCGGAATCTCTTTATGTGTTCCGCCTTTTAAGCGCTGTGGATCAGGCTTGTTTTATATTTCAACGAGTTTCCGTTTCGTGCTGCAAACACCGCTTTTATTTCCGCTACAATTGATAATGCGATCTCTTCTGATGTTTCCGAGCCGATATCCAGACCAACCGGCCCGTAAATAGCTTCGAGATTTGCGGGACTAACAAATGTTCCCCCTGCCTCCAATTCATCCAGCATACGCTCCAATTTTTTCCGGGGACCTAAAATTCCGATATAAGAAGTTTGTAAGGGTAAAATGGATTTCAGAAAAGCAATCTCGTAGTTATAATTATGCGTCATCAGCACAAAGGCTGTCCATTCGTTTATTTCAAGATTAGCCAAAACCTGGTCGGGTTTTGCAATTACTATCTTATTTACCGAGGGGAACCGTTCTGCTGTAGCGTAATTAGGCCTGCCGTCAACCAAAGTAATATTCCAACCTAATACCGAGGCTATTTTGGTTAAAGGCATAGCATCATTCCCCGCGCCGATGATTACTAAAGAGATTAAAGGCTTAACGCATTCAACAAAGGCGGTATAACCATTATAGGCGGTAACCGACGAGCGCTGATTATCCAGTGCATTTCTTGCATCCTCCAGCAACTCATTCTGATATGGCAATGTTTCTAATCCGTTTGGCAAAGTTTCATTTCCAGTCAGGCATAAACACGATCCCGGTTGCGGAGCCTTACGGTCGGTCATGGAGAATACCGTAACTAAAACTGTGTATCCGCGTGAGGCTATTACCGCTTTCAGCAGGGTTACCGGGTTTGGTTGCTTGTCATTAATGGGCTCGATGAGGATATGTATAATACCATTGCAACCGAGGCCTACACCAAGTTTGGCATCGTCGTCATCCATCGTATCATAAGTAACCAGAAGCGACTCCTGCTGTAAAATAACCATGCGGGCTTTGCGCAAGGCATCTCCTTCCAGGCAACCGCCGCTTATAGCACCTGTTAGCTGACCATCTTCGGTGATCAGCATCCGTGCCCCCGCCCTACGGTAAGCCGAACCTTCCACGAGCACCACCGTAGCCAAGGCCGTCTTTTTGCCCGATTTTACCGCCTCCTCATAAGCCGCTACGATGTCAATGATTTCTTTCATGCAATCAAGAATACTTTATTAAACGGCATTCATATTAAAAGGCAGTTTCCTGATACGGTTACCGGTAAGATCATAAATAGCATCGGTAAGCGCAGGCGCAAACGGCGGCAAGCCAGGCTCCCCAACACCACCGGCATCCGCCGTGTTTTCCATAATATGTACTTCCACAGGCGGGGCATCGCTCATTCGCGGCATCAGGTAGTCATAAAAATTATTCTGCTCCACCAGGCCGTTTTTAAAGGTGATCTCGTGTATGGTAGCTGCCCCAAGGGCCATCACTACCGAGCCTTCCACCTGTGCCTTGATGATATCCGGGTTAACGTACCACCCACAGTCCATTACGGCCCAAACTTTATCTATCTTAACTTTGCCTTCCGCATTCCTGGAAACTTTCACTACCTGCCCCACGGTGGTTTCAAAGCATTCTGTAATGGCCACGCCGTAACCCTGATTTTTTTGCCTTGATTTCCATCCGGAAACCTCTTCCATCCGATCTATCAATCGTTGGCAACGCTCGTCTTTCAGGTATTTCCTCCTGAAATCCAACTGATCCTGTCCGGCTAAAACGGCCATCTCATTCATGAAACTTTCGTAAGCAAAACCATTGGTTGAGGCATAAACAGAGCGCCACCACATATTGGGCAACGGCATTTCATAAGGCACATCAGCAAAACTGATATTTTTTATACTATCATAGTAAGGCTTTAAAAAGCCTTCTGAAGTACTTCCGTTAGCTTTGCCACGCGCAGGGCCATTCCAATGATCGATATTTTGACCAGCCATTTTGAATTTCAGGGCGCTTATCTCTCCATTTTCAATTGATCCCTGACCACGGTAAGAAATCCCGGCACGATAAGGCCCCTGTTTTATATCATCTTCGCGCGACCATACTACCTGAACCGGTGCGCCAATCTCTTTCGAGATTGCAACAACTTCATGGGTATAATCTAAAAAGGCTTTTCGACCGAAACCGCCGCCTAAAAAAGTCATGTTAACTATCACTTTATCTTTCGGCATCTTGAATTTGGTACTGATATCATTCAACACCCAATCCGGCGCCTGTATCGGCCCCCAGATCTCAATTTTATCCGGCTGATAATATGCAGCGCAATTTAAAGGCTCCATAGCGGCATGCGACTGATATGGCGTTTGATAGATCACGTCGATCTGTTGCGTCGCCTTGGCTAAAGCGCCGTCAGGATCTCCTTGTTTTTTGTGCGATAACCCTTCTTCCTTTTTGAGCAACTCTTCATGGGCTTTGTAGATATCAATGGTATTTACGTGTTCAAAACCGCTATCATCCCATTCAACCCGCAAAGCTTTCCTGCCTTGCATGGCAGCCCAGGTCGAATCGGCAATAACAACCACTCCATCACGCGTGGTATTAAAAACCATCATTTGTATTTTAAATACCTTCTTGACACCCGGAACTTTAAGTGCAGCTGAGTCATCAAAGCTCTTTATCTTTCCACGCAACCTCGGGCTTCTTTCAACCGCGGCGTGTAACATACCTGGCAGTTTTTTATCCAGGCCAAAAATAGCCTCGCCATTGGTTTTCATTGGCGTATCGAGCCGATTAAGTGGCTTACGGATCAGTTTGTATTCCGAAATGCTTTTAAGCTTTACATCTTTTGGCGGTGAAAGCTTTGAGGCATCCGTTACCAGTTCGCCGTAATTGAATTTTTTACCGGAAGGTTTATGGATTACATGGCCCGATTGCGCATAACACTTACTCGCAGGAACGCCCCATTTGTTGGCTGCCGCAGTAATAAGCATTTCACGCGCGGTAGCGCTCAAATTAAGCAGCTTTTTATACGATCCCCTGATGGTAGAACTGCCACCTGTGATCTGGCTGCCATATTTATCAGGATCGCCTATGGCGAATATGACATTTATATCTTTCAGATCAACTTCCAGTTCTTCGGCAATAATCTGCGGAACCGACTGGTAAGAGCCCTGCCCCATTTCTGCACGGTGATCCGTCAGGGTAACCTTGCCATCGGTATCTATCCGCATCCAGGCATTAAATTCAAAGCCCGACTGACCATCTGCCGAGGCGGCGATCAGTTCTTCATTTTTTGCATTGGCCGGAAAATAAAAGCCTAAGCATAGCGCTGTTCCTGCCAGGCCAGACACCCGCAGAAAATTCCTTCTTGATATTGAGTTGGTTTCCATAATGGCTACTCTAATTCGTTCAAAATTTTATTTTGCTTTAGCCGAAGGGGCATATGCACCCTTGGCTATCCATAAACGCACCTGGGCAGCAAAAGCCGGTCTGCTCATTGGCGGCAAAGTACGGCCATCTCCGGGATGCCAGGCCCAGCCAACCAGGTCATCATGAGCCATATGTTCAATCAGTTGTGCTTTTGTGCGTCCACCGTTTTGTTTTGGATCCAACAGTTGCAGGGCCAATTGACGTGGGGTACGCCCCTGGAATACCATACGCATATTAGCCGGTGGCAATCCCCATTTTGGATTCCCGGGAGGCATGTGTAAACCCGCAGTGTTCTCGGCTTGGTGACAATTACTGCAGCGCACCGAATAAAGCCCCTTTCCATCTGCTCCGCGCTTTACATTCATGGTATGGATATGGTTGTCATCACCCTGTAATGGAGAATCTCCGGCGGGATGGCAATTCATACAGCGCGCACTCTTTAATACGGTATAAACAGACATGAAAGCTTTCACTGAGCCAACACTGTCTTTTGGTAAAACCAGATATTTATTAGTTTTTACAGTTTCTGGCCGGAATGATAGTGTGACTAAACCTGTGATTGATGCAATCAGAATAATGACAATCAGTTTTTTCATAGCTTGGCTCCTTCCGTCTGCATTGCGGCAGCCTTATGAATGGCAGCCCTGATACGTTGGTATGTACCACAACGGCAAATATTACCAGACATAGCGTCATCGATATCCTGATCGGATGGGTTTGAGTTTTCACGCAATAATATCGCACCAGACATGATCTGTCCGGACTGGCAGTAACCACACTGCGGAACATTCATTTCATTCCAGGCCAATTGCAACGGATGATCATTGTTTGCCGAAAGCCCTTCGATTGTTACAATACGCTGGCCGGCGGCGCGGTTTAACTTGGTTACGCATGACCTTACCGCTTCACCATTAAGGTGAATTGTGCAAGCACCGCATTGAGCGGCCCCACACCCGTACTTGGTGCCTGTTAAACCAAGAATATCCCTAATAACCCACAGCAGCGGCATATTGGGGTCAGCATCTACCTCGTGGTGTTGCCCGTTTACAGTAATATTGATCATGATGCAATAATTGGTACAGTAAATTTAGCTTAAAAAATCCAATATGAATATCGCGTATCTGATACTTTTTCAATTACGATATTCAAACCAAAACTTACGTTTTTCAAACCAATCAAGGTCTTGAATACTATCCAAACACTTCAATAACAACATATCAGTATTATAATATTACTTTAACATTAACTTGGTGTTGACGGATTTAATTTGAAAAACATTAAACCTTCATCTTATGATAACACCCACAAATCAGCCTACTTATCACAAACAGCTTAGCATATTGCTTTGCCAATGAAAGCGAAACTTGTTGTAAATATTATAACATGGGCCTTATTGGGCCTTGGCTTTATAGTTTCCGGCATATCAAGCGCCAACGCAGAAACCTTTATTGTAACCAACCGGAACGATTCCGGCCCAGGTTCATTAAGGGAAGCGTTAAGTTTAGCCAACAATAACGGCGAAACTGAAACAGATTATATAACTTTTAATCTACCTGGCAATACCGTCGCAGATAAGACAATAACAATCCTATCAGCGTTGCCTCAGGTTAATACCCCTGTAATCATCGATGCATCTACACAACCCGGCGACCTGCTTTCTGCAAATGGGGCCAAAGTAATCATTGAAGCTGCAGGGCCTTTTTTTAATATCGACGGCACCCTGGCCTACCGAAGCGATTGTTTTTTTGTAAGCGATGGCGGCTCTATTTTTGAGTTATATGGGGTAATTATCAGGAACTTTAAATCGCGGGAGACATTTAATAAACTATCTTCCGGAGATGCTGTGTTTGCCGATGACGCGGCTGTCCGGATGGTTATCGGGGCACCCGGAAAAGGAAATGTATTTTATAATAACGGCGGGGCCATCGAGGCCCAGGGCATTACAAACTACATTATCCAATCAAATTTTATCGGCCTGCGGGAAGACGGTGTTCAATTTGGGGATAAGATCCAGATAGGCATAGCATTAACACCTGAAAAAAACTGTCTCATTGGCGGAGATAACCCTGATGAGGGAAATGTAGGTTTCGGCGATTTTGACTTCGGGAATATTTACGCCGGCATCAACCTGGTTATCAAAAACAATATATTCAATGCAAACCAAAAATTTCAGAGAAGCACCCCGGCGGAAGCCTTGATCAAAGATCAACATTTCCAGGTGTCCATATTCGCAAACTTACCAACCAACCCTCCCAACTCTTCGGAAATTGAACTTTCCGGCAACACATTCGGCTGCGGCCTTCAGGTTTCAAAATGTACAGGCATTAAGATGTCAATCTCCGGGAACTATTTTGGCACCTCTGCCGATCAAACCTCAAAATTACCGGTATACACTGCTGCGATAGACATCAACCAAACTACCGGAGCCATACTTATCGGCGGAGCAGATGTTCAACACGGAAATATTTTCACAGGTGGAGTGGCTGCCCCCGGGATTAAAGCCACCATACAAGCAGCAGCCAGCGACAAAATTGAATTATCGCATAACAGTTTCTTTTGTAATGAAAAACCCGCATTTTCATATACGGATAAAGGCCCCGGCCAAAAACCTCTTGAAGCACAAATTGCCTCAGTGACTGCAAATTCAGTAAACGGACAATCAAAACCCGACGCAAGGGTTGAACTGTTTTATACTGACGTTGACTGTACCGGCTGTGAACCCAAGGCCTTCCTGGGCACTGTAACGGCCAATAACTCGGGCGCATGGCAGTACATCGGCAATATAAAGCCGGGATATGGAATACTTGCTGGCGCAACGCTCGATCAGGTCAGTTCGGAGTTTACCAACATTGTGATATACGCAGATCAGATTTCGATAAAAAATGCAGGCTGCGCTACCGGCGGTTCAATATCAGGCGTAACAATAGTAAACGCTGATAATTTTGAATGGGTAAATGAGACGGGCGCAGTAGTTGGCAATCATCCCGATTTAAGCAATGTTCCAGCCGGGCGATATAGATTATTGGCAAAGCAGACGTTTTGTACAACTTACAGCCCTTATTTTAAAATTGAGAACATCCCTCCCCTTACTGTAGTCAATGGCTCCGGAACAGTCTTTAATGAGCAATGTGGTGAAAAAAACGGTCACATAGAAGGCATCAAAGTTGCAGACGGAACCGAACCTTACACTTATACATGGTCTGCTAACGCTAACCAAATACCCGGCTCATCTCCCGACTTAAACAATATTAGCGCCGGGACATACCAACTTATAGTTTCTGACGCAGGAGGATGCTCACTAAGCCCATTAACATACATAGTACAAAACGAAACCACGAATATCTCTCCGCCTGTAACCAAAGAGCTTGTGAATTGCAATGGGACAGTAACTATTGAAGTACAGCATCCTGTTTCCGGCTACGTGTATCGTCTTTATGATTCCCCAATGGGCGAATTCCCCTTGCAACAAAATGCTGATGGCAGGTTTGCATTACCCGCAGGAAGCAATGGCACCTATTACGTTGTTCAGGCTTTAGGAACATGCGAAAGCCTGAGATCGGCAGGCCTGATTACCGGCGTAACAGCGCAAAAATTAACCATACCAAACACGATAACACCCAACGGAGATGGAATAAACGACACATGGACCATCAGCGGACTTGAAAACTTCCCAAACGCGCTTGTACAGATCTTTAACCGTTACGGAGCAAAAGTTTTTGAGTCTATCGGACCGGCGCATTTATTTGACGGCACCAGTAAGGGTAAGCCTTTACCGGCAGGTGTTTATTACTTTGTTATCAGTCTATCAAAGGGATGCGATTTATTATCGGGCGATATAACTATTCTGAAGTGAAGTATAATGGCCCGCACAGATTGACACTGTTTATATTTATTTTTATGAAATGTTAGCATACTTTGAACAGTCAAAAAAAGGTGTGTTAAAAATTAATTCCTACTAAATGAGGACGATAGCGAAAAAATGAAAATTATGTTTTTAAGTTTACAATTAAACACTATCTTTGCAGCCTGTTAAATCAGAAACGCGGAAGTGGCGTAATTGGTAGCCGCACCAGACTTAGGATCTGGCGCTTCACGGCGTGGGGGTTCGAGTCCCTTCTTCCGCACAGAATGTAAAAAGCCTCTTTAAAGCAATTTAAAGAGGCTTTTTTTATGGCTTTATACTGCACATTGATCCAACTGTCTCTATAAATACAATCAGTAGGAAAAGCCATCTCTCAACACACAACCCAATTATAGGATTAAATAAAATTAAAATGCCGTGTCAATTTGTAGCTATTAAGCTTAATTGACACGGCATTTTGATTATAAGAAGTATTCCGACCCCAATCAGAAAATAATATTAAAACGCGTTCTTCTCGCCTTTAAACACGTTCCAAACGGTTAAGAATATGATTTTCATATCTAAAAGGAACGACCAATTTTCGAGATACCAAACATCGGCCTCAACACGCTCAAGCATAGCCTGGGTAGTTTGTGTTTCGCCCCTTAGGCCCGAAACCTGCGCCCAACCAGTAATACCTGGTTTAAGGAAATGTCTTACCATGAAAGTATCAATCAGCTGTGAATATTGCTGGGTATGGCTGATCATGTGCGGCCTTGGACCAACTATAGACATGTTACCCAATATCACGTTAAAGAATTGAGGTAATTCGTCGATACTGGTTTTACGAATAAAAGCCCCGGACTTGGTTATACGCGAATCACCGCGTGTGGCCTGTTTTTTATCCGAATCGTGATTAACCCGCATACTACGGAATTTATAGCATTTAAACGGCTTATTATCCCTTCCAGAACGTTCCTGCACAAAGAAAATAGGCCCTTTTGATTCGAGCTTAATAATAATGGCCAGGATCGGGAATAACCAGCTAAAAATAAACAGGATAACAAATATCGAAAAGCAGATATCAAACAAGCGTTTAATAGAGCGGTTCAACATGTTCTCCAAAGGCTCGGGCCTTACCGAAATGATGGGAATATGCCCAAAGCTTTGGATAAAGGTTGGTTTTTTTGCATAATCATAATACTCGGGCACAAACTTAAACCTGATCAGGTTTTTGTCGGCATCAAGCATGAGTTGCTCAATTTTTGTAGCCTCAGAGTTAGGAAGCGTACAAAATATTTCGTCAACCTTGTTATTAAGCACGTAGCTTATACAATCATTGGTACCACCCAAATAAAGGCTTTTATCCAATACGCTGTTTGAGCCGTCATCAAAAAAGCCAAGCAGGTTGTAACCACGCTCAGGGTTTTGCTTAAAAAAGCTGTACAAATCCGACCCAATGCGGCCGCCACCTATAATAATAACGGTACGTGTATCAATAAGGGTTGCACGGTCGCTTTTACGGATGCTGAGGAATATTAACTTCCACAAGCCGAGCAGGAACCCAAATAACGCCAGCGAATAAAAGAGGTATTCGCGTGTTATAAAATAAGCGTTGGTTCCAATTAATATAATGATAGTGAAGCAGATAAAGCTTACAAACAACAGGTAAGTTTTAATTACGCCCCGATAAGTTTTAATTGAATCTTTATTGAGTACATGTTCATACAAGCCGGTAATGTTTGCAGACAGGAGCCAAATCAAATTGAAAACCAGCACAATAGGTAGATATTTCCTGTTGTTAATCCAAAAAATGTATGAGCGGTCTTCGATGAAGTAAGAAATTACCATGCTCATATTAAGTATAATATAATCGATGGTAAGGTTCACTGCTTTAATAAAAGTAGCGTATCTGTGAATCATGTATATGGGCTTATGTAGTATGCAACCTGTTAAAATTACTATAATTATTCATAAATAACAATGTCATAATTAAATGGAGACACAGTTACGAATGTATTATTTTGACAGCCACAAAATTAGAAATTAAGAAATTTATTCAAAATGAATTCTCTGTTAAGAGTGAGAAAAAGTGAAATTTTATATGAAAAAATAATTGTATAAAAAACATTTACAACCGTCCGTTTACAACATCTTTGTTTAAAATGCCTTTTATATCGTAAATTATTGATGACGACGTATGTTTTAAAGCCAGATAGTCGATGTCATAAAACTCCTGGTGTGCCACAGCCATAACTATAGCGTCATAAGCACCGGTTAACTCATCGTAGTTTTTCAATGTAGAGATCCCGTATTCCCTTTTTACTTCTTCAGGATCGGCCCAGGGGTCATATATTTCGCAGGTTGCATCAAAACCATCAAAGCCTTTAATAATATCAATTACCCTGGTATTACGTACATCGGGGCAATTTTCCTTAAAGGTAAATCCAAGCACCAAGATCTTTGAGTTTTTAACCGAAATATCATTCTTAACCATCAGCTTAATAACCTCAAGCGCTACGTAAGTTCCCATGCCATCATTAAGCCTTCGGCCTGCCAGTATAATTTCGGGATGATAGCCCATTTGCTGTGCTTTTGCTGCAAGGTAATAGGGATCAACGCCTGTACAATGCCCGCCTACAAGACCGGGCTTAAAATTCAGAAAATTCCACTTTGTACCGGCGGCAGCCAATACCGCATGGGTATCAATATCCATGATATTGAATATTTTAGCCAGCTCATTTACAAATGCGATATTAATATCGCGTTGCGAATTTTCTATTACTTTACAAGCTTCGGCAACTTTAATAGCGGGTGCCTTGTGCGTTCCGGCAATTACTATTGACTGGTACAAGCCATCGATAAAATCGGCCGCTTCAGGCGTTGAGCCGGATGTTACTTTTAAAATATTGGTAAGGGTATGAACCTTATCGCCCGGATTTATGCGTTCCGGCGAGTACCCCGCAAAAAAATCGCTGTTATATAACAACCCCGACTCTTTTTGTAGAACAGGGACACAAACCTCTTCGGTTACCCCGGGATATACGGTAGATTCATAAATAACCACATCTCCCCTTTTCAATACGCTTGCTATCGACTTACTTGCCCTGACAAGCAGGCTCAGATCCGGCCGGTTATGCTGGTCCGTAGGGGTGGGAACAGAAACAATATAAACATTGCAGGAAGCAATATCCGCTAAATTTGAGGTAAACGTAAGCCCATTGCCTTGCTCCTTTAAAGCTAAAACTGCAGATAGTTCTTCAGTGCCGGTTTCAAGGGTACGGTCAAAAGCATTGCTCAGCTCGTCAACCCGGCTTTGTTTGATATCAAAACCTTTTACGGGATATTTTTTTGCAAATTCAACTGCAAGAGGCAGCCCAACGTAACCAAGGCCAATTATTGCAATATGGATATTTGCAGGAGCCAGGAATGTATTGGTGATCGGGTTCGATTGATCAGACATTTATTTAGTACGGTAGAAGATTATAGACACCGGTAAAGTTAACTAAATATTATCAGAATCGGTTATTCCCAATCTAAAGGCCAAACAACCAAAGCTATCTAAAACCGGGTTTATGCGCTATAGATCTGGTAAACACCGGATATTGATCTTTCTTCGGCAGAACCCACCAACAGCGTAGTGATCTTTTTTTCAAGCATTAGCTGTTCGGCGTAACCTACAAACTCCTCTTCGTCAATTATAACCGGGTTCACGGTCATAATTTCGGGGATAGATAGAGTTGTAGTATCCGGGTGCTTAAGTAAGGCCCTCCTGAGATCGCCATCTGTCACTACTCCGTTTATCCGGGACGCGTCACCTACCATAACCATACCCAACCTGCCTTCCGACATGCGTAATAACAGATCCATAAACGAGGCATCTTCATTGATAAAAGGTAGTTTATCGATGCGCATCAGGTCTCTAACTTTTACCAGCAATTTACGCCCCAAACTACCTCCGGGATGAAAACGGGCAAAATCATGCTGCTTAAAGTTGCGGGACTCCATAAGGGCAATGGCCAAAGCATCGCCCATAACTAAAGCCGCTGTAGTTGATGACGTAGGCGCAAGTTCGAGCGGGCAAGCCTCCCGCTCAATTCTTATATTCAAATGATAGTTGCAGTTTTTGGCAACTGTTGAAGCCGAATTACCGGTGATGCCTATCATTACATTCTTGTTCCACTTTAAATATGGTATAAGCTTGAGCACCTCATCGGTTTCACCCGAATAGGAAATCAGCAAAACGGCGTCATTGGAACTAACCATACCCAAATCTCCGTGAAATGCTTCCCCCGGGTGCAAAAAGAAACTTGGCGTACCGGTGCTGGCCAATGTAGCCGCTATCTTTTTACCAATAAGACCGGATTTACCAATGCCAATAACTACAAGCTTACCGGTTGATTGAAGAATTGCATCAACAGCCGCCGCAAAAGTATCGTCAATTAAACCGGCCACATGCTGCAGCGATTCAATTTCAATATCAAAAACCCTTTTCGCAATATCTTTCATAGATCCGGATACTCAAACAAAAATTACCCAATCAACGGAATTATAGTTTTCTCAAGGTCATGAAGCTTAACCATGTTTGGGCCATCACTCAGGGCATTATCAGGATCGGGATGGGCTTCCATGAAATATCCGTCGGCACCAAAGGCTTTGGCAGCAAGGGCCATCATCGGTACAAAAGTACGGTCGCCGCCGGTTTTGCCACCTGCACCACCCGGACGTTGTACCGAGTGTGTACAATCCATACAAACCGGATGACCGAATGCCTTCATATCATAAATATTCCTGAAATCGACAGCTAAGTTATTATAACCGTACATGTTACCGCGCTCGGTTAATATTACCTGGTTGTTGCCTGCTTCAATAAGTTTTTGAGCAGGGTAAAACATATCATGCCCTGAAAGGAACTGGGCCTTTTTTACGTTAACTATTTTACCGGTTTCAGCAGCAGCAACCAAAAGATCTGTCTGGCGGCATAAAAATGCCGGGATCTGCAATATATCAGCAACTTCGGCAACAATAGCTGCCTGAAATGGCTCGTGAATATCTGTTGTAACTGGCAAACCAAAACGCTGCTTAACATTCATCAGCATTTCCATACCTTTTTCTAAACCCGGCCCGCGATAAGAGTGAATTGATGTACGGTTGGCTTTATCAAATGATGATTTAAAGATCACCGGCACATTATACTTCTGCCCTATTTCGGCAACCTTTTCGGCAACTGTATATAGTAACTCCTGGTTTTCCATTACACAAGGACCCAGAATAAAGAACGGCTTTTGGCTTATTTGTTCAAACAGCATATTGTAAGGATATATTATCTGCTACAAAGATGATGATTTTTTTGAGAATCATACAGGAGGGGTATTTACACCCTGGGCAAACGTATGTAAACAGGGTTAACACAACTTAACACTTTTCAAATACAACAGCCATAAGATATTCATAACCAGTATTTTATTTTTTTTACAGGGTTAACATTAAGCTGATGTTTTTCTGAGAAACTAAACATGTCCATCTGTATGTAATTATTATCGAAAAAAATATCATGAAAACTTGCGTAAGTGATTGCTTACATATAAATTTGTAAGCAATCACTTACATATTAATATCATTTCAGATGAGACGAGACGTTTTTCAGGCCATTGCCGATCCAACCCGCAGAGATATCATTAACCTGATAGCGTTTAAGCCCATGAACCTGAATGCAATAGCAGATAATTTTGATGTGAGCCGTCCGGCCATATCGCAGCATATAAAAATCCTGACCGAATGCGGCCTCATCGCCATTAAAAAACAAGGCCGCGAAAGATATTGCGAGCCACGGTTGAAACAGCTTAATGAAGTAGCCCAATGGGTGGAACGTTACCGTAAGGTTTGGGAAGAAAAATTTGACGCCCTTGACACTCTGCTTGAAGAATTAAAAAACAATGATAAACCTTTAAAATAATCAATTATGACAAAGCAATTCTGGATCAACCTGCCTGTAAAGGATGTAAATGTATCAAAAGAGTTTTTCAGCAAACTCGGCTTCCGGTTTAATTCGCAATTTGGGAACGGCCCAAATTCTGCAGCTATGCAAGTTGGCGAAAAAGACGTTATCGTTATGCTTTTTGATGAAGCTACCTTTAAGGGCTTTGTCGAAAACTGCGGTCTTGCGGATACCACAAAAGGAGTTGAAGTCCTGCTCTCTATCGATGCGGAAAGCAAGGAGGAGGTTGACCAACTGGCACAAAAAGCCGTTGATGCTGGCGGCAAAAGCAACCACAAACCCCGCGAGATGGACGGCTGGATGTACGGATGCCTGTTTACCGATCCTGATGGCCACAGTTGGAATGTACTGCACATGGACATGAGCAAAATGCCCAAAGGATAAAAAATCAATTTGTCGCTATCGCCCTCTTATCTCGTCGTTTTTGCACCCTATTAACCCCTGATGATGCCGGTAACTTTGAGATATCAAAAGCAACAAATTTTAACCAATAAAAACAAAAACCAATGGCAACATTTAAAGCAACCCAGAAAGTAACTCCTTTTTTATGGTTTAACGGCAACCTTGAGGAGGCTTTGAAATTTTACACTTCGGTATTTAAAAATTCAGAAAGTGAAGTAAGTTCCCTTACCGACCCAGGCAACGGCCGTAAAATGTTAGTAGGTACATTCCGGATAGAAGATCAGGAGTTTTTAGCTTTGGACGGCGGACCGATGTTCAATTTTTCGCCGGCTACTTCATTTTACATTAACTGCAAAAACCAGGAAGAAATTGACTACCTGTGGGAGGCTTTGCCTGCCAACGGCGGCAAAACCAATCAATGCGGCTGGCTTGACGATAAATTTGGCGTTACCTGGCAAATTGTTCCGGAAGTGATGAGCGAATTACTTTACAACAACGAAAATCCTGAAAAAGCAAAAAGGGTTATGGCTGCCATGATGCAGATGACCAAAATGGATATCAAGCTTTTGCAGGAAGCTTATGACAATGATTAACCAATCACCTAAATAAAAAACACAATGATCACCACAAAAAATCAAACCGGCATTAAGGCCGAACCAGGCAAACAGGAGCTTTTTATAACCCGCGAATTTGAAGCTCCACGCGAACTTGTTTTCAGGGCGTTTACAGATCCTGACCTTATTGTAAGATGGCTGGGCCCGCGCGACCTTAAAATGCGCATAGACAAATATGACTGTCGCAGTGGAGGCGCTTACCGCTACATTCACACCGACCCGGCCGGTAACGATTATGGTTTTCATGGGGTGATACATGACGTAACAGCTCTGGAGCGCATTATCCAAACATTTGAGTTTGAAGGCTTGCCAGAAAGCGGCCATGTAATCCTTGAAACAACCCGGTTTGAGGCCTTGCCCGATAACCGCACAAGGGTAACCGTCCAATCCGTTTTTCAATCTGTAGCCGATCGTGATGGTATGCTGCAATCAGGTATGGAACGCGGCGTTAATGATTCGCACCTGCGTTTGGATGAGCTTTTTGAAGCGGGAGAAATAAAGTAATGTACACTATATCATATGTTAACCTGATCAGCTTTATTTCAGAATAAAAGCAATCAGGTTAACATTTTTTATTCCTGATCCTGAAACTCATAAGTCACATAAGGGTCAATAAAGATCCTATTCTAACAAACCGTTGAATAGTACCATTCCCGGTGCAAATTGATCCTTAACTTTGGCGGCTTCTTATGAATCAAAAAACACGCACAAACCCTCCGGGCTTTGGCTGGGCGGTATTAACTACCAGTCTGGCTTTTGTCGTAGCCCAGCTTGATGTTTCCATCGTCAATATCGCTTTACCTGAAATAGCCAAAGCATATCACGCCGGCATCAGCACATTGCAATGGGTAATTGATTCCTATACACTTGCTTTTGCCGTGCTAATGCTATCGGCAGGTAGTCTTAGCGACCTTTTAGGATCAAAAAGGATATTCCAGATAGGCCTGATCATTTTCGGTATTGCATCGGCGGGTTGCGGGTTGGCACCAGACGCGCTTACGCTTATTATTTTCAGAATTGCGCAGGGTATCGGCGCGGCCATGATGATCCCAAGTTCACTCGCGCTACTTAATCATCAGTTTGCCCATACACCACAACTCCGCACCCGCGCCGTAGGCTTATGGACAGCAGCAGGAAGTGCCGCCCTTGCCGCAGGGCCAACCATTGGCGGCTTACTGATAGCATTTAGCAGCTGGCGGTATATTTTTATCGTTAATATTCCCATTTGCATTATTGGTTATATCCTGAGTTTCAAAATGGAGCAAACAGCCAAAACAAACAAAAAAAGCTTTGACCTTGCAGGGCAATTTACCTGGATGCTATCGGTAACCACATTAATCAGCGTAATTATCGAAGTACCAAGACTTGGATTCAATAATGTAATGATCTGGGGCGGATTGATATTAAGTTTAGTACTACTCGGTGTTTTCTTATGGATCGAGCACAAAGTTGCTCACCCCATGTTACCTTTCCATTTGTTTAAGTCGGGAAAATTCAACTCACTTTTAGTACTGGGGGCTGTTTTAAACGGCTCTTATTATGGCACTGTTTTTATCCTAAGTCTGTATTTGCAAAAAGTACTTAATTACCCTTCACTTACTGCCGGTTTTGCATTCCTGCCGCTCACCATAGGTTTTGTTATATCCAACGTTATCAGCAGCCGGGTAATTAATCGTTACGGTATCCAAAAACCTATAATTATTGGGCTCACTATGTTTGCAGCCGGATTTGCCGGTTTATTCATAGCTCACGAACATACCCCCTATCTACAATTATTTCTGCCTTTCCTGGTCATTCCGATGGGAATGGGTCTTGCTGTGCCGGCTATGATTAACGGTATCTTATCAAGCGTAGATAAAACCCTGTCGGGTACGGCCTCAGCCATATTAAATACAGCAAGGCAAACAGCCGGAGCCATAGGAGTAGCCGTTTTTGGCGCTATGGCAGCCGGGGGATCGACGGCAATTTTAGGTGCAGTATCCAAAAGCGCTGCGATATCTATCTGCTTGACAGCCATAGCCATGTTTTTGGTAACAAGAGGGTTGAGAAAAACAAATACGATAAAATAGCCTCAACATAAAAAAGCCGGTAAAATATTTACCGGCTTTGAATATTTCTTAGCGCAACCTACTACTTATACCGCAACTTCTGCTGCTAAAATAACGGCCGCCTCTTGTTTTTGGTGCGAAGCCCTTGCCCTGATAAAAAGAACCAGCGTAATAACAGCTAATATCGCAAAGGATAAATAAGCGGTTCCTAATAACTGTTGATTTTTAATAGCCATGAGGTTCACGATTCCGTAGCTAAAAAATGAAGTTACGATATAAAGCGACCCACCGGTTACACCGCTTGCAATACCCGCGTTTTTAGAGAAACGCCCTAAACAGTAAGCAAATATGTTATTGAATATAAAGCCCGACAAAAGATGAACTAAGGCAGTGAATGCCATCAGGGTAAATAAATTTGTTTTAACCCCTGCTGTGAAGACCATTAGAGCGGCAAAGCCTAACTGTAAAGCAAGCGCTACTGAT
Source organism: Mucilaginibacter rubeus (assembly GCF_003286415.2). Classification (NCBI taxonomy): domain Bacteria; kingdom Pseudomonadati; phylum Bacteroidota; class Sphingobacteriia; order Sphingobacteriales; family Sphingobacteriaceae; genus Mucilaginibacter; species Mucilaginibacter rubeus. The sequence continues at coordinate 2,059,179 of NZ_CP043450.1, read as the reverse complement.
ACCTTTTTAACAAGCGGCTTTTTAATAAGCGTTTTAGAAATGATCCCACCTGCCATAAGTGATACTCCCGAAAGCAGCGAACAATACCCCGTTACCACAGGCGAAAAATGAAACACGTGTTCGATTATAAAAGGACTACTCATGCCGTACACTACCAGCATAGCGTAACTTAAGGAAATCAGGATCAGGCCTAAAGAAAAATCAAAGGTTTTAATGGTAGAAACATAAACCTGCAAAATACTTTTTGCCTTAAACGGATGATAATTTTTCAGCGATTCGCCACCGTACATGAGTTCCAAAACCAGGAGCGACAGCGTAGCTATCCCGAGGAAAAGGAAATTTGATTGCCAGCCAAAGGCAGCTTCGAGATAGCCGCCAATAAATGGCGCTACAATGGGTGCTGTAGCCCAGATGATAGAAAAAAGACTGGTGTAATGCTTCAACTGTTCGCCGGAGTACATATCTACAAAGTATGCCCTTTTCCCTACTACTATAAGCGCGACCGTAATACCCTGCAAAACACGCATAGCATAAATAATGTTAATATTATGAGAAACCGCTATGGTGAAACTCGCCAGCGCGAATACCAACAGAGAAATTGTACCGATACGATAGCGGCCAAAGCTATCAAGCAAACTACCTACAAACAGCTGACTAACGCCCGAACTGATCATAAAAGCGATAAGCGAAAGCTGAACGGCCGAATTATTTACAGCCAGTTCACGCGCCATTGACGGCAAAGAGGGTATATAGATATCAGTGGCAAAGCCCGAAAGCGGGATCAGCGCGAACGCTAAAACAGTACTGATGCCCCTGTGATGTTCCTTTATAAGTTTCATAACTGAGTGTTAAAATTTGATTAAAATCAAAGCTTGTTAATTGTGTATTTCTTTATTACCGGCAAACAAAAGTAGACCAAACAGTTTATTAAATAAAACTATTTAGTCTACTTTTAACGATAATTACATTGCTATGTCAATCATTAATTTAGTAGCTGTATTAACACGAACTTTAATAAAATCAGTGTAAAAAAATCAAGCAGAAACAGTATTCCCCTCTAATTAAATAATACACAACAGACTATTTTACAGAACATTACAACAAAACAAACTCCCAATATCATTTAAGCAGATAATTACATCACTTTACTTTTTTAAACCATTTAGTCTATATTTGCACAATAAATAATTGAAAATGAACAAAGGCGAGCAAAAAAGGCAATTCATAATTGAGCAGGCGGCCATTTTATTTAATGAGAGGGGAATTGCCGGAACATCTGTTGATGATGTTCTTGAGGTTGCTAATACCAGCAAGGGGTGCTTTTATGGTCATTTTGAAAGCAAGGATGAGCTGGCGCAAGCCGCTGTTGACTACCTTTTGGGCAGGTTAAACGACCGCAGGAACAACACTATAAATAAACATAAAACCGCTATCGCGAAAATCGGCGCGGTTTTGAATAATAGTAAAAACCCGCTTAACAGTTATATTGAAGGCGGTTGCCCTATCGTAAACTTTTCTACAGAAACTGATGATACTAATCCTGCCATCAAAAGCAAGATAAAGGAAATGGTTACTACAGCCATAACTACCATTACCAATGTTATTAAAGAAGGGATTAAAAACGGCGAGCTTTCAAATGCCATAAACCCCAGCGAATTTGCTACACGGATGATGCTTTCGATAGAGGGGGGCAACGCCATGTGCAGGGTACTAAACAGCACCAAGCCCATGCAGATCATGATCAAAAGCCTAAAGGCTGAACTGGCATCATACGCTCTTGAAAAAGCCTAAACACATTATGGCTTTGCGATGGCATCATTAATCAGCTGTTCGGCCTGAACAGTTCCCGGCCCGGGTGCATCAAAGCTGAGCATTTTGCCATCTTTATCAATAAGTATATACTTTGGAATAGCATTAGCCACGTAAGCCTGGGCCACTGTGCCTTCGTTATCATAAAGTTGCAACCAGTCGGGCTTTTCTTCTTTGAGGGCGTTCCTCCACTCCTTTTCTCCGTCGTGCACAGCAATACTTACAAAAGCTACCTGCTTATTAGTTTTAAACTTGTCGCTTAGTTTTTTATATGCAGGCATTTCCTGACGACATGGCCCGCACCAACTGGCCCAAAGATCAATATAGATAACTTTTCCTTTAAAATCGGACAGGTTAAAAACCTTGCCCTGGTCACTGGGTAAAGTAAAGGCCGGAGCAGGTTTTCCAATTTGTATCTGCATTAACTGCTGCTTCTTTTCGATAAAATTATTGGCAAGGTTCTTCTTTAAAACAGGGCTGCTAATTGCATTGATAAATGTCTGCATTTCCTTTTGAGTTGCAATTAACTGCTCTATAGAATTAGATCCACCTATTCTCTTTTCAACAAAACGGTTAAGATAAAAGTCCCTGACTTTTCCGGTAAAAAGTTGTTTGATTTTTTCAAGGGTATAACCGGGCTTCTTTACAGATGCCGAATCGCGCAACAAATCCAGGCGTTGTTCACAAGCATAATAAAGCGGCAATACCCATGATTTATAATCTTCTGATACTAAATACTCATCATGTGATACCCCATTTACAAATGCCGGTGGCGTATTTTTCGTTACCAGTTCCCGCGCCTGCGCCGCGTTATATTTAACCAAATCAAGATGCTGAAGCAGCATGTAAAAGCTCATGCTTTGATTATCCAGTTCAATTATTTTCTTAAATGTATTGAGATATTTATCTCCCATTGCGGGTTCCTTAAATACTACATTTAATACTGAATCTTCCAGCGTTTTTGATTTTTTAAGGAACTGTATCAATTCATCTGTCTTCAAATCAAACCATGCGGTCTTATCATCCCGTACCGCTATGATCGAATCCATTTTCACCCGGTATTGGCTGCTTTGGGCACCAAGTCCGGTAATCTTTTTAGTTTTTGACAGGCTGGTATAATCAGAGGCATCCCCGGTAATCCGGAGGTCATAGCCCGGAGCCACATAGATACGATTGATCTGCGTATTATTTTGCTGAATACTGGTGCGCTGCGGCTTAGCTATCTTATAAGTTTTCAAATAAAATTCGCCCGCGGCATTAAGCCTGATTGTATCGATAAGAAGTTTTCCGTTAACGTCCTCAAAAAAGATCTTCAGCATCTTTTCGGCAGAATTGGTAAGCTTTCCCTGTATAATAAGCGGCTGAGCTGTGGTTTGGGCCACTCCCTTACTAATACAATAAAATGAAAGCAGGAGCAGGATTATTTTTTTCATAGATGTAATTGGCAGGTTTAAACAAATATATACTTCATCGGGTGATTTTACTAAGAGTTAAAGATTTAGTCTGCTTAATATCCAACCCAATGATGCAGTTCTACTGCATTAGCTTCGAAATGAAAAATGTATCCGAATCAACTTCTAAAACATAAAAAAATCAAAAATTACAGTAAAATGCTAAATCGATTTAATTATATTAGTCGAACCAATTTTATGATTTAAACATACAGGTAAAACCAACCTGAGCCATCACCAATAAACCAATTAAATCTGCATGAAACGTTTGCTACTTTCAATTTTATCAGCTGCAATTCTACTTTTAGCGCACAATAGCAATGCCCGACCGGTTCAGCCACCGGATGAACGGACACGGAACGCGCAATGGATCTCCATGCCTGCTATAACCGGGAACGAATATGGTGTTTACTACTTCCGCAAAAACATTGAGCTCACTAATAAACCGGCAAAGTTTATTGTCAATGTATCGGCCGATAACCGATATAAGCTTTATGTAAATGGCACATTAGTATCGCTCGGACCGGCCCGCGGTGATACCTTTTACTGGAACTATGAAACTGTCGACCTTGCACCGTATCTCGTAGCCGGTAAAAATACGGTGGCTGCTTTAGTATGGAATGAGGCACAATATCGTCCTGAAGCACAGATCAGCGTACGAACAGCATTCATTATTCAAGGCAGCACTGCTGCCGAAGAAGTCCTGAATACCAATAATACCTGGAAAAGCATGCAGGACAGAGGGTATCAACCTATCTGGGGCTATTTTGCCGCAAGCACCGGGGAGATGGTGGATATGAATAAATCAATCATGAACTGGTATGCGCCAGATTTTGATGATAGTAGCTGGCCTAAAGCGGCTAACCTTTTTGGCGGACAATTGAAAGGGCAATGGGATGGTTTCGGATGGCAATTGGTGCCTTCATCAATTCCACAACGGGAGTTGGTCTATGAACGGATCCCTACCGTACGTAAAGCCACCGGAATGGATATCCCCCAAACTTTCCCCGGCACCAAAGCACCATTGACCATTCCTGCTAACACTACGATTACTATGCTGCTTGATCAAGTCCATCTTACCAATGCTTACCCTACTATAAACTTCAGCGGAGGAAAAGATGCCGGCATCTCCATAAGCTATGCAGAATCGCTTTTTGATAATTTAAGCAAATACAAAATGCGGAAAGGTAACCGTAATGATGTGGATGGGAAAGATTTTTCGGGCAGAAAGGATAGTCTGATCTCCAATGGCGACAAAGGACAATCATACACTACGCTCAATTTCCGCACTTTTCGTTACATCCGTTTAATTATTCATACCCAAAACGAACCCTTGGTTATCAACGATCTGTATGGCACCTTCACAGGATATCCATTTAAGCAAACTGCCGTTTTCAATACCGATAACAAGGAGATAAAACAAATCCTTGATATTGGCTGGCGCACCGCCCGGTTAAACGCCGTTGAAACTTATACCGATTGCCCGTATTACGAACAGCTACAATACATCGGTGATACCCGTATCCAGGCCATGATTTCTTACTATTACAGTGGCGACGACCGCCTGGCCCGCAACGCCATTAACCTGATGGACCATTCGCGTTTGGCCGAAGGTGTTACGCAAAGCCGCTACCCTACTCATGATACCCAAATTATTTCAACCTTTTCGTTATGGTACATAGGCATGCTACATGATTACTGGATGTACCGCGGCGACAGCACTTTTATTAAAGATAAACTGGAGGGCGAAAGAGCGGTATTAAAATTCTTCAGTCAATATCAGCAAGCCGATGGTTCATTAAAAAATACCCCGTACTGGACATTTGTGGATTGGGCCAGCGGTAAAAACTGGGAAATTGGATCACCGCCCAAAGGCACAGATGGTAGTTCGGCCATAATTGACCTGCAGCTATTGTGGGCCTACCAATGGGCTGCCGCAATGGAAGCCAAGATGGGATTGTCTGATTATGCCGCTTTGTACAACAAACAGGCTGCTAAGCTTAAACAAACCATTCAACGTAAATATTGGGACCCGGCGAAAATGCTTTACGCCGATACCAAAGACAAAGACCATTTTTCACAACATGCTAATTCCTTAGCGATACTTACCGACGTGGTAAAAAATACAGATCTCCCCGCATTGTCTAAAAGATTATTGAGCGACACCTCCTTAACCCAATGCACCATTTATTTTAAATATTACCTGCACCAAGCGTTGGTAAAAGGCGGTTTGGGTGATGACTATATGAACTGGCTGGATATCTGGCGCGAAAACATCAAAATGGGGCTAACCACCTGGGCCGAATATTCAGATCTTAAATACAGCCGTTCGGACTGCCATGCCTGGGGCAGTAGTCCCAACATCGAATTTTTCAGAACAGTTTTAGGCATCGATAGCTATTCGCCGGGATTTAGTAAGATAAAGATTGAGCCACATCTGGGAACAATAACCAAAGTAAGCGGCGAGATCCCTCACCCTAACGGAAAGGTTGCAGTGAGTTACGCTCTGGAAAACAACAAGTGGAGAATAAAGATCAATTTACCGCAGCGCACATCCGGTATTTTTGTATGGAGGTCAAAAACATACATGCTTAAAGGCGGTGAGAATGTGATGGTTATTTAAGAAAATCTCCGATCGTCATTGCGAGGAACGAAGCAATCCCCGATTAGCAGGTTCGCCCTGTATAGTTCGCGATTGCTTCGTACAGCAATGACGATTTTTAAAAGTTGTAATCAAAGACTTACGAAGTTTTAATTCATCAAATGCCGTTCATCCTGCCGTAATATCATCTGTTCCCTGGCACTTAGCAGTACCATGATAAACAGTCCGAGTAAAATGCAAACCACAACACCAAAATTGGCTGTCAGTATGCTTGAACTCACATTCCTTTGCCCGCTTTGCAGCAAGCGGCTACTTTCGCCAACCTGTATAGCTATCAGCTGATCGAGTGATTTAAGCGCCTGGGTAAAAACATACTCCGCGTTATTTTCGTCCGCTTCCTGCTTTCTAAGGTTATTCAATTGAATGCGGAAAGCCTTCCACTTTGCCGATTCTTCTTTCGTTAATTGAGTAGCTTCATATTTTTTCGCCAGTGCTTCTATAGCGGCATAATTACTACTGATTTTAGCCTGGGCATCCGGGGCCGATGCCGCTGCAGTCAGTTTATTTTCATAAAGCTTGTTGCTTATTTCGTGCACAAAAGTAGCCGGCAGCAACCGATCATTCATAATGGAAGTCAGCGTTTTATCTAACGCTCTTACATTGTCACGGCCATTCCAGTTAGCCAATAAAAGCATGGCTGTGAGCACAGCTAAGGCCAAGACCAATCTTGCCTTATTTTTTATAATAAAAGCCCGTGTCATAACAGTAAATTTTTAATAAAGATAATAAAAGGATGCCCGGTTACAGAAAACCTATCCTCGGCAAGTGTATCACTTACGCCTGCTAATATATGGTTCTTTTAAAATTAATCAATCTTTTAAACCGGACGACGAACCCCTGATCTGGAGATTGGTTTTAAGAATTATAGAATGCGAAGCTGTGCTAACTCCTTTTGTATTAAGTTTTTTGAGCAAAACTGTGATCACATTATCAGCAATTTCATCAACCGGCTGAGCAATAGCGGTTACCGGCGGCGAGTACAGCTTAAAAACGTCATAATCATCAAAGGAGATAACTGCCATATCATCAGGTACTTTTACACCCAGCGTACTAAATATCTTTAATCCGCACGTGCCCACATGGTTGGTGCCAAAAACTACCGCGTCGAGGTCTTTATGCTTTTTGAAAAAGGCTGTCATTGGCTTAATGATCATTTCCTCGTCCTGGTTAAAAACTATTTCTTTAACTACTGGTGTAAAACGGCTCTCCTTCAGCGCATCCTTATACCCCTGTACACGGGCCATCATTTGTGTTTGCGAGGAAGCAAATGTAACAAAGGCTATATTTTTATAACCCTGCTGTATTAAATGTCGAGTGGCGTTATAGGTGCTGAAAAGGTTATCAATTTCAACATAATCGGTATTTACTTTAGGTAGATGCCTGTCGAACATCACCACCGGTAAACCATCTTTAAGCAGTTGTTCTACATCATCTTCAATACCCTCTGGCGGGGCGATAATATAACCATCCACATGTCTGTCACGAAACATATTGATGAGTTCCTTGGTTTTTTGGGTATCGTTGTCGGTACTGCAATAAATTATCTTGTAGCCATTTTTATAAGCCCTATCCTCAATAAGCCGGGCAATGCTGGCAAAAAATGGGTTTGAAATATCCTCAACCATTAAACCAATGGTATTTGACTTACCGGTGCGCAAACTTTTAGCCAGCGAGTTAGGTTTATAACCTACCTCTTCAACGTATTTGGTAACGCGCTCCACCAGGTCCTCACCTATCCGCTTTTCTTTGGCCCGGCCATTCAGTATAAATGATACTGTGGTTTTAGAAACCTTTAATTCATTGGCTATATCAACAATCGATAGTTTTTTCACTCGGCTAAAAATTGGCTAAAATCAAATATAAAATATAATAGCTCAATAACCATAGATTATTGAGCTATTATTGGCCAAAATATAAAAATAAATCGATTAAGCTACTTTGATTATACACCTTGCTTGTTAAGCTTCGGATAACTGATACCGAATAAAAATATCACCGTATAACAAATGATAGGCAGGTAATAAGCTGTAGCTACATTATGATTAGCGATTAAGCCCATAATAGGCGGAAATAACCCGCCCCCGACAACGCCCATTACAATAAATGAGGATGCGTTTTGGGTTTGCGCGCCTAAATTTTTCAACCCAAGACTGAATATGGTCGGGAACATAATACTAAAAAAGAAGTTGATAAACAGCAATGCAACAAACGAAACCACGCCAAAACCTTGCGCCACAATGATACACATCAGGATATTGCCCAGCGCAAATATCGACAGCAATTTATTGGGCGCTATGTAACGCATCAGGAAGGTGCCAATAAAACGGCCGACCATCATCATCACCATACTTAACGAAAAATAATAACCAGCATGCTCATCTGTCAGGTGCATGATCTCATGGCCGTAGTTAATGAAAAATGCCCATGTACCGCCTTGGGCAGCTACGTTAAACAACTGAGCTATAGCAGCAAAAACAAAATGCTTTTTCTTGAACAGGCTCTCCTGAACGTGTCCCTCACCGGCAACAGCGTATGAATCTGTAGCCACTACATGCGGATCCTGCAATGGCGGAACTTTTAAAAATGAAAATGCTACGCCCACTAATGCTATCACCGCGCCTATTACAATATACAGATGCTTTACCGATATCAGGTCGTTGGAATGTTCCTGCCCTCCTTTTAAAACAAAATAGCCGCCCAACAACGGACCAATCACACCGCCCACGCCATTGAAGGCTTGAGAGAAATTGATACGTTGATCGCTGGTACGCTGATCACCAAGCGAGGCAACAAAGGGATGGGCCACAGTTTCCAGTGTCGCCAGGCCACAGGCAAGTACAAATAACGCGATCCGGAAGAAGTCAAACGATTTAGCATCGGCCGCCGGAACAAAAAGGAATGCGCCTGCAGCATAAAGTCCGAGACCTAAAAGCACGCCATTTTTATAGCCGAATTTTTTCATGAACATACCAGCCGGGATACCCATTACGGCATATGCGCCAAATAATGATAGCTGCACATAAGCAGAGCGCGACTTGGAAACGTGCAAAACATTCTGAAAGTGCTTGTTCAAAGTATCGCCGAGGGTCATGGCTATCCCCCAGAGCATAAATAACGAGGTAACAAAAATAAGTACAACAAGGAACTTACGTTCGGTAAATTTAGGTTTGGTATCCATTGTGCAGGTTTGTGTGTTAATTGGACCGGTAAATTAGTTTAAAACTTCAATGTACCAAAGGCTTATTATTTATTTTCTACCCTTAGCGGGTTATTATAGGGTTCAACCAATAATTTCAGATGATCCTTCCCCAGTAACGTAGCATCAAATTCTATCCTGATATCCTTTGATTCGCCTTTCATGAGCGAAAAATAATTATCATTCATAATGGCCGGTAAGATCTGCTCACCGGTACTTGCTTTAGTTGCCTGCACACGAATAGCAAAAGCAGCCGCCTTTGATAATAATGGGTTGCTGATCTTAGCATCTACATAGTATTTGCCATTTATTTGTTTTGTAGCGGATGATACTTTCAGATTAACTTTTGGCAATTGATTAAGGGCGGTGAAATCTGTGCGTTTATTACCTCTCCAGTAAAAATTATCTGATACCAGTTTCCCGCTTTTATCCACCAACTTCAGTTTGATAAAATGAACATCGGTAAGGCCGCTGCTTTTAGGTGCTCCACCGTACACCTCAAAATCCCAAAGCGAATATCCCCAACCCGAGCCGCGCTGTAAACCGTACATGCGCACGTACCGGCCTTTTACCTCATCAAAAGTGATTTGCTGCACGCCGACATGGCCGTCGCCATTTTCGTAAACATCTTTCCAGCTCTTGGCATCATCAGATACCTGGATCTTGAAAGCTTTGCCGTAAGCCTCTTCCCAGTTCAATTTTGCGCCATTTATCTCCTGCTCCTTGCCAAGATCAATATAAATCCATTCGGCATCGTTGGAGTTACTGGCCCACCTGCTGCCTGAATTACCATCCGTTACAGAACCAGCCTCGCCCATAGTAGTTGATGAAGCAAAAGCAGGTTTATTCAACGCCAGGTTTTCACGGTTATCTGCAAAAGCTATCGTAAAGCAGTTTAGGGCAGTATTTGATGGAGCATCAATAGTTTTTGACAGACTATATTGTTTTACGACCTGCCCGTCGCTGTTATAAACATCGGCGTAAGCTGTCAGAGCATTTTCGTCGTTACGGGTTGTGTTGATTACCTTGATAGCGTTATTTACCGGATTCCATTGAATATGCAATGGCTCGCAAGCTTTTTTTGCTCCCCAGTAGGCACCGGTTAAATCATAATAGTAATCATAGGTTTGCCACACCAACGATGGGTAAGCCGACTGGCTCATCCAGGTCATGATGCCGGAAGCATCCTCCCAGATGTTATCTTCCCAGCCCTCGTACATGGCTTTATTGGTTTCGATGTTCAGTAACTGGGCTTTACGGCAATAATCTTCAATACCCGAAGCTGCACCGTAACGATTTTTAATGCCATCATCGTACCTGTCGGGCCCGGCATTGCCTGCCGATGGGCCAAAGAAGTGCATATTCCACATCTCGTTTCGAGGCCACCATTTATCCTTCGGCATAAATTTTTTAAAGCTATCGAAATTGGTAAATACCGCGGTACCTATCTCAGTCCGCAAACCCCAACCCTGGTTACCACCAAAACCGTTAGGAAAACGACTAAAGTACCAGCGCGGATCAAAGTTAGTCCAAGGGCCGCTGCCTGTCAGGTTACCGGCATGAGAATTCGGCTGATAATACCTATCATTTCCATCGTAAGCGCTGATATCCTCCCGGAGCCAATTATTAAGCGGCGGCAAAGGTTCACCCTCATTATCACCGCACCAAATGGCAATTGAAGGGTGATTCCTGAACCGTTTTATTTTTTCGATGGCATTGGCGTTAAATGTATTTACATCATTAGGGAGGTTAGGGATAGAATTAAGCCAGAAATCATCCCAAACCATAATGCCGTATTTATCACAGGCGTCATAAAATTCTTCATCGGTAGTAGATCCTATCCAGTTACGGATGATGTTAAAGTTCATCTCTTTGTGGAGGCGGACCTTGGTATCATACTCAGCGCCACGACAACGCAACATGTATTCGGCCATGCCCCAGTTGCCACCTTTTAAAAACACTTTTGTACCGTTCACATATAAATGCAAAACATGACCAACGGTATCGTAGCTGTACTTTTTAACACCGAATTTGATCTGTTTAGTATCAGAAATATCATCACCAAGCTTTAGGCTTAAGTTACAAGTGTACAGGTTGGCATCGCCGTAACCATTTGGCCACCATAACTTGGGGCCATTAATTATCAACTGCGAAAAATGCTTAGGATCGATCCTGATCTCTGCGTTACTATTAGCCCCGACAAATACCTTTTGCGTAAACTGAATATTCCCCGGATTAATAACGCCTGTTAACACGCCCGTTTGAAAAGCATCAGTACTATTTTTTACCCCGAGGGAAACAGATACTTCGGCACGGGCGGTAGTTGGCACATCCGTGCGGATCCAGGGATCATTGATGGTAAGGCTTCCGGTATTGGTCAGGTATACATCATCGGTAATGCCACTGTTGAGGCCGGGCACATAAGGCATCCAATCCCAGCTGGCGCTGGGGATATAAGTTGGGCTTGCGTAATTTACCAAGGGATTTAGCGGACAATAAACCAGAACGGCTAATGTATTGGCACCGGTTTTACTAACCAGTTTAGTTACATCATACATGCCGCGTTGCATAAAACCATCCAAACTGCCAATCTTTTTTCCGTTAAGGTAGATCTCGGCTTTACGATTTATCCCCTTAAAGTTGAGCCAGATCTTTTGTTTGGTGAAATTGTCGGGGACATTAAATTCTGTGCTATACCAGAAGTTACGATCGTATTTCTTTTTATCAACCTTGTAGATATTATCACCAAAATTGGGATCTTTCTCCAATCCGGCAGCTACGTATGATGAGAATACGGTACCGGGAACAATGGCTTTTACCCAATCTGCAGCCGCGTAGCCGTTCTTGTAGATATCAAGGCTATCGGCTCCCAGATCAGTCTGCGCCTTTACTTTCCAGGTTATTTGTTTGTTGGTATTGTTCAGGTAAAATATCTCCTGGGCCGATGTTGCGTTGAACAACAGTAGCATGGAGGCTATGAGTAAGAATAGTTCTTTTAATTTGTAAATTTTGATCATAAAATCGTTTTAGCGAGTATATATTTAAAAGGCGTCATTGCGAGGCACGAAGCAATCCCCGATTTGCAGATCGGCTCTGTATCGTTTGGGATTGCTTCGTTCCTCGCAATGACGGTTTTCATTATTCTTCTTATTTCTTTCTACTGAGATTTCGAAAGCGAAAACGGCCTGTCTTCAGGCGCTATCCCGCGGTTCAAGGCTGGTTTATTGCCCATTTCAAAATGCAATACGCCACCATTCATGATATCTGTCTGGGTGATCCAGTTGTGCGTATATGGCTTGCCATTTAGCGTAGCCGATTGGATATACACATTCTCTTTGCTGTTATTATTAGCCTCAATCACGAACTTTTTGCCATTTTCCAAAGCGATGGTCATCTTTTTAAACAGCGGACTACCAATCACATATTGATCGGTACCGGGGCAAACGCTGTAAAACCCTGCCGCGCTTAACACAAACCATGACGACATCTGGCCTTCATCCTCATCGCCGGGGTAACCGTTTTCACTTGCATTGTACATCTTGTCCATCACATCGCGTAAATGTTGCTGGGCTTTCCATGGCTGGCCGGCGTAGTTATACATATAAAGCAAATGATGGATGGGCTCGTTGCCCTGCGCATATTGTCCCATTTTAAATTCGGCCATCTCCGTCATTTCGTGAATTACCTGGCCGTATCCTCCTACTTTAATGGTTCCCGGTTCTGTAAATACCGAATCGATCTTTGCAGTAAAGTTCTTTTCCCCGCCCATCAGGTTGATCAATCCCTGTGTATCATGAAAAACCGACCAGGTCCAGTGCCAGGCATTCCCTTCGGTGTAAGGGCCGCCCCAATCCATAGGATCAAAAGGCTCTATCCAGTTACCCTGTGCATCTTTCGAGCGCATGAACCGTGTTTTGGTGTCGAACAGATTTTTATAATTGTACATCTGCCTTGCAAAAACATCTTTGTAAAACTTATTACCGGTGAGCTTTGCCAGCTGGTAACCGCAAAAATCGTCGTAAGCAAATTCCAACGTCCAGGCGGTTGAACCAAGGGTTTGTGGGGTAAATGGCACGTAGCCATTGGCATAATATTCCTTCCAGCCCGGGCGACCATTAGCACTCCCCCATGGGCCTTTGTTGGTTGCTTCGTGGTAGTAAGCTTCAAGGGCTTTCTTAGGATCAAAAGTGCGAATCCCTTTTACCCATGCATCCGTCAACAAAGAAATAGAATGATTCCCGAGCATCCCCCCGGTTTCGGCCGGGAATGACCAAGCCGGTAGCCAGCCGCACTGCTGTTGTGCATCAAGTAATGCCTGTACTAACTGACCTTCCATTTTAGGATGCAGTACTGTATTTAAAGGAAACTGGGCGCGGAAAGTATCCCAAAAACCATTATCGGTATACATATAACCATCATGTATCTTGCCATCATAAGGGCTATAATAATATGGCTTACCATCTTTTCCATACTCAAAAAACTGGTGCGAAAACAAATTGGCATGGTACATACAGGAATAAAAAGTAGCTTTTTGATCTTCGGTACCACCCTCAACAGCCATGCGGCCAAGCAGTTGGTTCCACACTTTATCCGCCGCTTTATGGGTATCATCAAATGATTTGAACTTGCCCAATTCGGTATTTAGCGTAAGTTCAGCTTGTTCGGGACTGATATAGGACGAGGCTACTTTGGCCTGTACGGTTTCACCATCTTTAAATTGGATATAAGCCCCAACACCCTCTCCCTCCGCTGTTTCGCTTTTTGCTGCTATGGTGTTCTTTTTATTTTCCCAGGTGCCATAACCGGTAAACGGCTTGTCAAAAACAATAACAAAGTAATTCCTGAAATCCTTGGGGGCCCAGCGGCAATTATTCACGTAGCCGGTTATTTTCCGTTCAGATGGAATGATCTTTACTTCACTCATTTTGGTGTAGCCATCCAACACAAGGTATGAGGCTTTAGCTTTCGGGAATGAGAACCGCAAATGCGCCCCTCTTTCTGTCGGTGACATTTCGGCGGTGATGTTGTTATCAAGCTTTACTTTGTAGTAGCTGGGCTGGGCAATCTCGTTATCGTGACTAAATGATGCCGCTCTTTCATCTTCATTGACAACCAATTTACCGGCGACCGGCATCAGCGAAAACACTGCGTAGTCATTAACCCATGAGCTGCATTGATGTGACTGCTGAAAACCGCGGATGGTATGCTCAAAATACTGATACTTCCATCCATCACCATTTTTACCCGTCTGTGCCGTCCAGGTGTTCATGCCGAAAGGCAGCGAGGTAGCCGGATAGGTATTGCCGTACGAAAACTCATACTTGGTATTGGTACCCTGCCGGGTATTCACATACTTTACAAGATTAGCCTCCTGTGCAAGCAGGTTTCCGGTATAAGCAAGCGCAGCGGCGCAAACAAGCGAACGTATTTTCATTGGTTTATAATGGTATCAGGACTTGGTAATTGAAGAAAACCATCCCTGAACAAAATTAATAATTAAATCGATTTAGCAAAGTAACATTTTAAATAAGGTCATTAAAGAAAAAGTCTCCCTGAAAGCTCATTTAAAATATTGGCTATTCAAACTTCACCCTGATAAACCTTGGCCTGTACAGGTTGGGATATTTTTTCAGATCGTTTAAAAAATCAACGGAGTTAATATTGTAACTGATCAGTAGTTCACCCGGTTTTGATAAACTCGGATGGGCTTTAGCGTTATAAACCACAAACGTTTTGGCGGTTAAATCCGGTTTGCAATCCCACAGTTTAATGATCGGGCCGAAGGGACCAACCGGGCTTGCCCCTATCCGCATGCCTACGGATGTGGTCATTCCCCCTACCTGGAATATCAAAGCGTAACGACCATCAGGCAGCGGATTAAAGCTTAACTCATTTGATACGCTGCTTGTTACGTTAGCAACCTGTTCCATATCACTTACCCAGGCTTTTCCATTGTAGAAGGTCCATTTGCTGTAATCTTCAAAATCTTTGGGTAAAACACGGGCAACCATCAGGTGCTTAGCCATGCCGCGCACTCCGTAAACATAAATATAACCATCGGGCTTTGGTGCACCGGCTTCTTTGGTGTTTACATAGATGCCTGCACCAAACGAGCCGCTTTCGCCTTTTTGATCCATAAGGTAAAATGGTGTATCCATTTGCTTGAGGTCTTTATAAGGTGGTTTGCTCTTTGCCGGAATCTTGATAAGCGTATTGCCAACCTCCCTGAAACCAAACGCCTCATTACTTACATTACGAACCCGGTATCCAAAAATGTAAATATTGTTGTTCAAGGCCTGGTTAACAAAACCATCCCCAAGCCAATAGTAGTCTGTAGGGCCGGTATTAGGTGTATGTGGGATAAAAACCGATTCGGGTTTACCTTTGGCATTTTTATCCCAATAAAATTTCATCTGTTTATCCAAAGGCTCGTTGCCTCTTAATTCGGCTACCGCATTATGGATCATTACCGTTCCCGGAGCCGTAGTATTGTCGCGTACCGCGCCAATCATACTATCGCTAAAAATAAAAAGCACTTTATCACTGGGTTTTGCCTGCCCGGTTTCCCTTCCATTTAAGGGGATAGTATAAATACCATCGCCGCCAAACCACCCCGAATCACGTTTTAACAAAGCTGACCATTCGGGCGCGGCCTCAACTTTAAATTTAATATTGGTTACGTCAACTGTATCAGCCTTTTGAGCAAAGGTTTTATTTGTTAAGGTCAAGCTCAAAAAGGCTAAACAAGCAAGGGCGTTCTTTTTCATTTCGATATTTATAATACAGGTAAATGTTTGTGCTGTTGGGTTCTGTGTTTGACAATCAGGGTAGCAAAACCTGTTAATCCGCCCAGCAGCATTAAAAAGCCAATTAAACCGGCCTGTGTAAAGGGCAAGCCTAAAAAATGATACACCGGATTGATGCGGATCTGCTCTATCAAAAAGCGCTCGGTACCGTTAAGTACAAGGTACAGGAAAAACATAAAGCCGGGTGTACCTATACGTTTACGAAAGGCCCACATTAACAGGAACATGCCAATACACAATGTAGCCTCATAAAAAGGCGTGGGATAAACCGGGTTAGCCAATTGGTTACAGTAATTACCTATACAACCAGGCATCGGCATACCGGAATTTATAGCGTTATGCGGATAGCTAAATGACCACATCCAATCGGGTAACCAATTCAACATAACAGGTTTTAAGTGTATGTTAACCTTACCCCAATCGCCATCACCCGAAAGCTGACACCCTATGCGGCCAATACCATAAGCCAGCATCATACCCGGCGAGCCAATATCTGCAAGATGCACGAGTTTCATATGGTGCCGGTGACCGATATACAAATAAGTTAATGCACCAAATATCAACCCTCCGTAATAAGCAAACCCATTGGCCGAAAATATAGTACCCAGCGGATCATATCTTAACCTGCCAAAATGCTCCACAATATCAAACAACTTAGCCCCAATAAAGCCGAAAAAACCGACACTAAAAACGATAAGCCCCATTAATTGATAGGGATGCACAGTATATTCAGTTGTTTGGGGCTTAGGGAGCGCGAATTTCTTTCTGTCGTTATAAATCCAGAAAGCAAACGCCCCGCCGATAAGGATTCCGGCAGTCAGGTTTCCCTGGAGTGAAAGAATATAAGCTCTGGGGTTTGCAGCGAAAATAGCGTAGTTAAAAACAGCCCCAAAAAGTTTAAAACCAAATAAAAAACCCGGCAAAAAATTAATGATCATTTCAGCAACCGAAGCAGGCTTTCCAACAATTACCTTACGTTTAAACGCGTTGATTTTGCCAATGGCTTCATAGCGTTTAAATTCGGAGGTAAAAACTATGTAGGCAAATAAAAAGGCAAGCGCCATAAAAAAACCAAGCGTTTGGATAGGAAACCCAACCCGGATATGGAAGAGGTAAAATATCAGATCGCCGATGGTTGGAAACATATCCTAAATTAAAGTTTATCTGCCAAAACAAAAAGAGAACCGGTACCTGCGTACCGGCCTCTTTTGTGGTTTATGTATTGGTTATTAAAAGCCTGCCTGGATACCCAGGTTAATTACGCGCTGGTTAATATATGCATCACCTGCAGTATTGGTAGCAATCTCCGGGTCCTGCTGGTATTTCTTGTAATTATCAAACGTGAGCAAATTGTACGCGCTCATGTAGATACGGGCGTTATTGATCTTGAACGGCAACAGTTTAGTTGGTAACTGGTAACCGATATCAACCGTTTTTAAACGCACATAATGCGCGTTCAGCAACCAGTAATCAGAGAAATAAGCTGTAGGGCTATTTACCGAAGTTGGGTTAGTAGTTAACCTCGGGAAAGCCGCGTTAACCGGATTCTCCGGTGTCCATCGTTCCTGGTGTATAGGTTGAAACTGGCTCTGGAATGGCTCGATACCTGTGCCGATAACCGCGAAACTGTAATTGAATGATCCCTGTAAAAGCACGCTTACGCTGAAACCTTTGTAAACGGCCTGTAATGATAAGCCCAATATGGTATTTGGCAGGTTTGGATTACCGATAGGCCTTTTATCAAATACGTTGATGACGCCGTCGCCATTTAAGTCCTGGTACTTCAGATCGCCCGGTTGCAACGGAATTCCGTTATCAGGTACCGGAACCGATTTACTTCCCGAATTAATCGCGGCAATATCCGCAGCAGTGTAATATCCCACAAAATGGTAACCATATTGCTGACCGATGGAATGCCCTGTTTGCGCCAGCCATGGGTAAGCCGGTGTAGCCTCATCCTCATACAGTATCTTGTTTTTGGCATACGAAAACACGAAACCCACATTGTATTGTACTTTACCAAGAGTGCTATGATAACTGATCTGCCCATCAAGGCCCTGGTTACGGGTTCTACCGATATTTACTGCAGGCAAACCGACGCCCAATATTTCAGGTACGCTACCCGGGGTAATCAGCTGATTGTAACGGATATCATGGAAATAATCGGCGGTGATGGAGATTTTATCATTAAACAAGTTAGCATCTAATCCGATATCGATCTTTTTGGCGCGTTCCCATACAACGGTTGGATTGCCCAATGATCCCTCAGAAATGGTTGTATACCCCTGCGCAGTTTCGCCAAAGTTGTAGCCTCCCCCCTGGTTATAAACCTGGTTGTATACATAACGGTTACCCGGTGCGGCATCTGAGCCAACCAGACCATAGCTTCCCCTCAGTTTCAGGAGACTGAAAACCGGCATAGCTTTTTCAAAAAACGACTCTTTTGCAATGTTGTAACCAAAGCTCACAGCCGGAAAAATACCAAAGCGGTGATTGGCGGCAAAGCGATCTGTACCGTTGTAGGCTACGTTAAAATCAAACAGGAATTTCTGCTTAAAATCATATCCAACTTTGCCCGATACACCACGGAATTTTTGCGGAACACCAACCTGGGCTCCATCCAGCAGCGGATAGGTAAAATAAGTTTGTGAGGTTTGATTAAACAATAGCAATCCCGAAAAATGGTGCGAACCTCTAAATGTCCTATCGTAATTGGCGTAAAGTTGCAGGTTATAGTTATTAGTGCTGATGTCCGTACTACCTGTTAAGGCGTAAGTTTGATATACATAGGTAGCTCCCGGCCTCAATGAGTACTGATTGGTTGTAGGGTCATAATGATAGGCCGGAATACCACCGTTAAAGATCTGTTTGGTAAACTGCTCTATACTGGAGTATGCTACACGGCCTGTTACCGAAAGTCCATTGGTCAGATCATCCAGCCTCTGAGTAGCGCCAAAAAGCACGTTAAAATCGGTACGGCGCGAGTGCTGATAACCTCCTGTAGCCAGCCTTGCGTTAAGCGTTGGCAGGTGATCGGGATTAAACGATGAATACGCATATGAGTAACTGCCGTTAGGGTTTAGATATGGCGCGGTGAAAGGCGTTTCCTTGGTAAAATTGTATACTTCGCTAACTGCATTCTCATTGTAAGGCTGGTTCAGATCAGAGAAGCGGGTGGTTATATCCAAGCGTAAGTCAAGCGTTTTATTGGCTTTAAGATCGAGGTTTGAACGGAAATTATAACGTTTAAAATAATAATTGGTATTTACCAAACTTTGCGGGTCGGCAAAGTCTCGTACCAAACCGTTCTGATTTAATGCCCCTCCGGAGATAAAGTATTTCACTCCGGTAGTACCGCCTGAAATATCAAGGTTGGCATTAGTTTGATAGGTATACTTTTTAAAGATCTTATTATACCAATCCACATTAGGGTGCCCGTAAGGATCAGATCCGTTTTTAAACAGGTCGAGGTCCTGCTGGGTAAAGCTAAGCGGGATGCCGTCATTATGTTGCGCCTCGTTAATGAGTACTGCTGTATTGTATGAATCTAAAAATTGAGGTGTTTTGGTTGGCTGCTGAATTCCGCTTTCAACACGGAGGTTTACTTTAGGCGTACCCGCCTTACCACGGCGAGTAGTTACCACCAATACTCCATTAGCGCCTTTGATACCGTAAATTGCTGTAGTGGAGGCATCTTTTAGAATAGAGATACTTTCTATTTCATTTACGTTGATCTGTTGTAGCTGATCATAACTGTATTCAATATCATCCACAATAATAAGCGGCTGGTTACCTGATGGGTTCAATGAACTTACGCCACGGATATAAAAATCAGAAGCATCCTTACCCGGCTGGCCCGAAGACTGTTGCGAAAAGAAACCCGGCAATTTACCGGTTAAAGCATTCTGTACGTTGGCTGTTGGTACCGTGCGGATTTCACTGGCCGAAATTGAACTTACAGCACCCGTATTGGTGATACGTTTTCTTGTTCCGTAAGCCACAACCGCAACCTCATCTAAACCGTTGGTGTTGGTTTGCAGTATGATGTCCATTCTGCCTGTTTCCGGAACACGAAGTTCCCTTGGGATATAACCGATGAAACGTACAATGATGGTGTTTGATTTGCCCTTCAGAACAAGCCTGAACTTACCGCTCTGGTCTGTAATGGCGCCGTTATTGGCAACGCCCTTTTCGATAACCGATACCCCTGGCAATACCCCGGTAATATCGCGCACGGTGCCGGTTACGGTTCGGCTTTGCGCAAATGATACTGCCGGGAGCAGGATCATTAATATCTGAAAGAAAAGTATTATTTTTCTCATAAAGCTTAATTTTTTTGGTTTAACTGAATCGGTTTTGAGATTACCATCCTGGATTTTGTTTCATATTCGGGTTCTTCAAAACCTCATCATAAGGTATCGGGTACAGGTACATCTTTGGCGATTCAAATTTGGTAGTGAGGGCGTTTACCACATTATAAGTAAGGCTTGAGCCTATCTTCACAATGCTCATACCTTTTTGAGGCTGGTTCATTACGGTACCGGCAATTTTCCAGCGGCGGATATCAAAGTAGCGGTTCTCTTCAAAGGCCATTTCCAAACGGCGCTCATTTTGAATGATGGCGCGCATCTCATCTTTGGTCATGCCCGGTTTAAGCCCATAATTGACTGTTCCGACATCGATTCCTGCACGTTTTCTGATGCTGATCACCGCGTTGTAAACGTCGGTGGTAGCCCCCGCCGATTCGTTGAGAGCTTCGGCGTATCCTAAAACCACATCGGCATAACGTAAGATCTGCCAGTCGATCACGTGCGCTGCATAGGCATTTGTATTTTCAAAATTGCCCATGAACTTACGCATGTAATAGCCTGTTTTGGTTTGCTGCAACGAACCATTAGGCTTGCTGATCCCCCCCTCAAACAATTGCAGATCGGAGTTAAGCCACCTTGTACCGTTGTAAAGCACCGTGTAGGTTAAGCGGGGATCGCGGCTTGCGTAAGGGTTATCCGGGTTATAGCCAGATGCAGGATCTGTGATAGGCAAGCCATTTTTCATTGGAAAAGCATCAACCAATTGCTGCGTTGGGCTTGTTTGCCCCTTGCCTACTGCACCCGTAAAGCCAATCGGTCCGTTGGTGGTTTCTATTGATGATGAATTATCCGTTTGGCGGATAAATATATTTTCCGAACTGTTCTGAGTCAGGAACACATCTTTAAAGCTGGGCAGCAATGAATAAACATTCAAATCCATTACAGCTTTTTCGGCAGCGGCGGCCTGTACCCATCTATCTGCACTAAAATCTGTGTAACCTGTTACCGGATTCGAAGCATCAATATTTTGCCCGTTAAACAGCGGACTTGCAGCATATAGTAACACCTTTGCTTTTAAAGCCATAGCCGCACCTTTTGTTGGGCGATGGTAATCGGCATTAGGGTTGCTCAGCGGAGCGGTCATCAGTGTATCCTTAATGGCATCGCATTCGCTTACAATGTATTTGATACAATCGGCAAAAGAATTGCGGGGCAGGGATACATCATCGGTTATAGTAAATACCTTATTACCCAATAATGGTACGCCACCGTAACGTTTAACCAACTCAAAGTAATACAGCGCCCTTAAAAAGCGGGCTTCGCCTTTCCACACATATTTCATGGAGTAGCCATTGTATTGAGCCATTACCGGCACCACATCTATATTGTTCACAAACTCATTTGCCTTGCGGATACCGGCATAGTAGTAGGCCCAAAGATTTTCATCTGTAGGAACAGTGTAAGAGTTGTAAGCCGCCGTTGACAGTACTGTAACTTCATTTGATGCACCCGCAGCCGATGATATGGCATCATCACTCGCGGCATCAAGGTAATCGCCTCCTATCCTGCTATGGCCATTTTGTAATGACGCGTAAATCCCGTACAGGAACATTTGAGCATTGGTTCCCAGCGAATCCTTTTTATCAAACACGTAGTTAATGGTCACTTTATCAACCGGGAATTGCTCGTATTTTTTACACCCGGCCATTACGGTGATGATGCCGGCGGCCGCTAAAATTATTTTGTTGAAATTCTTCATGATCGTCATATTTTATGATGGCCAAAATCAAAGCTTAATGTTAACACCGGCATTTACTACCCTTTGAATCGGGTAAGCAGTACCATAAACCTCCGGATCAAAATCTTTGTAGCCATACAGTGTATACAGGTTTTCGCCGTTTACAAATACCCGCAAGCCAGATAATCTGAGCTTGCGTGCCCATTCATAAGGCAGGTTATAGCCCACCTCCGCATTTTTTAGCCTCACATAATTTCCTTTGCGTAAGTACAGGGTTGAGTTAGCAGTATTGTTGGCGTTGCCCAGCGATAACCGCGGTGCCGTAGCAGTAGCAGCGGTTTCAGGCGTCCATCTGCCTAAAATGGTTTCGTAGGCCTGTCCGCTATAGGTAAGCCCCAGGAAACCAACACCGGCAAAGCCATTCACCTGCGAATTATTAAACATCAGCTCACGGTTGGCCACACCTTGTAACAGGAAGCTCAGACTAAAGCCTTTGTAGTTAAAGCCACTTGATAATCCGTAATAAACCAACGGACGATTACCGCCAATAGCCGAAACATCAAACTGGTTAATGATATGATCACCGTTAAGGTCTTTATATTTTACATCGCCCGCTTGTGCTGTGTAGCCGGTAGTTGTAGCACTGGTAGCTGCATCCTGGGCATCTTTGAAATAGCCGATAGCGGTATAACCATAAATTGCGGTAGTTGAACGGCCGGTATGTTTCAGCCATGGATATGGGTATGGTTCCTCATCGCTAAAAATAATTTTTGACGACTGGATCGACGCGTTGCCCGAAATAAAGTAATTGAAGTTTTGGATATGGTTCTGATAAGTTAACGTGAGCTCCGCACCTTTATAAAGATTGATGCCCAAGTTTTCATAAGGGTAAGCTGTACCTAACAAGGCTATACTGTTTCCTCTAACTTGCAGTAAATCATAATACCTGTCGCGGTAAACATCAGCAGTGATATTGAAGTGATCATTAAACAATGAGATATCCGTGCCTACATCCAGCTTACGGGCCTTTTCCCAACGGATATAGGGGTTAGCAAGCGTATTTTCATAAAACCCCTGTACCGGGCTTTTTGAGGTTCCCGTACTGTATGAATAGCCGTTTGTAGCGCCGTAGGTTTGTAAAAAATTATAATAACCGTAATTATCTACGTTGTTGTTTCCGGTTTTACCATAGGTGGCGCGCCATTTCCATGAGCTTATCCAGCTAAAGTTATCTTTGATAAAACCCTCTTTACCCATTTGCCAGCCAATACCACCCGCATAAAACAAACCATATTGATTGCCTGGCGGATAACGGTTGTATCCGCTGCTGTTGGCTGCCGCCTCAATAAAGTACTTGCCATCGTAATTGTAACCTGCTTTTAAAGCGCGGTTTGTGGTTACCTGTGAAAGGTCATAGTTCAATACTACCGAACGAACATCATACAAGGCCATACCGGTAATGTTATTTTTGCCGAAAGTTCTGTCGTAATTAACTGAGGCCTGCGCAAATGAGTAGCGGGCGCTTGATACCGTACTATATGAATTGCTCTGCGCGATTGATGATCCGACTGCCGAATAAGAACTATCCGCATTAAACGAGTAAGCGTTGTTTTGCAACGAGCGGTTTAAGAAGCTTTGCGATGAAAAAGCGAGATTACCCTTTGCTTTAGCGGATAAGCCCGGCGTGATGCTATTCAGATTATAATTCAGATCGAGGTTGGCGAGTACATCATTACTGTTGGTGCGCTGATATCCTGAGAATTCGGTTTGCGAAAGCAGATTATTGGTGTAAGTAGTTGTACCTGCAAATGAGCCATTAGGATTACGTAAGGCATAAGCATTATTGGGCAAACTATAAAGTGTGCTCAGTATATTGCCGTATCCTGCTCCCGGCTGCGTGCTTTGCTGAACACGACCAAACAGTTGCAGATCGACAGTAAACTTTTTTGTTACGTTAACCGCCAGATCGGAATTGATGATATATCTGTTAAGATCATTATTGGTATTATAGGCAACAGACGGATCCTGGCGAAACATCCCGGCTTGATCGAGGTAATTTAATGAAACGCTGTAACGCGCTACCTGTGTACCACCATTTACGTTAAGCTTATAACTGGTCATGGGCGAGTTATCACGTAATATGGTTTTGAACCAGTTGATATCCGGATGCCTGAAAGGATCGGTATGGTTACGGTAAGCATTAAAGTCAGCTGCACTGTAAAGAGCGGGTTTACCATCGTTTTGCAAAGCCTCGTTGTATAAATAAGCATACTGATACGCAGGCAGTGGATTTGGCAACCCTAAAGGTTGCTGAATACCGGTTTGTGCCGTAAATGAAATATGGGGCGCACCTACCTGTCCGCGTTTAGTGGTAATCAGTAAAGTTCCACGCGAGCTATTGATACCCAGCATGATATTTGAAAGCGCGTCTTTCAAAACCGAAACCGATTCGATACTTTCAGCATCAAGCGAGGCTATCTCCCGCTGAACGCCATCAATGATAGTTATCGGCGCTTGTCCCCTTAAAAAAAGACCAAACTCGCTATTGTCATTAGCCGAATAATTGTTGTGCTGCACCACAGCTCCAATAAAATCGTTTACAGTTTGCACACCGGTTTGAGGAGCAGCAAACCCGCTGTATTGCTGGGTATACAAGCCTGGCAATTGTCCGGGTAATGCGTAAGTGTATAAAGTAGAAGGCGTTGTAGTAAGTTGATTGGTATAAATAGTTGATACGGCACCTACACTTTTTGCTGTACTAACGGTATCGTAAAGTACACTGATAGTTTTGGGCTTTTGAATATAAGTATCTAAAAGTCTTACCCTAATACCAGAGGTGTTTTTCACAGCAATCTGGCGGGCATTATAATTCGCGGCGGTAAATGACAATACATCGCCTTTAACGGCATCAATAGCAAAGGCACCGTCCTTACCGGTAGTTTGGGTAATGTTTTTCCCTTTGTTGGTTACTTTAACACCCTGCAGCGGGTTGCCGTACTCATCAAGTACGATACCGCTGGCCTGACCGGGACGTGCAGGCGCCACGGCGGTAGTATCCTGCTGCGCAACCGCGTAACCGGCCGTGGCCAGCAGCAATAACAACAGTGTAATACCTGTTAAGCATCTCTTTATGTAGCAATAAGCCATATTTTTCAGGTTTAAAATTGTTGGCAATAGGTTTAAATATCGTTTTAGCAAATACACATTGGTTAAATGCATTGGCTGTTTTGTTTATCTATCGGTTAACCGCATTTAAATGTATAGGTGAACGGGGTATCTGTATTACCATAGCCAACCTTCGTTTTACCCGTTTTATCGGTCAGGAAGTACTCCATTCTGGTGATAGTTTGCGTATCCCCTACGTTAAAGAATGATCGCGGCCAAAATGTAAGCTGATATTTTTTACTGGTGGCTGTGGTTTGTTTGAGCATCGTTTTAGTGGTTTGCTCACAAACATTAATGGTTTTACCATCAGCGGTATAAGCAGTCGCGCACAGGTAAACTTCACTTTCGCCTTTTAAATGCGTATCTGTAACTGTCCCGTCAAAAGTCAGCGTCACAAAATCGTTATCCAATGATTTTGGTGGATCGATAGTGGTCAATTGCGGATTACAAAAGTCAACCAGGTCGCCGCTTCCACCAGTTACTTCAAAACAGTTGGCACCAGTTAATACGCTATAATAAGTACCGTTACCATCACTTGTAAAGCCGTTACCGCTATCCGTTATGGTATAACCCAGTTTTACCATCATATTATTGTTATCAGCACCTACTTTTGTCTTGATGTTTAGATCTACTATAAACTCTACTCCTCCTGTGTGACTGTATGCTTTATCTGTTTGGTAAGCTACCCATTCCACATCATCAATCAGGTTGCCACCATTGCTAAACATTTTTTTCATATAGGCAGGCCAGGTTAGCCCGCCGCCGTTTTTAGGTAAGGTACTATTGGGTATCAGGGACATCGTTCCGTTGCCCTGCTTACTGGTATAAGTTATGGTGGTGTTCTGCGCAGCTTTCCAGCCTTTAGGTACCAGAAATCCAAAGATCAGGTAATCAGGCCCCCCGTCACCGGCTGTGGGAATATCACAATGCACTGTTATGGGCACTATTGAGCCCACGGTAGCTGTGGCTGGCTGATCAACACTGGTGATCTGTTCACCGCAGCAGGCTAAAGCAATACACAGTACTACCAAAGCGCACAGCTTCCATAAATTTTTACCTTTTATATGTAGTAAATATGATCTCATAATTTATCTGTTGCTTTGGGTTTAATTAATTGGCTTTTTCAAGCACATATACGTAGGTGTTGTTAGTGCAACCCGGACTAAAGGTTATACTGAGCTGCCTTTTGCCGTTAACTATAGGATAGGTAAAAGCGGTTGAAACCGGCTTGTCGCCTGTAGCAGTAAAGGTGATCTTAAATGGATACTGCGGATCATCCAGCGCGAAAGCTCCATCCTTGCTCACCAGGAAAGGCAGCTTGTTTACCAACGTGTAACCTTTATCGGTGAAATTGATCCGGAACTGGCTAAAATCAATGATGGAGGTTAAATCGGTACCGTTACGGGTAGCTTTGATCACCCGCCAGTTACCAGCGATATCTTTTGGTGCCTCGCTGCCGGGCACTATTTTTTCGGTTTTACATGATGATACTGCCAGCATAATGACGGCCACAAGCACCAGGTAAATCCGTTTTGCTTTGTAATTATATTTCATATTAATACTATTTATGCTGTCGGGTAATTAATAGCCTGGGTTCTGGATCAATTCGGGCGACTTAGCTACTTCGCTCTGCGGGAAAGGCCACAGGTACATTGCTTTGCGGAAATTGCGTTTGCGCACATCAAATTGCTTGTATGCCACGGTAGCCCCATCACGGTCAACCTCCATACCTTTGGTGGTGATGTTATCCGTTTGATCAGCAATTTTCCAGCGGCGTACATCCCAAAAACGGTGCTCTTCAAAAGCCAACTCAATACGGCGTTCGTTTTGAATGGCCGTACGCATTTCAACCTGGCTCAGCCCCGTTGGCAATTGGTACGGATTTAAACCGGCTCTTTGACGGATTGCCTCAACTGCAGAATAAACAGCCCCGGTAGGCCCTTCATATTCATTAGCTGCTTCGGCGTAATTCAGCAGGATCTCGGCATAGCGGATCAGCGGCAGGCAACGACCGGTACGGTGTTCAAAATCATTTGCAACCGCCGCCGGGTCAAGCATTTTATTGGTATAATAACCAGTTGTGGTACCAACATGCACAGCATCCGGCCCGGTTGTATTTCCGTTGTATTTACCTACAAAGATATTGATAGGTGATGTGCCGGAAGCGAGCCTGATTTGTAAAGGCGTTTGATCATGAATAATACTGTAATCCAAGCGGGGATCGCGATTGGCATACGGATCATTAGGATTGTAGCCCGATGCTGGATCGGTAATCAGTTTACCATTGCTCATTGGGAAAGCATCCACTAAGCCCTGTAATGGAAATGCACCGTTTTTACCTGTGCGGCTTGGAGGCTGCCATAATGTTTCCAGATCGACATTATCCGTCGGGCGCATTAGCTGAAAAATATACTCGGTATTTACACGCTTGGTAAACAACTTCTGGAAGCCAAAACCGGGAGCGGTCGCGTTATCTATATTCAAGCTATAAGCTCCGGTGGATATAACTGCTTCGGCTGCCTGTTCTGCCAGATGCCAGCGTTCCGGGTCGCTGTCCGGATACCCTGCCAAACCAACTGACTTCCCTTCACCTATAGACTGGCCATTAAACAGCGGGCTCGCGGCATACAATAACACCCGTGATTTTAGGGCAAGACAAGCTCCTTTTGAAGCGCGACCGTAATTTACCCCCGATTGCACAGTTGGCAGATCTTGCGCTGCGGTGTCGCATTCGGCCAAAATATACTTTACGCAATCCGCATAGGTATTACGGGCAGCAGGAATCTTATCTGTGTAGGTATAAATACTATCACCCAATAAATGTACGCCGCCATAATGTTTTACCAATATAGAATAATACCAGGCACGTAAAAACCGGGCTTCGGCCTTCATTTGTGTTTTCACAAAGCTATTAATAGGCGCTTTAGGCAGATTTTTGAGTAACTGGTTTACCGACCGGATATTGGTATAGCAGGTTTTATAAGCGTCATCGGTAACAACAGCAGCATTGATAGTACCGGTTTCAAAAGCGAGCGCTGTTGAACCTGCAGATGCAGATACTTCAGCCTCGTCAGAAGCAGCATCGATACCTCCATTGGGCGTAGGCGAAAGTATCGGCCCGTATATAAACCTGCCTGCCGCCGCACTGAAACCAACATTACTATAGATATTGGCTAAAAATGATACGGTATTGGCGCTATCGGTAAATACCGTGCCTTCGGTTAAGTTTGATGTTTGAGTTTGCCCCAGAAAACCATCCTTTTTACACGAGGTAAAAAACAGAAAGCCCCCCAAAACCGAATAAGCAAGAACCTTGAAGTAAAGTTTTTTCATACTATAGGGTTAGTTAACATCAAGCTACGACGAGGAAAATATAAAATCGTTTTAGCAATTCCATATTATTAACCCCGGGAGCTAAAGTTTAAAAACTGTTTGTTAATTGGTTTATAATTCAGATGTTGAAATCTGATACTAATATAGTCTATAAAAACGATTTAGCAAATTTTTTATTCGATTTTATAATATTTTTCAAAATCGTAATTTCTTTGCCTGGATTTTAACAATTACAACATTTACAATCGGTTGAAAATGTTGTAATTGTAAGGTATACTTATCCCCCTATTTAATCCCGTTAAAAAAGCGACTAAAAAAGAGGGCCTGGTAATTGATAGAATTGCCCCAATATTCCCAGGTGTGTGCTCCCGGCCTTACCGTATAATCATGAGGCACTTTGCGCTCCAGTAGTTTTTTATGCAATTCCTGGTTTGCCTGATAAAGAAAATCGTCATAACCAACATCAAATGTAATGGCGAGCGAGTTTGGCTTTAGCAGATATATCAGGTTAACAACGCTGTTTTGTTCCCATCTATCGGGATGTTCGCTGTATTTGCCAAGCACCCTTTCAATGCCAAAGCTATCCGGAAAGGGCCTGATATCAACCGCGCCGCTCATGCTTCCTGCAGCGCCAAATTTATCCAAATGCTTAAAAGCTAAATATAAAGCGCCATGACCGCCCATACTTAAACCGGTTATGGCCCTCCCCTTCCGGTCGGTTATAGTTGAGTAATGTTTATCAATCCAGTTTACCAGCTCGGTGCCCACATAGGTTTCATATTGCGATTCCTTAACGGCAGGACTGTCAAAATACCAACCGGCAAAATCGCCATCGGCACAAACTATAATAAAATGGTAAGTGTCGGCCAAACCGGCAACTCCCGGTACTTTTTTGATCCAATCGCTGTAGTTACCGCTGAAGCCATGCAACAGGTACAATACCGGGAACTTTTGGGTATTTGAATAATCGGAAGGCTTAATTACAACTGCCTTAATATCCTTGTTCATCACGGCGCTGTGGGTCAGCACCGTATCAACCGTCGCAGCGTTAGCTTTGAAGCCGCAGACCGCAAGGCAGGTAAATAACGGAATAAATAATAGTTTTTTAAAGTTCATCTGTATATAGTGATTTTATTTTGAGGCGATTACAGTAATGCGATGATTTTGCGGTTTGTTTATAGCATAGATCTGGTCGGTAAGTACATCCATTTCCCTTTGCCATGCATCGCGCAAGTTTTTGTACCGGGCGCGGGTATAGTTATCTTTATTACCGTTTACAAAAATGTCTTTTTTGGCATACTTGCTTATGGTATCCATAGCCGCGTTGGTATCGTGAAATAACAAACTTTTGCCTTTCAAAAAGTCAAACTGCATCCAAACATACATACGGATACGCCTTTCAATGTCCCAGCGCTCCTCGTTCAGTTCCCTGATCTGGATAGCCTGCTGATATTGCGGCGTGGTAGTGATTTCGGCCAGGTTGATACCTGCACTCAGTTGCTCGGCCGACCAGTTGCCCATTTTTTCGCCATCAATAAGCACATCGTAGTTAGCTGCTTTTAACCCCTTGATTGCAAGCAGTTCCTGGTTCATCTCTTTGGTAAATGGCACAACCTTAAGTGCATCAGCCTGTTTTTTGCGGTTTCCCCAACCACGTGGAATAGTATCTATAGGATAAGGCAATGAATTTGCAAAATAGTTGAACGATACCGAACCAGCGGCAGATACAACGTTGGTTATCTTGCAATTAACAGCTTTGATAGCTTTTTTGCTTTTAGCATCAACAGCTACATCTGCTACTACCTTATTGCTAAAACCCTGTGCTTTTAAAAACAAGTAAGCCATTACCAGGTGTCCATCGTTATCGGGGTGTACCCTATCATTAGGGGTTAAACTAAATGTTGAATCTTTAGCCTGTTCACGCAGGTTGATCTCGGTCATGGGGTGGAAAAAATCAACATAGCCCCAGTTATTCTTTTTAGCAGCATCCCGTTGAAAATCGATCACTTTTGAGAACGCGATGCTTTTTTTAGGATAGATATTCTTGGTAGTGAACTTGCTGGTTTCATCATAAGGCGAACCCAAAATGAAAATCTTGCGGATGTCGGGGCGTTGTTTCAACTTATTTTCCAACAGCGCATAGTTATCGTACGAGCTTTGAATCCTTTTATCCATAACCTCTTGTGCATCTGCACGGTACCATTCAAAATAACCGGTATCATTCATACCCCAGGTTAGGGTTATCACATTAGGCTTTTTGCTGAACACATCATCCTCAAAACGATCGTTGATCTGTCCTACTACGTCGCCGCCTATGCCCGCATTATAGCAGGTAATTCGCATATTTGGGAAACGGGTCATGTAATACAACCAGATATATGAGTGGTAGTGCCCCCCATCGGTAATGCTGTTGCCAACAAAGGCCACCCGATCTCCGGCATGAAATGGCGCTATATTTTGGGCAAATGCTGCTCCCCGCGCCGTTATCAATACTAATAATAAAATCAACTTTTTCATTAACTGTTAATTATAATGTGTTCAGCAAAAAATAAATTCAAACTATAGGCCCACTAAACTATACGGAATCCTGACAGCTTTCACCTGGTAAAAATTAGGATCCTGGTTATTGTTTACGCAGGTGGTTGTACTGCAGCTGCCACCTTCGCCATTATAATTAAGGCAATAGGTAACAAGCAGCTCATTATGTCCGTTAACAAATTCCGGGTGAATGGCCGGAGTATAATACTTAGCCAAATGCCCCTGGTAAACATCATTAATGGTGAAAACCATTTTAGGCGTGGTGAAAGGCCCTTTAGGGCTATCGGCTGTTGAGATATAAATATTATGACTCGCCGGATCACAAAAATAACCCAGGTCCATCTGCATCATCACATATTTGTTATTCACTTTTGATATGATCACATTTTGCTGAGTAGTGTTGCTTGCACCCACGGTTATAGCTGCGGCTGAGGCCGTTGTGCGGGTTGATGACCATGAGGAGCCTGTCCAAAACGACCAGTTAGCCGGATTACTTACAGGAAACCGGGCCAAAAACACGTTTGATGTATTGAAGTAAACGCTCTTGCTCCCGTAAACATATACAGAATCATTACTTACGTTTTTAACCATGCCGTTTGAAAAACCTGTTTCTGTTTGTCCAGACATGCCTACGGGCGTGATACGGGCCGCTGTGCCCCAGTTTAACCCTGCGGTATTTTGCGTAAGATCATAAAGTACCTGATTTTCAGGTGTAGATCCGTTGGCAGATTCAAACGTGTATAAGTAAACATGGCTGCCAGCCTCAATACCCGCTCCAGGCCAGCGATAAGTTGAATTATGATCGCCGGGGCTTTCGATGATCTCCATATTGCTAACCGGTGAGTTATTAGTGGTGATATTTGGCGTAAGGGATTGGTCCCAACTATGGCTGGCCGGCTGCAACAAAGCCGAATTATGGTATTTAAAAAACTGGCAGTATAACTGCCCGTTACTTTGAAGCTGTGATGATTCATAAGCATCTTCGGTTATCCAAAGCACTTTTCCGTTATTGGCACCATACGTAAGCGGAATACTTTTCCCCTCATCAAATGCTACAGTGCCATTGGTACGGTGAAAAAAGTTTACTACGTCATCATCACGGTAGGCTTCGGCAATAAGCCCGTTAAGCTGCCAGGTTTGCGCTGTGTTACCGGAAACAAAAGCCTCCTGTGTGATAGGAGTACCATTAGTGGTTGATGAACCATGGTTGGTAACTGCCAGACCATTACCCACGTTAATAATTTTATATATGCCGGTGCTTACCAATTGAATATACCATTGCTGCGCATTATTGGTATTGGCTTTATCCTGCCATAATCCTGTACCCGGAGTAGTTGTTGCCAGCGGCACCTCCAGATACTTGCCACTGGCCACATTCATGATCTTGAACTTAGTAGTACTGGTTATAGCACCGCTGCCTTGTTGTACAATTATCCATTTTTGATTGGGAGCTGTTGCCGTACCACTGCCTGAATATTGATTTTGCTGCGCACCAGCGCCATCATTAAGCATGCCGCTGCTATTAATTTCAATAGCCTTTCCGCTCAAAACATTGGTGATAAAAAAGGTACCATAAGCGCTTACCGGCGATCCGCTGGCCAATTGAACCGAATCCGTGCGTACAAAGGGTTTAGGGTACTTAACGGCAGCTTGTTTGCTGCATGATGTCAGCAAGGCCATTGCCGCAAAAGCACTGGTAAAAAGGTTTGTTTTCATAATTTTGGTTTGGTTTATAATTTGGTTTGATGTTTGGTTAGCGTTGTAAAATCAATTATTTATAAAATCGATTTAGCAATTAAACATAAAAATCACCCGCACCTTTACCTTTTTTTTTAAACTATTAAATCCCCCAGTTTTTATTTGGCGTTGCCCCCATGCTTAACTCAAGTGTGCCTCCGGCAGCAATATCCTTATAGTCGATATAGCATTTGTTATAAGTTTTACCGTTAAGCTTTGCCCCTTGTATGTAAATATTTTTTGCCGAATTATTGTTGGCGATAATGGTGAACGCCTTACCCTTTGCATATTTAGGATCGAGCCTCAAGGTTACTTTATTAAATACAGGACTGGTAATCTCCTGCCTGGTATCGCCAGGGCAAACAGGGTGCAAGCCACTGGCTGCCAATACATACCATGCCGACATCTGCCCTACATCTTCGTTACCCACCAATCCCTCTACAGAGTTTTTATATGCCCTGTTACAGATCTCGCGGGTCCACTTTTGGGTAAGCCAGGGAGCTCCCAACCGGTTATATAAAAACGGAACATGATGTACAGGCTCGTTGGAATGATTATAGTAATCGTTCCACATCATGTTATCGGGCGTTTTTTCAAAAAGATTGTTCAAATCGGCTATCACTTTTTCACGGCCGCCCATCAATTTTGCCATGCCGTCAACATCCTGAGGCACAAACCAGCCTTGCTGATAAGGATTACTCTCCACGCAGCCATACCATTGTTTAATACGCCCTTCTGCAGGCCATGGTAGCCAGTTACCGGTACTATCTTTGGGGCGGAACCAACCTTTGTCCGCATCAAAGATATTTTTAAAGGCTTCTCCCCTTTCGCCGTATTTTTTTGTGTCCTGTGTTTTGTTGAGCGCTTTTGCAAGCTGCGCAACGCACCAATCGTTATAAGCATACTCAAGCGTATAGCTTATGCCGCCACCACCCGGAGTATAGCCTTTATCGCCATTGCCAAATTTTTCAACAGTGCTCACGGCTAATTTATAGGCATCGGGTATGTTATAGTTACGAATACCTTTGGCATACGCATCGGCCATAACAGCTACCGCCGGGTTGCCAAGCATACAGCCGCTGTAAGCATTCAATAACTCCCATCGTTCCAGGTAATCCTTATTTTTTTCGTTAGCAAGGGTAACCAGTGAATTAACCAGGTCATTAACTAATGATGGATTAATAATGGTTTGCAGAGGCATCTGGCTCCTGAAAACATCCCAACCGCTAAAAATAGTCCTCTTCTTAAATGTTGTAGTATGATGAACCTTTCCGTCGCCGCCCATGTATTGCCCGGTAACATCACTTACAATGCGCGGATCAATCATGGTATGATATAACGCTGTATAAAACACCGTTTTTTGCTCAGCGGTGCCACCTTGGGTACTTACTTTTGATAAAGCGCTGTTCCATAGATTAACGGAGTGTTGGTGTACCGCGTCGAAATTCCAGTCTTTTATTTCGGCCTGCAGATTGGCTTTAGCACCGGCGATACTTACAAATGAAATTCCTGATTTGAGTATCACCTGTTCATTGGCGTTGGTTGCAAATTCGGTATAAAAACCGAGATGCTTGCCTTGTTTTTCTTTTAAACCTTTTGATACTTCGGCTTTGGCAACACGCTCCTGGTATTTATCGCTGGTTACATCGTCCAGTTTCCGGCTCCAATCGCCAGGAATATCGGCACTCCAAACACCATAATTTTTCAGCGGTTTGCTGAACTGTGTGTAGAAATATACGGTATAATCCGCCTTGCCATCGCCATTGCCCCAGCCACCTCCATCGGGCGTACATTTCATAAAACCTTCAATAGTATGATCATCAACCACCTTTATATACTGTAATGTCGATGTTCCACCTACCCTCCGGGCCAGATCAATCTGGATGCGTGATTGTTTGTTTTGAGGAAAGGTAAAACGCAGCATACCGCTGTGAGGGGCTGCAGTGGCCTCGGCTTTGATATTGTAGTCTGTCAGCTGAACGCTATAGTAACCGGCAGATGCCTTTTCACTTTTTTTATCATAAGCAGAACGGTATCCTACGCCGGTTGTACCTATCTTACCGGCACTTGTTTTAAGCGCACCTGTTGTCGGCATTACTAAAAAGTTCCCCAGATCGCCATACCAGCCAATACCGCTCATTTGAGTAAAGGCAAAACCTTCAATACTTGTATGCTCATAACTGTAGCCAGAACCATTATCGCCACCTGTTATCGTGTTAGGGCTTAACTGCACCAATCCATAAGGCGTAGCAGCACCCGGAAAAGTTTTACCTAAACCATGATAAACACCCGCCCCATCGGCACTGGTACTGGCGCCAATAAAAGGGTTAACATACGAAGCTACGTTTTGGGCTTTCAGTTCTGTGGCTACCCCGAGAGATAAACCCACAGCAAATACAGCGACTAAATATTTTTTTAATACAGGTAGAGTAGTTATGCTCATAATGGTAGCACCGGTTTTATTGTTTAAAATCTGGCAGTCCGAAACTGTGATTTATTATCGAAAAAAAACTCTAATCGGCGTAAGTTTTTTATGACAGATAATCATTCAGCTTTTAAAAAATTGACCGGTATTATTAATTGGTTATTACACGACCAAATTATATAATAAAATCGATTTAGCAAATTTTAGTTGATTTTTATTTTTCATAAAAACAGCGACTGCCTTTTCGAGACAGTCGCTGTTCAATATTGCTGTAACCGTTTTTAGTTTTCTTCGGTATACTTTTTAAAGTTGTTGAGTATAGCCTGCCAGCCATTTTTTTGCATTTCGATGGGGTTTTGGTCTTCCGGATCAAATGTTACCTCAACTTCAGTTTGATTGCCGCTTGCTTTAAAAGCTACAGAAGCTTGTCTCCCGTTTGGCATAGTGTAGGTAAACTTTTCGCCGTCAATAACTTCATCATAAGTGGCTTCAAAATCGAAACCGAAGCTTCCGTCTTTAGCCTCCATCCTTGCAGAATATTTGCCGCCAACCCGCATATCGTTGGATGCCGATGGGCATTGCCATGAAGGATCGGCAAAGTTCCATTTTGTAATATGCTCCGGATTGGTGTAGTAGTCCCAGGCTTTTTTCACGTCTGCATTTACCGTAGTGGTAACTGTGATCTTGTTCCTCATTTTATTATTTTTTTAAGGTTAGTAATAGTTGGTCAAGTTTTTCGAGTGTTGCCATCATGCCCTGTTCCATACCCATCTGGATCACAGTTTCCAGATCAGAAAGCGACTTATAGGTAACAACTGTTTCTACCAAAGCGTTTTCTCCCCTATCGGTAAAATTCACAAGCCACTCGGCCCTGGGCAGATCCTCGTTTATTTCGCCTTCGGCGTTACAGAAAGCATCCAATGCGGTATAGTAATCAATGGGCTTAATTTTCAAGTATCCTGTCCAGCCCCAATATTCTGTACCGTTTGGATCAACCATGGCATAATGCCAGTGGCCACCCTCGCTAAAATCCATCGACTTAGTTTTGGTTGTTAATGGCGCTGGCGCAAACCATTGGTCAAGCAGTTCTTGTTTGGTGTAGCAATCCCAAACCAATTGCCTGTCGGCCAAAAACTCACGTTTAATAGTTAATGTGTTTTTTACTTTGTCGGCAACGAAGTCGAAATACAAATTGCTTTTCATTTTTGTTGTTTTTTTAAGGTTGATAAAAGGTTATCGAGTTGCAGGAAGCGCGTTTCCCAGATTTTCCGGAATTGCTCCAGCCATTTGTCTATTTCTTTCATTTTGTCAATCTCCAATAGATAATAAATCTCCCGACCCTGGTGCTCCTGTTTCACGAGTTCGCATTCGGTTAAAACCTTCAGGTGCTTTGAAATTGCCTGGCGTGTAGTATCAAAATGCTCGGCGATAGCATTAGGCGTCATGGCCTGTAATGCAATCAAGGCAATAATAGCCCTACGGGTAGGGTCGGCAACGGCTTGAAAAATGTCTCTTCTCATTGAAGTGCTAATTACATACCGGTTAAATAAGATTAACCGGTTTATTTGAAAAACTTATTTCCTGATCATTGGCAGGTATTTTTCCCAATTATCGATGATCACCCAGGCAACAATCGCTATCAATACCAATACAATAGGCAAACCAGACGGAGCCACACTAATATTGGATAATAAAATACCGGTTAAAATAGGTACAAGCACAACTGCGCCAAGCGCTCTTGTTCTTGGGATAATCAATAACAAGCCACCCACAACCTCCGCAGCCCCTACCAGTGGCATGAGCCAGCCTATTTCCATATATGCCTGCATAACTTTCATCATTTTTTCGGGCATATCTTTAGGCATCGGCATGTAGTTCAGGAATTTATTCAGGCCGGCGTTAATAAACATAAGCCCGGTTAACAGGCATAAAACAAATTGGATTTTACTTTTCATGATTGGTTTATTTTAAGTTTATGAAACTGATTGGTTGCAAATATATACGCAACCAATCAGTTTCGCAAATTTATTTTGAAAAAATTTCCGGTTTGAATGCGTCAACGAATGTTTTAGTATACCAGCGAGTTATATCGGTTTGATTTAAGGTAGTTTCTGTATAGATTTACTCCATATATTTTAAAACACAAACCTAAACACTTATGGGAATATTAAATTTCTTTAAAAAGACTATCCAAAATGCGCGGGAAAATCAACCCATAAACGAAGAAAACCCTTTACGTAGAGGCCCAAAATTAACTCAAGAACGTAGCTCAATCAGTGATGAAACGTTTAATACCAGGCAATTTCAACAGGAAGTATTAGCTGTTGCTTTATGGAAATATAACGAGAACAAGCAGAATTATTCGTCGGCGTACAAATATCTTATGGAAATGGAAGATTTTCATTTGAGCGAAAAACAGGCAAATGAAGTTATTGAAACACTTAAACGTTGGAATGATCTTAAAAGTAAAAAAGATCGGTTTAATAGTTTAGTTAGCCAGGCCCAAACTTTAATTAATAATGGTTACAGAGAAAAAGCATTTGAATTAGTTTACAATGCTTACGTAGAAGATCCTTTTGATATAGAATTGGTGCAAGTCATCAGTCAACTGGCAGACATTGATAACCCACAGAGCCATGTTTTAAAAATATTTGATTCATTAGTGGCCATCAATCCACAAGATGCATATAATATCAAATACAGAAAGGCGCTTTATCTAAAAGCGAAAATGCGTTTTAATGAAGCTCTCGATATTTTTGAGGCACTTAATGTAGAATTACCTTTTGCATGGAACTACTACCAGACAGCAATAATTCAAAACCTGCTGGGAAACACTGAACTCTGTTTAAACAACCTAACTACAACTTTCCAACTTGATCCTGATTTGAAACAAGATGCAAGAAGCTTCCCTGAACTTCAAAACTTGCAGCAAGATCCAAGGTTTCTATCATTGATAGCATAAACCCTTAAAACAAAACGGCCCCATATTTATAAATATCGGGCCGTTAACTTATCCAATTTTATAACTATTATCCCAGTTACAGATCTTTTGGCTGTATAAGGCCTGATTACCCAGATGCACACTGATGGCTGTCCGGGCCCCGGTGAATACATTGCTATCAGGGAGTTCCTTATGCTGTATTTTCTGATAAAAATCGTTAAACGCGTACCAGGTACCATCTTTCGTGGCTTCCGGTAAAATAGGCGTACCACCGTCCCTGTTCCACACAATACGTGTCGCGCCGGTCACACCATCTACCGTTCCTTTTTCAGTCAGCAACTTTTTCTCGGGGTAAAACATACCCTGATCGGTTAGCAGGGATACGGTACCAAGCGTACCTTTTATTTTAAACAAGTACCCGTCATGTGCGTTGCCGCACATGGCGCCGAAGTTGCCGATCAGGCTCAGGTCCGGATAGCGGAGCATCAACTGTACGTTATCATAAGTTTCACGGCCATCTTTGAAAACATCGATGCCGCCGGTTGCAAAAAACTCCTGCGGATGGGTATCAAAAACCCAGTTAATAAAATCAATCTGGTGCGAAAGCAGTTCGGCCATTAACCCGCCCGAATATTCCTTATACATACGCCAGTTAATAGCCCGCTCAAGGGACGGATCAGGCACCGGGCGACGCCAGTTTCCGTTGCGGTCCCAGCGGCAATCTACCTGTGTTACTTTGCCCAGGTAGCCTTTGTTGATCATTTCCTTAACCCGGTAATATAAAGGCGAGTAGCGGTACTGATGCCCAACTTGCAATATCTGGCCGGTGCGCCCATGCATGAGGTTAACAAGTTCAAGCGCCTGCTCAATATTATAGGTCATTGTTTTTTCGAGGTATAAATGCTTGCCTGAGCGAATAACATCGGCAGCCACCTGGTAGTGCAGGTACAACGGTACAGCAACAATAATGGCCTCTACCTGTTTATCATCAATTAGTTTACGATAGTCTGTATATGTTTTTACGGCATCTGTTTTTGTCAGCTTTTGTGCTGCCGTCAATCTGAAGTCGAGCACATCGCATAAAGCAGTAATACGGTACTTATCAGGCATACTGTTAAGAATATTCATGATGCCGGTACCGCGGTCGCCACAACCGATCACTGCTATTTTAACAGGATCATTCACGGGCTCCATAGCGCTTAAATTATGATTGAGCAGTATCCCGCCCGTCAGCAAACCTGTATTTTTCAAAAAAGTTCTTCTCTCCATTTATTCAGTTTGTTATTTATATCCTTTAAAATAAACAGTAACCGTATCCGCTACATGGCCATCCGGCTTCCGGTATACGATATAAGCACCCATATCCTTCGTTTTAGCCAGAAAGCTCAGCGTGCGTTTTAGCCCCATTGCCATAAAACCGTTATCATACCCATCCGCAGTGATGGCGTCTTTCGCGTAAACCGTAACGCTGATCATTTCGTTTTGTACCGGGTAGCCCGTTAACGGGTTCATTAGGTGCGATACCTGTTTACCACCCGTTTCGTGATGCTTCCGGTAATTACCAGATGTGGTAATGGCGCCATCCCCCGGCTCAATCACTTTACGCATAGGGGCGGGATCAAGATCATCGCCGCTAATTCCCTCAATACCTACCTTAAAGGGTTCGTTCCCGGTTTTATGGCCTTTAATACGTAATTCGCCGCCAAGCTCAACAAGGTAGTTATGAATGCCATGTTGCTCCAATAAAGAGGCCAGTAAATCAACGGAATAGCCTTGAGCAATCCCGTTAAGATCCAGTTGTACTCCTGGCAGTTTTTTTTGCAAAAAATTTCCTTTTAGGGTGATCTTATCTGCGCCCACATTGGCAAGAAGAGCCTGTATTTCTTTCCGATCAGGGTCGTGGCCGGGTTTAACCACACCAAATCCCCAGGCATCAACCAAAGGTTTTACTGTAGGATCGACCAATCCACCGGTTGCCCGGTTAATCTGCAATGCACGCGCTACCAACACCTTGAATGTTTCATCTATTGAGATACCTCCCGCAGAATGATTAAACTTACTGATAAGCGAATTAGGCTGATACAGGGACACCGACTCATCAAAACGCTTTAATAAACTATCTGTTTGGCCCGTGCTCACCAGACTGTCGGGGGCGTAATAAACGATGCTATAGGTGGTACCCTGGGCATACCCCTTCAGCTCGAAGCGACGGAGTGGCTCCTGCTGTACAAAGGCACAGCATAACAAAATAAAGACGCAGGTACACGTCAGTATGGTTATTTTCATAGTCAGATAACCAAATGTAAGCTTTCTGTCGATTTATCTGAGCCGGTTTTATAACTTTGACACCTCTTATGTCAAACTTCATCAAACCCTGGATAGTGTTGGAGGATACCGACGTATCTCCGAGCCATTGGTTCCCCCTCAGAAAACAAAAGGCCAAACTTCCGAATGAGTTAATAATTGACGATTATTACTTTTCGCCATTAGGCAACGTAGTGCAGGTATTGCCAATTACGCCCAACAACGAAATTGTTTTGGTAAGGCAATATAAGCACGGGCTGGGTGAAATTCTGATTGAAGTTCCGGGAGGCATGCAGCAAGCCAATAAAACGTTAACGCAATCGGCCATTGCCGAACTTGAAGAAGAATGTGGTATAAGAGCAAATGAACAGGAGCTTGTGCCATTAACAACAATGGCCATCAATCCAACAAAACTACACCAGGTAACCTACGGCTATATTTTATTTGATGCTAAATTCAATTCTATTCCGAAACCGGACGCAACAGAACAAATTGAGTTGTTTATAGTCCCGGCTTCGGAGGCCTTAAAAATGGTAGATAACGGGAAAATTTGGGTGACCGATTCGATGAATTTGATTTTGATTGCAGCCCGGAAGTATCCGGCAGTCTTTTTGTAACATACGGTCGGCTACCTATCGTAGTTTAAGCGCTTCTGTCAATCGCCGGATTTAAATTTCGGATCAATAAATTCCCATTCGTGAATGTGTGCCTGGCGATGTTCTTTTTTAACGATCTGATCAAAATAGGCAGTCAGATCGGCATGCACCGAGGCTATATCATTTTCTTCAGACGGATCCTTGTTAAGGTCATAAAGTTCCCAGCGGGCAGCAGTGTCCTTTTTCATATTTGATTTTACGCCCTTCCAGTGTCCATACCTGATAGCCAGTTGTCCGCCTTTTTCAGGAAATTCAAAATATAAATATGGGTGCTGTTTTTGCCCCGGCTTATTTAGTAACGTTGGCAATATAGATAAGCCATCGTTTTTCGGAGCTTTTATACCAGCTATTTCGGCAAATGTTGCCATCATATCAAACTGAACCGAAACAAGGTCACTCACCTTACCGGCGGGGATCTTTCCCGGCCATCGCGCTATAAAAGGTTCGCGGATACCGCCTTCGTAAAGGTCCTGCTTCCGGCCACGCAAATCCCCAACACTGTTAAAATAATGGGTATCTACACCCCCAACATCAAAGGTTGCACCGTTATCGCTCGAAAACATCACGATTGTATTTTCATCAAGTTTCAGCTCCTTCAATAATGCGAAGATCTTCCCGATCTGCGCATCCATATAAGTGATCATGGCCGCGTAGGTTGCTCTCGGATATAAGGTAGCCGCATACCCCTTCTCGCCGCGGTAAGGTTTATCATCAAATTTTCCTAAATAAGGCTTCAGTGCCTCAGACGGTACCTGCAATGATAAATGCGGAATGGTAAAGGGCAAATACAAGAAAAATTGTTTGTTCCTGTTCTTGCCGATAAAATCAAGTGCTTTAGCCGAGAGGCGGTCTATAGAGTAATCTTTCCCTATAAAATAGTCGTAAGCTGTCTTATCCGTTTCATCGTCCCTGAGTTTCCGATGTACAAAAATACTGGAGTTGTGCAGTGTGTCCCACTTTCCGTTCTCCCATAAATGGGTTGGGTAGTAATTGTGAGCCTGCTTTTGGTCAAGATAGCCGTAAAAATAATCAAAGCCCTGCTTATTGGGATCGCCCGTATTAGTACTCATTCCCAGCCCCCATTTGCCTATGGCCCCAGTAGTATAGCCAGCCTGTTTTAACATATGGCCAATGGTAAATGTACCTTCGGGCAAGGGCATCTGCCCTCCTTCTGTCGAGTCGGCAAAACCTCCAAACTCATAATTACCGCGGATATAGGAATGACCACCATGCCTGCCGGTGAGTAACATGCAGCGCGCCGGCGCGCAAACCGGCGTGCTGGTATAATGTTGTGTAAACTTTATCCCCTCTTTCGCCATTTTATCCAAAACGGGGGTTTTTATCTTTTGCTGACCATAAGTGCCTAATTCCCCGTAACCCAGATCATCAGCATAAATGTAAATGATGTTAGGCTTTTTTTGCGCGTTTGCAGTTATGGCAAACAGTAGGAAAGATGCCGTTACGATCTGACGAATGAAGGAAAGAAATTTCATAAGGTTTTAAATTTAGTCTTCTATATTCTCTGACACCTGGTTATAAAATTTTGAACTGCCCCATTATTTTTTCATGCTAATTTATCATACAGTACCCGGGCTTAGGTCGCATGCTAAATTAGAAAGTTCTGTTTTAGATTCCTATTCCCTGACACCAAAGATATCCTGTACATTAACCGAAAATTAGCCCTGCGAAAGAATTACAATATCGGTAGTTGATAAACCTATCTTTCAATAACGCCTTGAGCATCATTTTTTTTTGCCAAGCCTGTACAGGTAAATAAATTACTCCTGCCAGTACGATACGCAGGCCGTAAAAACGTTTCTTTTATTGTTCATATCTTATTAAAATTGGTTCGGCAAAATTGCTTTGGTGTTTTTAAGCCTAAGCAATCATTATTGTAAATTAAAATTGTAAACTTTGTAAATAAAATCTCAATACGATGCGTTATAGCCTAAATCTGCTCTTCAGGTCACGCAAGTACCTGTGGGGATCATTGATATTTCTGTTTGCTTCTGTGATCTGTATGGCGTTCAGTTTAACCGGCGACAACGGCTTTGATACCGCCAGAAGGGAAGTTTTGCTCCGTAAAATAGGCGATGAACTGCTTTTACAATCGGGCGACAGCGCATCAAGGGTACTCCCCGTACAAAAAATTGCAGAAAACGAATACCAGATCAGGTTTGAGCATAATCTTACCTTTCAATCAGACTCCCTGGTAAGCACTACGACGCGTTTATTAGCCAAAGACCCGCTTACACAGGATTATATTGTTAATGTCCTGACCTGTGACAACGCCGGCGTTGCCTATGGGTTTGCTATATCAGGGAATAAAAAAGATGATATTGTAGCATGTAAAGGGAGAAAACAACCCGCAGCCCGCTACGTGATTGATATTAAATTTAAACCTACAGACACCGTTATTGCAAAAAAAGGATACCTTTTAGCCAGCTTGCCACTTTTAGCATTTATCGGTTTTATTTTTTTGAGATCTGTTAAACCTCGAAAAGAGGCCCCTAAAGGCGAAAATACCGGCATATTAACTTTAGGCTCAGTTTTATTTGATGCTCAGACACGGCAGTTGATCGTAAATAAAATGGCCATAGACCTTACCGGAACTGAAACGCGGATACTGAACATTTTAGCGTTATCTCCTAATAAAACTATAGAGAGAAGCAGGCTGCAAAAAGAGATCTGGGAAGATGAAGGTGTTATTGTAGGGCGCAGCCTGGATATGTTTATATCGAAACTCAGAAAAAAATTGGAACCTGATCCTGATATCAATATTATTGTTGTGCGCGGGAAAGGATATAAGTTAGAGATCAGCTCTTAACAGGAATCTTCCGGTTTTGAAAAATTAAATCCGTCTCCCATTTGATCAAGCCTGTTTTGATTTAGCCAGGATTCCGAAAAAGCCATGGTAATACAGCAGTATTATCGCTCCATAGCTATGGTATTACTATAGATTGGGGAGCCCTGTCTATAATCCTCACAAGAAATCGATTACCAAGACCCATCCGGATTGGTAGTACGACGACATCTGGACTAAACACGGCCGGAGCGACGGGCGCCATTTCAAGACTCCAGCGCCCCATGCACGTCCAGTTTGCAATCGATGCTTAACATAGCGTGTTGGAAAAGAATTAAGAGGGTATAATTTGAT
The DNA here is from genome assembly GCF_003286415.2 of Mucilaginibacter rubeus. Classification (NCBI taxonomy): domain Bacteria; kingdom Pseudomonadati; phylum Bacteroidota; class Sphingobacteriia; order Sphingobacteriales; family Sphingobacteriaceae; genus Mucilaginibacter; species Mucilaginibacter rubeus. The sequence goes on along the minus strand of NZ_CP043450.1, from coordinate 2,014,951 downwards.
TATGCAAAAGTACCAAAACCGCATTTCGAATATTCAAAAAAAGAGCGCAGCGGCATTCGCCGTCTGCGCACAACATAATCAACTAACTAATTCAATACTTGAAAATTTGGAAAGGTTTGGTTAACTAAAACTGATTTTATTTTTATGATATATTTAATTAGAAGCGCCTCGATATATTTCCTTAATGGTTAAACTGCCCATCTCCGATATTGAGTAAGAAACTGATCAGAACGCCCCTTTTACTTGGTGGTAGTATCGCCTCGCTTCTGCTTCCGTCATAGCTGTACCGGTAGCCATATACCTGATTAAAACCAGGTACATTGGCAAAAGTGATGTTAAACACGGCAAAATTCCTTTTCATTGGGGGTATATAGCTCAGGCCAAGGCTTAGATTATTGAAATGCCTGGTCTTATCTGACAGAAACACGGGATTCAGCGGATTAAAATAGGTTCTTCCACTGCTGAAGGTATACGTCCCGCTTACCTGGATATTAGACCCTGTTATGTATTTTCGTCCCACTATATTAAGCACATGCTCGGGCGCGAATGGAGGCCTGCCGGCAACAGGGTAATCGATATAGTTGCGCTTGGTGTCAAGGTAAGAGTAAGAAACATAGTATTCGCCAACGGCAAAACTTTGATCCCGCCATAACAAATCAAAGCCGCGCGAATATCCGCTTCCCTGATTATTAAAATCATAAATAACTACAGGGGGACCATACGCCTGAAATCCTGAAAACACCGGAGTTGTGATCTTTGTCAGATCTCTATAATCCTTATAAAAAACTTCTGCCTTAAGATTTCTGTGCGGGATTTTCAGTTCATACAAGAGCGCATAATTGATCGATTCCTCATATTTAAGCTTAGCTGTCTGGGCCAAAAAACTATCATCCGGTTTTTGATAATATGAAGCGTAATTTAATGTAAAGCTGCTTTTTCTGCCTGCAAAAAAGATAAGATCTAACCGCGGCGAAAGGTTATACTTGTTTAAATAGGCAGAATACTCTCCACGTATTCCAGATCGTACTGATAAAACCTTGCTAACAAAAACGTCGGCAGAAACAAACAATGCAGAAAGCACATCACTATAACTTCGATACATCCCGGCATAACCCTCAGCCCTTGAATTTTGAAACAGCTCTCCCCCTAAAGTGATTAAACTGTTATTAGCAAAACTCCTCGACAAGGTAATTTTTTCATGCCAGGCATTATCGTTTTGATTATAAGGGTCAGCGTTTACTTTTCCACTCTCCAGGGTGCGGTTATAGGCCGCCCCGGCAAAAAGCTTCCAATCTGCCCCAAGGTATTCCCTGTATGTAGCATTCAGATAAAAGTTTCTATTGGTGTTTCCTAACAGATCAAAACTATCTTTATTAGGGTTTCTGATATCAAAAGCCAGCCGGGTATCACTGTAATCGGCGTATACCTTAACCATGCCTCCTGTTTTAGTTCTTAATTTATAATGAGTTGATGTTTGGTATTGCCGGGGATCTTCGCGCCATAATGTATTTTGAGGTATTACACTATTATTTAATCCAAAATTATAATAATTGCCGCCAACCATTAATGAACTGTTTTTGAAACGTTCTGTATGGGCAGCTCCAGCCCCAAGGCTAAGGAGCGAAAACTCGGTTGACGACGCCCCGGGAATTCCCTTGGTATCCATTATAAAAGCAGACGAAAGCGCTTCGCCGTACTCGGCACCGTATCCTTCGCTGCCGGTAAAAGTTGTGCGTTCAAACAAAAACGCCGAAAAACGGCTTCTGTTAGCCACATCTGGCAACCTGCTTCCAAACGCATTTTTCACCAGCATGCCATCAAAAAAAGCCTGGGTTTCCTGCGAGGTGCCTCCGTGAATAAAAAGTCCCGTTTCATTCCCGGCAGGCGACGCGCCCGGAAATGTCTGTAATGCAGCCGAAACATCACCAACTGCACCGGCCGTTGTAACAATATCATATTCATTGAGCGTGTAGGTTCTCGGTACTTCACCAATCTTTCGTTTAAGCACTATGTTTACAGCGTTTAAATCATTATTTGTGGTTTTTAACTGGAAATCTGCCCGGGTACTATCCTTTCCGATATCGACTAAAACGCTATCTGTTCTGAAACCTACAGATGAGCAAAACAACCAGTGTTTTCCGCTAAAGCGAGTGTTTACTTTAAAATAACCAAGACTATCCGTAAAGGCCCCTATCTGCTTCCCTTTTAATTTTATGGTAGCACCAGAAAGTGCTTTAAATTCCAAATCGGATACTTTTCCATATATAGTTTTAAGCTTTTCCTGAGAATTTGCCGACAGCGGAAATAACATGACTGCCCATAACAAACATTTGTAATTCTTCACTATAATATTCAAACTCCGGACAGTATTATTTAACCCGGCCGCCTATCGGCCGGGTTATTTTGATTATCCAGAAACTTTTATGGTGCTTAGCTTAGTCTCAGCATTGATTCGATGCGCCTTTCCAAATCCTGCAAGTGATAGGTGGTCAACTTATCTGTGGATCTTGGGATAGCACGCTTAAGCTCTGTCTGAAGCTTGTACAGGTCGGCTTTAACGATTGAAAACGCGTCATTTTCAGCAGATTCCGATTCTTTTGAAGTCAGCATAGCAATGAGATTCCCCAGATACGCTTTTTGAAGATTTCTCCTGTACTTATCTACTTTTATTGCTTTATCAGTTTCAATTTCTTTCCATATACCTTTATGTATAACGGCCACAAAGTCATCTACCGGAACCGCTTTTGTACCAAATTTATTTACCAGGGCCTGCATACGGCCTAATGTTCCGAAATCCAGCAATGTATTCAATACCCTGATCTGCGTATCCGAAATAAAATCGGGATCTGCCGGAGCCTCAATCCTCGCCATTACTGATTTATCTAAAAGCCATTCGGGGGTTTTAAACAAATATTGATTAAAGAATGCCAGGGCCTCTATTTGGCGGTTTCTGCTTACCGGAACGTAAACAAGCCCCTTTTCTTCCTCACTTTTTGGATTATAGTAAAGGCCGGCAACATTTTTTAGCACATGCCCCATGTAGTTGAAATATTGTGACTGAACCGCTTTGTACATGGTAAGAAGATTGTTATTAACCCCACCTTCACCTTTTGTCCAGTTTACCAGGTTGGGAACAATACGCTGCAGGTTTCTGATACCGTAGGCGCTTGCCTTCATGGCATTATCACCAAGATCTTCAGTTTGTGAGCGAGGGTCCCATTTACGGGTTTCGCCATCACCATACCAGGTGCGTTTTCCGGAGCCCGATTTATTCATGATCCAGCCGTTCATGATCTTCTTATCCTCATCTTCGGTATTTGCGCCGCTATACTTATAGCCCCACTCTATCGCCCATCGGTCATAGTCGCCAATACGTGGGAAAAGATTTTTCTGCTCGATATGATCTTCGGGTTGCGCCACATAATTAAACCTGGCATAGTCCATGATGCTTGCTGTATGCCCGTATTTAGTAAGATAGCTGTTGCTGCGCAAACTGTCTACCGGGGTAAGACTACTGCTACCAAAATTATGTCTGAGGCCAAGTGTATGCCCTACTTCATGGCTCGATACGAATCGGACAAGCTCACCCATCAGCTTTTCATCAAACTTTGGTTTTCTGGCTGCCGGATCTACTGCCGAAGCCTGCACCATGTACCAATCATGCAAAAGGCTCATTACGTTATGGTACCAACCGATATGAGTCTGGATGATTTCTCCGCTTCTTGGATCGTGGATATTGGGGCCGTAGGCATTGGCTACATCCGATGGGAAGTAATTGATCATAGAATACCGAGCATCGTCCATATGCATAGTCGTGTCGTTCTCAGGCCATTCCTTACCGATAATGGCATTTTTGAAGCCTGCCTGTTCAAAAGCTTTCTGCCAATCATTGATCCCGGCCACTAAATATGGGCGCCATTGTTTGGGGGTAGCCGGATCCACGTAGATCACAATTGGTTTACTGGGTTCAACAAGCTCGCCCTTCTTCCATCTTTCAACATCTTCGGGCTTAGGCTCCAAACGCCAGCGTACAATGAAGTTCTTAATTTCCGAACGCTGCTGCTGATCGTTAAATGCGAAATGCTTATCCACAAAATACCCAACGCGTTGGTCGGCAAGCCTGCGGCGCATTGGCACTTGCGGCAAAACAATGAACGAAGTATGCGATTCTACAGTAAGTTGCGGAGTGGTAGCTGGAACCAGTTTCGAATCCATGTTTTTACTGATACTGATTTCAACATTTTCCGGATACACATGAATTGATTCAACACGATAGTCCTTCATTGAAAAGGTGTTAACTCCTTTTGCAATCTGAGTACTCTGGTCTATGTTATTAACCATACTCCTGTCTTTCAGAAATTTAGAGGCATCAATTACATAGCTCTTAGAATCCTTGCCGTAACACACAATAGGGAAACTTATTGCAACGGGGTCTACGCTGGCATCCCGTACAGCCCGTGAAATCACGTCGGCAGAATCTACCTCATTTATTATCAGGTGATATAGAATCCTGATACTTGAGTCCTGGGTCTTTTCGAAGCGAATTGTGTTTTCATCCAGTTCCTCACCGGGATACATACCGAGCCCGGCGGGTGCCTTAGTTAATCTGTTAATGACCATAATGTCGCGTTTAAGAAGCGAATCAGGTATTTCAAAATAGATGATATCCTTTGAACTATGAACTGAAAAGAGTCCGTTCTGTGTTTTGAATGCTTTGGTAATAACCGATGCATAACTCTTCAACGCTTGTCTTGGCACTACCTTGGCTACCGTATCTTTCTTTACAGTATCCTTTTTAGAAAAAAGGTTAAATGGCCAGCCCCTTCCCGTCTGTCCGAAAGAAGAATGCGCAGTTAATGCCAGCAACCCTAAAAAGAGGAGCTTTTTGATATAGTTTTTCATGTTTTTTAAAGTTCTATTGAGTTTTTATAGGATAAATAAATTTGGCAACCGTATTAGTTCCGGCGCTTGTAATAATCAAGTTAGCAGGCTTTGACATATAGCTTGAAGATTCTCCACTGGCTGCATGACGCCAGGCAACTGCTGTATAGGTCAATAAAGCTCCGGTAGCCGCATTCCTGATCTGAAGAATAAGATCATCTCCAGACACATCCGCACGCTTCACGCTTACTTTCAAAAAAACGGTTGCTTTTTTATATTTCAATGATTCACAACCGGGTATAGGACTTGTTTTACCCAGTATATTTACAGATACCGGTACCGGGAAATTAGACAGGTTTACTGCTCTGATCAAAAGCAGGCTATCCGTTAAGGGCACAACCGGAATGGTATCTTCCGTAATCAATGTATCAATCGCCGACCTGGTACCTGCTAAGAATATAGAATACATCCCTGATGGTTTATAATCACGCGTAACACTTAACGCCACGTTTGCGCTATCCGGATAAGCATAAAAATCAATCGGGATAGTTCCTGATGTAACCCCCTTCTCCAGGATATAAGTGCCTGCCGCTATAGATGCAGACTGTATCCCGTTTGAGATACTGGAAAAATCAAGCTTCCCGGTTTTGTAAAAATTGGCAAAAATTGCGCTACCGTCAGTTAATCCATTATACACTGTAATGGAGCTGGTTGGTTTCACTACATCTTCTGTCTTCTTACAGGAAACGAATAATGCTATCAAAGCAAAAAGCCCCAATATATAATAATTTGTACGTTTCATATGCAATTAAGGATTGATTATTTACTTAATGTTTTCAGCGACAATCCGGGAACATCCGATAGCTGCGTAAGATAAGTTGCCAGCCGTTTCGACGATTTATCGTTCCAAAGTACAATGACAGGAACATCCGGATTGCCTTTACTTTCGATCATGTAATCGCTTCTTTTTTGATCGGTGCCATCCGAAAAATCAATTACAACACCGTTATTCGGCTGTTTTGACCACTGGGCAATTAATGTTGGCGCAAAGGGTTTGTAAAGACCGATCAAAGCGAAAGCCTGCTGATCTAAAGATTCCGGAACGGTAACCGCGGCGCAATCCTTTACTCCGCCATTAAAGGCCACTGATGTAAATGAAGTACTGAAACCAAACCTTGAGCTTCCCATATCAAGACCAGGCGAAGACTGAAATAAATGCATATTGCTGAAATCGTCTCCCTGTTCGGTAAAATCAGGCATCTTTTTCCGGCCGGGGCCGCTGGTTGGGCCTGTACAACTTGTAAGCAGCATAACTGCAGCACTAAAAAGTAATGTGTATTGATATATCTTTTTCATGTTTTTCTTTTTATCGTTTGAATATTGAATACTTAATCCTTACAATCCGTCATTTTAATAACCAGGATTTTGAACCAGACTTGGTGCTGATTGCAGCTCATCCAGCGGAATAGGATAAAGAAGCTGTGTTGCTGTGATCTTTTTATATGACAGTGAACCAAGAACTTCGATCGCTTTGCCCGTTCTCTTCAGGTCAAACCAGCGATGCCCCCATTCTGAAAAAAACTCCACCCTGCGTTCGTGTGCAATTGCTGCAAGTGCATTATCCTTCGAACTTGAACTTACAGTATGGAGGCCGGCACGTGTCCTGATCTTATTCAAATCCTCGTCGGCACCTGAAAGATTTCCCTGTTGTGCCCTTGCTTCAGCCCTGATCAGCACCTGCTCTGCCAATCGCAAAACAACCAGGTATTGTGTAGCGGCAAGCCCCTGTCTGGCATATTTACTCGAAAAATGAGCAGTTGCACCGGTATATGGAGGAGAGTTTGGTGTTTCGACAAAATTTGTCCAGGCTTTTAACCGCTGATCACCAGCCTCAAAAGTGGCCGAAAGATCATCAGTCATGTAATACGATGGAAAAAATAATATTGCCAGATCCGAAAAAACACTTGGATCAAGGTAAAGAGGGCGAAGATCTTCCGGTATGTCTTTTTCCCATGACATCTGCGGCGTAAAAGCCTTTGCCTCGTACGACGGTATATTAATATTAGTTGACGCAGGCTTTAACTGCCAGATACTTTCCTTACTGGACGGTAGAAATACATTATCCAGATTAGGATCTATAGCAAACTGGCTATTGGCAATTACGGCCGAGGCTTCCGTTTCGGCGTTTTTCCAGTCGCTCCTATAAAGATAAACGCGGGCCAGCATTGCAGTAGCTGCGTATTTATTAACCCTGATACGCTCACCACCGGTTATCGCATAATCTTCCGGAAGGTCGCGCTGGGCATCCAGCAAATCATTTGTAATCTGGGTATACACATCTGCCAGCGGGGTTCGCGGTACCTGCGCGTTAGCCTTCCAGTCTGTGCCGGTTATAAGGGGCACATCTCCGAAAAGATTCACCAGATAAAAATAATTGAAAGCCCGGATAAATTTGGCTTCGGCAGTGATCTGTTTCCTTGCAGCGGGCTTTAGCAAATTTGATGTTGAAGCCGCTATGCCGTCAATAATAGAATTAGCATTGTAAATACTCTTATAAAGAGGGGTCCAAAATATACTGTTAACCAAATCATTCTGGCTCGTAAGCCTATTACTCACGAAATTATAATCTATATCGTTGCTTGTACCAAGAAAATTGGTCAGTTCATCGCCAGACATGCCAGCATAAACAGTTGTTCCGCCATTAGATAGTGTTATAGCCTGAGGCCCGTCGCCATTAAGCATGTAAGAATATAATCCAGCCAAAGCGGCATAGGCAGTTCCATCTGTTGTAAAGGCTTTCTCAGTAGTTATTGTAGTTGTTGGATCACCTACATCCACCATTTTTTTGCAGCCGCTCCCATAAATGAAAAGCAATGCAATACAAATACCAGTTATTGAAATAATTTTCTTTTTCATCATTTCCTTTTAAAATGAACAGTTTAAACCAAAAGTGACAGTTCTGCTTGGAAGGGCACTTCCTACGCTCTGAACAACCGGATCAAGCCCTTTATACTTGGTGATCACAAAGATATTTGAGGCTGAGGCTATGAAATTGATATTTGATGCGCCTATTTGCTTCGCCCAATTTTTAGGAAGTGCACCAGATGCATTGATACTGTTAAGGCGGATAAAGCTTGCATCTGTATACGCCTGATCGCTTTGAAGTATCAAGGAATTTTCTGCGGTGGTTACCACACTCAATTTAGCGGTAAGAGCCTGATCGCCGGGTTTCTGCCACCTGGTTAAATAGCGTTCCAACGAAATATTTGTTGCCCCTGTCGCGATACTGTTGTATAAAGAGTTCCTGCCCCTTTGTTTAACTAAATAAAAATTAGCAGATAGGGAAAAGCCTTTATACCGGAACGTTTGGTTTAGGTTACCGGTAAAATCAGGTGTTGTTTTTACTGCAATGTACCTATCCCCTCTTGATTCCGGTCCGCCGGTGGTAGTAATGTTATTATCACCGTTGTGGTCTTCAAAAGTATAATAACCAGTAAGCGGATCTACACCAAGGTATTTAAGCACATAAACAGAATTAACCGAGGTGCCAATTTTCAATCTGTCGGCATAAGGCGATTTTTCCAGATTAGGATAAGCCAATAAGCGGTTACGGTTAAAGCCTGTGTTGAAAGAGGCCGACCAGCTAAATTTGTTTGTTTTGATCAAGGTTCCGTTAAGTGCTATCTCTAAACCATCATTTGCAACTTTCGCCGGCGAATTCGCGATAACCGATGTAAAACCGGTGATTGCAGGCGTTAAAAAATCAACTAACTGGTTATCACAATAAGAACGGTATGCCGATACACTTAACGATAATCGATCCTTTAACATACCTATTTCAAGTGCCAGTTCAGTCGATCTGTTCACCTGCCAGTGATAATCCGCGTTAGGCTGAATCAATGGGACAATAGGCGAAATTCCATTATAATCGGGAAGTTTAATAGCGGTATTTCCATATTGGGTCAGATATTTATAATCGCCTACCTGATCACTTCCGGTAATGCCATAACTTCCCCTGATTTTAACCAGCGAAAAAAAGCTCGGGAGGAAATCGCTAACCCATTTCTCATCGCTGATATTCCAGGCAGCGCCGATTGAATAAAAATTACCGAACCTGCTGTCGGATCCAAATCTTGAGCTTCCATCACGCCTTCCGTTTAAGTTCAATATATATTTGCTATCCCAGTTAAAATTCACCCGGGCAAATACACCCATATATCTGTATTTACCAGAGATATCATCGGCCGTTACCACTGGCGCGTTAGTGATGGTTCCCAGAAGGGCGTCATCAGTATAATTCAATCCGCGCACATTAGCACCGCTTGTAGAATTCTGCTGGTACGTTCCACCTGCTAAAACAGCGAGGCTGCCCTTACCTAATAATGTATGGTAATTAAGTTGCGGTTCCACAATCATGTTACTTACCCGGGTAGTTCCAAACTGCGACCTGCCATAAAAAGGAGGAGTGGTGAAAGGATCAATAGAGGCTATCGGATTAATAATTGTATTCAGGTTGGTTGTGTTGGTATATCCCAGGGAAGTAGATAAGGATAAACCTTTAACAACATTATAAGTTAAAAGCAGCCCGCTTGACAAGGTGTTTCCTCGCTGATCGCTGGTATTCTTCAATCCATTGAACGGGTAACTGGCATGAGCAGCCCCCCATGCGGCAAAATTCAGGTTCCCCTGCGAATCAAAAGGATCCGGCGCATTTGGAGGAAGGGTAAGAGGAACATCCATCTGAACTGCATCAACCGACGTTGCCGCATATGAGGTGTTCAAATCCATTGAAAACTTCTGATCTGCGCTATGGTTTTGCAGCGAAAGGGACACTGTTCCCCGCCTGTTCCCCCCGGTGATCGTACTCAGATCGTGTGTTGTTCCATACGAGGCCCCAATCCTGTAGGTAGTTAGTTCGCTACCGCCGCTAACACTCCCTGTATAATTAGTTTGACTGGAAGAGCCGCTGTGATATTTTTGCCAGTTAGTATCTTTTGACTGATCAAATACCAATAAATCAACAGCATTATTTACAGTAGGTTGGACACCGGAGTTGGCAAATGCCTCTTTTCGCATGGCAATATATTGCTGAGTATTCAGCAGATCAAAATATCGTGTTACGAAATTGGAGCCGGTGTTGAAGCTGGCATCTACTTTCATTTTACCGGGCTGCCCCTTCTTGGTGGTGATAAGGATGACACCATTTGCGCCCCTGCTGCCATAAATAGCTGTCGCGTCCGCGTCTTTCAATATCTCAATGGATTCGATATCATCGGGGTTCAGGCTAAAAAACGGGCTTTGGCCTGGGCCAGCACCTGTTTGATCATAGCCCCTGGAATACGCGGCGCTTCCTGCATTGGTAGTTCCACCCCGAACCTCCAATACGGTTAGGGGGACACCATTGATAATATAAAGCGGATCGGACGGAAACTGATCATTTAAGGCCTTTCGTCCCCTGATTTCTATTTTCACAGGTCCGCTCGCCGTTCCGCTAACTGGTGTAATATCAACGTTTGCTACCCTACCCTGAAGGGCAAGTATGGGGTTCATCACAGGCTGATCCGAAATGTCCTTTCCGGATACCCGGGTAATGTCACCTGTAGCTAACCGCTTGCTGGTTTTGCCATATCCCTGTATAACAATTTCATCCAACCCGTTGGTTGCCTCTTCCATAATCACATCAAGGATGGGTGATTTAGCGGCAACCCTGGCGGGGATAGCTTTTGTAACATATCCCAGATAGCTAAAAAGTAAGGTATCGGTAATTTCTGCAGTTTTAATTAAATATTTACCCTGGGCATCGGTAGATACCCCCTTTTTAGTTCTTTTTACAATAACCGAGGCGCCGCTTAGGGGTTGCCGGGAAGTGTTGGTCACTGTTCCTAATATGAGTATTGCCTCGGCGGCGATGGGCTTTTCCGGCACCACTTCTCGCCTGCGAAGCACAATATTTTTGCTAACAATCTGGTACTGGATCTGGGTATTTTTGAAACATGCCTCAAGCGCCTGTTCTATAGTTGCGTTTTTCAGGCTAACGGTAACATTGTCCAGGTTTACCTTGTCGGCATTATAAACGAAAACGTAGCCCGATTGCTTTTCAATCGCTTTCAGGACAGTTTCAAGTTTTGCGTTGGATTCGTTAAGGGTGATCTGGCTGAGTACTTTTCCGCTTACATGTACAAAGGAGATGACCAGTAATAAAGTTGTCAGCCTCATTATTAAGAGAATTTTCTCGGGAACAGGCCATAGCCATCCAGGCCGGGAGCCATTCCCGATTAGATATTTATTCATTATATTTGATGGGTTGAGGTTAATGAAATCAATAGTCAATTGTTTATTCGGCCCAGGCACCACCTGAACAGAATAGGATAACCTGAACACTTACCGTGGTTGTGGTTCCAACACTTCCACGGTTATTCAAGCCCCCGTGCGCTCTTATTAGTAAAATCTCACCATAGGCAATAACTTATTTAAGTTTTGTTTAATTTTAATTTGTTTGTTATCAAGGCCGGATCTTAATGGTTCTGTCAACCACACTGTAGTTAATATCCAGGTATTTCAGGATCTGCAATGCTTCAGACAGATTAGCATTACGATGTACTTTTCCGGTGATGTGAGCATCGGGGACCTTGCCTTCATAAACCACATTAACATCGTACCATCTCGAAATCTGGTTCATTACCGTGGTTATATCCGTCCGGTCAAAATAAAAGTAGCCATTCTTCCAGGCCACCGCGTTTTCGGTATCAACCTCCGATATCCGGACATTGTTGCTCTTTACCTCGGCCTGTTGTCCCGGTGTTAGTTTCCTGGTAAATTTTGCTCCCTCCACAGTAAGGCTGATACTTCCCTCAAGTAATGTAGTAGCGGCGTTACTTTCGCCAGGGTAACTATTTATATTAAAATGGGTTCCCAACACCCTGATTTCCTGACCCGAAAATTCGGAGGTACCAAGCACGCTAACAACAAAAGGGTGAGCTGCATCTTTAGCTACTTCAAAATACCCCTCGCCGGTAAGGTTAACCCTACGTTCTTTTCCGGCTTCCATATTAACCGGAAAAGTGATTTTCGAATCTGCATTTAACCACACCAGGGATCCGTCTGGAAGTTTGACCTTAAAATTTTCTCCCTTGCCGGTATTTAAAGTATTCAAAAGCATTTCCCGATTTCCGCCATTAGCTTTACCTTTTAAGATATTTTGATCCTGTACGGTGTAGGTAATTTCTCCGCTAACAGATTTGGTGATGTTTATTGCTCCCTGCGAAGCCAAATGCCCCTTGACTCCCTTACCTAATTTGATTTTATGACCATTAGCCAGTGTAAGAGTAGCCCCTTCCTTTCCTGCTAAGATCTCTGTACTGGCGATGGCTGGTTTCGCTATATATTTACGGGAGGTCTCGAGTTTTAATAAATAAAAGCATATAGAGGTGATCAACACTACCGACGCGGCGATCATAGATATACGAGGCCAGAATTGTACAGTCCTCATACCTGTGCGCTCCATTACCTGGTTCCGCATCAGTGACTCTGCTTTTCTGAGTTCAGTTTCGGAAAGACGGACATGATCATTCATGTTCCAGTCTGCATACCACGACTCGATGATAGCAAGTTCCTCGTCTGTGCAATTACCTTCCCTGAATTTTTTTAATAATTGTTCGTGATCAAATTCTGCCATAATCAATAAGTCAATAATGACTTAACAATTACATAACAGTTGAGTCGGATCGATCGGGTATCCCGGAAGGAAAAAAAAGTAAAATATTTTTTTTATGCTCATTTTTCTCTGGCGCCAGAGGGGTATCAAGACCACCACAATGACAAAAAGAAGTAAGAAATATGGCCATACCAATTTTTTGACGCAAAACCCTAAGCGATTTCTTGATATGAGTAGCAACAGTTTGTTCTGAAAGGTTCAACTTCTCTGCAATTTCCCGGTTGCTAAGATGTTCAAAGCGGCTCATTAAAAAAACCTCCCGCATTCTTTCGGGTAACGCGTTAATTTCTTTGTTGATGATCTCTGCAAGTTGTTTTTCCCTTATTCTTTCATCCGCAAGGCCTCCGGAAGCTCCTGCAAAATTTTGAATTGTCGTTGCATAGTCAGTCACTATTTTATGGTGACTCACAAGATTTAATATCTTATTACGGCTCATGGTAAAAAGATATCCTGAGAGGTTAACATTTTTAATCATATCCCTCTTTTCCCACAATGCCACAAACACATCCTGCACCAGATCTCTTGATGTGTCTTCGTCCCTGAGCTTATTGTACACATGGCTATATAAAAGTTTATTATAGCGTTCGAAGATTTCAACAAAAGCGTTTCTATCTTCCTCCTTTACCAGGTCAAGCAATTCTAAGTCCGAATATGAACGATAAGACTTCATGGATTAATCAATAGGAGTAAAGATATAAATATTCTCTATTTATCCAATCCTACCACCTTATGACTCGCCAAAAACGACCAAATCAACTCACAAACAAAAAAAAGAGTACCTCTAAAGCAGTTTCAATACAAAAAACAAAACGCACACTCTAAAAAACCACAAAAAACTCAAAGAAAATGAATAGGTAAATAAAAACACACCTTAAAATCTACTCAACACCATTAATAAACCTATTAAATCACGCTACAAATAACAAAACGCACCCTAAAATATTTTATTCCGTTTAAATTTTACACATTTCAAAGAGAATTCTATATTCAAAAGGTATCCTTCTTAACCAACGACTAATTCATCTTTAGTGCACCGTTCCGCAAAAACGGAACCATCAACCTATTTCGTTAGCAAATACAGCGATAATCGCCAAACCAATTGCGGCCATCATAGCGCAGAAATGAGCTCCCAAAGGCCGACTTCCAATTATTCGGTGGTGTTACCTCATTGAAAAAGAACTATAATTGATATTTTAAATTAACTGAAATGCTTCTATCATTTAATAATATATACACAGCCCCAATTCAGCTTATGGCCGGATATTAAATTTCATTTTCCCCCTTTGATTATTAGATAGTTAAATAATATTTATTATATTTAACATATCATTCACAACATTTTCCGGATGCCGAAAAGGATAATAGAGTAGGCTCGCCTAAATCCACTGTCATGTTCAACAACGCCGCACTCGACGTAGCCATCGGGCTTATTTTTATCTACCTTCTCTATAGCTTACTGGCAACTGTTGTCCAGGAAATGTTCGCGTCCCGGACCGGCCTTCGTGGCAGGTTACTGGCCAGAGCTATCCAAAGAATGTTGGATGACGGCAGGAGCGCACGGCCGGGAAGACTGGGCAGGGCCTGGAAGTGGTTGAGCGGTGATCAGGCATATAAATCAGCCAGAGGCGCAGCCAAGGCAGACCCTAAAGTCAGCGATGCTTTTTTTGCCCACCCGCTAATCAAATACCTTCGGGCCGATACCTTCCTGGTCCAGCGAAAACGCCCATCCTATATCGACCCGGAAACCTTCACCAAGGTACTGGTCGATCTGCTGCGCGGCCCCGATGCAAAGCCAGGCATTTCCGACCGTAAACTCATCGAGCACAGTCTGCAACACCGGGAGATTGCCTGGAAGATAAATGGAGATAAGCTCATAGGCGGCAAACACTTAAAGGATCATCATAAAGGTTGGACATACCCCAAGCTTGAAGAAGACACCGCCATTTACCTGGAATCAGTCTGGGCCGATGCCCAGGGCGATGTCAGCAAATTTCGGGGATTTATCAGCGATTGGTTCAATGAAATGATGGACCGCACCACCGGCTGGTACAAAAAATACACACAAATCTACCTGCTGATAATCGGTCTACTCATTGCAGGTTTATTCAATGTTGATACCATCCGGATCGCCAAAGCGCTCGAAGCCAACCCCGAAATGCGCAGCCAGCTTATCAGCCAGGTCAGCGCCTTCACAAAGGCCCACCCCGACCTCGTCAATCAGTTAAAGACCGACCAAACAGCGCTCAAAGCCCCGCCGCCTAATGTCAAAGACACTGCCGCAAGAAAGGCCTATTTAGCCGAACAAGCCGAACTACAAAAGAAGATCAATGCCAACCCGGCCAAGGCCGTTCAGGACAAAGAAGTGCAGATCATCAGCAAATACCTGCCGGAAGCCACACACACTTTAGGCATCGGCTACGAAGGAGGCTTTGGGAAGAACGTCAACTGCCTAACCCCTTTCGGCTGGCTGCTAACTGCCATAGCCATTTCCCTGGGTGCACCTTTCTGGTTCGACCTACTCAACAAACTCATGCAGCTGCGCAGCGCTGTGGCTCCGAATGAAGACAGTAAAAACAGCGGCAAAAAAGGCCCTGCACCCAAGAACCTTAAAACCGTTGGCTGATGAAATTGACCGTTAAAGATAACTACCTGAATGTCCGTGCTGGTCGGCCCAGCGTTAACGCCCCAAGCGACCGCTACCTGGAGCCCGGGGACGAAGTGGAAGTCGACGATACGGCATATCCAGGCGATGCCTATGACGGCATCGGCACCTGGTTTCGCGACAAAGCCAACAATTACTATTGGAGCGGCGGCTTTCAAACCACAGACCTGACCGATAAACAAAGTTTCTCCTGGTTCGATGAACTAAAAATCAAAGACCTATGGGACACCTACGGCGAGTATGGTTCCCTGGCCACCGTGGCCGTACTCGATACCGGCTATGACATCGGCAATACCGATCTTGCGCCGGCGGTTACCGATAGTGATATTCTGATCGATTACGCAAGTACCATCATGGATAAGAGCCATGACCTGCACGGTACACATTGCAGTTCACTCATTGCCGCCCGTAATACCCTGCACTGGTATATCGGCGTAGCCCCACAGTGCAGACTGCTGTGCGGCAAGATCAGTTCCGGTGGCGAACTGCGGAATTTTAATAGTATTATTTCCGGTATCAAATGGGCTATCGGCAAAGGGGCCGATATTATTTCCGTTAGTTACGGATCCCCCCTGAACGATACGGACAAGACAAACTTCCAAAGCCAGCTGAATCAACTATTAGTTGATAAAAATGTCCTGATGTTTGCGGCTTCAGGCAACAATTTCGCGGGCGGCGTGATCAGCCAGGATCTTTATCCTGCCTCTTTTAGCAATTTTGTATCCGTTGGCGCCACCGATGCAAACGGACAACTCAGCGATATTACCGTGCGTAGCGAACACACGATCATACATAGCCGCGGCACCGATATCGAGTCTTACGGTACAGCTTCCACACCTGCAGCTCAAAGCGGCACCAGCTTTTCTACACCGATCATCGCCGCAATAGCAGCTCTGGGGGTCTCGGCCTGCAAAAAAAAGACCGGCAATTGGGATGCCGCCAAACTTCTGTCTGCGCTATATAACAGCGGAAGCGACCTAAATGGCTTCCAGGGAAAAAAAGTAATCGATCCGGCCAATTTTTTTGAAATACTAATTAACACTTAAACCCCAACCATATGAAACGAAACCTTTACCTTCTCTTACCTCTTTTTCTTATGCTGACCGGCACCGCTGCGTACAGTGCAGATCCTACAAGCAGCTCGGACTATTACCGCGCCGCCTACCTGAAAAAATTTTACGATACGGATGCCAAAACAATCACCATCACAAAGGAGATACAGGATCTTTTAGCAAATGATATTTACTATAAAAAAGGAACCCCGATCAATAAAACACTGCTCGATAAAAATCCTTTCTTCAAAGGTTTGTTCGAAGACCCGGGCGCTATGGGCGGAGGAAACCTTCCCGCGGGGTTCAGCAAAGGGATCACCGCCCTTGGTAATGTCGACGTCACAAAATTCGCCAACGCCATCGCTGATCTAATGATCGACCGCGCCAAGCAGGAACTCACCGTCGCCTTTTTTAACCGCTTCAAAAAACTATCAGACAAATATCCCGAGTTCCAGCTTATGTTTCCAAAAACATCAGATAACCTGCGGAACCTGTTGAGTTTTACCTATCCGCAGATGCTGCCCAAACTCAGGGACGGCTTTTTTGACGATCTGCAACAGGTTACGTATAATCTGGAAGCCGTGCTGGAACTGCCCAAATACCAGACCCTGATGGAGAACTTCCCGGAAGTACCCGCCGCCATTGCCTGTGTTAAACTCATGCACGAGATTGAGGACGGAGCATCCCCGGATAAAGTCATCGTCGACATCGATCAGGCCATCAGCGATATCGAAGGAAAGCCCTTTTACACCAATGCCAGTGATGGCTTCAAAAACCTGGTCGCTACCGTGCACTTCGCTAAAATATTTTCCGAAAGCCTTAGCAGCACTACCCCATCCAGGAGCTGGGTCACCCCAACTGAACTCAAAACGATGTTCGCCGATGATATAACCACCAAACTTTATTTCGGGCTGCTGTACAGCGAGGTGCAGCTCAAAAATCTGACCTACCATATCGGCGGTCAAACCGAGACGCTGTGCAGCTGGATGGACAACAAAGCCAACAGCCTGCTTTTATTGGAAAACAAACTATCCCAGTTTATTGCGTTAACAGAAAAAGTGCAGAAATCCCGTGACGATATTGCTGCCAAAAGGGCCGCCGGTACAAAACTGGCCCCTGACGATTATTTCAACTATATTAATGTGGCGATCGACGCAGCCGATTACACCTTCAGTGTTGTAAAGGTCTTCGATCAATCTCTCCAAGCCGACGAGTACCTGACCATCGTCCGCAAGTCCAACAACCTGTATAAAGACATCTACACCAAAAAATATACCGCTGCTGTCACTGATGCCATCGACATCATCGACAACGTACAAATCCTGACCAAAGACCGTAGCGGCAGCTTCACCAAATCAACTATTACGGGGGCATTGGATTATAAGAAAGCGTCCGATCAGCTATTTTCGTATGTTGACAAGATTCGACCTTACGTGATTTTTATTGGCAATGTAGTTGATGCCGACAGCGAAGATGATATCAAAGCCGCCCTCGACAATGCCATCCTGCCCGTAGGCAGTTCCTCGATCAAGAAAAACACCCGGAACAACCTATCCGTGCAAAGCTACCTCGGGGCTTATTACAGTATCTATAACGGCAACCCCACAGCGCTACGGGCCTGGTCGGACAAGTTTGGCGTTTACGGTCCCATCGGACTATCCTATACCCCTGGTTTTCTCAGTTGGGGTAATTACGGCTCTATGAGTGTGTTCGGCTCAGTCTTCGACCTGGGCGCTATCATCGACTATAAACTTCAGAAAGACCCATCGGTAGCTACCAGTACCGACCCAGCCAAGACCACCAATTCCACCAAAAACTATTCAATTAACCTGGGGCAAATCTTTTCACCCGGACTGCACGCAGTCTATGGCTTCGGTGCTAACCTGCCATTGTCATTAGGCTTCGGCATGCAGTACGGTCCCGGGTTATCCAAGATAGACAATACCGGTACCATCACTGTCAACAACCCCTCGATTCGGTGGAACTTTTTCCTGGCTGTAGACCTGCCATTCTTTACCATTGCCAATAAAGTCAGAACCAAATAAACCATTCTCAGCTCCCCCATTACCAGCAGACTATACCTCAGGGGCATGTCAGATTGCTAATTTGAAACATTGGTATGAAAAAAAAGACGAGTAAAAAGAATGGCTGATCGAAAGATTAAAAAACGCTGTATCTAAGGAAGAAAAACCGCTTCTGATGGTAATAGCGATAATAATTATCGAGATGGCGATTATAGAACCGAATCGTGATGAAGAAATTCAAAATAGCCGTGATTTATCAAATAAAAGATGCATCTCTATGCTTATAATACGTATCTCAAAATCCTCTAAAACACAAAACCCTCTCTACGTAATATAGAGAGGGTTTGTACTCTTAGCAGGAGTCAGGTCGAAAAAATTCATCGAAGATTTACGACGACTAACAAAACTAAGTCTCTTAAAAACAGATAAATAAATACAGTTAAAAATTAGCACACCATCAGTAAGGTTACCGCCGTCAGAAAAAGAGATTTATCAAGAAACGTAAATGTTGCGAGCATGCCAACTGAATAAAAACATAAAAAAAATCTCACAACATGGAAACTTTACTACACCCGGCGAGCGATTTTCAAGCAGAAACAACGGTTGACCGGCCAACCCGAATTGACAATATCTAACATAAATCAAGCACTTGAGATAAGCGCATCTTAGTTGTTTCGATGTACCCCAGATTGCCCCTTCAAAGGCCCCCTTGTCTTTGATTATCGCTTCACCCTATCAAGGCTCGTTCGGGACTTACACCTATATCGGGCGCAAAAAAAAACTCACCGGAAATAATCCAGTGAGTTTCGGGCATTAAGTTATCTAATGCTTACGATTGGGTTAAACATAAACAACGCTCAATGTAATTGGTACATTCAATGCTTTTGATATGATGCAATGTGCCTTTGCGCCTTCAGCAATTTCGCTAAACGTTGATTCTTCTACACCTTCGATAACGCTGGCCCGCAAATCTAAATGTATGCTTGTAATGCTCAACGCTTGCATATCAAGGTCAAGTGTTGCCGTAGTAAAGATATCACCGGCAGAAACGTTGTGATGTGCTAATGTTGCACTAAGGGCCATCGAAAAACAACCTGCATGTGCTGCGGCGATCAACTCTTCGGGATTGGTGCCGATGCCATCAGCAAAGCGGGTTTTAAATGAATATTGTGTTTCGTTAAGCACGTTGCTTTGTGTGCTGATTTCTCCTTGTCCTTCTTGTAAGGTACCGTTCCAATGTGCTTTTGCAATACGTTTCATGATTTTCTGATTTATAAGTTAAAAATTATTGTTAATGCTTATCGGTATTATTTGCTTTCGGCAATCAGGATCGCAGCCAGTTTATCAGGCATAGAAGTAAATGGGGTATGGCTGCTTTGCAGGGTGTATACTTTAGCCACTTTGCTTGCTTTAAACATGTATTGTTGTGCAGGATAGCTGATGGCATGGTCATTAACGGTATGGATATACACTTTTTTAACGCTGCCGAAATTATTTTCAGTAAGGTGTACCGGTGTGGCAAGCGGAACCAGCGGTTCTGGTTTGATATTAGCGGCGATATAATCCTGAACCCGCTGAGGCGCATCGGCTGCAAAAATATCGGCGGCTGCATCTTTGGCGATGATGGCTGCGCCACGCTCCTTATCGATAGTAAGGGATTTGCCGATGTGAGATGCAGGATCTTGTTGGGCCAGTGATAAAAGACTATCACCATCGTGCGGTAACGCAGCTGCGAGAAAAATCAGTTCTTTAATTTGCGCTGGTTCTTCTTCAGCAACCTGGCTGATCACCATTCCGGCAAAACTGTGGCCTACCAAAACTACATTAGTGCGGGTGCCGATGGCTGCTTTTACTTGGTCAACATAACTTTGAAAGGTGATATCTGCAAATGAGGTGGTGTCTTTTCCATGGCCGGCAAGGTTGACGGTGATCACCTCTTCGCCCCGGGCTTTTAACAAAGGCGTTACCGCATTCCATGAGGACGCATCTGACCAGGCGCCGTGAACCAGGATAATGGTTTTAGAATTTGTATGTGTTGCTTTTTGGGCCTGAGCAGTAAAACCTAATATGCTCAATACCATCATTATTATTGCTGTTTTCATGTTGCTTAATGCCTAATCATTTAGGACATGACAAACATCGGGCGATGCCGCCGCAATAAGTTTAACCGAGGTTAAAATCGAAAAAGAGCCTGCAAAAAATAATGGTCAGTTTTTTATTATGTTAATTGAACAATAGGAGAATAATAAAGCCTAAACCCCAGTACATGAAATTGCTACTGGCGATGGGCTTTCGAACTGTCTGATTGAAAAGATTCAGGAATATTTTGTTTTTGCAATGCCGAGCTTTTTCATTCTGGATTGTAAGGTAGATACATTGATATTCATCACTTTGGGGCCAGGTGCATGTGCGATACTAAAACTTACTGGGGCGCAAAACGAGCTGCAGATGGCCACCCCGCTCCTTTTAAACTTACGGATGTAGCATAGGTAACGAAGATTGGTTTGACAGCTTACATACCTACGACGTCGTTTCAAACAGTTTCAGGCAGCTATTAAAGCCAGGTATCCACAATTACGCTGTATCTCAACTATTGAAGACTACAAGCCCGACCGGGTGGTAAGTGTTAAACCCGAAATGTTGATGAACATTATTATCAATCGGCCTCGGAAATGGAAGAGGATGCTGCGAAATACGATAGCTATAACCGTGCAACCAGTCCTAAAATATTTGTGGGCGAATGGGCCGCTCGTGAAGGAGCACCTACAACCAACCTTAATGCAACGCTCGGAGATGCCGCCTGGATGACCGGTATGAAACGCAATAGTGACCTGGTGGAGCGCTCATGTTATGCTCCATTATTTGTGAATGTGAACTAGGCGGGCAACGCACAACCGAAAGCCTGGCAACCCATTGCCCACGGGCCGCTATTGCTACCCAGTATTACGCTCATCTCCTCCTTCAACCGGACCTATAAGCACTCGTAAGCCTTAAATCAGCCTATAGATAATCGCCGCTCGCAGAAAACAATGTCATTCCGCAAGATCTGCGGGCATCTGTTGGGTTATCCAATAATGACCGCAGTTTCAATGGATATAAGTAATTCCCGGCTTGACAACGTATTGGAAAATATGCTTTTCAAATTTTTTTCTGATAAGAAAACCTGAATTAAATAACATGGCGATATCGCCTGTGCCTTAACTCTTCGACTATCAGGCTTGCAGGGTATTTTTACGAGCGTATCAAAATTTATAATTCACTTTGGAATATGAATAAAAATTAATCCGCTTTTCATAGCCTCTTCAGTCCGGCCTGGTAGTTTTGAATCGTAAAATAATTCAAAATTAAGCAAGGAAAAAATGAAAAGTCAAATTAAAAAAATAGCCATTACCGCCTGTTTCGCAGTAATGAGCGGATTGACAATGGCACAGGTCCGTCCGTTAAATAATCCACCGGTGCCACCAGCAGGAGGCCCTGGTGAAATGCCGCCCCCACCTCCCGGCAGACACCAAAGAGGTCCCGAACGCAGTCTGGTATTAAAAACGCTGACAACACTCAATGGCAAAGTGGTAGCCTATCAAACCAATGACAGGTATACATATAATAGTTTTACCCTTCAAAACGGCAGCCAGGTAATCACAGTCAGGTTTCCCGAACAATTAGGCAAAAGGTTAATGAGCGCAGCGGGCCAAGGTGAAACAGTAACAGTCAAGGGATTTACGGACAATGGCCCAGATGGCACAATTGCATTCCAGATGGTAAGCCTAACCGCAGGGGCTAACCAAATTGTTGATACACCACCGGCGGCGCCGATTGTACCTGCGACAGCGGAAGCGGGTATATTTAGCGGAAGCATCAGCGAGTTTAAGCGTGATCAGGGCGGCGCGATCAGGGGGATTAATCTGGATAGTAAGGTGCAGGTAGACCTGCCGCCGCCAGCTGTGGAGCAATTACGGCCGATGTTAAAAACAGGTGATAAAGTTAAAGTGACCGGCTTTAAAGATACACCACTCTCAGGTGTCGCAATGGCAGCCGGAGCGCCAACGATCGTTCATCCGCAAACCATTGAAGTAAATGGCCAGACGTATTTGTTACGCTGAAATAATCCGGGGAGATAACATCTCCCCGAACTATTTTACGAATTATTATCCGTTCCTGAACTACTTGGCTGTTTTGGTGTTAACAGTTTAATATTTTAAAGATTTCAGGCAGTAATGGATTCGGAAAAGGACGACAATTTAAGGGACAAAACATCTCATGGGAGGAATAACCGCCCCTTGCTGATTGTAATTATCTTATTGTTATTTATTATTATCTGGCTACTGATAAAACCGCCGGTTCCCTTACTGCCCAGGCCGCCCCTGCATGAAGATAGCCCCGGACCCGAAAAACCGCAAAAAGAGCGGATGATCACAGGCATCGTTACTGCTTACAAAAACAACCCGCACTTAGATGTGAACGCTTTGGAATTGAAAACCAAGACCTCCGGAACGGTGACAATTGATTTTCGCCCGCATACGGCCGAAGCTGTAACCAGGATCGGTACTTTGGGACAAACGGTTACGCTTACGTATAGTTTACACCCGAACGATGAAGTTGTCGGCTATCAATTGATGGCTATTGAAAATAAAAGATCCGGTATAAAACAGATCCTTAAAGATCTGCCACCGCCACCGGACGTGCCCAACCACCAGACTCAGAATTTCACACTGGACAAACCTGTTTTGATAACCGACCAATATGGTGGAATCGTGGCGTTGCACAAAAACGACCTTTTATTTCATTTCAAACCGGGACTGGTGGATGACATAGCGCCATTAATTAAAGAAAACAACCATTTCGATCTGGTTGCTGTCAGACGGCCTGATGACCAGGGTTTTATCAATGTCAATCATGACAAAGTATACATCGTTTTAAGCATCACGATCAATAACAAAACATTCCTGGTAAGATGAAAATATTATTGATAGAAGACGAACTTAAACTCGCCGGATTTATAACCGATGGATTGAAGCACGCCGGTCATGTCATCGATCATGCAGCCGACGGAAGCAAGGGACTTGAAACAGCGATGGCAGGAAGTTACGACCTCATTTTACTTGACCTGATGCTGCCGGCCATGAACGGCTTCGAAGTATTAAAAAACCTGCGCAGTTTCCATAACCAAACGCCTGTAATCATCCTTAGCGCCTTAAATGATACCGAACACGTGATCAGCGGCCTTGATCTCGGAGCTATTGATTACCTGAAAAAACCGTTCGACCTGGAAGAATTATTGGCAAGGGTACGTTCGGTGCAAAGGCGTTCGTTAGCACAGGGAGGGCTAAAACTTCAGGTATCGGACCTGAAGGTGGATCTGCTCAGCAGGGAAGTTTGCAGGGCGGGGAAGCAGGTTATCCTGAGCAATCGTGAGTTTTCCTTACTGGAATTCCTGCTCTCTAATCCTAATAAAGTGGTCACCAAATCGCAGATCCTGGAAAAGGTCTGGGATATGAATTTTGACCCAGGAAGCAATGTGGTGGAAGTTCACCTCTATCAGCTCCGAAAAAAAATGGACAGGGGTTATGAAACAGAACTCATACAAACGGTCATCGGCAGGGGCTATATCCTGAAAGGGGAAGTTCAAAAAGGCTAAACGGATGACAGGAAAACGGCAATTCGGCATTAAATTAAAAATAACGATCGCATTCAGCCTGATCTTTATTTTGCTAAGTTTTTCTTTTAACCTGTATTGCTACCGGCAAATCAGGACGCTGATGATCTCGGACAATAATGCCTTCCTGCTGGCAAGGGCACAGACGCTGCTGGATAAAACAGAAATATCACCGGTTATCATTCCTTTGCCGGATAACAATACCTCGATCCGGGTGCTTTATCATTTCGGAGGAAAACCAATAACCGTTTTTCAGTCGCCAGGCGTAATCAGCAATATCAATACACCATCTAAAACCGGTGTGAGCGATACCTTAGGTATGCGGGTGGCTTATGTGATCAGCAACAATGAGGATAACCCGGCCGAGCTGATGCTGGTCCGCAGCGGCTACCATTTAAACGGCAACTTGCATTACCTGCTTTTATTGCTGTTTGCCTGCAGCCTGATCAGTGTGCTGCTGGCAGGTTTGATCGCCTATATTTTATCCTTCTACCTGTTACAACCCGTGCAGCGGATCATCAACGCGGCGAAGGTGATCAATACCAATAAGCTCAGGGATGTCATTCCGGTCAGGAAGACGAATGATGAATTGCAGGAGTTAACAGTAACTATCAATACGATGCTGGTAAGGATCGATTTATCCTTACAGCAGCAACAGAATTTTTTTGCATCAGCCTCGCACGAATTGAAAACCCCGCTGGCCATTATGCGTGCTGAGATTGAAGTTCAGCTTTTAAAACCTGACCTCGATACGTCGCTTTCAAACCTGATGCAAAGCCAGCTGTCGGAGATTAACAGGCTTCAGCAGGTGGTGCAGGAATTTTTATTGATCAGTCAATTGAAAAGCAATGGGATAGCTTTATATAAACAACCTGTCGATCTATCATCGCTGACGCTTAAACTGTTTCACCGGGTACAGCCCTTACTGCAGCAAAAGGGACTCACAAAAAACATCGATTTTGATAAAAAGGCAGAAACATTTATTATTTGTGGCGATGAAGATAAGTTGAACATCTTATTGATGAATCTTATTGAAAATGCCATTAAATATGCGGCTCCACATACCGAAGTCACCTGTACCGTTCAAGGATCTGAACTGAAGGGTCATATTGCGATATCGGTCCAAAATGCGATGTTGCAGCAAAGCATTCCAACAGAAAACCTGCAAAACGCCTTTCACCGGGAAGCCCTCGATGCCAATGGTGCAGGTATGGGACTTTGGCTGGTGGATCAGATTACGCGTCTCCATGGCGGTAGTTTCAGCATCCAAAGCAGCAACTTTCTTTTCGTAGCAACGATCAGCCTTCCGATAGCATAGTTGCGCTTCACTTTAACGTTCCCCTCTGAGCTAAGCTTCCACGTCAATATGAAGAAAAATTAATATCGCCCAATTTGTGTTTAAAAAACTCAAAATCAATTACTTATTATCTATCAATCCATTTCAATGCTTAAACAATAAATCAGCTCGTCTTGTTGACAAATCCGTATGAGCAAACAACTAAAATCCACAACGGCAGACAAAAAGATCATCTGGCCGCTCCAATCCCTTAATTTCTTTATGGCCGATCTGCAGGCAGGGATCGGGCCCTTCCTCGGCATATTCCTGCTGGCGCACGGCTGGAAAAGCGGCTTGATAGGGTCGGTCATGACCATAGGCGGGGTAGCCGGGATGATCATGACCATTCCCGCTGGCGCACTGATCGATGCCACCAAACGAAAACGTTTTTACGTAGTGATCTCCGCAGTATTTACGATACTGGCTTCCTGCATTATTCTGTTCACCCAGGAGTTTTGGCTCGTCAGCATTTCCCAAGTGGCAACGGCCATAGCCGGTTCGGCTATAGGGCCCGCCATAATTGGAATTACCCTGGGGATAGTTAAGCAAAAAGGGTTTAACCGACAGAATGGACACAACCAAGCTTTTAATCACGCGGGTAATGTCGCAGGATCTGCCCTGTCAGGTTATCTCGGGTATAAATATGGCATGCCTGCCATATTTTTATTAGCTGCCTTTTTTGGGGTATTGTCCATCATCTCCGTATTGATGATCCCGGCGGATGCTATCGACGATAACGCAGCCCGAGGTATGAAAGAAGGTGGCCAAGACGATAAGGCGAGTGGTTTTAAAGTACTGTTTCAATGTAAATCTTTACTGGTGCTGGCCGGCGCACTGGCGTTCTTTCACCTGGGAAACGGCGCGATGCTGCCGTTATACGGGCTGGCTGCAGCCACCAAAAGTCATGAAAATGCATCCGTATTTGTGTCGATGACCATTATAATTGCTCAACTGGTGATGATTGGGACTTCTTTGCTGGCCATGCGCATGGCCGATAAAAGCGGGTACTGGCTCGTATTGTTAATTTCTTTCCTATCATTACCTGTTCGGGGCTTTATCGCAGCACATATGGCCAGCCATACCGGTATCTATCCCGTTCAGATACTGGATGGTATAGGTGCGGGACTGCAAAGTGTCGCTGTACCCGGTTTGGTAGCTCATATCCTGAACGGAACAGGACGGGTAAATATAGGCCAGGGCGCGGTTATGACGGTACAAGGACTTGGAGCTTCCCTCAGCCCCGCCATTGGCGGCTGGATAGCGCAGAGCTTAGGTTATAATACCACTTTTATGATCCTTGGCGGATTTGCCATGGGTTCGATTTTATTGTGGGTTGTATTTGCAGAAACCATAAAAGATGCCTGCTAACCAGTATTAATTTTTCTTCATACTGTAACCGTCAAAGAACAAGCTTTATCTAATTAGGTTAACATCATAATTAATTAAACATGGAAACATTACATAAAAAACAAACCGAAATCAGCGGGATCGTCGGAAATTACCTCGCTAACAAACATGAAGATATTTCAGCCATAGAACTGGTAATTGAAGACAAAGCCCTGAAATTTAATTTTCCGCCGCACGCGGCGAAAACTATAATGGAAAAGGTTCGTCCAGGCAGTTTTGTTAAAGTTGTTTATGAGGAGGAAAAGCCTAAACATGATCCGAAGGGAGACAAAAAACCCAAACTGAAATTACTGGCTATTACCGGGACCCCTGGCGGGGATTTAATAATTGAAGAAATTAAACCTCAAAAAATAAATGGTGGGCCGTTGGCGGAATCGTTAACCTTCTCCAGTTTTGAGTTATTGAAAGGAAAAAAGGGTGACCTAACCGGGATTAAAAGTGGTAAGCAATTAGTTCATATTCATAAAGAAGATCAGGCGCTGGTCGAAATTATAACACCGGGATCTACATTAGAGATTACCGCAGTTAAAAGAACGGATGGGGGTTTCGTTAATCAAAACCAGGACGATGTATTTCATATCCAAAAATTATTAGCAGACGGACAGGAATATATCTCAAAAAAATAAGTACATGAACTCATCTCCCCTGATTTTCGCTCATATTGGCGACCTCCATACCACGAAAGCCAAAGAACAGAATTATATTGACCTGCTGTCGATCGTAGCTCAAATAGAAACAGAGCTCAGTGAACAGCTTGACTTTGTTGTATTACCCGGCGATAATGCCGATAACGGTTTAGCTGAACAATATGAATTAGTAACCGCGGCATTAAAAATGTTGAGTATACCGGTTTATATCCTGGCAGGAGACCATGACATGGAACAGGGAAACCTGGACAATATGTACCAAATGCCATTAACCAGGCAACTGCCGCTATCTGTATTACATAAGGATAACCGGTGTTTATTTATTGATGTTTGTGGACCCGGCAACGGTGGTCCTGACTTCCGGATAGGTCACAGGCAATTTCACTGGCTGCAGAACGAACTGGTTGCAGCCAGCAATGCGGGAGAAACAATACTTTTGTTTATGCACACCTTTCCGGCTGACCTGAAGGAGCCGGCAGAGCAGCAATTGCTTAATCTTCTCTTAGAAAAACATGATGTTTTATTGGTTGATATGGGACATACCCATTATAACGAAATCACCAACAACGGGCAAACCATATTTACGGCAACCCGCTCAACCGGGCAAATTGAGGAAGGGCCGGTAGGTTATTCGCTCACTGCCGTTCATGACGGCGTTATCAGCTGGCGATTTAAACAGCTGGCCGACCCGTTCCCCCTGGCCATGGTTACCTGGCCGGCTGATCACCGTTTACTGAACCGGGATAATCAGGTCATCGAAGGTGATTATGAAGTTTCGGCGGTTATTTTGGGTTCAGGGAAAACTTTAAAAGTTGAATGCAGGACTGGTATTTCCGACTGGCAGGAAATGGGCTTTTCAGAAACAGATAACCTGTGGAAAGCAACTGTGCATACACAGGAACAGCCATCAAACGAGTTGACCGTTAAAGCAACCGACATCACGGGCCGGCCGGGTATCTGGACGATACAACCTGCGACCAACAATTATAAAGAGCGGGAATACAAGCGGGATGGCAGCGATGCGGATACCATAGGTGCCTGGCCGGAAAACGGCCTCTTCGCTACCCAGCTCGGACCAAATCGTAACGGAAAGCCATCATGAATCACATCTTTATCTGGATCATCTCTTTTCTGGCCATCGCAGGTGTGATCATCCGGCCTTTCAAGGTCACTGAAGCTGTCTATGCGGTAAGCGGGGCTTTGCTACTATTAATATTCCAGCTAATCAGGCCATCAGAAGCGCTGACAGGGATAGGGAAAGGGCAGGATGTCTACCTGTTTTTGACGGGTATGATGCTACTGGCCGAAACAGCCCGGGAAGAGAAACTTTTCGACTGGCTGGCTGCTCATGCTACGATAAGGGCTAAAGGATCATCAGGGAGATTATTCTTATTGATTTACCTGGTAGGAGTGCTAATAACGACATTCCTTTCAAATGATGCCACCGCCGTTGTGTTAACTCCTGCGGTTGCGGCAGCGGTTAAAGCGGCTAAAGTGAAAAATCCTTTGCCTTATTTGTTGATCTGTGCTTTTATTGCCAACGCAGCATCTTTTGTATTGCCCATATCCAATCCGGCGAACCTGGTGATTTACGGCAAGCACATGCCGCCATTGCTGCATTGGCTCGGGCAATATCTGATACCATCTGTTTGTTCAATAACGGCCACTTATTTTATGCTTCGCTTTACGCAACGCAGCTGCTTTAAAGAAAAAATCATAACGGGCATCGACCTGTCCGAACTGTCTCCAGGCGGCAAGACTGCTTTGTACGGCATCTGCGGTACAGCCGTTATTTTATTAGCGTCCTCAGCTTTTAACATTCAACTCGGTTTACCAACAGCGATCACCGGCATTGTCACAACGATTATTGTATTATCCAGGGCAAAAAAAAGTCCGGTTACTATCATTAAAGGCATATCCTGGGCGATACTACCATTGGTGGCTGGACTATTTGTGCTCGTTGAGGCTTTGAATAAAACCGGCCTGACCCAACAGTTAACCCTGCTTCTTGATCACGCAGTCGCCCGATCCCAAACAGCAGCAGTATGGGCAAGTGGTTCGGTAATCGCAGTCGCCTGTAATTTAATGAATAACTTACCCGCCGGTTTAATTGCAGGAAATGTTTTACAAAGTGGTCATACGCCTGAAATTGTTAAGAGTGCTGTTTTAATTGGTGTTGATCTTGGGCCGAACCTATCCATAACGGGTTCACTTGCAACAATTTTATGGCTGGTCGCTTTGAGAAGAGAAGGCCTGGAAGTTAGCGCCTGGACATTTTTAAAATTAGGGAGTGTGGTCATGACTGTGGCGCTTGGCATAACTATTCTTTCGCTGCATGTCTAAGAAATTATTGTAGTTGAAGATGGATCTGGTTACAAAACAATATTCACCTCTGGATGTAAGGCTGAGTGCTAATGATGCAGAGGGACATCTATTGTAACCTCTATTATGCTGGGGTGTAAATATGCGATCTTGCTGGGCCTTATCACCGGCTTGTTCAACTTTATACCTTATATCGGGATTCACAGCACTGGTCTTAAGCGCCGCGGTGACCTTCGCTACGTCACCCGAACAAATAGCCGTTATTTATATCATAATTACCCTGGTTGTCACACATCTTATTGACAGTAATGTATTATTGCCATTAGTTGTGGGTTCCAAGGTAAGGATCAGTGCGCTGATTACCGAATTGGGAGCAATTATTGGTAAATTGGTCTGGGGGTATCCCTGGTATGTTCTTATCCATATCTGTTACAGCAGTTTTTAAAATAATTTTCGACCGGGTTGAAAGCCTCAAAGCGTGGGGCATCATTCTGGGCGATGAGGAACCTAAGCAAAACCGGCTGGCAAAAATGCTAACGGTCAGAAAAAAAATAGTCGCAACATGAATCGTTATTTGAGGTCAAGTCGGTCAACAACAATTTATTCCGGCTAATCCGTAACCGGGGCATTTTCTGATCTTTCATAAGGGATCCAAAAGGATATAACTGTTCCTTTGTTCAGTTCACTTTCGAGGGATATTTCACCGCCCTGACCCTGGACCAGTTCGCGACACAGATATAAACCCAGGCCGGTGCCGGGCTTTTGGCCGCCGGCCTGGTAATACGGCGTAAATAACTGCGCCTGCCTGTTTGCCGGAATACCCGAGCCGGTATCGCTGACTGTTACGTTCAGCTGGTAACCGGAACCATGTCCTTCAAGTTCAGCCATCACAGAGATGCCTCCCTGATCAGTGTACTTAATGGCATTGCTTAATAAGTTCAATAAGACCTGTTTAAGACGAAAACTATCGCCTGCAATTGTGATATCAGCCTGCTCATTCCATGATAATTCCAATTGAAGGCCTTTATTTTCAGCCATAAAACGCATTGCTTCGATTGATTCGGCGATAGCTTCTCCCGGTTTAAAAGGCCCGCTTTGCCGTGTTTCTGCATACCCCTGCTCCAGCTTACTGGCATCCAACACATTATTTATCGTCTCTAATACCAAGCCGGAAGCCAGCGTAATTGCTCCCAGTTTCTTTTCCTGTTGCGCTGACAATGCTGTTTTTTTCATTGTAAACACCGCACCGTTGATCGCCATTAATTTATTACGGATCTCGTGGCTCATAATGGCCAGGATCTCCGATTTTTGACCGGCCAGCCGTACAGCGCGACCATTTTCCACCCGGATACGCCTTTCGGCCCAACCGGCGCGGCGAACATAGATCACCAGTAGAACGATAAAGATCAAAACCGCCACCAGCGAGATGCCGGTAAATGTATTCAGGTCGCGTGTTGCGGAAGCATAAGCTCTCAAAGTCGCTTCCCGGCTTTGTTCATAAGCAATTTGGTCGATATCCTGTAACTGCCGTGTTAATTGTCGCAGTTCATTCAACAAGTTAAGGTTAGCCGTTACCAGGGCCTGTCCGGATAACGCCATCCGCCCATACTGCGAGCCAAGTTCAGCCAGCAATCGTTTTGCCGATGCGTTGGAAAGACCGGCCTTTTCTTGCTGCCGTTGGCGTACCGTAAGTACCTTCACCGATTGCGTGGTATGAAACGCATCTTTTAACCTGCGGAGCAAATTATTTTTGGTCGTTTCCTTTTTCGTGGTTACAATCGTATCACTGCTAACCTGCACATATGACGCATGTTGGAGATCTCCCCGGTTATGGATCCGATCAAAAGTGGTGACCCTAAGTAACGAATCAAAATTTTTCCGGAGGCCGAACAACTGTCGTGACAAGTCAAGTTTTTGCTGCAGCTTTTGTTCCAGTTGTCTGCGGCTTTCCGGAAAGGAGCTGTCTCCCCCCTGACGGTAATGATCGATGATCAAATTCATTCCGCGAAAGATCGTATCCAATCGCCGCTGATAAATGGCCAGATCGGCCGGGCTTCCGTCTGCAGCAGCTTTCTGGAAGTTGTTCTCCGCCACGTCCAGATCTACCAAAAGCGCAGTGATCCCCTGCCGGTAGGAAGGTATTTTTAATTGTGCACTTAATTTGTCGAGTTTATGCGTTATAGAGCGCCTTAAAACAAATGATCCTGTTGTCACCAAGAAGGTGAACAACAGGAAAATAATAAAAACACGGTTAATGATCCCCGAAAAATTGCCTGTCTTTGTTTTCATGTGCTGATTGACATTGAACAGTTACATCCTTCATAAAGTTTTAGACCTGATCTTGTTGCAGCTTTACGATCTTTTCTTTGGTCTTCTCGATATCTTTATTAAGATCTTTGATCTTTTTCTGATCTTTTTTTACTTTATTATCAGCATCTTCTGCATCGCCCGTTTCATTGGCCGCCTTTTTTGCTGCTTTTGCAGCTTTACGGGCGTCGCCGGTATCGCCACCTACAGCTGAGGAAGCTTCACTGCGGCTTTTTTCCTGTGCTTTACTGGAAGTTTTGGATGCTTCTTCGGCAGCCGCCTGTTCGTCCGGTAAACGGTTTTGAACTTTGGTCAGTTCCGCCTGCAGATCGTTCAGCTTTTCATTTAATTTGCGCAACTGGTTGTTGATCTTAACTGTATCGCGTTTGGTGGAGTCATTTTTTTCAGCGGCCCGGGCAAAGGTTCCTAAACCAAGCATCAGGACAATTATTATTATTTTTTTCATGGTCGTTCTTTTAAATTATACTCAAATGAACGCCATTGGTTATCAGTTGGCAAGCAGCTTCGACCAAAACGAATTGCCGGCCGACGAAAACAGGCTGTCATCCGTTAAAGCCATTCGCGAAATTCGGCCTTGAATGCCTCGCGGTATTGCTCAGTGACCGGGATAACGGTTTTCCCAAACCTGATGGTTAAGTGCTGAATATGTTCGATCTTATCAAGGTTGACAATAAAGGAACGGTGCACGCGCATGAAACGCTTTCCGGCAAGACGTTCTTCCATGGCTTTGAGCGTAGATAAGGCAACTATCGTTTGTTCACCGGTAATTACTTTAACATAGTCTTTGAAGCTTTCAATATAACAGATGTCAGGGATGTTTACCCGGATCAGGTCATGTTCCACCTTTAAAAACAAATACTCACCCGATTGCGGGGCTTTAGACACGTTTATCAACGTCCGAACCTTGACCACTGCCCGATAAAAGTCTTCATAGGAAAATGGTTTGACCAGGTAATCTACGGCATCTACTTTATAACCATCAACAGCATACTCACGGGAGCCGCTGATGAGGATCACGCGGGGTATACGCTCCCGCGGCAAATCTTTCAGGCTCCCGGCAAATGTAACCCCGTCTATCCCCGGCAAATTGATATCCAGCACCAATAAACCGATATCGCCTGATTCCAGCCTGCTCAAAGCCTCCAGAGCATTGTCGTAGGATCCCGCCAAATGCAAAAAAGGCATCTGATCTACCATTTCGCATACATAAGCATTAACATCAGGATCATCGTCGATTACCAGGCAGTTGAGCACTTGTTCCATCAGGCTAAGGTACGATGGATCGGGATCCTTTCCAATTAAGATCTGGGATCGATCATCAGCGTCATGCATTAGAGCATTTGCCTGAATAAACTGCGGATTATTTTGCCAGTCTTTGTTTACCAATTCCCCAAAATAGTTTAATGTGCGTTTGCAAGACATTAAGACAAATTTAGCAAAGCATTGACTGGCAATTTTCGAATCAAACATTTCGTGGTTATCGATCTACCGGGTTGCCCGGGCCAAAACTATAGGATTCAGGTTTTATTTTTTTATGATCAGGTGCGTTAACGCCGGGTCACTCAGCAAACGCTCCATCTCCAGGTCGATAATATCCCGGATATCCTGCCTGATCTGCAAATAATTCCGCTCAACAATTG
Organism: Mucilaginibacter rubeus; assembly: GCF_003286415.2. Classification (NCBI taxonomy): domain Bacteria; kingdom Pseudomonadati; phylum Bacteroidota; class Sphingobacteriia; order Sphingobacteriales; family Sphingobacteriaceae; genus Mucilaginibacter; species Mucilaginibacter rubeus. The sequence goes on along the minus strand of NZ_CP043450.1, from coordinate 1,981,285 downwards.
CCCCATTGATCTTACGCACCTCAGGCAGTGGTACGTAAGCATCAATCTCTTTCTTAAGCGCCGCATGATCATTCACAATTTCGCAATGAAAAGCCTTGAGCTCAATCTTGCAGTCCGGGTTATCTGCCACCATCCCCACAAACTCACCAGAACTTAAAGCCGATATCCGCGATGCCGGTACAGCTGCTTCTAATTGTTTCGAACGGCTGATAGAAGTATCACTGCGGTTGATCGACAGGCTTTCCCTGTCCTGCATAATCCGACCAATCTTTTCTGAAACTGATTTAGCCGTATCCCCCGATACCTGGCCGACCGCCATATTACCAACAATATTCATGATCACATCAGCCTGCTCCCGACCATAGTCTTTGCGTAACTGACTGGCATCCTGGATGCCCAAACAGGTAGAAATTAAATTGGACCTGCCGGTTGAAATTGTGGGTATAATGTCCGTGGTCAGCGTTGGAAATTCATCAAAGACGAGGCTGCATTTCAGCTTATTTTTTTGATTGATGATCTTTAGGAGCCGGTTGGTAAACAAAGAAAGCACAGCGCCGTAGATCTGTATTTTCTGCGGGTTGTTGCCCATACAAACAATCTTCGGCGCTTCGGGATCATTGATATCCAGCGTAAACTCATTGCCCGATAACACATAGTATAATTGCGGTGAAGCGATACGCGCCATCGTGATCTTAGCCGATGCGATCTGGCCCTCCAATTGCTCCACCGCATCCCGCTTATAGGCGCTGATAAATGGGTTGATCAGCACATCGATCTCCTTTTGTGTACTCAGGAGGGTGAACAGGCTGTCATAGTCGGCCTGCATCAGCTCAATGACATGCGGCAGTGTGCAGAATTCCCCGTTATTATATTTGCGCAGATACCAGATGATCGCCGTCAGAAAGTTGATGGGCGATTCCACGAAGAAATCCCCTTGTTTTTTGATCCATTCCCGGTTCAGTCCCAGCAAGATCGTTCGGGCCGATTCTACCGCGTCTGTTAAATCCAGCAAGGCGGATGGATCCAAGGGATTACACCGGCTGCTGCGCGAAAGGTCATCAAAATTGATAGAGAAAAACTTTGGTTCAACTTTATAGCCGTCTTTATATTTCAGCCAGGTATTATAGGCGATGACCGCAAGGTCCGGCATTTTAAAATCGTAAACGAACATGGCAAAACCCTTACGGATATGCTGGGTGATCACGTGCCTTATAATGAAATAGCTCTTGCCCGAGCCCGGGCTGCCCAGCACAAGCAAGGCCCGAAAAAGATTAATGAAATTGATCCACCCTCGGCGGACCTTACCCTTCAATACATATTTCACCGGCAGGTTCACAGAGAATTCGTTTTCCAGCAGGCGCTCCTCCTGGGGGAAGGTCTCCTGATCCCGGTTAAAAATATCGCCGGTGAGCTTGTCCCGGATCACGCGGGAAAGCATCGTGCCCCCACAGAGCATCAGCAGATATCCCAGGCCGGTCACGCCCATGTACAGGATCGCGACGCTTCCCATTTTCAGCGGGAATAATAAAAAAAAGTAGCTGATCAGGAAAAAAAAGAGACCGGTAAGTAAGTATAGGAAAGCAGATTTTGCGGTCTGCTTTTCATCTTTCTTCCCCCGCACACCGATCAGCGCTATGACCAGAAACGACAGTGCTATCAGTTTAGGTTTAAAAAAACAGCTGAACAGGCCCGTGCGGACAATATTGGCCAGTAGCCGGTCAGTCAGCGGTGCTACCAGATGCCATCTAGCAAAAGCCCCGTAACATACTTCATAAAAATGCAGCAGTAAAACTGCAATACTGATCAGCCTGGTCATATCCAGGATCTTGCGCATGGCCTGATCGTTTTCCCCGGTTTGCATAAATCCCCCTCCCAATCCCGATATACACCGGCACTTTTCCTAATCATCCACACTTGAACCCTTACACAAAATCAACCGCACCAAACCTGAAAATTTGGGCATAGCACTGGCTAACCATCCTCTGCACACGGAGAAAATGGGCAACAAAAACTTTAAAAAAATCCTGAAAAGATTAACCTGTCGACAACCGCATGCGCTTTCTTTTCTTTCGTTTGCGCTTGAATTCCCAATCCATGGTTTGCTGCATTCCGTCCGCTTCCAACAGTACCTGCGCCAATCCAGGCATGCCTAAACTGGTATGCTGTTCATGACTACTTAAATTTTCATGATAATCACGTTCTTTTACCCCGTTCCCGTGACCGTCGCGCGCCGCCTTTTCCGCTTCACCGTTTTGCTTTTTCCCCTCACCTGCCACCATGTTCGGACAGCGTTCCTTAATGGCATTGGCGCTGTAAGCTTTTCCTAAATTGCTGCCATTAAAAACACATTTGCTCTGGTGGTCAACATAGGTAATACCATAAATCAAACCTTCATCATTTCTTCGTAAAACCACGTTCACACCCTGCTTTTTCAAAGCCTCCACCAAACCCTCAACACTTTTATTGCGCCCCAAGAAATAAAGGTCGATCGCGTTTTTTAACCGCAGCTTTGCTTTCGGATCATCTTTGGCCATTTTGTTTGCTTCAAACTTCCCCTCTAAAAATTTCAGCGTCGTGTCTTTAAAAAATAAGCTTGCCTTAATGGGCACCCCTACCTTATTGCCTTGTTCATCGAGCACCCGGTATACCAATCCGCTATGCCTGAAGATCCGCGAGTTTTCTTCACCCCTGTCGGCGACAATATTATATTGCCGTAGCACCGCATTTAACTCAGCCAGCGAAGCATATTTGTACAGCGGCAATACAGTTTGCAATACGTTACCGATAGCCCTTTTGGTCTCTGATTTACCATAAAGCACCCGAGCGGCGTAGACCGGTTTAAGTTTGTAAGCCCTCTGTAATTTGCTCTCTTCCGCTTTAATTAAACCATACCTGATTTCAATTTCCTTACGGGCCGGTTCCGATTTTCGTTTGGCCAGATTATGAAGGTGTATGGCCTTGCCATCCGGTTTAATATTGGTTGTCACAATATGTAAGTGCGGATGACCAGCATCCTCATGACGGTACAATAAATAAGGCTGTCCGGCAAAGCCAAGCTTGTCCAGATACTCTTCTGCAATGTTCTTCAATAATTCATCCGGTAGCTTTTCAGACGGATCAAAATTGAGCGAAATATGAACGCTGTTATACTTTGTCCGCTGGTTCAGTTCGGTCAGCATTTCAAGCATCCGAAGCTTCTGGTGAAAGTTCAGATCAGCCGCATCCACCGGGTAATATCCTGCCTCTAAACAAACCGCTAAACCTGCTTTTACTTTCTGCTCATTGTAGTTTAAAATATTGCGCAGACTGGTCGATTGATGGATCACTGCAACCATGCCGAACTCATCATTTTCAAACGAGCCTGGATACTTTCTAATGCCAAAAAATACCGGTCCTTATCACGTTCAAAACGGCGTACCCATTCCTGCATCTGCGGGGAATGATCGAGCATATTCAAACGGTGCACCGCCTGGTTAAAATTCACACCGATCGCATTCAGTTCGCGGCGCAACAAAGCCATTTCTGCCAGCAGCTCGTCCTTCGACTGGTCACGCGTAAACACGATAAATGACTTACCAAACAGCAACCGGCGCACATATTCGCTTAATTTCCGTATGGTCGACCGCTTCCAGCTTTTTTCCAGTTCACCATATTCATCAGCAGTCAGCCTCAGGCCAATAATCCGCTTTCTGCCCTCGTCTTTTTTCTCCATCACTTATCTTCCTCATCAAACTCAAACCATCAAAAATCATCATCAAACATGCATACAACTCCTGCCAAAGCCAGTTGTCCTAACCGCCCCCGACTTCGGAGAGGGGCGGCAAGATGCAATTGTTGTTAAACAATTGTACATCTTGCCGTTTGCGCACAAGGCAAACTCAAACCATGGGCTGCCGAGAAAGAAAAGAATGACTTCCTATTCACCTCACAAACCGCCGACCTTAAGGCGCTGGCGGTGCTCCGGTAGCAAACCCTTGCGGCAAAGCCATTCATTCAAATCTTTAAACTGGCTGTAAAAACCGCATTCATCCCGGTAACGTGCGCCTAAAGCCAGCGCCTGGTTCAGGTAACGCTTCCCCGCACTATCGTTATCCAGCCATAAATGTACCCGTTCATGTGATTCCAGAAAAGGCAACGCCCGTTTGAACAAAGCCACACTATTCAACACTACCAAATTAGTCGCATGCGGATCATCATAGCGGTGCAAAACCCGCCAGGAAAGCAAATCGAAAAAGCCCTCGAAAACCTGTACTGAAGAAGCGCCGTAATTAAGCGACGTTATCTCCTTAGGCGAGCTACTGCTCTTGGCGATCTTGCTCCGGATCTCGTAGCCCCCGGCATCGTTTTTAAATCCGATGCCATATAGTTCATGACCGCCCACTTTGTAGCGGAGCTCCACGCAAAACTCATCCGCAACCGCCACCGGGATACCCCGCTCATGCAGGTAATTTTTGAGCGGGAAAGAAAAGATCGGTCGCACATCAGTAACCACCAATTGCTGCTCCGCGACCACCGGTTTCCGAAGGTGTAGCACCTGCGCGCCAACACCCCCTCCATCGTTAAACCGTACCAGCAATTCACTAATCGTGCAGCCGTAATAACGCAAGCCCAGATCAACCAGGTTACCACCCGCTGCCAACCCGAAATCATACCAGCGGTTTAGCTGCTGATTGACCTTAAAACTCGCATGTGCTTCCTCCCGCAAGGGCGACCGGTACCAATATTCATAACCCTTTTTGACCGTCACCGGTGCAAAGCCCAAACCCTCCAGCCAGGCCACCATATCCAGCGCCTTGATCTGATCCAATGTCATCCGTTCCGCTTCCATATCCATCTCCTCCTTTATCACAAACAACCAAAAGTAAAGCGGCCGAACGAAATCCACCTATCCCGACTAAATTTCGAACAGGATCGTTTCATTGCTACCCCTTAGCTTTGCCCCATTGTTTAACCATTAAATTTTTACGAGATGGCAAAAGATGTGTTGGGAACGGTCTACGAAACCTTACTTTGTAGCCCGGGGATGAATGAAGCCGTTAAGATCGACTTGAAGATCAGTCGGAAAACAATTTTATTATTGAGCAGCCTGATTGAAAATGGCCTGGCTGACAAAGAATCGACGGTACAGGGCTTGCTCGGTTTGATCCCGGAACAAGACCGCGAAGAATTAAAAAATTTTGGCGACGAGTGCCTAAAAAAAGCCGGATTAAAAGAACTGAGCGAAAAAATGAAAACCCTTAAAAACTAACTTTAAGGCCAGTAATATACTGGCCTTAATTTACATCAATTTGATCATCGGGATAAGCTATTAGTTTTTCCGCAAGTTCCTCGTCGCTTTTTTCCCATCCGGCCGCTGTAATCGCTGCAGTCATCTTTTCCACATAACTGGCTATGAACTGCCCGGAACTGATTGCCATATCCACCCCATGCTGGTAAATTCAAGCATATTATACAACAACCTGTTCAACTGTTTCCTTTCCTGTTTTTGTCCCGCTTTGTAGACATTCCAGCGTCCGAGTACCCAGACCAACAACCCGGAAACAACAGCGGTAATAATTGGTAAATAAAACAAGTTTAAAATTTGGTTTTTTGAAAATAGGGAATACAAACCAATATAACGAATTGAGCCTTAAAAAAGGCTCAACTGTGCACGGCTCACTTCCATTGCAGCGATGGCTTTCAATGTTTGATGGAGAACATCCTGTTTGTAATTAGTGGTATCGGGATGGCCGAGATACTTGGTCATATCTGCTTTTATTTCCGCCAGCGCATGAGCAAGTGCTGTATCCCGGTCGGGATATTTTTTGCAGAACACGCAAAGCGGCCCGCTGGCACCAGCCGTACCATACTGGCGGCTCAAAGCATAAGCCCAGCTGCCATTCGGCCCGCGACCGATACGGATATAGCTTTGTCCCAAACTAATTTCCTCGAAATCAAGAAACTTCGGTGAAGCGAACCAGCCGTACCGGTTAAAAGCAATTTCGGCGAACCCGAATCCCAACGCATGGCGGTACTCGTTGACATTCATCAATATCTGACGAAGACTGTCACCAAAGCCACCGAACCAAGTCAATTGCTCCTGATCACCGGCTTTAATTAATGCTATTATTTCTACCAGCAGTTCCCGTTCGTAGCGCGTCGAACAGTCGGCGATATATGCTTCGACGTCAGACTGGGATTGCAGGGTAAATGCGAACTTTTCCATAAGCTAAAGTTTTTTAAGGCATAACCGCGCGGCACGGCCTGTCTGTCAAGGGCCGGGGCAATGCCCCGGTTCATATACCCTTGACGGACAGGTTGTGTCCGCGCAACCTTTTCTACCTGATCCATTAAAAATTGAGATCAGGTAGAAAAATTGGCTGTAATTTTTCGGTCAAGATCAACACAAGCATCGAGAACTTGGCTGTTCAGGAATATCAATTGTATTTAGCTGCCCTGATTTACAATACGGTTACCACAGGCAAGCTATCCCCGAGGGCGGGATATTCAACTTCCAAATACCTGAACCAGCTTTCAATTTGCTAACGCGTATTTTTTTTCCTTCGCAATCAAATATCTCAGCTCTGTAGCTTCTGCCTTTCATTAACTTTACCAATACTCCATCGGTAGTTTTCCCGTTAATGATATCGACAAGAGGTTTATTTAAAAGCAAGGGCTTGCTTTGATCGCTATAAATTGCAGCTATTAGCTTACTTTCTTTTTCACTGCTGAGTATCGGGTAATTCATCTCGGGCCCATAAGCCCTGAATTTGCCGTTTACCAAAACATCTTTGTTTTTGAGCCAGTAATGGGTATAAAACCGGACCATATTCAGGTGTGAAGCCGGGATATCTTTTAATCGTACAGAAAGCTGAGGAACGGAGAAGATCACATTCAGGAATTGCAGGGCGGCAACATCTGGTTTGTCTTCATAATTCCAGGTAAGCATATCAGAATGAACGGCAGTCTCGCCGGCCAGCAACCTGATATCTGTTATCCTGATCCGGTTTGTAAGCGCAGCCGAGGCGCAATCCCCCGCCCGGAACATATTTCCATATTTACGCATTGCCGGGCCCGTGTAGGATTGCCGAAACTCGATCAGGATATCCGGCTTGATCGTAGTAAGCGTATTTTTTATCTCCGACATCAACGCATCAACCCCCCCATAAACCGACTGGTAATCTGCCTCTTTACCGGCAACCAGCGGATCACCGGACTGATTGGTGAAGCTGTCGATAAAATCAAGTTTAAACCCGTCAAGCTTCCATGATCTGAGCGCCTGTACATAGCGCTCAACTATGAACTTTCGTACCTCGGGATATCTCGGATCAAGTATCGCGGTAGATTGACGGTCGCTTTTGTATAGTACTTTGTTTTCGAAGCGGCTATAAGCTTCAGCATGATACCCCATAAAAGGTACCGAATACCAAATTAGGCACTTCATCCCGGTTGAGTGCACTTTTTTCACAAAATCGGCCATATGAACAAGACGCTCCGGCTTCCAGTCGCCGGTAAAACCATAGCCACCCGAATGGTTCGCAGTTTGCCAGCCGTCATCAACAATAATTCCGGTATAACCCAGCTTCCGTGCTTCCACGCACTCTTTAAGAAGCATAGGTTCATCAAAATTCTGGTGATAACTGTACCATGTTGAATATAAAGGTTGCTTTGCTGCAGATGGGATCACGGCGGGGTGATACTCGGGCATGGCGGCCCACCATGCAGCTACCTGGTGCAATGCGTCTTCGTACCTTTCGTCCCGGTCATTGAGCATCAGGGTAACCTGGTATGATTTCTTGTTCCGCTCTTCACCTGTAAGCTCAATGCCTGCACTGCAATTTAGTACAGAACTATCTTCATTAATACCTGCGGACAGAACAGTTTTGTGAAATGCATCGGACAGGGCGATGGTTAACCGGTTTTGCCCAGCATCATTATACATGGCTAAAACAGGCGCCTGACTGGCAAGGTTAGCCTGTACTTTGAGGCCTGCATGCATAAAACGTGCTTCGTTAGCATTGGTAGTCCAGATGCCGGTAATGTCCCGGAGCGGTGAACTCCATTTAATATTAATTTCATTTTTAAACGAACCGGTAGTAGTGAAGCGGCAAATCAGGAGTAAAATTCCGCCTGGAAATTGCTCATGACTGATATTTACGCTTACACCTTCCTGTTTGGGAACAGTAAATTTGAATGCGTCAGCCTGGTATTCCTGGGCATCTGCCTGTATAACCAAAAAGCAAAATATCAGTAATAATAATTTCAGAGCATGATTGGTTCTGAAGCATTTTTTGCTCTTAGGTTTAGATATGGTAATTTTCATTTGTTAATTCGAGAGATCAATAAATATTATCTGATGGTAAGCGCCTTTTTCGGTGCCAAATCTTTTAGTTCATAAAGGCGGCGGATGTTGTTGTTTCCGGTTATGTTGATACAATTTGATTGCACACCACGCACCCGGAAAAGAAGCGGAATTTGTTGACCTGGTACATAACTTTCAAAACTCAATCCGGAAACCTCGTTGAGTTCCACCAATGGCACACCCTCCATAGGAGGTATTGCTTTCAAACCAGCGATGCGGATTTCATGTCCATCCTCAATATATACGGCCGGCCTCGCCTCACTGCTGGCTGGTTTAAACTGAATATTATAAAGACTGATGTTGTTAACATGCCTGAGATAAATCCCGTAGGCCGGCAAACTGGTACCGAACATCCGGTTTTCGGGATAAGCACGCTCCTGTTCTGGCACTTTGGCCGTATATTCACTTATCTCCCCTCCTCCTGGGCTTTGAATATTGATATCACGGAGCACAACGTTTTCTACCTTAAAACCAGGTATTGCTGTAATGCTGCTCGCTATGCGGCTCACACTTTTGGCTGTTACGCTGCTGATCATTACATTTCTGATCGCGCCTGCAGAATTACTTCTGCTGCCAAGCCTGATAAATAGCGGCGTTTGCACGCCATCCATTACGATGTTGCTGATATTAATGCCATCCATTATTCCACCATCAACGATCTCCAATGCAATCCCTGCAAGCCCGGTCACCGGCTCCTTTACCCCCGGTACGCTCCGTTCCCAAAAGCGAAAACGTGATTCAGAAGTCCTCCGCAAAACACAATTGCTTACGCTTATATTTCTGAAACCACCCACAGAAGCAGTACCCATCTTAATAAAATTACAATTGGAGGCAAGTACGCAGTTTGATACAACCACATTTTGACAAATAAAGCTGCTGTCGCTTTTAAAACACAGGGCGTCATCATCCGTATCGATAATGCAATTACTGATCGTTACATTTTTACTGTCGATATCCAGTCCGTCATTATTAAAATTCACATGAGCGTATATATTGATGCCGTCAACATTAACCTGGTCATTATATAACAGGCGAAATGTCCAGAACGCAGAGTTTTTAAGGCTGATACCGGAAACCCTTACCTTGCTGCATTTTTTGATCATCACCAGAAATGGCCTGTCGGGTGCATTATCCCCTTTAAAAAATGCTTCTCCATTACCGTTAATCTCGCCGTAACCCGTAATACCCACATCAGTTGCGTTTAAAGCGAATATCAGCCCCCGCTCTCCGGCAAATTTGGGATAATCAGCACGATCCTTGCTTCCCGAAATTTTTGCGCCCCTCTCCAGGTAAAGTTCAACATGTTTTTTTAAATATATAGTACCCGTCAAGAAATCTCCCGGGGGCACCACTACCCGTCCCCCACCACCGATGCTGCATACGTCGATAGCTTTTTGAATATATTTTGTAGATAGCTGGCTGCCGTTTCCTATTGCTCCATAATCTGTAATAAGATAGTCGGCTGCCAGCGTTATACCCGGAAAAATAAGGCAGGCAAGGAGCAACGCAATGATCTTCTTCATCGGCACTATCATTTAATTCTTGTTGTTAATGATTGAAGATGCAGTGCAGACAGGATGATTCGTTCAAGCAGATATGATCCCGTAAAAGGGAGTAACGGCAGAAAATAATTTCTCATAATTTATTAGTGTGTTCAAATTGGTGACCGGCCCTGCCAGAGTGCAGGGGAGATATTGAAGGCGAAACTATCAATTAGTATATTTCAGGATAAATGCATTCTCGGGCATAGTCAAGCAGAATACTCAAACATGGATTTTTCATTATTTTACCTGTATTATTGCTAACCGCTTTACTGTTTTCAAATAATAAGGCAGGGCGCCGATTCGAAAAATCTTAAAAAAATAACAACAACTGTAATAAAGTAAGATTGCATTTTAGCATATTTGAAAGCCACCTAATAACTCAATTACTCCACCACTGATGCCTTTTGCACGATCGTTGACTTAAGAATGAAAAACCATGATTATTTGCTAAAATGTACTCAGCTAATTGAGGATAAAATGCAGTCGGGGCCGAGTGGTGACTGGATCGACTATCATTATACAAAGCTTCATGAGCAAATCTTTGAGGTAACCAAAACGTCGATAAGCGTACGCACACTGAAACGCATTTTCAAGGTAAACGATAACTACGAACCACAGATTGCCACCAAGAATGCAATGGCGCAATATCTTGGCTACAAAGACTGGGCATTTTTTTTAAAAGAGAACTACGATAACGATCCCAAACCTGCCGAAAGCCCGGCCCCTGTTATTAAACCCGAAATCACTACCGGTAACAGACGATTAAAAGTTGTTTTTTTTGCCGCAGGAGCACTTCTGTTAATCATACTGATCGTCGGCATAAAGCTCTTTTTCAATAGGCCCAATGTTATTTTTAATGTTAAAAACACTTTAGGTCATGCGCCGCTAACTGCAGCCATCAGCTATGACCTATCTAACCTGGATTATAAAAATGCTTTTATAGATTTTGGAAGCGGTGGCGAATATAAACTGTTGCTTGGCCCTAAAGGTGAGCTCACCTACCAATACAAAACACCAAATTTTTACAAAATAAGGCTGATCGCGGATGGCCGTGTATTTGCAAAAAACACCGTTGATGTACAAACAAACGGATGGGTTTGCTATGTAGGCAATAATGACCAGAACGCCCGGGTGGTAACCGACTCCAACAAATTCAGCGATAAAAGCTCTCTGTACTTTGCTCCTTCAATAATAGGCGGACTTAATATCAATACCAAAGAAGAATATTGGGTTGATTACCGCAATATCAAAAACTTCCATGTGGACGGCGATCAAATGACCGTAGAGTTTCGCTTGCGCAATAGCCAGGATATGGGCGGCTTTGACTGCTTTGATACCAGCCTGGAGTTTACCGGCGAAAGTGGCAGGGGCCGTTTTAAATTTGTTAAGCCCGGATGCACCCAGTTTGCTGATACTGAGTTCGGGGATACACAGTTAACAGGAAACTTCCACAATCTGTCTTCATTGGGTGTTGATCTGTCAAAATGGACCGTGGTACGCATCGAAACCCGGAATAAAACCAGTATGGTTTATATTAACAATGTTTTTAAATATAAAACAGTATACAATGTCCCTATTGGGAACATCCGTGGGCTTTTTTGCCGCTTTAAAGGATCAGGACAACTTGATTTTATCAGGGTATATGGCCGGCAACATCATTTAATATACGGCGATGAGTTTAACCACTAACCGGATGTTTTATTCCCGGTTAATGATATGATGTAGAAGGTAAAAAGGCCGTAGAACATCAGCTTTAAACCTTAGGCTTTCTGCTTTAAGCTTTATTATGTTCAATCTTCACTAAATGATTTCGCTATAAGCGGGGCAAGCAGGCCGTAGCCGGCAGCATTAGGATGAAGCCCGTCACCAAACAATTCCTCTTTAATTTTGCCTGCCTCATTCAGGAATACAATTCCGGGATTGACGTACTTGATACCCATCTCCTGTGCAAGCTTTTCAATGGAGCCGTTAAGAACTGCGATCCTTGCTTCCATATTACGGCGCGGCATGATTCCTGAAATAATTAGCCCGCTTTGGGGCTGCCTTATTTTGGCAGCAGCAATAAGCTGCCCGAGCCCCTTAACAATTTCATCATCGGTATTTGATTGCAGGTTATTGGTGCCTATCATCAACAAGATATGATCGGCTTTAAAACCGTCGAGTTCGTCATGATAGATTCTCCACAGCACGTTTTCGATCCTGTCCCAGCCAAAGCCCATATTCTGCACACCCAACGACTGCAGATAAGTGTCCCACGAATCTTTTCCCCTTGCGATGGTTGATTGCGGCAGGCCGCCCCAGTAGTGAATAATGGAATTGGCAAATATGATATTTTTAGGTGCCTTTTGCCTGATCAAAGCCAGTTCATCTGCATGCCGTTGCCGCCAGTCGTAGTTTCTGTCACGGTGCTGGGTTAAAGGACTCATGGTTGAAATTCCGCCCTCCGGTTCCTGCAGTGCAAAGCGCACTTGCGAACCGAAATCAGTCCAATCATCTGCCGCCGGGTGGCTTAACGCATATACGCCTTTTAATCCTGCTGTTTGCCTGCTTATTTCCTTCAATGCTGCCTGTGTTTGTTTAGATGGAGCATGCTCACAAGGAACGATAAAGACAGGAATACCCGCCTGCTTAATTTGCCGCGCATCCTTAATAATATCACTTATCATACCGGCACCCCTGTAAGCACAAAGCTCCAGGAATACCGCTTTTGTACCGGACTTTTTGCTTTCGCGTAGGAATGCCTTTCGATCAGTTTTCCCAGCAAAAACAATAAAGTGGCGATCCAGGGTTCTTTCCAGCCTGGCTGGCCAACTTGTTCCCGCTTCACTATCCTTATCCTCCCCTGCCTGCTTATAAATGACAATTTGTTTTTCGGGCTGAAGTGGTAGCAACTCAAATTGGCTTTGTGCATCTGTACCAATGGCAATATCCGTCGGTGCCTGCCCTGCCGGCAAAAACAGCCTGTATTCGATAGCTTTGCGGGGTTGGTGGTTATCCGTTGAAATATCCCGAAACGATAATATAACCGAATCTTTTTCTGATCTGGTTCCATCAAATTCAGCCCATGTTCCGTCATCATCCAAAACATACAATTTGCAAGTGCCTTCTACAGCTTTTCGTGTGAGATGTTGAGCTGGCTCATAAGCCAGGCGGATGACGATATTACTGGTATTGGTAATAAAATTCAAATAAGGATAGTTGCCTTTCCCTTCAGATATCCCATTCAAAACCTTTTGAAGCGGTGCGTGAAACTCAGTCCACTTAATACCGGTTGCCAGGGCTGAGCAATATCCCGGAATCATGAAAGCAAGGAAAAGAAATATATTTAATCTCTTAAATCTCATAGGTTCATTTTTATATAAAACTGTCCGCTGAAGATTTCAGCGGACAGTTTTGGACATTAATGGTTCAAACGATATTACGCATTTTTCTATTCCTGAATGGTTATTTTTCAAAACCAAACTCCACTTCGTTTGCCCAGTGCGTTTTCCAGTCGGGGTGAAAGGCCCTGGCATTTATTTGGGAAACACTCCGGTCTTTAGCCAGTTCCATCGTGGCAGCAGGAGATGCATTGTCGTTTACACGGAAAGATAATTTTATCTTCTTTCCGCTTTCCAGCGCCCTATGAACATCCGGTATTTCCGACCAGGGGATGGCACACTCTGTGATCAATGTATTACCAATCCTTTTAATAACCAGCTGGCTGTTCTTTACCGGCCCTTCGCCTGCAGATTTTGGCTGGCGGGGAAAGAAGTGCTTCCTGTTAAGCTGCGGGGTGAGCAAGCGCCACATTTCTGTGCCACCGCCATACTCCGGCGCTACGCAGTTCATGGCGTACTCGTAATCGGTATCTTTATAGCCTGTATATCCCGGCATGGTTCCCGGGGGATTGGCCAGCATACCATCAGTTCCTACAGGCAACACATTAAAAGCCAGAATCACATTGTCATACGAATAGCCAAGCCCTGAATTATCCGGCGTTACCGGATTTTTACGATAGGTATAATGCCGTACCCCATCAGGCCATGGAAGCGGAAGTTTAACTTTCACCTCGGGGATACTAAGTTTAACATCTTCAGGCATCTTTGCGGCGGCTCCCATGACATTATATCCATTTTTCCCGTAAATCCCTTTCCAATTGCCCCTGGTATCCAGGTCCTCCTTAACAAAAACGGCTTTATCATGGCCCCCCTTATCGGCAGGATCATCGAAGAAGATCCCGGCAACTTTCACTGATGTCCACCAGTTATAAGTGCGAAAAACAACCCTTACTTTACCCGTAAGATCAAATGTTTCAAAAGCTCCCTGCCATAAGTTATCTATTTTTCTTCGCAACAGGAAATTACCAGTCTGCCCGTCAAACACTTCAATTGTAGCATTGGGCACCCTAATATTGGGCATATAGAAAGATACCCTGGTATAGTTTTGTGCAGCCAGATCAAGATCGATACCAAATGCGTAAGCTACATCGCTGCTCGAAAGGAATTGCATGATCCTTCCGTTGCCAGAGGGCATTTGTAAAGTACCATTGTCATTACTTTTTGCAGGAATGCTATCTTCTTTTGCCATCAGGGTTTTATCCATATCCATGATATAAGCGGTATCAGGATAAAAAAATGAATCGTCGGGCCTGTTTTCAAAACGATAAGTGCCCGGGTGCGGTGTATTATCTGCAACTTTGGCGGCGAAGTAAAAATTCTTATCGTCGTAAGCAAAATAACCGTTGGCATAACCCTCAGCCCTGTTATCAAAGTTTTTAAACGGGTACCAGGCGGCTTCAGTAAGGCTCACGCTTGCTGTCCCTTTGCTGCTTACCGTTTGCGGTATAGCCTGTTGCCACTCGTCCAGGTTACCATCAACCTTTACCGGGATCCGTGAAATGGTGTTGACGTGCATATCCTCATTCAAAACAGCAATGCCATCTTTCGGCGTTTCGATGCGGACACTTAAAGGATAAACATTGGCACCATTAGCTTTGCCTTTGATTATTTGCAATGGCACGATGATAGTTTCGTGAGGACGGATATTTATGTTTTTATTATAAGACAACTTAAAATCAGAGAGTGTAGCCTGCAGTTGCCCACTTACCGGCCGGTTAAGAATATTAGTTAGCTGAAGATTAAGCACGGCTTTTTGCTCAATGCGCGTCGTCATATCTTTAGCAATAATTTCTATTGGCTCATATCCCGAGATCCTGGCATGTTCCATGGCCTTAACAAGCCTGTCGAAAGAGCCTTTAGAGCCATCAGATCTAAGGTAATACCCCTGCGTATTAAGCGGAACCCGAATATTCCCTGCATTGGGGGGAATGAGATTGCCGTAAAAATCATACAGCCTGAAGTGGCTGTCGGCAGGGATAACCATTGAGCCGCCTGAAAGTGGCTCAGTTATTCTTAATAAATGTGACAGGCTGTCTTTCTGAGCGGCGCTAATGGATTTATCATTCAATTGCTTGCGGATCCGTTCTTTATCCTCAATTTCCTTAAGCCCCCTGACGTTCCTGAAAAGCAGCCGTTCGGCACCAAAAGCCTCGCCAATATCACCACATACAACCGCTGTGCCATCGTCAGGGTTATGGTCATTACCGTCAAACAACATTACCCAGGGTAAGCCTTTTTTAAACAATAGCCTGTTAAAATCCCTTTCTCCAATCAAATGCTGCACCGCGCCTATTCCAACAGTAGGTGACCAGGCATCGGGGATCCTATCGATGATAACATGACCTGAACTCGTCATTACTTTTTGTTTAAAATGCTCAGAGCCCCTTCCCCCAGTTGAAAGATATCCGGCATAGATCCCCATAGAACGGTCGTACCCGGTAGATCTGTTGGTTGCAACGGTGAGCCCGATGCGGTCATCCGTGTTGCCCACCCAGCTTTCCGTGTCCCAGATCTTTACCCTGCCTTTCGGTGATTTGCGGTTGACCCACTCCGGGTAAATGCTTGGGGTTTCCATCCCCTGGTAATGAATGGAACAAAAATCGAAGATGGGCAGGAACGTCATTTTGCCATCGGCAAAAAGTTTGTCCCAGGCATTCGAATTGGAATCCCCTCCTCCTACCAATACATCTGCACCCTTTTTGCGGCCTTCTAAAACAGCGTCCGCCATTACCTTATAAATTTCCCGGTATCGCAGGATATCGGATTGCCAGCCGGAAATTGAACTTCCTTCCCATGGCTCGTTCCACAAAGAAACGGCAGTAACCGGGCCTTTCGGCCAACCCTGATCCACACAAAACCTGTTTACAAACTTTGCAAAATCCGGGTCGGAAGAAGGGCCCCAAACCCAATCTTGTTTGGTTTTTCGCATCACGCCCTCATCGTTTAACAATGCTCGGGGCATATCAAGCGGTAATTTTGCAGTACCTGCACCAAACATCAGTAAAACCGTAATATTCCTGTCGCGGTATTTTTTTAGTTTTTCGTACAAGGCAGATAATTTGCTCTGATAATCAGCGTCTGTTGTTGGGAAATAATCAACACCCATCCTTATTGCCTGCACGCCAAGCCGCTGCAGAAAATCCGGATCCATATCATCCAGTGATTGCTTGGGATATTGCAGCCTTTTAGGATTGGCCGCAAAGGTTCTTACCACACTGCAAACAAGGCGGCGACCAAATTGGCCCAAATCAAGAATAAGGGCATATCCGCCAAAAGTGGCCGGGATATTTGGTTTTACTTCGATATTGGTAAAACCTTTCGTATTAATGGAAACGGGTAGATCTGACGACGACACCGTAGCAAACTTAACCACTTCGGGCAACCACACATCATTAGGCCTGCCTTTGGTACCGTACCGGATAATTTCCAGTTTACCTTTAACCTCAATAGGACCATCCAGGTTGTTGACAACCTGAATGGTATAGCCCGGCTGTTCGCCGGGCCAAAGTATATTGGTATTAGTACTGGAACGGATAATCGCAACATCATAGTCATATGGCCTTAAACCCGTTTTGAGATTGAAAACATGGTCATAGTTTACCCATTGCCCGGGAGAGGTCATTTGCGCAGTTACGACAAGCGGACTTCCTAACAGTAACAGGAACAGACATTTTAATAGTATCGAATTAATTGTATTCATTTAAAGTTGCGGTTATTATTGGCCGGGTGTCCATTGATAAAGTACCACCTTATTGGCATTGTAATCATCTTTGCTTACCAGGTATTGCCCGTTTGATTTTCTGTAGGCGTTAATACCGTACATCGAATCAACATCGTTACCAACATAAACATCATTATTGGTAGTCATGCTCAGTACCAGGGTGCCGGTTGCAAGATCAAAAATATCGATATTAGGTACTGCGTAATAGCCTACAAATACATAATTACCCGAAGCAGTTAATGATTTGGCCTGGCCCCTGGTAAGGGTTATAACTGTATTTGGAGTACGGTTGCCAGCTTTCCATCCATTATAGACTTCTATCCTGTTGCCTATCAGCGTCCAGTCGGCGCTCCCGCCGGCCAGTATCATCCGGTCGCCGTTGGGCAGATAGGCCAGCCTGTTAAGAGGTGCTATACTTGTGGGCACAGCGGTACTTACCGGCGAAGCCCAGATCGGCTTTCCGCTGCCGGCAAAACCAGTAAGCTCGTAATACTGAATAGCGTTGGTTTTATCCTGCGAGATCCAGACCCCACCCAACGAATCTAAGGCAAAACCGTTCCTTACCTTGGTAAAAGAATCGCCCGGGATGCCGATATAACCATCGGTATTCCTGTTAAAATAAAAGCTATAGAAAGTATCAGGATTTTGACCGCATGCTATCAGGATCCTTTTTCCGCCAACATTGGCAAAATGCCCGAAATGCAAGCCCCTTGATGGGTCAGCAAGATTGATACGAGGGTCGGTAGGGTACCGGAACGGATCTATGGTATTGCCTTTAAATCTTCCGCCTCCGGTACCACTATAAGTGTAGAAAATGTTCCCGCTGTAAAAATCAGCGCCGTCTGTCCCGGAATCGGCCCCGGCATTACCCTCAAAATTAAGTGCTTGTAATACCCATAATAGGGTTCCGGATGTGCTGTAACAATGAATATCGGTAGCACCGTTGCGGCCTAAATCCCATGAGCCACCCCAGGGGTTATTGAGCACATACAGCTTTCCTGTATTATCCTTTCCTATCCCTACTACCCTGGTAAACCGCTTATCCCCTGTTTGCCCTCTGATACCCGTTGTGGATTCCAGGTACCCACCGGTAACGCCGAAGGTGGATTGCAATTGCGGGGTAGCCGACAGGTTTGAATAAATTTTGATATTTTGATCCGGCCCCTGATCGCCGATATAAAGTAACCCGGCTGCTTTATCACAATACAGTGCAGAAGGCCTGCTATTGGCTCCCATATCAATTACCGCACCGGCAACACCAGTGGTGCTGTAGCTCTTTACCTGGCCGGTACTCATCTGGGCAACCCATAGGTTGGATTGGCTATCCATTGCTAACGCTCCTGGTTCGGTAACCGTCCACTCCCTTAGTAAAACCCCGGCGTTACTATATACACCGATCCGGTTTCCGGCAAAATCGCTTACAAAAATCTCGCTGCCGTTTACCAAAATCCCACGAATGGCGTCACCAGTTCCGTTACTTGCTTTAAATAACAGGTTTCGTGTTTTTGTAGTTCGACCATAGCGGCCAATGTAGCCGGCATTGGGGGCTTGCTGGGCTGTATAGATAGATGTCGAATCACCACCAATGGCGCTTCCCTGCGAGTCTTTAGTGCCCCCCATAGCCCCGATGGTAGCACCATTTTGGTAGATGCCAATATTTCTGCTCTTTTCATCCCAGGCTGATGCTGTATAAACTATACCATCGGGCGAAACCCACATTGACCGGGCAGCATTACCTACGTGATTAGTAACATCAGCAAAATTGTTCCCGAACCACGTTACGGTGTAATCGTTTACGGAGGCAGGTAAGTTTTGATTCCCCGTGGTTAAAGCTGGTTTTGAATGACCATTGCCAGCTACAATTTGCTTTTTACAATTAGTACCCATTGCGGCAAAACATGCCAGAAGCGCATAAATTACTCTCTTTTTCATAGATATCATTATTGAAATTAATAGCCTGGATTTTGTTGGAGTTTAGGGTTACGGCCAACTTCGCGCAGTGGTATAGGCCACAGCATTTGATTAGCCGAAATACCAAGTACCGCCGTAGCACGGCCTGTCCTGACAAGGTCATAAAAACGTTGACCCTCAAAGCAAAGCTCCTTCATTCGCTCATTTTCAATTGCCTGTGTAAGGTTATAGCTGTTAGCTACATCGTTTGCACTGGGAAAATCACGAACAGAGGCTGTTGTTACCGGCAGGCCAAATGCCCGCCTCCTGATCATGTTAAGTGCTTCCGTTGCCTCGGCAGTTTGTCCCAGGTTATTAAGCGCTTCCGCACGCACAAGAATGATATCGGCAAGCCTGATGGCTATAATATTGGGATCGGTACCATTGGTAAGCCTCAAATATTTCCCAACATACGGTACAGGTGGCGTGGCAGGGCTATTGCTCACAGAAACGTTTTTTCTGATATCACCTGCTTCAAAAGCATTGATGATCTTATCTGTTGGAACTATCTGATAACTACCGCCCTGGATACCTGAAGGGGCCGGTGTAGGTACATACAAACTGAATAAACCATTACTTTCAGACGATGAGCTTACATACTGGATCTCAAAAATAGATTCGTTGCTGTTTTTTGATGAAGCCGAAAACATGGCCGAATATGCCGATGCGCCGGAAACAAGGCTATAGGTAGTATTGTTCATTACTTCCAGCGCTTTAGCAGCAGCGTTATTGTAATCTTTCATGCTTAAGTATACTTTGGCCAGCAAGGCTTTTACTCCACCCTGCGTGGCCCTACCCCTTGTGTCGATACTGGAAGCATAGCTTAAGGGAAGATTGGGTTCAGCATTTTTCAGATCGGCCACGATCTGAGCGAATACCTGATCAGATGTAGAACGGGCTATGGTGAAATCAGCGTTAAAAGAATCGTAAGGCGTGGTTACCAGTGGCACGCCGCCGTAGGCTTTCACCAGGTTAAAATAAAAGTAGGCCCTTGTGAAATATGCCTCGGCCAAGATTCTTTCTTTTTGCCCGGCAGCGAATAAGCCGCCGTCAATGTTCGGTACATTTTTCAGTACATCATTACACCTGCCAATGCCTGTGTAGTTATTTTGCCAGTAAGAAGCAACTATGGCGTTATCTACAGTGATACCATGCTGCGAAAAAGGGCTGTAATTGATCAGTAAAGCATTGGCCAGATCCGAAGCTGCATCAAAGGCTACCGGGTATTGAGTGGATAATGCCTGAACAGCATCATATATCCCTGTCGCGGCGGCTTCCGCATCAGCCGGGGTTTTATAAAAATTTTCTTCCGTGATTTTATCCTGCGGAACCTGGTCAAGTACCTTGGTACATGAGTTAAACAGTAATACTGGTATAAGAAGCGTTATTAAAAACTTTTTCATGATGGTTGAATTAAAAACTAACATTGATGCCTGCGCTGATGGTACGTGGTTGCGGCTGCACGGCATAATCGATACCCAGCTGCGAATTTTTAACCGATTGGTTCTGTGCTTCCGGGTCATAACCAGAATACTTTGTCCACAAGGCAAGATTTTGGCCGCTCAGAAATACTTTCGCCGACTGGATCCGCATCCTTTTTAAAAATGATGAGGGGAGATTATAGTTCAGCGTAATGTTTTTCAGCCTGAGGAACGAGCCGTTCTCTACCCATCGCGAAGACATTTCACCATTAGTAAGGCTATTGGTAACAACCGGGTCATTAAAAATTGCTTTAGGTACATTGGTGTTGGTATTAGATGGTGTCCATCGGCCCAAAACAGTAGTGTTACCGTTGTTGTAACCCGCCATGCGCTCAAGAATTGCCCGGGTTTGGTTATATACCTGGTTACCATAGGAGAAATAAAGGAAAACACTAAGATCAAACCCTTTATAACTGAATGTATTGGTAAAGCCACCTGTGAATTTTGGCAGCGCATTCCCAATAATAACCCTGTCGGCAGCATTGATCTTTCCATCGCCATTGGTATCCTGGTAGATCATATTCCCGGTAGCAGGATCTACACCTAAACTTTTGTAGCCAAAAAACGACCCAACAGCTTCCCCCACGCGGTAGATACTTGTTGGCAGTGTTGTGCCATAAAGACCTGGCAAACTCTCTGTAAAATCCGAGCTGCTGGGATCTCCTACAACCAACTGAGGAAGTTCAGTGATCTTGTTCCGGTTAAAGGACATGTTATAGTTTGTGCTCCAGCGAAATTTACCCCTTATATTATCAGTGCTCACGTTGATGTCAATACCTTTATTCTGCAGTTTGCCGATATTAGCGCCATTTGTCCGGGCGAAGCCTGACGTATAAGGCAGATCGAGTTTAAAGATCAAACGGTTGGTTTGCTTCAGATAAGCATCAACAGTGATGTTAACACGGCTATTGAAAAGCGAGAGGTCAATCCCCAGGTTGGTTTGCGTGGTTGCTTCCCAGCTTAAATCTTTATTTGATAGCGTTGAAGCTGCAATACCTGGCTCGGTGCCGTAATTAACTGCGGTTGCGTAAGTAGCCAATGACGGAAAATCGTTCCCTAAGCCTTCCTGGCTGCCCGAAACACCAATACTTGCACGCAGTTTCAGGTCATCAATAAAGTGCTGATCCTTCATGAACGACTCATTGCTGATGCGCCAGCCACCGGAGATTGTCGGGAAAAACCCATACTTCTGGTTGTTACCAAAGCGCGAGGAACCGTCGATACGCGCGGCCACCTGTACAAGGTACCTGTCCTGGTAATTATAATTAACACGGCCGAAGTAAGAAAGCAAGCCAGATTTTGAACGGTAATCGCTTGCTTCGGTGCGATTGGTAAAACCGGTTATGGCCTCAATCAGATCAGTAGCGCTGGTGTTTCCGGCCGCGCCGATGCGGCGAATACTGGTTACCTGTGTACTTTCTCCTATCACTCCGGAAAGTGAATGCCCCTTAGGTAAACTAACTGTATAGGTTAATGTGTTCTCGTTCAGCCAAAGCATCTGCGTAAAAAAATCGGCCGCACCGGTAGCCGCACTCCTGTTGTTGATTTCTGTGGATTGATAGCGATCGTCCTGGATACCCTGATTGTCCATGCCGAAACTTGTGCGGAACTTCAGATTGGGCAGGATGGCATATTCGCCAAAAACATTTCCCACGTAGCGGTCAACGATAGATACAAAACGAAGGTTGTTGGCCAGCATTACCGGGTTGGTAGCCCTGCGGTTAACGTCATAATAGTAACTTCCATCGGCATTATAAATGGGATAATTAGGATTGTATATCAATGCATTGGCAAGTACCGATTGCCCGGAGAAACTATTGTCGATACGATTATTGAGGGAGTGCATACCGTTAACGCTGATACCTATTTTCAGGTTATCAGTAGCTTTATATTCCAGGTTTATGCGGCCATTAAAGCGCTTGAAATGCTGCTGCCCTACAACCGTACCTGTTTGATCCAGGTAGCCGAATGATAAATAATGGGTAATATTTTTATCCCCTCCGGAAACTGATAGGTTGTACTCCGAAATAGGCGCATTTCTGAAAATTGCATCCTGCCAGTTGGTATTGGTACCCGTTTTAACAATTGCCGGGTCAACAGGCAGGTTAGCATTGGCACGTTCTTCCGTTATCAGATCAACATACTGATCGCCGTTTAGCAGCGGAAGCCTTTTGGTTACAGTTGCAACACCTGTGTAAGCATTAAAGTTAAAGCGGGCCCTTCCGCTCTTGCCTTTTTTAGTGGTTATCAGGATTACACCGGCTGCTGCACGGGAACCATAAATAGCAGTAGCCGCAGCATCTTTTAGCACCTCTATAGATTCTACGTCATTCGGGTTAATATCATTGGTAGCCGTTATACGCTGCCCATCGCCGCCAAGCGGAGATACACCCGCAGGAATATTGTTCATCGGAACACCATCAATTACGTACAAAGGCCTGTTTTCACCAAATAAAGAGCCGTTACCACGGATACGGATATAGGTTTCATCGCCGGGTGCACCCGAGTTTTGAACTACCTGCACGCCGGCGACTTTTCCCTGTACGGCAGCATCAAGATTTGTTACCGGTACCCTTGCAATGTCCTCCCCTTTGATGGAGGATACGGATGATGTCAGGTCTTTTCGGGTTTGGGTGCCGTAGCCAACAACCACAACTTCATTAAGCGAGGTTGATTCTTCAACAAGTTCGACGGAGATGTTGGTCTTTGCACCAACAGGGACTTCCTGTTTCACAAAGCCTACCATACTGAATACCAGGATGGCATTATCACTTGCTTTAATGGTAAAACGTCCGTTAGCATCGGTGGTTGTTCCGCCTTTTTGTCCCTTTACAGCCACCGTTACACCAGCCATTGGCTGCCCTTTTGTGGTTACCGTCCCGGTGATAACATTATCCGGAACAACGTGAAATGTGCTACTTTTAATAACTGAATGTACATTTGCAAGGGCTGCTGTATTACTAAGGGAAATACAGCTTACAATTGCAGGTATAGCGCAAAGACTTAATGCTTTGTGCCTATACTTCCATTGAAGTAAAGATAATTTCATAATTGATTATTAATTGTCAAATTGGTTGATTGCCAGATGACGCTAAACCATTGGATGCTCGTCTTTATGATTTGTTCAACTAATCACTCATACCCGGTAGCATGCACACCGGACAATCGTTATCAGTTTAACAGAATGAGAAAAACATCCGGTTCACGAAAAGCGCCGTCATTATAATTGGTTTACATCATCTCAAATTCAGGGGCAGCATTTGCAACTGATGCCGGATAAATCAGAGACTATTGTCAAGGCAAACATATTATTACTACGATCAAAACACATCAGGCAGATTCAGGCATTTACATGCAGAGTCAAGAAAGCGCATTAACTGTGGTGGGTATGAAATTGCGAGCTATTGTAAATATCAATTAGGCAGAGAAAAACCGGTATGTTCAAATCATCACGCTGCCTGTTCATATAATACCTAACGGACGAGCAGAATAGTTGCAGGAAATCTTCGATCCCGGAGGTAGTTAAATCCCGGATCGACATTTCACGTTCGTATCAGAAAGGATAAGCGCCAAATGCCGGGCAATGGTATGTGCGATCTGATCTTTTCCCAAGTTAAATAAACTCTCCAGACAAGCCATTAGCGTAATAAATCGAAGCTGGCCATCTGGTATATCGTATACGGTGCTAAAATTTTTGATGGCCAATTCGGTAAGACCATTATCCTCATATTTGCTCATTAGCTGCGTGGACAACATTTCGACATCCTCGTCAGTTAGTTTGAAATCGCCATATGAGTTCCGGTGGTTTACCGGGGTTTGGCAGTGATTGGGTTATTATACCGAGCTACGGAATCGGGGTTGTTACCTTTGCCATTTTAACCTATGCAGATTGGGGTGACATGAATGGTCGCGTATTGGATACCCTGCTAACTATTTCAGCTGCTCCACTTCGCGTGCTGCCACCGTCGGCCATTTTAATGCAGCGGAAAAATGAGTTGTTAAAAGTCATGGATGATTGGACGGCCGCCAAAACAAGTAATATTTTTGCTATAAACTTTTTTATGGATTATTTCCCAGAGAAGTTAAAAACCGAGTTGGCGGATGCTTATAAGAATGCTGGTAAAATCAAAAAGATCGGCGATCTCACGGCAATCAACCAAATGCGAGGTTATTTTAAAATTGAAGGCAAAAACGCCAATTTTTTGGTATTCTTTACGCTTATCATGCATTATTTGCTAAGAGTCCTACATAGTTTAATTAAGCTGAGAATTAGACGAAACACATTATTTAATGATTTAATGAATAAAAGTCTTGACGGCCGCATGCTCAAACTTCCGTTTGAAGACGACGATTGTTATTGCGATCAGCAAATAGAGCAGCGGGAGACAGCCAAAACCCGCCCATCCTGATCCGAGCAGCCAGCAAGAACCCCACTGTGATGCTTACCGTTAAATGTCAGGAGATAACAAAACACAAGCGCTAACCCGGCTATGACATCAGCGGCCACAGCTGAAACTTTGATCGCCGGCTGGTACCTGATCTGTTTGAACCGGGTATTCATATAATCTTTAAGCTGGTCGATACGTTCGGTAACTCATTTTTTTATCAGCCATTGTCTGTTCTACTTAGAAGTGCTTTTTAAGGCCCATAAAATCAAGAGCGGCTGGAAGAATAAACGGGCCAGTCTTTTGTGATCCGTATCCAATCCAAAAGCATCATGGTGATTGGTATATTGTGCGATATTGCCCGGAAATACTGCTGCAAAAAACCCTGCAGCCACTTTACCTGTACTTTCCGCATATTTCTCAGGTCTAGAGATCAGTGCGCTGCCAAGTGCAATCTCCGCAAAACCTGAATACAAGACGGTGTCGTCTTTTTTTAATGGAACCCAGTTGGGCACCTGGGCCTGAAAAGCTTTACGGGCAAAAGTGAGGTGACTGATTCCTGCGATCACCAGATTGGCTCCCAGGACAATTCTGGCTATTTTTTTGATCTTTTGTTTTTCCATGAGGTATAATGATAGTTATTGCTTTACCGACCATATCCTGGTCAGCTCGCCAAAACGTCCACCCAGCGGGTCGTGGTCCGGCATAGGGACCTGCGCAATGCGCCGGTCAACACCAGGCCGTTCACCGGACCTGCCGTAATTCATATCGTAATCCCTGGCATCCGGGTAAGCACCGACTACCGCAATGTCGTTTTCTTTACTGAGATTCCTGTGCGCCACTCCTGCGGGAATCACGAGTACATCGCCCTTTTCAAGGTCCAGTACGGGGCCATGATCTCCTCCCAGCTGCACCTGTGCTTTCCCGGAATATACGCCCAACACTTCATGCGTAATGCTGTGATAGTGGTGAAAGGTAAAAATCCCGGCGTCCCAGCTGTTTGTCCAATTACGTTCCGCAAATTTTTCCCGGACGCATCCTGCCGGAAAAATCAAGGGAATATCCAATGCTTGTTTATACAGCAGTGCCGGCAACCTGTTCCCGGGAAAAATCCCGTCGTCACGGATATAAATTTCCTGTACCATATTTTAACTTATGCTTCTTCCTGATCGCTTTCTGCTTCGGCTTTTTTTGCTGCATCATTCAGGTCAGTCGTAATCGGATTTTCATGCAGCAGTTTGGCCATAAAAGCTAAATTTCCGGTCATATAACGCAGGCTTTTATTCGTGTACAGGAACCGCTCCCCTCCCGCTTCCACGTAATCTTTCTCGCCACCGGCCTTGCCCACCCAATACGCATTAACATTTGGCGGGATCGTGAAACCTACTTCCTGTAAAGACCAGAGTACCTGGGCCGCGCAACTGTGCGCACCATCTTCATTCCCCGTAACCAGGCAACCGCCAACTTTATTATAGGGCATATACTGACCGGTGGTTTTATCCGCCAGGTTCTCATCCCTGAAAATGGCATCGAGCCGTTCGATCACTTTTTGAGCGGTAGAGGCTAAATGGCCCATCCATATCGGGGTGGCGATGATGAATATGTTACAGGCTTTGATCTTTTCCAGGACCTGCGGCCATTCGTCACCGTCCCCTTCGTCGGAGCTGTTTCCGGTCAATACCTGGTAATCATTAAGACGGATGATTTCCGTTTGCACCCCGAGTTCCGCAAATTGCCCGGCTGCTTTTTCTGCGAGCGCCCCGGTGTTTGAAAAACTTGGGCTCCGTTTTAGTGTACAGTTGATAATGAATGCTTTCATAGGTAGATGGGTCTGTATAGGTTGAATAAGGTTAATGCGG
Organism: Mucilaginibacter rubeus; assembly: GCF_003286415.2. Lineage (NCBI taxonomy): Bacteria > Pseudomonadati > Bacteroidota > Sphingobacteriia > Sphingobacteriales > Sphingobacteriaceae > Mucilaginibacter > Mucilaginibacter rubeus. The sequence continues at coordinate 1,954,624 of NZ_CP043450.1, read as the reverse complement.
GGCTTGCGTTATACCCACACCCCGCCTGACTGATCAGGGTTGTCCTGCTCCCCCGGATGATCCGTAAACCTGGCCGGTCGCGTAGCTGGCATCGCTGGCCGCCAGTTGTACATAGATCGAGGCCAGCTCCGCAGGCTGCCCCGGCCTTCCCAGCGGTGTCTGACCGCCGAACTGCTTGAGTTTTTCCATGGTCGCGCCACCGCTCACCTGTAAGGGTGTCCAGATCGGCCCGGGGGCCACGCCGTTGACACGGATCCCTTTTGGGCCCAATTGTTTGGCGAGCGATTTTACATAGTTCATGGTCGCTGCCTTGGTCTGGGCATAGTCGTACAGGTCGGGTGAAGGGTCGTAAGCCTGCTCTGAAGTTGTACCGATGATTACTGAACCCGGCAATAAATGTGGCAGTGCCGCTTTGATGGTCCAGAAGGGCGCGTAAATATTGGTCTTCATCGTCCAGTCAAATTGATCTGAAGAGATATCCAATATGGACTGGTGCGATTGCTGACGGCCTGCATTATTGATCAGGATATCCAGTCCGCCCAATTGACGGACTGCTTCTTCGACCATTTTCCTGCAAAAATTTTCGTCCCGCAGGTCGCCCGGTATGGCGATCGCTTTCACGCCTTCTTTTTTCATCAGTTCGATCACGTCCCTCGCATCCGGTTCTTCCGTGGGATAATAGTTGATCGCCACATCTGCTCCTTCACGCGCGTAGGCGATTGCAGCAGCGCGGCCCATTCCGGAATCCCCGCCGGTGATCAGCGCTTTCCTTCCCTTTAACCTTCCGGATCCCTTATAGCTCGTTTCTCCGTGATCCGGCCTTGGGTTCATTTTACTCACAAGTCCGGGCCATTCCTGTGATTGTTCCGTAAAGGGAGGCTTGGGATACTTATTGGTCGGATCTTCCAATTTTGTATTTTCCATAGTTTCGTTTTTAATGGCCCCTAAGGCCGGTGCTGCCGCAGCAGCAGCCAACGTAGTTCCTAAACCGGCAACCATTTGCCGCCGGGTCATTTTATTTTCACCGTCCATGTCAGTCTTTCTTTTTAGGTGCTTTGGCACCCTCTTTCCGGGCTTCGGACAGACCGATTGCAATGGCCTGTTTACGGGTGGTCACCTTTTTACCATTACCGCTTTTCAGTGTACCTTCCTTTTCCTCGTGTAAAGCTTTATGGACCTTGTCCTGCGCTTTCTCTGAATATTTTGCCATAATAGAAAATTGTTAGAATGATCTTAAGTTCTTACAAACAAAAGGAGCTGCCTTTGGCAGCTCCTTGAGTGAGTTATATCCGAATTATTTTGACGCGTCCCGCAAAGTTTTCACTTCGTCATGCGCAGCATTGATCCCGCTTTGCTGACGAGTAATGGTTTCACGTACAGTGGCGCTCAGTTCCGTGTCCTCCAATGCTTCACGGTAAGCCTTTTTGATCGCATCCTCGCCACGTTCGGCTTCTGAAAGAATGCTTTCGCGTGTGCTTCCATCAAAAACAGATTTTACATCGATCCAGGCACGGTGCAGGCTGCCGCTTACGCTGGTACCGGTCTCCACATCATCACCTTCCGCACCTACCAGAGCAGCTAATTCCTGGCTGTTCTCCCGGCTTTGTGCGGCGTAACGCTGAAAAAGTCCTTTCAGATCGATGTTTTCATCTTTGATATCCGCGATTGCTTTTTCAAAACCGGCTACGCGGTCGTTGTTGATTTCGATCAGTTCATTCAGAACTGAAGTTGTTTTGGTTTCCATAGGTTAGATCTTTTTAATGTCTTTAAATAACAGCTTGAGATTAGCTTTGTTTTTAAATAAATTAATTAAAAGGAAACTATTCAATTTATTAATAGTTCACTGACACCAGATGGTTCAGGCTTTGCAGATTCTGCACAGCCGCTCCCAGGGTATTGTTAAAATAAGCATATACTGACTTACCTTTACCCAGCCATCCCTGTATATAATTGGCATATTCTGCTAGATGATCAGCAGCATAACTTCCACGATAACCATCCTCAGGTCCATGAAAGCGGATATAGATATGACTGGCTGTCAATACCTGCGGTGTTGCCGACCTGCGCATGTCGTGCAATACGACAGCAGCATCAAAACTGCTCAACAACTCAAACACATCATCTGTGTACCAATCCGGCTGACGAAATTCGACCGCAATACGCCAGCCATATGGTTTCAGCACCGTTAATAATGCGGTTAACTGAAACAGGTCAGGCCTGAATTTCGGCGGCAATTGAATTAGCAGGCATCCGCGCTTGGTCGTGGCACCTATGGCACCCATAAATGCCGGGACCGGAGCCAGGTCAAATGCTCCTTGTAATGTATGGGTTATCGTTTTGTTCAGTTTAAAAGAAAAGACAAAATCATCCGGAACTTCACCTGACCATTTCAAGACCGTTTTCGCCCCCGGCATTTTGTAAAAACTGGCATTAATCTCTACGGAATTGAATAGTGAAGCATAATAACTCAATCTTGTCCGGTCGCGAAATGCTTCCGGAAAGAATGTTTTATTGGGCACCGGCAGTACCAGGTTGCTGGTTCCGGAATGAAAATTCTGTATCATTGATTTGGCTTGCCGAACAATTCCCTCAATTTGTCTTTAGCCTTTTCCAATACTTTTTTATCCTCTTCACTCAGGTTTTTGCCTGCGCGGTTCTCATAAAAAGTAAGCATCGACATCGCGCTGCGAAAAGGTGAAGATTTTCGGCGCTCACTGTGCTCGGCGGAATGCTTCAATGATGCAGCGATCTTATCCGGGTCGCCTGATTTAAAAATATCCTTTTCCAGATCCAGCGCATCGCTGTGTTCGGTGACTTCGCCCGACCATTTTTTCTGTGCCATAATGTTCAGTTATCTGATTTTGCTATACATTAGCCATTAACTACTTCGCCTCCGTTGACATGGATTACCTGTCCGGTGATAAAAGAGGCATCATCCGAAGCCAGGAAAACATAAGCAGGTCCAAGTTCCGACGGTTGCCCGGCCCTTTTCATCGCTGTTTCACTGCCAAACTTTTTGATCTTTTCCTTGTCGAAAGTTGAAACGATCAGTGGTGTCCAGACAGGTCCGGGCGCTACTGCATTTACGCGTATATGTTTATCAGTCAGATTGGTGGCTAACGAACGGGTAAACGTCGTTATTGCCCCTTTGGTGGAAGAGTAATCAATTAGCGAGGGCGAAGAGCGATAAGCAGTAACCGAGGTGGTATTAATGATGCAATCCCCGGCTTCCAAATATTCCAGCGCAGCTTCCGCGAAATAAAAATACGCGAAGATATTAGTACGGAAAGTAACATCCAGTTGCGCTTCATCGATGGCCTTAACGTCTTTTTGCGGGAATTGCATACCTGCATTGTTCACCAGGACATTCAGCCGGCCAAATTCTTTTACCGTATCCTTAACTGCTTTTTTACAAAAAGCAGCGTCTTTTACATCGCCTTTGATCAGCAGGCATTTTTTTCCCGCGGCTGCTACCAGGTTTTGGGTTTCTTTAGCATCGACATCTTCGTTCAGGTACACGATGGCGATGTCGGCACCCTCTTCTGCGAAATGCACCGCAACCGATCTTCCGATACCACTATCCCCTCCGGTGATCAGGGCAACTTTACCGATCAGTTTTCCGGCTGGTTTGTAGGTTTCTTTAATATATTCGGGAGCCGGATGCATACGTGCTTCAATTCCCGGCTGTTTGTTTTGCTTTTGAGGCTTTTGGGTTGCGGTTGTCATCTGATTGCATTTAATTACTAATTAAATAATTCAACCAATAACATTTCTTTAAGTTTTAGTCTTTTTTGCGAATTACGCTAACTTCACCGTTGCGCTCCATATATACTTTGTCGATCGTATCCATCTCTGTGGTTAACGCGGAGCGGCGAACGCCCTGCATCACATCTTCTTTGCAAACTAAAGCGCGGCACATTTCTTCATGATCAAATTTGCCATCATGAAAAAGCAGGAACTTATGACCTTCTGTCCAATAACTGAATTTCCCCGATCTTGCCACAAACCAGCCGAAAAGCCGGTGCAACAGAACTATAACAAGACAAGAGACAACTACCGGGATAAAGGGCGAAGCGCCCACCACTGCGCGGCTCATCACAGCGCCCAGCAAAATGATGACGATATTATCCAGCGGCATTCTCAAGCCAAAAGAACGGCGGCCGGAAATGCGGATGAGTATAAGGGCAATCAGAAAGAAAACAACTCCCCTGCAACTCATTTGCAGGGCGTTAAGCTGATCACCTGCCCCAAATAAAAACAACAATGCTTCCATTGATCGATAACAGCAGAATTAAGGCTTAGTTTTAGATGTAGTAAGCCTACCATTCACCATTGAACATGGTTGGTATTTTTCATTGAGAAATATCATTCAAACGAGCACGAAATAAAATGATTAATAGTGTGTATTTTTAGGTCTATCACTATCATTAACCTGTCGAAAACAATTCCAGTTTAACGATGTTTATGAATACAATTTTAAAATGCAACCATCTTTTGCTGTTTAAAAAACCTCAACTTTTTCCTAATGAATTTAAAGGACGACGAGCACTTAAAATTTTTTATTGAGAGCGCCCCTATCGGAATCGCTGTGTTAGACGCATCGGTTCTTGAATTCGAAATCGTTAACGAAAAATTCCTTGAAATAACGGGCAATGTTAAATCCGAGATTCTTGGAAAGTCTTTCTGGACACCTTTTCCGGAAACCCGAAAGTCTTATGAGGAAGAATTAATCAGAATCTCAAAAACCGGAAGACCTTATCAAGCAGAAGACTTAGAACTGAAGATTACAAAAAACGGAAGAGAAGATTCGGTATTTTTGAATTTCGTTTTTGTGCCGGTTTCAAATGTATCTGACAAAATCACCAAAATTGCGGTTTGGGTTATTGAACACAAAACCAGGCAACCTAAAGTTCAAACAATTATCGAGACCAACGAAAAACGACTTAAGGCTTTGGTTAATGCTACGTCGGACGTTGTTTATAGTTTGAGTGCGGATTGGGAGATCATGCAGCCACTGGACGGCCGTGGCTTTCTGCAAGATACGAGCAGGCCGATAAAAGGCTGGCGCACCCAGAATATCCATCCGGACCATATGGAACTGGTTAATAAAACTATCGCCGGGGCCATTCATGAAAAAAAAATCTTTCAGCTTGAACACAAAGTAATCAGGGCAGACGGTTCGGCCGGATGGACATTTTCACGGGCCGTCCCTATCCTGAATGTCGATGGGGAGATAATTGAGTGGTTCGGTACAGCAAGCGATATCACGGAGCGCAAGCATATGGAACTCGAACTCCAGCGCTCCAGAGAATCCTCCGATCGGCAAAAAAGAATATATGAAACGATAACCTCCAGTTCGCCTGACCTGATGTATGTGTTCGGGCTGGACTACCGGTTCACCTACGCGAACAAAGCACTACTGACGATGTGGGGAAAATCCTATGAAGACGCAGTAGGGAAAAGTTTGTTGGAAAACGGCTACGAACCCTGGCACGCCGAAATGCATGAAAGAGAAATAGATCTTGTGGTTGCTACAGGAAAACCAATTCGCGGAGAAGTTTCCTTTCCCCACGCTATACTGGGGAAGCGGATCTATGATTACATTTTTACGCCAGTCTTTAATGAGGTTGGGGAAGTGACCTCCATTGCAGGCACAACACGTGATGTTACAGAGCGTAAACTGGAAGAACAGCAATTACAATTGCTGATCAATATGTTACCGGCTTCGGTCGTCGTGATCCGGGGGAACGAACTGATCGTTGAGATGATCAATCAGTCAAACCTCGATTACTGGCATAAAACTGCGGCAGAGGTGGTAGGTAAACCATTCCTTGAAATACTTCCGGATTTGGCGGGACAGCCTTTTGCCGGGCAGTTAAGGCATGTGATGGCTACAGGTGACATCATTGATGTAAAAGAAAGTCCCGTACTGTTCGAAAATCCGGATGGCAGTATTCGTGAAACATTTGTGGATTATACTTACCAGCCGCTTACCGATTTAAACGGCAAACGTACGGGGGTATTGGTGATGTCATCAGAAATTACCGACCGGGTGATCGCAAGGAGACAGATAGAACAAAGCGAAAAAAACCTTAAAGCAATGATCGCCCAGGCCCCGGTGGCGATGTGTATTCTGATGGGAACTGATCATGTCATTACCGTCGCCAACGATATGATGATTGAGTTGTGGGGAAAACCACTGGCGGACGTCATGAACAGACCTGTTTTCGAAGCTTTGCCTGACGCCCGCGGGCAGGGTTTGGAAGAGGTCATGAAAAAGGTGTATGAAACCGGCGAGCCATTTTATGCCAGTGAATTGCCGGTGTCATTGATCCGCCACGGAAGGCAGGAAGTAGTCTACCAGAACTTTGTTTACCAGGCATACAGGGATGCTGCCGGCGAAATCGTCGGCGTTTTCGCCATTACGATCGATGTTACCTCCCAGGTAGAGGCCCGTGTGGAGCTCCAGCAAATTAACGAGGAAATGGCTGCAGCCAACGAAGAGCTGGCGACAACTAACGAAGAACTCACCGAGATACAAAAACGATATGAAGCTACCAACCGCGAGCTGGAGGCCAGTTCATCGCGGCTGCGCATGGCGATAGAATCAACAAGCCTCGGCACCTGGGAATACTACCCGCAAAGCGGGGGATTGTACTGGTCTAAAGAATGCCGTGATGTCTATGGCATTCCGGATAATCTGGTACCGGATTACCAGGCATTTGCTGACCATATACATGCCGATGACCGGCAATGGGTAGAGGTTGCCATCAACGAAGTATTGAACCCGGCAGGCAATGGCCATTATGATATCAGCTATCGCATCATCCGTTTTGACAACGGGGAAACACGTTGGATCAAAGCACAGGGAACAGTTTACTTTGAAGTCGAAAAACCAATACTTTTTATTGGCACAGTGGTGGATATCAGTGACATGAAGGAAGCGGACGAGAAAAGTGCGAAGCTGGCAGCAATCATCGAAAATTCACACGATGCAATTGTGAGTAAAACACTTGAAGGGATTATAACCAGTTGGAATGCATCTGCTCAGCGTGTTTTTGGTTATACAGCCGAGGAAATGATCGGAGACAGTATTTACAAGGTAATACCACCGGATCGTCATTCCGAGGAGCCGCACATATTGGCCACCATCGCCTCGGGTAAAAGCATCAATCATTTCGAAACCAAGCGGTTGACCAAGGAAGGCATACTGATCGACGTTTCTGTTACCGTCTCGCCGATCCGTGATAAAGCCGGCAGGATCATAGGTGTTTCAAAAATTGCCAGGGACATCACGGAGAAAAAACAAGCTGAAACGCGAAAAAGTGATTTCATCGGAATGGTAAGTCATGAATTAAAAACCCCGTTAACATCCCTTGGGGCCATTATTCAGGTAGCGAACCTGAAATTAAAAAACAGCGAAGATAAGTTTCTTTCCGGCGCAATGCAGAAAGGTGCATTGCAGATCAAGCGGATGACAAATATGATCAATGGTTTTTTAAACATATCCCGTCTTGAGTCAGGTAAGATCCATATTGATAAACAAGAGTTTGACCTTTGTGAGTTGATTCTGGAGGCCATCGAAGAAACTCAACTCATCTTTGGTAGCCACGAGATCCACTTCGATGGATGCCCCTTGATCCGTTTGAATGCAGATCGCGATAAAATAGCATCTGTTATATCGAACTTCATTAGCAATGCCATTAAATATTCACCAAAGGCAAAGGATGTTTACGTCATGTGTAAAACACAGGATGAAGAAGTAGTGGTCAGCGTCAAAGACGAAGGAATGGGTATAGAGCCCGGTGATCTTGAACGCATATTTGACCGTTATTACCGCGTGGAATCGAACCATACCCGGCATATCTCGGGTTTTGGCATCGGCCTTTATCTGAGCTCGGAGATCATTGAACGTCATGGGGGCAAAGTCTGGGCTGAAAGCCAAAGTGGAATCGGCTCTGTGTTTCATTTTAGCCTGCCGCTGGATACCCGACACACTTAAACTCTTGTCTATAAAAAAAAATAAACAACCAAACACGATAGGCTAACAAAACTATGCGCATTAACCGGACGAAACATTCGAGCACCAATAAAAGAGCTCCATCAAATGTTTACAGCCTGGTCGGGTTAGCCATACTCGTTTTCTGCAATTTCAGGAGACCAGTTACTTCGGAACATAAGGAAAAGCCAGCTACTGCAGCCTTGCCGGTTATTGTGATTTAAGCCAGCAATGATGGAAAATCAATAGCGATGGACGCGGGGGCTAGTGATCTTATCGCTAAGCCATTCGATTTAGCTGTGCTAATAAAAAAGGTCAATCCATATATTAAGGCTGCTTGAAAAAGCTCACCGCCCTTGATTTATGCATGACTATACAGCTGCCTTACAGTATTAATAGTGTAATTAGTGCACATTGTTTGGATTAAGACTATACGCATGGTCCAGTACTTTTTGATGCAAGGTTGTGCTCCCTTTATCCAGGCGCTCCAGCAAGCGGATTTTTCGTTTTAGGTACCGTTGCACTTTTTCAGGTTCGTAGCGTAGCTTCCAATCCATATTGTATAAGAGATCGGCATATTTAACCGTTTGTGCTGCGGCGCTGACCTTCCGCAGACGCTTGCTTTCTTTTCGCCTCCGCTCCTTTTTGCTGAGTTCGGGGTAAGCCTCGCAAGTATAATGATCTGTTAATTCAAGTACCAATGCTAAAATAGCTTTTCTTTCTCCCAGGCTGTATGAACAGGAAGACAAAGCAGAAATCAGCTCATCGTTGCTGCAAATCCCATCTTCAAGCATATCATGGCACAGCCCTGCTTCGTAACCGAACGCAGTATAATGCGCAGCTATTTCCGCAACTGCCGAAACATGTTGAATGTAAGGCACATTACTCAGCGGAATAATTTTTCCCTCATAGCGTTTTTTTACCCATTCCAATAAACATGCTGATTTTATGGCCATAACTGTCATTAAAAAATAAGATGAGGCGTTTGTTGTAAAAATTGATCTTTTTTCGGGAGCAGTTTAGCCCAGCTGCCCCATTTTTAAATACCCCAGGTGGACTTCGTCTACGGAAGCATTTTCCACCGCAGTTAAGTGAATATGCCAGCGCGCCTTTGTTTCCGGTGATAACAAGTCTTCGATCCGGTAGATCTCGTCCACATCAATACCATATTTTTCGTCGATGTGTGCATCCGCTCCTTTCAGACCTTTGATAGTCGCGGTTCTGAAAAAAACCGTCAGTTTGCTCGCTTTCAGGGCAGACATCCGGTCATCCTGAACCGTCAGCAAGGTGTAATGCTGTTCTTCCAGTTTCCCGGAGGTATAACCGCCCAGGTTGATAAAAAAAATGCGTTTATTATTTCCATGATTCTCTCCGGGCATAATGTCGACGCGGTAACCATCCACAAAGTTGATCTCCCGCCAGCCATCGATATGCAGGCTGTTCCCCGCTTCCGGCCAAAACCCGACAAATTGCTGTTTGAGGTCACCAAGTTTTTCAGCAATCCCGAAAAAGAAATCGTGCTGCTCGACATTCCTTTTCGGCGCCTTCGAGCCCAGTAAGACCATAAATAATTTCATAAGCTATCGATAATGGCTTTAGAGGCCGCTTCACAAAAATCCAGGCCGGAATAATCCGGATTAAATCCCCCGATGAACGGCACGGCCATGATGTAGATCCGTTCGTTCAGTGCATTGAACTCATCAACCGCCTGAAAGCTGTCATTGATACTTACGCCCGGCACCGTCAGGTAATAGTTCTCCTGATCATCAACTATCACCTTTTGCTGGTCATCGCTCATCATTTGCCTGCCTTTTTCCGGATCCCTGAACCGTAAGCGCGCCGGACTCAACGTACGGTTTTGCAACAGGCCCGGATAAGGCAATTCTTCATATTTCAAATGGGGCTGACCAATGCAATCCACAAAGGTTTGGTAATGCGTGCCATCGATAAGCACGCCCCCGTCCTCGCCTGGCTCGAAGGAGCCGTCTTCTCCCACAGCAAGCAGCTCCAATTTACCGGCCTGATGCATCGCCAGCAGAGTTTCAGCCGAGCTTTGTGGTACAAAAGCGATCACAACGGAAATGAGTGGCATCAACTTTTTCTGCATCCGCAGCCAATCTTCCGCCGAAAAATACTTGGCTGGATAATTCATGGCAAAGCTCAGGATGGCCAGCATTTCTTTCCAGTAAATTGACTCGCGTTTTTTTATAGACTGTTCCGCCTCCGCGTATTCCTCTTTTAACAATTCAAAGGGATCCGCCTGTGCTCGTTGCTCCATGATCCAGTCCACAAAGGATTCCATGTTCATTTCTTTGATCTGCTGATAGAATCCCGGATCCTGCCTTAAAATTCCGGCTTTGAAATTCTTTTCAAAAACATAGTCCAGGGGCAAAAAACCTTCATGCTGTGCGCGCAACGCTTCTACCTCTTCAGCAGGCAATACCGTTTCTTTGCCTAAATGTGAATCTTCCAGATGAAACCGTACTGCAGGCAGCAGTCCATTGCGGGAATACATGACGATTCTGAAATTTGGATCATCGGCCGTAAAACACAGTTTCCCATCTATTTTCTTAAAAGTGCCGTTATGCCTGCCCAAAGTCCGGATCGCGTCGATGGCTGTTAGCGACGAACCACGTATGGCGACTGCGTGATTTACCTTTACACTGATCTTGGCCGGCGGATAAGGAGAATCAAACCAGCCTTTGACTTTCCCTTCATACCTGAGCGGCCAAAGGTGACCGGTACAGATGATGATGCGGTCGAAATCAAAGCTGCGGTCATCCTCCAGCAAAACTTTTACTTTTCTTTTAACGGGGTCATCGATGACATCAGCCACTATGCTCTTATAACAGACCGTTGTTTCGATTCCTTTTTCCCTGGCTTGTTTAAGGAGCAGGTTAAACTGATCGTTCAGATACTGTCCGAATAGCAAACGCGGCAGGACTTTATAGTCATTAAAGTTCCCCGGGGCAATATGATACTTGTCCAGCGTATCTTTAGGAACTTTTTTGATCCAGTCAGCCAGATCGTTCATCAATTCCGGGATTTCGTTGCCGGAAACATTGGTGACATGTTCATCCGCCGCGCCATTGTGCCCATAAGGCATGCCGTAACCGAGGCGGTCATTTTTTTCAAAAATGGTAATGTTCAGACCCGGCAGTCTGCGGGCAACCAAACGTTTGAATATGAACAGTGCAGCGGGCCCGCCGCCTAAAATAGCCATTTCTTGAGAATTACCTTTTTTCATTGTTATCAATACCTCCAAAGAAAATGTCGCTTACGAAAAATGTGCATCAACCGAATAATTGCGCATAATGGGCATCATCATGTGTTAACTGTTCTTCCTGATCTTTTCGTGAATGTCAGCGATATCCGTTTTTTTTTTCATTTCTTCCAGTTCCTGATCATTATTGGTTATACCTAGCTTTTGCTGAATTGTGTGCAGCATTTCCAGTATCTTGGTGATCTCATGCTCAGCGCGTACGTTTACTTCGAATTCTACCTGCTCGCGGATCTTTTCCAGACGGCGCTGCCGCTTTTGACTAATCAAAACCGCAACAGAAAGCACGATAGCAAATATCGACAGTATCGTGTCAAGCACATTAAACGGAGCCTCGTCAAATGGTTGCAGTCCTTTAATCAGTCCGAAGTTCCAAAGCAGGTAAAACCCAATAAGAGCGAGGAATGCAATCAAAAGCCACACACTACCCAATATATCCGACAGCAGGATTGCTGCCCGGTCATCTGGCCCTCCTTTAGGATCAGGTACAGAACGCGAAACAGATTTTCCCTTCATTCTTTCAATCGTTAAGTTCATTCCCCACACCAAGATCATTTATCCTGCGAAAGTATAATGGCCGAGTAGGGTCCTGCCGAGATACTGGCTGAATGCGGATATCCATCGCATTCCTGTTCTTCAGCATTGGTATCCAATACGGTATAATCGCCGAACTCCTGGTCATAGCCTTCCCAATCGCTGTTGAAACGAATCTTCCACAGTCCCGCGCCCGGCATGCCTATCCGATAATCGGAGTAGGCTTGTCCTGAGAAGTTCAGCACGACGACTGTGGTATCTCCCGCCACTCCCTCCTGCCAGCGCTGAAACACCAGCATTTTCTTCTCATTATCTACCCTGATGACTTCGGTGTTTCGCCCGGTTAATCCCTCGCTGATACCGCCTTTATTCAAGCGTAGACGGATCAGGTCGCGGTGCAAGTGTACGAATCCGTTGAATTCCTTCTCCCGGTTCCAGTCAATGGGGTCCGTATCGGAAAACCAGCGGTCTTCCAGAAGCTCATGTCCCTGAAAGATCATCGGGATCCCGGGCGAAGTGAGCACCATCGCCATTCCCAGCGATGCGCGTTTTTTGGAATACCAGTTATTCACGTCACCGTCGGAAATTTCTTCGGCCACCCGGGCTTTCCCATTGGCCACTTCGTCATGACTTTCAGTATAAACGATCCTATGAAAGGGATTGCCGCTGTATTGTCGCATCAGCGCCGCTTCCATCGCGTACATATCCCTTTCTGCATCGTCCGGAGCTATGATTGCGTAGCGCACCGGGTGCACGAAATCACCATCCCATTGAGCACCGAAGCCTAAGCCATCACCATCGGTCGGGTTAGTGATGCTATCCAGGCCGTGCAGGTCTTCTGCGATGGTCAGTTTCCAGGGAAATTTTTCAGCGATCTCGCCGTTGATCCAGCGGAGCAGGCTAAGCCCGTCTTCCAGCATGCTGCCCGGACTCTCATCAGCGTGTACATTCCTGATGTAGGGGATCATATCCATACGCAGTCCGTCCACCCGGTATTCTTCCAGCCACATCAGGGCATTATCACGCAAGTATTGCCTGACCTCTCCCCTGCCGTAATCAGGGCGGGTATCCCCCCACGGTGTCTCCGACTTCCAGTCATTATAAAAATAGATACCGCCTTTGCCGTTCTCTGACCAGCCATCAAACTGCCAGAGATCGAGGTCGCCTGGGCCGAAATGATTGTAGACCACATCCAGGATGACAGCGATGCCCTGCTCGTGTGCTGCTTTTACCAGACTTTTGAACGCGTCTGGGCCGCCGTATTCCGATTCGATTGCGAAGGGCTGGGCAGGGTTATATCCCCAGGAAAAGCCACCGGGAAATTCGAAAGGAGGCATTACCTCTATGGCATTGATCCCCAGCTCTTTCAAATAAGGCAGCTTTTGGATCACACCATACAGATCCCCGGGCTTTCCTTCTTCTTTAACATTAAAGGTGCCGGTATGAAGCTCGTAGATCACCAGTTTATTCCAGGAGGGCATTTGGTATTCAGTTTCGCCCCAGTCAAACCGGTTACCGTCATATATAACGCCATTGCCTGCAGAGTTGGTCATCTGTTTGGCATATGGATCATTCCGGAAAAACTCACCATAAGGTGTTTGGAGGAAATACTTATATTCATCGCCGGTTTTGGCCTCCGCTGCCGTGCCTGCCCAGTAACCATTACCTTCGCTTTCCAGCGGGTCAGATGTTTTATCAAAATTATTAAAACTGCCGCTTACAAAGACAGCATCTGCGTTCGGTGCCCAAACACGGAAGTGGACACCTTGTTCAAGAGGCACGGCACCCATACCGGCCACCGTTGTATCAGAGGGTAAAGATGTATTTTTCATAGATCGCTTAATAAACAATCAGTGTAAAAAACGTTTGCGGCATTTGAGCAGTAATGTGGCAAAGCTGACTTTCAATCAATAAAATCGCCGCGGGCCATTTCATCTGCTTCAGGCATTTTCCTTTCTTATTTGCTATAAGACTTCCGTTTTTTAAGGTTTTCAGTTTTGTCACGGTTATTCTCTTCGGCAGCATCGATAGAATGCGTACAAGTCAGGTCGTCTTCCTTTTCTGCCAGTTCAGCGATCTGCACATAGAACTTATGCAACTGATCAAGTTCCTTTTCGGTCAGGTTTTCTATATCCACCATCCGGTTGCTGGTTCCTTCATGGGAAGCGATAAGTTCATTCAGTTTCAAATGGATCGCTTTGGAATCTTTGTTTTGTGATTTCTGGATCAGAAAAACCATCAGAAATGTAATAATGGTCGTCCCGGTATTGATGATCAACTGCCAGGTCTGGGAATATTTGGCGATCGGGCCAGTGGCAGCCCAAATAACCACCACTGACACTGCGAGAATAAAGGCGGCAGAACTGCCGGTAGCTTTGGTGGCCCATTCAGAAAAGCATTCAAAAAGGTTTTTCTTTCGTTTCATACAGTGTACCAGGAAGCCCCGCAGAAAACCTGCAGGGCCATATAATTAATTTTAAGAATGTTTTGTTTTGGTTACATGATGTGTTTATTGACTTTCTAAAACTTCAATGGCTTCTTCATTGCCTTGTTGCGCAGCCAGGTCGAATGCGCTAAGCCCACGGTTATCCGTTAGATTCCGGTTTGCACCGTTCGCCAACAATAACCGGATCATGTCGTTGCGTCCAAACATGGCGGCGAACATCAGCGCTGTACCGCCGTTACCATGCTGAAGATCAAGGTTTGCCCCGTACCGAATCAACAAGTCGGCAATAAGCGGGTAACCCTTAAAGCAAACCCCCATCAGCGCGGTATTACCGCCTGCGTCCCCGGTGTTGACATCTGCGCCCGCCTCCAGCAGCAGCTTTGCGGCGTCCTGCTGGTTGTTGTAACAGGCAATGATCAATGGCGTATAACCTTTCTCGTCACGGTTGTTAACTGCCATCCCTTCACGAAGCAGCCGGTTTAGGATATCCAGGTCACCGGTTCGGGCTGCCTGGAAGAATAAGGTATTGTTGACATCCATTTTATGCGGGTATTAACCTTGATTTTTCGCGTTCCCAAACCCTGTGCCCTTTAATGGCGGTAATAAAGTTTTTGATCAGATCCTTTCCTGTTATGACGCCCGGATCATCTTTCACTTTTTGCGAGAAAATGGTAGCGGCCAATATCGCCTCCGTTCCATCTTCAAACGCGATAGCCTTACAATGTTTGAACGCTTCGTTCAGAAAATGTAAAGCATTAGCCTCGGCATCCAAACCCTTCCCACCAGCCACATAAACCGCATCGAACAATACGGAAGCGGCACCAAGAAAGCTCTGGTCTGCCTCTATGCCATCATCGATCAATCCCAATTTCGGAGCGATAATCTCCGCAACAGCGCCTTCGGCTTCCAAAGCAGCTTTGACGGTGTTAAGGGATTGTGCTTTTACGCCCTCTGCTGCCAGGATCGCGATCTTACGGCTTTTGATAGTGTCCTTGATGGTATTGGCCATACTTAAGGCAGGTGAAATTTTTACGGCGCTTTTACCTTTAACAGGTGCATAATTTGCAGGATCGCCATCTGCCGGAATATTTTGGTTAAGAACAGGTCCTTCAGGTACCTGCAGCCCAAGGCCGTCAGCCACCATTTTGGCCAGTGTCGCATCAACCTGCAGGAGCATTCCCAGCATCCGTTCACGGACCGCGAGGGTTTTCACCTTCCCAAGTTCAAAAGTTAATGCGTCGATAATGTGGTTCTTTTCCGGCTGCGACTGGCTGTTGAAGAATAAATTTGCCTGGCTGAAATGATCAAAGAAACTTTTGTTCCTCGCCCTGATTTTGCGCGCCTCTATCCGCTCCTGGTAACTTACAAAACCGCCATTTGCTTCTTTCACCTGTTGCGGGTCATTGTTCGCTAAAGAATTTGGCCCGTAACTCGTTTTTCCCTTATTGATCATTTGGCGCATATGCCCATCGCGCTGGTTATTATGGACGCCGTTGAGCGGACGATTGATCGGGATCTCTTGGAAGTTAGGACCTCCCAGGCGGCTCAGCTGGGTATCCGTATAAGAGAACAGACGGCCCTGCAGCAAGGGGTCGTTGCTGAAATCTATCCCGGGTACGATGTGTCCCAGGTGAAACGCGACCTGTTCGGTCTCCGCAAAAAAATTGTCCGGGTTCCTGTTCAAAGTCATTTTACCGATACGTTCAACGGGCACCAGTTCCTCCGGCACCAGCTTGGTCGGATCAAGCAGATCGAAATCGAACTTGAATTCGTCTTCTTCCGGTATGATCTGCACGCCCAGCTCCCATTCCGGGAAGGAACCGCTTTCGATAGCATCCCAAAGATCACGGCGATGAAAATCCGGGTCTTTACCGGAAATATTCTGCGCCTCGTCCCATGCCACGGCATGAACGCCTAACAAGGGCTTCCAGTGAAATTTAACAAAACTGGCCTTACCTGCTTCGTTGATGAAACGGAAGGTATGTACCCCGAACCCTTCCATCATCCGGAGGCTGCGCGGAATCGCACGGTCGCTCATTGCCCACATGATCATATGAGCAGATTCCGGCGTTAATGAAATAAAATCCCAAAAAGTATCGTGAGCAGAAGCCGCCTGCGGGATCTCATTATCCGGCTCTGGCTTAACGGCATGGATAAGGTCAGGGAATTTCATCGCATCCTGTATGAAAAATACGGGCATGTTATTGCCTACCAGGTCAAAGTTTCCTTCTTCGGTATAAAACCGCACGGCAAAGCCCCGGACATCCCTGGCCAGATCGGTAGAGCCTTTCGAGCCGGCCACCGTTGAGAACCTGACGAACAACGGAGTTTCCCTTTCAGTGTCCAGTAAAAATTTTGCTTTGGTAGCTTTCGAAACATTTCCATAGGCCTTGAAAATGCCATGCGCCCCAGAACCGCGGGCATGTACCACCCGCTCCGGAATGCGTTCATGATCAAAATGCGTGATCTTTTCCCGCAATATAAAATCTTCCAGCAGGCTTGGGCCCCGGTCTCCGGCCTTTAAAGAATTTTGGTCATCGTTGATGGCAAGGCCAGTATTCGTGGTCATTGATTCCCCGGTGGCGTCGGCAGTATGAGCTTTCAAACTTTCCGTTTTCGCGTTCTCTGGCTGCGTTACCAGCTTTTTATCTATAGCACTTTCAGTGCCTTTTTTGGGTGGCGTATTTTTCTTTTCCATATTTTCCGGTTAAACAATACCCCATGAGGCTATTTGGGTATCCTGGTCCATAAATCTTGTTTAACAAAAAACGGAGCTATTCTTAAATTGTTTGAAAATATTTATATTAGAACGAAAGTTTAAATACATAAAATAGCCAAGGTATCAAATACACAAAAATGAAATAAAAGCAGCTGGGTATGGTATACAGATGATCAGGACTTGGGTTCCTATAATTTCATTTTGAAAAAACAACCGTTAGTATTTAACTTTGAATACCTGATTAAACCAAATGATGAGCGGACATAATATCCCCTATCATGATCGTTGACTTATACCCTACGCCACCCAAAGTAAGCCCAAGCTGTTCGTGTGGGAAAAATACCCGTTCATCACTCAAGTGTGTGCCACGAACCCTGCTCATGAAAACTTTGCTATTCTGGCTTCCCCTAAAGCGATATCGTTGCATGTCTTGTAAGAAGACGAGATGGGAATTAAATTAGCGATAGGATTGCAGTATTCTTTTACGTTTCCTTTCTATGTTTTACCTCGGACCCGTCCCCTATTGTTCATTTAAAAAATCATAACTTGAACTGTGACGCCATGGACCGCCAAGATACTCCCATAAGTCAAGTCCGGTGGCCGTGACCGTAAATGGCTTGAAATTCCCCATTAGCTCAGTCAGCAAATCTTTGGATGCCGCCGGCGTCACTTTATTTTGAATGGTAATGTGGGGTTTGAATGGTTGCCGGTCCTGTGGAATTAACACCTTGTGAAAATATTGGCTTAATTTCCGATGAAACTCCTGCAATTCTCCCGAATCAATTTCGTAGGCCACACCTGCGCCGAGGTGACGCAAGCCGGTAACCTTCATTGCAAAGGTGCGACATTGCAAACTCCTGAAATATTCCCTGGTCACCACTTCACTGGGCAACCGGTGGAATAAAGTCAAATGTGCTTTAAGAAAATTACGGCCCGGTGGGAAATGACGCTTACGCATTTTATTAAAGAATGCCTGGCTTTTCTCATCCAGCCTAAGTGTCAATATCAGTGGGTTTTGCTCCGTTTGCATTTCTTCGAACAGTATTTGACCTCTTCCCAAACTTTTTCCCACTTTTTTGCGCCAAACAATCGGTTTTCCGCATGTAACGCATATCTTTTGTGGTAAGTTTTCCTTTTTAACCCCTCGCATGCTTCCAGTCCTTTTTCATGGCGGCGTAAACTTCATTTGCCTCCGCTGCTTTCCATCTGGCATAAAATACTTTAGCCGCATCTGCTTTTTCCGGATCCCCTGTACCCCGTTCCAACAAGGCGTGATCCTGCGCCGCATCATATTTCCTGCCTCCCCTGTAATTCGCGTAGCGACGTGCGCGCGTGTACCCCATCTGCAAGTATTTCCGGGCCATATCTGCACCCACAAAATCGCCGGCCGCTAAATATTCATTAAATAATTCATAGATTTTCTGGCTGCTTTCCTCCGCTAGTGATTTTGTTTTAAAGCGCCAATATTTCCCGATCTCACTTTTGTAAGGTTCACAGATCAGGACTCCCTGTTCACCTTTACCCACCATGTATCGTTCAGGATATTTCTTATAGTCAATATCGGGTTTCCAGGCATATTTCGCCGCATCGAAATTCAGGTAGCTGGGTTGTTGCATTAACTAACCAACAAAAGAACAGGCCTAATGTTGCGCATCCTTTAAAAAGGGCAAACCCTTGGGATATAGCTTGCATAAAACTGAAAGCCAATATGATCAGATTACGAATACAAGGAAATTAAAGATCAAAATGATGACCTGGAGTTATTGGTCAAATTTTCTAAATGCTTTTATTGTTACTAATATATCCATCTAAACACAAATTGGTATGTTTGAATAATATAACTTTTATTTAATGAAAAATCTCGGGAAAAACATTCGCCTGCTACGGCACCAAAAAGGCTGGAGCCAGGAAGAAACAGCGAGGCAGTTAGCTATATCAATTCCCGCATTCTCCAAAATTGAAACTGGTGTTACGGATATCAATTTATCCAGGCTGGAACAAATCGCCAAGCTATTTGAACTGCCGGTTACCGAATTATTGAGCTTAGGCACAGCACGATCTGATACTGATTCAGAAACACTTGGGAAACTAAATGCCAAAGTTCGGAACCGTGAACTGGAATTGGCGGACCTTCAGAAAAAAGTGATCGAATTATATGAGGAGCTACGCCACGTCAAAGTCACCATCTGAACATAGCTGTAAACGCCGAACTTGCAAAGTAATAAAACAAGGCATTTATTTACCGTCAATCTGAACTAATCATCCATTGCAGCATACATCGGATTTGGCCGACCGCATGAAAACTACGGCCTGGAATTAATGCTGTCACGTCGTAGTATTTAATTATATCAGATTTTGGCTATTTATGATCTTTATGAACAGTAATGAGCATGTTTTGCGGCGGGCAGGGCTTCATACGCAATTCCTTCACCCGCTCCTGGCCGCTTAGACTGCCGTTAATCCAGTCTTTAACATCTGCTCGTTCCATGATCGCGGGCATCCGGTCGTGTATGCCGGCTATAGCCGAATTCGGAGGAACGGTGATCATGACAAATGTAGGGATCAGGATATTGGTTTTGATATCGATCCAGATATCCCAAAGCCCGGCGATATACATAGGTTGGCCGTCTGCCCTTTCAACTTTATAGGTAACCTGCTGCCCAGGATTATATTCGAAATAGGCCTGGACACGAACAACGCAATGTTTTTTACCGACAAGCTCGCTCCAAAGCGGCACGAGGAAAAGCGATTCGACGCGCGCATGTTTGTTTTTACTATGGATACGGTCATCGTCCAGCGAGAGCAGCCCCCAACGGAATTGCTGCACTTTGCCTGGCATAGTGTCGGTAACCACCGGCAGCATTGATCCCGGGTTACCTGCGGTATTGCTTTTTGCTGTATAAGCGCCACCGTCACGTGTGATGATCTTCAGATCTTTTTGTTCCCCTATTTCTACATGCCCACACATATTGCTAAAAATATTAGAAATACAAAACTAATCAATTTAGTAAATAAGAAAAAAATTAATTTAGAAATTAAATGCCATGTCACACTGACCTTCAGGCTGACCTTATGTTACCTAAAGCCTGTTGCTAAACGGGGCGGGCTGTTAATCGTGATCGAACCTGTAATGCCAGTCCGTTTCCTTTTTTTTCAGTTCAGCCGTTTTTTTTCCGTTATAACGTTCATCAATGAAAAAGGTATGCCAATGGCTGACCTCTGAGATCATATGTCGAACGGTAACCGTGATCGTCAGGTCTGTTTTGCCGGCACGGGCCAGTTGCTGGCTAATGACCAGGCAGCATTTGCGGACGAATTCATCAATATGTTGTTTCTTTTCCTCAGGCGGATAAAAAACTGTTTTGTAGTATTCATGATCGAAGCGCCGCAGGTCTATGGACAAACCGCGTTGCGGATCGAACTCAAAAAGAAATTCCAGGTTAAAGCGGGTGATCTTATGAAGCAGCCGGGGATTATTCCATACCCATGCCATAAGTTCTTTCTTCAATATTTCATACAACCTGCTGTTTGAATAAGGCGTCATAACGGGTTTATTGGGTAACGATAATATCCTTCCAGTCCGTGGTATACTGATGGCTTAGAAATTCCTGTTTCATGATCCATTTACGCTCAAAGCTATCCGCTCCGAGGCGTACTGTACCGCGGCCATAGCGGCTATTCAGGCCATCCATCAGTTCGGATAGCTTTTGCTCTTTGCTGTGCTCATAGACGGAAAACATATGGTATTGTACTTCCCCGGCGGGAATAATGCCCGTCGCCCTTACCCCTGTTTTCAGGTAATTGTAACCGGGCTGGTAAATAGCACGGATGGCCTGTACCGCTACCCGCGTGAGCTGGTAGGTAGTGTTTGCAGCAAAAGGTACTTTAACCGTGATGCTGGGATAGTGCTGGTCATGTTTAACATTATGCTTGTTGGTCCGAAGGTAAATGGTCAGCGTGAGCGCCATGCTTTGCTGCTGACGCAGCTTCAGTGCCACTGTCGCGGCATGCATGGCCACGGCCTCCTCTAAGGGTTCCAATTCAGTCTGGTAACTATTGAAACTCTGGCTGCTTTCAATTCCTTTGGAACGTTCCGCGACATCTTTAATGATATTACAGGGCTTGCCCCAGAGTTCCTGGTGTAGTCTCCAGCCCTGCACGGTCATATGCTGACGCACAAAATCGGCTTTCAATTCACGGAAATCATGGGCGGTCTTTACGCCGAATTCTGTGAGTTTATGATAGTATTGATGGCCGACTCCCCAAACATCTTCAATCGGAAAATCACGAACTGTAGCATCTACCTTTTCATCCGTGTCCAGCACAAGAAAGTTTCGCTTTTGTTTTTTGGCGGCTTTATTGGCCAGCTTGGCCAGCGCCATCGTTGGCCCGACACCAACCGTGATCGGTAAACCGGTATGTCGCATCACATTCTCACTGATCGCGGCGGTATGTTTTTCAAGGTCCAGATCACTGATATTACCCAGTGCCATAAATGCCTCATCGATGCTATACACCATCAATGTATAGGTATAACGCGCCAGGTTATTCATCAAACGGGCGCTCATGTCGGCATACAGCGCGTAGTTGCTGCTGAAAATGGCGGCATTGTTTTCCTTCAGGTTTTGCCTGACCATGAATTCCGCGTCAGCCATTTTAATACCGATGGCCTTGGCCTCGATGCTGCGGGCGATCACGCAGCCGTCATTGTTCGACAGGACGACCACTACCCTGCCTTCGAGCGCCGGGTTAAATAACCGCTCGCAGCTCACATAACAGTTATTAATATCAACATGTGCAAACACGTGCGTACCTCCCTGTTCTGTGTTGCGGCTGCAAGACCGGATTAAGTGTCAGTGTAACCACTCCCCAGCAAACCCAGGTCTCACTGTTTTCAATGGAGATCGAATCTTTAGGTTCGTCGGCTTTCAGGATCAATTTTGTTCCCTGCGGCTGATATTCGCGGGTGTAAAAGCCGCCCTCATGGAAAAAAACGACAATACTGCCAGGAACTGGTTGCAGCGTACGGTCGATGACCAGCACATGATCTTTGAGGATGCAGTGCCCCCGCATCGAGTCGCTGCCCATACGCATAAAAAAAGTATTATCGGGATCCATGACAATGATCTCCGATATGTCCAGTTCCGGTTCCTCATGCGTCAGCATCGGAAGCCGGAACCCCAGTACATCTCTTTTCTCCCGATGTTGCTTCAATCTCAGCATTTGCGCTCCTCCCCTTTTTGAGACATCAAAATTATCATCTTGTTTTTGTATTTGCTAATATTTTTAGCATAAATTTGTAAACGAAAAAAGGATAGCTATGGGATACGAAGTAATTAACAAGGGAACGGAAACCCTGATTAAGGGAACTGAACTGGTAGTCCGTGTGCATACCGGCCCCGCAAATGACGGCTTAGCCTATGGTTTAGGGCATCTTTACATGGTGAAAGGGGGATTCGTCCCGGTCAGGACCTATGTATTCGAGATGACAGATCTGGCGGACGTTACCGTTGAAGCTGTTAAGAAAATCATGGATTTCTTTTTTTCGGTTTTGCTGGATACGGAGTGGTACGTTAAGGAAATTCCGCCCGGTTCACTTCTGTTTCCACAGGAAGCGAGGCGTTTATACGGTGAGGTGATTATGGAGGAGCAATATGGAGCAATTGACATTATTCGCAGCGGCTGGTCAAAGTAAGGGCCTGCCTACTCATTTGCTGGATTACCGGCCGGGACTTTTCTGCACAGCGGAAAGCGACGAATATTTAAGAAAATTCATAGCAGAAGCACCGTGGAAACAAACGGCGCTGAAGATCAAAGATAAAGAGATCGCCACGCCGCGGCTGACTGCATGGTACGGCGACCTGGGAACTGATTATTCACATCCGGGCAGGATCTCCAACCCTGCGCCCTGGACGCCCGAATTGTTAAAGATCAAAGCGATAGTCGAACCTTTGTCGGGCGTAAAGTTCAACAGCGTGCTGCTGAACTATTACCGGGACGGCAATGACTCCGTAGCCTGGCACAGCGATAAGGAAAGTATTTTGGGCAAACATCCCGTTATAGCTTCCATTAGCTTTGGCGAGGTACGCAGTTTTGATATCCGCAACAAAGCCGACCATTTGGAAAAGTATTCCGTCCGCCTGGAACATGGTTCTCTTCTCTTAATGAAATCCGGTTTACAGGAACATTGGGAACACCGGATAGCCAAGTCCGTTCAGCCGATGAAGGCAAGGGTCAACCTGACTTTCCGGGTAGTTATTTGATTTCAAACTGATGAATACAGATTATTTAAACAGGGTGGCGCTTTTTTTGAAGCGGGAAATGCCGGATACAGGCGAACTCATCATAGTTAAAGACGATAAAGTGTTTTTCATGGTGCCGGAAGGGCAGGCTTTCCAGCCTTTTTACGAAGCCGTTTTCAAAAGTGTGACCAAACATACCAAGAAAAGAAAGCGGGAGGCCGATATCCATTGCTGCGTGTGGTCACCTACGCAGGAAAGAGATTTTATGATCCCGAAGAAATGAATATTTCTTCTATATAGGGAGAAAGCTGCTTCGTATCGGTAAACGCTTTGATGAACTCTATGATATCGGTACCGGCGTCATAAAATACTTCAACATACAATTCCCGTACATTATACAGGTAAATATAATACGGCCCGGAATGCCGCATTGCAAGCCTGGTTCCTTTTAACACCAATTCCATCTGCTGAAAAAAGCACAAATTATTAAACGTTAATGCCTTCATTATCGGTAAGCGACTATTGATCACCGTAATAGCATCATAACAATTGCCGTGCCCGTGCACCAATAGAAGATCTTTAGAAATGGGATTGATCACTCGTGTAGGCAAATGTGGGCGGCCTGACCAATTATGATGTCATTAAATTTCAAATATTTAAGCAGTACACCCGGCCCAAAAACTATGGCACATTATTAGTATGTTTTTGATTCACACCAATCATCATCACTATGTTATTACAGGCCACATTCCAGCATCAGAAGCATGAGTTCGAGGTAACCACGCTTGTCGATCACAATGAGTTGTATTTTTTAATCCGGGAAGGCAGTGAAATTATTCTTGCCCGGAGGGAGAACAGCCATACCTGGTCTTACACGGGATCCTCCAATATAACCGATCCGGTTGTCCGCGCTGTTTTAGAAAAGATCGAACATACCAGCGCCTATATGCTTTTAGACCGGGTCACCGATATTGAACAGCTGAAAACAGCCGCTTAAGAAGATAATTCTTTATGGAAAACTATCAGATCACCATCGGTAAGAATAAAGAAGTACGGCATTTCGAAGTGGGCGAATACCTGCACCATGACGGGGAGAACTGCAAATTCAAAGTTTTCGAGGACGGCAAATTTGTGGCCAGCTTCGAGGCGGACGAACACCAGTTCCTTCATATTTGTCAGAACCCAAACGGTCTGGACGAAGCGATGCTTCACCTGCTGGCAGAAGAGATCGAGTCGCACCACCCTTACGGCATTAATGATAACATTAAAAAACTAAAGTCATGAGATCAATCTGGACAGGCTCGATAGGTTTCGGGCTGGTGAGCATTCCCATTAAATTGTTTTCAGCGGTGCAGGCTTCCTCGCTCGACCTGGACATGCTGGACAGCCGCGATCATGCCAACATCAAGTTCATGCGGGTAAACGAGCATACTAAAAAAGAAGTACCTTACGATAAGATCGTAAAAGGTTATAAATATGACGATGATTACGTGATCGTTGAAGATGCCGACTTCCAGGCGGCGGCGCCTGAAAAAAGCAAGGTGATCGAGATCGAAAGCTTTGTCGATATTGATTCGGTTAACCCGATGTATTATGAATCGTCCTATTACACGGAACCTGCTACCAAAAAGAACAAAGCGTATGCACTGTTACTGGAGGCACTGAAAAAATCCAAGAAGGCGGGACTGGCCCGTTTTGTACTGCGCAGCACCGAGAGTTTGTGCATCGTGCACCCGGTAGAAAAAGATATCGTGATCACACGTATCCGTTTCCAGCAGCAGATCCGAGATCAGAGCGAATTAAACCTGGATGATAAGATCGAGGTGACCAAGAAAGAACTGGACATGGGGCTGGCGCTGATCAACCAGTATGCCGAAAAGCTCGACCTTTCGAAATATAAAGATGAGTACCATACCGAGTTATTGAAGATCATCGAAGCCAAAGCAAAAGGCAAGCGTCCTACGATCAAGAAACTGAAACCGAAAGCTTCCAAAAACGACGATCTTTACGAACAACTGATGAACAGTTTGCAAAGTAAAAAACAAGCTTAACATGATTAACCCAGTACAAACCCATATTCCCCTCGCAGACGGGACTGACCGTTATGTGATCATTGAGCCCGCGCTGCATAAGGACGCCCAGGGAAAGCTGCATCCTACCGGCCTTTTCAAAATTTACAAAGACGCTTTTGGGGACGAAACGCATCTATTCACCGAGCCCGCGGAAAGCGAAGCACAGGCCGATGACCTTCCTGATGACCGGAACCCGGATTATCTCGGGAAAATAAATCTTTCTGCGACTGAATGGAAGTATGAAGGCAGCCTCCTGTCCTATTACGAACAGGTAGCATTAGTAGAATTTATTTCGAATTACCGGTCGCCGGAAGAACAACAAAAGCAACAGGCTTTACAGGATGATTTCCCTGAAAATGCCAATCCACCCGAAGACCTGCCCTTAAACCCCGGAAGCTTAAGCTGAACCTTTGAAGATCGCCACGTATAATATCAACGGCATCAACGGACGTTTACCGAACCTGCTGCACTGGCTTTCGGAGGCGAAGCCCGACGTGGTCTGCCTGCAGGAGTTGAAGGCTCCGGACGACTGCTTCTCGTCAAAGGTGTGCGGATAGAATATATTTTTTTTCGTTAAAACAATTTGGGATCAAATGATTTATTTGTCTAAATTTATATATAAAATATTTAGACAAAATGAAATATTCGATATCCGACCTGGCACAGCTTTCCGGGATATCCGTTCATAATATCCGGATCTGGGAGCGGCGTTACGGGGCCTTGAAGCCCTCCCGTACGGAAGGCAACACACGGTACTATGATGATGAGCAGCTTAAACGGCTCTTATGTATTGCGGGCCTTTACCATGCCGGGCATAAAATATCGCGGGCCTGCGCGCTGAACAAGGATGATATGTCAGCCCTGTTGTTGGAGCAGATGGGAAGCGCCTTGCTGGAAGAACACCGCTTTGAATATTTCATCCTGCAGATCGTTAACCAAAGCCTGGTTTATAACGAAGTCGGGATCAATGAACTGATCTCTGACTCCTTCCAGGTCAATGGGGTGCAGGGAACCTATAAACACGTGATCTACCCTATCCTGGTGCGCATGGGGCTGATGTGGCTGAACGAATCGCTTTGCCCCTCACAGGAGCATTTCCTGTCAGCGATCATCCGGCAAAAGCTGCTTGCGGCCATAGATAGCTTAAACCCCGTTGTCGGTGAAGCCGGCCCAGGATGGTTACTCTTTCTACCCGAAGATGAAGACCATGACATTGGCTTGCTGCTGGCCAGTTATTTGTTACGCGCGGCGGGGCGACCCGTGGTATACCTGGGGCCGAAAGTACCATTGTTCGCCCTGGTGAACACCGCGGATGTTACGAAGCCACAAAACCTGCTTTTTTTCATGACCCGGGCCAGGCCTGTAGCCGACGCCCAGGATTATGTCGATCTGTTATCGGCACAATTCCCGGCCGCCAATATCCTGTTGTCGGGGAATATAAAAGTGTTGGGCAGTTTGGATTATCCTCCGGGCGTTACCTGGCTGCGCAGCCTGGCGGATTTTGAGTCCCTTATTGCCAACCCAACTGAAATGCCGAAACCATGAAGGAGAAATTTGACCAGCTCTCAGCAGCATGCAGTAAGCTGACCACCCGCAGGTACAGTACCAGTTTTGCCCTGGGGATCCGCTTCCTGGACAAGGAACTACATGAGCCGATCTACGCCATTTACGGTTTTGTCCGGCTGGCTGATGAGATCGTGGACAGCTTTCATGATTATAACAAACAACAGTTGCTGGAACAGTTCAGCAAGGACTGTTTTCAGGCGATCAGCGATAAAATAAGCCTGAACCCGATCCTCAATGCCTTTCAGCGGACGGTGGCTGACTACCGGATCGATCACCGGTTGATCCGCCAGTTCCTGGATAGCATGGAAATGGATTTGGAAAAGCAAACCTACGATCAGGGCCAATACGAAACCTATATCCTGGGTTCGGCTGAAGTCGTGGGACTAATGTGTCTGCATGTGTTCACCGGGGGCGACGCTCAGGCTTTTGAGCGGCTGAAGCCCCGCGCGATGAAACTAGGCGCGGCCTTTCAGAAGATCAATTTCCTGCGGGACATCGGAGCGGATTACCGGCAATTGAACAGGTCATACTTCCCGGGCATCGATCTGGACAATTTCACAGAGCAAGACAAGAAAAGGATCGAACAGGATATAGAAGCAGACTTTAAAGAAGCCTTGAAAGGTATCCGCGACCTCCCCGGATCTTCCAGGCGCGGCGTGTTCCTGGCTTACCGGTATTACCTGCAGCTGTTCAGCAAGATCCGTCGGGCCGGTGCCAGGGCTATTTTCTCCAAACGCTTCAGGATTTCTAATGGCCGCAAATTATTGTTGCTTTGCAGCACCATCCTTAAACACCGCCTGAACTGGATCTAAACGGCCTCTTGTCGTTCTTCCCTCCGCTTTGCCGAAGACTGATCTTCAGACTCGTCTCGCTTCCAGTAGGAAACAACGGAAAACGTGTCTGACGCCCAGCCCAGCTCATGTTTAAAATAGGCTTTCAGGTCCTTCGCCGTATCGTATTCAGCTGCTGCGAACACGAACCCTTTATTTTCGGGAAGAGCCGCTTCGCGGGCTATTTCAGCAAGGCCACTGCCTTCTTCCGGCTTTGCGTTGTAGAGCCAGCGGATATCAAGATCAGCCGGGCTGGACAATTTTAGCTCATCATTCTTCCCGAAAACCTCTATGATCACCTGGGCTTTGACACCCGCGGGCAGCTGTTCCAGCATAGCGCCGATCACCGGCAAGGCGGTGCTGTCACCGATGAACAGGAATTCCTCGGCTTCAGGAAAAAGCGGCCTTCGCCCCTCTTTCATCGCGATAGCAAGATGATCGCCCGGGCGCGCACCATTAGCCCAGGCCGATGCAGGCCCGTTATCACCATGCGCCACAAAATCCACCCACAATTCCTTTTCCACAAAGTCAATGTGCCGGGTAGTATAAGTGCGTCGGGTATCGTCATCGAACAAAAGTTTGTTGTGACCTCCGGCCTGTACATTGCTGAATAATTCCAGCTGCTCATCCGTCATGACAAATTTAACACGGATATAATGCGGCGTCAGGAAAACCTTTTCCCTGACGGTAAAAACAGACTTAACCGCTTTTCTCATAAACCCATCCCTCCCGAAACTTCTATCCGCTGTATCGTGACCCACCTGGAGGCCGCTAACGCAATTTTATTTCCTGACATTTTTTTCTCTATTAATACGATCACAAAAGTCGGAAGCTATTGCCGCTCAAATAATAGCACCAATCCGGTGATCATAGGACAATTCACGGTATTACCGGCGCTTTCAGGGCAAATACTTAGTCGAAAACTACCTGCCACTGCTGGTCGTCATTGATCATATAGCCCAGGCCGTCGCTCATTTCGTGTACTTCCTTTTGAAATCGTTCATGAATATGGGTATGCAGCTCGCGTACGGGCCCGCCGTTTTCTCTTTTAAGAAATAACAATAAAGAGGCCATATTAGGTGCGATATCTTTTAACTGTTCAGAATCGCCCTCTTTGACGAATGCGCTGCTCATAAAGAATGTATTTTTGTTGTCTTAAGAAATAACAAATATTACTGCAACAAGTTTTGCGAACCGAAACAGCCGTACTTTACTGCTGTTGTATTGTTATGCTGACTGAACCACAACCATGAGCTGGACCTGCCCGAAATGCGAACGTGAATTACCCTGGAAAGATTACCGGCATTACTGCGCAAGGGTAAACCTGGATAGTCTTTTTGAAGGACGGCCCCCTGAACTACTTTTGGCCTTTGATAAAATACTGGCTGAGGTAGCCGATTGGCCGAAAGTTTTAGTGGGCGTCACGCCCAATTGTATCGTTTTTACACGCCGGGTTGGATTCCTGATCATCCGGCCCATGAAAAAAGAACTTGACCTCAAGTTTTATTCCGCCGTTGCACACCAGGAAAGACCGGTCTTCAAAAGCAAGGCCTGGGGAAAGAAATTTGAGCATCATATCCGCATAACTTCGGTAGCGGATATTCAGCCCGCTTTGTTTGTCTACCTGCGGGAATCTTACAATCTTATATGATACGGGTTAAGCCAGATTTTTGATGGTATGACCGGCTCACGCAACAAATAAGAATGTATTTGCAACGTATGCTAAAGTCAGGTTGGATAAAATAGCCTTTTTTTGACAGGCATTAGGATCATTAAAACATCAGCGTGAAAAAATTTTATCAGCTCAGCTTTATTATTATCGTGTTATTTGCAGCTTTGTCCTTTACTGCTGACAATATTAATCCCCTCGTGGGCAAATGGGGATATTCCAGCACACAGGCCGAAGGCCTGATGGGCCTGAGTGCTCCGTCCATGGCGCAGGCAACTAAGCCTGATACAATGGACAAACTGCTTGATTATTCAAGGCCCGGGCAGGCGCACGAAGTACTGGGAAAGCTTGCGGGTACCTGGTCATTTCAGGATGCCAAACTGACTTTTGTTAAAGGCACTCTGGTACGCAAGGCGATCTATAACGGCCGGTTTTACAGTGTTGAAATGACCGGGGGAAAACTGCCAGTTCCGGTTGCGGACGGAAAAATGAAAGAAGATTTTTACCAGAGCATGCAGATCGAAGGCTTTGACAACCCCAAAATGAAATATATCACTATATCAGTCAATAACCATATCGGCAGTGACATTCAAATGCAAACCGGCACATTCGATCCTGTAAAACAAGCTTTCACCTACGAATGGGACGACGAACTGATCCCGGGGCAGATTAATAAAAATCGCAGGGTTTTGACAATCAACGATGC
The DNA here is from genome assembly GCF_003286415.2 of Mucilaginibacter rubeus. Lineage (NCBI taxonomy): Bacteria > Pseudomonadati > Bacteroidota > Sphingobacteriia > Sphingobacteriales > Sphingobacteriaceae > Mucilaginibacter > Mucilaginibacter rubeus. The sequence continues at coordinate 1,924,561 of NZ_CP043450.1, read as the reverse complement.
CACTCATTATGCCGAAGTATTCTATGAACTGAATAATAATGAATGGGTCAAAGTCAGAGAACTGGATTACACACGAAAATGAACGCTGGCAGCCCAGTCATCCGCCCATGTAAACGGGCTCATTGCTGCTTGAGTTTAGCTTCCATGCTTTGGGTAGTATGCGGAACAGCCATCAAACGTTCTTTAGGGATCAGTTTACCAGTAGAACGGCAGATCCCGTAAGTTTTATTCTCGATACGCGTCAGTGCTGCTTCAAGCTGCTCGATAAACTTTTTCTGACGCCCTGCCAGTTGGTTGGTCTGTTCTTTTTCGAAAGTAGCAGATCCGTCTTCCAGCGTTTTCCCGGCGATTGCTGCATCATCGCCATTGGAATTGGAAGAACTGAGCGTTCCAACCAGGTCCTGCAATTCTTCGCGCGCCATATTGATCTTGCTTTTGATCAACATTTTGAATTCATTTAATTCTGTATCGTTGTACTTTGTTTTAATAATTTCTGATTGCATGATTCGCTTAACAATGATTTGAGAAAATGGTTGTGTAAAAGAACATAAATATAGATTTTCCCAATCAGGTTAAAGGTTTGAGGCTGTTAGCCGGCAACCACGGTTCGGTATCCAAAGTACAAATGCTGAAATCAGAATGATGGGAATGATTGCTGATCGTCAGTGGTAGGATTATGCAGGTGCGGTATAACGTTCTCTGATCAGTTGTAGATTTATGTAACCGGGCCAGGCACCTGCCATTGGCCTGAACCGTTTTTAAAAGTTACAATGAGGGAGATTTTAATTAAATTTTAATTTATATTTTTTATTATCGAGAAATAATTACTAATTTCATTCCTGTAAGGTGTAACCAATATCTGAATCTAAAATCGCTATAAACATCTTATTCGAGGTAAATGCAAAAGAGAGTAATTGTAGTCGATAACGATGACGATATCCTGCAGATCATCCGCTTTATACTTGAAGAACAAGGCTACCTCGTTGAGGCCGTCAGCGATATATTGTCATTCAATAAATTGGGTGATATTCAACCTGACCTGATCCTGCTCGATGACTGGCTTAGTGATGGCTATGGCCACCTGCTTTGCAGGGCATTGAAGCAGAATAGCCAGACCAAAACAATCCCGGTGTTGCTGATCTCTGCAAAAAATGATATCGAAACGCTCGCTGCAAAAAGCCATGCAGATGATTACATTGCCAAACCCTTCGATCTCGACTTCTTTATGAATAAAGTCCGGTCCTGGCTGTCACCGCATAAAAATCCGATGCGGCCGGATTGAGTCCGCTGCGTTACGTAGGCATGAATAAACTATACATCAACCCATGCCTGGCAGTTCCTTCAATGGTTCATGACGCTTCATTGCTTTAAATCAGGTTATGAACGATGTAGCTTACGCTCTGACAGTGTTTGGGCGTCAACGGCCTCTTAACGCCACTCTTGCAAAGGGTTATAAGCGATCAGATACTGTAACTCATTGACCTGGATAGTTTTCAGACTGATTGGTTCGGTAAGTGGTAACATGAGCCCGGCCTCAACCATATTCAGCATAGACGCAATCTGGTCAGCTGGTGCCTCAACTGATATGCTTGCGCGGTATTGTTTTTCAATCGCAATCTTATCAGCTTTGTTAACTAATTTCAGCTGCCATGGCTTATCAGGTTTAAAACCATTCTCTATCGCTGTGTTTCGCAAATCGAACAGATATTCCTTTACCTGAACATTGATCATCCTGTATGTCTTCAATCTTTTTTCTTCTTGTTAATCGCTAAATTTTCGTTTGACGTCGTTTTTTTACCGGCCTGGTAATCTGAAACCGACTTGTTACCGCCAGTGCCGGGTGCTTTTTTGACATTTTTAATGCCTTTGTCTTTGCTCATAGGTTTGTTTTTTTATTTTGCAACACCGGGAAAACCCTGACAGGAGCTGTTCTGCACCCACACTATTGTCAGGACTTAACAAAAAAAGCACCCGCTATTATTGACGGATGCTTCTGCGAATTTGATATGGTGATAGTTAGATTACTTTAACATTAATCGCATTAAGGCCTTTACGGCCTTCCTCTACATCGTAAGCGACTTGATCGTTATCACGGATCTCATCGATTAAACCTGTAGCGTGAACGAAAATTTCATTCCTGTTGTCATTTTGTGAAATAAATCCAAAGCCTTTTGCGGCATTAAAAAATTTCACGGTTCCTTCTTTTTGCATTATATCTTTTTTAATAAGTACGCAATATACAAATTAAATACTGAAATTTATTTTTAATTTAAATTATTTAACAAAAAATTAAATTATCAGATCTTAGTCGCATTTTCCATTATAAACAACGGGCGAAGAGCTTTGTTACCCCTATGCTCAACTTGTGAGCGATTCTTGCAGTTTTTTTAACTTTAACAAATTTCGATCTTGAATTTAATGGTGAATGATGTTTTAAATCGCAACAACGTAAATGTAGTTGGTAACGGAGCCCAGGTTATGCTGTTTGCGCATGGTTTTGGCCGCGACCAAAATGCCTGGAAGTTTGTAACTGAAGCCTTCACCGATGTTTATAAAGTGGAACTGTTTGATAATACAGGTTCAGGCAAGTCCGATATCAGCCTGCATAATTCGGATAAATACAGTAAACTCGACGGTTATGCTCAGGGTATCATCGAAATCTGTCAGGCTTTAAATCTTGATAATGTCTTTTTTGTTGGTCACTCTGTAAGCAGTATGATTGGCTTGCTTGCTGCCATTGAGAAACCGGAATACTTTTCCAAACTGATTCTTTTAGGACCTTCACCCCTTTATCTGAATGCCGAAAATTATAATGGAGGTTTTGCGCAAAAAGACCTGGAAGGATTGTTCGAATTTATGGAAAACAATTACCTGGGCTGGTCAAGCGCGATGGCGCCGGCTATAATGGGTAACCCTGGGCGACCCGAACTGGGCGAATTTCTGACAGATAGTTTCTGTTCTACCGATCCGAACGCCGCCCGAGATTTTGCGCGCGTAACTTTCTTTTCAGACAACCGCGCCCTTCGGGATCAGCAGAGGTTGCCGTTGATCCAGTTTTCGATGTCGTAACCTTCCGCATGGCCTGCTTACGATCATCACAAAAGTTGGAATACATATTTATCAATTATAACCTGTCATCTGGCGATACGCGTTTTAAAATATAGGATAGCAGGGCGGCGAAGAGCACATAGCCCGCGAAAATAAAATAACCAGGCTGCAGTGAGGTGCCATTGACGGTGACAACGTTCAATGAATCAGTGTGGATATTCAAATCCTTGAGCTGGCTTTTCAGGATGCCGTTCAGACCGATATAGGTCATCAGCATACCGACGATCATCACATCGGACATGTCCCATTTACCCAGCTCGAACGTGAGGTACCGGACGATGCCCTTACGGCCTGTCTTTTGGGGGCTGAGTACGTATATGCCTTTGGCGATCAGGCGCAATAAGGGCAGAACCAGTATGAACAACAAAATGAGCACCCCAACCAGGATGGCATCAGGTTTGGATTGCGCGATGAGGGTTTCGACGATCCCTGTGATACTTTTGCTTTGATAAAAAAGCACCTGATTTTTAAATTCTACCCTCCCGTTCAGGAGTTCGAGGTCCAGCGACTGGATACGTGCATCCACCTCGATGACCGGTAACAGGCCACCGGTAACGAGCATCACGAACGCGAACAATAATGCGAAAATGAATAAGGGTGTTTGCAGGTGCACCTGCCTGCGCAGGGTAAACCACAATACCAGCGCCGCCAGTACGCAGCCAAGCATCACGCAAACGTATTGGATGAGTTGTATTTTCAGGACAGCGAGCCTTTGATCAATACGCTGGTTAAAGGTAGCCGGATCAGACACCTTGTATTTTTTATAGACATATTTGGTGACCGTGTAATTGGCCACACTCACACTGTCATAGATCTGGCTCGTCAACTGATCGACCTTGCTCCCGGCGATGTTTTTCAGGCGTTTTTCGCTCTCCGGGCTGCTGATTTTGGCCACAATGGTTTTGGCAAAAGGCCTGACCTGGGCCTGTAGTTCGGCAGAGTCCACCAATGTATTAAAAGCCAGTTTTTTCAACTTGCCACCCAGTCCTTTCTGCGGCTGGTTGATCCCGGCTACCGTTTTACTCACCAGTTCATGGATTTCCTTTTCAACCATCAGCAGGAGATCTTTTTGCTGCGTTTTCGTGATATGATAGTCCTGGATCTGGTTGCTCAGCACATCGGTGATCCGGTCACGCCACTGGTCGATGGAGAATAAACCGAAGGTCACACTGTTGGACAGGCTGTAATCCTCTTTAACCTGCTCGCGTTCGGCGGAAATACCAGCCAGCCGGTAACCTGAATAAGCGGCCCCGCCCAGCAACATACCAAGCCCGGCAAGCAGGATGACATTTAAAACGGTATATTTCTTTTTAATGGCTGTCATGAGGGGTAATGTATTTCAGGATAGTAGATAGGATCAGTCCATACAAGACGAAACTAATAAAGATAATATAGCCAGGTTGCAAAGCCGTGTTATTGGTGGTGATCAGCGTCAGTTCCTGGCCGCGGATATTGAGCATGGCGAGCTGTTTGTCCAAAAGGCCGTTCAATCCGATATAGGTCATCAGTATGGCGATCACGATCACGTCGGCCATACTCCATTTCCCTGACTGGAAAGCGAAGTATTTGATCACCTTATTTTCCGCTATTTGCCGCTTGCTTAATAAATGAATACCTGTAGATGTAAGTTTCATAACCGGAAAAAGGATACTGAAGCAAAGTATTAGTATACCGACCGCGATAGAGTCGGCAGCGGGCTGCTTCATTAAGACCTCGACAACGCCCAGGATGCTTTTACTTTCATAAAAAAGCACCTGGTCTTTAAAAGAAACATGTTCGCCCAGCAGCATAAAATCCAGCGTTTTGATTCGGCAGTCCACCTCGATCATCGAAGCGCTCAATCCCACCGCCAGTAATACAAAAGCGAATAACAACGACAGGATGAATAGCGTCCCATGCAGTTCGGTTCGCTTGCGCAAAACCCACCATAAAGCCAATACAGCGAGGATACAGCCGAGCATCAGGAAACAGTAATGATACATAGCCACACGGATCTCTTCCAGCATCCGGTCCAGTTTTTCATTTAATTGTTCTTTGGAATGAACCTGGTATTTGCGGTACATCCGGTCAAAGAGGGCGTGATTAACCCGCAAAGTACTGTCTATGCTTTCAGTGTGCTGCAGCTGGGTAAATTTACCCATCGCCAGGTTGCTCAGCTTATTCTTTTGATTCGGGTTGTCAGCCTTGGCGATGATCTTCCTGGCGAAATCCGGAACCTGCGCCTTGATCTTATCGGTTTTTACAAAAGTTTTGATAGCCAGTTTGCGGATCTTTCCGGCCAGGCTTTGCGGCTTCTTTTCCACCATGACTTCGGCTTTGTTGATCAGCGCATAAAGTACAGACTCCACTTCTGCTTGTAGTTCTTTTTTTTGTTTGGGCGTCAGTTTGAAATGTTTCACCTGCCTGTTCACGATCCCCGCGACCTCGTCCCGCCATTGATCCACCGACAATAGTCCGTAGGATATATTATTGATCGTGGAATGATCCAACTTGATCATTTCCTGCCTGGCCGATAGGTCGTGTAACCGGTAACTGAAAAACCCCTCAAAGCCGAGCAGAATGGAGAGCCCGAGGATCAGTAGTAACTGGGGTAAGTATTTTCGAATAGCCAAAGTAAATTGTAAAAAATTCGCGTGATCATTGGATCGCTATTCATACATATAATATCATGCCATATCTTTATACAGGATAGAGGCGGAAGGTTTCCCTTGTTTCTGTACTTTTTTCCGAACAAACTTTCAGATCAAACGGTTCCCCAAAATCTCCGCCCGCTCTCTGGTTTATCAATATTGATCAGTCAGTGACACTGCTGTTAAATCCAGCCACAAATTGCTCAAGCCCAACTTGCTGATCAGCCACTCCTGTCCCGGCGACTAAGAATTAGCTATAATAACACAGGTTCGTATAGACCGTCATGAGATCTGTTTATCCTGCGGCAGGCAAACCGACAGCATGTTTTGTCTGTATAGTTCATGCAAAATACTTGTTCATCCAAATTTAGGCCATTCGAAGTCAGAGCGAAAATGCCATGGCGTCTTTTTCTGCCAGGGAAGTCTCAAACGATAGCGTTTACATCGAAGTCATGTTATTATTCCTGAACAGGCGCCTGCTTTTGATCAGCGAGCCGAGCCCTATCTTAAGACATAATATTCCGGGATGCAAACCGGTAATATTAACGCCGGCTTTATAAACAGCTGAACTATTAAATTTGAACGGGTACACTAAACCAGAACGTTGAGCCTTTCCCCTCCTGACTTTCGACTCCTATCTTACCGTGATGCCGCTTGACGATTTCTGAACAAATGTACAATCCGAGTCCTAAACCCGCAAAGTGCGTGGATGATTCCTGAACACGATAAAAGCGGTCAAACAGAAATTCACGTTTATTCTCAGGTATACCTATTCCGAAATCGTTGACCTTTACGCAGAATTGCCCACCGGCTATTCCGCATTGAATTTCAACCCGATCATTATTGGGCGAATATTTGATGGCATTGGTCAGAAAATTATTGATCACCTGTTCCAGGCGGGCCCGGTCGGCAGTAATCTCGGCCCCCTCCGCGTATTCAAAGACCAAGTTATGGGCACCACCCTGTACCCGAACCTCCTCAATACTCTCGCGCACCATAGCTATTGCATCAAATCGCCCGTAGTTCAATTGCAGCTTGCCTTCCTGAATCTTGGTTACGTCCAGCAGATCATTCAGCAATACAGTAAGTTTACCGGTTTGTTTTTCAGCTTTGTCGATGAAAGATACCATTGGATCTTTCCTATCCATCCGGCAGTCATGCGCTGTAGAATTTGCAACGAACCTTTCAGACTGGTAACCGGAGTTTTCAATTCGTGGCTCGCAACGCTCATAAACTCATCCTTTTTACGCATTAGTTCCTCCGTCACTGCCTGGGCATTGATGAGGTTATTTTCGGTTTCCTTTTGTTTGGTGATATCAATGATTGATCCCACCAGGCGATAAGGTGTACGAAATTCATCTTCGAGTATACTCCCCCGGTCAAGGATATAAGCATAATCAACCCACCTTGCGTTTAATCAGCAACGTTGCATTTGCTTTCAAAAAGCTTGATAGCTTGAATTCAGCAAGGAGAGCTAATAGGGAAGGATCACCCTTTGCTTTCCTGAGCTGCGGCCTGATCGCCTGCCGCTATTTCAAAAGGCTGCAATTCAGTAAAACAGCGTTGTAGCCCAGTCAATATCCACTCATAGTCTCATCCGGCATTGGCTCGTGTAGGATGACCCAAGGACTATATCGTAGAAAAGTTAAACATAGTTCAACCCTCGTTTCGCCGGGCTTCCAGAACTGCAATCAAAGTTCACTTGAACATTGAAGTTTACTCTTATAGCTCCAGCTACTTCTTTTGTATAAGTAAGATAGAGTAAAAAATTCAAAGCAATAAAATACTGATTATTCAGGATTGGTCAGTTGTAAATATTTAATAGATTTATTGATCCTCGATGTCATTTTTGTATTAATTCCTATGTCTTTCACAAATCTCAGCTGGTTAAAATAAACGAAATGAGTCACTTAAGGACTAATTCTCCATCCTACAAACGCTATAGTTGCGTCCAGATAAATTCATCTTTCGATTTGATGATTAAATGTTGTAATAACCAATGTCAAAAAATGATTACCAACTAGTAAGAAAGCAAAAAATCACTCCAGAAACAGCCGTGAATTTGCTTAAATCCTACGGCACTGAAATAACGCTCGATGAGGCTCGAATCATTTTGGTTATCATGTACAAATTCGCTAAATTGTCAATAGAACAGCAAAAAAAGCTGATAACCGGCAATAAGCAAGATTTAGAGATATGAAAACAGCAATTCTATATATACGTGTTAGTACCGATGAACAGGCCGACAAAGGTTTTTCACAAAGGGACCAGGATGAGCGACTTAGGCAATATTGCGAACGTAATAATATAATAGTCGGACAAGTTATTTTTGAAGACCATTCTGCCAAAACATTTGATCGACCCGCCTGGAATAAAATGCTGTCCAATCTCAAGCAAACTAAAGGCAAAGCACATGACAAATTGATATTTACCAAATGGGACCGCTTTAGCCGGAACACAGCAGACGCTTATGGAATGATTAGCGTATTGATAAAATTGGGATTGCAACCCATTGCAATCGAACAACCCCTCGATCTCTCCATACCAGAAAGCAAGATCATGCTTGCAGTTTACCTTTCAATGCCCGAAGTAGAAAATGACAGAAGAGCGTTAAATGTCAAATATGGCATGAGACGAGGAAAAAAAGAAGGACGTTGGATGGGCAGGGCGTTGCCTGGTTATATCAATAAAACAAGGGAAAACGGTACAAAATATATCGCATTTAACGAACCAGAATCTGCCCACATGAAATGGGCATTTGAACAAATTGCCGAGAACATCTTCGCTATTGAGAACATATGGGCCATGGCGCGACGTCGAGGGCTGAAGTGTTCCAGAAATAGTTTCTGGGAGGCGATAAGAAATCCATGTTACTGTGGCAAAGTCATAGTTCCCGCATTTAATGATGAACCTATGACCATAGTACAAGGTGTACACGAGGCATTAATTTCCGAAAGTCTATACCACGAAGTCCAGGATGTTTTAATTGGCCGGAAAAGAGATTTGGCTATTAAAGCGGTTTGTCCGAAAAATTTACCATTACGAGGCTTTCTGTTATGTCCTGAATGCTCCCGAACATTGACAGGCAGCGCGTCAAAAGGCCGGACTGGATACTATTATTATTATCATTGTAAAGCGCCTTGTAAAGTCAGACTTAAGGCCGAAGAAGTAAATAAATCATTAGAGCATGAATTAATGAAATTCGTGCCCAAACCAGGTGTAGCAGAATTATACACTGCGATTGTTCGCGGCGAATACGGCGATACCCAGGCAATCTATATTACTGAGCGAAAAAAAATTATAGAACAGATTACCGAACAAAACCATCGGATGACGAGGCTGCGAGAAATGCTGTTGTCGGATACAATTGATAGTGCCGATTACAAATTAATGAAAGCAGAGTGCGAAACTAAAACATCATCGTTAGAAGCTAACCTTGCTGATTTATCAAGTTTCTATGAACTGGATATCGATATTGAAAATCTAATAGAGAATGCAGTAAATAAATTAAAGGATCTCATTTATTTATATCGGTCAGCTGATATAAAAGGTAAACAATTTATAATTGGTTCGATCTTCTCAAAAAAATGGCGTTTTTCAGAAATTAAAGGTCGAACCGTCGAAGTAAACGAAGCAGCAGCACTTATCTACCACATTAACAAGACATTACAACAAAAAAAAACCGGAGTAAAAACGAATTATCGTGATTACTCCGGCAAAGTACCCAGAGCCGGAGTCGAACCGGCACGGTTTCCCACAGGTGTTTGAGACCAGCGCGTCTACCAATTCCGCCATCTGGGCATTTTTGTAAGTGTATTCCCTTACAAGCGGGCTGCAAATGTAGACAAACTCTCTTTAATTCGCAACAAATATTTTTGTTTATAGTAAATATTTGCAATTTCTATCAGGCGGCTTTCTTTGGCTGTATCATCCAATTGCTCATAGTCACCGGTCAGTTTTGCTAACTCTTCATTCATATCCCCTTCAATAGCAAGCGTTTCTGAAGTTATTGATGCTAATTCCGTCGCGTCCTCCACTTCCATGAGGCGTTCGTTGATATCCATCATTTCCATTAAAAAATCTGCAGGTAATTGTGGCTTTGCCCCCTCAGATACCAGGTCGTGCAGCTTTAAAATGTATTCTAAACGCTTGGCCGGGTCGCCAAGTGCATGGTAAGCCTTGTTATTTATGGTAGATAGCTCCAGGATTTCCTGTTGTTTTGCTTCATCCTCATTTGCATAAAAATCGGGATGATATAGCTTGCTTAGCTCATAAAACTTTTTCTTCAGCAAAGCCTGGTCAACCTTAAAAGATTCCGGGATGCCGTAAAATTCAAAATAGTTCATAGCGGCAAAGATAACTATTAACAAATTATCTGTACCGCTATGAATTTCATGTTAAGGTAAGTTATCGGCTATTCATCGGGCCTTTGAGGTTCGCTTTCGTTGTTTTCCTTTATTATCGTTTTAGAATATTCGTCAGCAAACAGTTTCCTGTCTTTAGTTAAAGTGGGGGCTACTCCCAATATACCTATACCGGCAACTGCCAATATCATAAACACAACAAGCCCGCAAAGCCTTATGAGCTTTTTAATTTTTTTCATTTTGATAGCATAATAAATAACAGGCGCAGTCCTTATAAAGGCTAACACCCTGAATAATTAATAAGGAAAGGGATTACCAACTGGCAATCAATAAGGAAAGATTATGCTATAAAAGAATGACCGTCATCAGCGCTGGAATGGTAAGTCCTGATGAAAAAAAGGTTTTTGACTGGCTTATTTGACATGAACAGTATAAATAACTGTTTAATGTCAATATCTATTTCCCTGCTATGCAAAAGACTTAAAGATTGCAGATTGTTAAATTGGGAGTTTAATTGGCTATCTCTGCGGGCTACTTTTAAAGCCGCTTTGTATGAAATTGATTTGGAGCTCTGGTTTCGTGAAACAGCAACCAAGGTTGTATCTGCTTTATTAAACCGGTTAGCTATTTGAATGTTAAGCCCCGAAAAGGTAAAAAAGCCGAGTATTAAAATGGCCGTCAACAACCATTTAGATAAGAAGCTTTTTTCCGGGTTAAATTTCATTTAATAAAGATAGCGATATCGTTCCATAAAAAAGGCCCCTGCGAAAAATCACAGGAGCCAGCCCATACATCTGAAAAAAAATCTTATTTCATGTAATCTTTGTCCAAAAACAAATAACGCGCACGGTTAACTTCTGGCTTTTCTTCGCTCTTTACATCAATATTCATGAATTTAACATGGTTGTTATCAGTAATAGCCGACCATTTAGGTAATCCTGCACCATTAGGGTTTGCCTTTTTAATAAAGTTGGCAAAATAGTTTTCCATGGTTTCAGATACCTTAAAATCATCGGGAGTCCATGCGTAAGTTTTATTACCCGCAAGGTTGCCCATGGCGTACTCAATTTCTGAAGCGTGCGCGGCCCCAACAGCCGACGGCATTTTAGGAGCAGGTTTTGCGGCATCGCCTTTAACTACACCACCTGCAAGCCCAGGAGTCGCGTTACCCATTGAGGCTACCATGGCCGGGCGTACACGTGAAAACAGGTAACGGTAAACAGGCTTCCCTCCTGTTTGCACCTGCAGATCGGCCCATTTCCAGGTGCTGTACACAATAAAACGATCGCTTGACAAATCGGTTGCCACTTTAATTACTTCCTCATCATTAGCTGCCGGATATAGTTTCAATGCTTCTTCTGCCCTATCTCCATATAGTTGCTTCAATGTTTTAGTATAATTTTCAAGCGTTGGCGCATCGCCGCGCATCATAAATTGAAATGGCACTTCGGCCGAATTCCAGCCTACCAGCAAAGGCACTTTAGCCTGCTCGCCGGCCATAAATATTTCGGGCAGTGATTTTGGCAGCAGGTAATTATCAATAGTTGCCGACATTGGCGGGGTGCCGGGTTTAAAAGCATCATTTAACAATTGCTCGGCAGGTATAGCTCTCAAATCAGCCAATGTATTGGCTTTTTCATTTGTGGCAAACTTTACACCGTTCTGCTCGGCATCAGCCAACGGGATAGGGAAAAGTGTTGGTTTAATGCCTGCGCCACTTTCACCAATAGCGCCGGCAATCAGGTCTTTTGACAAAGGTGAAGCCATTTGCACCGACACGGAAATTGATCCTGCGGATTCGCCTGCAATGGTAACCCGTGTAGGATCGCCGCCAAAGGCCGCGATATTTTTTTGTACCCAAAGTAAAGCCTGGTGCTGGTCAAGGTAGCCATAATTACCCGACGAGTGATTTGGCGATTCTTTCGTTAATTCAGGATGCGAAAAGAAACCGAAAACACCAAGCCTGTAATTTACAGTTAAAGCAACAATTCCTTTTTTGGCCATGCTCTCGCCGTCATAACGCGACTCTGATCCATCACCAGCCATTAAACCACCACCATAAAAGTAAACCAGCACAGGCAGCTTTTCTTTAGATGATTTTGCAGGTGTCCATACGTTAAGATATAAACAATCTTCACTCATACCTGATGTCCGGAAACCCATATCGCCAAAAATTGGCTTTTGCATAGGATTATGGCCAAAATGGTCGGCTTTTAATGTGCCTTCCCAGTTTTTGACAGGTTGAGGTTCTTTCCAGCGTAAATCGCCAACAGGTGGCTGCGCAAATGGAATCCCTTTAAAACTTAACACGTTCGATGCTTCGCGGGTACCTTCAAGCGCGCCATTCTCAACGGTGGTTTTGTTTGCAGATAGCTGCGCCATTACCCTCACCGAGGCAACCTGTGCAAGCAACAGCATTACTAAAATTGGTTTCTTCATTATTGGTTATTTGGTTTGTAGCGTGCGGATAACAATACAAAAGGAACCACAATCCTTATTGTAACATAATGATACAATAATAAATTATTTAATCTCACATTTCAAATTTTTTTGTTACTTGTGCAATTATTTTTTTCAGGACCTGCATGAATAAAGAGTTTGAACAACAGGAAAGTAATATTAGTGGCGAAGGTTTTTTACCCGGTTTGGCTATTGATACCGTTATATTTGGGTTTCATGATAACCAGTTAAAGGTATTGCTGCTGTCATACAAAAACTCTTCATTATATGCGCTGCCCGGCGGTTTTATTCATGACAATGAGGATGTAAACCAGGCAGCGCGCAGGGTATTGGAAAGCCGCACGGCTTTAACCAACATTTACCTGGAACAATTTTATGTATTTGGCGACTACAGTCGTTATGACCCTACACCACTTAAAGCAATTATGCATGCCAGGGGCTACATCGCGCCCGATAATCACTGGCTCCTGAAACGTTTTGTATCAATTGGCTATTACGCGCTCGTTGACTTCACTAAAGCGGTACCGTCTCCTGATGATATATCTGACAGTTGTGATTGGTATAGCCTTGATGATTTGCCGGTTTTGATGCAGGACCATCGGCAAATTATTGAAAAAGCCCTGCAAACGCTGCAAAACAACTTGGATCAAAAACTGATAGGCTTTAACCTGCTTACAGACGAATTTACAATGGGCGATCTGCAGTCGCTTTATGAAACCATCCTGAATAAAAAACTGCTCCGGGCGGCATTTCAGCGTAAAATGCTGGGGCTGGGTATTTTGGAGCGGATAGCCAAAAAGTGGACCGGCGGGGCTCATAAAGCCCCTTACCTGTACAGGTTTATATCAAACAAGGTTACGGCAGATACCATGTAATACTACAATTACGTGTAAAATTACATGTCGCAATTTACCCCTTAATATGTCTTAATAGCCCCTCCTATATTAAGTTACATCCTGTAACTTTACTTTACAAAATCACTCAATTATAAAACAAAAACAATCAAGCAACATGTTAGTCGTAAATCCTTATTTAAACTTTAACGGTAATACCGAAGAGGCGTTTAACTTTTACAAATCAGTTTTTGGAGGCGAGTTTGCCGTGGTTATGCGTTTTAAAGATGGACCTGAAGCATCAAAACTTGCCGAAAAAGACCAGAACAAACTTATGCACATTGCTTTGCCCCTTGGCCCGGGCAATATGCTGATGGGTACCGATGCCTTGGGTGTTGAAGAAGGAGGTATGGGTTTGGTAACCATGGGCACTAACTTCTCGCTTACCATCAGCTGCGAATCAAAAGAAGAAGCAGATAGGTTTCATGCAGGTTTATCAGCAGGCCAGGAAGGTGGCGGCCCAATGCGCGAAGAGTTCTGGGGCGATTACTTTGGTTGGGTTAAAGATAAATTCGGGATTAGCTGGATGATCTCATTCAATCCAAACCGTCCGTAATTATTTTAATAAAATAAGGGAATGGCAATATTATTCCATTCCCTTACTTACATTCTTTTATCTCCATTAAAAGTACACAAAACCAAAACTGATGATGGTAGAAGTTTTTAAAACCAACGTAAACAAACGGCGCCAGGCCAGCAGGCTTTTGGATGCCATTCACAAAGCATTTGGAAACCATAAAGCCAATTTTGACCTGGATGATTGCGACAAGATATTGCGGGTGCAATGCGATAGCGGCACTTTATGCGCAAAATCGTTAATCAGCTTTTTGAATGATTTAGGTTGTCGTGCCGAAGTTTTGACGGACTAATCTCCTGTTTTGAAAAACAAAATATTTAAAAGTAAGGTAGTATCATTAATATAAAACCAATTGTTATGTTAGAAGAAAGCAAAGCATTCAGCGGATTTTCGGTAGATGACCCGGCAAAAGCAAAGGCGTTTTATGCTGGTGTGCTTGGTTTAAATGTAACTGAGATACCCGAAATGGAGGGCCTGCTTAACCTTAATATCAACGGTAGTACGCCGATACTGATATATACCAAACCCAACCACACCCCTGCTACTTTTACCATTCTGAACTTCCCGGTTCTTGATGTAGAAAAAACAGTTGATGAACTCAGTGCCCGCGGAGTTAAATTTGAAATTTACGATCAGGAAAATTTTAAGACAAACGAAAAAGGAATATTTCTTAGCGGCGGCCCAAAAATAGCCTGGTTTAAAGATCCAGCCGGGAACTTCTTATCAGTAATAGAAAAATAACTTCTCATTTACCTGTAAGCAGGTATAATTTAATCCCACTTTGGGGAATAACAGCTACCCGCCGTGGGAATAAATTCCTCGGCATTACTATTAACTTTCCGTTAATTTCTCATTTTTTTCACAACTATTCTTCACAAAACCCGTATAAAAGCCCATCAAGGCCATAATTACGATGGTTTTTTATTTGAGGAATGTTTTTTGCCTATAATTACAATGTAAAACAAATGGCAAAAATTGCTGAGCTGTTTATTTTTATACTTAGCTATCATTTAAAACAGCTTACAATTTCGTTTCTTTAACATTAATAATATTTATTAATTTATATTTTTTAATATTATCTAATTTTTACGATAAAAAAAACAAACACGACACATCAACAATAAATTAACTGCTTACTATTATAAATTAAACCCCAATTAATTAAGCATGAAAAGAACGCTACTTATAGTGGATGATGATTTGAGTATATTAAAATTGCTTAACTTCATTCTTTCAAAAGAATATGATATTGTAGTTAAAAATAATGGTATCGAAGCTTTTAGCTGGCTTGAAGACGGCAACATGCCCGAATTGATTATATCAGATCTTCAGATGCCTTATTTTGACGGGCAATCATTCGTAAAAAATGTTAAGATCAGTGGCTTTTATCGCGATATCCCGGTAATACTGCTTTCTGCAGCCCACGATCTTGATGCACAGGTAAGCGCCATGCCTTTTAAGGTTGATGCTTTCATACACAAACCTTTTAACCCAACCGCATTAAAAACAGCCATTAACCAAGTTTTACAAGTTTATGAATCATCAAACATCTGATTGGAACGAAAGTTCAGGTTCTAACATCAGGATAGCATACGCCGGTAGCGAGTTCAAAGAGAAAATCTCTAATGGCTTAAATGAGGGCTTCAAAATCGCGTATAACAATAGTATTGATCAGCTTAATGATTATTTAGGCGAGCAATCTATCTTATCCGTTCCGGATATTTTGTTGGTTGAGGTTGATGCCGAAGGTAAGTGGATTAAACTTGTTGAAGAGGTTAAGAAAAGTTTCCTTTTAAATGGTTTGATCATTGTATTACTTTCAACAAAAAATGATAAAGCCCTGAAGCAACAAGCTATTAAATTAAAAGTGCATGACTTTTACGGTGAGCCATTTTCAATCAGTGATCTGCGCGAAAGGCTTAACTTTTTGGTACGCTTTAAACTGATAAAACCTAAATTGGTTGAGCTGTCAAAAGTAGTTGACACTACTTATAAAATGCCCGCTGGCAAACGCCTTATTGATTTGGTAATTTCAGGTGGTATGATGCTGGTATTGTCTCCGGTTATGCTGGTTGTGGCTATCCTGATCAAACTGGATTCAAAAGGCCCGGTATTTTACAAAAGCAAACGTGTAGGTACAGGTTATAAAGTATTTGATTTTTATAAATTCAGATCGATGCGTACTGATGCTGATCAGTTACTTGCTAAATTATCGGCAGAAAATAACCAATATGCGTCTGAAGCTGGCGATAATAAAGTGGCTTTCGTAAAAATCAAGAATGATCCGCGTATCACTAAATTGGGGAATTTCCTGCGCAACTCAAGTCTGGACGAATTGCCTCAATTGTTTAATATTTTACGTGGCGATATGTCTGTAGTTGGTAACAGGCCGCTGCCACTGTATGAGGCTGAGATGCTTACGTCAAACGAATGGTCAATGCGTTTCCTGGGCCCTGCCGGTTTAACAGGCTTATGGCAAATCAGTAAGCGAGGTAAAGAAGACATGTCTGAACGCGAAAGGAAAAAATTAGATAACTTTTATGCTCAGAAATATTCAATTTGGTTAGATTTAAAAATTATTGTGGGTACCGTTCCCGCACTATTCCAAAAAGAAAAAGTATAACTCTATGCCTGTGAAACTAAAGCTCACTTATCTTTCTATAATCGTTCTTTTTTTTACCAGCCGTGTTCAAGCGCAGCAAAGTTCATTTATAAACGACGTTAACTATCCATATCTTGAAAAATTGGTAGCAACTGCCAAAAAGAACTATCCTGAAGTTAAAGCAAGACAAAGCCAGGTAAATGCAGCTAAAGGCCTTTACAATTCAACCGTATTTTCATGGCTTGAAGGTGTAACGGCATCTTACATTTATAGCCCGCAAAACTCGATCAATCTTTCGCAGCCCACAATATTTAAAGGCTACCAGATAGCCATATCATTAAATATTGGCCAAATGTTTTCAAGACCCGGAGCTATTCGTCAGGCAAAAGAAACCTATAAAGCAGCTGAATATCAGCAGGCAGCATATTTATTAACCCTTGAGGCGCAGGTTAAGCGCTATTACTTTGCTTATCTTGAAGCACAGGCCGAACTAAGGCTACGTGCCAATGCCGTAATAGATGCCGAAACTGCGGTTAAGCAATTAAAATATGCATTCCAAAAAGGTGAAACAACTTTTCAGATTTATAACGAACAACTTAACAGTTTATACAACCAAAACTCCTTTAAAGTACAAGCTGAATTAGCGACATTTACAGCCAAGACCAATCTTGAAGAATTATTGGGTACTAAATTAGAAGACGTTAAGTAAACGATGGAGATAGGCAATTTTTTCACTCTACTAAAGAAATACAGAACTACGCTGATCATAATACCGCTTGTAGCGGTTATAGCATCGTTTTTTCTCGTAAAAAATCTACCCGATAGTTACCAGTCGCATGCCGAAATTGCTACCGGTATTATTGATGCTTCCAGGCATCTTCTTGATAAAGATAACACTGCCAACGTGCAGGAGCAGCAGGTTTACCGCGAATTCAGCAACCTGATTGCCATCATGAAACTAAAGAAACTTATAGACCAGGTTTCTTATTCGCTCATGATCCATGATCTGACTGATCCTTATCCTTTTCGCAAGCCAAGTAAGGAATTACTCGAACTGCACTCCTATGAAAAGGACAATGTATTAGCCATTTTAAAAAAGAAATTTGCTACCCTCGAGCCATTATCTGTTTATGATAAAACTGAAAACTACGTTGTAGGACTGCTCAGGTCAATGAAATACGATGAGCGCAACATCATGAAAGACATCGTGATTATGCGTAACGAAGACAGTGATTTTATATCAGTGAGCTTTGATTCAGAAAACCCTCAGCTTTCTGCTTTTGTCGTAAATACATTGTGTAAACAGTTTATTGATTACTACACCCAGAGTGTAAAGCAAAACGAATCAAACGCGGTAACATTTTTATCAAACCTGTTAGATGCTAAACGTAAAGCACTTAGCGATCAAACCGGCAAATTGCAGCAATATAAAATTGAAAACGGTGTACTGAACCTCGATGAGCAGTCAAAAGCTATTTTTGGCCAGATCATGGTTTACAACGACAAAAAGTTGCAGGCCGATAAAGATATGATAGCCAACCAGGGTGCTATCGACGCTATCAACCAAAAGTTTACGCCGGATGACCGCAAATATGTTGAAGCTGTAACCAACAAATACAACCAGGCAATTATTTCTACCCAGGAGCAGCTGCATACTCTTGAAGATCAGTATGTGCGAAGCGGGTTTAATAACAAGTATAAAGAATCAATTGACTCCTTACAGCGACAACTGTCAAATCAGATTAATTTAACATCTGATAAATACATTACCAATCCACTTATAGCTAAAGATGATCAGATCAAACAAAAGCTTACACTTGAGGTTTCCCGTGATTTGGCCAAGTATAGCATCAAATCAATAGAAAATGAATTAGCAAATCTGAACGCTAAGTTTTCAAAATTGGTTCCGTTTGATGCCAAAGTAAAAACCTATGATTTTGATATTGACATTGCAGGTAAAGAATATCTTGATGTATTAAACAAATACAACGAAACCAACCTGCGTTCAAGCGTTTCGATAAAACTTATCCAGGTTGAAATGGCCCAGCCAGATGTGGCCCAGCCATCCAAAAAAATGCTGCTTATTATTCTGAGTGGTATAGGCAGTTTATTTGCCTGTGTTTTTTGGCTGTTTGTGTTATTTTATATTGACGATACCATTAAGCACCCTACCGAACTGGTTAATAAAACCCAACTGCCATTATTGGGTTACTTAAACAAGATAAGCGGGGAAAACCTGGATTTGCGCAAACTTTGGGATGTTGAACACCGGGATAAGATGAAAACTTTTAAAGAGCTGTTACGCTCTATAAGGTTTGAAATTGACCAGGAGTTAAGGGGCGAAAAAGTGTTAGCCATAACAAGTATTGAACCTTCTGAAGGTAAAACCCTGCTTGCCATAAGTTTGGCTTACTCTTATTCAATGATTAACAAAAGGGTATTGTTAATTGACGGTAATTTCAATAATGCTACCATAAGCAACACAGCTCAACCCCAGATTTATCTGGAAGATTATTTTAAAAATAATCCAAACGCGCAGCAGGAAATAAGCAGTGCAAGCACTACTGTTTTAGGTAATCGCGGTGGCGATGTAACCCTGCTTGAAATTGGTAGCGAAGCATTTGTAAAAAACAGGTTTGACGATTTGCGCTCTAAATACGATGTTGTGATCATTGATACAGCCCCGCTTACGGCGCTTAATAAATCAAAAGAGTGGTTGTTATTTGCTAATAAAACCATAGCGGTATTTGAGGCTAATAAAAAGATCACTAATCCTCAAAAGCAATACATAACCTATTTGAAAGGGCTCGAAAACAAGTTTGCGGGTTGGGTACTCAATAAAACTGAATACAATCAGAAAAAAGAGAAGAGTTCTTAATTGGTTGCTTGCTGCAAGGCATTGTTTAACTATTAATACTACTTAAAATGAGAATAGACCCTCCTAAACGAGAAAAGGATCCATTTGAAGATTTAAGTCCGCTTCAAAAAAAAACACGTAAGGCGGCTATAGTATTTGCATTTATAGGTGTGTTTGTATGGGCTGTAAAAATCCTGTTCCTGTAATTTTTTAAAAAGCATTTCTATTCTACTGCATGCGTAATGAACAAACAGGCAATACTGGAGTTAAGCAAAGCTTTTGGAAAAACCTTATGGTTCAAAAGTTTTCGCATCCCTTTGCGCTGCTTTTTCTGCTGATCACTTCACTTGCTATAAGCTTTTTAACTTACAAGCTCGAATTTATAGGTGTGGGCGCTGTTTTGGCATTAACCATAGGTTTGCCTATCGTATTCGCAATTACCGTTTACCCCGAATTCGGGATTTGTGCATTGATCATAGCGGCATTTTTTATCAGTTACGTTTCTGAATTTTTACCCGATCAGGTACCCATTGGTACGCTGATGGACGTAACAACTTACCTGCTTATCCTCGGTTTTTTTATTAAACAACGTACCGAACGGAACTGGACTTATTTTAAAAATCCAATCAGTTACATGATATTGGTGTGGTTGGCGTACAATATGCTCGAATTTGTAAATCCATCTGCCGAGTCAAGGCTGGCCTGGATTTATACAGTGCGTACAGTAGGCTTTATCATGCTCATGTACTACGTTTTTGTTTACCAGATCCGCACGGTAAAGTTTATTAAAACCCTACTGAAGCTTTGGATCTTCCTGGATATACTGGCCGGAATCTCTGCTTTCCAACAAGAAAACATTGGCTTTTTCCCATTCGAACACAAGTATCTGTACGCCGATCCGTTGCGTGTAAGCCTGTTATTTATTAACGGGCACATGCGTAAGTTTGGCATCTTTTCGGATCCGGTTACGTTTTCGTATAACATGGTTATTGGCGCGCTGCTTTGCGTTGTGTTGCTTATGGGTGATCTTCCGCTTAGGCGTAAGGTAACCCTGGGTTGTATCGCCGGTTTCTTTTTGTATGTGATGCTTTACTCTGGTACCAGAGCTGCTTACGTATTAGTGCCGGGAGCACTTTCAATGCTGGCTGTATTAAACTTTAACCGGCGGGTTTTAACCTTTACGCTCGTGGCAGGTGCCTTATTGGGTATTTTGATTGTGATGCCAACATCAAACCCTTTGATCAAACGTTTTCAAACAGCTTTCAATCCTTCTGATGACCCATCCTATAATGTACGCGCCGAAAATCAGAAGAAGATCAAACCATTTATCCTCTCCCATCCTATCGGCGGTGGCCTGGGCTCTGTAGGTGTTTGGGGCAGGAAGTTTTCGCCAAATTCGATGCTGGCTAAATTCCCACCGGATAGCGGTTACGTGCGTGTTTCGGTTGAAATGGGCTGGGTGGGCCTCATACTATTTTGCACGCTCTTCTTCGTGGTACTCAAAACGGGGATCAACTTTTATTTCAGTATTAAAAACCCGGAGCTCAAAAATTATTGTTTAGCTATGCTGCTAATTCTTTTTGCGTTTAACATAGGTAACTTTCCGCAGCAGGCACTCGTTCAATACCCTTCAAACATCCTGTTTTATCTGGCCATATCCATCCTTGTAGTATGTAAGCGCATTGATGACCAGGAGCAGGATGCATTAAAAAAGAAAAATAGTACAGAGACAATACTAATTAACTAAGCAGATGTCATTTGTATCATCCATAAAATCAAATCCGAAATTAAAAAAATTAGTCCACTGGATGCTGATCCCTCCCGGTCAATCAAGGCCGAGGCTTTGGGTAAGGCTAATACTTAACCGTTTTTTTCATGAGCGAGGTAAAGGCAGCGTTGTACGACGTAACGCGCGGATGGACCTTTTTCCATTCAATAAATTCGCTCTCGGCGCTAAAAGTATTGTAGAAGATTTCGCGGTGATCAACAACGGAGTTGGCGATGTTTTCATAGGCGAAGGATCGGGCGTTGGCATCAGCACCGTAATCATCGGCCCGGTTAAAATAGGTAATTTCAGCATGACTGCTCAGCACGTTGTTATCTCCGGTCTTAATCACGGATACCAGGATGTAAGTATTCCGCCACGTCATCAAAAGGTAACCACCAAACAAATTACTATCGACGATAACGTATGGATAGGCGCTAACTGCGTGGTAACAGCGGGGGTAACTATTGGTAAGCATTCGGTTATTGGGGCTGGCAGTGTAGTAACACGTGATATCCCGCCATATTCGGTAGCTGTAGGCAACCCTGCCAAAGTAATAAAACAGTATAATTTCACAACTCAAACGTGGGAGAAAGCGTAAAACGATATACATGGGTTTATTTAAAAAGTTAATAAACAAACACACGCTTTCACTGGCAACTAATGCGGTTTTGCCGGTTTTAGGAATGGTGATATTATCATTGCTGGCCCGCAGGTTGAGCAAGCCTGATTTTGGTAATTACGTATTTTTCCTGATCGTATTTACGCTGGCAGATACCTTCCGCACAGGCTTCCTTCAAACTTCGCTCATTAAATTTTATTCGGGCTCAACAGTTGAACGGATGAAAAATATCTCTGGGTCAACCTGGTTTCTTGGCTTCAGCATCACTTTGGTATTTGCCGTTGTCAACCTGTTGATCTATCTCATTTATAGAAACCCGGATGCGGATATAGCCATTACGCTCAAATGGTTTAGTTTAATCTATTTTTGTACGCTGCCATCGGCGGTTAGCCTTTGGATCCTGCAGGCCGAAGAACGCTTTGATAAAATGTTCATTCTGCAATTAATGAACCAGGGAGGTTTCCTTGTTTTGGTGGTTGCATTAGCTATTGCAGGTAAATCAAACTTTGAAACCACTATCTATTCTTACTTTGCGGCTAACCTGTTAAGCAGTATCATTTGCATTATTATAGGTTGGGCCAAGGTAAAAACCATAGCTCACAGAAGCTGGGATACCATAAAAGAAATGGCCCATTTCGGAAAATTCAGTGTAGGCACATCTATAAGTTCATATCTGCTCCGGAGTTCAGATACACTGATTGTAAAGCCAATGTTCAGCCCGGATTTGCTGGCGGTTTACTATATTCCGCAAAGGCTCATGGAAATATTTGAGATCCCATTAAGGGCTTTCATTTCTACCGCCCTGCCTGCAATGTCGGCTGCTGTACAGCGTGGCGATAAAAAGCACGTAACTTATATCATGAAAAAATACGCGGGCATGCTTACTATGGCGCTCACCCCTATCGCTATAGTTTGTTTCGCTGCTGCCGATCTCATTATCGGGCTAATATTTGGTGCTAAATATCAGCACTCTGATGCCGGCAATATCTTCAGGATTTTTATGTGCTATGTGATGCTCCTACCTATCGACAGGTTTTTCGGAATCACGCTTGATATCATTAATAAGCCGCACCTTAACATGATCAAAGTATTCCTGATGCTAACGGTTAACGTTATTGGCGATTTTACAGGTATCCTGGTATTCCACAGCCTTTATGCCGTTGCCATTGCATCTATTTTTACATTTTTTACAGGCGCCATATTTGGTTACTGGGCATTAAAGAAAAACCTGCAATTTAAAATATCTGACATCTTTGTTTTAGGTTACATCGAACTAAAAGAACTTATTGGTGTCGTGATGGACAAAATCAAAGGAAAACAACTAACTGAATAGCAAGCTATATTTATGGAGCTAAAAAACCGGCATATCGTTATATTCTCGCAGATGCAGTTTGATAGCCGACTGGAATCAACTAACTATACCATGGCCAAACATTTGGCTAAGGATAATTTCGTATACTACGTTGACCGGCCATACACCTGGAAAGATTATATCCAGTTTAAAAATACGCCCGGATACAATGCCCGCAAACCGCATTTTTTTTCGCCCAAGGATAGTTTCATCCAAACGGAGATCCCGAATTTAAAGATCATCATAACGCCTCCTGTACCATCTATAAATTCGTTGCCTGAAGGTGTCATTTACCGGTTGGCCCTTAAAGTGAATGAAAAGATAGTTGCAGGCAGGCTTAACAAGGTTATTAAAAACCTTGGCATCAAAGATTATATCTTTATTAACTCCTACGCTTTTTACTACCCAACCATGCACCGGTTGCTAAAGCAGAAACCACTGCTTAAAGTTTATCATTGCGTTGACCCGCTAATTGAAGAATACCAAACGCGTCATGGCCTTATATCCGAAGATATTTTGGTGAAAGATATGGATATGGTGATCAGCACCAGCAAAGAGTTGAGTAATATCAAGGGAAAACTTAACCCTAACTCCTATTTTGTACCTAATGCAGCCAATATCAGCCACAGCCAAAAAGCTCTTGATCCGGCTTTGCCCATTGCAGAGATCCTGTCGGATGTTAAAAAGCCCATCATTGGCTATTTCGGCAATATTGAACGCCGCATCGACTATGATCTGCTCTCACAACTAACGGCGCAAAACCCGGATAAAAGTTTTGTTTTTGTTGGGCCTGTTGATATAGATTACGAAAACAATCCAGCTTTTAATGCTCCTAATGTTTTCAAAAAAGGCGCGGTGCCTTATGAACTGTTACCTGCCGTGCTCAAAGGCTTTGACGTTGCTATTATTCCTTTTAAAAAGGATGATGTAAGCAGTTCTATTTTTCCGCTTAAATTATTCGAATATCTTGGCTCTGGTCGCCCTGTAGTGATCACCGATTTTAACGGTGACCTGGAAGAATTTACCGGAGATACAGTGTACATCTGCAAAAATGCTGACGAATTTACTGCCGCAATTAACCTATCGTTAAACGATACTCCTTTTTTACAGCAAAAAAGATTAAAAGTAGCAGCACAAAATACCTGGGAGCACCGTATAACAGAGATCAAAAGCCTACTGGCAACAAATTTGAATAATAAGCAGAAAGGTTAAAATTTAGAGAAACATACCTGTTACTTATAAATTAATATAAAACAGGGATTATCATCAAAACACATGGAAATCATCAAATTCATTGCATCTGTTGTCGCCATTTTGCTGTTTATATACCTTGGGGTATATAGCTTGTACTTGTTTGTGTTCTCTGTACTGGGGAAATTAATCCCCATTAAACAGCCAGTTACGGCAACTAAGCTCAGCAAATTCATTGTTTATATCTGCGCTTATAAAGAAGATGAAATTATTTTAAACTCGGCAGCAGCAGCCTTAACTATCGATTATCCGAAAGATATGTTTACGATTTGCGTGATTGCCGATTCCATGAAACCTGAAACTATTGTTAAATTAAAGCAAATGCCGTTGCAGGTGGTTGAGGTGGTTTTTGAAACCAGTACCAAATCAAAAGCGTTAAATAAAGCCATTGAAAATACAGCAGCGGGTTACGATGCCGCAGTTGTTTTTGATATTGATAACATCGCGGCTCCTGATTATTTATACCAGATCAATAATTATTTACAGGCGGGGCATCTTGTAGTGCAAGGCCATCGCGTTGCAAAAAACTCAAACACCCAGGTAGCTATACTTGATGCCGTAAGCGAAGAAGTTAACAACCACATTTTCAGGAAGTCGCAGCAGTTATTTAAGTTTTCGGCTGCAATTATCGGCTCAGGGATGGCTTTAGAATACAAGCTTTTTGTGAATGTAATGTCGCGTATTGATGCTGTAGGCGGATTTGATAAAGAAATGGGGTTACTACTCACCCGCGATAAGATCCACGTTGCCTATGCCGAAAAAGCGTACATCTATGACGAAAAAGTAAGTAACCCGGCAGTATTTGAAAAGCAGCGTAAACGCTGGCTTTCGGCTCAATTTAACCTGCTTAAAAAATATGGCGCTACCGCTCCTGCTCAGTTTTTCCGCGGCAATTTTGATTATGTGAACGAGATTTACCAGATGGCAATCCTGCCGCGCGTACTGATGCTTGGCCTGATGCCGTTGATGTTACTGATCTCATTTTTCACTCCGGGCATCGGTCCGCACTGGCATTTATGGCTTGGCGCAACTGTGGCCTGTTACCTTGGTATCATAGTTGCCATACCGACATCGTTCTACAACGGAAAACTTTTAACGGCTATGCTTAAACTACCACTTATATTTTTCACCATGTTCCTGCTGTTGTTTAAACTTAAAGGAGCAAACAAAAAGTTTATTCATACGCCGCATGATCACGCTCCTACAGAACCCGTAAACAACGAAGCAACTGCAGTTAAATAACGGAAACAAGATTGATAATTAATTGAACCAGGAATAATATAGCATATAAACAATTATGGATGCCCCTCTGAATACCGACGTTATAAGCATGTTAAACAATACTGCTGTAGATTATCCAAAAGAAAAGGCTCTTATCCATTTAACCGCGGCTGCTGCAAATCAGTATCCGGATAAAGTGGCGCTGAAGTTTCATGAACGTATACTAACCTATAAGGCACTAAACGAAGCCGCTAACAAGCTGGCCGGCTACCTGATTGATCAGGGCCTTAAAAGAGGTGATGTTGCCGGCGTTGCGCTTGACCGCTCGCCCGAAATGGTGATATCGCTGTTAGCCGTTATGAAAGCCGGTGCCGCATACGTACCACTTGACCCTGAATATCCGAAAGACCGTATCGAATTTATGCTGGAAGATTCATCAGCTAAAATTCTTATCACTTCCGAAAAATATCATAATCACTTTGCTGCAAACTCAATTGAGGTTTTGATTGAGGCTGCATTAGAAAAATTCCCATCATATCCTGTTACCGAACCTGAAACCGGCGTAAGCGGCGAAGACCTTGCTTATATCCTGTACACATCAGGCTCAACCGGTAAACCTAAAGGTGTACAGATTCGGCACTTTAACCTGATTAATTTTTTATTAAGTTGCCAAAAGGTACCAGGCATGACTACTGCCGATAAGGTACTGGCTGTAACTACTATTTCTTTCGACATTGCCGGTTTGGATTTATACCTACCGCTGATAACCGGTGCCGAGCTTTTATTAGCCGATTCGGCTACGGCAAAAGACGGCCGTGCTTTGGTTGACCTGGTTAAAGCAGAAGATGTCACTGTAATGCAGGCTACTCCTTTCACGTGGCGCATGATGCTGGTATCCGGTTGGGACAGCAAATTACCTTTAAAGGTATATTGTGGTGGCGAGGCGTTTCCAAAGGATTTAGTTACACAACTTTTGCCTAAATGTGAGGAGATCTGGAACCTTTACGGTCCAACCGAAACAACCATTTACTCCACCATAAAACAGATTACCAGCGATGAGGATATCACTATCGGTAAACCTGTTGCCAACACCCAGATCTATATTTTAGACGAGGCGCTTAATAACCTTACCGATGGTTCAATCGGTGAGATTTATATCGGCGGTGATGGTGTTGCTGTTGGTTACCTTAACCGTGCAGAATTATCGGCCGAGCGTTTTGTGAAAGACATCTTCTCAACCGTTGAAGGTGCCCGCATGTACCGTACCGGCGATCTGGGTAAGATCAGGCAGGATGGCGAAATTGTTTGCCTTGGCCGTATTGACCACCAGGTTAAGGTGCGTGGTTACCGCATTGAGCTGGAAGAAATTGAACAAAACCTGTTAAAGCAGGATAATATTAAACAGGCCGTAGTTATAGCCCGTGAGGATACTCCGGGAATGCCACGCCTGGTAGCTTATGTAATTACGCCTGAGCCTAAAGAAGGCCTCGACCTTAAAAACCAGTTTGATGCATGGCAAAAAGGCTTGCTGGAAGTTTTACCTGAATACATGGTTCCGGATGATTTTGTGGTGATGGACGCGATACCTATTACTCCAAACGGTAAAATAGATCGTAAGGCATTACCTAAGCCCGATTATAACATCATATATCGTGAAGGTGAATTTGTTGCCCCACGTACCGATAACGAAAAGTTAGTTGCCAAAATATGGCAGCAAAACATGGGTATTGAGCAGATCAGTATCCTGGATAATTTCTTTGAATTGGGTGGTCGTTCATTAGTTGCGGTGAAAATCATGGCCGCTATTGAGCAGGAAACCGGCAAGCGTTTACCGCTGGCCACCCTGTTTGAGCACGCAACAATCGAAAAACTTGCTGCACGACTTGAAGGCAACGAGGTGATCAGTTGGGAATCGTTAGTGCCTATTAAGCCAACTGGCAGTAAAATGCCATTGTATATTGTTCATGGTGCAGGCTTAAATGTATTGTTATTTAATGCCCTTGCCATGAATATGGATGCCGAGCAACCGGTTTATGGCCTGCAGGCCCGCGGCTTGAACGGCATTGATGAGCCTTTGGACGTAATGGAGGAGATAGCAGCAAACTATATTGCCGAGATCGTAGCTAAAAACCCCGAAGGACCGTATGCATTGGCGGGTTATTCATTAGGTGGTATTATCGCCTACGAAATGGCTAATCAACTTATAGCGGCAGGCAAAGAGGTTAAAATGGTTGCTATGTTTGATACGTATGCGGATCGCTCAGATATAAACGACAGCAAGGCTAAAAAGATAGTTGATAAAACAACGCTTCGTGCTAAGCAATTTGCCCATAGCTTTGTGTTACTGGCCGAAGACCCTAAACGTACCATTGAGTACAAAGGTTTAATGCTTAAACGCCAGATGATTAAACTTTATTGGAAGGTATTTAGGCCTAACCAAAAACGCGAAGGCTTTTTTGCTTATGATAACGAGATTGATGAGGCAAGCGAAAAAGCATTACGCAACTATGTATTGAAACCGTTAAACATAACCCTTGATTTATTCAGGGCAAAAAAACGGACTTTTTATATGGAAGATTTTGAGTTTTTAGGCTGGAAACCGTTTGCGATCAAAGGGGTGAATGTACACGAGATTCCGGGTGAGCACAACACCATTTTTGCTCCGCCAAATGACAAGGAATTTGCAGAAGTACTGCAGAAGTGTCTGGACAGGGTGGCAAAAAACTAAGCCACCCAACTCATACTTGCTAATAAACCAACCGTGTTAAAACTTTTAGTTACAGTGAGCTTTACCGGCGGTGTTACTTATGAATACTACTACTACCGAAAAGAATTTAAAATCAACAGGCAAAGCAAGGGTTTATTTCTCCAATTTAAATGGAGTAAGGGCTCTTGCTGCGCTTATGGTAGTGATATCCCATATCGAGCTGCATAAAGTAGACTTTCATGTAGCCCGGATCCCCCATCTTAACATACTTAATTTTGGTAAAACGGGCGTTACCATCTTCTTCGCGTTAAGCGGGTTCCTGATAACCTACTTATTGTTAGAAGAAAAGCGCAACTTTTCGGCAGTAAACTTTAAGGCCTTTTATGTAAGGCGTATGCTCCGGATCTGGCCCTTGTATTTTTTATTGGTAGTTGTAGGCTTTTTTATTTATCCGGGAACAGGAGCAACAACAGGACTTTGGTTATCTGTATTTTTTATGCCTAACCTGGCATTCTGCCTGCAAATGCTGCCGGAAATTTTCAACCCCATCTGGTCGATAGGTACTGAAGAACAATTTTATATTTTTCACCCGCATTTCTTTAGGATAAAAAAACCTAAAGATATCCTTTATGCCTTCCTGATTTTCATTGCATTGATTTGGGCATTGCAGTTAAGTATTAACAACCTTAACCATGAAAACCCCATTTGGAAAATCTTCAGCCAGTTTTTTTATTACGCTCGTTTTGATAATATGATGATTGGCGCGGCAGTAGCGGTTATATTTCACAACACCAGGCACCCATCGTTTAAGTTTAAATTGCAACCGCTGTTTGATCTGATGTTTAAGCCTTATATGCAGGTGATACTTTCGGTTATTTTCCTGGCGTATGTTTACCTGTATTTAATCCATGATATCCCACATGGCGATGTTCCGCTGGCTGTCATTTCCTCGCTGCTTATTGTTAACCTTTGCCAGGCCGAAACCAGTATTTATACCATAAATAGTAAAGTGCTTGATTATATAGGGCAGATCTCGTATGGTATTTACCTGCTGCATAAATACCCCTTGTTTTTAACCCTGTACCTTGTACATAAATATATCCCAAGCATGAATATGGTAACGCAAAACATTATCATATATACCATTACAGTTGGCTGTACTATAGGGTTGGCGTCACTGTCGTACTTCGGATATGAGAAACCTTTCCTCAACATAAAAAAACGTTTTCAAAAAATAACGCAGTAATATTTACCGCTGCTTAAGTTCAATTACCGAAGTAAAGGTATTTATCCCGGTACCAGGTTTATGCTTGTAATCAAAGGCGTCGCTGGCGCGCGCGATGATCATGAGGCCGTAATGTTCGTTTAGCCCCATTACAGTTTCTTTACTAACGTATTGCACATCAAAATCCTCGGTAAAAAACTCCAGGTGATTGCTGTTTTTCACCCGTCCCTTCAATGTACCAAAGTCATCCCCATAAATGGCAATTTCGTTTTGGGCCAGTTTGTTGGTTAACAGCGGCCAGGTCAGTATCGCCTGGCGGGTATTAATTTGCAGCGGTTTTCCCTTATCCTGTTTACTGATATATAGTTTGTTGCTTTTCAGATCAATCCCGATATTGGTTACGTCGGTCCCCATGTGCTTAAGCGAGTTGGTAAGCAATTCAATCAGGATAGTTTTTATCCTGAAATCCGCATCGTCATCAACTATATCTTTCGCAATATTTTTTATATAGCCGATGATCTGCACTGTTAAAGGATAAATACCTTCGGTTTCATTATTAAAAACAAACTTTTTCAAGGTGGTAAATTAATTTATGCCCCGGTTAAAGCCTCCTGTGTATTTGTATATATCTTGAACACTTTGTCAAGTCGCACCAATTGAAACAATGATCTGATATCACTATTTAAACCAACCACGGCAATATCCCCTCCGTTGTTCATAGCCAGTTTAAGTGCCGATACCAGCGCACCTAAAAAAGAACTATCCACGTATATCACCTGCTCAAAGTTTACTATAACATACTTATTTCCACTATTAATGAGACTGTGCAATTCTGTCTTAAACTGCTCGGCATTTGATAAATTGGCCTCTTTAAGCTGTATGTCCGCTATTAGTGCATTATCAAGCAAATGTGTACGTAGTATCATTTAACTGTTTTTTTGAATAAATATTAAACTGCAATCGTCGATTTGTTCATTGGCCTTTTCATTTAAAAAGCCATCATTTTTTAAGGTCATGAATGAATCAGGTTTACCAAGATATATCTCAACTTCGCTGGTAAAGCTATTCAAATCGGTTTTCTTACCTGCAGGCGTTTCTTTATCAATTAACCCATCAGTTATCATCATTAACTGATCGCCGGGCCGCATGGTAAACAGATGCTCATCAAAACCACCTTGCTTACTAACTCCAAGCAGTAGCCCAGCTGAAGAGATCCGGTCAAGCCTATTTTCGGCCTTGCAGAAATACAAGAGCGGTAAATCGCCTGCACCGGTATAACTCAATTCTTCACTTTCAGCATCAATCATGATAAGCGACAGTGTAGATAGCACTTCGCTCACAACCGGATCATGATAAATAACCGAGTTGATCTTTTGCATGATGCTTTTGGTCGACACATCGCCCTCCGAAACACATAGCCTCACCGCGGCCCTTATATAACTCAGATATCCAAAGGAAAAAAACCATGCTCCCCACTTTTTCCCCATCACGTCGCCCAGGATTATAAAAGTGTACCTGTTATTAATAGATATCACATCAATAAAATCTCCGCCTGGATAGTTTTCGAATGATTTGTGCCAGAAATCAATTTCAAAACCATTTATACGGGGCGTTTCCTTCGGAACTGAATACAGATTGAGCGCCATCGCGGCACTACTTAGTTCACGTATAGTATGCTCATGCCTTTCACGAATGCTGTTCAGGAAATTATTGATCTTTGAAATAACAAAGGCTATCGGCGTATCCTTATCAATATAATCAATAACATCGAGACTCATCCCGGCTATCATATGATCATGATCGGTAACTGATGTTAAAAACATAAAAGGAATGTTCTTAAACTCCGGCACCGCCATTAAGCTTTGCCTAAACTCGAAGCCATTAATACCTGGCATCTGGTAATCGGACAGGATCAAGTCGGGAATATCATTTTTAAGCCATGCTAAGGCTTCCTCCCCATTATTCGCTTTATGGCAAACAAAACCCTCTTTTTCCAAAGCCCGGCCAATAACCTTTAAAACAAGCGGGCTATCATCAACCAGTAATATTTGGGGCTGCTTCGGCATAATTCAGGTATTCAGGAATTGCTTTTCCGCAGTAAAGCGTTTATAAACAAATATACGCCTGTTAATATGATTAATACCGATATAACATCCATTAAAGTTATACCATCATCCTTTGTAAAATAAAAAATGGTAAACATTTCAAAGTACGGCGGTGCAGGCATGATGATCATGGCTAAACCAAGTACAATCATCGTAATGGCTATCCCTATCAAAACAGCATGCTTTAACTTTTCCTGCAGCCGGTACTTTTTTGCCTGGCGGCTATCAACCGGGTGCTGGGCCAGCAAAAACTCAAGGTTATTTACCATGTCCAAACGGCTCTGATCCTCATCTATTTCGCCAAAGACATCAAATTTTTGAGGCGAAATATCAGGCTCAATGGCATTATTTATTTTTTGCTGTATTGCCCTAATATATTCTTTATCAATATTTCCTTTTTTTAGCAGTAGAACCAGCTCATCAACTTTGGTATCAAGCAGCACTTCATCATTATTTGGCAGTTTATTCTTCAAAGGAATATCGTAGTATAATTTGGTTAACTTTTACTGATATTAGCCGTAAAAAGCTTTATTGATAATAACCCCTCTCAGATGAAAAAAGTTTCCGTTGTTACCGTAAATTTCAATCAGCCTACTGTTACAGAAGAAATGTTATTATCGATTAAAAATACGAGTACTTACAGCAATATGGAAATAATTGTTGTAGATAATGCGAGTAAAATAAATCCTGTACCCGATTGGAAAATAAAATATCCGGAAATAATATTTATCCGTTCGGACGTTAACCTGGGTTTTGCAGGCGGTAATAACCTCGGACTTACCGTTGCCACAGGCGATTACATTTTCATGGTAAACAACGATACCGAGTTTACCCCAGGCCTGGTTGAAAAACTTACAGAGGTGATGGATGGCAATGCGGCCGTTGGCATGATATCGCCCAAGATCAAATATTTTAGCGATAAAAATCTGATCCAATATGCCGGCTACACACCCATGAATTATTATACCTGCCGTAATAGTGTTATTGGTTTAAAGCAAAAGGACGAGGGCCAGTTTGATCATATAACCGCCCCTACCGCTTATTGCCACGGGGCAGCAATGATGATCAGGAAAGAAGCTATTGAAAAGGCAGGTATGATGTGCGAAAACTTCTTTTTATACTATGAAGAGGTTGACTGGTGCGAACATATCATAAAAGCAGGTTTTAACGCCTGGGTTTGTACTGATGCACTTATTTACCATAAAGAATCGGTTTCTGTAGGTAAAAAAAGCAAGCTTAAAGAGTACTTCATGAACCGCAACCGCATTCTTTTTACCCGTAGGAATGCGCCTTTGTTTAAAAAGATCTTCTTTTATTTTTATTTCCTGTTTTTAGTAGTGCCCCGAAATCTGGTCAATTATATTAAAGAGAAACAATACGGATTTATACCAATGCTTTTTAAAGCAGTTTGGTGGAACTTTACTCATTCAAAAAACAGCAGCAATTTAGGATACCCCATTAATACCATAGCATGAAAATAATTTTAGCCATAAGCCTGTTCATTGTTTTTTACACTTTTGTTGGATACGGAATTTTCCTGTACATCATTATCAGGATCAAAAGAGTTTTTAAGGGAACCAAAGCACTCCCCGCAGAAAATTCCGATACACTTCCTTCGTGCACCCTGATTATAGCGGCCTACAATGAGGAATATTTTATTGAGGAGAAGATCAAAAACAGCCTACAGTTAAATTATCCGGAAGGAAAACTGAAACTACTTTTTGTTACCGACGGCTCATCAGACAAAACACCTGATATTATTGCCGGGTACCCCCAGATACAATTATTGCACAAGCCCGAACGCGCGGGAAAAATTGCTGCCGTACACCGCGCTATGGAATATGTTGATACCGACGCCGTAGTATTTACCGATGCCAATACTTTTTTAAATAAAGATGCATTGATCAAGATCTGCAGGCATTACAGCGACGCAACAGTTGGAGCCGTTGCCGGTGAAAAACGTGTACACATTGACGAAAACGCAGATGCCAGCGCAGCCGGTGAAGGCTTTTACTGGAAGTACGAATCGGCATTGAAGAAATGGGACTCAGAGCTATATTCGGTTGTGGGTGCTGCCGGTGAACTGTTTAGTGTACGCCGCTCATTATACCAACCCGTTGAGCCGGATACTGTGCTTGATGATTTTATGATATCGATGCTGATAGCTGCCAAGGGCTACCGCATTGTTTATGAACCTGAGGCATATGCAACAGAAACCGCATCCGAAAATGTTTCGGAAGAGTTAAAACGGAAAGTGAGAATAGCAGCGGGCGGAATTCAATCTATACTACGACTTAAAAAACTATTTAACCCGTTCCCCTACCCGGTTTTATCGTTCCAGTATGTTAGTCACCGGGTTTTGAGGTGGACAATCACTCCCTTCCTGCTCATCCTGTCATTTATTTTAACCGTTGTATTAGCGCTTAAACCAAACGAAACCGATATGCAATTGTTACTATTGGCACAGGTATTGTTTTATATATTGGCCTTGCTGGGGCTGCTTATGGAAAAGCGGCAACTGCGCATTAAAGTTCTTTTTATTCCCTATTACTTCTGCGTTATGAATTATGCAGTACTGGCAGGCATCATTCGCTATTTCAGTACGAAACAAAGCGCGGTTTGGGAAAAAGTACAACGGAAGCAGTAAATAATTGATTATAAGTTAACAGGATAATTATTTTATAGTTTAATACATTGAATAGATAAAAGGGTTGCATTAAAATAATTAATGATAAAGAAGATCAAATTAAGAGAATTTGTCTTCTGCTGCTTTTTGAATTACCTGTCAACTAATTTATAAAGTATATTCTGACCGCTATACGTGGTCAAACCTTATTGAACCTGATGAGTATTGAGCCGGGGATTGTTTTAAAAAGTGGGGAATCTATTGCCCCAACTGTATACGACCTATTTGAACAACAGCGGATAAAATTACCCGATGCCGTTGCTGTTGTACATAACACTGATAGTGTTACCTATCATCAGCTTTACAAAAAAGCCGATGAACTTGCCGCCGCTATCTTAACTTTTTATCCGGATTCGGAGATAATTGGAGTTAGCGCAAACCGGAGCATTCATACTATAATTGGTGTACTGGCCATACTAAAAGCCGGCAAAGGTTACTTACCTCTTGACCCGGAATATCCAAAAGATCGCCTTGAAACCATTATTACCGATTCGGGTATAAAGGCATGTATCGCGGCCGCGGATAAAAAGCATCTGTTTGAGGGCTTGCCTGTCGATATCCTGCTTGCCGACGGAACTTTTGAGCTTACAACTAAATCATTCCAGCAAACTCATTTAGCGGATATAGCCTATGTGTTATATACCTCGGGCTCAACCGGAACCCCAAAAGGAGTATCGATGGGCAACGCGGCTTTGGTAAACTTGTTGTTATGGCAGCAGGAAAACTCAATCTCCGCCGCGGGTATCAATACACTGCAATTTGCGCCCTTAACATTTGATGTCTCTTTTCAGGAGATCTTCGCTACGTTAGGCACCGGCGGCACTTTATTCCTGGTAAATGAAGAGTTACGGATTGATCCGGTTGAACTGTTGCAATTTATTGATAAGCATGCCATCAATCGCATCTTTTTGCCGTTTGTTGTGCTGCAATACCTTACCGAAGCGGCCATAGCAAATGATCATATCCCTGCTTCGTTAAAAGAGATCATGACAGCTGGGGAACAGCTAAAGATCACCCCACAAATAGTAAACTTTTTTAATGCACTGCCAGGATGTGTACTTTTTAACCAATATGGCCCTACAGAAACTCACGTGGTTACTGAACTAAGATTGGACGGCGATGCATCTTTATGGCCCACACTCCCATCCATAGGCATTCCTATTAGTAACACGGAGATCATATTGCTTGATGAAAGCCTCAAAAGGGTGGCCGACGGCGAAACCGGCGAATTGTGCGTTTCGGGTATAAGCCTGGCAAACGGCTATCTGAACAGGCCCGAAATGACAGCCGAAAAGTTTATCGACTGGAAAGAAGGTAATAAAATCATCCGGATCTATCGCACCGGCGACCTTGCCCGTTTTATGAACGATGGCAATATCGAATATCTTGGCCGCAGAGATACACAAGTTAAGATCCGCGGTAACCGGGTAGAAATTGGTGAAATTGAAGTGCTGATCAATCAGCTTGAAAATATAAAACAAGCAGTGGTAACCGCCCCCGCAGATGCAGCAGGGCAAAAACGGTTGGTAGCTTACCTTGTATCATCGGTCGATAAAGAAGATACTGAAGCTGTGCGCAAATCTCTCGAAGAACAACTTCCTGATTTTATGCTGCCTTCGGCTTACGTTTGGTTAAAAGAGTTACCCAAAACAACCAGCGGGAAGGTTGATAGAAAAGCACTCCCCAAGCCAGACATCAAACGCCCCGAACTTGATGTGCTTTACAAAGCCCCATCAAACCAAACTGAAAAAAATATAGCTGCTGTTTTAATTGAGCTGCTGCAGTTTGATAAGGTAGGTATTGATGATAATTTCTTTCAGTTGGGTGGCAATTCGCTGCTGGCTTTAAAAACGGTTGCACTATTAAAGCAGCGTTTTAATTACGAAGTTCCAATCACCAAACTATACCAATATCCAACTATTGCCGGTATCGCAAAGCTGATCAGCGGCGCAAGCAAACAAACCGCCCTTCTTTCGACACAAAAAAAGAGGGCGAAAGATGCCAATACAGATGTCGCCATCATTGGCATGGCGGGCCGCTTCCCGGGTGCTGATACCATTGATGAATTTTGGCAAATGCTTGCCGATGGCCGCGAAGGCACCAGCTTTTTTACCCAGGAAGAATTAGACAAATACGTTCCGCTTTACGAAAAAAATAACCCTGCCTATGTTAGGGCAAGAGGCATCATCAACGGCGCAGATGAGTTCGATGCCGGATTTTTCGGCTTTAATCCTCGTGCTGCCGAACTGATGGACCCGCAACAGCGCATATTCTTAGAACTTGCATGGGAAGTATTAGAGAAAACAGGCCATCTGCCACAAAAATATGACGGACTAACCGGTGTATTCGCAGGCTGTGGGTACAACACCTATTATAACAACAATGTATTAACCAACCCGGAAATAGTTGAAACCGTTGGCCATTTCCAGGTACGTACTTTAAATGAAAAGGACTACATAGCAACCCGTACGGCCTACCAATTAAATCTGAAAGGGCCGGCCGTTGCGGTATATTCGGCTTGTTCAACATCACTTTTAGCCGTTACGCAGGCTGTAAACAGCATCCGTAGCGGGCAATGCCAGGTTGCTATTGCTGGTGCGGCGTCTGTTACATCGCCTATAAAAAGCGGCCACATTTACGAGGAAGGTGCAATGATGAGCATCGATGGGCATTGCCGCCCTTTTGATGCCGAAGCTTCGGGTACTACTTTCAGCGATGGTGCTGGCGTTGTTCTATTAAAAAGCCTTGAATACGCGCAGCGCGATGGCGATACCATTTACGCCGTAATAAAAGGCGTTGGCGTAAATAATGATGGCGCCGAAAAAGGTAGTTTCGGCGGACCCAATGCCTATGGACAGGCTGGCGCTATAGCCGCGTCCATTGCCGATGCTGGTGTAGATGCCTCGACCATAAGTTATGTAGAAGCACACGGCACCGCTACCCCATTGGGTGATCCTATAGAAATTGAAGGACTTAATCTTGCTTTCGGCGAGCAGGGGCAAAAGCAGTTTTGCGCTATAGGCTCTGTTAAAAGCAACTTTGGCCACCTTACAGCAGCATCGGGCGTTGCCGGGCTGATCAAAACGGTGCTTGCTATGAGGAATGGTCAAATTCCCCCATCGCTGTTTTTCAAAAAGATCAATCCGAATATCGATATAGAGCATACGCCGTTTTTTGTTAATGCTAAACTTAAACCATGGGATGCTGAGCTCAAACGAGCCGGAGTCAGTTCATTCGGCGTTGGCGGTACCAATGTGCACGTTGTTTTGGAGGAATATAAAACCACAGAACCTGTTGAACCTGGCGCAAACAAACCTTTAAAGTTGATCAGTTGGTCGGCCAAAAACGAAGAAAGCTTAGCTAAATACGCCGGGAAACTTGCCGCATTTGTACAGAAAAATAAAAGTATTGACCTTAACGATGTAGCTTACACGCTGCAAACAACACGTGCCGATTTTAACTATCGCCGTTTTATAGTGGCAACAGATGCTGACGACCTGATAGTAAAACTGAATGCTTCAAATACCGATCCGTCATCTGTTAAAAAACTAAGTACCATTCCCGCCGAGGTAGTCTTTATGTTCCCGGGACAAGGTTCGCAATATGTAAATATGGGTCATGACCTGTATCAGAACGAACCTGTTTTTAAAGATGCGGTTGATGAATGTATTAATCTGTTGCAGGGAACTATACACACCAATCTTCTTGAGATAATCTTTGCTGATGCTGTAAACCCGCAATCGGCAGAAAGAATAAAAAACACATTATACACCCAGCCGGCACTATTCATTTTAGAATATGCTATGGCCCGCTTATGGATAAGCAAAGGTATTGAACCCGCTATATTAATGGGACACAGCATAGGCGAGTTTGTAGCCGCACATCTGGCCGGAGTGTTCAGTCTGCCGGATGCCTTAAAACTGATATCAGAACGGGCACGATTGGTAAGCAGCGCTCCGCACGGACAAATGCTTTCGGTACGCATTGAAGAAGAACGACTAAAAGACATCTTACCTGCCGGGCTTTCTGTAGCAGCAGTAAACAGTAAAAAGCTTTGCGTAGTGGCAGGCCATGAGAGTGCAATTACAGCATTTGCGGCAGAGCTATCTGAAAAAGGAATTCCGGCAAGGCTGCTTTTAACAAGTCACGCTTTCCATTCATTAATGATGGATGATATTGTTGGGCCATTTAAAGAAGTAGTTAAATCCGTAAAGTTGAACAAGCCGGTTAAACCTCTTGTATCCACTGTAACCGGCACCTGGTTAAGTGAAGCGCAAGCAACGGATCCTGATTACTGGGCACAACACCTGCGTAACACCGTTCGTTTTGCCGATGCCCTTGATACCATTGCGGAAGATGATAGCCGCTTGCTGCTTGAATGTGGCCCGGGAAACATATTAGCTACGCTTGCCCGTCAGCATAACGCAGGTAAAAATATTCCTGTAATAGCTGGCTTTGAACAAACGGATACCTTAACAGAATACCAAAGCTTATTAAAAGCTTTAGGTCAGTTATGGCTTAACGGTATCCAACCTAATTGGGAGGCAACTTATTTAGCGCAAAATCGTAAAAAAATTGACATCCCAACCTATGCTTTTGATCATAAACGGTATTGGCTTGAACCAGCCGTAACGATAAATATTGTCCCTGAAACCTTAACCCAACAACAAACAAATACAAAACCTACGCAACCTGTACTGATGAGGAAGGATATTTTAATTGATAAACTTAAAGAGATCTTTGAAGATGCTGCCGGTATTGAAATAGATATGGCAGCAACGGGCATGAGCTTTATTGAAATAGGCTTCGACTCGCTTTCGCTTACACAAATAGCTACCAATCTAAAAAAGATCTTCAACGTACCTATTACGTTCAGAAAACTGTTTGAAGAATATAGTAGCCTCGAACTGCTTGCAATTTACCTGGATAACAATTTACCAGCCGATGCATTTCAGCCGCAGGTTGCTCCTGCTGTAAACCCCGCGTTTCAACATGGCGAAACTAACCAAGGTGCACAACCCGCAATTCAGCACCATGTGCAGACCGTTAGTACCAACGGAGCTCCGGCCTTTCCTATCGCAAATCAGGGAAGCAACGACATCGCCATCAGTTTAATATCTCAACAGTTGCAATTGCTGGCCAATCAGCTATCCTATATACAAAGCAATGCACCCGCCGCACAGGCGCCGCCTCAGCAAACTTATAATGCTTCAGCCCCTGCCGTTACGCCGGCTAAATCCTTACTTTCACTTGCTGCTGATTTTACTCCTGAAGAGCAAGTTGAATTAAAAAAACCTTTCGGCGCAACAGCACGTATCGAAAAACAGGTACAGGGTTTAACCGATAAGCAACAGGCATTTTTAAAAGATCTTACAGAAAAATATAACGCCAAAACAAAAGGCAGTAAAGCCCAAACACAAAAGGACAGACCATACATGGCCGATCCGCGCGTGGTAAGTGGTTTCCGCCCTTTAACCAAAGAGATTGTTTACCCGCTTGTAGTTAACCGCTCAAAAGGCAATCGTGTTTGGGATATTGACGGCAACGAGTACATAGACGCGTTAAACGGCTTTGGCTCAAACTTTCTTGGTTACCAAACCGATGTATTAAAGCAGGCTGTATTGGATCAGGTTGAAAAAGGATACGAAATAGGTCCTCAGCATGAACTTGCGGGCGAGGTTAGCAAACTGATATGTGAGTTTACTAATTTTGACCGTGCTGCTTTGTGTAATACCGGCTCCGAAGCTGTGTTGGGTGCAATGCGTATAGCGCGTACCGTAACCGGCCGTTCACTTATTGTTGCATTTAATGGCTCATACCATGGCATTAACGACGAAGTTATTGTTCGTGGCACTAAAAAATTAAAAACCGTACCTGCTGCGCCGGGCATCATGCCCGATGTGGTGCAGAATATGCTGATCCTGGACTATGGTACCGAAGAATCGTTAAAGATAATAGCGGAGCGAGCGCATGAGTTGGCAGCAGTACTGGTTGAGCCGGCCCAGAGCCGTCGACCAGATTTCCGTCCTATTGAATTTTTAAAACGTGTGAGGGAGATTACCCGGCAGTCGGAAACCGTTTTAATATTTGATGAGGTGATCACCGGTTTCAGGATGCACCCGGGTGGTGCACAGGCCATGTTTGGCATTAAAGCCGATCTGGGTACTTACGGTAAAGTAATTGGCGGTGGTATGCCTATTGGCGCTATTGCGGGTATCAGCAAATACATGGATGCGCTTGACGGAGGCAACTGGCAATTTGGTGACGACTCATCGCCTCAAGCCGGTGTAACCTATTTTGCAGGTACATTTGTACGCCATCCTTTGGCTTTAGCCACCGCAAAAGCATCATTGAACTACATGAAGGAAAAAGGCCCGGCCCTGCAGGAAGGTCTTAATGCCTTGACCAAACGTTTGGCAGATGCCCTAAACGAAATTTGCGAAAAAGAAGGTTTGCCGTTGCATATCCCATCATTCGGTTCATTATGGAAAATTAAATTTGACTACGAACTGCCTTACGGCGAACTGCTGTTTACGCTGATGCGCCTTAAAGGCATCCATATCTGGGATCTGTTCCCTTGCTTTATTACAGCAGCGCATACCAATGAAGAGGTTGATCAGATCATCAAAGCTTTCAGCGATAGCGTTTATGAGCTAATTGAGGCTGGTTTTATGCCGACTAACAAACCGGAACCGGTAAAAACAGAACCAGCTAAAAATGGCCTGCCTGCAGAACCTCCTGTACCGGGTGCAAAATTAGGTCGCGATAAAGATGGTAACCCTGGCTGGTTTGTAACCGATGCAAATAATCCAGGAAAATATTTACAGGTAACGATCAGCAATAACTAACTTGACTACAAATACCTTATACGATATTATACCGGTTGAATTTGATCCTTTTGCGGGGCCTGAACTTATCGCAATAGCGCCATCAACCGAACCTCAGTTAGAGATCTGGGCGTCCTGCATTATTGGCGGCAATGAAGCCAACTGTGCATATAACGAATCTTTTTCGTTACAGCTCTCCGGTCAGCTTGACCAGGAGGCAATGTTGGAAGCTTTACAGGAAATCACTATTATGCATGAGGCATTACGCTCTGCTTTTAGTGCCGATGGTAAATCAATATGTATTTATAAAGAATTACCGCTTGATTTTAAGTTCGCCGACATGTCGGGAAAGAGTGCTGAGGAACAGCAATCCTTTATTACCGAGCAAAATAACCAAAACGCGTTTACCGCTTTTGACCTGGTTGCCGGCCCCTTGTTTAAAGTTCAGTTAATTAAATTGGATGAAAACGAGCATCGGTTAACTTTTATAGCGCATCACATTATTTGCGATGGCTGGTCAATAGGTATCATGATGCAGGATTTAAGCAAGCTTTATTCTGCTTATGCCCAGGGTGAATATATTGAATTACCGGAAGCGTCTTCATTCAGTAATTATTCAAACGAACAATCTTTATTCACTGATAGTCAGGAATATAAAAACAACGAGCAATACTGGTTAGACGAATTTAAAGGAAGCAATTATCAGCTTGATTTGCCTGCCGACCTGCCTCGCCCGGCGGTACGTACTTATAAAAGCAATCGCCTTGATTTTGATCTTGATAAAGATCTTGCTTCGGCGCTGAAGCAATTGGGCAAGACAAACGGAAGTAGCTTTGTGACCACCCTATTAGCTGCTTTTGAAGTTTTTCTGCAAAGAATAACCGGGCAGGACGAGATCATATTGGGTTTACCCGCCGCAGGCCAATCAGCCACGGGTAATTACCGCTTGGTAGGGCATTGTGTCAATCTGCTTCCGTTAAGAAGCTATCCAAAAGGCGATCAATCATTCCGCAGTTATCTTAAACAACGCAATTCCTCTATTCTTGACGCGTATGATCACCAGTTGTACACGTTCGGCGAATTACTTAAAAAGCTAAGTATTCCCCGCGATGCTTCACGGGTTCCGTTGGTGCCGGTGATGTTCAACATTGATATGGGGATGGATGACGATGTTGATTTTTATGGATTGAAGCATCATCTGATAAGTAATCCGCGTGAGTATGAAAACTTTGAGATCTTTGTCAATATCTCGGGCCGTGATGAAGCTTTAGTTTTAGAATGGTCATATAACACACAGTTATTCAGCGAAAAAGCTATCCGCACCATGATGGATGAATTTAGCTTTTTGCTCCATGAACTGGTAGCCGCGCCAGATACATTAATAGGTGCCATACCCGCTTCTAACAGGGAAGAGCTGATAGAAAAGCTCAAGGTTTGGAACAATACGGCAATAGCTTACCCTAAAGATAAAGCCTTATATCAGCTCATCAACTGGCAAAGTGATTCGGTTGCAGTAAAATCTGGCACACAATCATTTACTTACAGGCAACTAAATGATATCAGCAATCAGTTAGCCGCTTTATTGATTGATAAGGGAGTTAAAAAAGGTGATAAGGTTGCCTTTGCTATTGATCGTTCGGTAGAAATGCTGGCGGTTATACTGGGTATTATGAAAGCCGGCGGTATCTACATTCCGCTTGATCCCCAGTTCCCACTCGAGCGGATCAATTATATGCTCGGCGACTCTAAAGCAGTGGTACTGCTAACTTCTGAAAAATACAAAGGCCGTTACCAATCAAACGCTACCGAACTTACCTTAGAAACTGAGTGGGCCAAACTTTCAAACTACAGTACCGATACTCCGAAAGTTACGGTTACAGGTGATGATCTTGCCTATATCCTGTATACTTCAGGCTCAACAGGTATGCCTAAAGGCGTTCAGATCAGTCAGCACAGCCTGGTGAACTTCCTGTACAGCATGCAAAAGGAACCTGGAATGACCGCCGGAGATAAATTGCTTGCTGTAACGACAATAAGTTTTGATATTGCCGGACTCGAACTCTTTTTGCCGTTATTAAGTGGAGCCCAGGTAATTATTGCCGATACTGCAACTGCTAAAGACGGTCGCGCGTTGCTTGATATTATACGTGCGGAAGGGATAACTACCATGCAGGCCACCCCATATACCTGGCGAATTATGCTTGAAGCAGGTTGGGATACAAATACCCCGGTAAAGGTAATTTGCGGCGGCGAGGCTTTACCTAAGGAACTGGCCGAAAGGATCCTCGGAAAAGCATCATCTTTATGGAACGTTTACGGCCCTACCGAAACTACCATTTGGTCAACCATTAAAGAGATCAAGACCGAAGATCCGGCGATTACGATTGGTCGCCCTATCGACAATACTTCAATTTACATTTTAGATAAGAACCTTAACCCACTGGATACCGGCACCATAGGCGAAATATTTATTGGTGGTGACGGCCTGGCAGCCGGTTATTTAAACCAGCCAGAACTTACAGCCGAAAAATTCATAGCCGACCCATTTTCTGATCAACTGGATGCTAAGATGTACCGTACCGGCGATTTAGGCAGGTTTATGGATAATGGTGAAATTGAATGCCTTGGCCGTGCTGATGCGCAGATCAAAATCCGTGGGTATCGGATTGAAACCGGGGAAATAGAGTATCACCTGATCAACAAAGCCGATGTAAAACAGGCGGTAGTTGTAGCCCAGCCTGATAGAAGTGGCGTGAATAAACTTGTTGCTTATATTGTTATAAACGACAACTACATTACCGAAGAGGAATCCACATTGATAAAAAACTGGCGGACTTCGTTAAAAAACTCCCTGCCTGATTACATGGTTCCGGATGATTTTATCATTATTGCTTCCATCCCGCTTACACCCAATGGCAAGGTTGATAAAAAAACGTTGATCCAAAATAATGCTGTTCTCGTTGCCGAAAATGTCAATTTATATGTAGCCCCACGCACAGACGTCGAAAAAATGATCGCCGATATCTGGAGTGAGTTTTTGGGCATTGAGAATATTGGCGTTTACGATAACTTCTTTGAACTGGGAGGCCATTCGCTTATCGCGGTACAGGTAATGACCCGCATTGAAAAACTAACGGACAAACGCTTGCCCCTGGCCGCGCTTTTTGAAAACTCTACGGTTGAGAAGTTGTCCCTTATGCTTGAAATGGATGGTAAATCCATAGTATGGGATTCGCTTGTGCCTATAAAGCCAAGCGGCAGTAAAACACCTTTGTATATTGTGCATGGGGCTGGCCTTAACGTTTTATTATTTAATGCGCTGGCTATCAACATGCACCCAGATCAACCGGTTTATGGCTTACAGGCTAAGGGACTTAACGGTATTGATGAACCGCTTACCGAGATTAAAGACATTGCAGCTCATTACATCTCTGCTATCCAGGCACAAAATCCCGACGGACCGTATGCACTTGCCGGGTATTCATTTGGCGGTATCATAGCTTATGAAATGGCCATACAACTGGAGGCACAAGGCAAAAAGGTAAAAATGCTTGCCATGTTTGATACCTATGCATACCGTTCGCCATTTTTTGACCCGTGGCTTACCATGCAAACCAAACGGGCTAAGTTCTTTTTACGTAAGCTGAAGTA
This sequence comes from Mucilaginibacter rubeus, assembly GCF_003286415.2. NCBI lineage: Bacteria > Pseudomonadati > Bacteroidota > Sphingobacteriia > Sphingobacteriales > Sphingobacteriaceae > Mucilaginibacter > Mucilaginibacter rubeus. Next base: position 1,879,659 of record NZ_CP043450.1, on the reverse strand, counting down.
TAATCTTTTAACACCGGAGGGTCTTTCGCAAAATATAGCCGACAAAACAAAAAACATTAAACGCCATGCTACGAGGCTTTTATGGCGATTTAAGAACGATGAAAAGCAGGAAGGCTTTTTTGGCTATTCAAACAAGATAGATGAGATGAACCAGCAAGCCGAACGAAATTATCAGCTGAAGCCCTACAACATCTCCATTGAACTGTTCAAGGCTGATAATCATACCTTTTACATGGATGATTTTGAATACCTTGGCTGGCAACCTTATGCTTTAAAGGGCATCAACGTACATCCTATTCCCGGCGAGCATAATTCAATTTTTAAAGCGCCTAACGACAAGATCTTTGCAAAAATTTTGCAAAATTGCCTCGATGAAGCTGCTAAAAAATAAGTTATGGATACAGTAAAGGTAGCAATACACTATCTCGATGCTGTTGACTGGCAGCAAAATGCCAACCCCAACCTGGCTGTTGGCGTTAATATTGATGTGTGGCGAATTAAAATTACCGATCATCTTTCATTTATCGGGCAGCTTAAAACATTGCTGCTGCCCGATGAAATAACCCGTGCAGGGAGATATTACCAGGAAAAAGACAGGCAGCGCTTTATCGTAAGCCGTGCCGCGCTAAGGATCATTTTAGGCAAGTATTTGGTTCAAAAACCCGAAGATATCCGTTTTGAGATAGGCCCAAATAAAAAGCCATTCGTAAAAACAACAGGAATTACCATTAATTACAATATATCTCACTCGGATGAGTGGGTGACCATTGCCATATCCCAAACAAAAGTTGGTATCGATACAGAGAAAATCGACCAGTCATTTGCCTTTAAAGAAATCCTTGCTGACAACTTCAGTTCCGATGAAATCCGCTTTATCAACCAAACCGAGTCGATAGAAAAGTTCGTCCTCCTCTGGACGCGCAAAGAAGCTACAACAAAACTCACGAGTCAAGGACTGGACGAGAGAATTAAAAATATCCCTTCCCTAGATGGCGACCACATAACCAATAGTGGCCTTGTAAATTCATCCGAAGCAATAAAGCTGATGAGTTTTAAACTTGATAGCGATAATATGGCCACAGTAGCCTACGAAAGTGAGTCTCAGCCCGTTCTAAGGTTTTACGATCTTACTTCGATTTAAACAAACCGTATTTCAGGATACAGTAAATAGCCCTTACGCCATCCTTCCATCCTATCTTTTTGCCTTCTTCGTACGTACGGCCATAATACGAAATACCTACCTCATAAATCCTTATCCGCGGCACACGGGCAATTTTTTGAGTTACTTCAGGCTCAAAGCCAAAACGCTTTTCGGTAAGTTTAATAGATTGGATCATCCTGGTATTAAACAATTTATAACATGTTTCCATATCTGTAAGGTTAAGATTGGAAAACCAGTTTGACGCAAACGTCAGCCACCTGTTACCTATAGTATGCCAGAAAAACAGGATGCGGTGAGGATTGCTCCCCATAAAGCGCGAACCGTAAACCACATCGGCAAAGCCGGCTACCACCGGTTTTAACAGGTCGTTATATTCAGCAGGATCATATTCAAGGTCGGCATCCTGGATAATAAGGTAATCGCCGGTTGCTTTGGAGATACCGGTATGCAAGGCAGCCCCCTTGCCTTTATTTACCTCATGTTTAAAGTATTGGATATTAATTTCGGGGTTACCAAGCTTGTATTTATAAATGGCGGCTTCAGTATCATCTTTTGAGCAATCATTCACAATGATCACTTCTTTTTCGATATCATTGATAAGGTTTACCGTTTTAATTTTATCCAAAATTAAATGTATGGTGTTACCTTCGTTATAAGCCGGAATAATAATTGATAATTTTTGTATCGTCATTTATTGTATTATTGCCTGGTAGATTTTTGCCACAATTATAGTTGTATAAACCTGAACTGGCTTAATATTTTTATATTTAGTAATGCAATTTGTGCTAAAACGAGCTAAAAGTTATTTAAAAAAGCCTAAAGTCATAGTCTCGCTTTTCTTTTTGTTTGTTTTAACCCTCATATTTTGGTTTTGTTTGCCCAAACCATTATTTAATAGCCCAACTTCATACGTAATTGACGATGATCAGGGCCAATTACTTGGCGCATCTATTGCTAACGATGGGCAGTGGCGCTTTCCTTATAATGCAGATGTTCCCGAAAAATTCAAGCAATGTATTATCACTTTTGAGGATAAGCGTTTTGAACACCACCCCGGCTTTGACCTTATTGCCTTTAGCCGCGCGATAAAACAAAACCTGAGCTCAAAGAAAGTAAGCAGTGGAGGCAGTACCCTTACCATGCAGGTGATCAGGCTGGCAACCAAACACAAGCGCAACATCTGGAATAAATTGAAAGAGATTTTCATGGCCATGCGCCTTGAAATAACCTACAGTAAAGATGAAATATTGGCCTTATATGCCAGTAACGCACCCTTCGGCACCAACGTAATAGGCCTGGACGCAGCCTCATGGAGATATTTTGGCCGAAACCCGGATAAACTTTCCTGGGGAGAAATGGCGGCCATGGCGGTTTTACCAAATTCCCCGTCACTGGTACACCCTGGCCGGAACCGGGAAATTCTCCTCCGCAAACGCAATTCCCTGTTAGATAAATTGCATAAAGCAGGTATTATAGACAGCACAACCGCCGCCCTTGCCCGGCTTGAACCCGTGCCCGACAGGCCGATGCCTTTACCACAACTCGCCCCGCACCTGCTGCAACGCTTTAAAACCGATTACCAGGCAAAGCCCGATGGTGATACCCGCATTACAAGCAGCATTAAATCATCATTGCAACAGCAGGTAAATGATATCCTGGAGCAACATCACAGTTTGTTAAAGGCAAATGATATCAACAACATAGCAGCTATTGTACTTGACGTTGAAACGGGCGCCACACTGGCCTATGCAGGCAACATAGCCCATCGTGAAGACCCACAGATGGAAAGCGACGTTGATGTAATTGATGCGCCCAGAAGCCCCGGAAGTACCTTAAAGCCGCTGCTTTACGCCGCTATGCTGCACGATGGCTTGATATTACCCAATAGCCTGATGCCCGATGTGCCAACCATGATAGCCGGCTATCACCCCGAAAATTTTGATTTGGGTTACGATGGTGCTGTACCAGCATCACGCGCTTTGTCCCGATCATTGAACGTACCCGCGGTTAAAATGCTGCAACAGTATAAATACGAGCGCTTTTATGACTTTTTGCACAAAGCCGGTATCACCACTTTAACCAAACCCGCCGATCATTATGGTCTGTCTTTAATTTTAGGCGGTGGCGAAAATACGCTTTGGGAACTAAGCGGTGCTTATGCCGACATGGCCCGTGTGCTCAATCATTACAACAAAAATAATGGCAGGTACGATCCTGTCGATTTTCACAATCCTGTTTATGAAAAAAAGGCCGGTGCCAAACCAGAACTTCAAAAATCAGGATTGTTGGATGCCGCTTCCATTTATTACACATTTCAGGCTATGGAAGAAGTGATGCGCCCGGGCGAAGAGATGCTTTGGCAGCAGTTTAGCTCAAGCCAGCGCGTCGCCTGGAAAACCGGAACAAGCTTCGGCTTTCGGGATGGTTGGGCTATCGGCGTTACACCCAAATATGTAGTTGGTGTTTGGGTTGGCAATACCGATGGTGAAGGGCGACCGGGATTAACCGGTATTAATACCGCTGCCCCTGCCCTGTTCGAGATCTTCAGGTTGCTGCCGGTATCGCGCGATTGGTTTGAGATGCCTATGGGCGAAATGGTAAAAATAAACGTGTGCAGGCAAAGTGGTTACCGAGCAGGACAATACTGCCAGGATGTCGACGAGCAATACGTACCCAAAAGCGGCTTGAAAGCACCGGTTTGTCCGTATCATCAATTGGTTCACTTATCTGCCGACGCCAAATGGCAGGTAAACGGTAACTGCGAGCCCCCGGATAACATCCTGAATAAAAGCTGGTTTGTGCTGCCACCATCTATGGAGTATTATTACAAGGCCAGGAACTATCAATACCACGTACTGCCTCCTTTTCGCGCGGATTGTACCCAGGCCGAAAACGGAAACGCCATGGAAGTGATATACCCTAAAAACGGCGCTAAAATATATGTACCCCTTGAGGCAGATGGCACCCGCGGCCGCATGATCTGCAATGCTGCCCATCGCCAGCCTGGTATGAAGATCTTCTGGCATTTGGATGATCAATACGTTGGCGAAACAAGAGACTTCCATCAGATGGCTTTAAATCCGCCTCCCGGGAAACACATCCTTACTTTGGTTGATGGCAATGGCAACACCATAAGCATAGGGTTTGAGGTATTAAAAAAATAATTTAATAAAAACCAGGCCTCACCCAACGTTTTCACTGATTGATTCGATGATGTAATAAAATCATAAATCAATTAAAATGAAAAAACTAACCTATTCTATTGTAACCTTCTTGCTGGCTTTTTTTATTGTTTCAGGATGTACTAAAAAGAATGACGTAATCAGTAATCCAAAAATTGCGACCAGCAATAATGCCCTAAAAAACTCCGGTGATACTACCGTGAAAACACCTCCGGCGGATACAAGCCAACTTGTTGCCCTAACCGGCGACAAGATTACGTTGGCTCCCGGGTATCATCAAAATGTGGCAGGTGATAGCGTGGCTATTTCGTTCAACGCGGTAACAACTAACCGGTATTGTTCAAACGGCCTGTTGAAATTCCACAACACGCTTGACGCAAACAACAACTTCTTCATTGATTTTCTTAATGTACAAGAGCCCTTGGTTTGCCATGGTACTGGCGATATCCCTATGGTGGCGGCGGTAAACTTTCAAAAAAGCTACCAGGTAAACGGCAGTCACCCATTAAAGGTAACACTTAATGGTACTACTTATACCGGTAACATCATCGTTTCGGCAACCAGCATCACTTTCGACTGGAATTATTCCACAGGCATTGTAATTTCACCTAAAACCTTAACACGATAATTAATTCAATCACAGGACATCGATCATATTAGTTTGTTGCAGCAGGCCGATATTGATCGATTTTCCTGTAAAATCATATAGTCGGAAAATAATTTGAAAAAAAATCTACATTTTACCCAACGTTTGATGAATTGTATCCGAAGAGGTAGTTACAATCATTTAAACGTGATTTTTTTGAATGAACCTAAGCAAGAAGCAAACAGAGAGGCTGGTAAAAGGGTGTATCAATAACGACCGAACGGCGCAGGAAGCCTTGTACAAATTATTTTATGCAGAGATGCTTCGCGTTTGTAATAGTTATGTCCCTGATAAAGAACTGGCTAAAGAGGCCTTCAATAACGGGTTCCTGAAAGTTTTCCAGTCTGTAAATAATTTCGATATCGAAAAAGGCGAGTTGGGTGGATGGATCAGGAAAATCATGATCTATACCTCAATTGACCTGTGCAGGAAGGAGTTGAAATTTAACACCGTAAGTTTTGATATCCATGAGCATGATGATTATTTCATCTCCCCCTCGGCCCTGGAGAAACTTTATTTTGAAGATATTCTGCAAAGCATCCGTACCCTGCCCCTTGCTACCCAAACTGTTTTCAACCTATCAGTACTTGATGGGTTTACACACAAAGAAATAGGCGAACAACTTAGTATCAGCGAAGGTACATCCCGCTGGCATTTGGCCGAGGCGAAGAAAAAATTAAGAGAGCTGCTTGAACCAGGCAGCATCCAGTCGAAAGAAAGGAGTGAAATAAAACGATGAAAGATTTATTTAAAGACCCCGATCTTTGGCGGCAGAAACGCGATCAGCTACCGGTTGATGCTGAAGCTCAAAGCGGATGGCAGGAAATGCAATCTATCCTTGATAAGCATTTGCCCCTGTTGCCTTTAACATCCGCTCCACATGTTTCAAAAATAGCAAAAGCCATAAAAGCTATTAAGGCGATGAAAGCCACATCGATATTAATAGCCTCGCTAACTGTGGCCACAGTTACCGGTACTGTCATTTACATTATTAAAACCAGGCAACATCAAAATACATCTCACCATCAGCCCCAAAAACACAGGCAAGCAATAGGCAAAGACAGTTTAAATACCGCTATGACTGTTGACTCAGTAGATCCCGACACCAAAGTTGATAGCTTATACGCTTTACAGAAATTGACATCATCCATTAATAAAACAGACAGCATTAATAACATAACAATTGCGGGCCAGGTTAATAGCAACAATAATCAGGGGAAACTGGCTTTAAAAAACAATAAATCGGCAACAAACCAGCAAGTAATTAACGGCGGTAACGCACAGGCAAATTCAACCTTATCGCCAAATCATAATAGTACTGGTTATCTAACTTCGGGAAATTACCGAAGTAATCACCTACAAGTATCCACAGGAAACCTAACCAAACAACAAGGTACAGTTTCAGGCTCGAACACTTTGGCTGAAGAAAGCTCGTCAGATAGTGCAACGCAAAATAGCAATTCAACTGATAACAATATTATGCTGCTTTCGGCTACCCAAATCAGCATGGCCCAATTATTCGGGATGAACAATAATTCGTTCATTAAGCCTCAAATATTCTCTAATCAGTCTTTATCAAAGTTTATAATAACCGGTTCTGATTACGCAGCACGCGGCAACGTTAGGCAAATCAAAAACTCAAACAATAAAAACAAAGCAAATAAAAATCCATCAACAAAAAACGGCAAAGCAAAAGGTGGTAAAATCTCATCGTCAAGGCCGCTATCCACCGTATTCGCTAATATGGACTGGGGATTTTTATTAGGCGCCAATACTTCAGGAAGCTTTACACCCGGTTCGCAAAACAGGAATATCTATGGTAGTTTCCCTATTGATATTTATCCCGGGCTATTTGGCACCTATCATTTAAACGATAAATGGGCCATAAACGCGCAGGTACGATTTTTAACGCCACTTAACCTGGGTGGCTCATATGACAATAAGAGTTTCAGCCAAGTTGATTCTGCACAATTTGTCAAAGTAACCGATTCACGAAAAGCTTATTTTGTAAATGTGCCCATCCATGTGATGTACAAGATCAACAACAATATCAGCATAAAAGGCGGACCAGTTATTAATCTCCCTGTTAAACAAATCAATAGCAACACCAATTTACAGCGGCTGGATATGAATCTTGACACTATATACTTTGCTAATGCCCAAAATAAAATAAAGACAACCCGGTATGATCAAAAAATAAACTTCGGCTTATCGGGCGGCGTAAGCGTTCAGTTTAACAGGTTAATATTTGAGGCTGTGTACCAAAAAAACCTTAGTGGCTACCAGGTCATTTCTGATTTTGGCAACTATAAAACCAATCCCGGAACATTGCAGATTAGTGTTGGCTTTAAGTTAAATGGTTCAAAGCATCATTAAAATACCATTTTTAAAAATTGATTCAGCATGCAAAGCCGTATCCATACTTAAGATAAAAACTATCATTATCTTGCCTCCATAATTCTTAACCGGATGCTTGAACAGTACGATCTGCATAATTTACTGGTAATTGATATTGAAACTGTACCACAGTACAGCAGTCACGAACAGCTACCCGAAAATCTGCAGGTTTTATGGGAACTAAAAACCCGGCATCAACGCAAAGACGAACCTGCCGATGTTCATTACGAGCGTGCCGGGATCTGGGCCGAGTTTGGTAAAATAGTTTGTATTTCGGCCGGGATTTTTACAGCGGGAAAAAACGTAGGATTGCGGGTAAAGTCGTTTGCATCGCACGATGAAAAAGAATTGCTAACCAAGTTTTCAAACCTGTTGTTCAGTCAGCCCGCTAATCTTGTTTTGTGTGCCCATAACGGTAAGGAGTTTGACTTCCCATATATCTGCCGAAGGCTGTTGGTGAACGGCATGCCTTTTCCGCAGCAACTGCAAATAGCGGGTAAAAAGCCCTGGGAGATTGCCCATTTAGATACCATGGAGTTGTGGAAATTTGGCGATCACAAACATTATACCTCCTTAAACCTGCTCACTACTATTTTTAATATTCCGACCTCCAAGGATGATATTGATGGCAGCGATGTTGGTCGTGTTTACTGGCATGAAAACCAGTTGGAACGTATTTGCACGTATTGCCAAAAGGATGTGGTTGCAACAGCACAATTGCTAAGGCGTTATCGGGGCGAAGAATTGATTCCTGACGAATTTATAACCGTTGTAGGCTGATGCTTAAAGTAAACGATCTGTCGGTTAGTTTTAAGAATGGCAAAAGCCAGTTCGAGGCCGTAAAGGGAATTTCCTTTACGCTTGATAAGGGCGAAACCATTGGCATTGTAGGCGAATCCGGATCCGGCAAATCTGTAACTTCTCTTGCGTTGATGCGCTTACTAAATGAAGATCAGGCTGTAATAAACGGCTCGGTGCTTTTAAATGGAGTCTGTCTGTGCAGGCTATCTGAAGATGAGATGCAGCAGGTGCGTGGTAACCAGGTGGCCATGATCTTCCAGGAACCGATGACATCGCTTAACCCTGTGCTTACCTGCGGTTTTCAGCTAACTGAAGCTATCCGGCTGCATCTGGGCGTAACTAAAGCTGAGGCAAAGCAAAGAACTATTGATCTGTTCAAGGAAGTTCAATTGCCCCGGCCGGAAGCCATATTCGACAGCTATCCCCACCAAATTTCAGGCGGCCAAAAACAACGGGTAATGATTGCTATGGCCCTGGCCTGCAACCCGGAGATACTGATTGCCGACGAGCCTACCACCGCCCTTGACGTTACGGTACAAAAAACCATTATCGAGCTCCTGCACAAGCTTAAGGCTGAAAGGCATATGAGCCTCATCTTTATATCGCATGATTTGGGGGTGATCAGGGAAATCGCCGACAGGGTATTGGTCATGTACAAAGGCGAAATTGTGGAAGAAGCTACCGTAGATGAGCTTTTTGCCAGCGCTAAACATCCATACACTAAAGGCTTACTGGCCTGCCGCCCTACCCCTCAGCAGCATTTGAAAAAGCTGCCTGTTGTGGCCGATTTCCTGGACGAAGGCAAACCCGCAGTGACTATTGAAAGCATCAGGGAATTATATCATTATCCGGACACCGAAATTGCTGCAAGAAGACACAGACTATATGAGCAACGGCCGCTGCTAAAGGCCGAAAAACTAAATACGTGGTTTCCTACAGATACAGGCTTGTTTAAACGGAAGGACCATGTTGTAAAAGCGGTAAACAATGTAAGCTTTGATGTATATCCGGGAGAAACGTTAGGGCTGGTCGGCGAATCTGGATGTGGCAAAACTACCTTAGGCCGAAGTATTTTAAGATTGATAGAACCTACGTCGGGCAAGGTTTCTTTTGAAGGAACCGATCTTCGCGGGCTTAAAAAGAATGAGTTGAGACAGATCAGGAAAGATATCCAGATTATTTTTCAGGATCCTTATTCGTCATTAAACCCTAAGCTTACCGTTGGGCAATCGCTTATGGAACCTTTACAGGTGCACCAGTTTTACAGCAATGATGCCACCCGTAAACGTAAAGTGCTTGAGTTGCTTGAACGGGTTAACCTGCAACCAGCGCACTTTAACCGTTATCCACATGAATTTTCGGGCGGGCAACGGCAGCGGATTGTGATAGCACGGGCCCTGGCACTTCAGCCCAAGTTCATCATTTGTGACGAATCTGTTTCGGCGCTTGATGTATCGGTGCAGGCCCAGGTGCTCAACCTGATTCGTGAACTACAAGACGAACTTAAACTTACTTACATTTTCATCTCCCACGACCTGGCTGTGATCAAGCATATTTCCGACCGCATGATGGTCATGAACAAGGGCGAAATAGTTGAAACAGGCTATCCTGATGATATTTATTACCGTCCTAAAGAAGAGTACACCAAAAGGCTGATAGCCTCGATACCGGGTTGATAAAACGGTGTGTACTCGCCGCTAATTGAATCAATCCGGCACTTCAAAATTCAGTATCTTTGATGCAAATACTATCCTATGTCTAAACGTAAGAAAAACAACTCTTCTATACACCAGGTACTTACCCAAATGGTACTTGATATATTTGAACAAAACGGCAATACACCACTCAACTATAAACAGGTTTCCGCTAAACTAAACGTTCGTGATTCCGAAGCGCGTGAGATCATCTATGAAATCTTAAAAGATGAGGTTAAAAAATCAGTACTCAAAGAAATTTCCCCAGGCAAATTTCAGCTACTTGAACTTAAAACCTTTATCGAGGGTGTGGTAGACCTTACCAACGACGGTTCGGCTTTCATAGTTACCGACGATGAATTTGAGAGCGATATCTTCATCGCCCCTCGCAAACTCCGCACCGCGCTTAACGGCGACCGTGTTAAGGTTTACGTATACGCCAAAAGTAAAGGCAAGCATAAAGAGGGCGAGGTTATCGAGATCATCCATCGTGCTAAAATGGAGTTTACCGGCGTAGTTAAACTTTCTGAACGATATGCCTTTTTTATTCCAGACGATCGCAAGATGATGCACGATATTTTTATCCCCATCACCGAGTTAAACGGGGCTAAAAATGGCATCAAAGCGGTAGCCGAAATTACTGACTGGCCAACAGAGGCTAAAAACCCTATAGGCCGTATCAAACATGTGTTAGGCGCACAGGGCGAAAACGATACGGAAATGAATGCAATCCTGGCCGAATATGGATTTCCGTTATCATTCCCTGCCGAAGTAGAGCATGACGCCGAGGAAATTTCAGACGTGATCACACCCGAAGAAATTGCCAAACGCCGCGATTTCCGTAACATTACCACCTTCACCATCGATCCATTTGACGCCAAAGACTTTGATGATGCCCTATCCTATCGTGTACTGGAAAACGGCAATTTTGAAGTTGGCGTTCACATTGCCGATGTATCGCACTATATTATCCCCGACTCGGCTTTAGATAAAGAAGCTTTGGACAGGGCAACCTCAGTTTACCTTGTTGACCGGGTGATACCAATGCTTCCCGAAAGATTATCAAATGGTCTTTGCTCCCTTCGCCCTAAAGAAGAAAAGCTTTGCTTTTCGGCGGTGTTCGAGCTGGATGAGAACGCCAACATCGTTACCGAATGGTATGGTAAAACCGTCATTTACTCTGACAGGCGTTTCACTTATGAAGAGGTCCAAGAGGTAATAGAAAGCGGCGAAGGCGACTTTAAGGAAGAAATATTTAAGTTAAACGCGTTAGCTTATAAACTTCGCGAGCGTAAGTTTAAAAACGGTGCTATTAGCTTTGAAACTACCGAGGTTAAATTCAAACTTGATGAAACCGGTAAACCAATTGGAGTATACGTAAAAGAACGTAAAGATGCCCATAAACTCATTGAAGACTTCATGTTGCTGGCCAACCGTAAGGTTGCCGAGCATGTAAGTAAAATGGGGAAAGGCAAACATAAATATACCTTTGTTTATCGCGTACACGATTCGCCTAAGCCCGACGCTCTGGCTAATTTTGCGCAGTTTGCCGCAAGGTTCGGGTATAAGATCAACACCAAATCTGACAAGGAAACGGCTAAATCGCTTAATTTCCTGATGGAAGATGTTGAGGGAAAAAAAGAGCAGAACGTATTAACGCACCTTGCCATACGTTCAATGGCCAAAGCTGTATACACTACCAAAAGCAGCAGCCACTATGGTTTGGCCTTTGATCATTACACACACTTTACTTCACCAATTCGCCGTTACCCGGATGTGATGGTACACAGGTTGCTGTTCCATTATTTAAACGGCGGACAATCGGCCAATGCCGATTTTTATGAAAAACTGTGTTCGCACAGCTCGTTAATGGAGAAAAAGGCTGCCGATGCGGAACGTTCTTCAGTAAAATACAAACAAGCTGAGTATCTTCGCGACCAGGTTGGCAATACCTTTATGGGCATCATATCGGGTGTTACAGAATGGGGCATGTATGTAGAAATTATCGAAAACAAGTGTGAGGGCATGATCCGCCTGCGCGATATATCCGACGATTTTTATACTTTGGACGAGAAGAACTACGCCATCATTGGCCAGCGTAAAAAGAAGATCTATCAATTAGGCGATGAAGTCAAGATCAAAGTAAAACAGGTTGATCTGACCAAGAAGCAGATAGATTTTATATTGGTACAGGATTGATAATTGGTGAATGGTTGATTGAGTGAGCAGTTGATTAAGTTAAAAAAAGCAGAAACTACTCACCTAATCAACTTGATGAACCACTCACTTAAAAAATGAAACAACTTACAGAGTTACAGTTACTGATAAATGATGCAGTTGGCAAACTAAGCTACCCGGCTTATCCTGCCGATTTGTACGAACCGATAAGCTATATTTTATCTATTGGCGGCAAACGCATGCGCCCGGCCCTGCTCCTGCTGGCTTGTGACCTTTTTGGCGGCGACGTTGAAAAGGCTATTGAACCCGCGTTGGCCATTGAGGTATTCCATAATTTCACGCTGATGCATGATGATATTATGGACAAAGCCCCCTTACGCCGCGGTAAGGCCACCGTACATGAAAAATGGAACGCCAACGTGGCTATCCTCTCGGGCGATGCCATGATGGTAGAGGCTAACCGCATGATGATGAAGGTTGACGACACCATTTTACGTAAGGTGCTTGACGTTTTTAACGATACTGCCACCGGCGTTTGTGAAGGCCAGCAGATTGATATGAGCTTTGAACAACGTAACGATGTGAGTATTGAAGAGTACATCAACATGATTCGCCTTAAAACGGCGGTATTATTGGGAGGCACGTTAAAAATTGGTTCCATTGTTGGCGGGGCTGCTTCAACCGATGCAGATCTGATTGATGCGTTTGGCGCAAACCTGGGTATCGCGTTTCAGCTACAGGACGACATATTAGATGTTTACGGTGATCCCGAAAAGTTCGGCAAACAGGTTGGCGGAGATATCATCTCCAATAAAAAAACCTTTTTGCTGATCCGTGCGCTTGAACTGGCTAAAGGAGCTCAGGCACAAACGTTAAACCACTGGCTAAATGCCACCGAGTTTGATAATGCAGAAAAGGTTAAGGCCATAACAGAGATTTACAACCAGCTTGATATCAGGCAACATGCGGAAGAAGCCATGCAAACCTATGCCGAAAAATCTTTTGCTGCCCTTGATGCCATTAATTTACCCGAAGACCATAAACAATACCTTCGCGATTTTGCGGATGGTTTGCTGGTGAGGGAGAATTGATTTATATTTAAGGATGAAGAAACTTTTACCCATCCTTATCATCCTGATCTGTTCAATAAGCGTGAATGCCCAAAAACTTACGCCGCCTCACTTTCGTGGTGGCGATAATGCTTTTCATGATTTTTTGAATAAAAACTTAAAATGGCCTAAAAACGTAAGCGGCGGAGAAGGTATTGTTACCATAAGTTTTTTTGTTGAAAACGACGGTCGTTTAACCGACCTGAAAGTGGTTAAAGGCATGACTGAGCCTTTCAATAAAGAAGCCTTAAGGGTTATTGCTTTATCAGAAAGATGGGTGCCGGCTATGCGCGATGGTCATTTTATTAAATCAAAATATTCAGTTCCTATACAGTTTTATACAATGGAGGCAGTGCAGGTTTTAGATAGCGCAAAAGCTAACTGAATCATGGCTGAAACCTCCAAGTAAACACACCATTGGCATAAATTTCACGAAGGACCAAAATTAAATGAAGAAATCGCTGCTAACCCTCTTTACTATTATTACACAGGCTGCAATTTTACAGGCCCAAACGCTAACATCAGGAGGAAAACTGAAACCAGAGCAAGCCATAATGGATGTGCGGCATTATACCATTTCGCTTGCTGTTAATCCGGAGCAAAAAACCATTGATGGTTTTACTACAATTGATGTGATCATGGCAAAACCTACCAGGGTTTTACTTTTTGATCTGTTGGATTCTTTGTCAATCAACAAGGTCTTGGTAAACGGCAAACAGGAACCGTTTGAATACAAGAACAACCTGATAACCATTAATACTGCTAAAGAACTGCCTGCCGGTAAAGCAAGTGTAAAAGTAATTTATGGCGGCAAACCCCATGTTGCACGTCGACCGCCTTGGGACGATGGTTTTATCTGGACACGAGACTCAACCGGGCATCAATGGATGGCCATTACAGCCGAAGGCACTGGTGGTAAATTGTATTTCCCTTGTAAAGATCACCCTTCAGATGAACCCAATGAAGGTGTGGATATGTTCATTACCGTTCCTAAATATCTGGTGGTTGCAGGCCCGGGCCTATTAAAAGGTGTAAGCAAACAAAAGGGAACAGCAACATATCACTGGCAAACCAAATACACCATTAACAATTACAGCATACTGTTTAATGCAGGCGACTATACCGTTGTGACCCGTCCGTACACTACAGTAGACGGTCATAATGTACCTATCAAATTTTATGTATTAAAGGAACATGCAGCTAAAGCAGAGCACCATCTTGATATTTTTGTAAAGACCATCAAAGAACAGGAAAAATACTTTGGCGAATATCCCTGGGCGAAGGAAAAAATAGGCATAGTTGAAACGCCTCACCTGGGTATGGAACACCAAACCATGAATGCCTATGGCGCTAAGTTCAGGTACACCAAAGTTGGCGGTGAAGATTACGATGGCCTGATGCACCATGAATTTGGCCACGAGTGGTGGGGAAACAAAGTTACAGCCAAGGATTGGGCCGACTACTGGATCCACGAAGGAATATGTACTTACGGCGACGCGCTTTATGTTAGAGAGTTTGAAGGTGAGAAAGCGTATATCAAATTCTTCCAGAATTCCGCTTTATCATTCGGTAATAAAATACCTCTTGTTATCGGGAAAGATATCGATGAGGAATCGGCTTATAACGGTGATATCTATGGCAAAGGCGCGTTCTTTATGCATACGCTGAGATATATTATGGGCGATAGTACCTTCTTCCCTACCCTTAAAGGTTTCGTTACCGATCCGCGATACACCTACAGTAATTTGGCCAGTACCGATGATGTGATCCAATATTTCAGCAAAGCCGCAGGCCAGGATCTAAAGCCGTTATTCGATCTGTATATTTATTCCATCAATAAACTGGAAGTACACGTAAAAGCCCAACGTGGCGATAAATACCAGGTTCAACTATTAAATATCGACATGCCATTGCCGGTTGATATTACCGCGGATGGCGTTACAAAAAGATATACGCTTGATAAAAAAGGTATCACCATAACCAGCAAAACCATGCCGGTTATTGACCCGGATACTTATTATCTGAAGAAATTGATTATTGAATAGAAGCAGGCCTGCTTCGTAAAGCAATATTATAAACAAAAACGCATTGCGAACGAAGCAATCCCCGATAGCCAGAGCCACTCTGTATAGTTTGGGATTGCTTCGTACCTACCCATGACATGTTTTAAAATGGGTGTCATGCATCGACAAGCTCAGACTGATAGCCCTTTTTTCATTTCTCCTTCACAGGCCAACGGATTTAAATCACTCACAATGACGCTCTTTTAACTCTTTCAGGTCTTCTTGTTGAAAATAATCACCAAACAAAAAATCCCGATCAAAACTGACCGGGATTTTTTATATCCTAATACTTGTTAACTGATTACTCAGCTACTTCTTCAGCGGCATCAGCAGCTTCTTCTTTTTTAGCTTTTGGTGCAGCAGCTTTCTTTGCTTTTGGAGCTTCTTCAGCAGCAGGAGCTTCAACAGCTTTAGCTTCTTTTTTAGCTTTTGGTGCAGGTGCAGCTACTTCTTCAACGTCAGCAGCTTCAAACGGAAGTACTGAAACGTATGAACGGTTATCAGCTTTCTTTTTGAAAACTACGATACCTTCAGCCAGTGCAAATAAAGTATGATCTTTACCAAGACCTACGTTTAAACCTGGATTGTGTTTGGTACCACGCTGACGAACGATGATATTACCTGCAATTGCTGGTTGACCACCGAAAATTTTGATACCTAAGCGTTTGCTATGCGACTCACGACCGTTTCTTGAACTACCGGCCCCTTTCTTATGTGCCATTTTTTATTTCTTTTATGGAATTGCAGAACAACTCCGGTTCAACCTTTAATTATAATGTAATACCGGTGATCTCGATCTTGGTAAATTGCTGACGGTGACCGTTTTTCTTTTTGTAACCTTTTCTTCTTTTCTTTTTGAAGATAATTACTTTATCACCTTTTAAATGTGACACGATCTTAGCCGATACTTTAGCACCTTTCAAATCAGAACCTAATTTGAATTTACCTTCGTTTTCTGCTAACAATACACTGTCAAATTCAATACTAGCGCCTTCATCGCCTTGTAACCTGTGTACAAAGATCTGCTGGTCTTTGGCAACTTTAAATTGCTGTCCTGCTATACTTACTATTGCGTACATGTTTGTTAAATATTGTTTTAAATTTCGAGGTGCAAATATAGGGATTGATTATTTAATAAACAACATCCCAATATTTTATTTTTTACCACGATTCTCTACGTCAGTCAATTTTTTCTGAATCTCGGCAATCAAACGCTGGTTGGCATCAATCAATTTAGGATTGCCAAAATAGTCTGTGTCAAAAATCACACGTTTGGTTTTCTCTTTATATTTAAACTCAATGATATACCTAACCGCTTTGCTATCGGCAACTTTCGACGTATCTCCGATTTCTTTCGACGGAAAATCCCAAAAACCTAAATCGGCAGCTTTACGGTGCAGGTATAACAAATCATCTTTAGTCAAGCGCAAATGCTCTTTCACCAGCGAATCGCGCCTGTCGAGGTACTGAAACATGCCGGTATGCGAATCATATTTATTTACCAGGCTATCCTTATGGCCATATTGAAAACTGATCGATTGAAAATCAACGAAACGGTATGGCGCATTCTTGATCATCATACCATAATAATACACGCAGTATAGTATAAAAGGTACTACTACGGTCATGATTAAAAACACCTTTTTTAAACGGGGAGACATATATAATTATTGAGTTATTGAATTTGTAAAATTAATCTTCATTATGTCATTGTGAGGTACGAAGCAATCGCGAACTATACAGAGTAGCTCCGCTTGTTAAAGCTTATTAATAGCTATATTTAATTTACAGTTATTAACGCGCTCCATTGAGTCGGTTAGTTATATTCGTTCTCTATGATGACGTAATTATAAGTTATTGCTTATTAAATTATTAATAAACATGAGCGTTGCCTGCGGCCCGGGCTTTTCGTTACAAGTCCTCGCTTTTCCTACCCGCAACCCCAACCCGCGCTGTGGGCTTTTCACTGCAATCCCTAACGCGGCCTGTGCTCACCGGCCCTAAACTATATTTTTCACATCATCAATGCCTTTTCCATCGTTTTACTGATGATTCTTCGCCACGATGGTATGCTTTATTCTTTTATTATTTGAGTACCTACCTCTTCTCCTTCCCATTTACTCACTACAGCCGTGGCCATAGCATTACCAAGTACGTTAGTTGCCGAACGTCCCATATCTAACAATGGATCAATACCTATCAGCAAAAATAAACCTGCTTCAGGGATATTGAACATAGCCAACGTACCGGCAATTACAACCAGCGAAGCCCTTGGCACGCCTGCCACGCCTTTACTGGTAAGCATCAATACCAGCAACATGGATAACTGATGCCCGAATGAAAGGTGAATATCATATGATTGCGCCAGAAACAACGACGCAAAGGTCATGTACATCATAGAGCCATCCAAATTAAATGAATAGCCTAATGGCAATACAAAGCTCACTATTTTATTACTGCAACCGAACTTCTCCAGCTCTTCCAACACTTTTGGATAGGCTGCCTCGCTTGTTGAAGTACTAAAAGCTATCAGCATGGCATCCTTAATACTGTTCAACAGCCTGAATACCGGCTTCCTTAATACAATGTATCCCGCCAATATAATCACCGACCACAATACGATCAGCGAAAAATAAAACTCACTGATAAAAATACCATAAGTTGAAAGTACGCCTATCCCTTGTTTGGCAACAACTGCGGTTATAGCACCAAACACCGCTAAAGGTGCCATTTTCATCACATAACCGGTAATCTTCATGATCACATGGGCAAAAGCGTCCATAGCTTTGATCACTATTTTGCCCTGCTCGCCTATTGCTGCCGTAGCAACGCCAAAAAACAAAGAGAACACCACAATCTGCAGGATCTCGTTATTGGCCATAGCCTCAATAAAACTCTTAGGAAAAACGTGACCAACAAATTCGGTTAATGATAAGGCCGTTTTTTTGATACCTGTACTCAAATGACTATCAGGAAGCGGAAGATGCATGGTTTTACCTGGCTCAAACAGGTTAACCAACAGCATTCCTAATAACAGGGATACCAGCGTTGCACTGATGAACCAGAGCATCGTTTTACCCCCTATCCGGCCAACGGCTTTAATATCTCCTACCTTGGCAACACCTACCACCAATGTGGTGAACACCAACGGAGCCACAATCATTTTTATCAGGTTAAGGAAAATCTTGCTCAGGATATTGTATAGCTCAAGCTTGTCTTCGCGGGCATCGGTTGCCTGACTTTGAAGTTTTACCTGGGCAATTCTTTGTAGTTTAAGATCTTTATAGGCTGATACGGTAGTATCGGATAATGCTTCTATATTTTTGTCGATACTTTTAATAGTTGTACTGGCGGTACTAAGCTGTTTATTGAGATCGGCAAAAACGTAAGTGTTATAAATATAACCGGCTACCACACCCAAAACCAGTGCGATAAAAATGAAGAGCGTCAGTCTGCTTTTTTTCATTTAATTTAATAAGCCTGCAAAACTACAAAATTTACGGTCGGTTTAAACAGGCTTCGGAATATTCTATTTTACACTAACTCACGTTAGGCAAATAAAACATCTTACCACGTTTTAGCATTATCATACTTTATAAAAACAATTAGTATTTTGCCCGCTTATTTACAATATGACTACTACAGCCTACGGACTACAGCATATAAAAAAGGAAATTCAGCACCTGCCCAACGAGCAGCTGGCCGAATTAATGCTCAGTTTAGCGCGCTATAAAAAGGAAAACAAAGAGCTTCTCGCCTACCTGCTCTTTGAAGCTCATGATGAAGCCGCCTTTATTGAAAAGGTAAAGGCCGAAGCCGGATTTATGTTCAGCCAGCTGTCGTCATTAAGTTATAACGCCGCAAAAGGCATGCGTAAAATATTGAGGTTGCTAAGTAAGTACACTAAGTTCATGACTTCAAAAGGTGCCGAAATTGAATTATTGATCAATTTTTGCGAAAACTACGTTGAATATGCCGACAGGCGCACCTCATACAAACCTTTAAGGCTAATACTAACACGTCAGGTAGAAAAAATCCGTGGATTAATTGGTAAACTACATGAGGACCTTCAGTTTGATTACCAGGACAGTTACAACAATTTAATAAGTGATGCTGAAACTAAGCTGGGCTGGTTTAAAAAGAATGATCATTTGTTGTAACATACAAAGCTTAACATCGTCTAAATATAAAATTAACTGAAGTGGCCAACAAAGAAGCAGCATTCAAGCAGATATATGAAGCTAATTCTAAAAAGATATTCCATCTGTGCTATGGTTATACCGGCGATGACGATGCTGCCAACGACCTGCTACAGGAAACCTTTTTAAAGGTTTGGCAAAATTTAGACAAATTCCGTAACCAGGCCATGATATCAACCTGGATTTACCGGATTGCTGTAAATACCTGTTTAACCTATTTGCGCTCGGAAAAACGCCAGGCCAAAGACGAGCTTACTCCACAATTAGCAGAAACAAAGCGCGAAGAACTATCGGATAAAAACGAGCAGGTTGCTTTACTATATAAGTGTATTTCAAAACTGGAAGAATCAGAAAGGATTATTATAACCATGGTACTTGATGAGGTGCCATACCCCGAAATTGCCGAAATTTCGGGTATATCAGAAGGGAACTTGAGGGTGAAAATTTATCGTATTAAACAAAAATTAACAGAGTTATATAACCAGTATGAAAGACTTTGATCATTTGATGTCGGTTTGGCAGGGACAGCCAAAGCCAGATCAGCTTTCGGTGGATGAGGTGCTGAAGCAGGTAAAGAAGGGGATTCGCAGCATAACTACTAAGTTGTACTGGACTATAGTGGCCATGGTGGTCATCGCGGCATTCGCGTTTATTGTTACATTTTTCCTGGCATTTAAATCAACCGTAACCACTGTAGGTATATTAATAGTATTGGTTACAATGCTCATGTACCTCTCTTTAATTTTACGGCATTATCATATCCTGAGCAAACAGGACGCAACTTTAAACCCAACCGAATACTTACACAGCCTTAAAGAATACCAAAAAAGCCGTTCGAAGGTGATAGGTTGGTTTTATTATATCTATATACTCATGATAAGCGCAGGGTTGGCTATGTACTTTGTTGAAGTACTTGAACACTCATCTTTAGCTTTCAAAATAGTGACTTATAGTTCGATTGCAATCTGGTTTTTGTTTACCACCTTTTACCTTAAACCACGTATGTTTAAAAACGAAGAGGAGAAACTAAACCTGATGATTGACAGATTAGTACGCCTGCAGGAGCAATTTGATTAGAAAGATTTAGGTTTTACAATCTGACTTAGAACTTTCGACTCAAGACTTTCGACTTAAGATCATCTGTTTTGATTAATCAGCGCATGCAACACCTGATCTTTTAACTGCCTGCTAATTGGCACTTCAAATTCGCCAATATTCAGCATGTTCCCTTCTATAGAGGTAATTTTATTACTGGCGATTATGTACGACTTATGCGTTTGCATAAATTTACGGGCCGGCAGCTTATCGGCGAAAGCCCGCAGGGTACTATGAGTTATTATTTTACGGGCAGATGTATAGATCTCAACATAATTCTCCATTCCTTTGATAAATAACACATCGTCGAAAATTATCTTTTCGAGCTTGCCATTGCTTTTAACAAAGATGTAATCAACTGTGCCCGCGTTATTTCTCAAATCAAAATAGTCTTTAGCTTTAAAAGCTGCCTTCATAAAGCGCTCAAACGGTATAGGTTTAAGCAGGTAGTCGAGCACATCCAGATCAAAACCATCGGTAGCGTATTCTTTAAACGCGGTAGTAAATATCACTTTTGGCGGATTTGGCATCGAACGGATAAACTCAACACCTGTTAAATGCGGCATCTGGATATCAAGAAACAACAGATCAACAGATTGTTGTGTCAGCAAAGCGCCCAATTCCATAGCATCTTCACATTGAGCTTTCAGATCAAAAAATCCGGCTTTTGTAACGTAGCCCTCCAGCCCTTTACGGGCAAAGGGCTCATCGTCGGTAATAATGCAGCTAATTAATGCCATAATTTATATATTCAATTCAAGTACTGCGGTATAATGATCATTCTCACGACCTGTGTTGAGCTGATGTTTGCCCGGATAAAGTAGTTGCAACCTCCGGCTCAGGTTTTCTAAACCAATGCCGCTGTAATTATCCGGCGCTTTCATATTTACCGGTACATCGTTATAAACTTTAAATACAAACTTACCATCGATAATGCTTCCATCAATGGTTATTTTGTACGCTCCGCCAATGTATTTAAAGGCGTTTTCAACCAGCGGCAATAAAAGCAACGGATAAATTAATTGATCGCTTAAGCGTTCATCAAAATGAACATTCAACTGCATTCTGCTGCTCGCCCGTATCTGTTGCAGCCTGATATAATTTTCCAGGTACTCCAGCTCCTGTTTTACAGTTACCTGTTGTTGCTGATCATAAAGCTGATAACGCAACAAACTTGACAGTAGTTCTGTACTTTTTTTTGCGCCGGGCACATCTTCATCCATCTGAAAATAGATGGTGTTTAAGGCGTTAAACAAAAAATGCGGATGGTATTGCGCCTTTAAAAACTTCAGTTCGGTTTCCAGCTGATCATTGGTTAATTTTTCCAGTTGCATCTTATTATTTACGTAGGCCTTCAGCCAGGTGCTGCTACGCGCAACGCCGTAATAAATAATAGCGTACAAAGTGGGTATCATATTAATATCGGCCACATCTGCCCAGGGCATTAGTTCATCAATACCCTGGGTTACGTGCAGGGCCATATCCATCGGGACAAATACAACGTTTACCAATATTAGGTTTACACCTACCAAGATGATCAGTTCCCGTACAACGTCCCGGTAAGATAATGGCGCACCCCAATGACTGTCATAGTACCTAAAAAGCCACTCAAAAAGATAGATTGCCAGATAGCCCACCAATATCGAACAGGCCATTTCAATGCCATTGACATAGAAATCCCTTTTCCAAAAATGCTGGCCAAGGTCTGTATCATGTAACAGCCTGATGGTAAAATATACCAACAGGCCATACAATGCCGGAAAAATGTATTTCCTGAAAAATTTCATATCAGCAAATTACAAATTTCAAACAGAAAGGACAGGTTGTGGCTTAAGTTCAGTTACCGTATTGGCCGACAACGCTTCCGGCTTATCCTTGGGTTTCATGCCAAACAAAAAGCGGGCTAAATTATAAGGCCTTATCAGCAAATGATAAATAAGTACAGATACAAAAAAGGTAATACCCACAGTATAAATGTATTTGGAAAGGATACTTTCATTTTGAACCTGTACAATATAATAAGCCACTAAAACAATAACGGTTTGGTGCAATATGTAAAATGGATATACCGCCTGGTTTAAATAACCGAGCACTTTGTGACTGCGGTTAAAATAATGTTTACCATAGCCAACCAAAGCAAGCACCCATCCCCAGGCGATAATTGGCCTTAATGCAGTAAAGGCATAAGAGAATGCAATATTTTGAAAAGGCCAGTTGGCATGCAATGGTTCAACGCCGTTCCAACGCATGACTTCCCACATCATCAAACTTAAAAAGCCAATGGTTAATGCAAAACGACGGTTGCGTTCAAGGCTATCCATCAGTTTGGGCTGCAGGATACAAATAAAACCCGCCAGCAGAAAAAACAACCAGTAAACAAAGTAACTGCCATCATGTATCAGGTCGTTAGTTTCGGGGAGGTCCCAACTGGTAAAAGTAAACCAGAGGATTCCGGGAAGCATCAATAAATAAACCCATTTTCCGGTAGCCAACACAGTTAGTTTTTGTTTAAATCCGTCACTTTTTGGCGAGATCATCCAGGCGAACAATGGTGCGAATATCAGATCGTAAATAAAAAGGTAGGCGATAAACCAAAGGTGGTGCCAACTAAAATTTCCTTTGGGATAAGGCTGAAAACTAAATGTACTGGGGTAGAAATCCAGGAACGATCCTTTGTAACCATTGACTAAGCGTTCCATATAAATTTGCGGCGGTACAATGATGAACATGCCCACCAAAAGCGGAATAAAAAGCCGGCGGAAGCGCAAGCCGATAAAACTGAGCGTAGAACGCCGCTGCATCATGTAGTAACTCACGGTACCTGAAATAAAAAAGAGCAGCGGCATGCGAAAAAGGTGCAAAAAATGATTTGACTCCATCATGAGGTTGCTGGTTTCGTGGTTTTTAATATGCCAGCCATCTTCAGCAACAAAAGGCATTGCCGAGTGAAAAAATAACACCCCTAATATTGACAGAATCCTCAACCAATCGAGGTAAGTTTGACGTTGTGTGGTTTCCATAATTTCTTCTTTTTTATCAAAAGAAACCACTCCCTTCCACCCCATAAAATTACTTTGACCAACGGTAAAAAACCTTTGACCATTGGTTGAAAACCTCACCCAACCCTCCCCTTGGGGAGGGCTTAAGAAAAAATTCGATTACCTAATTCCCGCTGTCATTTCGACGAACACGCGAGGGACAGTGCGATAGCGTGAGGAGAAATCTTATACGCTATACTCAGCGGCTTGCTTGGCGTATAAGATTTCTCTTTCGCCCCTACGCTAAAGCCCCACCAGCTCATTCGAAATGACAAGTTTTTTTTGCCCTCTCCAAGAGACACTGAGCAGACAAAAAATATTTCCCACGGCGGCCAGAAGCCGCTTGATAATTGCCACTCGGCTGGAGCCAAGCGGCGGCTGAAGAATTTTAGTTTTTATACACACATAAGTATCAGCGTAATCAACGCAATCAAAAATAATCAACGGTCAGCCTCGCATAAACGGATTAAAATTCCTTGTGCCGATTTCCATTCCTGCGGCACGACAGATGGTCTTATCCCCGAATTTAAAATTGATCTGATCCATGGCCTGGTAAAGTTTAATGCGTTCCTCATTATCTTCAAACAGATTGATTTGGTAGCTTCCTGTGCAGAGATCGCTTAAGCGCACGCCTATCAGCCTGATTGGCCGGTGCTGGTCCCAGGCCATTTTCAGCAAATTCTTAACGCCGGGAATCAGGATATGCTCTGCTGCAGTAAGCGCTATTTTTTGTTGCTGGGTATGTGTTTCAAAATTGCCATAACGTAGTTTGATAGCCAGGCAAGACGAAAGCTTATTTTCCCGCCGTAATTTGGACGACAGCTCCTCAGTCATGGACACCAGCGTGGTTTCAAGCGTACGGGGATCAGATACATTGGTATGAAAAGTATGTTCTGTGCTAATGGATTTCCTATCGGAATGAGATACGATTTCGCTATGGTCTATACCGTTAGCTTTTTCCCAAAGCGAATGACCATACCTGCCAAAAATTGTTTCCAAAAAACGAATATTCGTACGCTGCAGATCGCCAATTTTCTCAATGCCATATTGATATAACTTATTACGGGTGCTCTCGCCCAGGCCGGGAATCTTACCTATATTAAGCGGAGCTAAAAACTTCAGCTCATCGCCATGCTTTACAAACATTTGCCCGTTGGGCTTGGCCTGATTGGTAGCCATTTTAGCAATGGTTTTGCCCGATGCCATGCCGAAGGAGATTGGCAACCCGGTGTCTTTAATGATCTTCTGTCTCAGCTTAGTAGCTTCGTGGTAGCAGTCAAAAAAGCGGTCCATCCCGGTATAATCGATGTAAAACTCATCAACCGATGTTTTTTGATACAAAGGAACAGTATCATGAATGATCTGTGTAACCTCGCGCGAAGCTTCGCCATAGCGTCCGTGTGAACCTCTGATGAGGATGGCATGCGGACAAAGCTTAAGCGCCTGCTTGGTTGGCATAGCCGAGTGCACACCAAATGCCCTCGCCTCGTAACTACATGACGCCACTACTCCCCTTTCGGGCGAACCACCTATGATCACCGGCTTACCGATCAGTTCGGGATGAAACTTCCGCTCCACCGAAACGAAGAATGAATCAAGGTCGATATGAACGATATGACGTTTAGCTTCCACACAACAAAAATGAAAATAAATTTGATATCTTGCTAATTTTTTTAGCAATTTTGAATTAAAGAAATTGTTAGCCAGATGAGTATATATGAAGACTACCTGATGTTATTGTCGCCGCCCGAAACGGTGAAACATGAGATTGCACGCTACAAAAAAGCATCAGCGAGACTTATCGGCAATTATAAAAGTATGGATTCGCCGGCTCATATATCTATCCAGCATCTGGAAAGACAAAAGCCTTTTATGGCCGATAAAAACCTGGAATTAATGGAACAAGCATTGAATATTTTGCCACCAGTATTGTTGCACCTTGATGGATTTTATCACTTCTCCCATCTGCACAACCGCATGACTATTTATGCCAGTATCCGCGCCACCCCTGCTACTGATGAATGGTTTAACACCTTAAAAAAGAAGCTGCGCATCAAAAAGAATCTTATCCCACACATAACGGTAGTGCGCGACATCCCTGAAAAAGATTTTGATGCGCTTTGGCCCCATTTCAGGCATAAAAAGCTGCTTGAACCATTTTGGGTAAAAGAGCTTACCATATTAAAACGCGATACGCTTGACGCTTTTGCCAAATGGGATAAGTTTAAAGTTTTTGAGTTTAAAAACATGGCCGGCCCGGGCTATACCCGCGATGAACTGGAACTACTTAAAGTCGGCGATCCCGATCAAATCAATTTGTTTAATTAAAATTTAATAATCATGGACTACGCATTTTATCATTTTATCCTTCCGATACCAGATCATGTCGATTTCATGATCCGTAAATTAAAAAGCGAATCAAAACGCCTAATTGGCAACTACCCAAGCATGCATGCCAGGGCGCATATCACCATAAATAATTATCCACGCAAACCGCTGGATGTGGACGTTCAGGGTTTCTCTTTCCTGGGCCGGAAACTTGGCCTGCTACCATCCGTTGTTTTTGAGATAGACGGGTTTGATTGTTTCAATGAAGGTAACAATTACAATAAAACCATTTTTGCAAAGCTCAAACTGTCGGAACAAAACCAATATTGGCTTAAATTACTCAAGGATATAGTTGGTGATAGCAGTACTATACCTCATATCACCGTGGCAAGGGCTATAACGCCAGAACAATTTGAAAGGCTTTGGCCCTATTTTCAAAAGAGAGAAATGAAGGTAAAATTTGTTGTCGACCGGCTTACTATTTTGAAAAATTTACTGTTGGATATCGATCAGCATGCCAAAACTTACCGAGAGTTTGAGTTTCGGGGTGGCGAAAATGAGCTAACAATGCTTGATAATCTTGCTTCAACAAGGCAATTTAAAAATTATCCCTCTATAAATCAACAGATAAGCCTTTTTTAACATTTTCTTAATCATAAACGCTACCTTTTTCTATATTTGCGCCGGGGTAAGTCTTTTACGGCCAGCTCCTCTTGAACTCCCCCAGGGTGGGAACACAGCAAGGGTAGAGAGTTGAGCGGCGCGATAAAAGTAGCTTACCCTTTTTTATTTTCTTATTTTTGCCGCACCGGCAAAATGCCAGAACCTACACCGGTTCATGATTTCTTTAATTTCTTAATTGTACATAAATGCTCGATATACTCATTATTGGCGGCGGTCCTATTGGTTTGGCTTGCGGACTTGCAGCACAAAAAGCCGGTTTAAGTTTTGTTATCATTGAAAAAGGCACGCTGGTAAACTCGTTGTACAACTACCCTTCAACCATGACTTTTTTTTCCACCTCAGAGAAACTGGAAATTGGCGGGGTGCCATTTGTTACAACTCATACCAAACCAAACCGCGCTGATGCGCTTGAATATTACCGCCGCGTAGCCTTATCCAACAACTTGCCCATTCATCTTTTTGAGGAAGTTACTGAGGTAAAGCCCGAAGATGGCCACTATATGATCACCACAAAAAAGGATACCTATCGTGCTAAAAAAGTGATCCTATCAACTGGGTTTTATGACATAGCAGTTAACCTTGATATCCCCGGCGAAGAGTTGCCTAAAGTAAAACACTACTACCAGGATCCACATTATTACACCCTGCAAAAGGTAGTTGTAGTGGGTTCAAGCAATTCGGCTATCGACGTCGCACTCGAAACTTACCGTAAAGGAGCCGATGTTACGCTGGTGATCCGCGACAGCGAAGTAAGCCACAGGGTTAAATATTGGGTAAGGCCCGATATCATTAACCGTATTAAAGAAGGCAGCATCAAAGTTTATTTCAATTCCAATTTGGAAGCCGTTCGTGAAACCGAGGTAGATATCAAAACTCCCGATGGACTCATTACTATACCCAATGATTTTGTGATGGCGATGACCGGCTACAAACCCAATTTTGAGTTTTTGAAAAAGCTTGGCATCATCCTTTCCGAAGATAAATTTATCCCTCAGTACAACCCCGAAACCATGGAAACAAATATGCCCGGTTTATACCTTGCAGGAGTTGTTTGCGGCGGCCTGGATACGCACCTTTGGTTCATTGAAAACTCACGCATCCACGCGGATATGATTATTGCGGATATTATGGCTGGTAGGTGAATGGTTGATTAAGTTGATTGAGTGAATAGTTATTGCTGTAAATCTGCAAGTTATCACAATAAACCAACCACTCACTCAATCAACTTAATCAACCATTTAACCAACATCAAATAATCGCATTTTTTTCTTGTATAAATAAAATTTTATAGTCTATTTTGCAGCGAAATTAAAAACACAGTAATTCAATAAAAAAATGAATATACCAAGCTTAAATAAGCCCGCTACAAGAGCAAGTTTTGCTCCGGTTGCTGCTGCCTTGGGTTCAACTGTTTTTTTAAACTGCCCTCTCCGACGAAGGACCTACATGCCGCGGGCTTGAATTAATTTCTCCTCTGCCCACACAAAAAGAGTTTTTTAAACTTCTTTTTAAGAAAACCATCTAATTATTTAAGGCTTTAAAAAGCCGATTAATTTCACGGTAATTATCTATTTAAATGACAATACAAGATTTTGATATTCAGGTTGCTACTGCACAGCATGTAGACTATGCTACCATGATATGCGATGAAATGGCCGAATCGGCCAAAGCTCGCGGAACCGGTATAGCTACACGCTCGCCCGAATATGTTGCTAATAAAATGCTGGAAGGCAAAGCTGTTATAGCTCTTCATAAAGATGGCACCTGGGCCGGTTTCTGCTATATTGAAACCTGGAGCCATGGCGACTTTGTTGCCAACTCGGGCCTTATAGTTAATCCACAGTTTCGTAAAGCGGGATTAGCTAAAGCTATTAAACACCGCATTTTTCAGTTATCGCGCACCAAATATCCTGATGCCAAAATATTCGGCTTAACAACCGGTTTAGCGGTAATGAAAATCAACTCGGAGCTTGGCTACGAACCGGTAACCTACTCTGAACTTACCCAGGACGAAAACTTTTGGGCAGGCTGCAAAAGCTGCGTAAACTTTGACATTTTAACCAGCAAAGGCCGCAAAAACTGCATGTGTACCGCCATGCTTTTTGATCCAGCCGAAAAACAAAAAGAGTACGAAGAAAAGATGCAGCGGATCACGCATAAGGCAACATTGCTTGAGCGCATTGAGAACGCAATTAAAAAACGTATAAAACACGATGTTTAGGATTTAGGCAAAAGGTTAAGGGCGAAAGGTTAAAGGTAGCTGCATCATAATGAGAGATTATAAAAAACTTGATGTTTGGAAAAAGGTACACTTGCTCACAAAGCAAGTGTATGCTGAAATATTGCCCATAATGCCTCGTGAAGAACAATTTGCCTTAACCAATCAACTACGTAGATCCACTTATTCTATCCCTTTAAATATAGTTGAGGGATGCGGTAAAAATACTGATAAAGATTTCACTCATTACCTGGATAATGCGTTGGGGTCTGCACACGAAGTAGAATATACCGTTTATCTGATTTATGATCTGGGATTTATTCCAACTGAAATTTACGACAAAACAAACACCTCGATTAACGAAGTGAAAGCGATGTTAATTGGGTTTATTAAATTTTTGAGAAGCGATAATTAATATAAAACGTACAAGGCGAAACCTTTTACCTTTAACCTTTCGCCTTTAACCTTAAAAAATGAAAAAAGTAGTATTAGCTTATAGCGGAGGTTTAGATACCTCATTTTGCTGTATTTATTTAACACAGGATCTTGGTTATGAGGTTCATTCGGTTATTGTAAATACCGGCGGTTTTAGCGAGGAAGAGTTAAAAGGCGTTGAAGAACGTGCCTATAAAATGGGCGTAACTTCGCACCATGTGGTTGACGAAACCGAAAACTTTTATAATACTTGTGTACGCTTTTTAATTTACGGTAACGTATTAAAAAACAACACCTATCCTCTATCAGTAAGTGCCGAACGTGTAAGCCAGGCTACCGCTATTGCTAACTACGCTAAAGAAATTGGTGCCGAGTTTGTTGCCCACGGCAGTACAGGTGCCGGTAACGATCAGGTGCGTTTTGATATGATCTTCAATATCCTTGTACCGGATATCAAGATCATCACCCCTATCCGCGACCTGAAACTGAGCCGCGAAGAAGAGATCGAATACCTGAAAAAACACGGTGTTGATATGAACTTCGAGAAAGCTAAATACTCTATCAACAAAGGTATCTGGGGTACATCTGTAGGTGGTAAGGAAACTTTAACATCAAACCTTGGCCTACCAGAAGAAGCATGGCCTACACAGGTAACTGCATCTGAAGTAAAAGACCTTGTGCTTACTTTTGAAAAAGGTGAATTAGTAGCCATCGGTGATGAAAAATATGATCACCCAACCAAAGCTATCCAGGCATTGCAAGCCATCGCACAGCCCTACGGCATCGGCCGCGATATTCACGTTGGCGATACTATCATTGGTATTAAAGGTCGTGTAGGCTTTGAAGCCGCAGCTCCAATGATCATCATTAAAGCTCACCATACTTTAGAGAAACACGTATTGACCAAATGGCAGCTTACATGGAAAGATCAATTATCATCATTCTACGGTAACTGGCTGCATGAAGGTCAGTTCCATGACCCTATCATGCGCAACATGGAAGCTTTTTTAACTGATACACAGAAAAATGTTACCGGTAAAGTATTTGTTCAGCTTCACCCTTATCGCTTCCAGGTAATTGGTATCGAATCACCTTATGATTTGATGTCGAACAAATTTGGCAGCTACGGTGAAATGAACAATGCATGGAGTGGCGAAGACGTTAAAGGTTTCTCAAAAATATTTGGCAACCAGGTAATGATCTACCACAAGGTTAATGGCCAAAATGATTAATACAGCGTTTTCAAAAAGTGAATGCTTAAAGCATTATAACTGGGGCGACGATTGTCACGGATGGACCTTCATTGATACCGAAGCTTTGTCCGTTAAGCAGGAGTTAATGCCACCAGATACTGCCGAACAATTGCATTATCACGAGAAAGCTACACAGGTATTTTTCATTTTAAAAGGACGTGCTACATTTTCGATAGACGGCGAGGTTACAGTGTTGAAGCCAGAACAGGGCATCGAGATCCATCCGGGTCAAAAGCATTTTATCAGCAATAACGACCGGAGCGATCTTGAGTTTATTTTATATTCATATCCATCTACAAACAATGATCGGATAAATTTAGCCCCTAACCCCCTAAAGGGGGAATAATTGTTAAAATTATGACTGAATTTAAAGATAATAATGACGCTACTCTTGCTCCTCCGCCAACTGGCGGAGGCCGGGGGGCGATACGTGCAGGTATAGTTGGCAGTGCGGGATACACCGGGGGCGAAATGCTTCGGATCCTGATTAACCATCCCAACGTGGAGATAGCTTTTGTTCACAGCAACAGCAACGCTGGTAACTATGTTTACGAAGTACATACCGACCTTTTTGGCGATACCGATCTGAAATTTGCGGCAGAACTATCTACCGATATTGATGTACTCTTTCTTTGTGTTGGCCATGGTGATGCCAAAAAGTTTCTGGAAGCAAACGCTATTCCCGATTCGGTTAAGATCATTGACCTAAGCCAGGATTTCAGGCTTAACCAAAACTCAACTTTAAACGGTAAAAACTTTGTTTATGGCTTGCCTGAGTTAAATCGTGAGGCCATTAAAACGGCTGCTAATATTGCTAACCCGGGATGCTTTGCTACCTGTTTGCAATTGGGCCTGCTTCCCTTAGCTTCAAAAGGTTTGCTTAATAATGAAGTGCACGTTACTGCTACAACAGGCTCTACAGGTGCGGGGCAAAGCTTATCGCCTACCTCCCACTTTACCTGGCGTAATGATAACCTTTCTGTTTACAAAGCATTCAGTCACCAGCATTTGAATGAGATTGGACAGTCGTTAAGGCAGTTACAAGCTGGCTTTGATAAGGCCATCAATTTTATACCTTACCGTGGCGACTTTACCCGCGGCATTATCGCTTCAATTTACACTGAAAGTGATTTAAGCGAAGAAGAGGCTTTAGCACTTTACCAAAGCTATTACGACGGTCACCCGTTTACGCATGTAACCAACCGCAATATCGATTTAAAGCAGATTGTAAATACCAATAAATGCTTTATCCAGGTAAAAAAACACGATAACAAAATATTCATTATCAGCATAATGGATAACTTACTTAAAGGCGCATCCGGCCAGGCAGTACAGAACATGAACTTATTGTTCGGACTGGACGAGCGCGCAGGCTTACGACTTAAGGCGATCGGCTTTTAAAAGAGCTGCTCGCCGAATTCTGAAAGTTCTGTTATTAATTAAGTACTAATTTTTATCCCATTTAAGCAATGAATCTATTCGACGTATATCCTATAAATCCCATCAACATAGTAAGAGGCCAAGGAAGTTTAGTGTATGATAATCACGACACTGAATACCTTGACATGTACGGTGGTCATGCTGTAATCTCAATTGGTCACACGCACCCTCATTATGTAAAAAGATTAGAAGATCAATTACATAAGCTTGGCTTTTATTCTAACTCTATTGAGATTCCGATTCAGAAAGAATTGGCCGAAAAGTTAGGTAAGGTTTCAGGCAAGGAAGATTACCAGTTATTCCTGTGTAATTCTGGCGCTGAAGCAAATGAGAATGCTTTAAAACTGGCTTCCTTTTACAACGGTAAAAAGAAAGTTATCGCTTTCAGCAAATCATTTCATGGCCGTACTTCGTTAGCTGTTGCTGTAACTGATAACCCTAAGATCGTTGCCCCTATCAACGAAACTGACAATGTGATCTTTTTGCCATGGGCAGATGAAGCAGCTTTAGAAGAAGCCTTTAAAAACAACGAAATTTCTTCGGTAATTATTGAAGGTATTCAGGGCGTAGGCGGCATCCAGGTTGCCCCTGAAAGCTTCCTGCAAAAAATCCGTTCATTGTGCGACCAGTACAATGCAGTATTTATTGCCGATTCTGTGCAATGCGGTTACGGTCGTACAGGTAAATTCTTCTCACATGATTTTGCCGGTGTCGATGCCGATATCTACAGCATGGCTAAAGGTATGGGTAATGGTTTTCCTGTTGGAGGTATCATTATTTCGCCAAAAATACAGCCTGCTTACGGCATGTTAGGTACTACTTTTGGTGGTAATCATCTGGCTTGCGCCGCTGGTTTAGCTGTTCTTGAAACCATTGAACAAGATAACCTATTGCAAAATGCTGCTGAAGTTGGAGGTTACCTAATAAAAGAGCTTAACAAGCTGGAACAGGTTAAAGAAGTTCGTGGTCGCGGTTTAATGATTGGTATCGAATTACCTGAGGAATTAGCCCATGCCCGTAAAGAATTGTTAAACAAGCACCACATATTTACCGGCGAAGCCAAACCCAACGTGATCAGGCTGTTACCTGCGTTAAACTTAACCAAGGCCCATGCCGATAGGTTCCTGGAAGCTTTTGTAAATGTATTGAATCAATAATCCGCTATAATATTCAAACCAATGAAATTATTTTCTTCTGTTAATGACGTAACTGACGTTAACGCACTTGTAAAAGAGGCATTGGCGCTTAAGCAGGATCCATTTGCCCATCAGCAACTTGGTAAAAATAAAACGCTTGCCCTGGTATTTTTAAACCCGAGTCTGCGTACCCGTATGAGTACACAAAAGGCAGCCATGAACCTTGGTATGAACGTCATGGTGCTTAATATAGACAAGGAAGGTTGGGCATTGGAACTGCGCGACGGTGT
Organism: Mucilaginibacter rubeus; assembly: GCF_003286415.2. Classification (NCBI taxonomy): domain Bacteria; kingdom Pseudomonadati; phylum Bacteroidota; class Sphingobacteriia; order Sphingobacteriales; family Sphingobacteriaceae; genus Mucilaginibacter; species Mucilaginibacter rubeus. Next base: position 1,846,311 of record NZ_CP043450.1, on the reverse strand, counting down.
AATTATGGATGGCACTACAGTTGAGCATATCCGTGAAGCTGCAGGTGTTATGGGCCAATATGCTGATATTATTGGTGTACGTTCGTTCCCCGGCTTAAGAAATCGTGAGGAAGATTACAGCGAGATGATTTTCAATAAGTTTGTGGAGTTTTGCAAAGTACCGGTTGTGAGCCTGGAATCGGCAACCCGTCACCCGCTGCAAAGCCTGGCCGATTTAATTACCATTGAAGAGCTAAAGAAAACCGCTCGTCCTAAAGTGGTATTAACCTGGGCTCCACATATTAAACCTCTGCCGCAAGCTGTTCCAAACTCATTTTCGGAATGGATGTGCAAAGCTGATGTTGATTTTACCATTGTACAGCCTAAAGGTTATGAACTTTGTACTGATTTTACGCAAGGTGCAAACATCAGCTATAACCAGGACGAGGCTTTAGCCGGGGCAGATTTCATCTACGTAAAAAACTGGTCGGCTTATGAGCCTTATGGAAACATATTAGGTAAACATGAAGAGTGGATGCTTACCAACAAAAAGCTGGAGCAAACCAATGATGCCAAAGTAATGCATTGTTTACCGGTACGCCGTAACCTGGAGCTTTCTGACGAAATATTAGACGGCCCAAGCTCGATTGTGGTACACGAAGCAGGCAACCGCGTTTGGGCAGCACAGGCCGTGCTAAAACAGATGCTGGAAAGCCTGTAAGTAAAATACTTTTATATAAAGCAAGAGTCAAGCTGCCTCTGTCTTGACTTTTGCTTCTTCCCTTCTTTAATCTTTTCTCAAGATGTATACTCCTAAACACTTCCAGTTAACGGATGAGCAGGAAGCTATCAGTTTTATGCAACGCTATAGTTTTGCTACTATCGTTACGGCTACCGATAATGTTCCCTTTGCAACCCATATTCCCTTTTTGGTAAGCAAACGCGATGATAAAATTGTGTTGTCATCTCATTTCGCTAAAGCTAATCCTCAGGCAAATGAAATTATTGGGAAAGATATTTTGGTGATATTTACCGAGCCTCACGCCTACATATCACCTAAACATTACGAAAAGGAAACCAACGTACCTACCTGGAATTATATAGCGGTGCATGCCTATGGCAAAGCCAATATTTTATCAGAGGGCGAACAAACAGCCAATCTTTTAGCGCAAATGATCAGTAATTATGAGGCTGATTATCTAACCCAATGGAATAACCTGCCCGACGAGTACAAGCAACGGATAATGAAAGGTATTGTAGCTTTTGAAATCATAGTTGACGACCTTCAGGGTAAACAAAAGCTTAGTCAAAACCGTAGCGAAGTAGAGCGGGAAAATATCACCAAAGCATTAAGTAATAGTAGTGATACGGTTGAAGCAGAGATCGGCAAATACATGTCGCGTATTAAGTAAGCGCTATCCTTCCACCTTTCTTGACGCCCGGTTAATCATAGCATTGAGCGTTAATCCCTGTACTATTACCGAGAATATCACAATAAAATAACTTCCCGATAAAATCAGGTGCCGATAAGGCGTATTAGGCAGCGACAAAGCCAAAGCTATGGAAATGCCCCCGCGCAAACCCGCCCAGGTCATGATATTGACATTGCTATAATTTACCTTAAGGGTTTGCTTTAAAAACGTGAGCGGTAACGCGATACTAAGCCAACGCGCTATTAATACAGTAATAATGGAAATACTCCCCGTAACCCAATAATTATTCACAAAGGGCAGGTTAACCAATTGCAGACCGATCATCACAAATAGAATAGTATTCAGGATCTCATCAACCAATTTCCAGAATTTTTCGAGCGCCTCGTGCGATTTTTCTTTATTATCCTGGTTAATGGATTGCCCTCCTGCAAATAATCCGGCTACAACAACCGATAGCGGTAACGAGAAACCAAGTAATACAGCTAATACCGACAAGCCCATTACCAGTGCCAGCGAGATCAATACAATGGTCTGAAAATCTTTAACGGCGTGCATCAGCTTATGGGCTATGTAGCCTAAAATAGCTCCGGCTACCGCCCCTCCAATAATTTCTTTAATAATAAGCACCGTCACTTTGGCCAGCTCAATTTTCTCTTCGCCTACACGGGCTATTTCCAGGATAATTACAAACAAAATAAGCCCTATCCCATCATTAAACAGGGATTCGCCCGAAATAATGGTTTCAAGGTTGGCCGGTAATTTCGAGTTCCGGATAATGGCCGATACCGCTACCGGATCAGTTGGTGAGATCAAAGCACCGAACAACAAACAATAGATCAATGGCATGTGGATATGAAAAACCGGGGCTGCATAAAACAACAGGAACCCAAATGCGGCTGTTGAAATAATTACGCCCAAGGTGCTCAGTACAAATACCGGTCGCATTTCTTTCTTCAGCTTCCGGCCATCCAGGTTAAATGAGCTTGAAAAAAGCAGAAAACCAAGCAGGATATTCAACACCGCTTTTGAAAAATTGATACTTTTAGCCAGCGCACCAAGATAATCGGCAATTGACGAATCAACCTTATCGACAATAAGTATGGTTATAGATGTGATGGTTGCCAGCAGCACAATGCCAATTGTACCCGGCAGCTTAATAAAGCGCGCGTTTAGATATGAGAAAATCGCGCTGACAATAACCAGTAAAGCAATTACAACAAACAGATCCATAAATACTTACAAGTAAGGATTTAAAAGGACTATTGTTTGTAACTATCTTGATTCAGGATCGGTCATCCGGGTTTCGTTGTCAAAAAAGCGCACAATCAGTCGGTTATCGCTGTTTTTGGTGAAATAGTTAATGGCCCAGCTAAAAAATATGATCCCCTTATTGGTGAAGCCTGCAAGCGACATAATGTGCACAAAACCCCATACCAGCCAGGCAAAAAATCCCTGGAAATGAATTTTTCCTAAATCAGCCACAGCTTTATTCCGGCCAATAGTTGCCAATGAACCTTTATCGCGATATTTGAAAGGCTTCAGCGGCTGACGCTCAAACATGCGGTAAACATTTTCTCCAAGGTTTTGCCCCTGCTGAATAGCTACCGGTGCTACACCGGGATGTCCGTTTGGATATTCATCACTGATCATAGCGGCAACATCGCCTATGGCATAAATATTTTCGTAGCCCTTTACCTTGTTAAACTCGTCAACCAGGATTCGATTTCCCCGCGCTATATTATCAGCAGAAATCCCCTCCGGCACCTCGCCCTTTACCCCTGCAGCCCAAAGTACATTACGGGTCAAAAGCGATGTACCATTATCTATCTTGAGTTCGTAGCCATTATAACTTTGCACATGCGCGCTATTGTAAATGGTTACATCCATGTCTTCCAAAAACTTTTTAGCTTTTGCCCTTGCACCAACCGAAAAGGAAGCGAGTAATTCGGCTTTGCCTTCAACAAGATAAACCCTCATGCTGTGTTTGCGTAAGCCATGATAATCTTTCATGAGTATCAACTCGCGCATTTCAGCAAGTGCTCCAGATAATTCCACACCGGTTGGGCCTCCGCCAACAACAACAAAAGTCATCAAGGCAGCTTTTTCTTCGGGATCTTTAGATACCAGTGAGGTTTCAAGATTTTGAAGGATCAGGCTCCTTAAGTTTAAAGCCTCCGGGATATTCTTCATCGGCATTGCAAAATGTTCTATCTCTTTGTTGCCGAAAAAGTTGGTATTTGAGCCGGTAGCAATAGCCAGGTAATCGTAATAAATAGTACCGATATCGGTATCGAGTGTATTACTTTCGGGATTGATCTTTTTTACCTCAGCAAGCGCGAAGCGGAAATTATTTTGCCTGGTAAAAATCCGCCTTAAAGGGAAACCGATTGAGTCTGCAGCTATGGAGCCTCCTGCAACCTGGTACAATAAGGGCTGGAAGGTGTGATAATTGTGCTTGTCGATCATCAGCACATCAACAGGCGCGTTTTTTAATTTTTTAGCTAATTGTATCCCTCCAAATCCTCCCCCAATAATTGCCACCCGTGGCCTGGTATTCTTTTTTTGCTCCATAGATAGATATAAGCAAGGATGATGCCTTAAAGTTTTCCAATAATACTAAATCTTTCATAATCAAATTGTAAACTTAAACCGCAAATTCAATCATTCATTTTTAAATCACTTTTTGAAAAAACACACTATATTTTCGTAATTTTAACAACTTTCTGCTCAAAAAAGTGGAAATTTGGCACTAAAAGAGTTACATTGACAGCTGGAATGAATAAAATTGATACAGATCATATCAAAACGGGCAAATTATCATCAAATAAGAGCCTTTATATAATCAAAATAGGTGGAAACGTCATCGATAACTCCGAAAACCTGTATCATTTTTTAAAGGACTTTGAAGCCCTTGATGGCCTCAAAATCCTGGTACACGGAGGTGGAAAAGTGGCCACGCAAATGGCCGAAGATTTAGGTATCGAATCTAAAATGGTTGATGGCAGGCGCATCACCGATATCGAAACATTAAGGGTGGTTACCATGGTTTATGGCGGCCTCATCAATAAAAATATAGTAGCGCAACTGCAACGCTTCGGCAATAATGCCATAGGCTTAACCGGTGCCGATGGTAACTTTATTAAAGCAGTTAAACGACCGGTAAAAACAATAGACTATGGCTTTGTGGGCGATATTGTTAAAGACTCTATCAATCCCGAAAACATTAGTCGCTTGCTGGAAGCAGGCTTTACCCCTGTTTTTTGCGCCATAACCCACGATGGTGAAGGGCAATTGCTAAACACCAACGCTGATACCATAGCTTCGGCCCTGGCGGTATCGTTATCGGGATTGTATGACACCACACTGATATACTGTTTTGAGAAAAAAGGTGTGTTAAAAGATATTAATGACGAAGAATCGTTGATAAGGGAAATTAACCCTCAGCATTATGAGGATTTAAAAGTGGAAAAGATAATACATAGCGGAATGCTGCCTAAACTTGATAATGCTTTTACCGCGATTGCTTGCGGTGTAAAAGCGGTAATTATCGGCAAATCAGATGATCTTGGTCAATTGAAGGATAACAAACCATTTGGAACACGTTTAACTAAAAACGCATGAACTCACAACAGCACATTTCAATATTAGGCTCCGGTAATATAGGCCTGTCATTAGCCAAAGGTTTAGTTAAATCGGGGATTTGTAAACCTCAGCAAATATCGTTGACCCGCCGTAACGTAGCCGCGCTGTCTCAATATGCCGACCAGGGATACCTTGTGTCAGATAACAACCTGCGTGCCGTACGTAAGGCTGATATTATTGTACTGGCTGTATTACCGCAGCAACTCAATAAACTATTAGATGAAATCAAGCCATCGTTAAAACCGGATAAACAATTATTGATATCTGTTATCTCCGGCGTTAGCTGCGCCGATATTCGCCAGCATCTTGACCTTAACGTACAGATAGTTCGTGCTATGCCTAATACAGCCATTGCTATCGGCCATTCCATGACCTGTATCGCTACCGATACCGGCACAAACAAAAATATCAACCTGGCCAAATCGCTTTTTGATACGGTAGGTGTTACCATACAAATCAACGAGGAGTTGATGACATCCGCCACTGCTCTTTGCGCTTGCGGTATCGCGTTCTTCCTGAGGTCTATCCGCGCTGCTTCACAAGGCGGAACGGAGATCGGCTTTCATGCCCATGATGCGCTAAAAATGGCGGCACAAACCGCTAAAGGAGCAGCGGACCTGCTATTACAACTTGCATCGCACCCTGAACAGGAAATTGATAAGGTAACTTCCCCAAGCGGTTGTACCATTGCGGGCCTCAACGAGATGGAACACCATGGCTTCAGCTCGGCCATGATCAAAGGGATCCGCCTGTCTGCCGAAAAAGCCGGCGACCTATATAAAAAGGATAGTTAATTTAAGTGGAAAGCCTGCGGCCAACGGCTTAAAGCTTTTTAATCATTATATTTCGATCGTTTTGATAGGGCTTATCAAAATGAGTTATTTTTAAAAAAGCAGTTCAGATACAAGCTATTTACATTCAATTAATTATAAATAGCTACAACACTTTGGTATAGTTATGGTATTTGGCTGTTGATCTTTTCAATATAAAATGTTAACAGTAGAAAAAATTGGCGGTACATCTATGACCGCTTTGGGTGATGTGATCAAAAACATTATCCTGTTTGAACGCAGCGGCGACCAGCTTTACAACCGCATATTTGTAGTATCAGCATTCTCGGGAGTAACTAACCTCCTGCTCGAAAACAAAAAGACAGGCGCTCCGGGTGTATATCACAAGCTTGCCAACTACAAGGATTTCCATACACCGCTAAAACAACTTATTACCCGTTTAAAGCAGATCAATAAAACTTATGAAAGCCTTGGCCTGAACATAGCCGAAGCTGATAAGTACATTGAAACAAGAATTAAGGACGCGCAAACTTACCTTGAAAACCTGGCCAATATATTGGCATCCGGTTATGTAGGCAAGGAAGGTATATTGCAGGCGGCCCGTGAAATCCTGGCTTCGATAGGCGAAAGTCACTCGGCTTTTAACTTTACCAATATCCTGCAAAATATGGGTATTAACGCGACTTTAGTTGACCTGAGCGGATTTCATGATCATCGCGCGTTAACCATCGATCAGCGTATAAAAAAAGACCTTACCCATATCGATTTTACAAAAACCATCACCATTGTTACCGGCTATGCTAAAGGTACCGAGGGCATTATGCGCGAATTTGACCGTGGCTACTCTGAGGTTACTTTCAGCAAAATTGCCGTTGCAGTAGAACCACAGGAAGCTATCATTCACAAGGAGTACCACCTTTGTACTGCCGACCCTCAATTGGTTGGCGTTGAAAACTGTTTCCCGGTTGGTAACACCAACTATGACGTTGCCGATCAGCTGGCCGATGTAGGCATGGAAGCTATTCACCCTAAGGCTTCAAAACCGCTGGAAATAAACGACATCGACCTGAGGATCAAAAACACCTTCCAGCCAGAGCACCCCGGAACATTGATAACCCGCGAATACATTTGCGATAAAAAACGTGTGGAAGTTATTACCGGTACCGAAAAGGTAGTAATGATTGATATTTACGACCCTTCAATGGTTGGCAACGTAGGTACCGATTTCCACATCATGCAGTTGTTTTACAAGTTTGGCGTTAGCTACAGCTTTAAAGCTACCAGTGCCAATAGCATTTCTATTGTGATATGGGAAAAAGACCTCAATAAAAAATTGATCAGCGAACTGGAAGATAATTATGAAAAAGTAACCGTCGAAAAAATGGCTATGGTTTGCCTGATAGGTTCCAACATGGATCAGCCTGGCTTGCTGGCCAAGGCAGCTACAGCTCTTGCTCAAAAAGGCATCAATATCAAAAGCGGCGGCTTTGCATTAAGAATGGTAAACATCCAGTTTTTAGTAGCCCGCGAAGATTTTAACGAAGCTATCCGCGCTTTAAACAAAGCAATGTGCTAAGTTTTTAAGGCGGAAGAATAAAGGTAAAAGACGAAGGTTAGTTGCTATGGCAGCTAACCTTTATTTTTTTAATTTAGCGATTGCATCCTAAACTATCTCCATGTCCGATACCTTAACATACCAATACAACCAACTTTCGTCATTAAGCAAGGTAAACAACAGCGACGAGCTTTTTCTGGCGCAATACAGCGAAGTTCAGAAAAAAGATGCCTCCTGCTTTTTCTGGGGTAAACTAACCGATCCTTATGTTGTTTCCCGCTGCCTCCTCACCTTATCAAACGTAGTTAAATCAAACTTTAGCTTATCTCCCTACGATTTGATGATGCTGAAAGACCCGATTGTAACAGCGGGCAATGAAAAGATCAGGTTTGAAGGTTTTTCCCATTGTGCGGGTGTTTATGCCCGGGTTGATGTATTAGGCGACGGACACGACGGAGAATTTCTGGAAAACGGTACCACCAATGTTGATTTTAATCAACCGATGCTATCCGCGCTAAGTAGCGTCCGGAAAAATGAGGAGGTATTGCTATCCATAGGCAAGAAAGAAGTAGCATTGCACCGCGAGGAGGGCAAAGTGATTGAACGAAAAGTCCCACTGCCAACCAAATGGATCAAGGGTTTAACCAGTGTACAGGTGTTTTTATCAGAATCTGAACCGGCTTACAAATTCAACCGGCTGCAGGCCATACAATTATTTAAAAGTATCCCGACAGGGAAACCCAAATCAGATTACTATTTATTGGTGCGGAGCGGGAAGCCGGTATTTTCGCCGGTGCAGGCGGGTAATGCTGTAATCGTTGGCGGTGTTCATCGCTTAAAACTTATTGAACCGCTATTGCTTATTGCCGATCAGTTACAGGTCTTCGTTCATAAAGACCAGCAATCAACCACATGGCAGGTTTATATTGGCCCGGTACGGTTCAGTTTATCTATATCCAGAGATAGTTGGCGCGGATTTTCAGGTGAGGGTGCCGCCTTAGAATCGCTGATAGAAGATGTGCCTCAAAACTGGATCGAGCTCATGGACAGCTATAGCTATGCCAACCAGGAATTTAACCCTACCCTGCTTGCTGTAAATGAAGGGCTCGACATAAAAAAGGTGGAGAACTTAACAGGCCGTCTCTCTGCTATAGGTTTATTAGGCTTCGATTTGGATGAGAACAATTTCTTTTATCGTCGTTTGCCATTTAAAACCAGTCGCATCCTAACTTTAAACCCACGCTTAAAAGATGCCGAAAAGTTAATTGCCGAAGGCAAAGTGCTCATCAAATCAAACACCGGCAACCGGGTAGAAGCCGAAGTGGAAGGAAGCGGCGTACACCACATGGTATTATTAGAGAACGACGAAGAACGTTGTACCTGCATGTGGTTCAGTAAAAACCAGGGCGAGCGTGGTATTTGCAAACATATCCTGGCTGTAAAAAAATTATTGGCTAAATAAGTACATACGGCTATGAGCGACTTTGTAGAGCAATACGTAAAACTTTTAAAAAAAGAACGAGAGCAAGACCTTCTCCCCTTACTGCAATCATTGACCGACGCTGATAAAAAGAAATTTGTTCCCGAACTTAAGAAGCTCGATGCCGAACATTTTAAATTCGGGCCAATACGAAAAACAATAACCGGCGAAGAGTATGGATATCTTTCTACCGATCTTCAACGCCATATACTGAGCGTTACACATTTTGTAGTTTATAATCGAAAAGATTTTGAGAAGACAAACTCGGGTAGCGTGATCAAAAAGAAGGTACTTGATTCCATATTACCCTGGTACTGCCCCAGCTGGTTCAGCGATTATATCAACCGTTTTGGCGATACGGATTTTATCCCGCATTTTATCGACTATACATGGTATATGGAATTGGTAGATGGTGGATATATTACAGAATCGGCTCAGATGATTGCCCGGCTTTTACCGCGTGCTATTTTTAGTCCTCTTCAAACAGGAAAAAATTACGAACCGCAAGTACTTCTTGAACAGCCAGTCACTTTGCAAAAGCACATCTGGTACCTGTTTGAATATAGTAACGAGATTCATTGGTCTGATGGAAACGAGCAGTTCTGGATAAAAACCATACTTGATTTTATAGGGAAGGGACTTTTACCGCGTAACGAAATATTAAACGCCACTGCCGCTGCCATTAATCGCAACTTTAATCAAAGCCTGTGTGGCTGGTTTGTAGACCTGCTCATTCAACTCGAACCTACAAAGTCGGAGCTAATTGATTTGCAGCTGCATTTGTTAAATACATTTAACTCACCACATTCCAAGCCGATAAATGCAGCATTAAAGTATTTTAAAGATATAGCCGGCGACGACGGATTTGATGAGATCGCATTTTTTGAGCACTGTCCATTGGTGCTCTCTTCCGAATCAAAAACAACGGTAACCAATACCTTGATGATTTTGGAAAAACTGGCCAAAAAACATACGGATAAACGAAACGAAATAAGCATACTGGCAAGCCAGGCACTCCTTCACCAGGATGATAAATTGCAGGTACGTACCGCAAAGCTTATTTCAAAATATGCCGATAGCTCTTCGTTAGAGGTTTGGGAAGCGGTTTCCGCTTATCAGCAAGGCCTGTTGTTTGAGGCTAAAACTATCCTCGAACCTTTTCTGATGCCAGAGGAACCGGCCGATGATGAAGCCGCCAATTTCATTGAAATAACTGAACCTGCATACCGGCAGCCTATAGCCTTCCCGCAAAACTTTGATGAGCTTGTGTACCTGGCCAGCCAGGCGTTTGATCAAAATGAGGCTTATCATTTTGATCTTTTACCTGCGGCGCTTCTTCAATTTCAGGATCAAATGAGCGAAGAGAATATCAGGAAATTGCTGCCGGCCTTTCAACGAGCATTTAAAACCATTACTGATGATTGGGTGAGCACCAGGGGCTACCTGGATAATATGCTTGCCAAATTCCTCACAAGCTATGGTTTACTACTTATTGAATTTCATCCCGCTGCTGCACGCTCAATCAAGGAGCTTCACAACGCGCATCGTGATAAATTAAAAGAAAAGAACCGGGATACAAAGTGGTTTGACAGCGGGATTAAGGCATGGGATGTGTTTACCCATTCAAAGGGCTACAAACCACATAAGTATGTTTTGCTTAATGCTTTATGGATCCTGGAGCATAAAGTTCAAGTTCCCTTGCTCTCAACGCCAACCCATGAGCCTTGTCTTGTTTCAATTGAAGAGTTAATCCGCAGGATCAGCATATATCAAAACCAAAGGACAAGACCGGGGATGATGGATTACCAGGCAGCTGTAATGCGTTGTTTTTTTGATAAACATACTGATGCACTTTCACTTGCAAACGCGCTTTTACAAGGAGAAGCACGTGACCTGATAGGATTTATATTAGGCGAAGAGCATCAGCCCAAACCTACATATCAGCTTAAACCAGTTTGGCTTGCAGCCGCATTAACACACCGACGCGATGATGCACATCAATGGTTACAGTACAGTAAGTGGAATCAGGCATACCTTTTAGCCAACTTTTCGTGGTCATCTTATATCGAGCATTACGAACAAGAACAATATAACTATCAAAAACGAGTGTATGAAAAAGTACCTGCTACCCGGAGCACCGTAACCGTGTCTATTGATAAAACAGGTGTAAGCCCTGCCATTTCTGGCATCAAAAGCTTGTGGGGTAAACTCACCGGCAATAAAACCCCGATTGCGGATGACGAAGGTTATTTTGACTTTCTGGAATTGAAATACAAACACCTCTCTGCCGAACACAATGATATCAAACGATTTATATACCTGAATCCAAACTGGCCCGAGCATTGGCTTGCCTATATTAACAAAGAAGCATTTCGCTATTTTGATTTAGCAGGAGAAAATGAAAAGCGGCTGGTTATCAGCAGCCTCGAAACTTTAATGACCTTAAATTATGTATATGGTTTGATGGGGCATTTGTTTATTGCAACATGTATGCTGCTTAACGATAAAACCGTTCGGTTATATGCAGCCGAATTGTGGATAAAAGGAGTTCGTGAGAAAACCATAGATAGCCAGCAGTTGGGGGAAATAATCGGTAAACACGAACAGAACGGGCTTGCACCACTTAAGCGTTTTACAGACCTTATTCTTTCCGGCATGCTTCATATTTCGTCCGCCCATGACGTTGAGCTGGAAAAATTACTCGCGGCCTGTGTTGGTAACATGGCCGAAAAACCTTTAACCAATTCAAAAAAACTACTCGACATTTATGTAGAAGTATTGGCCGCGAATAAACAATCAGTCAACAATCCGGCGGTATTAAACACTTTAGATATATGGGCACAATCAGCCACCGGTTTAACGTCAGTTGTTGAGCGCCTTAAACAAGGCTTTTCGGGTAACAAAAAGATTATTTAGCAAACCTCCCAACGCATAATACCACACATAGCTATCCAACATCAATTGTAACTTTACCATGGTTAATTTCTTTTAACCATAAGTTTTAAGCATATTTAGGTTTGACATCTATCCTGTATGCGGAAACTTTTACTTTCAACCAGCCTGTTATTGGCTCTTGGCTTTCATGGTTTTGCCCAAAAGACAAGCAAAAAGCCCTTAGACCATAGTGTTTTTGATGGATGGCAAAGTATAGCCGGTCAGCGTATCAGTAATGATGGTAAATGGATAGGCTATGTAATAAAACCACAACAGGGGGATGCCGAGCTTATCATCAAAACAGCTAAAAATACAGGGACACTAACGATACCACGCGCTGACACAGTTAAACTAACCAGCGATTCGAAATTTGCCGTATGCCTGATCCGCCCATTTTACAAGGATACCAGGCAGGCCAAAATCAAGAAAAAAAAGCAGGCCGATTTCCCAAAAGATACCTTAGGCATAGTTGCGTTGGGATCTTCAGCTGTTACTAAAGTGCCGGCTATCCGTTCATTTAAAGTAGCGGAGGATGCACCCGTTATCGCCTATCTGGCAACAGCCGATACACTCAGGAAAGCAGCAACCGGCGATACATCAAAGAAAGCGGTAGCAGCAACCGTAGCCCCACCTACCCATGAAGGTGCAGACCTTACGGTTAGAAAACTAAAAACAGGCACCGAACGCAGCTTTAAATATGTTACCGAATACCAGGTAAGCAAAAACGGCAAATGGATAGCCTTTGCCGTTACAGCAGCAGCCAAACAAAAAGAAATTACATCCGGCCTGTATCTGTTCGACTCAGAAAAAAACACAGTCAAAAGACTGAGTACCGGCCGTGGCAATTACCATAACATCAGCATTGACGATGCCGGCAGGCAAATAGCTTTTACTGCTGAAAAGAACCCGGAAAAGGCCTTAGTGAAACCTTTCAAGCTTTATTATTATAATACAACAAAAGATAGCGCGGATGTTATTGCGGCCGCCGGGTTTGCCGGTATACCCAACAATTGGGCGGTAAGCGGCGATGGTAAGGTAAGTTTCAGTAAAAGTGGCAATAACCTTTTCTTTGGCACCGCCCCTATTCCTAAACCTGCCGATACAACCCTTGTTGATTTTGAAGTGGCCAAACTTGATATCTGGAACTACAAAGACGACTATTTACAGCCCCAGCAGCTTAAAAACCTGCAAACTGAATTAAAACGAAGCTATCTGGCAGTGATTAAACCCGAAGAAACCGGCAGCAAAACTGTTCAGTTAGGCAGCAAGGCCATTCCCGAAATATTAACCGCCGAAAATAAGGATGCCCGTTATGTTTTAGGTGTCACCGATACCGGCGCCCGTGTATCTGCGCAGTGGGAAGGCAGCACCAAACAACAGGCTATTTTAATTGATACCAAAAGTGGTAATCATAGGCTCGTTAATACATCTATGGGCCGTTACTATATCTCTCCTCATGGCAATTATGTGCTTTGGTTTGATGTTAAAGATCAGGCCTGGTATTGCTATACCATTGCGACGGGGCAAAAAATAAACCTGAGCAAAGCGACAGGCACTAAAATGGGCGACGAGCTAAATGACGTACCAGGCTACGCTTCGGCTTATGGATTAGCGGGGTGGCTGGCTGGAGATAAGGCTGTGTTTATTTATGACAGATATGATATCTGGCGCTTTGATCCGGCAACAGGCGACGCGTTTAACTTCACCAAAGGTATCGGTCGCAAAAACAAGTTCATCATCAGGTACGATCAAACCGATCCCGAGCAAAAATTCATCCCGGTAAAAGCACCGATGTGGCTTTTGACACAGAACGAAGAAACCAAGCAGTGGGGGTATTTCTGGAAATACCCGGAGGCTAATAACCAGCCTGAAAAAGCTGGCATGGCCCCGATGAGTTATGATAACCTGTTGAAAGCAAAAAATTCCGAAGTATATATCTATACCAAGGCAAACTATAAGCAGTCGCCGGACCTCTATGTATCATCCGATCTGAAGAGGGAAATCAAACTAAGCAGCATTAACCCGCAACAAAACGAGTACAATTGGGGTACTGCCGAACTTGTTAAATGGACTACACCAAAAGGCTATCAATCAAACGGAATATTATATAAACCTGAAGATTTTGATCCGACTAAAAAGTACCCGATGGTTGTTTATTTTTATGAAAAACTTTCGGACGGGCTTTTCAATTATATAGCTCCGGCCCCTACGCCATCCCGTTTGCCTATTTCCTTCTTTGTGAGCAATGGTTACCTGGTTTTCGCACCTGATATCAGCTATCAAACCGGTCACCCGGGTGCTTCAGCGGTTGATTTTATCAATTCGGGGGTTGAGGCGTTGAAGAAAAATAGTTGGGTTGATGGAGCACATATTGGCATTCAGGGCCAGAGTTGGGGTGGTTACCAGGTAGCCTATCTCATTACGCAAACCAATATGTATGCGGCTGCATGGGCAGGCGCACCGGTAGCCAACATGACTTCGGCCTATGGCGGCATCAGGTGGGAATCGGGACTGAACAGGCAATTCCAATATGAAAAATCGCAAAGTCGCATAGGTGCTACACTTTGGGAAAAGCCGGAGTTATATATCGAAAACTCGCCCCTGTTTCAGTTACCTAAAGTTAAAACGCCGGTAATGATCATGAGTAACGATGCTGATGGAGCCGTGCCCTGGTATCAGGGCATTGAAATGTTTACAGCCCTGCGCCGGTTAGGTAAACCTGTTTGGCTGCTGCAGTATAATGGCGAAGCTCACAACCTTGTTCTGCGCCAAAATAAAAAAGATATCACAATACGTGAGCAGCAATTTTTCGATCACTTTTTAAAAGGTGCGCCGTTACCTGTTTGGATGGACAAAGGTGTTCCAGCAGTGGATAAAGGAAAAGACTGGGGATTGGAGTTGGAAAAATAATTACAACTCTCCTACACGTCATTGCGAGGTACGAAGCAATCGCGAACTATACATGGCGGCCATGCTTATGTGCGATTGCTTCGCACCTCGCAATGACGTATTTTTTACAATTCCGATTAAACGCTTCAATACGGATCAACATCGGGTTGTACAATGCTTCCGGTGCTGAGTTTGGTAGTATAATACTGGGTGATTATATCCCGTAAAACAGATTTCGCTTTTACGATAGAGATACCATCTTTCTCAAACTTAAGCATAATGCTTTTAATGTAGTAATTGCGGATCCTGCTGATAAGTGGTTGCTCCGGCCCTATCACACGTTCGCCAAAGTGTTCACGGAGGCGTGCACCTAAATACTCGGCCTGGTTATAAAGCACATCCGGGTTTTTATGTTTGATATCAAGATTAATGATGCGATAGAACGGCGGATACTTAAAGTTTTTCCGCTCTTCCATTTCCGTAAAATACAGATCGGTATAGTCATTATCAATTACCTGCTTCAACACCCGGTGGTAAATATCATAGGTTTGTACCACTACCTTGCCTTGCTTACCACGCCGGCCTGCTCTGCCACTTACTTGCGCAAGCAACTGGAACCCACGTTCATTAGCCCGATAGTCGGGAAACTTCAACAAACTATCGGCATTGACGATGCCGATGAGTGTTACGTCCGAAAAGTCGAGCCCCTTGGCTACCATTTGCGTACCCACCAATATATCTATCTTTTTTTCTTCCAGATCATTGAGGATGGTTTGCAGGGAGTTTCTTGAGCGGGTAGTGTCCAGATCCATACGGGCAATCCGGGCTTCGGGTAATAAAACGCTAAGCTCATCTTCAATTTTTTCGGTACCGAATCCTTTATACTCCAAATGGGTAGATCCGCAGGCCGGACAAATAGATGGCGTATCTTCCTTATATCCGCAATAATGACAATGCAGCTTGCCACTGCTTTTATGGTAGGTAAGGCTTACATCGCAATTGATACATTTTGGTGTATAGGCACAAACTTTACACATCAGGATGGGTGCATACCCGCGCCGATTTTGGAACAGAATTACCTGCTCCTTATTTTCAAGCGCCTGTTTTATACCCTCCATCAATACACTGGTAAAGTGCGATTGGATGGTTTTTTGCTTGGTTTCCTGCGCAATGCTTACCACCTGAACATCAGGAAGTTCAACACCGCCAAAACGCTCTGTTAGTTCGGCAAAACCATATTTATGTGTACGCGCATTGTAATAGCTTTCAAACGATGGTGTTGCCGACCCCAAAAGCACTTTACCCTGGTGCATATTAGCTAAAAAGATAGCCGCATCACGTGCGTTGTATCGTGGTGCAGGATCAAATTGTTTGTAAGAGGTTTCGTGTTCCTCATCAACAATGATCAAACCCAGATCTGCAAAAGGCAAAAATACCGATGAACGTGCGCCAAGTACAATTTTATATTCGCCGCTTAATACTTTCTGCCAAACCTCTACCCGCTCATTATCATTAAAGCGCGAATGATACACACCTATATCGACACCAAAATACATCCGTAATCGCTCAATAATATGGGTTGTGAGTGCTATTTCCGGTAACAGGTAAAGCACCTGCTTACCATTATGGATCATCTCCTCTATCAGCCTTACATATAATTGTGTTTTGCCGGATGACGTTACACCATGCAATAGCGTAACATCTTTTTCTTCGAACTGCTCACGGATACTTTGCAGCACAGCGGTTTGTTGCTCGCTTAATTCAAAGCTGTCACCTGCTTCGTCCTCTTCTTCAAAATGCAGACGACTGACACTTCTATCTTCCGATAAAAATATTTCCTTTTCTATAAGCGATTTAATGCTCGATTCCCCTGCCCCGCTTTCTTCAATGAGTTCGCTTTTGGTTACGTTTTTCTGATGACGGGATAGCTTGATATAAGCCAGTAAAGCATCGGCCTGTTTAGGCGCACGTTTTTCCAGTATCGGGAACAACTCACGTAAATTGTCCTGGTTACTATAAACAGGGTTAAGCGTAATGAAAGTACGCCTGCGGGGTTTGTAACGCTCACTTACTTCTTCTGATATATTGATGATGTTTTTCTCAAACATCAGCTTCAATATCGGCATTACAGTTTTTTGTCCCAACAGTTTAGTGATATCACTAATGGTAAGCTCGGGCTGAATTTCAAGCGCCTCAACAATCAAAAACTCTTTATCGTGAAGTGTGGCCTTATCTATCTCATACTCGCGGTTGAGTACTATACGGGTTTCGCTGGCCAATTTCAAAGCAGCCGGCAATGCCGCGTTCATAACCTCCCCTATATTACACATGTAATAATCTGCCAGCCATTGCCAAAACTCAAGCTGTTTAGGGGTTACAACCGGGCGATCGTCCAGTATTTCGATGATATACTTGGCCTCATACTTTTCCGGGGCGAGTTTGCCTATTTCCTTAACAATAGCTGTATAAAGCTTGCTTTTACCAAACTGTACCACCACCCTTTTGCCTATGGCAATAGCATTGTTTTGATCGTACGGAACCCGGTAAGTGTAGTTTTTTAAAATAGCCAGGGGCAAAATCACTTCAGCAAAAAGTGTTTCACGATCGGTATGTTCAATTTCGGCAAGCTCTAACATGTTTATTATTTGTTGCGGATAGCAGCCAGCGCCAACATAAGCCAGCCTAAAATGAACAATAAACCGCCAATAGGTGTAATTGGCCCCATGTATACCAGCCAGTTCCAGCCTAACAAATCACGGCAGGAAAGCAGGTATAATGAGCCCGAAAACAGAATGATACCAAAAGTAAAAAGGTAATGCGCTGCAGATATTAAACCGCCATCCCTTTTACCTGCAAACGCAGCCAGAAACAGCAATGCAAATACATGGTAAAAATTGTATTGAACCGCAGTATGCCAAACCTCAAGTTGTGACGGTGTTAAAACAGCTTTTAATCCGTGTGCACCAAAAGCGCCGGTTATAACGGCCAGCATACCCAAAAACGAAGCAGTAATAATTATTTGTTTGTTCATGCAGATATAAAAAGCTAAGTTAACCAATTGAAAGTATTACTTTAACGCCGTGGGGTAAAATTCTATATTTGCTGCACACCCCTGCTATGAAACGACTGATAGTAACCACTATATTTTTAATTATAGCTACCGTGCTTGTAACGGTATTATATTTTAAAAATTTGAGTCCGCCGGGAGTGCGTACCGGGCAGGTTATGCACGCTATACCTGATAATGCAGTAGCCATATTTGAGTTTAACAATGAAAAAGGCTTCTATGAAATTTTCGCCGGCAACCAACTTCTAAATGCTTTTGTAGGCCACGAAAAACTGCAGGAACTTGATACCTTGCGCAAAATATTAGTTGCTGCTCCCCCGTTGAACCAGTTTTTTAACGGCCAAAACATGTTCATTTCGCTACACCCAGCTAATAATGATGATGTTAACTTATTAGTGACCATATCAGCTTCAAAAAACTTTTCGCCTGCGTTATTTAATAACTTAAACAGCTCCACAAAAAATGCGCTGCAGGTATCCCCAATGCAGATAGCAGGCAGCCAGGGTTTTAATATTTTCCTGAAAACAATCGATAAACATTTTTATATCATCCAGAGGGGAGATAATATTTTTTCGGGAAGCTTTTCAAAAGACCTTATCGATCATAGCGCCATTTATCAACAGGATAAAGGTCACAACAACTTTGTACCACTCCCCGAGCAGCAAAACACAAACTCGCTTGCTAACCTTTATATTAATTACAATCAGCTTAACCCGCTTTTTGATCAGCTGTTCGCGAATAAAACCACAGACATTTTCAAGAGCTTCAGATTGCTGCCCGCCTATGCCGCGTTAAACTTAAATTATAAAAGTGATGCGTTGATGTTCAACGGGTTTACTACAAAGCAAAATAATGCTACCAGTTATTTGAACATCTTTTCGGCACAGCAACCGGTAGAAAACCATTTGAAAGATATATTCCCGGCAACAACAGCTTACAGCACAAGCTTCGCTGTTTCGGATTCCAAAAAATTTGAGGCCGATCTTTCAGAATGGCATGAGAAGGCTGGAGTAAGCAAAGAAAAAAACGAACTGCTGAATAAAGTAAAATCAGAAGCGGGTTTATTTATAAAACCAGAGTTTGAAAAATTGCTCGGCAATGAATTCGCGATAGTGACTACACGCTATTTCGAAAAGTTTGCTATTATTTCGGTTAAAGATGGTTCAAAGCTTTTTCCGTTGATGATGAATATCAGCAATATGGTTACCGATAAAGTTGGCCAGTTTAATTATGACAAGCTACCGTTCTTTTTATTGGGCGACGCGTTCAGCGTGTTCAGGAAACCTTACTTCATGATTATTGATAACTACCTTATACTTTCCACATCAGTATCGGAGCTGGAGAGTTACAGCGACACCTATTTCAACCGCAAGTTCATCGGCAAAACGGATCAGTATACACAATTTGATAATCTACTGGCCGAAAGAAGCAATGTAGCGTTCTTTGTCAACTTTAAAAATATGCAACCGGTATTAAAACGCGACCTAAAAAAGCCGTTTTATGATGCCTTTGAAAACAACAATCCTGGTTGGAAAAACTACTATGGAGCAGCTTTTCAGCTCACCGCATCGGATAAAAATTTTTATACTAATTTCTGCATGCGTTTAAATGCACCGGATACAAGTGCAGTAAAAAATTAAATTTATGTTGTGTTTACACAACAATACCCGGTCATTTTCGTAAAAGAAATTCAAATTGAAACTTGTAATAAATTTTACCGGCAATCAACTTTGAACTATCTTTAAGAAAATTCAAAGTAAAGGTATGAGCTATAATATGAATAAGATCTTTACTATTCTTTTTTTAACACTTTGTTCTTTATCCGTATCGGCTCAACAGTTTTCGCAATATAATACGGGCACGCTATACGATTCTTTTGAAAATCCGTCGCAAAGGTCTTTTATTCCAGATTCGAGCAGAGCGGTTGCTTTCAATTTTTTCGTTCCCAATTTCGACGCTAACCTCTTTTTAACCGGCAACATACAACGGCCACTTAAGAGCCGCGCATTTGGAGATCCTCCATACTATAATACCTCGTCATTAAAAATTGGCAGGAATGCATTAAACCATTTTAATGCTAACGGCAACGCTTACTTAATAATGCTTAAGCTTTTTACCAGCCTGAACGGTAACGTGGAAATGGGTTTTTCGTTCCAATCAAGGCTGGAAAGCAAGGGATTGGCAACAGACGAATCAGTTGCATTTCTTGACGGGCCATCAAATTTTGCGTACAATAGTTACGACAATATATTTAACAATCATTACAAGATACAAATGTATGATCAGTTAAGCTATACTTATCGCGAACAGGTTACTAAACAATTGTCATTAGGCTTTAAATTAAGCTACCTTTCAGGTGTTCAGTATGATAAAATTGATGTTAATGAATCCAGCCTGCAAATTAACCGGGACCCGGTAGATCCCAGCAATGACAACGCGGATGTTTACATGCAGGGGCGGTTCTACAGAAGTTACGTACCCGGCCGCTTAGATAGTCGTGATTTTTTACCTACATTTCGTAATCCGGGAGCTTCGATATCAATGGGTGCTACTTACCGTACAGAAGATGGAGTGCTGATACAAGGTAATATCAAAGACCTTGGCTTTATTCACTGGAATAAACGCTCAACCATTACTGATTTTAACAATACTACTAATATTGCCGACATCACATCAACGCACCGCGAAGAAAATATTTACAATGCGGTTTATGACCTGGTAAACGGCAACGGTGCTGTTACATCCTTTAACACAAAAACCAACGCCAAAGCTGAATTAAGCGTATCTAAAAGCTATTGGCTTGATGACGAAAAAACTTTCAGGTACTTCCCAACTTTGATAGCCCAAAAAGAAGTTTTTGATACCGGTTTTACCGGCGCTCTGGTTAACTCTGTGCAAAAAAACAACCTGATAGCTACCTTGTCGGCCACTTATGATGATTATAAATTCTTTAATCTTGGGGCACAGATCATGGTAAAATCAGCTAATGCCGAATTCTTCGTAGGTTCCGAACGTTTGTTGAACACAGGTAGGTTCGCATTCGCGGCTTTAGGTAATAATCAACAGATAAATCACATCGGCAACTATACCGGCGCAGATGTTTTCCTGGGTTTTTCACTTAAAATTGGCCGCGTAATTGAGCATCCAATGAACTCAAGCTATATCCCGATGGGTGAAAAAGGTTTCTTCGGGCGTTTATTTGGCCGAATCTTCAAAACCAATAATTAAAGGGCTTTTTTCCCGGCTATAAAATCTTTGAGGTAGTATGGCTCATAATAAGCCACATCTTCAAAAGCGCCGTCTGCAAACTTTTGAGCAGCTTTTTGAGTAAGATAGGTTGCAGAGTTTACAAAATCATCCAAAAATCTTGCATTAGGATTATGGCTTAAAACGCTCTTGCATTTTTCGGCGCCATCGCCAAAAAAGATGATCTTTTTATCTTTTAAATAATCGGCAAAGCTGTTCTCATCAATAATATCAGCGGCGGTTTCACGTACCCTGATACCCTCGCTATCAAACAGGGCGGTGTAAACTTCCATTCGTCGCGCATCAATCATTGGGCACAACAGCGTGTTGCTGTCTTCAAAAAATCCGGGATTATTAATAACGCCAAACGCCATCGCTTCAAGCGTTTCAATGGCGATCAATGGCTTGTCAAGTGCAAAACATAGTCCTTTGGCGGTTGATACACCTATCCGCAAGCCTGTATACGAGCCGGGGCCACTGCTTACTGCAATGGCATCAATATCACTGTACTGTATCCCCGAGTTATTCAGCAGCTCATCAATATATAAAGTAATAACCTCCGCGTGGATATTGCGCGCGTTTATTTCTTTAAAATCCAAAACCTCGCCATAACGGGCAAGGGCTACCGAACAAGATGTTGTTGCTGTTTCTATTTGAAGTATCAGGCTCATATTACAAATTTAAGGTACAGGATCATGCCCATGACCGCCCCATGGGTTACAACTGGCTATACGTTTAATAGTTAACCAGCCGCCTTTAAAAGCACCATGCTTTTTGATAGCCTCTACGCCATATTGTGAACATGTGGGCGTATAACGGCATGACGCGGCTGAAAGCGGCGATATGAAATATTGGTAAAATTTAATCAGGATAATGAAGAGCCCCCCGACTATTGCTTTTAAAAACCTGACAATTGCTTCCATATGCTTTTCATATTAATTGGCCGCGACCGGTACAGCAGCAGCTAATTCATTACTAAGTTGAGCAAGCAACTTCAGCATTTTTTTTTCGATGAAAAGGAATGGTTCAATTTCTTTACCCACATATCCAACCGAAACAATTATTCTTTTATCCGTTTGTTGCAGAATATCATAAAGATGCTGTTGTTTATGCAACCTGTAGGCCTCCCGCATTAGTCTTTTCACTAAGTTACGGTCAACAGCGTGCTTGTAACGCTTTTTGGGTACAGAAAAAAGAATTTGTGCAGGATGAAGCTGAGGCTCAGGATTAACAAGCCAGGAAACACGGAAGGGATAACATAAAAAAGAAGAACCACTATGAAAAAGCTTATCAATAAGCCTCTTGTTACATAACCGTTCTTCTTTTTTAAAAGTATACATAGTTGCCATTTTTGAACCGAAGGATAAAGCAGATAAGCGGTTCCAAACCCTTATAAATAAGGGCAGGGCAACCTCAATTATGCTTTGTGCCTGCCTTCGTCAGAAACAGTTAATCTTTTTCTGCCTTTAGCTCTTCTGGCTGCTAATACTCTCCTACCGTTAGCAGTTGACATGCGTTCACGGAAACCGTGTTTATTTCTTCTTTTTCTTTGAGAAGGCTGAAACGTTCTTTTCATGGCTATATTTTATTCTATTCGTCTTTTTTAAACAAGAGCGCAAATGTAGTTATTTTATTCAATAGTTCAAATACTATTTTTCTTATTTATAATAAAATACATACAACTGCTCAATAGCAGCAAATTAGGTGTTTTTTATTGAGAATAACTAATTGATCTGCTATGTTTTTGATTGCTTACAATCATAAGGGTAAATAAAAATCCCGGAACGGGCATCCAATGACTTTCCTTCCGGGATTTTTGTTTTTACAGATCGCGCCGCATTAACAAATGCTTCTGTTTGTATTATTGAAAAGGGATGGCGTATGATCCTGTATTTTTAAGGCTGGCAGTAACCGGGGTAGTGTTGTTCAGCAATGATACCATCTCAGCTTTGCCGGCATCCTTAGCATAGTCAGCCGCGGTTTTATTTTGTTTATCCTTGATTTTAGCATTTGCACCATGTTCAAGCAAGCTTTTTACTATACCGGCATTTCCTTCATTAACTGCTAACATTAAAGCAGTGGCGCCATTGCTGTTACGGGTATTAATATTAGGATAGTAATGCAACAGCTGATCAATAATTTCGGTGTTGCCGTTTTTACCAGCAAGCATTAAAGCGGTGTTACCCTCTTTGTCTTTATAATCTACTTTAACATCGGCCTGCAGTATCAGGTTAACTATTCTGCTTTGGTTATTTTTAACTGCAACGATCAACGGGCTATCGCCATTTTCGTCTTTCACATTTACATTAGCACTCTTGTTCAGCAAAAATTTAACCCCGGGGATATCATTGGTCTGGATAGCTGTAAAAATGTTTTGAGCGAAGATTGGCAACGAACACACGAGCATCAGGCACAACAGGGTAAGTTTCTTTTTCATTAATAATCAATCGTTTAGTGGCCGAAGCCGGTTAATAAATTATCGCAATTAACGAAAAAAACATTACCATGATTTTAACCGAGACGGCCCAATTGGGACGAAGACACAATTAAGAAAAACAGAGATTTTCTTAGCATTTAAATTTATAATATCATAATTTTCAGAAAAAATGAACAGAATGAACTAAAACAAACAACGGATAATTACCATGGATAAACAACCAGTTAAAGCACGTGTTAATTATTAGTTTATAGCCGCAAATCTTTAAAGAATATTAGCTGACATTCCCGTGACATTTTCCATTAAAAAACCTTAAACAAAACAGCTCTAAAGCATTAACAAAGTGTAAATTCAGCGCTTTATCTTAACAAATGAAATTCATCATATCTATACTATTAGCATTCTTATCGACAGTGGCCTTAGCACAGGAGTTGCCTGCAAGCCATTATAAAATATATAGTGTATCTGCTCAGAAACTTATCACACCTGATGATATTATTAACGACATGACCAATGCCGATGTCATTTTCTTTGGAGAAGAGCACAACGACTCAACAGCCCATTATCTTGAATTTAGTTTGTTTAAAAAACTCGCTGAGAAATATCAGCAGAAAACGGCACTATCCATGGAGATGTTTCAAACAGATTGCCAGCTGGTATTAAACGAATATCTTGCAGGGTTCATCCGCGAAAAAAACCTCATCACCGATGCGCGTACCTGGCCAAACTATAAGGATTACAAACCACTGATTGAACTGGCGAAAACCAATCACCTGCCTGTAATAGCAGCTAACGCCCCTACCCGCTATACCAATATGGTTACACGGGGCGGACTTGATATTTTAAAACAACTCGATACACAAGCAAAAAGCTACCTCGCTCCCTTACCTATTGATACCGCTACAGGGGCCTACTATGATAAATTTGCGAAAATTATGGGAGGTCACGCGTCGATGCCGGGTATGCAGATCTATCAATCGCAAAATTTATGGGATGCCACGATGGGCTGGTCGATAGCGAAATTTTTAAAAAGTCATCCGGGTTTTAAAATACTACAACTGAACGGAGGCTTTCATAGCGAAGAGAAATTGGGCGCGGTAGCCCAATTAAAAAGATATGCGCCAAAGGTACGCATACTAAACATAGCCACCTATGCCGATGACAATTTCGACACCCCCGACTGGAGTAAATTTGCAGGCATGGCCGATTATATTATCCTAACCGATCCGAAACTACCGAAAACTTTCTGATAGTTCATAGTTGATAGTTCATGGATCATAGCCATTAACAAATGGTTGATAGTTCGTAGGTTATAGCCATATAAGGCAAAAAACTATGATCCATGAACTAAATCGCTTTAAGCTTTTTTAGCCAGCAAATCGCGGATCTCGGTAAGTAAAACTTCCTCCTTAGTTGGTTCGGGAGGTGCCGCAGGAGCTTCTTCCTCTTTTTTCTTCAGCGAATTGATACCTTTTACAATTAAAAAGATACAGAATGCCACAATGATAAAATCAATTATGTTATTGATAAATAAACCATAATTGATAGCCGTTTCCGGAGTTTTATCAACCGCGGGCTTAAGCACATACTTAAGGTCTTTAAAATCGATACCACCGGTTAACATCCCTATTGGTGGCATAATGATATCATTCACTAACGATGTAACAATTTTGCCAAAGGCAGCGCCAATGATAACACCCACTGCGAGATCAACCACGTTGCCCCGCATTGCAAATTCTTTAAACTCTTTTACAATTGCCATAAATTAAAGTTTGGTTACTTAAAGTTAATAATATTACACAAACAATCTATTTATAGTGTTTTTTTGTTGATGACAAAACAATTGGTGTATTTAAAACATTTAACAACTTTACGGCAGATACACCAAGTAATTTTTAGTTAATATTAATTTGATGTATTTTTGGCTACATCTTAAATATGCTTAAACAGAACCTTCAACAAAAACTTTTACAAAAACTTTCACCGCAGCAAATACAATTTATAAAATTGCTGCAGGTGCCTACCGTTTCGCTTGATACCCGGATAAAAGAAGAGCTTGAGGAAAATCCGGCGCTTGAAGATCTGAGCCTTACCAACCTAAACGAACCCGAAGAACAATATCCTGACCGCGATCCCGACGATGATAATTTCAACAGCGACGAGGAAAAAGGCGAGATGGATGAATTTAATATTGACGACTACCTGCAGGAAGATAACTTAAACGATTATGGCTCACGCTATGATCAAAATGGCGATGATGAGGACGAACGAAAAGAAATTCCTATTGCTGTACAAAGTTCATTTTTTGAAAGCCTGCAAGCCCAGTTAGATTTGCTGCCTTTAAGTGATAAAGATTTCATGATTGGCAAGCAGATCATAGGTAGCCTGGATGACGATGGCTACTTACGCCGCCCTATCATGTCGCTTACCGATGATCTTGCATTTTCACAAAACGTACTGGCCGAAGACGAGGAAGTTGAGGACATGCTAAAGGTGATACAGGGTTTTGACCCTGCCGGTGTAGGCGCCCGCAGTTTGCAGGAATGCCTGCTGATCCAGCTTCGTAAAAAGGACGTTAACGATCCTATCATCAAAAAAGCGATACAGGTTGTTGAGCACTACCTGGATGAGTTTACCCGTAAACATTACGATAAGCTTGAAAAATCGCTGAACATGAACTCGATTGAGTTACGCGGTGTTGTGAATGAAATTTTAAAACTTAACCCCAAACCCGGCGACTCGAACGAGATCAATACCAAGCAGATGCAGGTGATCCCTGATTTTCATATCACTAACAATGATGGTACACTCATACTTACACTTAACTCCAAAAACGCACCCGAGCTTAGGGTAAGCCGCTCATACCAGGAAATGTTCCAGCACTATGACAAGGCTTCGCAAAAAGATAAAAAACTGAAAGAGGCCGTTCAGTTTGTAAAGCAAAAACTTGATTCGGCAAAATGGTTTATTGATGCTATTAAACAGCGCCAGCAAACGCTGCTTAAAACTATGAATGCCATAATGCAGTATCAATACGAGTTTTTCCTGACCGGCGATGACAAAAACCTGAAGCCAATGATCCTGAAAGATATCGCCGACCGTATCGGTATGGATATCTCAACAGTATCGCGCGTGGCCAACTCCAAATATGTACAAACAGAGTTCGGCACCTTCTTGCTAAAATCATTCTTCTCCGAGGCTATCCAAACCGAAAGTGGCGAAGAAGTATCTAACAAAGAGGTTAAAAAAATACTGGAAGAGCACATTGGCAAAGAAGATAAACGTCATCCGCTGGCTGATGAAAAACTGACCGAAATTCTTAAAGATGCCGGCTATAATATAGCCCGCCGCACCGTAGCTAAATACCGTGAGCAAATGAATATCCCGGTAGCAAGGTTGAGAAAGGAATTGTAGCTTTTTTAAAGACATCTATAAAACGTCATTGCGAGGTACGAAGCAATCCCCAATAAGCAGGTCTACCTTGTATAGTTCGCGATTGCTTCGTACCTCGCAATGACGAGTTTTAACACCAAAGAAAAAGCCTTAAGAAATCAATTCTTAAGGCTTTTTTATAAATTACTTTTAAGCTTACACATTCACAGCACAAAGTTCACGAACTTTGGCTACTACAAAATCAACCTCTTCTTTAGTGTTATATTTTGAAAATGAGAAACGTACCGATGGCCTTGATGAGCTGGCACCGATAGCTGTTAACACATGCGAACCGATATCGCTACCTGAACTGCATGCACTTCCGCCCGAAGCAGAAATACCGGCGATATCAAGGTTAAATAACAACATATCGCTCATTTCCATTTCGGGGAATGAAACGTTCAATACTGTATATAAACTTTTTTCAGCATCAGTTTCCCCATTAAAGCTTACACCCGGAACATGGGCAATCAATTGTTCCATCATATACGATTTTAAACCCTGGATATGATTTTGGTGCTGCTCCATTTCGCTGTAAGCCAATTCAAGCGATTTAGCTAAACCAACTATGCCGTAAATATTTTCGGTACCGCCGCGCATGTTGCGTTCCTGCGCTCCGCCATAAATAAATGGTTTTATCTTTATTTTATGGTTGATGTGCAGAAAACCCACACCTTTAGGACCATGTAACTTGTGAGCTGCGCACACCAGGAAATGAGCTTTAAGCTTGCTCAGGTCATGCTGATAATGTCCCATGGTTTGCACAGTATCGCAATGGTAAATGGCGTTATAAGTTTCGCACAGATCACCAATGCGTTCCATATCCGATAATGTACCTATTTCATTGTTGGCATGCATTAATGAAACAAAACTGCGTTCATTTTCTTTCAATAATGTTTCCAGGTGATCATAATCAATAACACCCTTGCTGTCGATGTTTACCAGGCTCAATTTAATAACACCCGACTTTTCCATGGCTTCCAGCGTATGGAGCACTGCGTGATGCTCGGTTGGGCTGGTGATGGCGTGGGTAATTTTGTGATCAATGATACCGCACCTGATGGCTGTATTATCAGCCTCGGTACCGCTTGATGTAAAAAAGATTTCGGCTGGCGAAGTATGCAGTAAACCGGCAATCGTTTTACGCGAACGCTCAATCAAAGTACGGGCTTCCCTGCCGTGGGCATGTATTGATGAGGGATTACCAAATTGGCTCTCCATCACCTTGTACATCTCCTTCATCACGTCAGGGTCAAGCGGTGTAGTGGCGGCATTATCAAAATAAACGCGCATTCTTTTAAAATTTATAAATTAATGGATCAGTAACTTTAAAACACATGCCCGATATTATTATATAGGCAAGCAACCAACGGAAAATACCGCCGGTTGCCTGTTATTTTTTAATACCAGTAAAAATTAACCTTTCAGTTGTAAGATCTCCTTAATATCAGCGATGATCTTATTGGCCAAACCGTTCGCCACGGTTTCAGAATTGCCTTCGGAGTATATCCTGATAATGGGCTCGGTGTTTGACCTCCGCAAATGTACCCATTCTTTATCAAATTCTATTTTCAAGCCGTCTATTGTTGAATGAGGCTGCTTGATATATTTTTCTTCCACCCTGCTCAAAAGGGCATCTATGTCCATTTCGGGCGTTAAAGTGATCTTATTTTTTGAAATAAAATAACCCGGGTATGACGCACGCAGGCTTGAAACCGACTTGCCATACTTAGCCAGGTGGGTTAAAAACAAGGCTATGCCAACTAAAGCGTCACGACCGTAATGCGATTCGGGATAAATAACCCCGCCGTTACCCTCGCCACCAATAACCGCGTTAACCGCCTTCATCTGGTTCACCACATTTACCTCTCCTACTGCCGCGGCATGGTATTCGCCACCTGCTTTTTCAGTAACATCGCGCAAGGCACGGGTTGATGAAAGATTGGAAACGGTGTTACCAACATTGTTTTTCAAAACATAGTCAGCCACGGCAACCAGTGTATATTCTTCGCCAAACATATTACCATCTTCGCAAACGAAGCAAAGGCGGTCAACATCCGGGTCAACTGCTATACCTAAATCTGCCCTTTTGCTTACAACTTCTTTTGATAGCGCTATCAGGTTTTCGGGAAGCGGCTCTGGGTTGTGCGGGAAATTGCCATCAGGCTCACAGTATAATTCGTGAACAGTTTCAACGCCTAAAGCTTTCAGCAAGGCAGGCACAAAGATGCCACCCGTAGAGTTCACGCAATCTATTACTACTTTAAAGTCGGCTTTTTTGATAGCCTCAACATCAACCAATGGCA
Source organism: Mucilaginibacter rubeus (assembly GCF_003286415.2). NCBI lineage: Bacteria > Pseudomonadati > Bacteroidota > Sphingobacteriia > Sphingobacteriales > Sphingobacteriaceae > Mucilaginibacter > Mucilaginibacter rubeus. Next base: position 1,817,120 of record NZ_CP043450.1, on the reverse strand, counting down.
AAGCCAATACCTGGTCAACGTGTTTTTGCAGCCAGGTATCATCATGGGTAACTTTACCCAGATCATTTACATCGGCATATATAAAATCGCTATACTCTGCAATGGTCAATACTTCTTTACCATCGGCATCACTAATGAACTCGCCATCGGCATTAAGCAGCTTAAGCGCGTTCCATTGTTTAGGATTATGGCTTGCAGTAAGAATGATACCACCGGCTGCCTTTTCGCCGGTAACGGCAACCTCAACAGTAGGCGTAGTTGATAAACCAAGATCAATAACGTCAATGCCTAAGCCTTGTAGCGTACCAATAACCAGGTTATTCACCATTTCACCCGATAAACGGGCGTCACGGCCTACTACAATCTTTTTAATTCCTGATTTTTTCACAGCCCATGAACCATAGGCCGAAGTAAATTTTACAATATCAAGCGGTGTTAAACCGTCGCCAACAGCGCCACCTATAGTGCCGCGTATACCTGAAATAGATTTAATTAAAGTCAAAATGCGATGTTTTTGGTGTGGTAAAAGTAAAAAATATAAGATACAAATGATATTGTTTTAAGTAATTGCGCAAACGCTTGCACACTAATTTACTGTTTATTAATACGGCATAGCGTTAGTTCAATTGTCATTCCTGCGCATTATTTTATGCTTAACGGGATAATACGCGACCTAAGTATTAAAAGTCTGAAGGTTTTTTTAACTGATTTGATAACTTTGAAAATTAAGCAAACAAGCATCTATAGTAAAAACAATGCCCGACTATCTTTTAAATCTCGACCGGCATTTATTTTATTTCATTAACCACGACCTGTCCAATTCGTTTTTCGATTGGATCATGCCATTGTTGCGCAATCCGAAATTCTGGATCCCGCTGTATATTTTCATTATCGCTTTTTGTTTATGGCGATACAGAAAAATCGGCGCTATCATTATCGTATTACTGGCCGCATCGGCAGGTATAGCTGATTTTACCAGCGGAGTGCTTATAAAACATACCGTACAACGCCTTCGCCCCTGCCGCGACCCTATTGTATCGGTTACCGATGTTAGCCGCGTGCCTTGTGGTACAGGCTACAGCTTTCCCTCAACACATGCCACCGACCATTTTGCCATGGCCATATTTTTATGTTTTGTATTAGGCCGTAAATGGAAAAGGATTTGGCTTTGGGCCGTTTTATGGGCAGGGAGCATCTGCTTTGCCCAAGTATACGTGGGTGTGCACTTCCCGATAGATGTGCTGTGTGGTGCCCTTTACGGCGCCCTTGTTGGATGGCTACTTTCATTATTGTTTAAAAAATTACAACCTGCCTTTTAATGGGATATTGGAAAATTCTGCTGCTATTTTTTGCTGCCTTTTTTGGCGGTACTTCTGTATTTTTATTTAAAGGCGATAACCACAAAACGCTGAAACTGGTATTATCATTCAGCGGGGCTTATTTGTTTGGGATTACCGTATTACACCTGATCCCCGACGCCTATCATGGCAATGACAACTATGTAGGAGTATTTATTCTTGTAGGCTTTCTGTTCCAGATTGTGCTTGAGCAATTTTCAGACGGGATAGAGCACGGCCACATGCATAAACATCCGCATGATCTGGCTGTTTTTCCAATAGGTATTATGATCAGCCTTTGCCTGCATGCATTTTTAGAAGGAATGCCGCTTGCGCAAGGCAACCAGGACCAATTGGTTTATGGTATTGCCTTACATCATATCCCGGCCGCGTTTGCCTTAGCTACCGTGCTGCTTACCAACAAACAAGGTAAAAACAAAACGATATTTTTTGTGGCAGTATTTGCGGTTATGGCACCAGCCGGATATTTTTTCAGCGATGCCTTAAGCACCGGGAACATCGGCAACCTGCAACATTATTTTAACCGGATCATGGGTGTGGTTATCGGGATCTTCCTGCATATTTCAACTACAATACTTTTTGAATCAAGTGCCGATCATCGTTTTAATATGCGCAAGATGATAGCCGTATTGGCCGGCGTTGCTATAGCCTTGCTTGGTTTTTTGAAGGAGTTGTAATAGGCTCCCGGATGCCCCTCAAAGCGAAGTTTATTATCAAACTAAGTGCTTAAATATTAATATTTTTCCAATCCCCTCTTGAGAGGGGGCGCGGTGGGACACGAGTGATTGCAGGGGTGTGTTTCATCAGCATTCATTACAAGTGGTTAAACACACCCCTCCACCCCTCTCAAGAGGGGAATCGCACTTTCCCACACTTTTGGTTACACTTTTGTTTTTCTTTAACAACTTATAAAATAAAAAGGTGCGTCTGTATCTCACCTCAGACGCACCGGTTACCAAAATATCATGGTAATCATCAACTAAACCCGGATTCATGTTTGGAATGCTCCGGGATATCTTTGATCAGAATTTTCAGTGATTTATATTCTGAAAATTCTAAAATCCTGAAAATTCAGATTCTGACATTATTTCACATAAAAACTCCTTCTCAGCCTGATATCCTCAGATGAGCTGCCAACCATCACTTTAAATTCGCCTGGTTCAACAACCTGTTTCATCTGGCGGTTCCAAAGCATCAGTTCCTTGTTGTCTATTTTAAATTGAACAGTACCACTTTCACCCGGTTTAAGGCTGATCCTTTTAAAACCTTTGAGTGATTTTACCGGGGTAGTTACACTGGCTATAACATCGCGTAGATAAAGCTGCACTACTTCTTCACCTTCAACCTTACCGGTATTTTTAACAGTAACGCTAACGTTTGCGGAACCATTAAGCGGGATTTGTGACTGGGCGATTTTCAAGTTTGAATACTCAAATGAGGTATAGCTTAAGCCATGCCCGAATGGAAACAGCGCCGAAGTATCCTGATCAACATACACGTGCCTTGAGGTTGGCTTATGATCGTAATAAAAAGGCACTTGCCCTACCGATCTTGGGAAAGTCATTGGTAATTTGCCTGACGGATTTACTTTACCCAATAACACATCGGCTATGGCCAACCCACCGGTTTCACCCAGAAACCAGGATTCAACAATGGCGGGGATCTTTTTGGCAACCCAATTAATGCACAATGGCCTGCCATTAAACAAAACCACTACAGTTGGTTTCCCGGTTTTATAAATCTCTTCAATAAGATGGCTTTGTTGTTTGTTAAGATCGAGGTTAGCCCGGTCTTTCCCCTCGCCTACCTCGTTGATATCCTCGCCCAAAACAACTACGGCTACATCCGATTGCTTAACCGTATTGGTTGCTTTCTGAAGATATTCATTTTGCTTTGCGGCAGAGGTATCAGCTGTATAGCCCGTTTCAAATTTAATATCCAGGTTATTACCGGCCTTTTGCTTCAAAGCATCTAATATGGCTACACCTTTGCCCATCTTATTGGCGTAACCGCCCAGGTATGTGCTTTCGGCCAGCGGCCCGACAACCGCCACCGAATGCACATTAGGCCCAAGCGGCAATATATTATTATCATTCTTAAGCAGACTGATCCCTTCCTGTGCAAGTTTAAGGGCGACGGCGCGGCTTTCTTCTGTATGGTTTACTTTTTTGAGCAGATCGGTGTCGATATAAGGATGATCAAACAAACCCAGCATAAACTTTACCCGCAGCACGTTTGATACAGCGCGGTTCAGATCTGCCAAGGACAGTTTTTTGCTTACCAGCGCCTTGTTCATAGCCTCATGGAAAGGCACATGCGGAAAATCATAAAACTGCATATCCATCCCGGCAGTAAAAGTTTGTGCCAGGGCATCGGCCGCGTCGGTTGCTATCTGGTGATTGTTAAGCGACATCTTAATAGCCCCGAGGTCCGACAGCACAAAACCCTTAAAACCCCATTCGCCACGCAGCACATCTTTCAACAACCATTTGTTATCTACACATGGGATACCGTCTATTTCACTATAAGCTGCCATCATACCCATCGCGCCGCCTTCACTTACAGCCTTTTCAAATACATATAAAAAAGATGAGCGGGCTTCACGTTCGCCCATATTAACCGGAGCTGTATTGCTGCCAGCTTCCGGAATGCCGTGTACAGCAAAATGCTTTGGCTCTGATAGCACCGCATTATGATCGCTCAATTTATTGCCTTGCAAACCTTTCACCATAGCTACGCCATTGGCTGCCGATAAAAATGGATCTTCGCCATAGGTTTCTTCAACACGGCCCCAACGTGGATCGCGCGGAAGACAAAGTACCGGGCCTAACACCATCGCCACACCATGGGCACGCATTTCTGTTGCTATGATACGGCCGGCCTTATGCACATTGGTAGTATCCCAGGCACCGGCCAGTGCCAGCGGACTCGGGAAAGTTGTACTGCCCAGCCCCTCATAACCGTGCAGACCTTCTTCAATAAAAAGCACTGGAATGCCAAGTCGCGTTTTCTCCACAGCATATCGTTGGATCTGATTGCTTACGTCGGCAGTTAAAGGATACAGGTCATGAACCGAACCGATGCCTTCTGTGCCAATATTGATGCGGGCACTATCCGACATGGAAACCGCGTCATGTCCTTGCATATTTGCAACCTCGTGGCCCCAGTACATATCCAACTGGCGGATCTTTTCGGCGGTTGTCATTCGGCCAAGTAAATCGGCTACACGCTTTTCAACCGGCAGCGACGCGTCTTTATACGGAAGCTTGGCAGTAGGTTTAGGGGTATTAAATGAACAAAAAATCGTTACTAAAAGAACCGATATATAGGCGTTCTTTTGCTTCATAAATAAGTTATAATTGGTTGGGTTATTACTTGCCGCACAATCGATTGTTTATTTTAACAAACAAATCCAGTCCGGCTTATCGAAGGCTAAAACTATACCTGGAAACTAATAAGTGATTAATAAAACATTAACGGCAGGGCTTATCCGCCATTAATGTCAATTAAATTTGATGAAAGAGCTTTATAACGCTATTTTTTTACCGGCGGTGGCACGTCGGCTGTTAAAGGCACTTGCTTCCGGAGCATTTTAGCGGCATAACCTGTTAAGTACAAGTAATAATCATTAGGGATATCGTCCTCAAACGTTACGAATGTACTTAAGCCTACCGGCGGATTTTTTGATACTTTGAGGATAGCCGTGCCCTCATCAACTTCATCAAACATGGCTACGTACAGCATTTCGGCGCCGCTGTTGATGGCACCGTTTATCTGTTTCCAATAAAAATGGCCACGGTTGCGCGGAATCTGGTTTTGCTTAGCACGAGGGTTCATGTTGTGCCAGCTAAAGCCTGGAAACACGGTAGGTACATAATCAACTTTATTTTCCTTACACCAGGCAATATCCTCGGCAATACGGTGCTGAAAGGCTGGATAAGCTTCTTCATTAAAGCGGCCCACAAACCAGGGGTGAACAATATCAACCTTACGCAGCAGATCATGCAGATGCGGATCATTCTCAGTGTCGTTGCCAAAGTCGCGCCAATAGGTAGGCACACCAAGCAAAATGGCACAGCCTCCATATACAGGGTCATTCTTTAAAAAATCGATGATCTTTTCACCTTCAGTTAAACCATAACGGCGGTGGTCATTAAAACCTATCCCCCATACAGCTACCAGGGGTTTGCCATTGTGATACAACCATGTTTGGTTATTGCCCCGGTTAGTTACTTTCATACTGTCGACAAGGTGTTTCCAATCCTTGATCACCAGCGAATCGCCGCCTGCGTTCATACCCGACAGATCATACATTACCGTAATAGCCCTATGGTATTTCTGTGCATATTTCAGGGCGTTGCCCAAAACCACATCATTATGATGCTTACCGGCTCCACGCTGCACATCACCAATAAAGCGCTGTACAAAAACGCCATCGACGCCATATTGTTGCATCCATTTAAAATGTGTTTCGGTTGATGAAGCATCGTACGAGCTGTACAGGTAAGCGTCGCTGCCATCGGCCAGTTTAAGTGGCGATTTATAGGTTTTGGGATATTCACTTACATCGGGCCACAGGTCGATATTGGTATAACCGGGCTCAAACTTGCCATGCGAAACATAATGGTTCCACCAACGATTGCCGCCGTCGCCGGGCGCGTTGAACCATCCCTGGTAACCGGCCATCACCAAACCTTTATAACTTTTAAATGCCGATGTTTTACTGTGCCTCAACTGCGCGTTGGCAACAGCGCATAGCAGTAGCAGCAAGATGCTAAAAACGTATTTTTTCATCAGGATAGAATTTTAATATGTGTTGATTTTTTACTTAGATCAGATGCCCCAGTTTTTATTTGGTTTTGGTCCCATTTCCAGTTCAAGCGTACCGCCTGCCATCAGTTGCTCATGGGTAAAGAGCGGCTTGTTAAGCACCTGGCCGTTAAACTTAGCGCTTTGGATATATTTGTTTACTACCGAGCAATTGTTAGCTACCAGTTTAAACTGCTTACGATTTTGCAGGTTGATGGTAACCTTGCTGAAAACCGGGCTGCCGATGGTATATACTGGCTTTCCTGGTGTAATCGGGTAAAAGCCCATTGACGAGAATACCACAAAGGCCGACATACCGCCACCATCTTCATCACCGGGAATACCGAAAATATTATCCTTATACCAAACATCAAGCAGGAACCTTACACGCTTTTGCGTTTTCCACGGCGCGCCTGCAAAGTTGTACAGGTACGGGATATGGAAACTTGGCTCATTACCCATCGAATACTGGCCAACTAAACCCGTTGCATCAGGAAATTTTGCCCAGAACTGGTATTTGCTTCTATCGAGGCTTTCGCGGAACAACTGATCCAAACGGGCCTGGAATTTGTCTTGTCCGCCCATGAGGTTTGCCAATCCAGGAATATCATGCTGTACCTGCCACAGGTAAGTCCAGCCATTGTTTTCGTCGTAAAACTCGCGACCGCCTAAACCGCCGTCAAACTTAGGATCGATATCAATCCAGTTGCCATCCTTGTCTTTAGGGATAAACATTTGCTTATCATTATTCCAAAGGTTTTTGTAGTTGAGCGCGCGTTTAGCAAAGGTTTGCTCGTCGGCTGTTTTTTTCAATTCACCCGCTAACTGGCCAACCGCCCAATCGTCATAACTGCCGCCAAGGGTTACGGCCACGGCCTGCCGTTTTTCAAAACCATGCACCAGGCTTACAGTTTCCTTTTCTCCTTTTTTCAAAGCTGGGAAATATCCGTTGGTATGATAAAAGTCATCCAGCTCGCATTTAGGGCCGTTTTCCCATGGCAGCATGGTGGCTTCGTTTGCATTTTTAAGGATACCTTCATAAGCCTTATCAACATCAAAACCACGGATACCTTTGCGGTAATCATCCAGAAACATTACTGTAGAATGGAAGCCATTCATACAAGGGTTATCACCAAACAATACAGGGAAGGTTGGCATCCAGCCGCTTTGCTCATACTGGTTAACATACGAGTTCAACATATCCGATTCCAGCTTTGGGTTCAGGATAGTGCGAAGCGGGTGCAGGGCCAGATAAGTATCCCAAACCCAGTCATCCACATAAAACGGACGGTTGCTGTCGTGGACTTTTTTATCGTATCCGCTATAGTAATGACCATCTTCGTTAATATCAACCATACGCTCATTACAACGATACAAAGCGGTATAAAATGAGCGACGCTGTGCCACAGTCCCCCCTTCAGTTTCAATCTGGCCAACTACTTTTGCCCATGTAGCTTTAGCTGCCTGCTTGAGCGTTTCAAAGTCGGCACTGCCAAATTCATCGTTAAAGTTTTGTTTAGCCTGCTGAGGGCTCACGTACGATATGGCGTACTTAAATTCTATTACATCCGGAGTACCGGCGGCAAATGTAATGTATGATTTAAGGTCTTTCCCATCGGCTGTGCTTTGTTTAACCAGGGCGTTATCCTTCACTATACCAGCGGCACCTTTAGCATTAAACTTACCGTATACATAAACTTTAATATCGTCATGATAGGTTTCAAAACCGGTTAGCTCATTACCGCCTGTGAACGTGAGATTGGCTAACCCATCGTTATACAATCCAAACAAAATGCTTTTAGCAGCACTTTTAGCCGGAAAAGTAAATTTATAATCTCCAACCTTTTTACCCGGCGCGAACTCTACGGTGATGTCCTTATCAATCAGGAAAGTTGAATAATACCACGGACGGGTAACTTCCAGATCATGATCATAGGTCATTCTTTCATTCCACGAAGCAGGGGTAATCGCGCTATTATCCGGTTTAACCGAAAACACCTCCCCTAACCTATGCGATACCACATTAAGCGGAAAGCTGGAAATCTGATCATCAATATAGTCGTGACGTACAGGCAGCATCCTGATCATCTGGTTAGGCAAATGTGCTGTAGGCCGCGTAGGCTCAAGAAGCGCTCCTACATTACCTATATGCGGATCAATGTATTGAAGATTGCCTTCGTCTTTTGTTTGAGCAGATACGGTTACACCGCCGCACAAGCTGCTGATGCTAATTATTGCAGATAAAAACGCCGGCTTTAACAACCGAGGGAAAGGGGTTAGCATGGGTAATAATTTATATAATGACATTTAAAGTTAAACAATAACAACATCAAAGGCATTATCCGTTTGATGGACTGTTCGCACACAACATACAAGCAGTCGGGCTTATTAATTGGTAATAGCCTCAAAATTGCTCGCACAACTTAATTAATCATTAAAAATTGATTAATTAATCCAATAAATATCAATTGTAACAGATTTATTCAAGAATTGAATGAAAATCGCGTTCAAAAGCTTCGCCGTAAATTGCTTTGTACTCCTTGTTAAAATTCTCGAACGTGTTTTTAGCTAATGAGTGCTTACCAATATGCGAGAGTGCTTTACACTTCAGGATCATGGCTTCCTCATTCACAGGGTCGAAATAGAAGATATCATTAGCCAGCTTGATCAAAAACTCAGGATCATCGGTAACCTTTATCGAATTTGCAAACTGAATGTATGAATCGGTGATTTCATTTGATACTTCCGACTTAAAAACATCGAGCCATTCGTATTCTATATTCGATAGGAAATTACCGCGCTGGGTGATATGTGTAAGCTGGATTATCTTCTGCTTATTAAGTTTGCTTTTGTTAGATACAATATTAAGGTAATTATGATAATCAACCTGAATTTCGTTATAATCTATCTCAATTTTCCAATAGCCCGTATCTTTAGATAGATGGCAATAGCCCATCTTATCCAACAGGGATTTCAATTTGGCGATGTTCACTGAACGGTTATTACGCGCGCTTTTTTCCGATTTATCAAACCAAAGGATCTCATTTAGTTTTTCCGAGCTTACCCCCCTGTCAAATTTCACCGAATACATCAGGATCACCAAAAACAGCTCTTTCAATAAAGGCGTAAAGTACTTCGTGATCTCGTTGCCATCGGGCGTAAACAATTGCAGGTCGCCAAATAAAAATATGGCATTCTTATTGGCATGCAGGCGGCTTTCATTTTCCTCTTTAATTTCAGGCACACTCTGTTCCTGCGTTTCAATAACAGTCGTTGTTTCAGCTACAGCTTTTTGAGGCTCCGGCAATACTTGTAGGATTACCTTTTTACGGTGGTTAATAACAACAACGGCTCCTATTCCTAAGCATACAACACAGCCACCAACTATCCACAGTAAGTATCCGATATGGCTCTCCGACAAAATATTAGTAACAACCGGCTCTGGCGGACTAAGCAGTGAATAAACTTTAACCCTGGTGTGGTCGTTTTCTTTAAACAAGGTTACCGATAAAAATTTTGCGCTATGTGGCAGATAATACAAATCAGCATAGGCACTTACATCGTGGAATTGAAACGGAATGGTATCGCCAACCATTTCATAGGCTGGTTTATCCAACGAGCCTTTTATAAGTTGCAGGTTTGAATTGAATTTATGCTGCGGGAAAATTAACCCATAATAGCTTTTATCTTTTGAGTTGATGACAAGCGAGTTGGCGAAAACAAAATCCTCGTTTTTAACGTCGATATTGAAAAGCTTTTTAAACGTCCTGTCCTTAACCGTGTAGCGCACCATATCATACAAGTTACGCGGATTCACAATCTGCTGCCCCGATGCACTGCCATAACCACCAATTACATAAACCGTATCGCCGGTGGTATTAGCACCTAACCCGGCCAAATAACGCGGGGTAAAAGTATCTCCCTTAAATTTAACCTTCTCCCACTGTTTAGTATTAAGACTAAACCTGCGGACACTGTCTTTGTAAATCAGCTGCCCATATCCGCCTATAGTATAAATAGCCGTATCTGTTTTGCTGAAAAACTTATTGAGATGACCGTTATTGGTTGCAAAATTACTATAGCCCTTATCCCACTTGCCGGTAACAAAATCAAATGTGCCGACAGCGGTTTGATCCATAAACAGGTAATAAAGCTTGTTATTGGCATACAGGGCCTGGTCGCCCGGTACCAGCATTTGACGGCCGGAACTATATGCCCTGCTTTTTAACTGCGGCGTTTTGTTGATGGAATATGTAACCAATGAATCGGCAGTGACAACAAACACCTCCTCGTTTGCAGCATCAAAAGCCAAACTGGCATCTCCGGGCACCGTAAATTCCCTTTCCAGTTGCCAGTTACGGTGCCGTGCTTTGATCCAGAGCGGGTTATTAACTGTACCATTATTTTTGTTTTCAGTTTCGTTGGCTACGCTACCCTCCCACTCATTAAGCGGCCAGTTGGCTATTTGCTCCGTATTTTGCTGTACGCGTACATCGCGCAATTTAAACGGCGGCAAATCAGTGGTTTGAAACTGCTTATAAGCGTTAGCGCCAAAAAGCAGCTTATAGTTTGAACTTGCTTTTAGATGAATACCTGTTTCACTTAATGACTGATTACCGGAAACAACGGTGATCTTATCGTTTCTATAATCTATTTGGATCTTTAAATTGTTCCAGTGTTCAAAAAGCAGTTTATCATCAATATTGAAAGATATCTTAGAAAGGCGTTCGCCAATAATGATCTTGAAGTGCTTGGTATTGGCCTGGTTATCGTACACTAAGTCGACATTTTGATTATCGTCACCTATCAGACGTAAAATATAACCGAAGTAAATAACCCTGTTTGGCAGGAAAGACAGATCAAACGAAACCTCAAATTTATCTTTAGGAGATAGATTTTTCAAGCCAAGGTCCAGCCCGGTGCGCTTATCCTGTACAACTTCATGACTATAGAACCCCAGCCCATAAGATTGCGCACGGACAGGTGACATGAACAGAAAATTCAATAAAACAGTAACAATTATCCCCGGTAAAAAAAATCTCATGTTGATAAGTACACCTTAGGCATTACAACTCATGTACCCTGCTCGGTATTTATAATTTAGGCCCAAATTCAGTGCTTTTTAATTGGCTCGATTGGCTAAAATTACAATAATTACAGTTTAATTTCAAGGATTATAACATTATAATCCCCCGATACAACAAGCCGTTTAAGCTTCAATAAGTTAGTGAACTTATACTTAGTGTACAATATAATTTAACATTAATTTGGAAAGGGAATTTCGTAACCTGTCGCCTTCAAAATAAACTCAACTATAGGTGCCGGATTTGGCAAACTATGTGGATGATGTTTAAAGCCCGGCTTATGAATTACAGCAATTGAACCTCCGAGCGCTTTAACCTTTTGCTCAAATAGCAGGGTATTTTTTGAAGGATCGACTGCCTCGTCATCATCGGCAGAAAGATGCAGCATCGGGAACTTACCTTTTACAATTTGTTGCACCTTATCAATAGGGCTTACTTTCAATGAACCTATCTGATTTGCCGAAGTTAAATTGAAATCCTTTTTTAAAATTGCCGAATCGGGCCAATATTTCAAATCGAGCAAGGCATTGTCGGCGTAGGTGCAGGCTACCTTATCAGGATTGGCTGCAGCCCAGTTGTATATGTAAATGCCTCCCCTGCTCATGCCTTCAAGCACGGCTTTTTTACCCAGGCCCGCGTTAGTCAGCATTTTATAAAAATCATTCCAGTAGCCAATTGCCTCATTATTACCCAATAGCTCGGCAACATCACAATAAACAATATGAAAACCCCGCTCTAAAAGCGCTATATCAGTCTGCGGCTCATGCCCCCAAAAGCGTGCGCGCCATACCCATGGATGGCCTTTAGCCGCCCATTTTGGTTTTACAATTTTGCAATCGCGGTTATCAAAAGTAAATTCGGCACAAGGGTAGCCGTAAAAATTGCTTTCCTTAACCTGCTGATTCATGTTGTTAAAAATATCATAGTTTTTATCACGGGACTGCACAACCACATCATATAGCCTTTTGGCAGTCATGGCTGTGCCTTCCAAATTGGGGTGAATTTTATCGGGCATCCAGCTTTCGTGGTTAACAAACATGGAGTGCATATCAATTACCTCTAAATGTTCATCATTGGCCACATTCCTGAGTTTGGGGATGATGCTGTTGACAATTACTTTATCATAAATCTGATTAGTATCAACCTGAAAGGACGGAATAGGCAATAACAACACAATACGCGGATGCGAAGGCAATTGAGCAAATGACCGGATCAAGTCATGATAATCTTTTTCGTACTCATCCAGGTGAACCCGGTTAACGAGCTTGGCATCGTTACCTCCCAGATCAATAAATACCACATCGGGTTTGCTTTGCAGTGCCTCCTGATAGGCTTTTGTACTCCAATACGACAGATCGCCTTTGCGCAAAAGTGTAGCACTGCTTACCCCAAAGTTGCTAACCGAATAGTTTTTACCCAAAAGCTTTTGCAGCTGTGCCGGGTACGATTGCGCAGCCGGATCGGGCAAGGTAGCTCCATACGTGATACTTGCGCCTATGCAGGTTATTCTTGTTGTTGCGCTCGCGATGTTGATCAGGCAAAAAGCAATCAACATAATCAATATTCTCTTCATGATTTTAGCGTTTTTTAGTCATATCGATAACATCTGCAAGGCGACTGGCCGGCGTAACTTTCAGATTGGTAAGTTTCCCGTCGACTACTTTACCCTCAACAGTAGTTTTGTAAGGCGCATTCAATTTAAAATCGGCATTCCAACCTGCGGGCCAGGCGGGCAGCAGCATGATCTTTTTGTCGTTAACCTGCATCAGCATTAATTGCAGGCCATTCTCGCCATTACCGCCGTTGTCTTCGTCGGGCATGTAATCGTTACCCTTATCCCAAAACGCAGGAAACTTCAAAACAGGGTCTTTGCGGGTTAGGGCAAAACTGGTATAATCCTTAGCTACTTCCGCATCGCCAATCATTGCCGCTTGTATCGGATCCTGCACCCAGCAACCTTTAGAACGTTGTTTACGGGCGTTGAAGGTGTTAACCGCCACGTCCAAACCGGGCTTGCCCAAACCATACAGCCTGAATGGATATATGGCATATAATTCGGGATTTTCACTATTGAAAGATTTGGCCGTTTGCGGACCTGTATACGGCAACAATACCGTTTTGCCATCATGATTGGCAGTTGGTAAAGGCGGCAATTCGTCGTAGAATTTACGCCAGTGTTGTTTTGTCTGCTCATCCACAATGGTCGACGGCAGTGCTATCACCCTGCTTAGTACGGCATGTAATCCGGCAATATCCGGCGCGGGGTTATGAACCTTCCAAAACATTTCTATCGAGTTATCAGGATCAAGCAACAGCTTACCTGTACTATCCCGCTTAAAATGTTCATCAAAAAACTGTAACCCGGCCTTTGCAACCGGCAACAGCGTTGTTTTGGCAAAACCGGTATCGCCGGTATATTCGTAGTAATCAAGCATCATCATGCTTAATTCCAGTATAGGGGTAAAATAATGATTGGTGTAATTAGCCTTCACTTCGGGGCCCATATAGTTTAAACCACCCCAAAAAGGCGCAGTTTCGGCGAAGTAAGCACCGCCATGTTTGTAAAACTCGTTAACCTGCTTGGCATTGGCGGGCAAAATATTGGCATACATCCTGAACAGCGGCAGCATCATGTCAAAGTCGCCGGCCATAAGGCGTGGCCAGTACATTGGCCGGGTATTTTGAAACCAGTATTGTCCGCCCCAGGCCCGGTAATCGGCGTTGGCATTTTTCGCCTGATTATCTATTACGAAAATGGAGCCATTGAACTTAATGGGATAAGCGCCCCTTCCCGCACAAGCGGTCACAAAGCGTTGCAGGATATATCCCTGTGTAACTTTTTCAGCCAGTTCATCGCCGGTTACAAATACATTGCTCCGGTTCCAAAACTGCTGCCACCATTTTTGATGCGCCAAACGGGTTTGCTCGAGGTTTAACTGATCAACAGCGTTTACTTTGGGTTCCAGTTTACCAAGCCATTGCTTACCGCTCCCGGCAACTACGGTTAAAGGATAAATAGAAATTACCTGCGATGTTACTTTACCCGACTTTAAGGTAACATCATCCTGGTTTAATAAACCTGCTCCCTTAATTATTGCGCCAAAAGTAAGATTAGCTAAATGCGGATCGGTAGTTGGCGAATTATGATGGTACCAGGCTATCCGGTTCTTTTGTCCGCTAATCACGGTATCTGTTTTACCGGCACGCCAGTTCTCCAGCTTTACGTTAACAGCAGCGGTGGTAGCGCTTTTAGTTTCTACCCGGATAACCGGATGATTGGCATCAACCCAGATCCTGTACTGAACGGATGATTTTCCTTCACCGGCCTGCGCCCAGATCTCGCCGTTACGGAGCTTTAAAATCTGTTTAAACGGCGCGTTGTTTTTTAAAGGATTAGGATTTACCGATACCCTTACAGCACCCAGTTTCATTAATACCCCACCCTGCTTCATCCAATCATCTTTTTCGGCATCAAGCTCGCCGCCCCAGGCATCGGTTTTACTGATATAAAAAACCAGGTCGCCATTTTTTTCAAACCATACGTTGAGGCCTATATCTCCATTACCTAATGGCATTGACTGTGCCGACGTTGGGCCGGGCTCATCCCACTCAACATTGTAATGATCCAATTGCGGGTTAACTGCTGATTGTGCATAGCAAAATGTAGTAAAAGCAATGATGAGCGTTGTAAGTATCAGCCCAACTTTTTTTGTATTCATAGGTTTATATTAACGGGATATATGTGCCCGTACTTATCGGTTAATTGATGATGCAAATAAATTACTGCAACTTAATAAAAGATTAAAAAAGCATTAACTGCAAAAAATTATTACAATCGATTGTGAAAGTATTAGACAAACAAATTCCTGTATCTTAGTTAAATGCATATTGAACGCTTTGCACCGGGCGAAATTTTAAAGCCATTTATAAGGCAATACGTGTTTGTTGAAACAACCGGCAACGTTATCAACCGCATTTTGCCGGATACATCTTTAGTTATGGCGATCAGGTACAGCGGAAATATCAATGATGTAACCGGATTAAACACCAATCAACTTCCCTCCTCACTAATTACAGGGTTAAAGAAATCGCCCCGGTTAATCAACTACGGTTCTGCCACAGGTAACATGCTTATTTTATTTAAAGCAGCCGGGGCAGCAGCATTTTTTAAACACCCCCTTCACGAATTATTTGAGGCGAGTGTGCCGCTCGATAATTTCATTACTCCGGATAAATTAAACTTACTTGAGGAACAACTTGCCGAAGCAGATGGGAACCAACAACGGGCTATTATAGCCGATCAATTCCTAATTCAACAGATCCAAAACCACAAGCAAGATCAACTGGTTATATCCGCCCTTCAAAAAATTCGTTTGTCAAAGGGGCAGATAAGGATCAGGGAACTCGCTGATGCGCATTATATCAGCCAGGACGCATTTGAAAAACGGTTCAGGCGGGTAGTAGGAACCTCGCCAAAACAGTTTGCCAGTATTATTAAAATCAAATCAATAGTTGACAGCAAGGTGCCGGATGCTTCACTTACACAAATAGCGTTGGATGCAGGATATTTTGACCAGCCCCATTTTAACAAAGAATTTAAACTGTTTACCGGCTTAAGCCCTGCCGATTTTTTTAAAGTGCCGAGGGCCTGGTAAATCAATGATTTTTTACAAGTATTAAGCCCCAATTGTCCGGATTTTTGAAGAAAAATAAGGATAATCATGAAACAGATATTCATCGATCAATTTATTGTTCCGGCAACAGCACAGCATGAATTTAAGGAACGGATGAAGATTAACCGCGACTTTATAAAAACGCTCGACGGCTTTATTGAAGACAGGGTCTATGAACGTCATGACGAGCAAGGTAACCTCATCTGCATCACAACAGCCATCTGGCAAAACGAGGATGTTTTACAAAAAGCCAAAGAAGCGGTTCAGCAGTTATATCAACAGCGGGGTTTTGACATGAAGGCTATGCTTCAAAGGTTAAACATCAGCATGGAAAGGAACACATACCAGGCAATTACTGATTAAGGTTACTCTTCTTTACAGTCAGGGTACCTCGCTTAACACCAAAACTGCCCTCCAGGTCGGTTCCTTCAATAATATAGGTATAATCCCCAGGATTATCGGCAGTATAAAAGCTTACCCTGGCTTTACCCTCTTTATCAGTAACGATGTGCGGCGCCCAGTGCACTGTAGAACGGATATCGGTCATATCCGCGGTTGAGGCAGGCTTATATTTAGGAGCATAAAACTGCACAGGCATAGAAAAAGACATGGGACGATAAACATAAGTACCCACAGCTTTCTTAACAAAAGGCCCGCGACCACCGCGTGTTGTTATCTCAATAAAAGCATTTTCGTCTGGCTCTGCCATAGGATTCTTAATGTACCGACGAGTGTAGCTAAAAGTATTTCTCATACTTTTCATCACCTCTATGCCCTTAATTTCCTCCGCATCGTAATAGTCAAGGTACTCTTTAAAATATAAATACGGAGAAAGAGTTTCGGGCTTAAAAAACTCAATATCCATACCATCAATAATCAAATGCAAGGCCATGGTATTTAGCCTATAATAGGATAAACCGGTTTTATCGGTATACAAATTAAAGCCTTTTACATTTTTAGTAATCAGATCGCCAAGCGATGTGCGGCTTGCTTTCTGAAGCGTTTCTTCATCAATAATCAAATCCGCTTCACCCGGACCATTCAGGTTTTTGGAATCTTTAATGATGCGTTTATCTTTTACCACCACTTCCTTTAATACATTGCCTCCGGTAATTTTAGTCATCTCATCTTTTAAACTCAATTGCTTTTTAACCCTTAGCATACTATTCGTATCAATGTTAAGGAACCAGGGCGTTGCGCGGTCATTCACTGCGGCAAATACGGGTGGTTTAAACTCATCCATCTCGATACCCACATTAAAACTTTTGCCTTTTTTGTTTCGTGCCTGGATAAAAAATACGGCCGTATCTGCCGGAAAAATATCCTTAAATATAAATTCGCCCTGCTTATTGGTCACGGTGTCGGTAACAATCATTGGCTTTTTTGAAAACAAGGTTACTCCCGAATTGGCAACCGGCTTATTAAACATATTGGTTACATGGCCGGTTATTAAAAATTGCTTCTCTGCAGTATAAACGGGCGATGTCGCGGGTGCCCTGAGTTCCTTCCAATCATATCCAACCCAGCCTTGGGTTAAGAGTAACTGATCTAAATGTTGCCATTTTCGCGCGTCCTTTCCGGCTGCATCATAATACCCAGGTTCTTCAATGGTACCTTTCAGATCAGATGTTAGCAGCATATAACTCTTTATTGTACCGTTAGCAACGCTATCTGTTTTTACCTGCGCGTTGTCTGTTACCGCCATTGAAAAACTTCCCTGCACCGGGTTACCACTAACACCCTTAACTTCAATATCAACGATAACACTATCACGCTGGGCATAAATTGTATTATTACTGCTAACACCAATCTTAAGATTATCATTATGGTCAATAAATACCTTCCGTTCGTTGAGTAGCTTTTTATCGGCGCCAATCAATAAAAAACGAAGAATACCATTGGGGAAAAGATTTCTACCTGCCTGTAACCTAACTCCCCCGTTTTTAAAATGCAATGAAGCCCCGTATGCAACTAAACCATGAGTTTGTCCTAACAGGTAATAAACATTACCTGCGGCAATAACATCAGGAGTCGCATTCAACAAAACCTCTACCGAATCGGTATTTAAGGGACTATTAACCTGTAATGTAATGCCCGAGCTTTTTACAGCAGGTAAAGCGAATGTCTTAAATGAGCCGTCAGGCAATTTAATTTTTGCCGTATAAATTTCATCCTGTTGCGGTAGCAGGTTAAATACCCCCATGCCTTTGTGTGCAGCGATAAAAGCAGCCATTTCCTGTTGCTTACTGTTATAAATCTTCCCCGAGATATTAACTCCGTAACCATCTTCATTTAGGGCTTTAAAAGCAATCCGCGCAGGCAATCCCGCTACAAGTTCGCCACCTTCGGGCATAAATTGCAGGTCGATATGATCGGGACGATTGAGGATCAGCGGCATTACCAGCCGCCGGTTATCTTCTCCTTTCCGGAGGTCCTGCATTGTTATCGATAAATTTGCAGCGTTGGCTTTTTCGGGCAGATCAAAATTCGCGGCGATAATGCCGTCAAGATCTGTGCTGACGTTGTTTTTAAGCAAAGTCCGTTTGCCGTCTGTTAAACGCAGCTGCATTTCACGAACGCCAACAGGAAAAGTGTCAAATTTAGTAACGCGTAAATTGAGCTGCACTTTTTCCTTATCGGCACTTTTTTGTGTTGATGCCATATAATTTACCAGCCAGGCGTTGCTGACCGCGTTACCTATGTAAAAATGCTTTTTGAAAACGTATGATTCGCCAAAGTTGCGCATCCAGTTAGTATACGCGCGTAAAAAATAGCCGCCCTGCAGTATTTCCTTTTCGCTTAATGCTATATTGCCAAAAGCCAGCCCTCCAAAAAGCGGCATCATAACACGTTTTATAACCCGGTTACTGTCGTTGGACAATTCAACATATAAAATACCGCTTTTAGCCGCGGCATGCAGGGTTGGTTCTTCAAGTAAATAGCCTTTAAACCATAGCGTATCACCAACTTCGTAGTTAGGCTTATTAGTTTGCAGGTATATTTTTTCGATAGCCTTGCCCCTTGCAAAAGTATCGGCTGTTGACATGACCTTATTGATAAATGCCCTCGGCGACTCCTGGGCAAAAAGCTGCACTGAGCTCAGAAGCCCTAACACAAAGCACAATAAATAGTTAAAAACATGCAGGAAAAGAGACTTTGGCATAGGCAGGTAATAACAGGTTAGGTGATAGAAATAAAATTAAGACTATTTAGGTTACTTTCATAGGTTGATTTTATAATGGATCAGATAACATCGCTATTAGCTATGACAACTTTTATGCTCATTTAAGCGTTACCTAAATTTACTGCCGGTTCCCCGTTTTGTAATTTAATTTCTGATAGATTTGTGTACGATTATAGTGCTTTATGACAATAACCAACTCCGATTTTAAAATAGATGTAACTTCCGAAATTGGCACGCTTCGCACACTGCTTATTCATAGCCCGGATAGCGGCTTGGGCAAAGTTGTACCCTCAAAAGCACAGGACTGGCTTTTTGAAGATATAATTCATCTGGATACGGTACGCAGGAACGAGTACGATTACTATGTAAAACTGCTGCTCTATTTTCTCGATCCTGAAAAGATAAAAGGTAAACTGCAGCAAATTGACGACGAAAACGCTCACCGTTCGTTTTTTAAACCGGATAACGCAGGCTTCCACTCTTCAGATAAAGTTATCGAAATTCAAACGCTATTGGCTGATATTTTACAGCAGTCAGACATCCGCAAAAAGCTGGTGGCTTCTGTATGCGCAGTTGAAAGCTGCAACTACCGGTTACAGCAACAGCTTACGAATACCGATCCGGTTGAACTGGCCAAGATCTTTATCTCAGGCTCGTTAACAACCGAGGAAATGATCTTTGCCCCTATTCCTAACCTCATTTTCTCGCGGGATTTGGGGATAGCCGTAAACAACCACATGCTGCTTAACAAACCGGCAAAAAAAGCCCGCTTCCGCGAAACCTTGCTAATGCGGTATATATTTTTCAATCACCCGCTTTTTGAAGCTTACCGTGATAATATTTTAGAGATCCCGGAAACAGCCCAGCATTTTTTACGCCCTGGCGAAGACGCTGAAGGTCGCACCACTTTAGAGGGCGGCGACGTGATGATGGTAAGCCCGGACCACTTGGTGATTGGATGCAGCGAACGCACTTCTGTAAGCGGGGCCAATGAAGCTATCAGGCTGCTTTTTGAACACGATGTGGTAAAAAAGGTAACCATCGTAAAAATCCCGAACAAGCGCGATTACATGCATATCGACACCGTTTTTACGCAAGTTAAACGCGATACCTGGGTACTGCTTCGTTCGCTTGCCATAGCCGAAGCCCCTATTGAAGAAAGAGAACCGATATCATGGTTCGCCGATAAAAAACAGAAAGAGCGGCCGGAAATTGTTCAGTTTGCAAAAGATGAAAAACCAAAACTGTTTAGCTGTATTGAAGACCTGCTTGCCGATATCAGCGAAAACGACCTTAAAAGCGGCGTAAAAACTAAATTCATTTACTCTGGCAATAATACTTTCCCCTTTGACGCCCGCGAGCAGTGGACAGACTCCTGTAATCTGCTGGCACTAAAAGAAGGCGTAGTTGTAGGCTACGATCGTAACGATAAAACAGTAGAAGCATTTAAAGAAGGCGGCTTTGACGTAATCAGGGTAGCCGAATTGATCCAGAAATTTGAGAACAACGAACTGGATCCGCAAAGCCTGACCAATACGTTAATTTTAATGCCTTCGGCCGAACTTTCCCGTGCCCGCGGTGGTTTCCATTGCATGAGCATGCCAATATTAAGAGATAAAGTTCTTTAGAATATCATTGAGTCATTTGGTCATTGAGTCATCATTTAGCATGATTTATTGTAATTAAAAATGACTCAATGAACAATGAAATAATGACAAAATACAATGAGTCAATCAACATCACATATATTAATGATTCGCCCGGTTAATTTCGGGTTTAATGAAGAAACCGCTGCAAGCAATGCTTTCCAGAACCCTAATGCCGAAAAAAATGGGGTACAGGAAAAGGCATTGACTGAATTTAACGGTATGGTTAATATTTTGCGCCATAACGGAGTGGATGTTACCGTAATAGATGATACGCCGCAACCCTATACGCCCGACTCTATATTTCCGAACAACTGGGTATCTTTTCATAGTGATGGTGGCATTTTCCTATACCCTATGCAGGCCGAAAACCGGAGGCTTGAACGCAGGGAGGATATCATAACCGATCTGGAAGACAAGTTTAAAGTTGCTCATGTAATTGATCTGAGCCGCTTTGAACATGAACATCGTTTTTTAGAAGGCACCGGCAGTATGGTGCTTGACAGAGATAATAAAATATCCTACGCCTGCCTGTCGCCCCGAACGGATAAAGAAGTGCTTAACTATTTTTGTGAGCAGTCCGGTTATCAGTCCGTAAGCTTTGAAGCGGTGGATGAAAAAGGCAAGGCTATCTACCACACTAATGTGCTGATGTGCATTGGTAGCCAATTTGCCGTGATCTGCTTAAACAGTATCCCTAACCCTCATGAAAGGATAACGGTTGCCGAATCATTAAGATCATCGCATAAAGAAATTATTGAAATCAGCTTTGAGCAAATGAACCAATTTGCGGGTAATATGCTTGAGGTACAAAACAAAGCCGGCGAAACGCTGATCGTGATGTCGCAAAATGCATATAACGCATTAAACGATACTCAGCGTTCGACCTTACAGCAATATGGCAAATTGGTTTATGCGGATATTAACACCATAGAAACTAACGGAGGTGGCAGTGCACGCTGTATGATGGCTGAAGTGCATTTACCCGGTATTTAAATTCATCTGTTAACAGCATACAACGCTATCAGATACTTGAAGAGGAAAACAATTACAGCTATAATTACAAGTAATAACAATTGTTTCACTAAATATTTAGGCATGGCTAATCATGATCAATATACAAAGACGACAATTTAGTTATTAAAATACAATTTACAGTCCTTACACATTTTTCACAAAAATTGTATCGATACTGTATAACAACAACTTACGATAATAGCGTATCTTTAATCATACGTTATTAATTAGGATTTTTTATTAAAGAATAAGCCCCTTCGTCAGGGGCCTATTCTTTGATTATCCGGTTAACAACTAACCAGTTTACTCGGTGATGAAATAGGTATAAGCCTGTTTCTGTTTCATTTTTGAGCGTACCCTTTTAAAGCTATCCTCAATATCTTTACGCTCATCTTTTTCAGTCACTTCCATAAAAGCTTCCTGATAATAACCTAAGGCTTTATTCCAGTCTTTTTGCTTTTCGTAAAACAAACCAAGCAAATCAAAAATGCGGGCTTTATTTACGCCTGGCGTGGTTAGCGCCTGGGTCGAAATAGTTGAAACCGATTTTTCCATACCCAGAAACACCACCAGATCAAGATAATGCGTGTAATTATCCGGGAACGATGGCTCCAGCTCCATACAGGTTTTAAAATGATAACCTGCGGTTTGGTAATCCTGGATCTTGTAATAATGGATCATGCCTAACTGGTAATGCGCCCTTGCAAAAAATGGCTCATCGGCAATAATCTGGTTTAATATATTAAGGCCCTTTGGCGTTTCGCCGAACGAAAGTTCGTCGACAGCCTGCAGGTACTTTTCTTCAATTGAATAATAATTGTCCATATAAAATTTCAAATTCAGTTAAGCTTACAATTAAGTAATGCTTAATGTTATACTAACTAATAGTGGTAAATGTAGGATCGGTTTGGGTACTTCGAAACCGCTATACCGGAGTTGAGAAGAGAATTATCGATGCAAAACCCTTCTGCCGCGGCACCAAGGGCCACATTACAATTGAGCAGAATGATTTATTATATAACATCGGTTTGTACTTTATATGTGCAAACCTACAATTATTGAATGAGAAAAGCAAGAAATGAGGCTCATGCACAAAGCCAATTGCACTGTGCATGAGGTTTATGGCCTTTTCATGACCAGGAAAAGTACGGGCAAAAAAATAGCAGCTTGTTATTAAGCTGCTATTGAATTTTGTTTAACGGCCTCAATCAGGAAGTTATTTTTTAACTCTTTTTCAGATATCATTACACTGAAATCATCAAACTTAACACCGTGTTCAAGCGGATAAAGTACATAGCCGCGTTTCAGGGCATCATAGGTACCAAGTTCAAATACTTCGTCGTGTTTTTTTCCTTTTATTTTCGCGCCGCTCACTAACTGGTAAGCGTCGAATATGGTTTCAAAATTATTGTTTTTCATGGTATAGATGCCTATGCAATTACTCTGCCAATTTTTAAGCAAACCAGTCAAACAAGTCGTTTTGCTTTAAAGATGCTTTATCATTTCCGGATAAATCATTAATAATCACCCCCTCACCCATTTGTATTATTCGTGTACCGTAATTGAAAGCGTCCTTTAAATTGTGCGTAATGAATACAGCAGTCAACTTAAATTCCTTAATCAGTGTATCAGCTGTCCGCATCACCACGTCGGCCGAACGGGGATCGAGTGCCGCGGTAGGTTCGTCGAGCAATAAAACTTTACAACTATCCATAACGCTCATCAGCAAGGTAAGCGCTTGACGCTGCCCACCTGACAGTGTGCCCATAGGCTGCTCTATTTTATCCTGAAGACCCATGCCAAGGCTGGCTACCTTTTCCTGAACCTGTTTTTTAAAGGCATCATTTACCCCAACAGACAAACCTTTTGTTTTTGTACGGAGTGATGCAAGGCGGAAATTATCTAATATACTAAGATCGGGCGCGGTACCACTTAAGGGGTTTTGGAATACCCTTGCAATCCACTGGCTGCGTTTATAATCGGGCAGTTTGGTTACATCGGTACCATCAATACTTATAGCCCCTTTATCAGGTAGTATGCTACCTGCAATTAGGTTAAGCATGGTAGTTTTACCTGAGCCGTTTGAGCCGACGACTACCAAAAACTCGCCATCTTTTATTTCCAGCGTAACGCCATTTACCGCAATTACCTGGTTGGCTTTACCCTTGTTGAATATTTTATGTACGTCGGCTATCGTTATCATGATGATTTTAATAAGGATAAACGTGGCAGACTTACAATAACCAGCACAAAACCGGCAGTAATTATTTTAAGCAATTTAGGATCTACACCTACCGATAGCGTAAACGCCAGTACCAGCTGAAATATCACAGCGCCTGCCAACACCAATATGAGGCTTAACCATACCGAGGTGAGTTTAAACCAGTTGATCAATGTTTCGGCAATGATTACCGAACCCAGGCCAACTATCACAATACCTATCCCCATGCTGATATCTGCGAAGCCTTGAAACTGGGCCACCAGGTAACCGCTCAAAGCGGTAAGCGCGTTAGCCAAAGCCAGGCCCGTGATCTTCATCCTGTCGGTATTTACCCCTAACGAGCGAATCATAGATTCGCTATTGCCTGTGGCACGCATAGCAATACCAAAATCGGTTTTAAGCAGGTACCCTATCAGGAACGTGATTAATACCACAAAAATAGCCAGGATTAAAAATGTATTTTGATTAGGATCACTTACCACATTGACTATCGTGAACAACGATGGCAAATTGATGAGCGGCAAATTCGAGCGGCCCAAAATAGTCAGATTAACCGAATACAATGCCGTCATGACCAGGATCCCGGCCAGCAGCGCGTTGATCTTTAATTTAGTATGGATAATACCTGTAAGCGCCCCAGCCGTAGCCCCGGCCAAAATCACAGCCGGCAAAATAATATATGTTGGCTGATGATTGGTTAATAATACCGCCGTAACTACCCCACCCAGTGTATAACTGCCATCGGTGGTGATATCAGGAATATTAAAGATCTTCATGGATATATAAATCCCCAGCGCTATGGCCGAAAAGCACAGGCCCTGTAGTAAAGCGGTAAGGTAAAAATCCATTTATTTTACTGGCTCAAAATTGGGCGGAATGGTGATATTGTATTTTTTTGCTGCCGCAGGGTTATATACCCTCTTCCTGATCTTCACCATTTCCGGCTGCAAGCCTTCAGTTTTATGGGTTTTAAGATATTGGGCAGCCTGTTCACCAGCCTGGTAACCCCACTGATAAATATCAGCACCAAATGCAGCTACAGCGCCACGTTGTACCAAACCAGCTTCGCTGGTAAAAATGGGGATGTTTTTTTGATTGCAATTTTTCAGGATAGTTTCAAAAGACGCGAAAACAGTATTATCCGGATTAGCGAAAAAGGCATCAATGTTTTTGCTTAACAGCGATTGTGTTACCAGCTGCGCATCCGCGGAGGTGTTTAACGGAAGCGCAACAATATCAACATTTAAACCTGCTGCTAATGTTTTGATACGGCTTAAAGCATCAGCCGATTGCGGCTCCGATTGGTTATAGATCATCCCAATAACAAGCTTTGAACCTTTAGGTTTAAGCAGTTTAGGAATAATGCTGAAGGAAGTGTCGATATAATTAAGATCTTCAACTGTGCCAAAAAGGTTCTGCGGAGCTTTACCGTTTGCGTCAACTACCTTCATACGTTCGGCCGTTGGAGATACCATGGCAAAAACGGGAATGTTTTTAGTTTTTTGGAGCGCCGTTACGGTTGATAGTGTTGTACAAGTAGCCAATAGGTTAACGCTATCGGTAACAAAGTGATTAACAATTTGAGTAAGCGTTGGGATATCGCCCTGGGCATTGCTGTATTCAATCTGCACGGTCTTTTTTTCTTCACTGAAACCATTCTTAGCCAGCGCGTCGGTAAAACCTTTACGGGCTTGAGAGATAGTGGCATCTTCAAAAGCATCAACAAAACCAACTACAGGCACCTGCATTGATTTGGTTTTAGGCTTACATGATACCAGCGAAATAAAAACTAAGGCTATGGGCAGATATTTGATGAACTTCATGTTACTAAATTAAATTTTTAGCTGTAAAGCTGAAAGTACAATAGCAAAAGCTACAAATTGTTTTACAATACAATTATAACTATACAGCAAGCCGCGCCGTATTCCCCACAGCAAACTTATCTGCTATCCTGAGCAAACTCAAAAAAATATAAGCTTATAACAGCTCTTTAAGCTCTGCGAAATTACTGATGGTAGCTACCATGCCATCGGGCACAACGCCAAAACCGTAATTGGCAAATATGAAAGGTACCCCGGCTTGTTTAGCAGCGTTATAATCGCCCATGGTATCACCAACATAAACAGGGGCTTTTAACTGATGATCATTAACTACATCTTTAATATTATCGGCCTTAGGGTTTCCTTTTGTACCAAAACACTGGTGGCCCAGGAAATGCGCGTGTAATTGGTTCAGATCCAAAAACAGTTCAATATATCCATTCTGGCAGTTGCTTACAATGTAAAGCTTGTAATTTGCAGCAAGGTATTTAAGTGTTTCTTCCAGTTGAGGATAAAGCTCCCCTCCTTTGGTGTGTAATATTTCCAGTTCGCTGATGCCGCAAAGGGCTTGAACTTCCTTACGTTGTTCACCGTTAAGCTCAGGGAATAGCTTATCAAAAATGGCGTCATAGGTCATGCCGGTGATAGAACGTACACGTTCCTGCGTCATTTCCTCTTTAATATAATCAACTTTGCTTATAGCTGCCTGCCATGCAAGGGCTACGTTAGCAGTGCTATCCCAAAGTGTACCGTCAAGGTCAAAAATTATGCTGTCGTATGTGTTTTTGAGCGAGTCATTCATATCGCCGGCAAAAGTAAGATTTTTTACTCCTGCCGACGATTAGATCAATGTTAATTTCTGAAAGAATCAGAACTGATAATACTTACTGAGCGGTAATCACCCTTATCATGTTATTGAATGTATCTGCAACATAAACTTTCCCAACACCTACAGACATGCCATAAGGAGTTGAGAAACTTGCCTTTGAACCTTCACCATTTGCCAATCCCGAAAAACCGGTACCTGCAACTGTGGTAACCTTTCCAAAAACGTCAACAGCCCTGATAAGGTGGGCAGAATCGCTGACATAAATATTACCCTGGTTATCGGCAGTTAAGCTTATCGGCGTCGTAAAAGTGGCCGTATTACCAGTTCCATCGGTCGACCCTGACGTTCCATTACCAGCCAATGTAGAAACAACTCCATCAGAGGTAATCTTTCTGATCATGTTATTGCCCGAATCCGTTACATACAAATTACCTGAATAGCCAACTATTATGCTGGTAAGCTGTGAAAAACTTGCCGCGGTTCCTGTTCCGTTTGCAGAGCCGCTTACACCCGAGCCTGCAAAAGTAGTTACCACGCCTGCTGAGGTTACTTTCCGAATCTTATAAACATCGGCTACATATAAAATTCCGTTGGCATCTACTGCTATTCCGGTTGGAGAAGTAAAACCGGCAGCAGTACCTGTACCGTCGGCCCCGTTTGCGCCCCCTCCTGCCAAAGTTGTAACCGCGCCTGCAGAAGTTATCTTCCTGATCACTTTTCCTGTGCTTTCGGCAACATATAAATTACCGCTTCCGTCAAGCGTTATACTCACTGGATTATTAAAAGTAGCTGCGGTGCCAATCCCATCGGCATCCCCTTTTTCACCGCTGCCGGCGAAGGTGGTTACTTTACCATCTGAGGTTACTTTACGGATCAGGTTATTGCCGGCATCGGCTAAATAAATATTACCCGCAGCATCATTGATCATGCCACTTGGCCGGTTAAAGGAAGCAGCGGTACCGGTACCATCAGCATTGCCCGGATTTATATCACCGGCCAATGTAGTTACAATAACACTCAACGGTTGAGAAACATCATTAGTGTTCTTTTTTGAACATGAACCTGCAACAAGCAATATTAAAACGCACGGCACAACAGCCTTAAAAACAGATATTCTTTTTTGTTTCATAATATAATTTCAGATCGAGGATCTTTTAATTGGTTTTATAGATGTGTGCAGGTGGCCTAATTTAATTAAAATTGAGAAAAGCCAACTTAATTAAATGCGGATAGTTTGAAAGAAAGTTTCCCAATTCATTCAATACTACCTTTTAAAGATGATTACGATGCTAAATGACCGTTTGTAACAGCTTAAAAAAGTTTTATTTTTTTACTGATCTTATAACGTTTTATCAAATTTTATTTCTACATTTAATTATTCACCCATATCTATTAAAAATTGCGTAAAACTACGTACGCAAAACGGTGAAATCCCTGATTACTTTTTATACAGCGTTGGCTATTTTTGGAGTATAATTTGTATCTGACCACTCAGATGCACTTTTTAAACTTATACCTTGCTTATGAAATTATTTTACCATTTTCTTGTTTTGGTTGCGGCATCACTCATTTTAATAGCATGTGCCAATATGTTTGCCTCAACTCCCGAAAAAAGAGTTAACAGACCTGCAGAACGCAGCGGGATCAATTTAGATAAGGATTCGTTATTTAATTCGGGAACAAATACCAGGGCGGCATTTCCCGATTTTCATTATTACAATATTTTAAGCAAGTATGCTGATGGCAGCAATGAGGCCGGTTATAAAATGCGACCGGTAAACAATTTGTTTGCAGCAGCAAATTATTAGAACCTAAGCCCAATTCAAAGATAATTTAGTTTAATAGTTAGTTAATTAGTTAGGAACAGTTGTAAACAGTCGCTACAGAGATGTACCGACTGTTTTTTTATGATCAGAATTTTGGGAACGAACCCAGGCCAAAAAATATCGCAAACAAAGGAATAGCTAATAAAAAATATGCTTTTGCCAATTGCCTGTCATCGGCGTTACCAGCAACAAATACATTATATAGATCGGCTTTCAGTGATTGAAGTTTTGCTTTCATGATAATAGAATTTAAGTAATTATAAACAGCTTAATTCCAAATACTTATTTAATTTATATAAATCAAGCTTGTTATTATTATGACTGCAGCCGACGGGTTTGGTTTAAAAGAAAATGCCCTTAATTTTTCAATCAAGGGCATCGTTATGTATTTCAGCCAATTATATTATTGGGGTTTATCTTCACTCATTTCAGGATGATAGTGCAAACCTGGGGTAAGCCAGTGTAAAAGCATCACCCTTGAATATCTGTAATTAAACGGAGCAAGGATTACCGCCACCCCTAAAATAATAGTTACGTACAACCACGGATTACTGCTACCTGTTAAAACGCTGATGGCAACTGCCAGCGTAACCATTTCGGCAACGTTGAGCGCATAGCTGGCAAACATGGCCACGTAAAAATAGCCTGGCTCGCGTTCATACACCAGGCCACAGTGCGAGCATGTTTTATGCATCTCCTGCCCTTTAAATTCGTACATGCCGGTAATAAACAAGTCGCCGCGCCTGCAACGCGGACATTTGGCGTTTGCAAAGGCAGACCATGCTGATAATTTATATTTAGGGGTTTCCATATTACTATGATTTATTGTTTAAGGTTTTCTTTCTGAACTCTTCGGGGGTAATTCCCTCTATTTTTTTAAAGAACTTGGTAAAATATGAGTTATCACTAAAATTGAGGTTAAAAGCTATCTCGCTGATGTTAAGCCTTGGATTGGTCAATAACCTTTTGGCTTCAAGCAACGTACGGTTACGGATCACCTCTCCTGCCGAAAGGCCAAGCACATCTTTACAAACCGCGTTTAAATGATTTGGCGTGATGTAAAGCAATTCGGCATAATCTTTAGGAAGCTTCACATCCACATAGTGTTGCTCAATCAGTTTTTGAAAATTGCGAATGAGGGTTTGATTATAGCCTTGCTTTCCAAAATTATCCCCCTTGCCCTGGCAACGGTTAATCAGGATAAACATCTGCAGCATCAGCAGTTTTACCATATCGCTGCCTAATACAGCTGGCTTTTCAACCTCCGCTACAATCTTTTCAAACAGAGAGATTATCTCTGGCAGCTGCTCCGCAGGCAAATCAACTACCTCATCTTTAGGGTTACCGTTCAAAAAATTAAAATTATCGAAGTAGCCCGACCGTAATAAAAACGACTGGATAAACGAGCTTGAAAAGTTGATGATATAACCGTCCACAAAACCCTCAAACTCCCATGAATGTACCTGGCCGGGAACCATAAAGTAGATTTGCCCGGGTTTTACGTCGAAGCTCTCAAAATCAATGGTATGTGAGCCTCCGCCATCGGTAAAGAATACCAGGTGATAAAAAGAGTGGCGATGCGGGAAGAAAAGATTTTTGTGGGCATCCAGGTAAGGCGCAAACCTGCTGATGAGGATTTCGTCCTGCTTTATATCATCGGCAAGTGTGCAAATATCAATTGTTGGAATGCTTTGTAACATGACACAAAACTACACACAATAGCTCTGCCCTTAATGGTACTATTTTTATTTTGTATGGTACTATTCAACGATTAGTAGTTTTTGCTGACAAATCAGGTCCATTTCTGGATGATATCTTCCAAACGCTCAAAAGTAAAAGGCTTGCTCACAAAATCCTTCATTCCTGCCTGGGCGCACTCGCGTTCATTTTCGCTTAGTACATTAGCCGTCATGGCAATAATTGGTGGCGCACCCTCTCCATGTTTTCTCAAAATATGACGTGTTGCCTGTAAACCATCCATTTCGGGCATCTGGATGTCCATAAATATCAGGTCATAATTACATTGCTCAACCATATTAACGGCAGCCAGCCCGTTCTCGGCAATATCAATATTGTATCCTACCTTTTTAAATATCTTACTGGCTATCAATTGGTTCATCTTATTATCCTCGGCAAGTAAAATACGCAGTGGCCTGTATTGAAAAGCCTCCTTTTCATCTGGTTGTATATCAAATTCGGTAGTGCTGTAGGTAACCGGTAAAGGCAGTGTAAAACTAAACAATGAACCTTCCGCTTCTTTACTTTCTACCCAGATGCGGCCATGCATCATTTCAACAAGCTTTTTGCAGATAGATAATCCAAGCCCCGTACCACCATATTTACGCAATGCGGTGGTATTTACTTGAGTAAATGGTTTAAACAATTGTGCCAGCGCCTCCTCGCTTATCCCAATTCCATCGTCTTTTACGCTGAAAGTAATTTCCTGTATATTATTCCTCGCCTCAGATGCCGTGACCTTTAGCTTTACCGAACCCTCATCTGTAAACTTAATGGCATTCCCGATTAAATTAACCAGGATCTGTTGGAGCCTGCCATGATCTACTATCACATAATTAGCTACATTGTCATCAACCAGGTAAGTTAACTTTAAAGGTTTATGCAGCGAGGTAATGGCTGGTTCGGTAATTTCAATAACTGTTTTTATACAGTTACGAAGGTTTGTAGAAACCGGGTGAAGTATCAACTTGTCGGCTTCTATTTTTGAAATATCAAGAATATCGCTGATGATATTGATGAGCAGGTTACTGCTTGATTGCAAAGTTTGAAGTAACTCCTGTTGCTCGGGCTGCAAATTGGTACGGGACAGCAGTTGGGCGGTACCAATAATACCATTAAGCGGCGTACGAATCTCGTGGCTCATATTGGCCAGAAAGTTTGACTTGGCAAAGGTAGCCGCCTCGGCCTGGTCACGCGAGGCCGAAAGTTCAATTTGTGAGGCCTGTAACTCTTCGCTTTTATGTATCAGGTCGCGCTTGTCGGTTTCATGGCTTTTTTTGATGAAGCCTACCAGTAAGCCAACTATTAAAACATTGGTTACTGCAGATGTTAACAGATCGGATTCTCTTGATGCCGAACTATCATATGGTTGTACTAAACCGGGGATGTGTTTCTCAATGTAGTAACATCCCAGGAAGATAGCGATCAACGCCCCGATAAAAATATAATGGTAGCGCTTTTTAACCAACAGGGTTATCAGCACGATAAAGAAAACTCCTGAAAGTGTTGTGGATCCGCCGATGCCGCCATTATAAAACCAGCCGGGAATAATTGCAGCGAGGCCAAAACAAATATAAATTACAGCAACATCTTCTTTATATTTTACACACCGGCTCCTGTAAAAAGCCCAGCCCGACATCAGGATAACAAAAAGCTGAACAAGCTCAAGTTTATAGCTTAACCCCAAAAACAAATTGCAGATCAGCGAAAAAACACTGCTTACGCAAATGAATAATGAGAGTGCATTAAACAGCTTATTCTCCAGCGACAAATCAGGCTTACCATAGCCAATAATCTGCTTCAGCTTTTCCATTTAAAATAAAAAATTAATTAGAGAGGAACCCTTTATACTCAAAAACGGAGAGTTCTGTTTAGTAAATAAAGTATTTTTCGGGAAATCTTTAAAACTTTAACGAGTAAAAAAGCAAAAAATAGGGCATTATTGTCTAATAATTAATTAAAAAAAACCTTGTAATTATTAAGCAATGCCAAACCATTATTTTAACGAAAAACAGGGTGGCCAAAAACAAACAACACACCCATCAAGCGAGGGGTGTGCTGCTGATTTCCACAGAAAATTCTTTAGTAAGCGCTGGCGACAGTCAATGCTTCTATAGTTTCACCGCTCAGCTTCAAACTGGCAGCTTTGGCAAACTCATTAAGCTGATCAAGATTGGTAGCGCTTACAATAGGTGCTGTTACACTTGGCCTTGCTATTA
The DNA here is from genome assembly GCF_003286415.2 of Mucilaginibacter rubeus. Lineage (NCBI taxonomy): Bacteria > Pseudomonadati > Bacteroidota > Sphingobacteriia > Sphingobacteriales > Sphingobacteriaceae > Mucilaginibacter > Mucilaginibacter rubeus. The sequence continues at coordinate 1,784,697 of NZ_CP043450.1, read as the reverse complement.
ACCAGGCCAAAGCAATTGCCGATTGGCTGGTATTATACTGCGCTGCAGCCTCGTCAAGCGCTTTCAAAATCCTGAAGCCACGCTCGTTTAAATATTTTTTTACCATACCGGCGCGGCTACTTCCCTGCAAATCTTTCTCCGAGCGGTATTTACCGCTTAAAAAACCGCTTGCCAACGAAAAGTAGCTAATAACGCCAATATTTTGATCCTTAAGAAAAGGCTCGTAAGTGGTTTCGTACTTTTCCCTGTCAAACAGGTTATATTCGGGTTGTATCGTTTGGTATGAAATTAATCCTTTCTCAACGCTCACCTTTAATGATTCATGCAGGCGCTCTACCGACATATTTGAGGTACCGATAGCTCGAACCTTACCATCCTGTACCAACTGGTCATAAGCGCGCAGCGTTTCCTCTACAGGGGTAGATGGGTCATCATAATGAGTTTGATATAAGTCGATATAATCTGTTTGCAGCCTTTTCAATGAATCTTCGGCGGCTTTGATGATGTAGTCCTTTTTCAAACCCTTTCTTTCCGAATCCATTTCCGAACCTACCTTTGTGGCAATGATCACTTGATCGCGTTTTCCGCTTTGCTTTAACCAGTTGCCAATTTCAGTTTCTGATTCTCCGCCTTTATTGCCTTCTACCCATCGGGAGTATACATCGGCAGTATCAATAGTATTAAAACCGGCATCTAAAAACGCATCTAATAAAATGGCTGTATCATTACCTTTTACAGTCCAGCCAAAAACGTTACCGCCAAAAACCAATGGCGCGGTATATAGTTCGGATTTGCCTAATTCACGCTTTTCCATATTATGTTATTTTTTATAAAAAGATGAATTAAGTAGCATTTGTTTGTCAGCAAAATGAAATAAGAGTATGCTTATTTGTAATAAAACTGAATTAAAAACGACAATGCATCGCCTAAAACTAAGTACATTTGCCCCTTGTTAATTTAATATAATGGCTAAAGTTTCTATCAACCTGGCAACAGGCTCATTGCAAAAAGAAGAGATCATTGTAGGAATCGATCTGGGTACCACCAACTCGCTGGTAGCATTCATCAACCCGGATAAAAATCCGCAGGTAATTAATGATGCTGGTAAAGGCGTTCTGGTACCTTCTGTAGTGCATTTTGGCAATACCGGCGATGTATTGGTAGGAAACGAAGCAAAAGAGTTTTTAATAACAGATCCGCAGAATACCATATTTTCGGTTAAACGCTTATTGGGTCGCAGCTACCACGATATTGAAAACTACAAAGACTTTTTTAGCTATAAAGTAATTGATGACGATTCTGAAAGCCTGGTAAAGATCAAAGTTGGCGATAAATTTTATACGCCTATAGAACTATCGGCCCAGATATTAAAAGAGCTTAAGGCCCGTGCCGAGCATGCCCTTAAAACCCCTGTTAACCGTGCGGTAATTACTGTACCTGCTTATTTTAACGATTCGCAGCGCCAAGCTACCCGCGATGCTGGTAAGCTTGCCGGCCTTGATGTTTTACGTATAGTAAATGAGCCTACAGCCGCAAGCTTGGCTTATGGCATAGGCTTAAATCCCGAAGAAACAAAAACCATTGCCGTTTATGACCTTGGTGGCGGTACGTTTGACGTATCAATATTGCAAATACAGAACGGCATTTTTGAAGTGCTTTCAACCAATGGCGATACCTTTTTAGGTGGCGACGATTTTGACCGCATTATTGTTGACTACTGGATTGAAAAAAATCAGCTTAACAAAGCCGAAGTGCTTGCCAATACCGAACTGGCACAGCAACTCCGTTTAAAAGCAGAAGAGGCGAAAAAAGCTTTTGCTCACCAAAGCATGGTCAACGATAAAATTGGCGATATCTGGTGTACGCTTGACCGTACTACTTTTGAGCAACTGATATTACCCAAAGTACAACAAACTATAACCAGTTGCCAAAACGCGCTTAGTGATGCTAAACTAACTATCGATCAGATTGATGAGGTAGTTATGGTTGGTGGTTCAACCCGTACAGCATTGGTTAAACGGATGGTTGCCGAGTTTTTCGGTCGCCCGGTGCATGACGATGTAAACCCCGACGAGGTCGTTGCTTTGGGAGCTGCTATTCAGGCCGATATTTTGGCCGGAAACCGTAAGGATATTTTACTGCTTGACGTTACCCCTCTTTCTTTGGGTATTGAAACTATGGGAGGCCTGATGGATGTGATCATCCCCCGAAACTCTAAAGTACCAACCAAAGGTGGCAGGCAATACACCACTTCTATTGACGGACAGGTGAACATGAAAATTGCTGTTTACCAGGGCGAGCGTGATCTGATCAAAGAAAACCGTAAATTGGCCGAATTTGATTTAAAAGGCATTCCTTCGATGCCTGCAGGTTTCCCTAAAGTTGATATTAACTTTTTATTGAATGCAGATGGGATCCTTACCATTCAGGCTATTGAACTTCGCTCGGGCGTAAAACAAGAAGTTGAAGTAAAACCAACTTACGGTATTACTGATGAACAGGTAGAGCAAATGTTAATGGACAGCATTACCCACGCTAAAGATGATGTAAGCCAGCGTATGCTGATTGAGGCACGTACCGAAGGCGAACAAATGGTTTATACCGTTGAACGCTTCCTGCAGAAAAATGCCGACTATGTTTCCATCACTGAAATTGCAGATACAACAAAATTAGTTGAGAAACTCAAAGAAGCCTTAACCAGCGGCGATAAAGACCTGATTTTAAAGACCATCGACGAGGTTAACGAATTCACCCGTCCGTTTGCTGAACGATTGATGGATCAGGCTATAAGCACGGCTATGAGAGGCAAAAGTATTGAATAGGCACAAATATTGCTGATCAACCCAAAAATCTTAAAATTTGAAAAGGACAATATCTGCTTTAGCCCTGTTTATTTTTATTGCCGTAACCAATACGGCCTGTGCCACAACCCGTAAACATTTCCGGGATACTTCTGATAAAGCGTCAATGCTGGATACTTTAAAGTACGATTCGTTGATGAAAAAACTGGCCAATGGCGATAAAAGCGGACGCTGGCCGGTAAAAACTAAAGAATACCCTTTGCAAGGTGCCATTTTACCGTTTAACCGCATTATAGCTTTCTACGGCAACCTTTATTCAAAAAACATGGGCGTGCTGGGCCAATACCCACGTAAAACCATGCTCAATAAATTAAAAGAAGAGGTAAAAAACTGGGAGAAAGCCGACACTTCAACCAACGTGGTGCCTGCCTTGCACTATATATGTGTAACAGCCCAGGCCGATGCCGGTCGTAATGGCCTGCATAACCTACGGATGCCCTTTAGCCAGATAGATACTGTGATTAGCTGGGCAAAAAGTATTAACGCCCTTGTATTTTTAGATATACAGGTTGGCTTCAGCACAGTACAAACCGAATTGCCTTTGCTGGAGAAATACATGAAGATGCCTAATGTTCATTTAGGTATCGACCCGGAATTTTCTATGAAAGAAGGCAGTGTACCCGGCAAGCGCATAGGTACATTTGATGCCGATGATATTAACTATGTGACCGGCTATTTAGCCAAACTGGTAAAAAAGAACGACCTGCCACCCAAAATATTTGTGGTTCACCGCTTTACCAAACGGATGGTGACCAATTACAAGGATATTAAACTAAGACCTGAAGTGCAGGTGGTTATGGATATGGATGGTTGGGGTGGCCCTGAACTAAAAAAGGGAACTTACAAATATTTCATTTCTGAAGAGCCTGTTCAGTTTACCGGCTTTAAGCTTTTTTATAAAAACGACTTAAAGAACGAGCCTCACAGAATGCTAACCCCTAAAGAAATATTGAGCCTGAAGCCCGCTCCTATTTACATCCAATACCAGTAGGCATTTAACATTGAGATAAAATAAGTTTCATAGATTTAGCCAGACTAAGCTTTATTTATGAAACTTGTATTTAAAAGCGCCTCTTTCTTTTTCTTCATTTTATCGGCAAATTTCGCTTTTGCTCAAAGCGGGGCACCCGCCGTTAACAGTACACTTAACAGGCAAAACATGGATTTGCAGACGGGCCAGCAAACAGCCTTTTCTATGTGGACGTATTGGAACAAGGATGATAAAGGCACTAACAATCCAGAGTATACTTTTCTGGTAACCTTGCTTAACGGAACAAAGAAAGAAGTTAAATCCAGAATTTATGTAGATGACTATGCCCACAAAAGTTATCTCGTGTATATCGATCAATCATTATCAAAAGCGGATACAAACCGGGAGCAAACAATTTATCCGAAACAAACCATCGAAATAGCGCGTGATATTACACCTCCATCAACTAAGAAATCATCTCAGGTTGCTGCTGTACCTAATTATTATAAAGGCATTGCTAAAGATAGCTGCTGGATGTTCAAGTTCATAAGTGGCCCTATCAGCGCGTACTCGCTTTTAAGTGAGCCGGAAGGAAAAATATTCAATCCCAAATCAATAGTTGCTATTCAGCTTAACAATGGGCCAATTATTGAATATAACCAAGAAAATTTAAGAGGGATGGTTGGCGACGATCCTGATGCTATTGAAAGCATCCAATGGAAAAATTATCTCCAGGCAATAAAGAGGTATAACCGGAATCATAAATAAAAAAAAGCAAGCTACAAGCATAAAAAGAAAATCCCCGGTTGCCCGGGGATTTTCTTTTTATTTTCCTAAAGCTTCCTGTTCTTTCAGGGCGGCTATATTATTGCTGTCGCTGTAGTTTGCGGTTTGATTGGCAAAATCTTCGAGGATGGCCGCTATAGTATCCAGATTATCAGATACCCGCTGGTGCATATCAGGCAGATCTTTTTCAAGGCGTTTATCACCCAGGTCAATATTATCAACTTCTATCTTAGCTAACTTAGTGATGATAGCCTGCTGGCTATTTTTCAAGTCTTCCAGTTCATGGACAATTTTTTCCATCAGTCCAAACTTCTTTAACTTATCCATAATGTGTGGTTTTTAATTATTACTTTATAAATCAACCACCCTATTAAAAAATTGTTTCAGATTTGGAATTGCAATCTATAACTAATAATTTAGTTAAACTAAATGCTTAGTTATGAAAAACCTGCTTATAACCCTATTCCTTACCTTATCAATATTGCAAATACGTGCCCAGCAAACGGCCAATGATTCGCTCCTGCTCGATTATTATCAAAACCAGCGCTTCGCCGATGCCGCCGACTATCTCAAAAAAACATACCCCGAGCCTGTAACCGACCTTAAAGTATTAGCTAAACTTGCCTATACTTCAAAAATGGCCTCTCGCCTACCCGATGCCGAAAACTACTACCAGCGCATTTATGATGCTGATACTGCCAGTCTGCCCAACCTTTATAACATGAGCGAGATCATTAAAAGGCGCGGCAATAATAAAAAGGCCATAATATATGTAAAGAAAATCCTGCTGAAGGATACAACCAACTTTGATGTTTACAAACAACTGGCTGACCTATCGCAAAATTTAGGCGATGTAGAAGGGAGCCTCATTTATCTGCAAAAAGCAAACAAGATCAACCCGCTTAATCCTGATGTTGCTTATGACCTGTCATCCTTTTACATCAACCTTAAACTATATGTCAATGCCGAAATTATAATTGATAAAGCCTTAGTGGCAGATACAGCCAATTTGTTGCTACTGAAAGGTAAAGCACAGGCTTCCTACGCGTTAAAAAAATACCCGGTAACTATTGAAATTACTAAGAAACTAATAGATGCCGGAGAATTGGCCGGCAGCATTGTATCCATGCGGGGCACCTCCTATTACATGACCGCCAACTATCCCGATTGCATTAAAACGTTTAAAATACTGGAAGACAACCAAACCGGCACCGAGGCTTCCTTTTACTACACGGCCATGAGCTATAAGGCTTTGCATAACAACACAAAAGCGATCATATATTTAGACAAGGCCATTGAAGAAGCCACATCTACGGGCATAGGCTCCTATTACAGCGAAAAAGGCGATTCGTACGACCGCCTGCACCAATTGAAAAATGCCGTTGAGGCATACCAGAAAAGTTTGCTTTATAAACCAGACCCGATTACTTATTACGCTCTCGCTACCCTGTATGATACCGAACTAAAAAACAGAGCAACGGCTATTAAATATTACAAAAAGTACCTGGCAAGCAAACCGAAAGATTCTCAGAAAACCTATATAGCTTATTCCAGAGAGCGCATTAAATCATTAGGGATTTAACGTTGCATTAAGCGGGCAACGTATTTGCCTATGATATCAAACTCAAGGTTAACCTGGCTGCCAACCTTCACATTGTGCAGGTTGGTATGCTCAAATGTATAAGGGATAATAGCTACAGAAAAACTATTGGCATGTGAATTAACCACGGTTAAGCTTATACCATTAACACAAATAGAGCCTTTCTCTACCGTAACATTGCCGCTGGAGGCGTCATATTCAAAAGTGTATTCCCAGCTGCCGTCAAGTTCTTTAAAGGCGGTGCAAACAGCTACCTGATCAACATGGCCTTGAACTATATGGCCATCAAGGCGAGCATTCATTTGCATGCAGCGCTCCAGGTTTACAGGGTCACCGACTTTAAGCTGGGAAAGATTGGTCTTGTTTAAAGTTTCTTCAATAGCAGTCACTACGTGTAAACCATCTGCTAATGCTACCACAGTAAGGCAAACACCATTGTGGGCAACAGATTGATCAATCTTAAGCTCATGTGATATTGCCGACTCGACAGTAATATTGAGATTACCTTTTTCCTGTTGCAGATCAGTGATCTTACCTAAAGTTTCTATAATTCCTGTAAACATATGCCTCCCGGCCCAAAAGGGCTATTTTGATTGGCATCAAAGCTAAACTATTTTGCAGTATGGTTTGTCAGCAGCAAATGAAATTATTTGAAACTTGAGAACAGGTCCTTCCGCTTATTACGGAGGTCTTTACCGCCTTCCAATACCGATTTCAAGTTGGCGAGATAAAATGTCCAGCCAAGCTGGCATTGCACATAAAGGTTTTTCTCGGGGTCGGTTTCTTCAGGAATATTTTCTTGTACCAACTCAACAATAACAACACCTAATTTGCAGGTTATGGAAACACTCACAACTGTTCCCCCGGTAAAGGTAAACTTGACAAAATCGGCTCCGTTAGCTTCCAATATCTGGCCATTTTCAACAGTGGTATCATCATAACCATGCCAATACCAGGTATAAGTATCCTCTTTTTTAATAAACTCCTGCGGTTCGCGCTGACGACCGGCTATCGCAAAAAAATCGGCCTTACGTAAAAACCAGGTTTCAAGGCCTTCAGGAGTGGCCCAGGCTTCATACATACTGCGTACATCTGTGTCCACATCAGCAGTTACTTTAAATTTGCTCCATCTGTCGTCTGCCATGATAAATTGTATATAGGTTCGGGGTGTTTATATCAAAAATAACAATTTAAATTAAGGCTTTCATTAACTTGCCTTTAAATCTTAAACATGCCCAAACAAAGCGCCGGAATTTTATTGTACCGCAAAACCGCACAAGGACTACAAGTATTTCTTGTACATCCGGGCGGACCATTCTTTAAAAACAAGGATGTCGGTTCATGGTCGATACCCAAAGGGGAATATCTGCCCGATGAAGATCCGCTCGCAGCAGCAAAGCGCGAGTTTCAGGAAGAAACCGGTCAGGAAATATCAGGCGATTTTATCGCGTTAAGCCCTATTAAACAAAAAGGTGGCAAAACAGTACAAGCCTGGGCTATTGAAGGAAATATCGATCCAGAAAAGATTAAGAGCAATACGTTTGAAATAGAATGGCCTCCCCGCTCGGGCAGGAAACAAGCTTTCGATGAAATTGATCGTGCAGAGTGGTTCAATATCCCAACTGCAAAAATAAAGATCAACCCTGCCCAGGCAGCATTTATAAATGAATTAGAAGCGACTATTTAATTAACAGCCCCAGCTATCATCGAATTGTAACCAATAATAAACTCTTAACTCTTATTTAGCAGCCCACCTGTAGGTTTTCCTGGAGCATTTATAACACATGTATTTTTTGAAAGGTAAACCAAACAGAAAAAATTTAGCAAAGGCACTCCTCTTAATACGGCTTAGCGGGGACTTGCATTTACGACAAGTTAATTCAGTTGAACTTGTTGACGTATTAGCTGTAGCCTGGGGTTTTATATGAAACTCAGCAGTCATGTGTTAATTATGATAATTATTAAAGGTTGTAACAATTAACCAATCAACTTAAAAAACAATGCTGCCAAGCCGATGCAATTCGACAAACATTTTTATACCAAGTCAACTAATTATTGTTGTGTATAAAAATAGTTACAAAGCATGAATTTTTCATGAACACAGCTTAAAATTATTCCCAAAAAGAATATCCAATAAATGGTCAAAAGATAACTCATTACGTAAACTTTACAAATAACTCGGAATATGAACGATAATAAGCAGCTATAAAACAAAAATACCCCTGGTTTTACCAAAGGCATTTTATACTATAAATATAAGCTTATCAATTATGGCTTGGTTGGTGCTGGTGCACCTGGAGCAGGACCTCCCGGCGGCGGACCTGGTTGACCACCTGGACCAGGACCCATTCCCGGGCCACCCGGACCTTTTCCGTCTGGTACCATCACTTCCGGATGAGCTGTACCACGGTGGCAGGTATTGCAATTAACACCGCTCTGCATGATCATGCCTAACGAATCTTTTTTAGCATGAAAATACTTCTGGTTAATTTTGTTCATCATTTTAAACATGTCGCGGGCCATTTCCTTTTCAGGTTTTGCATCGCTTGTCCAATCCATCTTTTTAGTTTCTTCATTACGGGCGTGGCAAAAGTTGCAATGTACCCCTAATGAATGCGACCAATCTTCCATAACCTTGTGCAGGTTCTCGCCAGAAATGTTTTTCGGCAATACTTTAAGATTTTTAAAACCTTCGTCCTGTGGTTTAGTAGTGGTCATAGCACCAAATACTATTATGGATAACAGGCCGAGCGTAACTAATAGTTTTTTGTTCACAGGCATAATTGTCATGTTTAAGTCATCTAAATTAACTTATTGATTTTAATGTTGCAACATTTTCAGGCAAATGATTGAATTATTCACGGTAAATTCATAATTCCTGAATGGCGGCTAAAGCCTAAGCAACTGATTTACTGATAAGTTTTTCGCTTATCTGCCACAGTTTTTCCTGTGCAGCCCAATCCTGCGCTATGGGCGATGTTTTAGCAAGCTTCTTCTTTTTAAAATAACGACCATTAAATTTATCCAACCCGGGTTCCGTTGCAAGGTATATTGAAGTTTCGGCCCCTTGTTGAGAAGTGATCATAAACGGCCGGGCCATCTTCATCAATACTTTATCAAAACCTTTGAGTCCTTCAATAAAACTACTGTTCACAACACCCGGATGGAGGGAAAATGCCAGAACGCCCTTATCAGCAAATTTTTGCGCAAGCGATTGGGTAAAATAAATATTAAACAGCTTAGCCATGCCGTAAGCTTTAAAAGAGGAATAATTTTGTGCCGATTGAAGATCGTCAAAATTGGGCTTGCCTATTTTGTGCCCTTCAGAACTTACATTGATAATACGAGCTTGCCCCCGCTCAAGCAGTGGCATCAGACTTGTAGTTAGCAAAAAATGGCCGAGATGATTGGTTGTGAAAGTCATTTCAAAGCCGTCTTTGCTAACCCGTCTTTCGCTAAAACCAGCTCCGGCATTATTGATAAGGATATTAATAGTTGTCAGCTTCTGAGAAAGCTCAATCGCGGCTTCACGAACACTCTGCAGGTCAGCCAGATCACATTTAATCACGGAGACGTGCTTGTTACCCGTTTTCGCAATAATTTCCTGTTTAACAGCCTCGCCTTTAATAATATTACGAACCAGCAGGTAAACCTCATGATCCTGCGCGGCAAGCGCCATGGCGGTTGCCTTTCCGATGCCGGAAGTAGCCCCGGTAATTACTGTTGTTTTTATTGGCATAAGCCTTTCAAGATCGGTTGATGCTGATTGACAAGACAGCTTTTTCTGTTATTGAAATGCCCGGATAATGGAGTTTTTACTCAGTTGTCCTCTATCCTTCCGAAACTTACGAAGTTTTTGAAACTTCGTAAGTTTTATCATAGCTGGTGTGTAATGCAGGCGGCCTACTTTTGCATCACCATTACACCATTCATAAGCAGGGTGCTGCCGCCATCGGCAACAATGTTATATACTTTTTGTACACCGCCTGCATGCTCAGTTTTTTGTAATACAGTAAAAGCCTCGTATTTGCCGGTTTGCTCATTCAGGCAAAGTACTTCCTGCCCGGTTGCCACCTCGCCTATTTTCACATTGCCTTGTTTGGTTAACATAGGATGATTAGGAGTGGCTTGTAATACTTTGCTGTTTAGTTTCACCTGTGTACCTGCCGTTGTATTTTTTGTTTGTGCCGATACTAAAACCAGTTGGGTGATGGCGTAGTTTTTAGCTTCATGAGTGGTTAACTCTTTCACCTTAACCACCATATTCTTTTTAGTAGCCGGATCAACCGAAATCACTTCATCACCGCTCTTTACCGCCTTTAGCATTTTTTTATCGCCATTGGCCATGGTAACCAACTCTTCACCCGGAAAACAAATATCATTGCCATAAGTAGCAGCTTCCTCTTTCATGTCCTTGCCACCGTTAAGCACCTTGTACTGCTGGAAGCTTACTTCCTTTGACAGCACGTAAGATAGTTTCAGGATAAAATTTTGCTCCACTTTATTAATGTTATCAATATCCTGAAAATACTGCTCCCAAACTTTGGCATCGGCAGTAAAGTCCGGTACTAAAGCTTTGTAAAGCTTACCCTTTTCGTTGGTATAAAACACCATCAGGCCAATTTCCTGCATCCCCTCTTTGGCAATTAGCTTATAGAGGTCTATACGTTTTTTCAATCCATCCGATCCCGTAATGAAATAAGGCTTGCGGCTTTCATACCGGTCAAGCACGTACGTATTTTCGAACTTAACGTAGGTATCATTGTCGAGGTTAGCTATAGTGAAAGTTTGCGCCTTTTTATACTCATCCATAGTAAGCGGACGAGGGTTTACAGTTTGCGCCTGAGCAAAATAAAGAGATGAGCTTAGTAATAGTGTTAATGTTAGTTTACGCACTTTGTTTTAGAGATTAGAGGTTGGAGATTAGTGATTAGGAGTATGGTTAGAGATTAAAAGTTAGGAGCATTTGTATAAAATAATTGGAACCTAACCTCTGATCTCTAACCTCCAATCACTTAAGATAATTGTTTAAACGCATCGGCGAAGGCTTCCATTTCGTCCATACGGCCGATGCTTACGCGGCACCAGTCTTTGCCGTTAAATTGCCAGTTACGTACGCCTACGCCGCGCTTCATCATTTCACCAACAAATTTTTTGCCGTCCATTTTTAGCGGGAACATCACAAAGTTTGCCGATGAGGGGATGTATTCATAACCTTCTTTTTTAAGTACCGAATACAGATATTCCTTGGAAGCATTTGTTTTTTGAAGAGCATCCTTTAAAAAATCTTCTTCGCGATACGCCGCAATTGCGCCTGCGATGGTAGTGGCCGCCAGCGAAAAACCCGTTGTATACATCGATAGGGTTTTAATGGTATCAGGCTGGGCAATTACATAACCGCAGCGTAAACCGGCAAAGCCATACAATTTTGAAAAAGTACGAGCAACAATTACATTATTTCCGGCTTTCACAGTGCTGATCATGGTACTGGCTTGTGGGTCGGGCAGGTAATCGATATAGGCCTCGTCAACAAAAACTGTCGTTTTTTTAGATACACGCTCACAAAAGGCTTTCAATTTGGCTGTATCCAATATGGTAGCCGTTGGATTGTTTGGATTGCAGATATATACCAGACCGGTGTTGCTGTCAACCTTGGCTTCCATCGCGTCAAGGTCAAGCTTATAATCGGCAGTAAGTGGTACTTTTATCCACTTGCCTTCCAGTTGCTGCGCGTGTGATGGCAGATCATCATAAGACGGGTCGCCGGTAATGATGCTTTTACCGCCCTTACTGTAATGTATGGCAGCGGCCAGCAACAGTGGCGACGAGCCCGATTCCATCAGGATATTGTTATAGTTAATCCCCTCATACTGGGCTATTTTATTATAAAGGGTACCCTGGGTCATGAAAGGATATTGATAGCTTTTATCAATAGCATCCTGAATAGCCTTTTTAGCAGCCGCTGAGGGGCCAAAAGGGTTTTCGTTGGCCAGCAATCTTGCTTTCAATTCAAAGCCGGCATTCGTTACGGCTTCCTGATCGGTTAAACTGCGGCTCAATGGTTTAAATACTCTGGCCGGCATGGCTGCCAGCTTACCAATTGTTCCTGAAAAAAAGGCCAGCCCTCCGGCCATAAATGCGCTGGATTTGATCCAGTTTCTGCGGTTAATTGTGCTTGACATGGTGTGGTGGTATTTAATGTTTTGTAACGTCGTTTTATTTTTGAACCGGGTACTGGGTACGCTGGTCGGTAACTCTGGCGTGTATAGCGGCAACCGTACTTCTGGCCGATTCAAAAGCCCCGGCCATCCAGGCATTAAGGTATGTCAAATGCTCGCCTGCAAAATAAACCTGCTTATCGGGTTTTAACAGTACCGGGTATTGTGTTTTACGGGTTTCGGTAGTATAAACCGCCCATCCGCCTAAATTGTATTTGGTTTTATGCCAGCTAACCGAAAACGAGTTTTCAAACTCCTGATCATATTGCGGGTGGATTAGCCTGCCTTTTTCAAGCGCGAACTTCTCCCTTTCGGTATAGCCCAAAGCGCCAATCTTCTGCGCTTTTTCATTAAAGTTGTAATATCCAATCAAGATACCTTTTTTTCCTAAATAATCATAGGATGGGTAAAATATCTGCGTTAAATCATTGTTAGTGTGTGTTATACCACCGTAGATATGCTCATCCTCTTCCCAAAACCGACGCTTAAACTGCAACCCTATTTTCCCGGTTTGGTTATAGCTGATATAATCAATAGCACGACTAACATCGCCGCTAAAGTTATTGCTGATATTACTCAAAACCGGCAGCGGAATGGTACAGATACACAGGTCGCCATTTAATATATGTTCACCCATTGCATCTTTGTAAGTGATCTTAACACCATTCGCCACGTTATTGATAGCTGTAACCTCCGCTCCCATTTTTATAGATGGCACTACCTTCTTTTCTAACGCCTTAGCAATCTGATCCATACCGCCAATGGCTTGAAACATGGTCATCTGCAGCTCGTAGGTATACTCGGCCACATTATAAAAATCCGGATCCATTAAACCGGAATGCAGCAGATCAGCCAATTTATGCGGATCGGCAATTTTACCCGGCTTATCCCCTGCTCCAGGCGATTCCGTATAACCACGGCGTGCAGATGCTTTGTATAGCTTATCAATATCCAGTCCGCCTTCGGCTTGCAGGTATTCGATTATCTTTTCGCCGTCTTCTTTGGTAAAGCTACTATCAAGGCCTCCGTGATCAATGCTTTTAGCCATCATTTCGGTCATGTAACCGCGGATATCGTTATGTACCTCCCTTACCTTAATTTTTTTGTTGGATAAAGGCCCCTTGCCCTCAGCAAAGTAATAAGCGCCTTCGTTCACGTTATTATAAACCTGGATAGGCACACCCAATTCTTTGCAATAGTGCAGGCTAAGTTCATGATTATGCGGTATGCGTGACGGACCGGCATTAAAGTATTGCCCTGTATCAAAACGGGCGGTAGCTGTAGGCTTATCAATTTCGGTATTGGTACTGCCATTACGAATGCTGAAACAGCGCCCACCGGTACGCTGCCGCGCTTCCAGGATGGTACATTGATAGCCCAGCTTGCCTAATTCATAGGCACAGGTCATGCCAGCTAATCCGGCCCCTAAAATGATAATGTGTTTTCCTTTGCCGCTGCCCTCGAGATTAAAAGCATGGGCAGGCGCGGATTTTAATAAACCAAGCGCAAGCATGGCCGGGTAAGCTCCGCCAGCCAGCATGGCACCTTTTCCTAAAAAGTCCCGGCGGGTAATAGTTTTCAATAAGCGCGTATTTATGTTTTACAATCAACTCTGCTTTAAATATAGTTTTTTGTTTGCTTTTATATTAAGCGCAGATCAACTTTTGTTAAGGTTTTGATGAAATTAACCAGGTTATTTAAGTGGTTGCCGAATTAATGTTAAGATATGATTGCCGGTAGTGTTTAGTTAAAATTATCAATTTAATTAAGGGTATTTGCGTTAGGGATAGTAGCGGATACCGTCCGTCAGCTGACGGATAATGCCTGTGTAGTATGAGCGGATAGCCCGGCCGGAGGCAACGCCTTCATAAAAATTAGAGGTTGGAAATTAGACCTTAGTTGATCTGTCATGTGCGTTAGTTTTAATATAGATTACGAATGTCTCTGCCTTTCGATTTGAGAATAAATAATTTTAAATAAAAAATCCTGAAATCATAAAAATCCGTTTAATCCCCGGTTCAGAATTATGGGCGTTGCCTCCGGCCGGGCTATCCGCTCATACGCCTGCAGGCCTTACGCTCATTGGCCGGTATCCGCTACTATCCCTAACGCGGGTTTGAAGATGAGTAGTAAATAATTGGCGGAGAATGGATACCTCACCTCTCCTCAATCCCCTAACCTCTCCACCCAAACGTTAAAATCTGTTAAAAAGTAAAAATAAATTTGCTTTACTACGATTAGTTCGTAGATTTACGAAACAATCGTAAATATAATGGAAAAATTATCGCAACAAGAGGAAGAAGCAATGCAGGCAGTGTGGCAATCGGGCCAGGGATTTATCAAGGATTTTTTAGATCAACTGGCCGAACCTAAGCCACCCTACACTACTCTCGCTTCAACCGTAAAAAACCTGGAACGCAAAGGATTTTTAAAAAGCGAAAAAATGGGCAACTCTTTTCGTTACCTGCCCCTAATACAGGAAGAGGAATATAAAAAACGCTTTATGAGCGGCTTTGTGAGCAATTACTTCCAAAACTCTTATAAAGACCTGGTTACGTTTTTCGCCAACGAAAAAAAGATCAGCGCTACCGACCTGAAAGAGATCATTAAACTCATTGAAAAACAATAAACCTTACAACCATGCCGGCAACATTTGTTTTTTTATTAAAAGTGAACATAGCCCTGCTATTGTTTTGTGCGGGCTATTACCTGGTGCTAAGGCCCCTCACCTTTTATACGCTTAACCGTATTTATTTGCTTGCGGCCATCCTGTTTGCAAGTATTTACCCGCAAATCAACTTTTCGGCCTTTGTGCAGCGGCACGAAGAATTGGCCAAACCGATTGAGCAGATAGTCATCAACTGGCAGTCGCCGGCCCAACTGGTAAACCAGCCGGTGCAAACATTTGATTACTGGTATTGGTTGAGCGTAATTTTCTGGGCGGGCGCAGGCTTGCTCTTCATCCGCCTGGCCCTGCAGCTGCTATCCTTATTACGATTGTATAAAAATTCCAAACCTCAATACATAGGCGAACATTTGGTTAGGGTGATGGACAAAGACGCGGCGCCATTTTCTTTTTGGCGGAGCATTTATGTAAACCCTGCTAAACATGAACCCGCCGACCTGAAATCGATCCTGCTGCATGAGCAGGTGCACGTAAACCAGTGGCATACTGCTGATATTTTGCTGGCAGAGCTTAGCAGTATCTTCTACTGGTTTAACCCGGGCATCTGGCTTATAAAAAGGGCTGTACGCGAAAACATCGAATTTATTACCGACCGCAAGATCCTGAAAAATGGGATCGACAGTAAAGCGTACCAGTACAGTTTGGTGAATGTGAGTTTCAATAACAGCCAACCCAGCATTGTAAACCATTTCAATATTTCAACCATAAAAAAACGGATAATCATGATGAACGCGAAGAGATCGTCGAAACTTAACCTCACCCGCTACGCTTTTGTAGTGCCGGCCGTTATGGCCTTGTTACTGGTATTCAGCATTTCAAAAGCTGATTTTGCCAAACCTGTGAGGATCACCCTTGCCAATGCGGTACAGCCCCTGGCCAGGATCATTAATATTAACCCCGACGAGGTTGTTAACACTGATATTAAACCCGCCAAAGCTTCCAAACCTGCGTCAAAAACAAAAACTCCAAAAGCTGCGGCCGCTCCTACGCCGGCAGCGCTACCCAAAGTTGCGCTAAGTCCGTCGACCGCTGTAGCGCCATTGGCGCAAGCCGACACCAACAAAAGGGCAAAAATAATGGTAGATGCGGTTAGAAAAGACTCGTTGATATTTGTGGTAAACGGCGCGGTATCGACCGGCAAAAACCTCGACCCAACAAAAATCGACAACGTGTATATACTTACCGGTGATAGGGCCCGGAAATTTGCAAAAATTGAGGATGACAAGCCTGTTAAAGTGGCCTATGTAATCACCAAGGACGCGCCCAATAAAGAAGAGCTCGAAAAAGAAGTAGCAAAAACCAGGGTGATTAGCAAAATTGTTACTACCAATGTAAGCGGCGATGCAGTTATAGCCGACGACAATGTTAATGCAATAACCATTGTTCCGGATGATAAAAAAGTTGATGTAAAAAATCTTAAAAATGTGGTAATAGTAAAAGGTATCTCCAGTTCGGCAAATGCGAGCAGCATTAGTACTGTAACCGTAAATGGGGTAAAAGCAAAACCTTCTACATTATCGTACAGTGTAAGGTCTGGCGATGCTGCTATGGTGGCCAGTGGCGGAGATGTGGTTGTTACCGGTTATGGCAAAAAAGCAAACATCAAGGCGCTAAATGTAAACGGGATGAGCATTGTAACCAATGGCGATAAAGATCCACTAATATTGATAGACGGCAAAACCAGCACCATGGAGGCATTTAAAAAGCTTGACCCGAATAAAGTGGAAAGCATTTCGATACTTAAAAGTGATGATACCGCCAAAAAGTACGGCGATAAAGCCAAAGACGGCGTCGTAATAATCACTACCCACAAAAAGTAAATGATTGATTTGAGCCTGGGTTTTTCGGAGATCAGTTTATAGTTAATCTCGTTCTTTATACCGCTCTATAATCAACCAGGTAAACATACTCAACCAGCTAACTGGCTTCGGCCAGTTTTTCCGTTTCCAGCAGGTTGAGTAATGCTTTCTCGGCAATATTAAGTTCGGCAGCTTTTACATCTTCGCGTTCATCAAGCTGGCCGATGTATTTAAAAATGGTTCCCTCCTCATAACTTTTAATAACCGATGGGTGCACGTAGTACTTTTTACAAACAGTACGCGTGTTCCCAAGGTTTATAGCCACCTCGTCCAGCACACTTACTATCTTCTTTTTGCACTCAGTTATGCTATCAAACTCGCCTGCTTCCTTAAAGGCATATAATGCGCTCACACTGCCCGCCCAGGTACGGAAATCTTTTGCCGTAAAATCTTCGCCGGTTATTTCATGCAGATAACTATTGATATCGCCGGAGCCAACACTACACCGCGTTCCATCCGCATTATAATATTGAAAAAGCTCTTTTCCGGGGATATCGCGGCATTGTTTAACTAACCGGGCCAGCTTACGGCTTTGTAATGATACTTTATGAAATACACCTTTCTTGCCTTTAAACTCAAACAGCAGGTTAGAACCGTCAACCTTCACATGCCTGTTTTGTAAGGTAGTTAAGCCAAATGAACCATAAAGCTTTTTGTACGACTCATTCCCTACCCTGATGCTGGTTAATTCCATTAATCTTACCACCAAGGCCACTACCTTTTCATGACCGAGGTTATGCCTTGCCAGGTCCTTATCTACCTGCTCCCTGATTGCAGGCAAATGAGCCGCGAAAGTTTGCATGCGGTGATATTTGGATTGATTACGGATCTGGTTCCAATGCGTGTGATAACGATATTGCTTACGCCCGGCGGCATCAGTGCCGGTAAATTGCAAGTGACCGTTTTCATATGGTGAAATCCAGACATGGGTATAAGCCGGGGGAATCACCAGTTTATTGAACCTTGTTATCAGCTCCTTATCTTTTACAAGAGCACCATCCGCATCATAATAGCTCCAGCCTTTGCCTGATTTTTTGCGGGTATAACCCGGCGATGAATCAGATACATAACGCAGGCCAACTGCCTTTGCCGTGATCTTAGGATCGCGGCCAATTTTTTCGAGCTTTTTAAGGAGACGGTTCATGTAGGGATAACATGCCGAGTGGGGATTAAGTTTTAATTAGAGATTTATCATATGGAGATATTTCGGAACATCTTTCCAAAACCTGCAAACGGAAAAGGGATGCACAAAGTGCATCCCTTTTCCGTTTAATAAAATCGTGTCATTGAGAGGTACGAAGCAATCGCATGCTATACAGGGCGACCGTACAGAGCGGCTATGCTTCCGTGCGATTGCCACGCTGCGCTCGCAATGACATGGTTAGACTTTGATAATCGGTGGTTTACTACTTCAACACCGAAACTGCTCTATTAGCCTCGCCAACGCCCCAAACGGTGCCGGGCTTATCCCCCATGGTAATTACCAATTCGCCGCCTTGCATAACATCAGTATGTTGGATGTACGTTTTAGTGTAATTAGCGCCATTTAGCGTCATGGCCTGGATGTATTTATTTTTAGGGCCATTGTTTTTTACTACTACATGGAATTTCTTATTTCCCTGCAATTTTAGCGTAGCTTCATTTACTACCGGACTACCAAACACATATAAACCATTGGCCGGGTTAACCGGGTAAAAGCCAACTGCCGATAATACATACCAGGCCGACATCTGGCCGACATCCTCGTTCCCAATAATACCATCCGGTTTATCTGTATAAAAGTCATCAAGGATAAATCTTACTTTCTCGGCCGTTTTCCATGGTTTGCCTGAATAAGCATAATAATAGCTCATTGGGTGACTTGGTTCGTTACCGTGTGCATACTGACCAATCAAACCTGAAACATCCGGCGATTTAAATTTGCCCATATCGCCCTGAGCGATAAACAATGAATCCAACTTAGTATTAAACTTATCAACGCCGCCCAGCATATCAATCAAACCTTCCACATCCTGCGGAACAAGGAAAGTGTACTGCCAGCCGTTGCCTTCGGTAAAATCGCCGGTTTCGTGGATAGAAATGAATGGACTATAAGGTGTACGCCATGCATCCTGCGATAAACGGCCACGCATGAAACCAGCTTTGGCATCATAGTAGTTTTTGTAGTAGGCGCCACGTTTGCTGAAATAAGTATAGTCTTCAGTTTTGCCTAATTTTTTGGCTACCTGTGCAAGGCTCCAATCGTCAATAGCATATTCAAGCCCCATCGAAACCGATTCGCGACTGCTATCTGCCGGGATATAGCCATATTTTTTCACGTATTTGATACCACGATCATCGCCCATAGCGGTGGTTTTCATGGCTTCGTAAGCTAAGTTAGCATCAAAACCCTTGTAACCTTTCAATAACGCATCAGCAACCACCGGTACAGCGCTGTAACCTACCATACAGTTGGTTTCGTTGGCCATCAAATGCCAAACAGGTAAGCTGCCCTGCTGCTGGTAAATAGCCAGCATAGAGTTAATCATATCATTCACATGCTCCGGGTGAATAATGGTTGACAGCGGGTTGTTTGAACGATAAGTATCCCATAACGAAAACGTGGTTACATTATTGAAACCTTCATTCTTGTGTACCTTTTTATCAGTTCCCCAGTATTCGCCGTTTACATCATTAAAAATAGACGGCGCAATCATGGTATGATAAAAAGCAGTATAAAACTTCTTCATTTGCGACAATGAATCAGCTTTGATAGTAATTTTTTCTAATTGCTTATTCCAGGCAGCATCCGCATCGGTAACAACTTTATTGAAATCCCAGCCTGGTATCTCGGCTTTGATGTTCAGCATAGCGTTCTCAGCGCTTACCGGCGAGATACCTACTTTAGCATAAACAACCTCGCCTTTGGTTGTAGCAAAGCTGATAACACCTTTTACTTTTACGCCTTTCAGTTCGGTACCTTTTACGTTGGCAGTGCTGTCATAAACCGCGAATGTTTTGATAGGCTTAGAGAAAACCGCCGTAAAATAAATACGCTGATCATTTGCCCAGCCTTTTGAAAAACGATACCCGCAAATGGTATTCTTATCAACCTGTTTAATGAAGGTTTCCATTGGCCTGTCCCAGCCGATACCTTCCTGCAGATCGATCAGGATATGTGCATCCTTTGATGCCGGGAAGGTGTATTTGTGCATCCCAACGCGGGTACTGGCGGTAAGCTCAACGCCGATATCATATTTTTTAAGCTTTACTTTGTAGTAGCCAGGTTTTACAACCTCATCCTTATGGCTAAACAACGATACATAACCGCTTTTTAAATTTTTATTGCTGCCTTTGTACACATTGATTGGCCCGGTTGTAGGCATGAAGGAGATATCACCCAGATCACCAATGCCCGTACCGCTTAAGTGCGTATGCTGAAAGCCGATGATAGTAGAATCGGAAATATGATAGCCAGAACACCAGTCCCAGCCCTCAGAAATATTGGTTGGGCCTAACTGCACTGCACCAAAGGGAACGCTTGCGCCCACAAAAACGTGCCCATGGAAACCCGTACCGATGTACGGATCGACATATTGCGTTAAACCGCCGGCCTTTTTCATTGGCTGCGATTGATGCCTTTGTGCGTGGGAACTTAAATTAACCAGGGCCAGCAAGCCGGCAAAAACGAGTTGTTTTTTCATTCTTTATTTTAGATGATGGTATTGAGGTTTATATTGCCTGCAAAGTAAACCCCAATACTTAATAGATTATTAATAAACGCTTAATTCGGCTACGGCCATGCCATTACCTGCAATTACATGCGCGGCTTCAAATTTAAAATATCTCGCCGTCACTTCCTGCTTCAATACTACAGGCTGCTCAATCGGGTTCGATTTGATATTTGAAAATTCGCCCGAAGCCACCTTTTCCCAGGTTTTGCCATCATTGCTGATGTAGAAAACGTAACTGTCAACAATGCCGGTCGCCTGTTTATCCTGCCTTGGCAAATAGCCAAATGCCTTTATCTTTTGCTCCTTACCCAGATCAACGCTGATTTGCTGCGGGAATTGCGCATCTTCTTTTTTCAGGGTAGCGTAAAGGCTGCGTGTATTTTCATCAAAAGCGTTTTCTGCTTTGCTCCACTCGTCACCGGCAGCAGTGGCATCCAACACCTTCCAATCGCCTTTGGCATAGCCGAATGATACATAAGTACTCTCGCTTTGCTGATCTTTACCTTCAAAACTGCGGGCCTTTACAGTACCACCTTCATTAAGCGTAAAAGGCTTGCTATAAACCGGCGAACTTGACGTTGGCTCATGCCCATCAAGCGTATACCGAATGGTGCTTACCGGCGCTTCTGTGGTGATGCTTATTTCGCCTTTTTTATTACGCGATATTTTTGGCGCGGTCAAGTGAACCGGCTCTTTATAAATTCCGAAATCGCTCAAGGCAATAGCTACCGGCGATGCGGTAACGCGCAGCCTTAACTTGCTTGCTGTTATGTTCTGAGTTAAACGAATCAGCCTGTTACCACCAATGCTGGTAGCCTCTCCTATCTGCTCCCATTTGCCATTCAAATACGCATCTACAGCAACTGCCTCAATACGCTGACCAAGCTTGATATTCTCACGCAAGCGGATCACATTAAATGTTTTTGGAGAATGCAGATCGATGGTTAAAGTTGGCGTGGTTACTTTATCATCCGTAGCCCAATAACTGTAACGGCTATCATCCAACAAAAACTGCGGACCAAACTTAGCTTTGTTACCTCCACGCACATTACTTGCAGTCAGTGTCGCGCCCTTGGCCAGGTTAACCGCAAATGTTTGCTTAAGCAGGTTGCCAAACTCGGTTAACGATTTCACATCAATCTCGTTAATAATACCACGCGGATCAGGCGATAAACCCAGATCAAGCGCCGCGCCACGGCCTACGCTTTTGTAATACAGATCAAGCAAGGTGTAAGGTGATTTCACACCTTCATCCTGCGTTTTGTGATAAAACCATCCGGGACGTAATGACACGTCACATTCGGCAGGCATCCAGTACTTACCGTTGCGGGTGCCTTCCGTTCCTTCATAATCTTTCACATAACCATTAGCCGGAACCTTACCTTCATCCGGCGCATGAGGTGTATAGGTAGCCCAGCAGGTTTCCCCTGCATGGCCTTCCTCATTACCTACCCAGCGCACATCCGGGCCAACATCACCAAACAGCACCGCGTTTGGTTGCAGTTTGCGTGTAATGCCCCAGGTTGTATCCCAGCCGTAGTAAGTTGAGCGGTCAATTTTTCGTACTTCACGCTTGCCTCCATAGTAGCCGTCACCACCATTGGCGCCGTCATGCCATGAAATAAACAACGGGCCATAGTTAGTATATAACTCTTTCAACTGCTCACGATAGATCTTTACATATTCCGGCGTACCATAATATGGATTGTTTCTGTCCCATGGCGAGCAGTATACCCCAAGCTTCATGCCCAGTTTATCGCACGCTTCGCGATATTCTTTCAGCATATCGCCCTTGCCATTTTTATAGGGGCTTTTGGTGATATTATGTTCAGTAGTTTTAGTTGGCCAGATACAAAAACCATCGTGATGTTTAGCCACGACCACCACCCCCTTAAAACCGCCGGCTTTTGCAGCAGCTACGATCTGCATAGCACTAAACTGCGACGGGTTAAAAATCTTCGGATCCTCATCACCAAAACCCCATTCTTTGTTGGTATAAGTATCCACCCCATAATGGATAATGCAATACATTCCGGTTTCCTGCCAGTTGAGTTGTCCCTGCGTAGGCAATACACCATAAGGTTTCGGGGCCGTTTGGCTAAAGCCATTTAAACCGGCTGTAAGTAACAACAAGGCAATGCCTGTAAACTTCTTCATAATTGGTTATTAGTTTTTGAACCATGATGCTGGCACATCCTGTGGGGCCGAGCCATTAACACTATATTTTAGCAGCAACTTAAAGCCGCCGCCACCTTCAATAAAATCAAGCTTAAATGGATGCGCACCCATTTTAAGGGCAACCTGTCCGCTGCGTTCCTGTGCCGAGTGGTTACCGTCGTTATCTACAACGGTTTTATCGCCAATGTAAAGCACCCCACCGTCATCGCAGGTTAAATAGAAACTGTAAATGCCATCGGTTGGCACATCAATGTAACCTTTATAAGTAATACCAAACGATGGGGCTTTAACCGTAGCAGGTACTTCTATCTTATCGGTACTGAACGTGCTATCAACTTTTGCATTTTGCATCAAAGCTGTTTTTTTGAAGAACGCTTTGTAATAAGTAGCGGTAAGTCCGGGTTTTGGTGGAGCAATTTTTACCGGGCCAAGCATTTGCTGCTGGGTATAGTTCAGGTTATATACGTCGCCACGGGTTCCGGTTGGTGTAAACGCGGCAACCCTTACCAATTCTGATTTGGAGATAGTTAAAGGCGATGGTAATACCGGCGATTTTGTATCGGGCAAAGTACCGTCAGTAGTATAACGGATAGTAAGGCCTGGCAATGGAGATGTAATGCTTAGCTTACCTTCCTTAGTGAAAACATACTGATTAAGCAGATTTGGCAGGTCCGGCAAACGATAGTTAATTTTCAGGGCATCCATCCTCTTGTATTGCTCTGTCAAACGCTGCAAATACGAATCATATTCACTTTCCTGGTGTGTCCACAGCATTTCAGACAAAGCAGTCATGCGCGGCATATACATATAATCGGCACGCTTTTCTGACGGGATCATCTCCGACCAGAGATTTGCCTGTGCACCAATAATTGATTTGGCTTCCTCAGCATTCAGCACTTTAGGTACCGGGTTAAAATGATAAACCCTGCTAACAGAATACTGATCGGGCTGATTGTCAAAGTAAAGTGGTTCACCGGGCGTCATGATCACCGTGTTGCCGTTCTTTACCGCTTTAACAGGGGCGTCTGGCACCCAAGTACGCCAATACATGATAATAGCCGTTGGACTAATACCACCTTCAATTACCTCATCCCAGCCAATTAATTTGCGCCCTTTAGAGTTAAAAAACTTCTCCATGCGGTTAATGAAATAGCTATGCAAGCCAGCCAAATCTTTAATACCCTCTTTAGCCATTAAAGCTTTACAGGCCTCTGATTTACCCCAGTTGGTACGGTCAACCTCATCACCGCCGATGTGGATATATTTAGACGGGAAAATCTGCATGATCTCGGTAAATACATTCTCAGCAAACTCAAAAGTGGTTTCGTTACAAGGGCAAATTGGTTTGGTAAACAGTTCGCCCCATTTATTTTCGCCATCGCAGGTTAAAAACGGATATGAGTTAATAGCCGCCATCATGTGCCCTGGCATATCAATTTCCGGAACAATATCAATATGGCGTGCAGCAGCATAAGCTACTACGCCTTTCATTTCATCCTGTGTGTAAAAACCACCGTACAAGGTTTTACCATCTTTTTGGATGATATGTTCCTTATCGATCACAAAATCAGGATTATCCTTAGCCTTTTTTATACAGGCAGAATCCTGGTTATTGAACGTGCGCCAAGCACCGGCTTGGGTAAGCAATGGATATTTTTTTATTTCGATACGCCAGCCCTGATCGTCAGTTAAATGCAGGTGCAGCTTATTCATTTTGTACAAAGCCATCCTGTCGATAAACTTTTTCAGGTAGCTTACCGAGAAAAAGTGCCTTGATACATCCAGGTGCATCCCGCGCCATTCGTAAACAGGTGCATCTTCAATAGCCACAACCGGCAACGACAATTGCTTTTGTACCACACCCGCTTCAACACCAACAGGCAATAATTGACGGATGGTTTCTACTGCGTGAAATACGCCGGCCGGGTCTTTCGCCCTAATAACTACCTGCTCTTTAGTTACACTCATGCGGTAGGCTTCGGGAGTAGTTATGCTTGCGTCGTAAACCAGGTTGATAGCATGGGCTTTCTTTACCTTACTTACCTCAATTGGCTTACCCAAACCCTTACGCAACAGGTCTTTTAACGCATAAGCTTCGGTATTAAAAGCGTTGGAAGTAACAATGCTGGTTTTAGCTGTAATGGTAAAAGAACCTTCGCCTGCGGTTAGTTGTGCAGGATAAGGTATCAACGGGAATTTTGCCGTTGTTTCCTGGGCACTAACACTGCCTGTACAGGCAAGCATTAAAGCCGCTAATGACAAATATTTTGTGATAACTTTCATTTTCTTCTGTCTGTTATTATTTGTCGATAGATATGGTTCTTTCCGCGATATTCCAGCCGCCAATGGTTACAGCAAGATTTTTGTCTGCTCCCGGGTTGTGATCGATCACAACCTTTTTGGTTTGGCCAGGCAACACAGTCACATAGTTATCGCTGTAAAACGCCGGAAGGATACGTTGCTTAGTATCAGCATTAACTAACGATAAACGGTTAAAGAATGCAAGCGCACCGTTACCTTCATTAGTCAGGGTAACTTCAACCTTACCATTTTTCAGGTATTTTGCGGTAGCACCTAAATTGCCTTTAGGCATTTTTTGCAAGCCCGAAAAATCGCCGTTTGCATCAGGTAGCCAGTAAATATTTTCGCTGATCACCTCTTTATCTGATTTAAGCAGCTGCAGGCAAAGGAATACGCCTTTATCCTTCGCTTCTTTCTCGATCTCATGCTTAAGCGACAGGTACCTTTTAGTGGTGGTTGGCGTTACATCGGCAAAAACCTGGGTTAATACCTTCTCCTTGCCATCCATATCATAGGTTTTGGCAACCAGCAGCATGTTACTGTGTGTTTTAAAAGTATTATTAGCCACCATCACCATACCGTCTGTTTGGTTATACATAATGTGCAATGGCTCGCTACCGCTATGTAAACCGTACAAACAAGCGTTAGGGTCAAGGTAATAATCATACATTTGACCGCGCATGGCCGTCCATGGGTTTTGGGTTTTCCAGATGATGGTACCGGTATACCAATCCCACATATGTGAGCTAAAGCCTTCCATCAGGGCACGGTACTGATCATAGTTTACCAATTGGGCTTTAGTGGCAAAATCCTCAACATCTTTGGCTTTGCCATATTTATCAATAAAGCCATCGTAGCCAATGTATTTGTGATACTCCCAAACCGGATCTGTTTTGGTTTTGCCGGTTGATGCATCAAATTCAGGTACAACCATATTTTCGGCGGGAATAAAACGCTTTAATGATTCATAGTCGCTTACACCAACCGAACCCACTTCTGAATTGAACGGATAGGTTTGATGATCCCAGAAAGTTGTAAGGCTTTGGACACCATAAGGCCCATCACCATTGCCGCCCTGTACATTGCGCGACATTTCTTCGGAGTTTGAATACGGGATAAACCACCGGGTATTATCCAATTTAGGCATAATGGTATCACGCAGTGCCGCGAAGATATCCTCTGGCGGAGTGATCTCATTACCACCACACCAAATGGCCAGCGACGGGAAGTTACGCACCAGTTTCACCTGATCGGCTACTGATTTTAAATACAGATCATGATCATCAGGATATTTACGGCGGGTCCATTGGTCATCGAGTTTCATCGGATCAGTCCAACGGCCGTTGCAATCGCCCGAGCCCCACATATCCTGGAAAACCAGCATACCATATTTATCGCAGGCCTCATAAAATTCAGGGCGTTCAATTAGCGCGCCGCCCCAAACACGAATCAGGTTCAGGTTCATATCACGGTGAAAACGAACCTCGGCATCATAACGGGCATCACTAAAGCGCAACATCTGATCGGATATGATCCAGTTTCCGCCTTTAATAAATATTTTTTGACCGTTTATGTTAACCTGGCGGCTTTGAGTTTTGTTATTCCATTCGGTAGTGATCTGGCGTACACCAACTTCAATGCTTTTTTGGTCGGATACTTTACCACCAGCTACAAACTGCAGGTTAAGTTTATACAAATTTTGCGGACCATATCCATTTGGCCACCAAAGCTTAGGGTTTTTCAGGCTGTAATCGGTCAGTTTAACTTCCTGCTTTGAATTGGCTTTTAAAGTAACCTGTTGCGATACCAGTTTACCATCTAAATTATATTGCAAAGCGCCGCTAACTGGTGCGCCGGTAGCGTTCTCAACCTCGGCAGATACCTGTACAATAGCTGGCTGCTGCACACCCTCCGGCTGACGAACACCCGGCACAAGCGTAACCACATGAGGATCTTTGATAACTACCGCGCCGGTGTGCTCAATAGTTACTTTATCCCAGATGCCGGTATTGCGGTCGCGGATAGGCTGGATCCAGTCCCAGCCTGCGGTATATTGAATACCTACACCACGTGCAATAGTGCCATCGCCACCCTGGCCACCGTTGGGGTTACCCACAACATCCGGAGGATACACGATAACCGCCAAACGATTGTTTCCGTTTTTGCTCAGCCATTTTGTAATGTTATAGCTCTGGCGTAAAAACATACCTTTATGCAGCTTGCTGTTCAGTTTATGTCCGTTCAGGAAAACATCACAGCTATAATTTACACCACGAAAGTTGAGGTAAGTTTGGTTGCTGCCTGTTGGCGCTGTTTCTTTAAAGTCTTTGGCAAACCAATAGGTATAATAATCGCGGCCTACTTTATAAATGTCGGGGATCTTTTCGTTATTCATCCCATAAAAAGGATCCGGGACCTGCTTATTGGCAAGCTGAGTGGTTAACACGGTACCGGGAACAACTGCCGGGTTCCATGCAGCCAGATCATAATTAGTTTGAGATATAACAGTGCCATTATCCTTAACACTATTCATTGAGGTTGATTTCCAGCCGCTGTTTAGCTCATAGCTGGTTTGCGCCTCCGCGTTTTGATAAACGCCTGAAGCAAGGATAGATAATGCTACCGAAAATTTAAACAATGCAGATCTGCCTGCAGAACGGGTTGTTGTCATTTATTTAGATTGGATGAATGATCAAAATTAAAAACTGCCAAATCATTTTAGCTGTAAAAACTTGGCTATATTATGTGGTATTTTGTCGGGTTGCTTCCTCGTCATTGCGAGGAACGAAGCAATCGCGAACTATACAGAGCGACTCTGCTCATAGGGGATTGCTTCGTTCCTTGCAATGACGAGGGGATTGTTTTTTACTTAATAAACTATTTTAAAACCTGCCGCTTCGGTAAGCCCGCTGGCTTGTTGTAATTTTGTTGGGATGCTGATATCAATACCATCGGATACCTGTTTCCATTTAAGGCTTTGCGTACTGCCAAGCAAGGTCACTTTCTTTACTTTCTTGATATCCTTTAGTTTTACTGATACAGTTGCAGGTAAAACTACCTTTTCCTCATCGCTCAGGGCAAAGGCATAAATAGTATTGCTGCTTTTAGCTTTAGTATAGTATATATTACCTGTTGAATACGGCGCTACCGACTGGCTGGCGTAAATACCTTCGCCATTGATCTTCATCCAACGGCTGATGCCTTGCAGGCGCTCATAAGCAACGGGGTCCCAATCACCATCAGGGCCTGGGCCGATATTCATAAGCAAGTTACCACCGCGTGATACGATCTTCACCAATAGCTGTACTATTTTTTGCACGGATTTATAATGATCGCCGGGAACATAGCTCCATGAGTTGCCCATGGTTATACAGCTTTCCCATGGATGATCAAGAGGCACTTCCGGCACTTCCTGCTCGGGCGTAGTGTAGTTTTCGTATTTACCGGCTACGGTACGATCGACCACAATTAAACCGGGTTGCTTTTGCCTGCCCATTGCAGCTATCTTTGGCATATCAATATCCTGATCAAATTTAATCCCCCGCTGCCAGTCAATACTTGTATCAACGCTGGTTTTAGGGCGTACCCATCCTCCATCAAGCCATAAAATATCAACCTTACCATAATCGCTCATCAGCTCACTGATCTGGTTATAGGTAAAATCTTTAAACTTTTGCCAGCGCTCAGGGTATTTTTTAGGGTCGTAGTTTACGTTGCGGTCTTTAGGTGGAAAGTACGGCCACCAGTAATTTTCTGTATGCCAGTCGGGCTTTGAAAAATAAGCCCCTATCATAAAGTTGTCTTTACGGAAAGCGTTGAAAATTTCCTTAGTTACGTTGCTCCTTGGGTTGCTTGAAAATGGCGTTTTACTGCTCGTAATTTTATAATCGGTTTCTTTAGTATCAAACATACAAAAACCGTCATGATGCTTGGTTGTGAAGATCACATATTTCATACCAGCATCTTTAGCCGCCTTCACCCATTTTTCGGGGTTGAATTTGGTTGGGTTAAAGGTGGTTTGCAAATTTTCATACGCTGCCTTATAACCATTATAGGTAGCGCCATAAGGGCCGCGGCGTTGGGTCCATCCTTCATCTTCCGGACAAATGCTCCAACTTTCTACTACGCCCCACTGGCTGTAAGTACCCCAGTGCATGAACAAACCAAACTTCAGATCCTGCCAATTGGCAATTTTTTGCTCAACCACGGGGTCGCCGGCAGGTACATACTGCTTTGACATATTGTGCTGTTGCCCAAATGCTTTAACACAGCCAAAAACCAAAAGAAATGCTGTAAATAATCGTTTCATCAAGCTTTTATTTTATAAATTACTGACAATTTTATATGGTGTATTGCCTACACACTTTTTAAAATATTTTAAAAAACATCGCAACTTACGTTAATAAATTTCATTTTTTAGTTTTAATATGTTATTATTGTTACACCATTATTAAGTTTAAATTTAGTTGATTAATTAAAATCCTTCAGTTTTGAGAGACAGAAAAGTTGATACGCTAAAATTGTGGAAACTCATTTGTAACAATGACGATGAGAATGCCTTTGAGCTGTTTTTCCATGTCCTTAACAACTCGCTCATTAAATTTTGCGTGTTGTATGTGCATCAACGGGAAATTGCCGAAGAAATAGTTTCGGACGTGTTTGTGAAATGCTGGCTCAACCGTAAAAACCTGACCGAAATTCAGAACCCCGAAACCTATTTGTTTGTTGCGGTAAAAAACCAATCGCTAAACCACATCAAAAAATATTCAACCATTCATCTTGTACAAATTGAAGAAACCAATTCGGTTGAATTTGTAAATACGTACAACCCTCAAAAAGAAATAGAAAATAAGGAGCTCATCTTCCGGATGGACCAGGCCATTGCGGGACTTCCGCAACAATGTCGTATTGTTTTCAGACTAATAAAGGAGGATGGCATGAAGTACAAAGAGGTGGCCGAAATTCTCAATATTTCGCCGCGCACAGTACAGACACAATTGTTTCGTGCAATCAAGAAACTTAGTGTCGTTTTGACACAATACAATAAGCACAGTGAAAATATACCTAAAGCCAATGTAATCAACATTTTAGGATCAATAGTTGTGATTTTTCAATTATTTTTTCTACACTTGTAGGTAATTAACCTAAATAAGTTGTCCTATCACAAATAAGGATGCAATTTTAAGATGGGCAATGATAAATTTATAGAGCTGGTAGGCAAAAAACTGTCGAACGAGATCAGCTCTGATGAACATAACGAACTTCTGCTTTGCTTAGCCAATGATGCTTCCCTTCGTGAGCAATATGATGCCCTTTCTGCCTATTGGAAACACAATGATGCAGAGTACGCTGACAATGCCCTTGCTTTTCAAAAAATAAAATCAAAAATTAAAGCACAAGAAACTACCGAGCCTATAGTTACGGTAGCGCCTGTAAAAAAAGGTATAATGCGTTATTTATGGCGTGCTGCGGCGGCCATTATTTTAATAGCCGGCGGTGCTTACCTGTTTTATTCAAAGGTAACTACTGCCGGTCGTGAAATTGCAGGCACCGTACCCAGCGCCTGGCAAAACAAAAATACCTTTGTGCGCGAAAAATCAACCATCGTGCTAACAGATGGCACACGCATTACCCTTAATTCAAAAAGCTCATTACGGTACCCGACAAGCTTTACAGGTAAAACCCGCGAGGTTTATTTAAGCGGCGAAGCTTTTTTTGATGTGCATAAAGATCATGAGCACCCGTTCATTATCCATACTGAAAAAATGAACATCAAAGTTTTAGGTACGGCTTTCAACGTAAAATCATACCCGAATGACCCTTCAAGTGAAACAACCTTGATCAGGGGCGCTATTGAAGTTACACTTGACGACCGTCCGTCTGACAGGATCATTTTAAAACCGAGTGAAAAACTGATTGTTAATAAAGGCTCATTTGCTACGGTACATAAAAAAGAAAACAAACTTGCACCCGCAACCGATAGCAGTGCTGGTACTCAATATGTCTTAACAAGCTTTACCCGTCTTCACCAGTACGATAGTGCTGTTCTTGAAACTTCGTGGACCCAAAACAAACTCATTTTCAGGGATGAAAGCTTTGCCGATCTTGCCGCCCGTATGGAGCGCTGGTATGGTGTTGAGATTAAATTTAAAAATGACGACCTTAAAAAATACCGCTTCAACGGTACTTATGAAAAAGAAAGTATTACAGAGGCGCTTGATGCGCTACGCCGTACCGAAGACTTTCATTATAAAATAAAAAAATCAACCATTTTCATTTACTAATGCCGCTTTCAGACAACCGGGCAATAAGCGCTTTCTTAACTCAGTAGCCCCCGATATTATTTACAATATTTATAATTGTTACACAGTTATCTGTTCATTTTGCACTATAGCCTGCCGCTTATTATAAAATTTATGTAAATTTAGGCATCCCTAATGGATGTTGACGATAGGTATAGGTTATCAGAATAAATGAAAATACGGTTTACGTTAATATTGTTCTTCAATTTACTCGCTATATTAACTGTATATTCACAAACCCATGTCACTATTAACTTAAAATCAGCCGATTTTAAAAAGGTTATATCAATCATCGAACATCAGAGCCTTTATCATTTTGTTTACAGCGAAAGAAAAATACCAACGTTAAACAGAGTTGATTTAAACTTTGAGAATGAGGATGTTAAAATCGTTTTAGATAAAATATTAGCCAATTCGGGCTTTTCATATACCGAGCTCGCCAACCACCTGATAGTAATAGCCCCGGTTGACGAAATAGTTAATGTGGTTAAAATAACAGGTACTGTTGTTGACGAAAGTGGGAAACCGCTTGCAGGAGCTACAGTTAGGGTACGGGGCTCAACCATGGGGGCGCCTACCGACCAGCAAGGCTCATTTTCTTTTGAAGCTCCCGACCAATCAATACTAATCATAAGCTTTGTGGGCTATGTTACCCGCGAAGTAAAAGTGTCCGGAACCACTCCGCTTAAAATCACGCTATCGGTAAGTAATATCTTAAGCGAAGTTGTAGTAACTGCCCTCGGTATAAAAAAAGAAGAAAAAAAGGTTGGCTATTCGGTTACAACCATAGGTGGCGAAGTACTGGATAAAGCCAAAGAATCAAACGTGGCCTACTCATTAGAGGGCCGGGTAGCCGGTTTAAGCATTAGCGGCGTTAACGGCGGGCCGGCATCATCCGCACGTATTTTACTTAGAGGTGTTACCAGTTTTGGCGCAAGCGCTCCGCTCTTTATCATTAATGGTGTGCCCATTGATAATACGCAACGGGGGGCCGCAAACGAATGGGGTGGCGCCGATTTTGGCGATGGCATAAGCAATATCAATCCTGATGATGTTGAAAGCATGACCGTACTGAAAGGCCAGGCGGCTTCTGCATTGTACGGAGCGAGGGCCGCTAATGGCGTGATTCTGATCACAACCAAAACAAGTAAAAAGAACTCGGGCTTTGGAATTGAGTTCAATACCAATTATCAAACAGACAAGGCAATCAATACATTTGATTATCAAAAGGTTTACGGACAGGGCCTTTACGGGATCAGGCCGGCAACAGTAAACAATGCCATAACATCCGGAAATTTTGGTTGGGGCGAAAAGCTTGACGGCAAGCCTACCATCCAGTTTGATGGTAAATATTACCCCTACTCGGCAGTTAACGATAATATAGATAAGTTTTACCGCCGCGGTTATACTTATACCAACACCATAGCCTTTAATGGCGGCAATGAAACAGGTGCATTCCGCCTGTCTGTTTCCGATCTCAGGAATGGCTCCATTATCCGCAACAGTGGTCTTAACCGTAAAACGGTAAACTTAACCGCCACCCAGGGGATAAGCGATAAATTTAACGTTAACGTTATTGCTAACTATATTGATGAATCATCAAACCTTAAACCAAACCTGAGCGATGGCCCCCTTAACCCCAATAACATTCAATATCTTGCTGCCAATGAAAACCAGGCAGCCCTGGCACCTGGCTATGACTCAAACGGTGATGAACTGAGGTGGACCGGCGATACTTTTGTGACCAATCCTTATTTCGCTGTAAATAAATTTATCAATAATATAAGCCGGAACCGTTTGATATCAGCAATAACGGCCCGTTATAATTTCGCAGATTGGATGTATGCCCAGGCCCGCTTAGGCGATGATGTGCTGTATGATAAACGTTTAACCATCACGCCTACCGGAACTGCTTACTCGCCGGGAGGCGCCGGTTCTATGGATGAGCAATCATCAACAGAGCGCTCAGAACTGAATGCCGACATTTTGATTGGCGCCAAACGTGATATTATAAAAAACCTGCTTAGCTTTGACTTATCCGCAGGGGCCAATCTGCGTAAAAACAGCTACGAATACACCCGCCTTTTTGGAGGGCCATTTATTGTACCTGATTTTTATAGCTACACTAACCTGGCTACAAAAAACAGCAGCTACGATTTTAAAAGCTCCGAAACACATTCAACTTATTATTCTGTCGATTTTTCGTTAAAAAACTTTCTTACGTTAACCACCACGGGCCGCTATGATACTTACTCGACCCTACCGGTTGACAACCGGAGCATTTTTACTCCGTCGGTGTCGGCAAGCGTTCTATTTTCGGATCTTGTGCACATACCCGGACTTGATTTTGGAAAACTCCGCCTGTCATATGCCCAAACCAGCGGCGAACCCACCGATGTTTACATCACATCACAATATTATACTATCAACAACCCCGTGAATGGGACACCAACAGGTGGTTTTAGCGATAGTTTACCAAATCTATTTTTAAAGCCGTATACACTTACAGAAATGGAAGTTGGTACCGACCTGAAGTTTTTAAACGGACGACTGGGACTTGATGTTGCCTACTTCCATCGCAAAACCAGGAACGAGATTATTAAAGGTGATCTTGACCTGGCAACCGGCTTTGCCCGCCGGTTCATACCAACCGGTTCAACTCAAAATAATGGTATTGAGGTTTCGTTAAGCGGCACACCTTTTAAAACAGCCAATTTTAACTGGTCGCCTTCATTTAACTTCACCTATGTTCAAAACAAGATCCTTCAAACAGATGGCACGCCCGAATCTGCCAATATAAGCTTTGGCACTTATCGCCCGCTAAATGCTGCAACAGCACTGGTGAAAGGCTTACCCGGTCCGCAAATCATGGCGAATGATTACCTCAGAAATGCCAAAGGCCAAATTATTTTTGATGGCAACGGGCTACCTCAAGCCGGTCCCAGGGTACCTATGGGCAGCGCGGTACCCAATATTTATGGTGGGTTTAACAACAATTTTACCTATAAAAAATTCAGCCTATCATTCCTGATCGATTACAGGTTTGGTAACAAAATACTTTCGGCCACTAATTATAACAGCATTTACCGGGGCTTCAATAAACTTACCCTGCCTGGAAGGGAAACCGGTGTTGTTGGCGATGGTGTAAATGCCAATGGCGATAAAAACACGGTTGTTGTGCCAGCGCAAACCTATTACCAGGCACTTGCCCAAAGTGTTTCGGCCCTAAACGTATTGGACGGCAGATTTATTAAACTCAGGCAGGTTACTTTTGGATATACATTTTCAAAAGGCTTTCTTAATAACACCCCTTTTGAGGGTATAACTTTTTCGCTGGTAGGCAGAAATTTATGGACGATATTGAAACGATCAGATAATATCGACCCTGAATCGGGCTTCTCTCCCGACATAAAATATGCAGGAATTGAGGGTGCAAGCCTTCCCCCAACGCATACTTACGGAATAAATATTAACTTTAAACTCAAAAAATAATCACTCTAAAATGGCATCCACCATAAAACAAACTACACTGCGCTGTTTGGTATTACTAACGGTACTGTTTAATTTTTCTACTGTTAAAGCCCAAACACCTTTTTACAAAGACGCTTCGCAATCGATTGACTTAAGAGTAAAAGACCTTTTATCGAAACTAACCCTCGAAGAAAAGATCTCTTTATTAGGTTACCGCAGCCAGGCTGTGCCCCGTTTGGGCATCCCGGCATACAACTGGTGGAACGAGGCATTGCATGGTGTAGCCCGTGCCGGTGAGGCTACTATATTCCCACAGGCTATTGGTATGTCGGCTACTTTTAATGATGACCTATTGAAACAAGTATCAACAGCCATATCTACCGAAGCCCGTGCTAAATATAACCTGGCCATTGCGCAAGACAGGCACCTGCAATACATGGGCCTTACCTTTTGGACCCCTAACATTAACATTTTCCGCGATCCACGCTGGGGACGCGGCCAGGAAACTTATGGGGAAGACCCATTCCTGACCGGCCGCATGGGTTCGGCTTTTGTTAAAGGTTTGCAGGGCGATGATCCTAAATACCTGAAAGCTTCGGCCACAGCTAAACACTTTGCTGTTCACAGCGGCCCGGAAGCTACCCGCGATAAATTTGACGCTAAAGTTGATGAAAAAGACCTTCGCGAAACTTACCTGTATGCTTTTCACGAGTTGGTTAAAAACCACGTTGAATCGGTTATGAGCGCCTACAACCGTGTTAACGGAGTACCCAACTCTATCAACAAAGTACTGCTCACTGATATTTTACGTAAAGAATGGGGCTTTAACGGCCACGTAGTTACCGATTGCGGTGCTTTGGATGATGTTTACCTTACTCACAAAACCTTGCCGACAGCAGTTGAAGTAGCTGCTGCTGCCATCAAAGCCGGTGTCGACCTGGATTGCTCATCTATTTTACAAAATGACGGTATCAAAGCTATCAAACAAGGGTTGCTTACCGAAAAAGACGTTGACCAGGCCTTGAGCGCTATTTTACGCACCGAATTTAAGCTTGGATTTTATGATGATCCTGCAGCTAACCCGTATCATGCTTATGGAGCCGATAGTGTTCACAACGACCAACATTTGGCCTTGGCCCGTAAGGTTGCTCAGCAAAGTATGGTATTATTAAAGAATAACAACAATGTTTTGCCATTCAAAAAAAGCAACTACTCAAGCATTATGGTAGTTGGGCCAAACGCGGCCTCACTTGATGCTATGATAGCTAACTATCATGGTACCAGCAGCAAGGTGATCAATTTTGTTGAAGGTATTACCGGCGCTGTTGATAAAGCTACCCGCGTTGAGTATGACCTTGGCTGTGATTATAAAGATACCACTCACTTTGGTGGTACCTGGGCGGCAGGTAATGCCGACGCCACAATCGCGGTGATAGGCCTCTCCCCTGTTTTAGAAGGCGAAGCCGGTGATGCTTTCCTGTCAGAAAGCGGTGGCGATAAAAAGACTTTAAGTCTGCCGGCCAGCGAAATAGCCTTTATGAAAGAGTTACGCAAAAGCGTAAAAAACAAACCGTTGGTAGCCGTAATTACCGCAGGCAGCGATATTGATGTATCGGCTATTGAGCCTTATGCAGATGCCATCATATTTGCCTGGTATCCCGGCGAACAAGGTGGTAACGCGTTAGCTGATATTATTTTTGGCGAGGTTTCACCTTCCGGCCACCTGCCGCTTACTTTCTATAAAGACATGAGCAACCTGCCCGATTACAGCGATTACAATATGAAAGGCCGTACCTACCGTTACTATACCGGTCCGGTGCAATACCCTTTTGGTTTTGGTTTAAGCTACACCACATTCAACTATACCCTGGGCAGCAAATTAAAAGCCACCTACAAAAAAGCAGATACCGTTGCCGTAACTGTAAATATTAAAAACACCGGTAAATTCAACGGCGATGAGGTAGTACAAGCCTATATCAAATATCCCAACATCGATAGAATGCCGGTTAAGGAACTAAAAAGCTTTAAACGCATCAGTCTTGAACAAGATAAAGAAGGTACGGTTACCCTAAAAATTCCGGTTCAGGATCTGCAGAAGTGGGACCTGGCAACGCATAAATGGAAACTTTATCCGGGCAGCTACAAACTGGTACTGGGCAGCAGCTCGGCCGATGAAAAACTGGTAGCCGATTTTAAAGTGGCTAATTAAGCTCCTGCAAAAAAACAGTTTTATAAAATAATACTATAAGCGTCATTGCGAGGCACGAAGCAATCCCCGATTAGCAGGTTCGCCCTGTATAGTTTGGGATTGCTTCGTGCCTCGCAATGACGCTTTTTTAGTCAAGGCTTTATAACAAGGCCTCTAAATCCTTCATAATTCTACTTTTATCTGCCGGGGTCTTAGCTTGTCTAAGTGCGATTCGCAAATGCCAAGCCGCCCTTTCATTATCTACCGAGGTATATAAATATCCCAGCAACACGTGATACAAGTGATTTGTATCCAGTTTTAATTTCTCCGCCTCAATAATGGCTTTCTCCTTCCCTTTTACCTTAGCTAAAGCGTAAGCCCGGTTCAAAGCCGCCACGGGCGAATAAGCTGCAATAAGTAACCTGTTGTAAAGCATTAATATATTTTCCCATTTTTCGGGCGTCTCTGTTTTAACGGTATGCCAATAGGCAATGGCAGCTTCAATATGATATTTACCGGCTTCATTTCCTTTTGAGGCCAGGTTAAGATAGTATCTTCCCTTTGCTATCAGCTCATCGTTCCAAAGCGATTTGTTCTGATCATCGTAGCGGATCATCTCGCCGGCGTCATCTATCCGGACATCAAACCTCGAGGCATGAAAACACATCAGCGATAATAAGGCGTTTACTTCCGGCAGGTTCGTTTGCTTATTCTCTATAAGGAGGTAATTGAGCCGCATGGCTTCTAAACACAGATCTTTACGTAGTGTAGTGCTCTGGCAACTGGAGTAATAACCTTCATTAAAAAGCAGGTACAAGGTTTTCAATACAATGCCCAAACGGTTAACAATATCGGCAGTCTCCGGAAAAACGATCTTTACTTTCTGTTCGCGCAGTTTTTCCTTAGCCCTGAACAGGCGTTTATTGATCGTTTCCTTATTTGATAAAAAAGCTTCGGCTATTTCGTCAATCCCGAAACCGCAAAGAATACGCAGGGCAAGACCAATCTGTGCCTCGGCCGGGAGTATCGGATGGCAAATGGCAAACATCATCTGCAACTGGCTATCGCTGATATTCTGGTCAGAAAGGTCGATCTCTGCTTCATAATTATCTTCCGTATCAAACCCATCAACTATTTTTTGTTTGAATTTTGCGCTTCGTCTAACATAATCGGTCGCTTTATTGCGGGCCACTGTGTATAACCAAGCCTTAGGATTATCCGGCAAACCTTTAATGCCCCACGTTTCGGCCGCCGTGAGGAATGTATCACTGGCAATATCTTCGGCTGCCTCAATATGCTCAAAGC
The DNA here is from genome assembly GCF_003286415.2 of Mucilaginibacter rubeus. Lineage (NCBI taxonomy): Bacteria > Pseudomonadati > Bacteroidota > Sphingobacteriia > Sphingobacteriales > Sphingobacteriaceae > Mucilaginibacter > Mucilaginibacter rubeus. The sequence continues at coordinate 1,746,259 of NZ_CP043450.1, read as the reverse complement.
CGAAATAATGGCACAGTACCGCAATTATCTTTTGATATTCGGAGCGAAAAAGATGCGGTAAAAGCTGATCTTGCTGCATAAAACAAGCCGCCTCCCGTATATGAGAAGCGGCAAATAACTTACACTTCCATTGGGATGATAGGACGGACTTCAACGCTGCCGCCTACCGATAATATCGGGCAGCCCTTTGATAATTCGGTTGCCTCTTCCAGCGACGATGCTTTGATAATGCTATAGCCGCCAATAGCTTCTTTAACTTCAACATAAGGCCCATCGGTTACCACATTATCGGGTTTTATTACACTCCCGTTAGTATCCAGCCTGTTACCAACAGCAACAAGCTTGTTTTGCGCGGCAATGCCGCCAATCCATTCGCGCCAGTAATTCATCATGGTTTGCATTTGCTCTGGCGACCGTTGCACCGCGGTGGCTTCTGCATCTCTTCTGAAGATCAATAAGAACTCGTTCATGTTTTCTTGAATTTAATGGTTAAAAACCAAAAGACGATCAGGTTTTGCTGAATTGGACAAGTGTTTGATTTTTTTTCAAATTAGTCAGAAAAACTTAATCTGCATAACTAATTTACCGGCTTACTGGCCATAACCTTACATAGCGCTTATAAATTGAGGTTGATATGCTTTTGTTATTTCACGTACTTTGATCATATAACAATACTACCAAACCATGAAATACAGAAAATTAGGAAACACCGGGGTCGAGCTTTCGGCCATTGGTCTGGGCTGCATGGGTATGAACCATGCCTACGGTCAACCGGACGATGACGAATCGATAGCTACCCTCGAAAAATCGATAGAAATAGGCATTAACTTTTGGGATACTGCCGATGTTTACGCCAACGGCCGCAACGAAGAGCTGGTATCAAAAGTATTAGTACCTAACCGTGATAAGATCTTCATTGCCACTAAATTTGGTTTCAGGGCCGGTGCCGATGGTAGGCTTACTGAGTTTGATGGCTCGCCTGCATATATCAAAACCGCTGTTGAAAAAAGCCTTAAACGCTTAAAAACGGATGTGATTGACTTGTACTACGCCCACCGCATAGACCCAAATGTACCGGTTGAAGATATGGTTGGCGCTATGGCCGATCTGGTAAAAGAAGGTAAAGTAAAATACCTGGGCTTATCTGAGGCTTCGGCAAATTCTATTCGTCGCGCTCACGCGGTGCATCCCATCAGCGCCCTTCAAAGCGAATATTCATTGTTAACCCGCGACGTAGAAGCTGAGATTTTACCTGTTTGCAAGGAGTTAGGCATTTCATTTGTTCCTTTTAGTCCGCTGGTGCGCGGTTTAGTTACCAATGCTTTGGATGTAACCAAACTGGCCGATAACGATTTCAGAAAAAGCCTGCCACGTTATCAAAGCGAAAACGCCGAAAACAATATAGGACTGGCTCACGAGTTTGCACAGCTTGCGGCTCAAAAGCAATGTACACCCGCCCAATTGGCGCTGGCGTGGGTACTGGCGCAGGGCGATAACATTATCCCTATTCCCGGAACAAAGAGAAGAAAATACCTGTTGGATAACGCCGGCTCGGTTGATGTGGAATTAACTCATGCCGACTTACAAGATATCGAAACTGTTTTAGCCAAATATCCTGATACCGGCGACAGGTACAATGAGGCAAACTATAAATTCGTAGATAAAAATTAACAACATTATTTCGGGCAAAGGCGTTGGCGTATAAAATTGGTACACAACGCTTTCACCTGAAAATTCAACAATTAAAACATGGCTTACAACCAACAAATGGCCGATCGCATCCGTGAAGCGTTAATGGATCTGCCCGTAGTGGAGGAGAAGAAAATGTTTCAGGGAGTTTGTTTTATGGTTGACGATAAGCTATGCGTTTGCGTAGGCAATAATTACATCCTGTGCCGTATAGGTGAACAACAGGCATCAATTGAACTTGAGAAAGGTAATTGCAATCAAATGATGAGTGGCGAGCGGGTGATGAAAGGTTATGTATACGTTGATGATTTCAACCTGCAAACCAATAAAGATTTAAACTACTGGGTCAACTTATGTCTTGAGTTTAATCCGCTTGCTGAAGCATCAAAAAAGAGGAAAAGCAAGAAGTAAACGAGTTTCGGATCTAAACAACAAAATGTCATTTCTTACTCGTTCCTCATTCGAAATGACATTTTGTTACTTTTTCACCATTTTATAATGCTTGATCCCGGCTTCTTCAAATTCCGGCCCCGATGCTTCAAAGCCCAGTTTAGCATAAAAAGGTACAGCCTGAGTTTGCGAGTTAAGGTAAATATAATCGGCATTGGCAGGTAAATCGGCCAATACGGATTTCACCATTTCCCCTCCTAAGCCAAAGCCCCTGAATGCTTTAAGCACGGCAAAACGTTCCAATTTATAACCATTTTCGGTTTTACGCCAGCGGCATGCTCCTGCGGGTTCACTATCAACAGTAGCTAAAAAATGATGTGATACGTCCTCGTTCTCATACTCTAACTCGGGCGGGCAATTTTGCTCAACAACAAATACTTCACGTCTGATGGCATGTACGATATCAAGTTCGGCTTGTTCCGTTACTTTTTTTACTATGATTTTTGCGGGCATTGATGTAATGCGGTTTTGTTTTAAAGCTATTAAGCTTGGTGGTATGGTTTTCCCTTGCTGCATCGATAGAGTGCGTACAGGTGATATCGTCCTCCTCCTCGGCCAAATCTGCCAGTTCTACATAAAACTTATGTAACTGGTCAAGTTCTTTCTCTGTAATATCCTCTATATCAACCATACGGTTGCTGGCACCCTGGTGCGATGCAAGTAGCTCGTTTAGTTTCAAATGTATCGCTTTTGAATCTTTGTTTTGCGATTTCTGGATCAAAAAAACCATCAGGAAGGTTACAATGGTAGTACCGGTATTGATAACCAGTTGCCAGGTATCTGAATAATGAAATAAAGGTCCGGTTATCCCCCAAACAATGATAACTCCAAATGCTATGATAAATGCTCCCGAGCTTCCGGTTGCTATAGTTGCCCAGTTGGCAAAGCGCTCAAATAAATTCTTTTTCTTTTTTTTGTTTGTAACCATGGTAGCAGATTTTATTGTTTTTGGGGAATGCCTGCTGCCATTAAACAACAAAGCGCCTGTACAACAAATGTACAGGCGCTTTTGTTAGTTTTTGATGAATATTATAATTTGCTGTATACGTCGATACAGTTAAGATCTTCGAAAGCAACAGAAAGCCTTTTAACAAAGTTTTCTTCGCCTTTGCGTAACCAAACGCGTGGATCGTAGTATTTTTTGTTTGGAGAATCCTCGCCATCAGGGCTACCGATCTGGCTTTGCAGGTATCCTTCTTTTGATTTGTAGTAATCTTTAATACCTTCCCAGTAAGCCCATTGCATATCGGTATCAATGTTCATTTTGATAGCGCCGTATGAAATAGCTTCGCGGATTTCTTCCTGGCTTGAACCAGAACCACCGTGGAATACAAAGTTGATAGGTTTTTCGGCAGTTAAACCAAATTTTTGTTTAACATACTCTTGTGAGTTATGCAAAATAACCGGTTGTAATTTCACGTTACCCGGTTTGTAAACACCATGTACGTTACCAAAAGCAGCCGCCACGGTAAAACGAGGGCTTACTTTTGAAAGGTGCTCATATGAATAAGAAACCTCTTCTGGCTGAGTATATAAACGTGAGCTGTCAACGTCAGAGTTGTCAACACCATCTTCTTCACCACCGGTAACACCTAATTCAATTTCAAGTGTCATACCCATTTTAGCCATACGCTCAAGGTATTTAGCCGAAATTTCGATGTTCTCTTCAATAGGCTCTTCCGAAAGGTCAAGCATGTGTGATGAGAATAAAGGTTTGCCTGTTTCTGCAAAAAATTTCTCGCCATGATCTAACAAACCGTCAATCCAGGGTAATAATTTTTTAGCGGCATGGTCGGTATGCAGGATTACTGCTACACCATAATGCTCTGCCAAAAGGTGAACGTGCTTTGCAGCAGATACACCACCTAAAATACAGGCCTGAAGTTTTGAATTATCCAATGATTTGCCGGCGTAAAACTGTGCACCGCCATTTGACAGCTGGATGATAACCGGAGAGTTAACAGCTTTAGCTGTTTCCATAACCGCATTGATAGTATTAGTACCAATAACGTTTACCGCCGGTAAAGCAAACTGATGCTTTTTTGCTGCTTCAAATAGTTCCTGCACCTGATCGCCGTGCAGAACACCTCTATAATTTTTTAAATCCATTAGCGTTTATTTGGGGCTCGAAGTTATAAAATTTATTGAAATGAGTTAAGTTTTGTTAAAAGTATATTAAAACGATAGTAAAAATAGGCTTAATTTGAAAATATGATATAAATCATTAATAATCCAATCCTTTTATTACAAAAATAGCATTAAATAAGTATTTTAGATTCGAGCAAACAATTTGCTCCGGTATAACTTTTTATATACCGACACTACATGTTTAATATTTTTTGTTTCTTTGTACCCAATTGAAAGAGTTAGACACAGATATGGCATGGTTTAAACGAGAGTTGAAAGGGATAATTACGACTACTGAGGAAAAGAAAGAAGCCCCCGATGGCATCTGGAATAAATGCCCTAATTGTAAGAAACCTTTACACTATTCAGAACAGGTAGAAAATCAATATGTGTGCCATTACTGTGGCTTCCACCTGCGCATAGGTTCAAAAGAATATTTTTCGGTACTATTTGATAATAACGAGTTTACAGAACTTTTTCCTAACCTTACTTCAGGTGATCCGCTGCATTTTGAGGATACCAAAAAGTATACCGACAGGCTTAAAGAAACTCAAAAGAAAACAGGTTTAAACGACGCTATCAGGGCTGCTGCCGGCAAAATTGACGGCCAGGACATTGTTATTGCCTGTATGGACTTTAATTTCATTGGTGGTTCAATGGGATCTGTTGTTGGTGAAAAAATAGCACGTTCTATCGATTATAGTATCGAGCATAAGGTTCCGTTCCTGATGATCTCAAAATCAGGTGGTGCCCGAATGATGGAAGCCGCGTTTTCATTAATGCAGATGGCTAAAACATCAGCAAAACTGGCTTTGCTTGCACAGGCAAAAATCCCTTACATATCATTACTTACCGACCCTACTACAGGTGGCGTAACAGCTTCATACGCTATGTTAGGCGATATTAACATTGCCGAACCAGGCGCGCTGATTGGTTTTGCCGGTCCGAGGGTAATCAAAGAAACAATCAAAAAAGATCTTCCTAAAGGTTTCCAGACTGCAGAGTTTGTTCAGGAGCACGGTTTCCTTGATTTCATTGTAGACAGAAGGGAAATGAAAGAGAAGTTAGCGTCATTTATCAAGATGATGGCTAATTAAGAGATATGCATCTCCTTGATGCGGTAAGGGATAAACTTAAATGTTTATCCCTTATTTTTTGCACTTGTTTCAATAATCGTCATTGCGAGGTACGAAGCAATCGCAAACTGTGCAGAGGCACTTGTACAGCCGCGCTGTAAAGTTGGGGATTGCTTCGTACCTCGCAATGACGTGGAGAGTTGCGCTTCAAAAATCTGTTTGGCTGAGTCCCCCTGCCATTTTGACAATACAATAACAATTGGAACACACATTGATGTTCCAATTGCGACAAACATTAAATCAATCCTATTAAAATATAGTTATGCAAGAAAAAGGCAGCATTTCGATCCACACCGAGAACATTTTCCCGATTATCAAAAAGTTCTTATATTCTGATAATGAGATATTTTTGCGCGAGCTGGTATCAAACGCGGTAGATGCTACCCAAAAAATTAAACGTTTGGCTTCATTAGGCCAATACAACGGCGAACTTGGCAACCTTCGCGTTGAAGTTGCTTTTGATGCCGACAAAAAGACCATCACCATTAGCGATAATGGTATCGGTATGACCGCCGAAGAGATCAAAAAGTATATTAACCAGATCGCTTTTTCAGGTGCTACCGAATTCATGGAGAAATTCAAGGAAGCTAAAGATGCCAACGAGATCATCGGTCGCTTTGGTTTAGGTTTTTACTCGGCTTTCATGGTAGCTGATAAAGTAGAGATCCAAACCCTATCCTACCAGGAAGGTGCAGAACCTGCTTTCTGGGTATGCGATGGCAGTACCGAATTTGAAATTGGCGAAGGTATTTTAGAAGAGCGCGGTACCGAGATCACTTTGTTTATTAATGATGAATCGGCAGAGTTTTTAAGCCAGTACAAACTACAGGAGATCCTTGATAAGTATTGCAAGTTTTTACCTGTGCCTATTAAATTCGGCACTAAAACTGAGTCTGTTGAAGACGGCGTTGACGAAGAAGGCAAGCCAAAATATACTTCAGTTGAAGTTGATAACATCATCAACACTACCAACCCTATCTGGACAAAAGCACCATCTGAATTAAAAGACGAAGACTATCTTGACTTTTACAAACAGCTTTATCCATTTAGCGAAGATCCTTTATTCTGGATCCACCTTAATGTTGATTATCCTTTCAACCTTACCGGTGTGTTATATTTCCCTAAGCTGAAAAATGATTTCGAATTCCAGAAAAACAAGATCAAATTATTCAGTCGCCAGGTATTCATTACCGATGAGGTAAAAGACATTGTTCCTGAGTTTTTAATGCTACTACACGGTGTTATTGATTCACCGGACATTCCGCTTAACGTATCAAGAAGCTTTTTACAGGCTGATAGCAACGTTAAAAAGATCAACAGCTATATCACTAAAAAAGTAGCTGATAAATTGTCAGACTTGTTCAAAGCTGATCGTAAAGCTTACGAAGAAAAATGGACTGACATTGGCCTGTTTGTTAAATACGGCATGGTGAGTGAAGACAAGTTTTATGAAAAAGCCAAAGACTTTGTTTTAGTTACCAACACCGATAAACAAAATTTCACCCTGCCTGAATACAAAGACAAGGTTGAAGCCAATCAAACAGACAAAGACGGTCAGCTGGTTTACATTTACACCAACGATCCGGCAAAACAGGATTCATTTATCCAATCGGCCAATAAAAAGGGCTATGATGTATTGGTGATGAACTCGCCTATCGACAACCACTTCATTAGCCAGTTAGAGCAGAAGTTAGAAAAAACATCGTTAAAACGTGTTGATGCTGACGTAGCCGACAAGCTGATCAAAAAAGATGATGCGCTTGAAACCGTGCTTACCGAAGAGCAAAGTACCCAGGTGAAGATTATTTTTGATAAAGCTATTAACAGACCTGCCTACAACGTTCAAATTGAAAGCCTTAACCCTGATGAGTTACCGGTTACCGTAACTATGGATGAGTTCATGCGCCGTATGAAAGATATGGCTGCTATGGGCGGAGGCATGAGTTTCTACGGTAACATGCCTGATAACTACAAAGTTATTGTAAACGGCAATCACAAACTTGTAAGCCGCATTTTACAGGAAGAAGACGAAGCCGTTCAAGCCCAGCTTTCAAAACAAGCATTTGACTTAGCGCTATTATCGCAAGGTTTATTGACCGGCGCCGATTTAACTGAATTTGTTAAGCGCAGCGTTAGCTTGATATAATAACCCAAACGTCATGCCGAATTTATTTCGGCATCTCACGTGCAAAATCATCTGATTGCCTTTATGTCGGTAATATTTGATGGGATCCTGAAACAAGTTCAGGATGACTAAATTCATTCAAAAGCCACCCAAAACGGGTGGCTTTTTTATTTAAAAGATTGTTTAAATTTGAGTGTGCTTAAACCTAAGTAACGCTTTATCGTCTAACCACTTAAACATTTATACCATGAAAATATTAAACAAAATAGCCCTTTTGGCTGCATTTATATTTATTGGGGTTAACGTATCCCACGCTCAAACAAAGGCCGAGAAAAAAGCAGCCAAACAGGTAGAGATCAAAAAAATGATAGAAGATCAAAATTTTGTATTCAAAGCAAACTATGCTTTGCCAATGCGGGGTGGAACCAGGCCGCTTACCTCTGATTACGATATCACAATAAGCAAAGATACCATCGTATCATTCTTACCTTATTTTGGCAGGGCTTATGTGGCCCCACCTCCGGGAACAACAGATGGCGGTATTAAAGTGAACACTACAAAGTTTACATACTCGTCGACCCCAAAAGGTAAAGGCTGGAATATCACTATTAAACCCAAAGAAAAAAACATAGCCGACTGGCGCGATGTACAAACATTTAACCTGAGCATTTCGCAGGATGGCTATGGCTCATTACAAGTGATCAGCAGTAACCGCGACCCAATATCATTTAACGGTTACGTTGAAGCGAGGAGAAATAAGTCGTAAGTACTAAGTTTATGAACAAATCGTCATTATAAATGAAAGCGTCATTGCGAGGCACGAAGCAATCCCTAACTATACAGAGCCGACCTGAAAAGTTCCTCTGCTTTTTGGGGATTGCTTCGTGCCTCGCAATGACTCCTCTTTTCTACCCGTTGCTATTTCTTAGAGAACTTAAGACTCTATCAATCCCGCATTATCTTTCAACTCCACCCCGGATAGCTTTCGTTTAAACGCTTCGTTAATTAAATAGAATATCTTTTTCGCGGCTTTTTTATAAGTCAAACCTTTATGGCGGATATTGGAAACGCAATTACGTGACTCGTCGGTTAAACCGGGTTTGGGATTGTAGGTAAGATATGCCCCAAGGCTATCGGCGGCACTCAGGCCGGGGCGTTCACCTATCAATATCAACGAAAGTTTGGCGTTAAGACCGTAACCGATATCATCGCCAATAGCCACCCTACCCTGCTCAACCAGGCTAATAGGAGCAAGTTTTAACCCGTTTGCAAGCAATAGTGGAATCAGCGCGTCCAGCAAACCCACGGCGTTCTCTTTTACCGCTGTGGCCGAAAGTCCATCAACAACAATGATAGCCACGTCACTTTCAACGTTGTAACCATTCAATTCATTTAATGAAACCTCATTAAGCCTGCGACCAAGATCTGGCCGTTGCAGATATTGCCGCCGGTCGGTTACCTTACTTTGTAGATGCAAAACGGGCAGCCCGAAATGTTTAAGGGTATCGGTTAGCTTACCTAAATCCAACTCGGAATATACGGCATCCCGCGCATGTGCATGAGCCAGCTTAAATTCAAGCGATTGCTTTAGCGGGATACTTGTTCCCACGCGGCCAATAGCAATCCTTGCCGAAGTAAACTCCTGCAAAGCTTTTAATGGCTCAATTTCCTGTGGGATGTTTCGTTTCATTTATGTTATTCTACAGTAGTATTTATAAATCATGTCATTGCGAGCGAAGCGTGGCAACCGCACGTAAGCAAAGCCGCTCTGTATAGCGTGCGATTGCTTCGTACCTCGCAATGACCTATTTTCTTCTTCCTTTTACCTTTGATCAAAATCCTCCCAACAAGCCATGCTCGCTCACAGGCAGCATATTCCCCCTTTCATCAACAATTCCCTGCTTTATCAACCAATGCTCAAACTCGGGTGCTGGCTTCAAGCTCAAAACTTTGCGCAGGTATAAAGCATCATGAAATGAAGTAGACTGGTAATTAAGCATAATATCATCCGAGCCGGGAATGCCCATAACAAAGTTGCAGCCCGCTACTCCTAACAGGGTAAGCAGGTTATCCATATCATCCTGATCGGCTTCGGCATGGTTGGTATAGCATACATCGACCCCCATCGGCAAACCTAAAAGCTTGCCGCAAAAATGATCTTCAAGTGCAGCACGGATGATCTGTTTGCCATCATATAAATACTCCGGCCCAATAAAGCCTACCACCGTATTAACCAGTAAAGGATTAAACTTACGGGCAACAGCATAAGCCCTCACCTCGCAAGTTTGCTGATCTACTCCGAAATTGGCATTGGCAGATAAAGCGCTACCCTGCCCCGTTTCAAAATACATCACGTTATTACCCACTGTACCCCGCTTCAATGATAACGTTGCCTGGTATGCTTCCTCAATCAAACTCAAATTTACCCCAAAACTGGCGTTGGCTTTTTCGGTACCAGCTATAGACTGAAAACAGAGATCAACCGGCGCACCTTCGTTAACCAACTGTAATGTTGTGGTAATATGGCTTAGCACGCAGGTTTGAGTCGGAATCTCAAACCGGTGGCGTAACTCATCCATAAGCGTCAACAGATTGCTTACCGCCGCCGGGCTATCAGTTGCAGGGTTAATGCCAATAACAGCGTCACCGCTGCCAAATAACAAACCATCAATAATACTGGCAGCCACTCCCCGTGGATCATCCGTAGGGTGGTTAGGTTGCAAACGGGTACTGAAATGCCCTTTTAAGCCTATGGTATTACGAAAACGGGTAACTACCTGGCACTTATTGGCCATGGCAATCAGATCCTGGTTGCGCATCAGTTTGGATACTGCAGCCACCATCTCCGGTGTTAAGCCGGGAGCTATAGTCGTTAAAGTGGCGCAATCCGTTTCATCACTTAATAGCCAGTCGCGCAGTTCACCAACGGTTAAATGGCTGATATGGCTGAAGGCAATTTCGTCATGATCGTCAATAATGAGTCGGGTAATTTCATCGTCCTCATACGGGATCACTACCTCATTCAAAAAGTTTTTGAGCGGTACATCGGCCAGGGTGATCTGAGCGGCCACACGTTCTTCATATCCACCGGCACAAAGCCCGGCCAGCTCATCGCCCGAGCGATAAGGCGACGCTTTCCCCAACAATGCTTTAAGATCAGGGAACTTATAAACCCGGTGATGTATATTGTGGCGGTACATTCTCTTGTATCATTATGTCATTGGGTCATTAAGTCATTTTATATAACGACTATTCACATTATATAATTAGTCGTCGGTCATTATTCACAAAGCGGATAAGCAAATGACCTAATGACTCAATGATTAATGACTTCTTCTATTGGTGCGCTCATCATATCTTCGGTTAGGGCAACTTTATGTTTGCCCATCGCTACAAAAATTAACAGCACAATTACCAGTCCGCCTCCAAAAATGAGGCTCATATCCGGGTTAAAGTATATGGTTGCTATCAAACAAACCACACAAATCACTAAAGCAATTGCCGGGAAAACCGGGTATGCCGGGGCCAAAAATGGCCGGCTTAAACGAGGCTCCTTTTTACGGAGTATAAACAGGCTCAGCATGCTCATAATGTACATCACTACCGCGCCAAGTACCGACAGCATGATGATCTGATCTGTTTTAAATTTATAAATGAAGATAGAACTTACCACTCCGCTCACCACCAGCGCCCAATGCGGGGTTTGGAACCTGTGGTTAATATCTGACAGCATACTCGGCAAATAACCGCTGCGTGCCATCGCGAAAACCTGCCTTGACGACGCAAGGATGATCCCGTGCAGTGAAGCTATCAGGCCAAACAAACCTATGCTGGCAAATATTTTGGTTAAGCCGTTACCCTTTCCCAATACTATGCCGATGGCTTCGGGTAGCGGATAATCTAAATGACTTAGTTTGCGCCAATCGGTAAGTCCGCCGGTAATAATCATCACACCTAAGGCCAACACTACAAGGGTTATTATAGCCGAAATGTAGCCGCGGGGAATGTTTCTTTTCGGATTCTCTACTTCTTCGGCAACCATGGCAACACCCTCAATGGCCAAATAAAACCAAACAGCAAAAGGTAGCGCCGCAAATACCCCCGCCCATCCAAATGGCATAGGATTAGTAAGGTAATTATCCATTTTAAAATGAGGCGAAACAATGCCCAGGTAAAGAGCCAGCTCCACTACGGCAAGTATGGTGATGAATACGGAAAACGTAGCAGACTCTTTAACCCCCAGCATGTTTAAAAGAATAAAAAACACATTAAACCCCATAGCCGCTTCCGTTATAGGGATGGCCGGGTATAAAAAATGAAGATAACTGCCTAAAGAAACCGCTACGGCAGGCGTGGCTACCAGGAAATCGACAAGGGTAGCGTAACCGGCAATTAAGCCACCAAATGGGCCCATTGCCCGGTAGGCATACGCAAAAGCACCGCCGGCATGAGGAATAGAAGCAGTGAGTTCGGTGTAACTAAAAATAAATGTGATGTACATTAACGTGATAACCAGCGTGGCTATCAACAGGCCTATTGTACCCGATACGGCCCATCCTAAATTCCATCCAAAATATTCGCCAGAGATAACCAAACCCACGGCAATGGCCCATAAATGGATAGGTTTTAAAACCCTTTTTAAATGTTCTGTAGAAGTTTCCGCCATACACTGCCGCTATAAACAATAATTTATCGCCTTAAATTACTCATATGGCAGGTTAAATCAAAATTACGACACGTTATGGAATTGTTAAGCGGCCCTTTTTCATAAAACACAGTAATTTATAACAATATCCCATCACAAATAATTAAAAAAATCAGAAACAGCACAAAAACATAAATAACAAACAACCACACATAATAAAAACAGCCGATAAATCTCATTTACCGGCTGCAGTTCTAATATAAAAACAATCAATAGTTAGCTACAATCCATTTATACCATCAGCTTATCCTTCAAATAGCCCATACTGGCAGTTATACTGGCAAAAGCATCTTTAGGCATATCATGTTCCACGAAAAAGTGTTTCATTCCTGCTGATTTTGCTGCCGCGAAAATTGGTTTAAAATCAATGGTGCCGCCACCTACAGGCTGTATATTTTGCCTGGCAGCATCCAGATCCTTCACATGCCAAAGCGGGAAACGGCCTGGATGTTGTTTAAACATCTCTACCGGATTCTTACCTGCCTTAACTGCCCAGGCCAAATCAAGCTCCATTTTTACATTGTTCGCGTCGGTTTCGCTCAACAGTAAGTCATACGGCACTTTACCATCAACCGCGTGAAATTCCATATCATGATTATGGTAGGCAAACTGGATGCCTGCTTTTTTTGCCGCCTCCCCAGTTTTGTTCAGCACTTCAATAGTTGATTTTATTTCGTCAAGTGTAGCCGTTGGCGAATTGGCGCAAACCAGGTATTTAACGCCACCTTCCGCAACTTCATCCACTACCTGTTGCATATTATCGCGTAGGTTCAATACAGGTGGCAACACCATTGGCTTGCCATCGGCGCCAACAGGCATTTTTGCTCCCGGAGGCAGCTTAAACGGCGCACCCAGCACGTGATGCGAAACCCAATTCATCCCTAAATCGTTCGCAGTAGCTTTAAACTCCTTAGGTTTCATGCCATAATAGCCACCTTTTTTACTAAAGGCCGATTCCAATTCTTTATAGCCTATAGCCGCAATTTTGTTTAGCGTGCCCTTAACATCTTCATCAATAATACCAAAAAAGGTAAATAACTGTAATCCTACAGGGTGGTGCTCCATATTACTTAACAAACTTGCCGCTTTACCCGATAAAGCCATGCCACCAAGCACTAATGCGCCGGTGCCTTTAATAAAATTTCTTCTGCTGTAATTCATGCTTTGATAATGGTTAATAATTAACTGGTACAGTAAAGCTAATTAATTAAAAATGAGCAAAGAAATTTTATTGTGTCTTTTTCACACAATAATTTATTTTTAAGCTAAAAGCAGAATGCTGACAGCTTAAGGCATATAGACGTTATTCCCTCGTATTATATTGGACAATATTGGGGAATAACGTTTAGATTTATTGAATACTGCAAGTGTCGACTGTTGACAGGTTGATAAGCAGCACCAGAGGTGCAAAAGGTTTGTAGAAATCAAATAAATGGCATTTTTTTGTACCATAGGTACACAACTCCAAAAGATAGTTAAAGAATGTGGGCGTTGCCTCCGGCCCGGGCTATACGCTGCAAGTCCTCGCTTTCCCAGCCCGCAAACCCAACACACGCTGCGGGCTTTACGCTCCTATCCCTAACGCGAAAAGAGGTCACTTAATGATTAGTAATCAAACAATCTCCGGCAGACTGTTGTGTACCATTGATGATATGATGAAAGTAATAATAGCTATGATAAGTCCGAACATGAAAACATTATAGGCTGCCCGGAGCAAACGGTATTTACGGCCCAACACGACGCCCTGTGTATGAATATCTTTAATCAGGCTATCGTACAGGTATTCTTTATCATGCAGCACATTCTTCATACCAGCTGCAAAGTCGTCAAGCTTCATACGGTAAAAATTGCCAAAAAACAGCAGGTTAGCCTTTTTATCCTCAAGATCTTTAGCACTGAACTTGCCTCTCGGAATAGACGGGCGGGTTGATAAAATGGCAAGGATCATAGTAGCCAAACTAACCGTAAGCAGCAGATACGATGGCAGTACCAGGAAAGAGTTATCTTTCAATTTCCGCAGAACCAAACTGATAATGGCCGAAATAATGATAGAATTAACGGTGATCAGGATCTGGGCCTTGTTGTCGGCCATATCGCTCAGGCGTTGATCGGTACTGGCTGTAACCTTTAGCAGGGTTTCAATGCCTAAATCTATATCTGCTATCTCCGCAGCCTTTTGCGGCAATGTTTCCGGGTCGTCTGCCATCGCTTTCATTTTATCCCCATAAATTTAGGTTATTTCGTATCAATATTTTAAAGCCTATATGGCGTATGCAGAAGCAGACATGTTTACTCCAAATACAAGCAATTAGCAATCAAACCTGTCCAACCGGTTTGGTGGGCAGCGCCTAAACCCAGACCGGTATCACCGTCAAAAAACTCGTAAAACAGGATATGATCTTTAAAATGCGGATCATTCTGCAGCTTCTGATTTTTACCGTAAACCGGCCGCTCACCGTTTTCGTTTTTCATAAATAGTTTAGAAACGCGGGCATAAAGTTCATTGGCCACTTCCTTCAGGTTCATAAAATTCCCGGATCCGGTTGGACATTCTATTTTAAACTCATCGCCATAAAACATGTAGAAACGGTGCAGACTATCAATAATCAGGTAATTGATCGGCATCCAGATAGGGCCACGCCAGTTGCTGTTACCACCAAAAAGTCCGCTGTCGCTCTCGCCCGGCACATAGGATATTCCAAACTCAACCCCATTTACCGAAACATGATAAGGATGTTTCTGGTGATATTTGGACAATGAACGAATGCCGTAATCGCTCAAAAACTCATTCTCATCGAGCATATACCTCAGCAGCGATTTCATCCTGTAACCACGCAACAAACTAATCAAGTGTTTACCATCGGTTCCTTTCTCGTTCCAGCGTGAAACCAGCGACGCGAGATCGGGCCGGTTCTCGGCAAACCATTTCATGCGGTCTTTAAATACCGGGCTTTCCATGATATCCTTTTCGTCCAGTACTTCGGTAGCAAACAGCGGGATTAAACCAACTATGCTCCTTACCCGCATTTTTACAGAACCATCATCCGGAAAACGGATCTGATCGTAAAAAAAGCCATCTTCATCATCCCATAACCCTTCGTTATTTTCACCCAGGTTTGACATCGCGCCAACGATATAAATGAAGTGCTCAAAAAACTTGGATGCTATATCAGCATAAGCGTTATCATTTTCGGTAAGCTCGGTAGCAATACGCAGCAAGTTAAGCGAGTACATGGCCATCCAGCTGGTGCCATCGGCTTGTTCCAGGTGCTGACCGGAAGGCAAATGCATATTACGGTCAAAAACACCAATGTTATCCATCCCCAGGAAACCACCCTCGAAGATGTTATTACCTGATTGGTCCTTACGATTAACCCACCAGGTAAAATTGAGCATCAGTTTATGAAAAACACGTTCCAGGAAATAGGTATCGCCTTTGCCGTTGTTATTTTCTTTATCCGTTTTATAAACATTCCATACAGCCATCGCGTGTACGGGAGGGTTCACATCGCCAAAGTCCCATTCGTAGGCAGGTAACTGGCCGTTAGGATGCATATACCAGTCGCGCGTAAGCAAAATCAACTGATTTTTGGCAAAAGCCATATCAATGGTTGCCAGCGGCAGGCAATGAAATGCCAGGTCCCATGCGGCAAACCAAGGGTACTCCCATTTATCTGGCATCGAAACGATATCCCTTGTATTAAGGTGGGTCCACTTGCTGTTACGGGCATTTAATCGTTGAGCGGGCGGGCGCGGCATCCCTTTATCGCCACTCAGCCAATGGCGTACATCGGTATAAAAAAATTGCTTGTTCCACAACATTCCAGAGAAAGCCTGCCGTTGAATCAGGCGGCGATCGGGGTTCATGGTAGCGCCATGAACATCATTGTAAAATTGGTCGGCTTCCGTTTTACGTACTTCAAAAATTTCGTCAAAATCCTCAAAACTATAATTAGCATCTTCAGACAAACGAAGGCGCAGGCTCAAACTTTTCCCGGCCGGGATATTCAGATCATAGTTTACCGCGGCCTTGGTGCCCATGTTTTTGGGATTGACCGTATCGGCACCGTGAACAATATAATCGTTTATGCCATCCTTATAATATTTACGGCCATCATCATAATTATAAAGCCTGCGCGAATTGGTTTCATTATCACAAAACAAAAGGCGGCCATCACCTTCGGTATGTAACCACATCTGCCCAAGGTCTTTATGAAAAACACTGATCACTTTATCGGAAGATCCTACAAGATCGGGCTTACGCGAATCATACCCCCATCCCCAGGTATTCCGAAACCACAAGGTAGGCATCACGTTCAGCGGCGCATCTTGATAACTCCGGTTATGAATGGTTATTTTAATGAGGATATCTTCCTGGGCGTTTTTGGCATATTCGGTAAAAACATCAAAGTATTCGTTATGGTCAAATATGCCGGTGTCCATGATCTCAAACTCAGGGTCCTGACGGCCACGGCGCTTATTTTCATCCACCAGCCAGCTGTACGGGAACTCATTTTGCGGGTATTTGTACAAGGTTTTCATGTACGAGTGTGTAGGCGTACTATCCAGATAATAATACATCTCCTTTACATCCTCACCATGATTGCCTTCCGGGTTACTTAAACCGAAGTACCGCTCTTTAATAATAGGGTCTTTTTTATTCCAAAGCGCTATAGCGAAGCAAAGATATTGTTGCCTGTCACAAATCCCCGCTATACCCTCCTCGCCCCAGCGGTAAGCCTTACTACGGGCCATATCATGGGTGATATAGTTCCAGGCATCGCCGTTGGCGCTATAATCCTCGCGTACGGTTCCCCATTGGCGATCACTTACATAGGGACCCCATTTTTTCCAGCCTGTGTCCTTTAACCTTGATTGTTCTGCATTCATATGGGTAGTGTTAGGCAAAACGCCTAATTTAAAGCATGTGTTTTGCAAAGTATGCTTAGTTGGGTAAAAATACAGTAACGCTCGATTTGTTTTACTGTATTATGAAGAATAAGAGGAATAAAGGCTTATTTATTGCCCATGAAGCAGAATGCTTCTATGCTTTTTTCCTGGTCGAAGTTTAGCGATAGCGTAACTTCGTCCTAAAACTACTTAAGCTTTCAGCTTAAGTAGGCCAATAATATCAGTTTGAAATCCTAAAATCACGGAAGCAGAATGCTTCCATGATTTTAGGTCGAAGTTGCGCTATCGCTAAACTTCGACCAGCGTATCGTATATATTACTGCTCATCGCAAACTAAGAACTGCCCACTGATCAAGCCCAGGCTTTTCTTAAGAAACGCAGCCAGTTACCGTGCATCATATTTTGAATATCCTCGTCAGTATAACCGCGTTTTTTTAGCAGATCAGGAACTTTTTGCAGATCGGCAATGGTTTCCAGATCATACGGGCATTGCTCGCGACCAAAAGCTCCATCAAGGTCGGTACCCATACCTACGTGCAGGGCGTTACCGGCTATCTGGCAAATATGATCTATATGATCAACCATTACTTCCATATTGCAGTTCATGCCTTTAGGTGTGGATACTCCCCTCACCCAACCCGGCACCATCATCCAGGCGTCAAGCGCTGCACCAATAACGGCACCACGGTCAATCAGCACTTTAATCATTTCATCGCTGTACTGCCGGTTGTGGTTTACCAATGCGCGACAGTTATTATGACTTGCCCAAACATGGCCATTAAAATGATCAAGCGCCTCCCAAAAGCTGTCGTCACATAAATGAGTAGCATCTAAAATGATATTCAGGCGCTCCATTTCTTTTAATAACTCGTGTCCTTTTGGCCCCATGTACCCGGTAGCATCTGTACCTTGTGCATACCTGCCCGGACCATAATGCGCCGGGCCAACGGCCCTGAGACCATAGTTATAAGCCCGTTCCAGGTGTTTAACCGTCACAATCGAATCTGCACCTTCCAAACTTAAAATGTAGCCTACTGGTTTCTTTTCAGTTGATGCGCCATCGCTCCAAAGCGACAGATGTTTTTCAAGCGACGCAAGATCGTTCACCTGTACCATTTCCCCGGCATCTTCCATGGCTTTGTACCAGGCTACCTGCCCTTGGGTTTGTGCCCAGGCCTGCTCAGGCGAATGCCATCCAGGTAACGGATTATCAGGAGCTACGTAACGCCCTATCTGTGTGGCTACAACCAGGCCAATGTTACCTTTACGTAATTCGGGCAGTGTAACAACAGCTTTGGCACGATCTGGCTTATCGGTTAAGCCTTCTTCGCGTTGATTTACCTCGGCAAGCGGGCGCGTAAGGTCGCGGTTCCACTCCAGGGCGTTCATGCTTAAATCCAAATGGGCATCTATAACAAACATGGTTTCGGGGGAGATTTAAATGGTGATTTTGCGGTCGCGGGCTTTATTCAGCCATTCGCCGCTAATATTTTCGTTCTCAATAGTATAAACGCGCTCATAAAGCGCAACCGTAGGACAAACATGGTGCGGAATGCCATAAAGCACATCGCCCACCTTGTATTGATGATTAGCGCCGGCTTCAACTACCAAATGCTCTTCGCTTTGACTTACCGGGTAAAGCGCAGGCGCGTTTAAAAAGTAAATACGTTTGCTCAATTCGTTCTCGGCCGATATCGACTTATGTCCAACATCCAAACAAAGCTTGCCTGGGCTGGGTAACGAAATCACCCGTGTAACAACCAGCGCGGCAGGTAAAAAATCCTGCTCGGGCATTTCCAGTTGGTACCCTTTGTCCCAGTAAACAAATGTGCCGGGGCTGCATTCAACATATTTTCGTTTGGCATGGATAGGAAAAGTAGGTGATCCACCCGCAACTATAACCGGCTCAGGGTAACCCTTGCTTTTTATGGTTTGCTGTAATTTAAGCACAGGATCAAACGCGAAGTTGCACCTATCCGCCCGTTTCTGTAAATCCACATCATGAATATGACCATCATAAGCATGCAAACCTACAGGGTTAATTCCAGGCAATACTCCGCAATCCATATAAAGCTGTAAGGCTTCAAAGCCAGGAACTATACCGGTGCGGTTCATGCCCACGTTCATATCCAGGTATACATCGATATTGGTTTTAAACCTAACCGCCGCGTCGGAAATTTCCTTAGCCGATGATGAATTATCAACTAAACAAGAAAAACGCGTTTGAGGATATGCATGGATCAACCGGATAAAACGGTGCAGTTTTGGCCCTTCGGGCTGGTAAGCCAGCAAAACATCAGGAGCATTGCTCATGGCCAATAACTCGGCCTCGGCAATGGTGGCACATTTAAACTTACGGATGCCGGCATTTAACAGCAACCCGGTAACCTCGGCATTTTTATAGGTTTTAACATGCGGGCGCAAACGGGCAGCATCATCAATCATACCCGTAAGCGTGGTTATGTTTGTTTTAACCCTATCGGGATAAACAACCAGCGCCGGGGTATCCAGCTTATTAATATCCTGTATAGTATACCAGTTAGGGGTCATGGTTTTAAGTCGGAAGTATTAAGTAGTAAGTCGTAAGTCGTGCAATTTTTGTAGAGATGCATATTTGCTTCTCTACAAAATCGTATCGAATTATTTATTCTAATTCAAACAGTGCTTCAATCTCAACAGGGATATTATCAGGTAGTGATCCCATGCCTACTGCGCTGCGTACACCAATACCGTTCTCTTCGCCCCAGATTTTAGCAAAAAGTTCGCTGGCGCCGTTAATAATGAAAGGGTGTTTTTCAAATTCGGGAGTACAGTTAACCATACCCAACACTTTGATAACGCGTTTTATTTTATTAAAACTGCCGATGTTGGCTTTAATGGTAGCCAACATGGTTAAACCAACCTGCTGTGCAGCAAGTTTGCCATCTTCCTGGCTAACGGTGTCACCAACGCGACCGATAATCAATGAGGCATCGTCCTGCACAGGGCCATGGCCCGACAGGTAAAGATATTTGCCATCAACTAAACATGGTTTATAAACGCCAAGTGGCTTTGGTGCAGGCGGCAGGTTTAAACCCAGCGCTGCAAAGTTTTCTTCGGGAGTGTTCATGGGCATAAAACTATTGTTTTTAAATAAAAAAGTATCATAAAAAACAAAAAAGCCGGGGATCTCACTCCCGGCTTTATCCAAAATCAACTAAGTAGAATATATAATCTCAAAATTTAAACGACACACCAAAATTGATAGCATAATCGGCAAATGCCGCGTCGCCGATAACATAAGTACCGGTAGCTATCGAGTTCTCTTTGTCAGTAACGCTCTGTGTGCGGTCACGTTTTAGCGCGATTGGTACGCTGGCGAAAATATTCACCCTTTTAAACGCGTAGCTTAGTGAAGGCTCGGCAGAAATAATATACCCCGGGCGACGGAAGCCATCACTTTTGCCAATCAAATCATGAACCGGGATCCCTTCAATCCGGCCACCCGCCGAAATAGTAAATACATGAGCGATAGTGTAGTTAACACCCACACGTGCCAGGTACTGATCCGGCACGCTTGAAATAGCTTCATTAGCCAGCGTTGCGCTCAATGTTTCGCGGTAAGTACGTGTACCGTTCATATTACGCGGATTGCTCATGTAGTATAAATTGCTGTAGCCGCTAAAGCCGCTGCCAAAACCTAAATAACCGTTTGCCTCAGCAATGATACCCAAACCGCCATCACCTAACTGGATTGACTGATCAACAGGGCGCTCAGACGGAATAACATTGTAAAAATGTGATTTGTAGTTAAAATCGCCTGTAGGAAGCTTAATACCTAAACCAACCTGGATATTACCATTGCTTTTACGGCTATCGAACAGCCAGCGGTTAACGATGATACGTGAATCACCAATACCATCAGAGTATGATTTATGACGCTCTTTACCACCATGTTCATATAATGACGAACGGGTATTTACCAGGTAAGGTATACCTACCGAAACCGACCAGTATTGGTTAAAGTTACGGGTAAGGTTGATATCGATGGTATGCTGATGGTTGATCACCTCGTTACCTATAACCTGACGTTGCTTTTGCTCATCGGTACCCTTAAAGTGGCGGAACGATTTAAAATAACGCCATGAAGCGGTTAGTTCCCAGCCTTTGTATGAGGTATCCTGCGTGGTGTGTTCCATATTGGTAAAAGGACCATCACCTTTTATAGCAACGCAACCCTGGGCATGGGCGCTGGTATAGGTAAACAGGCCACATATAGCTGTGCAAAAAAGAATTTGTAAAGTATGTTTCATAATATGTTGTTTATATGTAATTGCATTTTGTAATCTAAGGTTAAATAAAGCCGGAGATCTCACCTCCGGCTTAAACAAAACCAATTCACTATTTAATTCTAAAAGTTACTCCTACGTTAATGGCGTAATCCGCAAATGCGGCATCGCCCTGGGTATAAACACCGGTTAAACTGGTCGAAATTTTATCCGGCACACTTTGCGTACGGTCGCGTTTTAACGCTACAGGTACAAAGGCATAAATTGAAAATGATTTAACACGGTAAGTAACACCGGGCTCAGCCGAAATGATATATCCTGGCCTGCGGAAACCATTGCTGCCACCTACAAGGTCATGAACCGGTAGGCATTCATAACGTACACCTGCAGAGAAATCAAACTTGCTGATACCATAGCTGGCGCCTCCGCGGATCATTACCTGATCCGGCACGCTCATTACATCGCTTCCGTTAGCAACGGCTTTAGCACTCGGGACACTGCCGCGGGCCGAAGACACGCCGTTTTGCTCCCTTGGGCTAATCAGATAGTAAAAACCGCCGTATAATCCAAAACGCTGCGTAAAATTGTAGTATGTATTGATCTCGGTAGTAATGCCTGTACCGCCATCACCCAACTGGATAGACTGATCAACAGGGCCAAGCGTTTTCCCATCGTTGGCCGCTGTATGGTAAAAATAATCCTGATAATTGTAATTTCCGGTTGGCAGCTTTAGCCCTAAACCAACCTGAATATTACCACGGCGGGCTTTTGCCGGGTTTAATAACCAGGCGTAGGCAGTTAAGCGCACATCGCCCAAACCAAATGAATGGGTTTGCAGGCGTTCTTTACCACCGTGCTCATATAATGATGAGCGGCTGTTGTCCAGTATCGGCAAATCAACCGCAAATGACCAACGGTTATTGAAAATGCGTGTCAGGGTTAAATCCTGGGTATAAGAATGATTGATAACATTTGTACCCTGTTCAATACGTTGTTTTTGCTCTTTGGTACCAACAAAATGTTTATATGAGCGAAAGTAGCGGTTATTGCTGTTCAGCAGCCAGCTGCCACTGCTGGTAATACTGTCCGGGTGCTCATCCATGGTACATAAGCCGCCCGTGCTTCTTATAGCAACGCAGCCTTGCGCATTTGCTTTCGCAAAGCCTGCAAATATGATGATCGTAGTAACGTAAGTAAGTTTCAGTATAAATTTTTTCATAGAGTTAGTAGTAGTATTTGTATGCATTTGCGATTGTTTAGATAATAGGTTTACAAGGCAGGGTAATTTTTCACCCTGCACATAAGATATTGATATGTTTTATTGACTTAGCTTGCTTTTAAATGTGATGTTTGTTTAAAAGGCCAAAGTATAGATCCAGCCGGTGCTTTTTTAACCGCGAACCACAAGGCCAGCAGCACACCATAGCTTCCGCCGCGCTCAATCCATTCAAACATTTCGTATTTGGGATAAAAGAGCTCGCTGGATATTTTCCATATGATAAAAACGAGTAGTATATTTTTAAAAGGACGAATAAGCACCATCGCGGCAGCCAATACTTCAAACAAGCCAACCACCTGTGCCGTTTTAGGCGGATCGGCAAAACCAAGGGTGTGGTATTGGTTCAGCAAGCCTTGTTTCTGAATCAGGTTAAGCCAGCCGTGACCTATCAGCAGCATAAAGGCAAATACCCTTAAACTGGTGATAACTTTGGCTAAAGTATCGGCGTTGATACTTACATGATCATCCATACGGGCAAACCATTGCTTTTTCCCGATTTTGACCCCACCCTGCAACAACAGCAATACAAATGGTGCTCCGTAGTTACCGGCGCGTTCGATGAATTCGGCAAAAGGTTCTCCCGATAAAGGGCGCATTGATGCTGTGGCCAATCCCCAAACTACCAGCCATGCGGCTACAGCACGGGTAGGATAAACCAGCATAGATATGCCCATCAATATATCAACAGTACCTACATAAGGCATCAGGGTATAGGCCATCTCTTTACCTATCCCAAATACGCCGAAATAGTTACACCAGATCTGTTTGGTGATTATTCCAAAAGCGCCATGCCCGATAAAGCACATGGCTACCGCCAGGCGAAGTGTATAATATATTTTTTGATCGTTTGTTAAGCTGCGCATTGTTTATTCGTCCTCAATTCAACATCCTTTTATTTTGCGTCGGCACCATCTGCCTTACCCCTGTTAACCGCGTATTGGCCAACTTTATTACCGGTTGTTAAACCAACCTCGCAATCACTACGGTAGTGAATGGCACCATATAACCTTGACATAGCCGCTGCATGCGCCATATCGGTAAACTTGCTTCCCCTATCGGGCAATAAATAAGTTAACACTGTTGATGCCGCACCACTAAAGTTAGAGTGGCCAGATGTATAGGCCGGAAAGTTTGGCACACCGGTTAAGGTTTTGATATTAGGGTTAGCTTGCGACGGGCGCTGGTTAAAGTAAAAATACTTGGTATCCCAGCACACAATAGCAGCATCCATTTCGGCCATGTTCAATAAAGCAAAGTTACGCGCCCAGCGCACTTCACTGTAGTTTTGTTTTACAAATTCATCTGCGGCAATGGCATTCCAATGACCGGCCGGCGTATAAGTACCAACACCATCGGCCCAAAAAGCAACCAGCTCTTCATGGTCGCGGCTGTGGTCTTTGCTGAATGAAAGCACCTCTTCCGTTTCCTTTTTAAACTCAGGCGAATTAGTTGCATACGGTGCCGGTGGCCTGATGGAAACAACAGTAGCCGAATCAAACAGGAATGGGGTAACTTTTGAAAACAATGGCAACATCGGCGGCCTTTTGGGGGTTTCCAGGCTCACCCAAAATTGTTCGCCTTTTGCTGCTGTAACTGTTTCAAAGCTTTTCCAGATATCTGGTGTACCAATAGCTTTACCGGCACGATCATTACGGGCACGGGTTGCAAATAGTAAAGCAACCTGCCTGCCTAACGACTCGCCGGCTGTAAACTCGCCACGGGTATTTGCACCTGAGGATATTCTGTACAACCTTTCTTCGTCAACCTTGCTTTGTATGTAAGCAATCTCGGTTGGGAAAAGCAGCTTCATAATCTCAGATGTAGCACCAGATACAACAGCGTCTTCACATGGATATGAAGGCAGATCAGATGCCGGGATCAGCGCTTTAACACCCGAATCATTTTTATATGGTGCAGTGCGTTTGTAAGTATTTTTGAAGTGCCATGCTGCAACCAAAGCATCATACTGTGCAGCACTTACGTAAGCGTAAGCACGCGCAGCATAAGGCGGGTTTGAAAATGGAAACTCCGGATAATTGAACGGATTGGCCGAGTTTGGCGCCGGATATGTACCGTCGGCGTTTTGATATGGCGGCACGTTGTGTTTAGCTACAAGTTCGCGCAAAATCTCATTCCACCTTAATACCGAGCCGGCGCTCCAATATTGAATTTTTGCCTGTTGATCACTGCTCAGGTTTTTCTGCAATGCCTTGATCTCATTTAAATCAGCCACATAGGCTGGCGATGTTAAAGCATCAGGCGTAGCCACGTTTAAGGTACTAAAATCTGTAACCAGCACCGGTTTCCAGGTATCGGCAGTAAGGTCAAGATTTGAGGGTTTAAGCGCGGGGTAGAGCGATGTGCGGTCTAAAATATCCTTTCGGCATGAGCTAAAAGTTACCGCTGCCAGTGCCGTGATTGTAAATATATTAAGTATAGTTTTTTTCATTTCATTGATCATTTGTTGTCCAACCTCTTATTACTTCTCCTTTTTTGTGCTAAACACGTAATACACACCTGCAAAGCCCGAACGGGTTTGCCCTACGTTACGCCCGTCTAAAACATAGTTACCACCTGCGGTAAACTCAAGTCCGCTTATTGATTGGAAGCTATACTTAAGTATCAAACCAACAGCTGTACTGTTCATGCGGTTACTTGGAAACGGCATATCGTTTTTACGGATATCAAAACCGCTTGTGCTTGTAATTTTGGTAAATGTAGCCTCGGCATTAAACTTAAGACTGCGGTAGCCGCTGCTAAACATAAAGTTGGTAGCGTTTGGCAACTGCACCTCATTGGTGTAATGCATCTCGGTAGTGTAGTATGAATTTCTGTCGATGGTAATGTTGTCACGGCGGATGTACTGGCCAGAACCAGCTACGAAAAACCGGCCTGTCTGGTAGTTAAGCAATGCACGTAACGCAACGCTTTTGCTATGTAAACCTACAGACAAAGGCAAATAATCAGCTTCGTAATTGGCTAAAGGCAAAGTACCGGTAGCAATAGCGTGAACGCTGAATAAGCCACGGCCTATCTCCTCTTTTACTGCCATCCACTTAAATGTAACCGCAAGATCCTGAAATGACTTTTCGCCACGTAAAGTACCTGCAGATGCATTTGTGGTTATATACGGAACCATAAACAAGAGATTTATGCGATTTGAAAGACCGTAGTTACCGCCCAAACTGTAAACATTGGTGCTTACGGTACCTAAGTTTTGATTATCCCGTTTAAATGTACCTTCCCAGTAATGGTCCCAACTCCCATGGGTATATACTGCGGCAGCACAAAAATAATTTTTAGGGATCATCAACGCGTCAGCATCGGTTTGCGCTTTGGCACGTTGTGTTACAGCTAATAAAAAAGAAACAACAATACAACATCTGTAAAAATACAGCGACATAAATTTCATTACGTTTAAATAATAAGGGTAATAACTAATTGTAAAATGGTTGAACAAGCCGGTTGGGTGCTATCAATCTTGATTACCAAGTAATTGAAAACACATCAGCATTAAGGAACATGATCAAAGCCGTAAAAATGGATCTGTTACAACAGCAATCGGCCATGCATGGCGATGCGCCGGTTAAAACAGCTAAATGATAAAAAACGGTTTGTATCCTTAAAACACAGGCACACAAATCAATTTAACTCATAATTTACAGGCAATAATCAGCAGGCAGAGTTAGGCGGTTTGCCGGGTGACTCGATGAAGGGTGAATTTACATGGTAGGATATAGGGTTCGGTTTTACCGTTAACGTCCTTCCATAGGATAAGAATTGGTAGTGCATAACCTGGAAGCTGTATTCGCCGCCAGCGCTTATTTTCTTTTGTGATGAATCATGCGCACCTTTTTTGCTCAGTGGCACGTCACTTATCTCCTTGGCAATAATGAGGTTTGCATTAACCAAACGGGTTTTAACGCTGTTGGCTATACAAATAAACGACATGGTATCCTGCGTAACCTTATAACGCAGGTAGTTGTAGTAAACACCTTTTAACTGGAGTTGTCCCTGATCATGCACATAACCATTCCAGCTGTGGATCTTGGGAAGATGTACCGGAATCTTGATTTCAACAAGCTTGGTAGCATCAACCTTGTTTTCGTAGATCTCTTTAACAATTTGCGCTTCAGATTGATGAATAAAATACTGAAATACCAAATTGTATCCGCCCAAATTGAACAGATGCACATTTAATAATAGTATCGCTATAAGCTTTTTCACCAAAAGAAATTATTGTTCGGGTATATAATCAACAGTAAATATATGTAACAATATTGTTAAAACAAATAAAATGTAAAATTGTATAAATCACAATTACAACGGAACGCAATTAATATTTTGCCAATTTACATCAGCTATATTTGCAGGATAAGTAATCTGTAAATTATGGATCTGATAACCCAACCCTGGCCGTGGTACGTGGCCGGACCGCTGATTGGCCTTGTTGTACCAGCCCTGCTCATCATCGGTAATAAAACTTTTGGAATATCCTCTTCATTAAGGCACATCTGTGCAGCCTGCATTCCGGCTAATATTTCATTTTTTAAGTACGACTGGAAAAAGGAAAGCTGGAACCTGTTTTTTGTTGCCGGGATTGTTTTAGGGGGCTTCATAGCTGCGCAATTTCTATCTGCCAATCACGGGGTTAAAATCAATCCGCAAACGCATGTGCTATTGCAGCAACAGGGTGTTAAGGATTTTAACGGTTTATTGCCGAAGGATATTTTCAGTTTTGATGAGTTACTTACTTTAAGAGGCTTTATTTTTATGGTGATAGGAGGATTTCTGGTTGGCTTCGGTACCCATTACGCTGGTGGTTGTACATCAGGCCATGCTATTATGGGTATTTCAAACCTGCAATGGCCATCGCTGGTGGCTACCTGCTGCTTTATGGCGGGTGGTTTTATCATGACCTGGTTTATTTTACCTTACCTTTTACACCTATAACATGCGTAATATCAAATACCTTTTTGCAGGCCTGCTTTTTGGCATAGTACTGGTAAAATCAGAAGTGATTTCCTGGTTCAGGATCCAGGAGATGTTCAGGCTGCAATCTTTTCACATGTATGGCATTATCGGCAGCGCTATTGTAGTTGGGATAATTTCTGTCATGATCATTAAACGCTTCAATATCAAAACTCTTTCCGGCGAGGCCATTGTTATTCCCAACAAGAAATTTAACTGGGGCAACGTGTACGGCGGGCTGATATTTGGTTTAGGCTGGGCAATTACCGGCGCATGCCCCGGTCCGTTGTTTGCGCAAATCGGAAGCGGCTTTTTGGTTACTTCTGTTACATTATTGAGCGCTATTTTAGGAACCTGGGTTTATGGGTTGCTAAGGGAAAAATTGCCGCATTAAATTGATTTCACGAGCAGGGCTAAGCTTCTATATACTATGATCGCACCAAAAAAGATATCGGTTTCAAACATTTTCAGTATCCTGATCATGGCGCTGGCGCTGCTGGTTATTTTTAACCCCAATGCCAAAGGTTACCTGATCAGGGGCTTAATGTCATTAGGTCTTTTCCAGCCCGATCCGGAAGGCTATGCAAAACATAGCGAAATGCTTGCCAATGTTTCCGACATACAATTTAAGGACGCTGATGGCAATACCACATCGTTAAGCTCTTTAAAATCTAAAGTGGTATTCATAAATTACTGGGCTACATGGTGCCCGCCCTGTTTAGCCGAAATGCCCAAAGTAAATGAGCTCTATAAAAAATTCAAAAACGATTCTAAAGTAGCCTTCCTGTTAGTGGATGTAGACAATGACTTCCCCAAAGCCAAAGCATTTATGCTCAAAAACGGTTACGATATGCCTTTATACAACCAGATCAGCAATGTACCCGAATCGTTGCTCGATGGCACTATCCCTACTACATTGGTTTTTAATAAAGACGGTAAGCTTGTTTATAAACACTCTGGTGCCGCGGATTACAGTAGCGAGAGGTTTGAAGAGTTTATTAAGAACCTTGATTAGCCTGATTAAAGGATTTCCTGATGATACTCATCTTGCGGGATAATCAACTATTTTATTTCCTACATACTTATAAATTAAAGAAAGTAGTTAGTTCCTTTATCACTGAATGTCTTTAACAAAAAGCATTGATTAGGCTGATTTAAGGATTTCCTGATAACTCGAATCTGACAGATTAGCCACCGGCTTGGTTTCCAACATGCTTATAATTCAAGAAATCCTTAAATCAAGCCAATCATGGTTCAGATATTTTTATTGTTATTTTAACACTTATTAACAAATTTTTCTTTTCTTTACTGTACAATCAGTTAAATCCTAAGTTTCAATGAAAAAGAACCCGTTTTTACAACTCGGCGTCATCGCTTTGTCTTTATTGAGCTCGGCATCCTACGGGCAAACAGGTACACTTAATATCAGTACCGATTCAAAAACAACTATCAGCAAACACATTTATGGTCAGTTTGCCGAGCATCTTGGTCATGGCATTTACGGTGGTTTCTGGGTTGATAAAACCCTGCCCGTAAAAAAACAAGACCGTATCAGGCTTGATATTGTTGATGCTCTCAAAAAGATAAAGATTCCTAACCTGCGCTGGCCAGGCGGCTGCTTTGCCGATGAGTATCACTGGCGCGATGGTATTGGTCCAGCAACCGAACGCCCGCGCATGGTAAACACCAACTGGGGCGGCATTACTGAGGATAACAGCTTTGGTACACACGAGTTCCTGGAATTGTGCGATTTATTGGGTTGTGAGCCTTACATTGCCGGTAACGTAGGCAGTGGCACCGTTGACGAAATGTCTAAATGGATTGAATACCTTAACTCAAACAGTACCAGCACCGTGGTACAGCTACGTAAAAAGAATGGTCATCCGGCCCCTTATAAAGTAACATTTTGGGGTGTAGGTAACGAGAGCTGGGGTTGCGGTGGTAACATGACACCCGAATATTACACTGACTTATTTAAACGTTATGCTTCATTCGCTAAAGATTACCCGGGCGGCAGACTTAAAAAAATAGCCAGCGGACCAAACTCCGATGATTACCACTGGACAGAAGTATGCATGAAAAACATCCCCAACTGGATGATGTCGGGTTTATCATTACATTATTATACTATACCAACCGGCAACTGGGGCAAAAAAGGTTCTGCCACTGATTTTAGCGAGAAAGAATATTTTGGCACCATGGTTAACTGCCTAAAAATGGAAGAGCTGGTTACCAAGCACTCGGCCATTATGGACAAATACGATCCTGAAAAAAAGGTAGCGCTTGTTGTTGACGAATGGGGCGTTTGGACAGATCCTGAACCAGGCACAAACCCGGGTTTCCTTTATCAGCAAAACAGCTTACGCGATGCTTTGATAGCCGGCACAACACTTAATATATTCAATAACCACAGCGATCGTGTTAGAATGGCCGCACTTGCACAAACCATCAACGTATTGCAGGCATTAATATTAACCGATAAAGAAAAAATGGTGCTTACACCCACTTACCATGTGTTTGACATGTATAAGGTGCACCAGGATGCCAAATACCTGCCTATTAAACTAAGTGTACCTGATTATGAAGTTGATGGTAAAAAGATTGAAGCGGTAAATGCTTCTGCCTCACAGGATGCATCAGGCAAGGTACACATCTCATTAGTAAACCTTGATCCGCATAATACCATCACCATTACAACCGGCCTTAGCGATGTAAAATGGCAAACTGTTAGCGGCCAGGTATTAACTTCGGCTAATTTAACTGATGTGAATACATTTAAAGATACTAACAAGATCCACCTGAGCACTTTTAGCGGCGCTAAAAAAGACGGCGACAAACTGGTGGTAAGTCTGCCTGCAAAATCTGTAGTAACACTTGAATTAAAATAAACACCCTTTTCCCTAAAAAGCAAACGGCCGGGCAATTTGCCTGGCCGTTTTTGCGATAGGATTTTTTATACTTTTTGCTTAGGCCGATCTGCGGCTATTGCTGATCAATGCCGATTCATATACTGCACTGATAATGTCCTCAGCAGAAAAAGTTCCCAGGAAATCCCAGTCGATGTGGCTGTAAATAACCTGTTTTGATGGCTCGATAATATAAGTAGCCAATAAGGGTGCATTTTCATCGATGCCCGAAAAGCGGTCCCATACAGGGTAATCATCAGAATATACCCTGAACTGTTTTGCTATTTCATTATTGGCATCGTGATAAAAATTAAGCGTTAGACTTTGCTCCCAGGCCCATTTTTCAAGTTCCTCGGCCTGACCATCGGTGATGATAAGCAGGTTGCCCCCGCTTGCTTTAACTTCATGCTGAAGAGCATTCAATTGTTTAAGCTGTGCTAAGCCTTGTTGCCCCCAATGGTGCGAGAAAAAAGAGATCACCAGCGGCTTACTCAATAAATTCCTTTGAGAGATAGCCCCGTGAGTTTCGGCACCATTGTAAAATTGCTGCCAGCGGCTGTAATCATTGCTTAGCTTAAACTCCGGCACAAAATTGCCTGCCTTAACCGGGTGCAACGATTTTATTTTACGAAAATTAAGATCGGGGTCGGCAACAACTTCAAGCAGATCGAAAAAAGGATATTTATTGTGATTTGTAGTTTGCATTTTAAATAGTTTTATGATGTTATGGATAATGTTTTAAGGCATTTGTAGTTGAATTTTAATCAATCAACAACAGCGGCATAATCCATAAATTACCCTGTAACGTATCAGCAAGGCCGGCGGAGCACTATCGCTTATTTGTTTGTTGCGGGATGGGTTCATAAAATTCTTTTAATTATATAGTGAGGTCAGTAATTTTAATTGAGCTTGAGTAACGCGGAGAGGATCTCAACAACAGCAACACACGGGCATATACATCCCGCCCCTATCTTGAGCCGATATGTACTTGTTGTCGATGATTAAATTGTTGCCCGTCATGTATTTTTGAATGTTACGCAACAAATATACTATAATATCTATAAACTTAGTAGAATTTATTAAAAATATTATTTCCTCTCTTTTTAGCGGGCTGATATTTGCCACCCCCGTCCCTATTAAAACAAAACCTTGTAATTTGCGTTCCGTATAACCAATAAATTAACTATGCAGAACAGGCTAAAACCACAGTATATCATACTCCTTATTTTAAGCGTTTTAGCCCTATCTAACTGTAAAAACGGCAGCAAAAAACATCATACCTTAAAAGCCGACTCCCTTAAAAAGAAAATGGCTAAGGAGTGGACCAAAACCATTCCGGGTAACTTTAGTAACCAAACAGAGTTGGTATTTGACAGTGCACAGATTGTTACCTTTATGCAAAAACATCCTGATTTAACCCCATATGAGCAGGATCTCAGAAATTTTTACCGCAAGCGTAAATTTGCTTATGCCTGGTATGAAAAAGGTATACTCATTGAACAGGCAGGCAACCTGAACGACAGGTTAATGAACCTGCAAAATGAAGGTATATATAAAGGTATCCCCTACCAAAAAGATTTAGACTCGCTGATATTTGATAGTCACTCCAAAACCCAAATTAAAAAGCCCGATGTTGGTACCGAATTAATGCTCACGGCGCAATACTTCGCGTTTTCAAAAGTGGCCTTCCGGGGTATGAGTGATTCTGTTAGTCGCGCGGTAAACTGGTTTCTGCCACGCAAAAAGATAGCTTATGATGATTACCTGGATACATTGCTTAAAAAGCCATCGAAAGAAGCGTCTAACATAAATGAGCCGGTATATCGTCAGTATGATTTATTGAAAAACTTCCTGGCTAAATACCGTACGCTTGAGGCCCATGAGAGCTGGGAGCCAATCAAGATCAGCAAAAAACTTAAACCAGGCGACTCATCTGCTGTAGTTGCACTAATAAAAACAAGACTTTATAAACTGGAAGATTTTAAGGGCGATACGCTAAGCAACATCTTTGATGATGAGCTTAAAACCGCGATAACCCAATTTCAGCAAAGGCACGGCCTTAGTGCCGATGGCTTACCGGGGCCCGGAACTGTATCCGAAATGAATGTTCCGCTCAAATCAAGGATTAAACAAATCATTGTAAATATGGAGCGTTGCCGCTGGCTGCCGGTAAGCTTAAACAGCGAATATCTTGCAGTTAATATCCCGGAGTTTAAGCTGCATGTTTACCGTGGCGACAGTCTTTTATGGAGCTGCAATGTAGTAGTTGGCCAAAAGGTACATCAAACAGTTATTTTTTATGGAGAGATGCAATACGTGGTTTTCAGCCCCTACTGGAATGTACCCGAAAGCATTGTCCGTGCCGAAGTACTTCCGGCCATAAGAAGCAACCGTAATTATCTTAATGAACATAATATGGTTATGGCCGGCAAAGAAAATGGACTACCGATAATTCAGCAAAAACCGGGGCCTTCAAACTCATTGGGGCTGGTTAAATTCCTGTTTCCCAATAGCTATAATATATATCTCCACGACACTCCTTCAAGATCGCTTTTCGGCGAATCGTCACGCGCTTTTAGCCATGGTTGCATCCGCGTTGGCGAGCCGGCCAAACTTGCATCATTTGTGTTAAACTACGATAGCACATGGACAGCGCCCCGAATTAATAAAGCGATGCATTTAGGCAAAGAGCAGGTAGTAAAGCTTAAGAAAAAGCTACCCGTATTTATAGCGTATTTCACCGCCTTTACTGATAGAAATAATCTTCTGAACTTCCGCAAAGATATTTATGACCGTGATGACCAGCTTGCATCTATGATCATGTCGGGCACGGGACAATATTAATTTCATTTTCTTCTTATTACTTCTTGCAGCAGTTTAAAATACTGGTAATTAATAATTGTAAAATATTTTTTACGGGTTTGTAGGCAATCGCTAAAATTTAATTGTCCTCACTTTAAATCACCCTTGTGCTCCCTACAAAGGAACATTTTTCCCTTTGGCACGGTGATTCATTAACCAAACTATATGACATTATTAATAAACCCAGGAAAACTGATGCCTATGTAAAAAAAGCTTACTCTCCCCACTACAGGCAATAATTACCCGGAGGGAATTTACTGCCCCGAAAAAAGATTTTTGAATGTTTATAACTGCGTAGTGCTTTCCAGGGCGCTTCGCTATTAACTCCCTTTAAATTCAATAAAATATGAAATTTTTCAAACACCCGGTGGGTGTACACAGGCCATGGGTATCAAAATCCCTTAACCTGTGTAAATTTGCCCTTGCAGGTATGGTGCTCTTGAACATGCAGGCTTCGGCTGCTGAAGCGCCAAAAGCAAATGCCAAATCAAACTACAATTTTAATTTAAACTTCGCTAAGCTTACCGGTAAGGTAGTTGACGAAAAAGGCGAAGCGCTTGTAGGCGTAAGCATCAGAATTAAAGGTACTACAACAGGTACCCAAACGGATGCAAACGGTAACTTTACACTTGATGTGCAGCCCAATGCCGTATTAACCGTAAGCTATATTGGTTACGGCACCAAAGATGTTGCCGTGGGAGGTAAATCAACAATAACAATTACCTTAAACTCAAATACTAACCTGAACGAGGTTGTGGTAACGGCGTTAGGTATTAAAAAAGAAGAGAAAAAGTTAGGTTACGCGGTAACAACAGTTAAAGGCGACCTGCTTGACAAAGCTAAAGAATCAAACATTGCTTACTCGTTAGAAGGCCGCGTAGCAGGTGTAAGCATCAGCGGTGTAAGCGGTGGTCCAGGTTCTTCGGCACGTATCTTATTACGTGGTGTAACCAGTGGATCTGCGGGTTCTCCTTTATTTGTTATCAACGGTGTACCAATGGATAACTCTTCACGTGGTACATCAGGCGAATGGGGCGGTGCTGATTATGGCGATGGTATCGCTAACATTAACCCGGATGATGTTGAAACCATGACCGTACTTAAAGGTCAATCGGCTTCAGCTTTGTACGGTGCCCGCGCAGCTAACGGTGTTATTTTGATCACTACCAAAGGTGGTAAAAAGAACTCTGGTTTTGGTGTTGAGGTTAACAGCAACTATCAGGCCGACAAACCTATCAACTACGAAGATTTCCAAACTCAATATGGCCAGGGCGAGCATGGTGTAAGGCCGGCTAACGTAGCTGCTGCCATATCAACCGGTAACTTAGGCTGGGGCGAAAAACTGGACGGTCAACCAACAATCCAGTTTGATGGTAAAATGTACCCATATTCAAACAAGAGCAACTATCTTGATTTTTACCGTACAGGCAACACTTTTACTAATACCGTATCATTTGACGGTGGTAATGAAACAGGCGCTTTCAGGTTATCATTATCTGATGCGCATGCTAATTCAATTGTGCCAAACAGTAATTTAGACAGGAAAACCTTCAACTTAAACGCTAATCAAAACGTTACCGATAAGTTGAACATTGCTGTTGTTGCTAACTACCTGGTTGAAAACTCTAAAAACAGGCCAAGCTTAAGTGATGGTCCGGGTAACCCTAACAACGTATTGTTCCTTGCGGCTAACGAAGACCAAGCTGCTTTAAGCCCTGGTACAACTGCTTCTGGTGCCGAGCAACAGTGGAACAATGACATTTACGTTACCAACCCTTACTTTGCTGCAAATAACTTCATCAATAACACCGGCAGGAAACGTTTAATTTCATCATTAACTGCCCGTTATGATTTCACAAAATGGATTTATTTACAAGGCCGTATCGGTTATGACAACATTAACGATAGCCGCTTCAAAGTAACCCCTACCGGTACTGCTTATTCAAGCAATGCTGCGGGTGGCTTAGATGAGCAATCAACCGCACAACAATACGAATTAAACTACGACGTATTATTTGGTGTAAAGCATGACATTGTGAAAGACCTGTTATCATTTGATTTTACAGGTGGTGGTAACATCCGCAAAAACAGCTATACTTATACCAGCTTAAGCGGCGGTCCGTTTATTTTACCTTACTTCTATAGCTATTCAAACCTGCAAACTAAAAATGCGGCAAGCTATACCTTCAATCAGTCAGAAGTTCATTCAGCTTACTATACTGCAGACTTTTCACTTAAAAATTATTTAGTGTTAAGCACCAGCGGTCGTTATGACACCTACTCTACCCTATATCCGGTAGTTGTTAAAGGTAATGGTGGTCTGTTTGCACCTTCAGCATCTGCCAGCTTTATCTTCTCTGAATTTACACACTGGCCTGCTCTTGACTTTGGTAAACTTCGCGTTTCGTATGCACAAACCAGCGGTGAGCCAACTGATAAATACATCACTCAACAGTATTATAACATCAACAACCCGGTTAACGGCGTAGTTACAGGTGGTTTTTCAGGCGATCTTCCAAACTACTTCCTGAAACCATTTACCTTAACAGAAACTGAGGTTGGTACCGAAATGAAATTCTTTAACGGCCGTGCTGGTTTAGATGTGGCTTATTTCCACCGCAAAACCAAAAACGAAATCCTTAAAGGTTCATTAGACGTAGCTACTGGTTATAACACCCGTTATATCGGTACACAGTCATTCCAGAACAATGGTATTGAGGTTGAGTTAAAAGGCACACCAGTTCAAACTTCATCA
Organism: Mucilaginibacter rubeus; assembly: GCF_003286415.2. NCBI lineage: Bacteria > Pseudomonadati > Bacteroidota > Sphingobacteriia > Sphingobacteriales > Sphingobacteriaceae > Mucilaginibacter > Mucilaginibacter rubeus. Next base: position 1,710,075 of record NZ_CP043450.1, on the reverse strand, counting down.
TTCTCATGGTCACCATCAATAAACTTTACCTATGTTAAAAACAAGGTATTGAAAACTGATGATGCTATGACAACTCAAGGTTTAGGTACTTACAGGCCATTAAATGCTAACCTTGCATTTGTGGTTGGCTTACCTGGCCCGCAAGTTATGGCTACCGATTACAAACGTAATGCTTCAGGTCAAATCATTTTTGATGCAAACGGCTTACCTGAATCAGATGGAGTGCGCAGGGCCCATGGCACAACCGTTCCGAAAATTTACGGTGGTTTTAATAACGATTTCAGCTACAAACACATCAACTTATCATTCCTGGTTGATTACAGGTTTGGGAATAAAGTGTTATCAGCAACTAACTACTATAGCATGTACCGCGGTTTAAACAAAGCAACTTTAGTTGGCCGTGAAGGTGGTGTAGTTGGCGATGGTGTAACTGAAGATGGCCAGAAAAATACCAAATCAGTTGAGGCCGAAGTTTACTACCAGGCTTTAGCGCAAAGGGTATCTGCACTTAACGTGCTTGACGGCAGCTTCATCAAATTACGCCAGGTTACTTTAGGTTATACATTTACCAGAGGCTTCCTTACCGGCACTCCATTTAGCGGTGTAACTATTTCAGCGGTAGGTCGTAACCTTTGGACAATTATGAAACATACCAACAACATCGATCCTGAATCGGGCTTTGCTAACAGCGTAGCTTATGCAGGTATTGAAGGTACCAGCTTACCAAGCACACGTACCTACGGTATAAATGTTAACTTTAAACTTAAAAAATAACAGAGAGATGAAAAAACGACTCATATATAGCGGTTTATGTTTAGCCGCGGCTCTTGTTTCGGGTTGTACAAAAGATTTCACCAAGATAAACACAAACCCAAATGCTACTTCGGCAGCCGTGTTTAATCCTAACTTTCTTTTAGCACAAGCCCAGATCCAGTATTCACAAACTGGTTACGATCAATTGCTTTACCAAAGCATGTGGTCACAATCGTTAGCTTCAACTTACGATTATTATGGCAACGGTGATAAATACATCTATAAAGGTTCATTCAATGATTACAAAGCAAGGGTTTATAACAGCGGATACTCTGCCGAAACACTTGTACAGGAAATGAAAAACCTTACCGATGGTAAAGCTGAGTACGCCAACTTAAACAAAATTGCCACCATCATGAAGGTGTTCATCTTACAGCGTGTAACAGATGCTTATGGTGACGTTCCTTATTCTGAAGCAGGTATGGCTAAACAAGGTATCTTTACCCCTAAGTTTGACAAGCAACAGGATATTTACAACGCTATGTTGGCTGATCTTGATGGCGCTACTGCAGGTCTTGATGCATCAAAAGATAAGCCAAGCTCTGATCTTTTCTACACAGGTGATATCACCAAATGGAAAAAATTAGGTTACTCACTAATGGTACGTGTTGCTATGCGTTTGACTAAAGTTGACGCTGCTACTGCTCAAAAATATGTTGAAAAAGCATATGCAGGCGGTACTATGGCCAGCATTGACGATAACGCCAAAGTAAAAACTGATAACGCTAATGGTAACTCAAACAGCACCATCAACGCGTTAACTGTTCCTGACGATTTCAGGGAAGTACGTTGGTCAAAAACCTTGATCGACTACATGCAAACCACTGCCGACCCGCGGATTTCAGCTATCGCTGAGGTTGCATCAGGAACCGGTAAAGCAGCTAACTCAAACGAAACCGTTGCCGGTAATAATGATGCATCTGTTCAACACGGTATGCCAAACGGTTATGACCTTAACGGTGGTGCTACCGATATCAGCAAAGCACCTGGCTATCCGGGTACTTCACCTGCCGATCCAGCAGTTGCAAATGACGCTGCTGCACCAGATGGCAAATACTCACGCCCAAGGTTGCAGGTTTACTATACTTCAAGCACCAGCATTAACCCTGTTGACAAAAGCGGTATCAATATGCTTTTAACCTACGGCGAAACCGAGTTGTTATTGGCAGAAGCAGCAACAAGAGGCTGGAATACAGGTACTGCAGCAACACACTATGCAAACGCGCTTGTTGCCAATCAGCTTGAACTTGCTCAATTCAACGCGACTGCTACCATAAACAGTGCTACTGCTACTGCTTATGCAGCAGCACACCCATTGCTACCGGCTACAGCATTGCAACAAATCAATATGGAATACTACGTTGAAACATCTTCAACTTTTATCCATAACGAAACATGGGCTAACTGGAGAAGAACAGGTATACCTGTACTTACACCGGTTAAATATGTTGGTCAGTTCACTGATGGTTCAATTCCTCGCCGTATTATATATCCGCTTACCCTGATCACTACCAACACTGCTAATTATAATGCAGCTGTTGCAAGCCTGTCAGGCGGCGATAACTTTACGTCACGCGTTTGGTGGGATAAATAATAATACCCCTCTATAAATTCCCTTAAAAAACAAGGCTATGGCTTCATAGCCTTGTTTTTTAGTTTTACAACAAAAAGGATTAATAATCCGGTGGCAATTATCAATACAAATAATTAAATTTAAATCCCCTGCAACCCGGAAAAATAAAATCTGTTGATGATGTGTTGTTCTTCTCCCCTCTTTAATTTTAAACTTAAAAGATTAAACACTTTTACATTTTGCACTGTTGCCTTGCTTACCTTACAAAGCATGCACGGCAATGCCCAGCAACCACTTTTTAAGCTGCTCTCCCCGGACGAAACCAATATAAAGTTTCGCAACGATCTGGTTGAGGACGAAAAACTTAACGTACTCTCCTACGAGTATCTGTACAACGGCGGCGGTGTTGCTGTTGGCGATATTAACAATGACGGCCTCGAAGACTTGTTTTTTACCAGTAACCTTGGCCAAAATAAACTCTACCTCAACTTAGGCAATCTAAAATTTAAAGACATTACCCAGCAGGCGGGCGCAGGCCTTGCGGGCAGGCCAGGCGACTGGAAAACGGGTGTTACCATGGCCGATGTTAACGGCGATGGTCTCCTGGATATTTATATATGCTACTCTGGCCTTGGCGATAATGCCAAACGCCGCAACCAGCTCTTCATCAATAAAGGCAACAATAAGTTTGTTGAAATGGCCCAGCAATACGGACTTGATGATCCGGGCTACAGTACCCAGGCTGTATTTTTTGATTATAATAACGATGGTAAGCTGGATATGTTCCTGCTTAACCATAACGTAAAAAAGATCAGCAATCTTGAATTTGCACAGGCTAAAGCCGAAACCGACGAGCTGGCCAGCAATAAACTATTTGAAAACCAGGGCGGCCATTTTGTTGATGTATCCAAAAAAGCGGGCATCATTCAAAATCCCCTCACTTTTGGCCTTGGCGTAGCCATTGCCGATATCAATAAAGATGGATTACAGGATATTTATGTAACCAACGATTACAACGAACCCGACTACCTATATATAAATAACGGAAACGGAACTTTTACTGAGGACAGCAAAAAGTGCTTCAAACACATGTCGCAATTTTCGATGGGAGTTGATATTGCTGATATCAATAACGACGGCCTGCCGGATATGATGACGCTTGATATGCTCCCGCCTGATAACCGTCGCCAAAAACTGTTACAACTACAGGAAAATTATGAATCATTTGAGCTGATGCTGAACCAAAACCTGTATAAGCAATACATGCGTAATATGTTGCAGGTTAATAACGGCGACGGCACATTCAGCGAAATTGGTCAGCTGGCGGGTATTTCCAATACCGACTGGAGCTGGTGCCCCCTCATTGCCGATTTTGACAATGATGGCTACAAGGATATTTTCATCTCCAACGGTTACTTCCGCGATTATACCAATAAAGATTTTTTACGCTACTGGGGCGATTACAAGCTTAAAAAAGCTATGGATCGTGAGCCATTCCTGCTCATGGACCTGGTTAAAGCCATGCCCTCCACTACCCTGTCAAATTATATTTTTCAAAACAATCATAACCTCACTTTCACCGATAAGAAGCAGGATTGGGGGATCAACAAAGGCGGTATTTCCAGCGGATCGGTTTATGCTGATCTTGATAATGATGGCGACCTTGATCTGGTTACCAATAATATCAACAACGAGGCTTCCATATTGCAGAATATGACCATGGAAACCGGCAAGAAGAACTACCTCGCGATAAATCTTAAACAACCGGAAGGCAATACAAATGCCATTGGCGCAAAAGTTTTTGTTTATAACGGTAAGCAAGTGCAATACCAGGAAGCTAACCCTAACAGGGGTTATCTATCGTGCGTGTCAACCGTTTTAAATTTTGGCCTGGGAGACCAGCAACAGGTAGATTCCGTGCGGATCATCTGGCCCGATCAAACATCGCAATTGCTTACCAGTGTCAAGGCTAACCAACGTTTAAATATAACTTACAAAACGGGTAGCCCTGTATTTAAAGCTGATAGCAAAGCAGTTGCAAAATCAATCTTCAGCTTGGCAAAACCGGCCATTGATTATACTCATACAGAAAACACTATTAACGATTTTAAACGTCAGCCTTTGATGCTTTTCATGAGCTCAAAAACAGGACCTGTAATAGCTAAAGCTGATGTAAACAAAGATGGTCTTGAGGATCTTTTCATAGCAGGCGATCAAAATACAGCGAGTAAGTTATTCATTCAGAAAGCAGGCGGCACTTATACGGTTCAGGAAATATCTGATCTTAATAAGGAGAATACTTCTGCTGCCGCCTTCTTTGACGCTAACGGCGATGGCTTTCCGGATCTGTATATAGCCAAAGGCGGATATTCATTGTTGGAACCCGGCGCTAACGAATTACAGGACAAGCTATACCTGAATGATGGCAAAGGCAATTTTAACTTTTCAAGTACCTCGCTTCCCGTATTAACAGGCAGTAGCAAATCATGTGTGCGCCCCTGCGATTACAATGGTGATGGCAAGATTGACCTTTTTGTGGGGTCAAACGTTATCCCCGGCTATTACCCATCGGCCCCAAAAAGTTATTTGCTTACTAACACAGGAGGCGGCCATTTTGAAATTACGGATGCTCCGTTTACGGGCATTGGCATGATTAAAGATGCCCAATGGGCTGATTTAAATGGTGATGGTCGTAAAGACTTAATCATATGCGGCGAGTTTATGCCTGTGATGGTGTTTACCAACACAAAAACGGGGTTCGTTGATGAAACTGCCAAATACTTTGATCATCCGGTAAGCGGTTTTTGGAATACCCTCACAGTTACCGATGTTGATGGCGATGGCAAACCAGATATTATTGCAGGTAACCTTGGCGAAAACACACAGATCCACGCCAGCCAAACAGAACCTGCTGAAATGTATTTTGCCGATTTTGACGGCAATGGTTCGATTGATCCATTCTTTAATTTTTATATACAAGGTGTAAGCTACCCTTTTGTAAGCCGCGATGAACTGAACGATCAGATTTATCCAATGCGTAAACGCTTTACTTCATACAAAGCTTATTGCGATGCGACTATGAAGGATATTTTTACGCCTGAAGAACTTGCCAAGGCAACTAAACTCACCGCTAACGAGGTGGAAACATGCCTTTTCCTGAACAGGGGTGGTAAGTTTATAAAATCGGCTTTGCCTTTACAGGCCCAATATTCATCGGTATCGGACATCCTCACAGGCGATTTTAACCATGACGGCAAAACAGACCTGCTCCTGTTGGGTAATCATTCAGATAATCGCCTTAAACTGGGCAGTTTTGATGCAAACTATGGCTGCCTGCTTACCGGCGATGGTAAAGGTGGTTTCACTTATCAAAATCAACCTATAGCGGGATTATCAGTAAATGGTGATGTTAAATCGGCAACTGAAATAAAAATTAATGGCGCAAACTACGTGCTGATTGGCGCATCGGGACAGGCGCTGCAATTTTATAAGTATTAAGTCAGATGGCCTAAGCCTAAAAAGTGATTTAAAATGATTTCCAATATAAGATCGTCATTGCGAGGAACGAAGCAATCCCAAACTATACAGAGCAGACCTTCTAATCGGGGGTTGCGTCGTTCCTCGCACTGACGCTTCTTTCAAACAATTTTTCAGAAAGAGACTAAAAAATGATCAAACGAATATCCATATTGTTTTTAACGCTGATAGGCACTACTGCCTACGCGCAAAAGAATAAAAAGCCCATTCTTCCGTACCTGCATATTGACAAAACCGTAAACGCAATTTCGGCGGTTATGATCCATGATGTTGTAAATCCTCCGGCAGCCTCGCGTTATTATACTTATGTAACCCTGGGTGCTTATAATTTGGTTAGCCTCAACAATAAAGATGTAGTGCCTGCTGGTAATTTTATCAAAAGTTACACACAGGATAACCAGATCAGCATCCCGGCAGACAAATATGATTACCGTATAGCCGCAATGTATTGCATCCTGGAAACAGGCAAACAAATGCTGCCATCAGGTTTCATGCTGCAAGATGATGAAGATAAGTACCTGACCTTATTGAAAGAGAATGGCATCAGCGAAGATGTAATCAAACAATCTATAGCCGCCGCCACGGAAATGGCTGCTAAAGTAATCAAATACTCCAAATCGGATAATTATAATAAATTAAGCGGCAGGCTCCGGTATTCGCCTATAAAGGGTGGTAAAAACTGGTTCCCTACCCCGCCAATGTACATGGAAGCCGTTGAACCTAACTGGAAAACCATACGCCCGATGTTTATCGATTCGTCCGACCAATTTGTGCCCGTAAGGCCAGCAACTTTCAGCACCGATAGTACCAGCGAGTTTTATAAAGAAGCTTATGCGGTATACAAAGTATCCAAAAACATGTCGGCCGAGCAGATCATGATCGCCAACTTTTGGGATTGCAACCCTTTTGCGGTTACCACATCAGGCCACATGATGATCGGTTTTAAAAAGATCAGTCCCGGGGGGCACTGGATGAACGTTACCGGTATTGCCGTTAAAAAAGCAGGACTTAGTTTCGACAAATCCATACAGGTAACAGCCCTGGTGGCTATGACCGAAATGGATGCTTTTATCAGTTGCTGGGACGAGAAATACCGCAGCAACGGCATCCGCCCCGAAACTTATATTAACAAATACATTGATATTAAATGGGTGCCCATGCTACAAACCCCACCATTCCCGGAATACCCAAGTGGCCATGCGGTACTGTCAAATTCGTCGGCAGGGGTGCTGAGTTATTTATTGGGCGATAAGTTTAGCTATACCGATGATTCGGAAATTCCATACGGTGTTGGGCCGCGCGATTTTAAATCATTCAAACAAGCAGCCGAAGAAGCATCAGTATCCCGTTTTTATGGAGGAATTCACTTTATGGACGCCATTGTAAATGGCAATCAGCAAGGGCGGGATGTAGCAGCAACTGTTATAAAAAAATTAAAAGCAGCGGGAGTAAACTATTTGGGCAATTAGAACGTAGTTAAAAGCAAACAGCTTTCACTATGCGGATCAGGGGGACGGTTTTACTATTATTTTTTATTATTACCGGGCTCCTGAGCCTTAATTCATTCACCGCGAAAAAGAGACCGACAACCACCGCGATTGATGAAGAAGGCCACATTTTGTTTTTGCGGCATTGTACCGTTTGTCATTTAGCGCCTGATCCGGCGGGGCTTACTAAAAGTATCTGGGCTACCCACGTGCTGCCCGTAATGGCTGCCCGGATGGGGATTATTTACCCAAATTATGATCCGCTCAGGGGATTATCTGATGAAGAGCGCGCAATTGTAAAAAAGCATAATATCATCCCCGAAGAGCCCGTTTGTACTGAAACCGATTGGGCTAAGATTAAGGATTACATCATCAGCAATGCTCCGGACAGCGTTAGCCTGGATGAAAAGCGCCTCAGTCGCAATAGCCCGCTTACCCAGTTTGTAAGGCAGGATGTACAAATAGACAATAAAACCCCATCGCTTATTACCGGGCTCAAATACGATAACACAACAAAAACACTTTGGATAGGCAATTACTATAACCAGGTGTTAAACTGGCAATATGGCAAAGGAGTTATCAAAACCGCAAACACGGTCAGCCCGGTTGTTGATTTTAATTTTTATCAAAACAACACTTATCTCACCGAGATAGGTAAATTATACCCTACCGAGCTAAGTACTGGAATATATGCGCAGCTTAATGATACCACCAGTACACCAATCATCACATCCTTACACAGGCCGGTAAATACCCGAATAACTGATTTGAATAACGACGGCATTCCGGAAATTGTAGTATGCAACTTCGGCAATAAAACGGGAGGCTTATCGCTTTTTAAAAAGAACAAGGCAGGCAAATATATTGAAGATGTGCTATTGCCCTTACCTGGCGCTATCAGGTGTTATATCAAAGATATGGATGGCGATGGCAAAAAAGATATTGTGGCCATGTTTTCGCAAGGCGATGAAAGCGTTTACATCTTTTACCAAAAGGACAACCTTAAGTTTAAAGCCAAACGTGTACTACGGTTCCCGCCCGACTATGGCACTACAGACATGCTTTTGCTTGATTATAATAACGATGGGCTTACCGATATTGTAACCGTACATGGTGACAATGCCGATTACTCCAACATCCTGAAAGCGTATCATGGTATCAGGCTCCATATAAACCAGGGAGCAGACGTTTTTAAAGAAAAGTTTTTTTACCCGATATACGGTGTAACCAGGGTTTTAGCAGAGGATTTTGACAAAGATGGCGATATTGATTTTGTAGCGACTTCCTTTTTCCCCGAGACCGGCAAATTGGTTGATGAATCGTTTATCTACCTTGAAAACGTGAATAAAGATCAGTTTACTTTTAAACCGTACATTCAGAAAAGCGATGTTCCCATCAAAACCCTCACCCTCGAAAAAGCGGATATTGACGGTGATGGCGATATGGATATCATCACAGGCAATTTTGCCCAAAGCCCCGGCCCTGCCCCCGCAGCACTTGACGAAAAATGGAAATCGGCAAAGTATGGCTTGAGTATATTTTACAACCAATTATACCAGCCAAAGAAATGACCTTACGATAATTAAGTCGCTTAAAACAAGCGTAATTCCCTTGTTACCAACATCAACTTTACCTTTTGCTGACTTTTCGTGGTTGACATTAGGTAATATCAGGACTAATTTCACATCACAAAATCCATCTACTTATGAAATACAATTTTTTAGGAGGTACCGGCCTGCTGGTATCTGAAATTTGCTTTGGCACCATGACCTTTGGTGGCGGACAAGGCATTTGGTCGGCTATTGGCCAGCTTAAACAAGACGGAGTTAATGAACTTATGAAAACCGTTATTGACTCGGGCATTAATTTCATTGATACCGCCAACGTTTACTCTCAGGGCGAATCCGAAACTTTACTGGGCCAATCCATTATCGACCTTGGTTTTAACCGCGAGGAACTGGTTATTGCCACCAAAGTTCGCGGTAAAATGGGCGATGGTATAAACAGCATCGGCCTTTCACGTTTCCACATTTTTAATTCAGTTGATGCCAGCCTTAAACGTTTGCAGCTTGATCACATCGATGTACTTTATGTGCACGGCGTAGATAAACGCACGCCTATTGAGGAAACCATGCGTGCGCTAAACGATATTGTGTTAAGCGGAAAGGTACGTTATATAGCCTGCTGTAATTGGCCCGCCTGGATGGTAATGAAAGCCGCGGGTATAGCCGAAAAAAATGGCTGGAACAAGTTTGTAGGCTTGCAGTATTACTACTCACTCGCCGGCCGCGATATTGAGCGTGAGGTATTACCGGTTGCCGAAGATCTCAACCTGGGCGTAATGCCATGGAGCCCCCTGGCCGGAGGTTTCCTGTCTGGCAAATATACCCGCGATACTGAAAAAGCAGGTGACTCTCGTCGTGATACGTTTGATTTTCCACCTGTAAATAAAGACAAGGCTTATGACATTATTGATGTGATCAGCGACATTGGCAAACAACACAATGTATCTGCCGCGCAGGTGGCATTGGCCTGGGTTCGTTTACAGAAAGGTGTAACCAGCACCATCATCGGAGCAAAAAACATCAATCAATTAAACGACAACCTGAAATCTATTGAACTTGAGCTATCAGCCGATGAACTTCAACGAATAGATGAAGTAAGTGCCCTCACAAGAGAATATCCGGGCTGGATGGTTGAAAGGCAAGCAGCGGACAGAGGGTAAATATAAAGTCTCAATAAATTATGTCATTGCGAGCGAAGCGTGGCAACCGCATGCTATACAGAGCGGATTTGCTTCCGTGCGATTGCTTCGTCGTTCCTCCTCGCAATGACATGATTTTGGTGTTTTACAGCGATTTCAACGCATCTACAGTATATTCCACCTGCTCTGCATGCACATCTAAATGCGTTACAAAACGGATGCGGTGTTTATCGGTTTCACTTGCCCTGATGCCTTTTTCAGCAAACTTCGCAAGTACGGCAGCAGCTGGTTCAACGGTATCAAACAAAACAATATTCGTTTCAACCGGGATCACATTGCTCACCCATGGCAGGCGGCTCAGTTCCTCACCTAAAATGCGGGCATGGGAGTGATCTATTTTCAGACGGTCTACATGATGGTCAAGCGCGTAGATACCTGCCGCTGCCAAAAAACCGGCCTGGCGCATGCCCCCGCCTAATACTTTACGAATGCGACGGGCATATTTGATCGTCTCCTTATCAGCCAATAAAACCGAACCTACAGGAGCCCCTAAACCTTTCGACAAGCAAACTGAAATACCATCAAAGCATTTTCCATAATCAACCGCGGCATCTCCTGTATGGGTTAACGCGTTAAAAATCCTGGCGCCATCAAGGTGAAGCTTTAAACCTTTCTCCTGGCATAGCTCAGCGATTGGCTTAATCTGTTCAAGGGTATAGCAACTACCACCTCCTTTATTAACCGTGTTTTCGAGCACCACCAGGCTTGTATGCGGATAATGAATATTCTCGGCATTAATCTCAGGTTCTATCATTTCAGGAGTAAGAATCCCCCTGTAACCATTCAGCAAGCGGGTTGATACCGCCGAATTAAAGGCTATTCCCCCACCCTCATAACGGTAAACGTGTGCGGTTTGGTCGGCAATAAGCTCATCAAGCGGTTGGGTAAAACATTTAATAGCTATCTGGTTGGTCATGGTACCTGATGGGCAAAAAATGGCGGCCTCCATGCCAAACATAGCAGCTGCTTTGGCCTCGAGGGTATTTATAGTTTCGTCTTCACCAAAAACATCATCGCCTACTTTGGCGCTCCACATGGCTTCAAGCATGCCTGGAGTGGGTTTGGTTACCGTATCGCTTCGTAAATCAACAGTGATCATATTAAATTTATAAATTTTGCGTTCTTTGTATCAATACTCCAAACTTCTTATGCGCTCAATTTTAATCATTTTATTTTTCATGCTGTGTTTTGTATCAGCAAAATCGCAAAAATGGCAGCCAGGTAGCTTTACCGATGTAAAGGGCAACCGCGAAACCGGGCTCATTCGTACTAACCCGCCGGGAAAAGGCCCTATCAAAGACGAAGGCTTTATTGAGTTTAGAGAAAACGAAAAAAATAACCCATATAAACTGAGTGCCAGCGACCTCAGATCATTTGTTGCCGGCCAGGATAGTTTTGTGGTAGCCCACGCCCCAGCTAACGAGTCATGGACAAAAGAAGAAACCGACTTTGTTAAAGTAGTGCTTGACGAGCCTGTTAAACTGTACATGGCTAAAGGAGGCAAAGGCGGCGGAGGCAGTGGATTTGGCATCTCACCGGGAGTATCAGCTGGATATGGTACAGGCGGCTATGGAGGCGGTGTTGGCGGTGGTATTGGTATTAACCTTGGCGGCGGAGGCGGCCGTGGCAGTTCAAAAACAACTTACTATTACGGCGAATCAACTGCCGGTATGAAACGCCTTACCGACGAAAATTTTGAAGATATCATGAGCGATATTATGGGCGATGAACCTGACCTGGTTGACCAGATCCACGAACATAAATACAATATCAAGAGCATTGATAAACTTGTTGCAAAGTTTAACGAGCTGCAAAAAGCAAGGCAGTAATTAATTATCGCTTTTAAAGTTAAAGACTTACGAAGTTTTGAAAACTTCGTAAGTTTGGATTTCTAAATTTAGTATCGCTCGTTACTTCCCTTTTAACGTCGTAACTACCCGCCAAAACCCCTTTCGCGACATCCATTTTCTTCTTTTTTCTGGCTGAACATCATGTGTTTAACCACAAATGTCAATTAATTAAAAACCATTTAGCGTAATTACAAGTTATTAAACTATAGTAATTAACCAAATAAATAACTTTTAATTAATATTATCGAAATAACGGCTACTCATTACATTTTAATTCACCAACAAAAACAGAAAGAAAGATGAACATGAAAAAGTCAGTTTTAATAGCCGTTGCTTCGGTAGCTATCGGATTTTTCTCGACCCAAGCGATGGCTCAGACACAGGATACAACAAAAAAAGATACTGCTAAAACAACTGCTGCTCCTGCAGCCACATCAACAGCTGCCGCGTCAAATGATGTGGTTGGTGTTATGGCAACCTCAACTAATTACGCGCCTATGGCGCTTGCAATAAAATCAGCACAGCTTGAGCCAACTTTGCAGGCTCCCGGCCCCTTCACCATATTTGCACCAAATGACGTTGCCTTCAGCAAATTGCCAAAAGCACAGTTTGATGCCCTGATGAAAGACCCGGCCAAATTTGCGCCTATCTTAAAATATCACGTAGTTGCAGGTAAATACACCAAGGCTGATATCATTAAGGCTTTAGGTGCAGGTAAAGGAAAAGCCGATCTGAAAACCATTGACGGGCAAACCTTGCATTTATCTGTAAACGATAAAAGTAATCTGCAAATTACCGATGCCAAAGGTAACGCGGTACTGGTTACTGCATTTGACACCGAGGCAAGTAATGGTGTAGTACACGGTATTAATGGCGTTATGATGCCTTAATCACAGATCATTTTGTTTAAATTTTAAATCCACGAAAACCCGGTTATCATGACCGGGTTTTTCATTTAAGGATTGTTAGCCATATAATCAGCTTTGGCCAGCCTGAAATCAAGATATTTACTTCCGGTTTCCTCTTCAGTAAAATCACCGGTGAGGGAAAAACCTTTCTTCTGTAATAACTTTAACGAACTTTGGTTCCCTTCTTGTGGGCACGCGGTTATCAGTTCAAAACCCAGTTTATTAAAGCCAACTTCTAATACCGCAGAAACTACTTCCTGCATGTAACCCAACCCCTGATAAACGGGATTAAGCTCATAACCTATTTCTGCCTTTTTTTCGGCAGGCTGGAGGTTCCAGTAGCAAACGGTTCCTATTAGCTCCTTCTCCCCCTTTTGCGTTATACCCCAGTAATAGCCATTGCCACTATTTACAATACCTTCTATTTTTTTAATAAATGCCAACGCCTGCTCAATGGTGGTATCGTTAGGGCGGTCAAGATATTTATTAACCTCGGGGCTCGAACGGATAACCAAGATCCTCGGGGCATCCGATTCAAGCAATCCGCGTAAATTCAGGCGTTCGGTAGCGAGTGTTGACGTTTCCTGTGCATCCATAGCTATGAGATTTTCTTATTGTCCCTGCCGGCAATAAATACCACAGGTAAGCCAATACAAATTATTAAGGTAAGCATACCGATAAGGATAGTACTTACCGGAATATGGTAACCCGGCTTCATGGTTATTTTACTAAGCGGCACCACGCCCAAATTCATGATAAGCCAGGTAGCTATACCGTAAATAACCGCTACGAAATATTTATTGCGCAATCCGTTGTAAAAGAAGGGATAAAGCAGAAAAAAGACAGCGCTGAATAAAAAAGCAATGACATAATGAAAAATAACTCCCGCGACTATCATTTCGGCCCCGCCCGCGAAAGCAGCCGGCCCAAAGGCACCGCTGGCAATAAACTTAAAAATAATGCCCGGATTAAGCTTATAATTCAGGATCATGGCTGCAAGACCATCAAGTGTACCGGTTATAAACCCTGCAAAAAGGATATTAACGAGTTTACTTTTTTTCTTCGGATTTACTTTTTTTAGCATGGGTAGAAATTTTATCCAAACATAAAGTTATTGTTTAAAAACCTGTTTTTGTAATGAACTTTTTATTGATTAGATAAGCGTACATTGCTTATTTTAGCTACATGCACAATGCGTTCACTGTTGAAATACCTAAACTATTCAGTAACGAGCTTTACAGGAGGGTCCTGATAAGCAACAAGGGTATTACCATCGAAATACCTCAAATTCAAAACCTTGTATCTGCACCATCCAATGAACTTATAGCTTTTAGATATGGGGTAAAAGGAATAAGAGGATATGCGTTCACTATTGGCCGTCATTACTTTATCGAGATAAAAACCGCGCGACAAGATACGATCACCATAAAATTTAGCAGCTACTATGGCTTCCGCAGGAAAGTCTATCGGAAAGCATGGATTGATATCGTCAATAAATTATGGGATTATCACTTTGTGAACCATTATCTCAGCCATTACAACAGATATAAAAATGGCGAAAGTTTTGAATTTTGCGGCATGACCTTTCAGGAAGGTACAATCAGTTGGGATAACAAAAACATACTTCCGTATGCCCAGGTAGGCCTCGGGAACTATGTTAATTATTTTATGGTTTACCATAAAGAAAATAAAAGTCAGCAAAAAAGCTACAACTTTAGGAACGACTGGAACGCGCTGGCATTGCAATCGCTTTTGAAAACTATCGTAAAAGAGCACCAAAGTGCTACGGGTGAAATTACTTCAGATATTCATCCATAAAATAAAATACCCTTTTCCTAATATCTTCAGCATCAAACATTACCCCGTAATGAGGCGCGTTAGGTACGATGATGATCTCATTTTTAACACCTGCAAGTTTGAGATAAGAGCTTAACAATACCGACTGGGTATAATTGACAGATTCGTCCTTTTCGCCCTGAACGATGAGAAATGGTGGATCGTTTTTATCAACGTATGTAACCGGACTGGCAATATTGGCCAGATCGGGCCGGTCAATCGCATAAGCACCAAGCAGCAAACTAACCGGGCTTTTAGGATCATTAACATCACTGCCTTTGAGCGACAGGAAATTTGATGGCCCGTAAAAGTCGAGCGCCAGTTTTATTTTAAAATGAGGTTTGTTTCCTCCGGGATAAAATTCTTTGACATTGTTATTGTTTGATAGAGCCAGCAACGAAGCCAAGTGCCCTCCGGCCGAGAAGCCTATCACCCCAAACTTGTCTTTATTAAGCTTATATTTTGAAGCGTTTTGATACAGGAATTCGATAGCCTGGTTACAATCCTGAATTTGTGCCGGGAATGGTGCGGTAGTGCTCCAGCGGTAATCGATAGAAGCCACGGCATAACCATTATCGATAAAACCCTGAACAGTTTTCTGCATGTAACCCATATCTGCATATTTATCGTTCAGCATCCAGGCGCCCCCATGAATCCAGATGATAACCGGATAGCTATCCTTTACAACCGGCGGCAGGTAGATATCCAGTAAATGCTTTTTTAAAGTATCGCCCGCGTAGTTTACATCGCCATATAAAACAGTCCCCTTCGGAAAAAATGGCTGTTTAGGGCTTGAAGTTTGAGCGTGGACAGATGCAGACAAAGCGCAGGTCAGAATGATCAGCACGTTTTGGGTTATCTTTTTCATAATTGGTTAATCGCTTAAAGATAAGATATATCTCCAATCAAATTCCTAACGAAAAATATAAAACCCAGGCTATAAATAACAATTGCAAAGGAATGCGAAACCAAAGGTAGCCTGTACCGCTGCCGTCGTATGTGGCTTTTTCAAAATTTACATGCTTTATGGTAGCATTGATATTAGCCGGTAGCATTACTATAAACATCACGAGCAAAATAATGCCTGCGATATGCCTTGTGGAGTTAATAACCAATAACGGACCAAGGATTATTTCCATGACACCCGTTAAATAAACCAAGGCAACTTTAAACGGGATAAAGGCAGGCATCATCATCACCATCCCTTTGGTGAACATAAAGTGGCCCAATGAGGCAAACCAAAGCATCAGCATCATGGCAATGTTACCACTAAGCATAATATTCCAATTGTCCATAAAAAGGCGGGACAGAACAGCAGTAAGGATAAAACTTATGATGAGAACGAGCAGGACTTTCATAGTTAACTAAACTTTAGACATGGCAAATACACTTAAGTAACCAAAACTACCAAAATATATTGCGAAGAAGATAAAATCCCAAACCGTGATATCTCTGTTATCAAATAAATCTTTATATTGTTTAGTTGGCATACCTAACTCTTGCCCTTGAATTTTTCTGCTTGCTATTCTAAGTCCCTGGTATAAAAACAACAATATAGTTGTATTTAGCAAAACGCCCCGTGCCCCGTTGTAAACGGTATTGTTTTTCAATAAAAAGAATAAGCAGATATGAACTGCTCCAAACCCACACCAAATTAAAAAGGTTTTTAAATTTCTTAAAGAAACGTAGTTTAGAAAATAATTGAACAGTTGAAGGGGTACCGTGTAAAAAATTAAACTAACAACTTTATTGGGGCCTACATCGCAAAAGTTATAAAATATAAAAATTACTGTTACGACGCCATAGCCCCACACAGTAACTAAATCCCATGTGGATAATGGCTCAAAATAAAATAGTGGCTTTTTTAAACCTTTAGGTCCCGGCATTATTTTACGCCTTTATCAACTGCTCCCCTTCAATCTTCTTCTGCAGTTCTAAAATAGCGCCAATAAGCGCTTCCGGCCGGGGCGGGCAGCCTTGTACATACACATCAACTGGGATTACCCTGTCAACGCCTTTTACCACGTGATAGCCATGCTGCCAGTATGGGCCGCCGCAGTTGGAACATGAGCCCATCGAGATCACGTATTTAGGATCGGGCATTTGCTCGTAAAGGCGTTTAATGCGTTCGGCCATTTTGAAGGTAACAGTACCTGCAATGATGATCACATCAGCCTGGCGGGCAGAGGGGCGTGGGAAAACACCAAAACGGTCAAGGTCATAGGTAGAGGCCATCGACCCCATCATTTCAATAGCACAGCAGGCTATACCAAAACTAAGCGGCCATAATGATGACAAACGTGCCCAGTTGAGCAAATCGTTCATCTTGGTTATCACAATCCCACCATTCTCACTTGTTATATCGTTATTCATTTGCAGGCTTTTTAAAGGCAGGTTTAAACATAGGTTTGCGGGTGGGTTCGGCAGAAGGTGTAGTTGCAGTAGCAGCGGCAGTCGCAGTTGCAGTTACAGCAGCAGGCATCACGGTATCGGCATTGAAAGCTTTTACTGTAAATGTGCTTTGTTCCCGGTTTAGCTGCTCATACAATGATGGCGGGACGTGCACATCGGTATGGGGCACAACTGGGGTAGGTTTTATCCAATCCAGGTCGCCTTTGCGCCAAACGTAAACCAAGCCTATAATCAGGATGCCTAAAAACACAAACATTTCGGCAAGTGAAAGCCATCCCCAGCGCGTGTCCTGCGCCGCAATTTCATGGCTGCCAAATACCGTAGCCCATGGAAAAATAAATACCATCTCCACATCAAACAGCAAAAAAACCAATGCTATAACATAAAAACGAGGGTTAAAGGGCAACCAGGCATTACCGGTAGGTTCCTCACCACATTCGTATGAGCTTAATTTTTCGGCATTGGGATTATTAGGGGCTAAAAGTCTGTTGATAAAAAATATCACACACACCATTATTATCCCCGTAATAATAAAGATGAGTATCTTTCCAAATTCTGATATTTGCGAAACATCCGTCATGAGTACAAATTTAGTAAAACAAACAGATTTTGACGCTATAATAATTGGTGGAGGCGCGTGCGGCCTCATGTGTGCCGTACAAGCGGGCTTTTTGGGCAAACGTGTACTGGTGCTTGAAAAAAACGACCGTGTTGGCGCCAAGATCCTCATTAGCGGTGGCGGGCGTTGCAACTATACCAACCTTTACGCTACAGATCAGCAGTTTATTTCGCAGAATCCACATTTCTGTAAATCAGCCTTTTCGCAATGGACAGTTGATGATACTGTAAGCTTTTTTGAAACTTATGGTATCAGCGGTAAAGAAAAAACACTTGGTCAGCTTTTTCCGGTAAGCGACAAAGCGAAAGACGTTGTTGAGGTTTTCACCAACCTGTGTGATGATCTTGGACAGGAGATTTGGCTTAATGCAGAGGTAAAAGCCATTGAAAAAACTGACGATGGTTTTACAGTCCGCGCCGAGGTAAATGGCAAACAGGAATATATAAGCGCCGCCAGCGTAGTAATGGCGGCGGGCGGTTTGCCTATTCCTAAAATGGGAGCTACCGATTTTGGTCTGCGCACTGCCCGCAATTTTGGTTTAAAAGTTACTGATACCGCCCCTGCCCTGGTACCGCTCACCATTACCGGTAAAGACCAGCCCTGGTATGAGCAGTTATCCGGCAACAGCATTTTTTGCAGGGTTTGGAATGATAGGGCCAGCTTTGAAGAAAATATCCTGTTTACCCATTGGGGCCTTAGCGGACCAGCCATTTTGCAAATTTCTTCCTACTGGAAACCCGGCGAATCTATCAATATCGACCTGCTCCCTAATCAAAACATTGCCGACCTGATTCAACAGGAAAAGGAAACCAATGGCAAAAAAATGTTGCTGGCCTACATAGCATCGTTATATACCCGCAAATTTGCCGAGGCATTGAGTGATAAGCTACCAGCCGAGAAAAACATGGCATCGTTGAATAAAACCGATATAGAAAATATCAGCACACTTATTCATGATTTTAAGGTAAAACCTGCCGGCGATAAAGGCTATGACAAAGCCGAAGTGATGCGCGGCGGTGTGGCTACTGATGAACTATCGTCCAAAACACTGGAAGCTAAAAAAGTACCCGGGTTGTTTTTCGGAGGTGAGTGTGTGGATGTTACCGGTTGGCTCGGCGGCTATAATTTTCAATGGGCCTGGGCAAGCGGCTTTGTAATTGCGCAGAATATATAACCGTTGATTTTATTGATGCCGCTGATTGCGTTGATGCTATTTCACACGTGCCATCTTTCGATTCAAGCCGTGTACATCTCCACCACGTCATTGCGAGGCACGAAGCAATCCCTAATTAGCAGGTTCGCCCTGTATAGTTTGCGATTGCTTCGCACCCCGCAATCACGATAGTTTATCTATCGCTCCACTATTTTGTAGTTTTTATACTCACTAACCCTCCAACCGGTAATGTCTTCTACCTTCTGCAATAGCTTACGCCTGAAGTTCATCTGGTTTCTCAATTTCTTATGATCAAAGTCGATATTCCAATTGGTGGCAGCAATCCGTTTTTGCATTGGCGCAGGGTGTGTCCCGGTAAAACGGATGAGGCGATCTGCATTGCTGTAGTCAAACTCATAAGTTTCAGGCAGATGCTGCGCCATCCAGTTTTCATCATGATAAAACTGGTTAAAATTGCGCACCTTATTGCTTAAGCCTTTAGGTGGCTTGGCCCAACCATAATGATAGATATAAGCATCAATAAGTTTTACGTTTATTTTGCGATCATCAAGCCGGAAGCCCTGGGCATCCCGGTATGAATGGATACCTTTGATGTTCTTGAGCAAACGGATTTCCCGGCGGTACCAGCGTCTTGAATGTCCGTAATAATCATACGATCCGTAAAAATGCAGGTATTTAAAAAGCAGGCCTTCAATATTGGGTTTATTTAAAGCTTCCTGCATTTCTTTTTTTATCAGCGGATGGTATTTTTCATGTACCGCCTCATCACCCTGAATGTAAAAGCACCAGTCTGCATCGGGCGATATGGCGGCGAAGGCTTTATCCGTTTCGGCGGCAAATACTTTCCCCCCTTCTCGCTGGGATTCGTCCCAAACCGAATCGATGATTTTGATAACCGGTGAGTTGATAGCCTCGATCAGTCCGCGGGTGCCATCGTCAGAATTACCTACCACTACGATAAACTCATCGCAAAGCGGCAATATCGACGTAATGGCCTCCACAATAGGATAATCGTTACGTACAGCGTTCCTGATAAAGGTAAAACCGGATACTTTCATAGCTGCGAAGATAATTAACAGAATCAAGACTTATAGAAACAAGATTCGAGACAGTACTCAGTGGCTACAATCAATTTGTGACATTGGGATTAACGCATTTTGCCCGCCGATGCGTTAATTTGTAAATTATTAATTTATCGCATTATTAGCGATAACCCATATCAATCAATATCACTATGAAGGCACTCGCCAAACAGCTTTTTAAAACTTTCCTTTTTTCGGTAATCATATCCATCATAGCAAGTTGTGCTTATTACGCGCTTCAACACAAAGGCGTAGGTGAAGACTTGAAAGTAATACTACCCTCACTATCAGAAAGTTTAGCATTCCTTAATATCATCATTTTTGTAATGACGCTGCCGATGTTGTTTTTAGCAAACCCGGCGTATTATAACAATCTATCAATAAGACTTGTGCTTTATTATGCCGGCTCTATTGTGTTTACCATTACCGCATTCAGATTGCAGTTAAGCCCCGAAAACAAGGCGTTTTACTTTATTACCGCCATTACCTTTGTAATAGTACATAGCGTTTTTTATTACCTGATGACCAAAAAACGTCGTTGATTAGTCGTAGTTTAAAGCATTAATAGGCTTTTTGAAAGATTTAGGCTAAACTTGCAGTTGCAAAATATGAAAGCATTTTACGGAGATTTAAAACTGGGTATTTTAGGCGGCGGACAGTTAGGCCGCATGCTGATACAGCAAGCCATAAACTATAACGTTACTGTTAAAATTCTTGATCCTGACCGCGAGGCACCCTGCCGTAAACTTTGTGACGAGTTTACTGTAGGCTCATTAGGCGATTACGAAACGGTATATAACTTTGGCAAAACTGTCGACTTGCTTACTATTGAAATAGAGAAGGTTAACGTTGATGCCCTTGAGCAACTGGAAAAAGAAGGCGTTTTGGTTTACCCGCAATCGCGTATTATCAGGTTGATACAGGACAAAGGTTTGCAGAAACAGTTTTTTAAAGAAAACGATATCCCAACTGCCGATTTCCAGATCATATCATCACCTCAACAGCTTCAGCAAAGTTTAATTCCTTTCCCATACATTCAGAAGTTACGTAAAGACGGCTACGATGGCAAAGGCGTATATAAAGTAATTGACGAAAGTTACCTTGCAGGCGCTTTTAAAGAGCCAAGCCTTATTGAGCAATGGATTGATTTTGAAAAGGAGATAGCCGTAATTGTTGCCCGTAATGAAAACGGAGAGATCAGTACCTTCCCAATGGTTGAAATGGAGTTTAACCCCAAAGCCAATCTGGTTGAGTTTTTGATTGCCCCTTCTACTCTCCCATTCGCCATACAGCAAAAAGCCGAGCAAATAGCCAAAAAGATTGCCGACAGCCTTAAAATTGTAGGTTTATTAGCGGTAGAAATGTTTTTAGATAAACATGGCCGCATCCTGGTTAATGAACTGGCCCCACGCCCGCACAACAGCGGTCACCAAACTATTGAAGGTAATGTGGTATCGCAATTTGAGCAACATTTAAGAGCGATATTTAACCAACCTTTGGGTGATACCGCCTGCCTTAACAATGCCATCATGGTTAACGTTTTAGGCGAAGCAGGTTACGAAGGGCCCGCTATTTACCAGGGCATTGAAAAAGTATTAAAACTATCTGGAGTGTATATTCACCTATATGGTAAAGCGCTAACTAAACCGTTCAGGAAGATGGGGCATGTTACCATAGTAGATGCCGATAGAGAAAAAGCAATTGAAAAAGCACGTTTTGTGCAAAAAACGTTGAAAGTAATTAGTTAGTTATTACCACGCGTCATTGCGAGGAACGAAGCAATCCCAAACTATACAGGGCGAACCTGCTAACCGGGGATTGCTTCGTTCCTCGCAATGACGCTTATAAAATAAAACCATGAGTACCACTACAAAAGTCGCCATTATAATGGGCAGCAAATCAGACCTAAGCGTAATGCAGGATGCTGCTGATGTTTTAGCCGAATTAGGCGTTGATTATGAAATAACCGTTGTTTCGGCCCATCGTACACCTGATAGAATGTTCAGCTATGCTCGTGCCGCTGCTGATCGTGGTATAAAAGTGATCATAGCCGGTGCCGGTGGTGCGGCACACTTGCCAGGTATGGTTGCTTCATTAACTCACCTGCCCGTAATTGGCGTGCCGGTAAAATCAAGTAACTCTATCGATGGCTGGGATTCTATCCTATCCATATTACAAATGCCAAACGGCATCCCGGTAGCTACAGTAGCATTAAACGCGGCTAAAAACGCCGGTATCCTTGCAGCGCAGATCCTATCGACGGCAGATGAATACCTGGTAAAAAACCTTATGGACTTTAAAGAAAACCTTAAAAAGAAAGTTGAAGAGTCGGCAAAGGAAATGGAAGACGGGGATTAGTGAGTAGCAGTTTTTAGTAGCAGTGGTAGTTCCAGTAATAATTGACTATAAAAAGTAAAGGGCAAGTTTTATAAACATGCCCTTTATTATTTACTGCCACTGAAAACTGCTACTGCCACTAAAAATTGCCACTAATTCAAAGCCGGGTTTTCCGGAAAATTAGCGATGTGGGCATAACGCTGGCCGAGGCTGATTACTACCTGTCGCCACAGGTTTTGCTCATCAAGGGTGAACAGCGTTTCAACGTCAAATTTATTGGTTACTATCCAGCTGTCTTCTTTTATTTCTTCGTCAAGCTGTTGAGGGGTCCAGCCAGAATAGCCTGCAAAAAACTTAATTTCATCCGTTCCTAACTGATAATTGGATACCAGCTCTTTCACCTGGTCAAAATCGCCACCCCAATAAAGGCCATCGGCAATTTCAATCCCACCTTCTATTTTATCGGGAGCGCAGTGGATAAAATGCAGTGTATTTTTTGCAACCGGGCCACCTTCATAAACAGGCATTTCGGAGTATGAAACATCCGGCAACACATCGCCTAATAAATATTCACTTTGATGGTTAAGGATAAAGCCCATAGCACCATCTGCAGAGTATTCTGTCAAAATTATCACTGCTCTTCTAAAATTCGGATCCATCATAAAGGGTTCCGAAATGAGTAAATGGCCTGCCGCGGCCGCTATAGGACTAAGCATAAAGTTTAGCGTTTAAATACATAACAAGCATAGCAAAAATATGTTCAATTATGAATAATGATTTACATCATTATATACGGTTTAATTAATTTGTAAGTTTGCATTAAAATGAATCAGCAGGAAATACAAAATTTAAGGCAGGATTATAGTGCATCTACGCTGTCAGAAAACAGCACCAAGGGCGATCCTATTAAACAGTTTGAACAATGGTTTAACGAAGCATTGGAGGCAAAATTGCATGAGCCCAACGCCATGACGCTTTCAACCGCTACGGTAAACGGTAAGCCTTCGGCTCGTATTGTGCTTTTAAAAGGCTTTAACACAGGTGGTTTCATATTCTTTACCAATTACTTAAGCCGCAAAGGCAAAGAGATAGCCAAGAACCCGCAAGGAGCTCTAACATTTTTTTGGGGAGGGTTGGAAAGGCAGGTACGTATTGAAGGTACCATTGAAAAAGTAAGCAAGGAAGATTCTGAAAAGTATTTCCATTCGCGACCTAAAGGCAGCCAGGTTGGTGCGGTAGTATCTCCACAAAGCCAGGAAATTGAAAGTCGCGATGCATTGGAGCAAAAATGGAACGAGCTGGAAGCTGAATATGCCGACAAGGAAGTGCCTAAACCATCGTACTGGGGAGGGTATATCTTAAAACCGCAATTAATTGAGTTTTGGCAAGGCCGCCCAAGCCGTATGCACGACCGCATCCTGTATAAAAAAACTGATAAAAAAACCTGGAAAAAAGTACGCCTTGCACCATGAGTTTTGATGACATTAAACAACTGCTCGCCGAAAAATTTGGTGATACTGTAATAACAGGCGAAGAAACAGCCGGCTTACAACCGGCATTACTCATCAACCCGGATGATATTACTGCCGTATGCCTGGAATTACGCAATAACTCCAAAACTTATTTTGATTTCCTATCGAGCTTAAGTGGGGTGCATTATAATGACGAAACCAACCGCTATGGCGTGGTTTATCATTTGGCATCCATCCCGTATAAAACACAGCTAACCTTAAAAATCAGCAAACCACATTCAAAAGAAAGCGCTGAACTTCCCGAGTTTAAAAGCGTAACATCAGTTTATCGTACAGCCGACTGGCATGAACGTGAAGCTTATGATCTGTTGGGAATATATTTTGAAGGCCATCCCGACCTACGCAGGATCTTGTTACCTGATGATTGGGACGGTTTTCCTTTGCGGAAAGACTACCAAAACGCCGAGTTTTATAAGGGCATCCGGATAGATTAAATTTGCAGTAGGCCATCGTCATCAGGGTGATTATTTAAAATTCAGGCTTAACTATTTAAGCCCAATCCCGTATAATATCCGTAGTTTAAATAAATCTTTTTTGTAAGATTGTATAACCCTATTTACTAAACCATGGATATTATAAGGAGAGATAACATCACCTACGAGGAATTTATTGAGGAACATTACAAACCCGGCATTCCGCTGGTTTTTACCAAAGCTGCTAAAGTTTGGAAGGCCAATGGCCTCTTTACCCCCGATTGGTTTCGTGAAAATTATCCCGACCGTAAAACTGATGTCCGAGGTACCACTTATACCATGAAACAGATTATGGATATGGTAGAGGCCAGCACCGAAGATAAGCCCGCCCCCTATCCCATGATCTTTGATATCCCCTCAACCATTCCGGAGTTGATGCCGCTTCTGGATCCATTAGATCTGAATTATGCCTCGCCTAACTGGCTGCGCAATAAAATGTTCAACATTGGTAAATGGGGCGGCGCTATTGAAATGTTTGTTGGCGGCCCCGGCGGCAGGTTCCCTTATATGCACATTGATTATTATCACTTGAATGCATGGATAACCCAGCTTTATGGCGAGAAACGTTTCACGGTATTCCCGCGCGGCCAGGAAGAAATGCTTTATCCGCGACCTGATGATCCATGGCGTTCAGAACTGAACATTTTTGAACCGGATTATGAAAAATATCCAAAGTTTAAAGATGCTACTCCTATCCATTTTGTTGTCGGCCCGGGCGAAACATTGTTTATTCCTTTTGGCACGTGGCACTCGGCATATTCATTAACACCAACTATATCGGTTGCTTTTGATACGCTAAACAATAAAAACCATAAAGAATTTATGAAGGACGTTTGGACCTTCAAAAGCCGCGATAGCAAAGCAAAAGCCGTTGCTATGTATAGCTACGCGTGGCTGGTAACTCAAATAAGCAAAATGACCGACAAATCGTCCGTTAAATAACAGACCATTGATTTTACTTCATTTTTACCGGAAATTAGTCCGATAAATGAAAAAAAAAACTGATTTTTGGTATCCGGCCGCGCATCTCATGCAATATGGCCGGATACTAATTTAACAGGATATAAAATTGGTCATTACAAACCCCAAATACGAAGAAGCCCTCCTCAGGTATAATAAAAAAATAGCCGACGCCAGCGTTGAGGACATGATCCTGAATGTAGGTCCGCAGCACCCCTCAACCCACGGTGTTTTGCGGTTAGAATTGATTACCGATGGCGAGATCGTAAAAGAAGTTATCCCCCATATAGGTTACCTGCACCGCTGCTTTGAAAAACATGCCGAATCGTTAACCTATCAGCAAACTATCCCTTTTACCGACAGATTGGATTACCTGGCTTCCATGAACAACAGCCATGCATTTGTAATGGGCGTTGAACGCATGATGGGCATTGACAAAGATATCCCCAAACGTGTTGAATATATTCGCGTACTGGTGTGCGAACTTAACCGCATTGCATCGCACCTGATAGCTATTGGTACCTACGGAATTGATATAGGCGCCTTTACTCCTTTCCTATGGTGTTTCAGGGACAGGGAGCATATTATGGGTATGCTGGAATGGGCTTCGGGTTCACGCATGTTATATAATTACATTTGGGTTGGCGGCTTGTTTTATGATTTGCCGGTTGGCTTTGAAGAACGTTGCCGTGAATTTGTAGAATACTTTAAGCCCAAAATGGTTGAGCTTAACCAACTGCTTACCGATAACCAGGTATTTATATCGCGTACCGCCAATGTAGGCGTTTTACCGCTTGATGTGGCAATAAATTACGGCTGCTCGGGCCCAATGCTTCGTGCATCCGGCTTGAAATGGGATCTGCGCCGTATTGACAATTACTCGGCTTACCCCGAAATTGACTTTGAGATCCCGATTGGACAAGGCCTGATGGGTAAGGTTGGCGATTGCTGGGACAGGTATAAAGTACGTGTTGACGAAATTGAGCAATCATTAAGAATAGTTGAGCAATGCCTTGACCGCTTGCAAAAGGAATTGAAACGCACGCCTGATTTTGATCCGCGTGCTAAAATGCCACGTAAAACCATTCCCAAAGCTCAGGATTATTATGTACGCTGTGAAGGTG
Organism: Mucilaginibacter rubeus; assembly: GCF_003286415.2. Lineage (NCBI taxonomy): Bacteria > Pseudomonadati > Bacteroidota > Sphingobacteriia > Sphingobacteriales > Sphingobacteriaceae > Mucilaginibacter > Mucilaginibacter rubeus. Next base: position 1,683,594 of record NZ_CP043450.1, on the reverse strand, counting down.
CTAAAGGCGAGCTTGGCTTCTATTTTATGACAGATGGTAAATCAGAGATTCCAACCCGTGTAAAATCCCGCGGACCAAGCTTTAATAACCTTTCTGTACTACCCGAACTATCCAAAGGTGTACTCATCGCCGATCTGATAGCCATTGTAGGCTCTATTGACTTTGTTTTAGGCGAGGTGGATAGGTAAACTGTCTGAATCAGAATTTACAGAATTTAAGAATTAGCAGAATTCATCAATTTTTAAAATGTAGAGACTAAGGTTAACTTAACCTGTTCTGAAAATCTTAAAATTCTGTAAATTCTGATTCAGACAAACAAAAAAGAGACACCTCACGGCGTCTCTTCTCATTTTAATATATTAATTTTTATTGAGTGGGCTATTGATTATTGTTTATACACTTTAACCATGAAAACATAGTTTTTAACCTTTTTGCTCTGCTGAGTACTACTTAAACCAGCTAATTTATTTTTAGTGTTCAAATTCAGTGTTTTCGATAATGAATCTGTTGGGATATTCTGTATCGTTTTTAACAAATAGGTCGACTTCTTAGCAAAAAACACGCCTGCAACCTGCGTTTGCCTTGCAGTGATAACGCCAATTACGTTTCCTTTTTCGTCAAGCAATGGTCCGCCTGAATTACCTGGATTTACCGGAACAGAAATCATATACTCTGTACTATCATTTGAATAATTTGCCGATGAAGCTAAATATCCAGCTCCGTAAACCATATTATCTGCAGGGTAGCCAAGTGTGTATAAACTTTCTCCTAAATCGCCTTCCGAGCGTTTAAGATTGTAAGGTATAGGGCCTAAGTTTTTAAATGCAGGGTCATTGATCTGCAGTATAGCCAGATCATATTGAGGCTCGGTATAGATAACCTTAGCGTGAAATGATTCACCTGACGCGTTTTGTACATAAACAGAATCGGCGTTTTTAATTACGTGATAATCTGTAGCCAAATAACCGTTTGATGTAAGTGCGAAGCCAGTGCCCCTGAAGTTAGCAGGTGTGATTACTTTCGGTTTTACAGGAGTACGCCCGTGGCCTATCTGAGCTACAGCATTCTCTACCTTATTAAGTTTCTCACTCAATTGCTGATATTTCGACTTATCGTTATTTAACTTACCAGTTAAGATCAGGATAGTCAAAACACCGAAGATAGCAACCGACGCCGCTACAGATATCTTTGAATGATGGTTACGCCACATACGCACAATCCACACGGGGTGAATTGTTACTTCTTCCTTCAGTGCGTGAACATCAATTTCACTGTGGATAGCGTTTAAACGGCTTTCCAATTCAATACGCTCGCCATACTGTTTAAGTAAACCTATAAACTGAAGGTGCTCGGTAACTTTACTTTCTACAGCCGCGTCATTTTTACGGAGTAGCTCAAACTGAACCCGTTCTTCGGCGTTCATGCTGCCGTCGAAATAGCGCTCAATAAATTCCGTAAGTTGGTTATCACTCATCTCTTGATCTCCTTATTTTTGCTGAAAAAATAATTTCTTCAGCCTTTGCAGGCATTTATACTTCTGGGTTTTGGCATTATCAGCATTGGTATAGCCAAAACGTTCGCAGATCTCCTGCATCGATCTGTTTTTAATATAAAAATCTTCCATAATGGTTTTACAGGGTTCGCCTAATTGCTGGAGAGCACTCTCCATTTTACCAAACTGAATATCCCTGTCACTATGGCTTTCAACTTCTTCTTCAACGGGCAGGTGCTCTTCAAAATCCCTGATATCGCCACCGTACCGGTTCATCTGGCTTAGCCTTTTAAGCCAAAGCCGCCTACAAACCGAATATATATACGTTTTAAGCTTACTGTTAAGCTCAAAATCCCCGCCTTTAATCTTATTGTAAAGAACTATAATGGCTTCCTGGTAAATATCCTTGGCATCGTCCTCATCGCCATTATTATTGATGATCAACTGCAATATCATCGGGAAGTATGTTGTATAGAGCCTTTTCAGCACTACTTCCGAGTTATTCAGTATCCCAAGAACTATTTCACTATCTGTTGGAGCCGAAGCTTTTAAGTCTTTATTCACTCTTAATACTATTTAGGTCAAATTGTAACCCACTATTATCAAAAAAAATCAAACTAAAATAAATTAATAACATTGGCATCACATTTTGTTGCTTGTAACAATTGTGTGTCGCGTTAAAGGCACTGTTTAATACCCGCAGGCAAACAAGGTAACCCAATGTTGAAAAAACTAAGCAAGCAAATCTGCAATAAAAAAATCGCTTGCAAAACAGGCATATTTAAACTAATAATCCTTAGAATTTACAATTAGTTAATTTTTATGGGTTACCTTTTTCATTAAAGCGTATTAATCCTCAAACGATCACAAAACATTAACATTTTAAAACTTCAAAAATGAAAAATTCATTCAAATTAGGTTTCGTAGCTTTAGTTCTTGCAGCTTCTTTCTCAGCTTGTAACGGTGACTCTAAAAAAGGTGGCGAAGATACTACTAAAACTACAGTAGTTGATTCAACTAAAGTTGTTACTGATTCAACTAAAACTGCAACTGATACTACTAAAGTTGCTGCTGATACTACTAAAAAAGACACCACTAAGAAATAATTTTTTCTGATAAAATAGAAAGCAGTTAAATATCATTTTTAATTTTTTTCTATTGATTTTTTAGTTATCCATCAATAATAAAGGTGACTTGTAATTTTTTTTCAAAATTATGGGTTACCTTTTTTCATTTCTTGTATTAAGGTGTAAACTATTAAATCACTTATTAAAAAAATTAAGAAATGAAAAACTTCAAATTAGGCTTTTTAGCTTTAGCTATCGCTGCTTCTTTCGCTGCTTGTAAAGGTTCATCTTCAGCTTCTTCTGCTGATTCAACTAAAGCTGATTCTTCTAAAATGGCTGCTGACACTACTAAAGCTGATTCAACTAAAGCTGACACTACTAAAGGTGCTGCTGCTGACACTACTAAAAAAGACACTACTAAAAAGTAATTTGACTTTTTTTGTTAAAAAACGCCCTGGTTTTCCAGGGCGTTTTTTTTGTTTAATACCTTCCAAACAATTTCATATTGTATTGCTTAATGTGATAAGCAACACAATATGAAATATTCTGAATGGAAATCGCTTGATGCTGATGAGCGTAAAAATATTAGCTGGCACCGCCGCCCTCACATACGTATCGCAACCCTCTTTACCATAGTTTTTGCTATCACGTTTATTGTTGTGATCATGGGCATAAGCAAAAACAGCACAGTGCACCTTAACCGTAAACCAACCTCCAAAGAAGCTTTTGCTATGGCAAAAGAGTTTGTGAAAGAAAAGTTAAAGCAGCCCGATAAAGCAGTTTTCCCTAACGCAGGTTTTAAATTTATTATTGATACAACAGCTAACATCTACCTCCTGCAATCAACAATAAAAATAGAAAACAACAGCGGCAAACTGGAACAATCAAACTGGGAGGTTAAAATGCTATACACAGATGGCGACTGGGCCGAAAAAAATAGCTGGCAGGTAAAATATCTCAATATCGACCCTCAACCACAAAACTAAGCTTTGTTTAACAACAAAAAAGGAGCAGTTGTAAAACTGCCCCTTCTGTTAGTCTAATAATAAATTGCCCGTTAGTTTAGTGAACACTGTCACGCAGGGCTTTAATCTCATCATGCGCATCAAGAAGTTCACTTTCCTGCTGACTGATAGTTTCGCGTAGATAAGCTGGTAAATTTTCATCTTCCAGCGCTGTGCGGTAGGCTTTTAAAATAGCATCTTCACCAAACTCACATTCCTCCAGCACATCATGAGTGTCGTGCCCGGTAAACGCGGCTTTCACATCAAGCCAAACCCTGTGAATTTTGCCGCCGGTAGTTGTGCCGGTTTCAATATCTTTTCCAAAAGCACTTACTTCTGTGCCTAAAGCAAGTTTGTAACCCTGGCTTTGACCTATAAGTCTTGTAAAAAGTGATTTTAGTTCGATATCACCATCCTTCAAATCTTTTGAAGCGCGTTGATAACCCTCAATCCTGTCATTGTTGATCTGGATCAGATCATTTAAAATTTGTACGGTTGCTTGTGTATTTTCCATGATTAGATGTTTTTATACCATATTCAACCAATCAGCAGTCAATTTGTTTAATTAATTATTTAATAATTAACCTTGAAAGAAAATTAACTTTTACCCCGAAACAAGGAAATGATCCAGATAATAACGGCAATAACTACAATAACAGCAATGATGCCCGTAATTGCTCCCGCCTTAAATATGCCGGTTATAACCGAACAACTGCTCAAAGTAAATAACACAAATGCAAATAGTAAAAAATGTAAGTTTTTCATGGTTGTTGTTTAAATAAATTTCAACAACAGAACGCAATAATCAGGCCTTTTTAGCAATCGGCCCGTCAGAGCGCATCTGTTTGTAACACATGAACTTTGGTGAGTGTTGGTGTATACAAATACATACAATAAAAGTAGTCGCGTCTCCTAACAAACCATAACGCAATCGCAATCCATTATAAATACTTTACAAATAACCGTTGACTGAAAAAACAAATGCCGGCAACATATGTTAATATAGCGACTTTGTAAACCGATAGTAAAATCAAAATTTTATTGAAAGTTCAAAGTCAAGCGTTGCTGCCCAGCAGTTATGTAATACGTTCTTATTATAAATCATTAATTAACAATCTATTTTTCACCGTCTATGACGATACAGATACAACCCAACATTCAATGTGAAAACTGCATTAAATGCGGCAGAAGACCTCATATTGAACAAAATAAAAAATACTGGGCAATAACCTGCCCTAACAGCAGCTGCAAAAATTCGGTGAAAGCACTTATTGTTGATTTTGACGCCTGGAACCGGCTTAATAAAAAGACTAATGAAATACCGGCCACAACCGAGCCACTAAAACGCATCGCTTAAGTTTACTGTAAGAAAGGAAGTTACCATTCTAAATTTATAAAAATTTCACGGCCTTGGCACAGATGAGTACATTTACGCGCTACTCTACTTGTTAAGCTATGACAAATGCACTTCTATCAATAAATAACGCCACAGTACGTTTTTTAAACACAACATTATTTACCGGCTTAAGCTTTAACATAAATAAAGGTGAAAGCTGGGCCCTGATTGGCGAAAGCGGATCGGGAAAAAGCGCCTTGCTACAAACCATAGCAGGGCGTTTTAACGTTACCGGAGGCGAAATAAATTACCATTTCTGGAACGATTACGCCGAACTTTTCAACGCCAATGATGTTGCAACACCGCATAAACTAATAGCCCTGGTTGAACCCAAGCACCATTTTCGTAACTTATCAAACACTACCGATTTTTATTATCAGCAACGATATAACTCGTCCGACTCGGAAGACGCACTTACCGTTGTAGATTATCTTAATACTGTACCCAAATTTTCGGCAACTACTGCATCGTGGACTTTTGACAAGGTGGTTTCCTTATTAAGGCTTGAGCAATTGCTTAATAAACAGATCATCAAATTATCTAACGGCGAAACCAAACGTTTAATGCTGGCCGCTGCCTTACTTAAAAACCCGATGTTGCTAATGCTCGACAGCCCATTAACCGGCCTGGATGTAAAAACACGCGAAGAATTTAACGGCATTATTGAGCAGATCACAGCTTCCGGAATTAACGTTATTATGGCTACATCAGTTCATGAAATCCCTGCAGCTATAACTCATGTTGCTGTATTGAGTAAAGGTGCTATTATTCACGAAAGCCCTAAACAGGATTTTAAGCCCGAATTATTCCAGATAGATCTTACAGATAGCATTGATACCGGCGAGCTGAGTGCCTTACTCAATATCGATAAAAACCCGGCCGCGTACAACCTCATCGTAAAAATGGAGAATGTACATATTAAGTATGGAGATAAAGTAATACTGGATAATGTAAACTGGCAAATCAACCCCGGCGAGCATTGGGCTTTGCTTGGCCCAAACGGAGCAGGCAAATCTACCCTGCTTAGCCTCATCAATGGAGATAACCCGCAGGCCTACGCCAATAATATTATTTTATTTGACAAAAAACGCGGCACCGGCGAGAGTATCTGGGATATTAAAAAGAAAATAGGTTTTGTTTCGCCCGAACTGCATCAGTATTTTCCTACCGATAACAGTTGTTTACAGGTGATTGAATCGGGCTATTATGATACCCTTGGCCTGTTCAGGCCAAGCAATAAAGAACGCGCTGAAATAGCCTTACGGTGGATGAAGGCTTTGGAGATTGAAAAATATGCCCGCGTGCTGCTCAAAAACATCCCTGCAAGCGCGCAGCGTTTGTGCCTGCTGGCCCGCGCCCTCATTAAAAACCCGGCGCTGTTAATTTTCGATGAACCATGCCAGGGGATGGATGACCACCAGCAGATTCACTTTAAAAACCTTGTTGACAGCATTTGTAGCCTTGGTAATGTTACGCTTATTTATGTAACCCACTATCAACATGAAATACCTAATAGCGTTGATAAGGTTTTGAGACTGGATAAAGGGACGGTGGTTTTTTAAGCTGAAAGCCAAAGGCGAAAAGTTGAAAGCTAAAGGAATAACAAGCTTTGGGCTTTCTGCTTTTCTATCTTTTTTGTCAATTATTTAACAGCGGGCAAAATCAAATTATCAACTTGCGTATATTTGCTTGATATGAATACAGCCGATCTGTTGCAACGCGCGTTGCGGTTTGATTTTTTAACGCTTGAAGAAGGCGTTTACCTGTATAACAACGCCTCAACTGCCGAGTTGATATATACCGCCAACGAACTTCGTAAAATACAGGTTCCACATGGTAAGGTTACCTGGCAAATTGACCGTAATGTTAATACCACCAACGTTTGTATAGCCAATTGTAAGTTCTGTAACTTTTTCCGTCGCCCCGGCCACGAAGAAAGTTATATAACCGACATTGAAACTTATAAAAAGAAAATCGAGGAAACTTTCCGTTACGGCGGCGACCAACTACTATTGCAAGGCGGCCACCACCCCGACCTGGGATTAAAGTTTTATACCGATCTCTTCCGCGAATTGAAACAGCTTTATCCTAAGCTGAAACTGCATTCATTAGGTCCGCCGGAAATTGCGCACGTTGCCAAATTAGAGGGCATGCCGCATATCGAGGTACTCAGGGCCATGAAGGAAGCCGGTTTGGATTCGTTACCTGGTGCCGGCGCCGAGATCTTGAATGATCGCGTGCGCCGCCTGATATCAAAAGGTAAATGTGGCGGTAAAGAATGGCTTGATGTAATGCGTGCCGCTCATCAGCTTAACCTGCCAACATCAGCTACTATGATGTTTGGTCATATCGAAACCATCGAAGAGCGCTTTGAACATTTGGTTTGGATCCGCGAGGTACAAGCCGAAAAGCCGGAAGGCCATTATGGCTTTATCGCATTTATACCGTGGCCTTTCCAGGACGACGGAACCCTTTTGCGTAAAGTACGTGGTATCACTAATAATGTTACCGGCGACGAATATATCCGTATGATTGCCCTGAGCCGCATTATGTTGCCTAACGTTAAAAACATTCAGGCATCATGGCTAACTGTAGGCAAGCAAGTAGCCCAATTATGTTTACATGCAGGTGCCAACGATTTTGGATCGATCATGATTGAGGAAAACGTAGTATCTGCTGCCGGTGCTCCGCACAGATTTACAGCCCGTGGCATCCAGGAATCCATAAAAGAAGCAGGCTTTGAGCCTCAGCTGCGTACCCAGCGATACGAATGGCGCGATATCCCCGTTGAAATTGAAGAACAGGTTATAAACTATTAAGTTACCGGTGTGCGGTTGGCAGTTTGCAGTTGAAACAAAACTAACTGCCAACCATCAACTGCCAACTGAACAAGATGGAACAATACATAGAAGCACTAATTTTTGCGTCAGAGCAGGCTATCCGGTTGGAAGAGATCATGTATTGTCTCCAGGCTGCTTTTGAGCGTGATTTTACTAATGAGGAAGTAACCGACGCCATAGGCAGGATCCACGAAAAATATCAGCATCATAGCTTAGCTATCGAACTGGTTAAAATCGGGAACGGCTATCAATTTTTGACCAAAAAAGAATACCATGCAGTTATAAACCTGCTACAATTACAACGTTCAAAGAAAAAGTTAAGCCAAGCCGCCCTGGAAACCCTTGCCATCATTGCATACAAGCAGCCGGTAACCAAACCGGATATTGAGCAGATCAGGGGCGTGAATTGCGACTATTCGATCCAAAAATTGCTCGAAAAAGAGCTGATAGCTATAGTCGGCAAATCGGAAGGGCTTGGAAAACCCATCCTTTATGGCACCAGCAATTTGTTCATGGATTATTTTGGCATAAACAGCATTGAGGAATTACCTCAACTTAAGGACTTTACAAACAATACTGCCACTATTGGCGAGCAATCAGAATAATTTTAATTTCTGTTTTAAAAAAAATCAATTTTAGTTATTTTTACTATTGAATCGATAGAGATAAAGGACTTCAAAAAACGCTTTTCTTAATCTGATTTAAATTATTATTATTGACCGAAGTTTAATTTATAAAATCCATTACAATGGGAGCGCCAAAGAAACCGAACACTAAAAAGATCCAAGACTCTGATAACGACGCGGAGGAGGATGATCTGGAGCCAACAAAAGCAACGAAGAAGTATGATGACGATGATGATGACTTTGACGGCCCTTTAGACGACGATCTGGGCAGAGGTGGTTATGAGTCATTTGATGACGAAGACGAAGACGATTATTAATAATTAAAAATATAGTATTTTGTAAAGCATTCAGACTATGCCTCTGGATGCTTTTTTTATTATCTACCGGTAACAGCACCAATGAAAGTAACTGAAGTACAGGACAAAGCATCAAAAAAAGCGTTTTTGGATGTGGCCCGCATCATTTATAAAAACGATCCGAACTGGGTTTGCCCGCTTGATAACGATATCGAGGCCGTATTCAATCCGGCAAAGAATAATTTTCACCAGCACGGACAATGTACCCGCTGGATCCTGGCCGATGATAACGGTAAATTGATTGGCCGCGTAGCTGCATTCATTAATGAAAAAAAGGCATACAACTACGAGCAGCCAACCGGCGGAATGGGCTTTTTTGAATGTATTGATAATAAAGAAGCTGCCTTCCTGCTATTTGATACCGCCAAAAACTGGCTCAAAGAAAAAGGTATGAAAGCCATGGATGGGCCCATCAATTTTGGTGAAAACGATAATTTCTGGGGTTTATTGGTTGAGGGCTTTACGCCTCCCTCTTATGGTATGAACTATAATCATCCGTATTACCAGGCTTTTTTTGATGAATACGGCTTTAAAACCCAGTACGCGCAGATCACTAACCATGTTGACGCGCATAAACCGTTTCCTGAGCGGTTCACTAAAATAGCTAACTGGGTAGCCAAAAAGCCAGGCTACGATTTCAGGCATTTCGAAATAAAAAAGATAGAAAAGTTTGCAGCGGATTTTATCGAGGTTTATAACGATGGCTGGAAAGATTTCGAAAACTTTGTCCCTATCAACTATAACACCATTATGGAAAGCTTTGAAAAAATGAAGCCCCTGATGGATGAAAATTTGATCTGGTTTGCTTACGTTGATGATGAACCAGCTTCGTTCATGATCATATTGCCCGATGCCAATCAAATGTTAAAACCACTTAACGGCAAGCTTAACCTGATTGGTAAACTTAAGTTTTTATATTACCGATGGAAGGGCGTATCCCGTATGCGTGCTATCGTTATGGGTACAAAGCAAAAATATCAAAAGCACGGTCTTGAATCGGCCATGTTTATCAAACTGAAGGAATATGTGTTGCCGTTAAAGCGTTATGATGAGCTTGAATTATCCTGGGTAGGTGATTTTAACGACAAAATGATTGCTATCCATGAAGCGGTGGGCGCTACATTTGGCAAGCGGCATTTAACAATGCGTTACATTTTTGAATAGCCCGGCACCAACCGGGCTTTTCAAAATTATGCGGTTACTTTTGAATGTCGAAGTTCTTCAAATAGTTCAATTACTTTTTTCTGCAAATCAATTACTTCAGTTTCGCGGTCCATTAAGCGTTTGTTAACAGTTTCCAGTTCGTTAACAAATTTTTGATCCTGCTCGGTATCATTAAAGGTAAGCAACTGAACCACAGACATTTCAAACAGATTTGCTATCTGCTCAAGCCTTGATAAGTTTATATCTGTTATCCCTGTTTCAATTTTTGAGAAAGCGGGAATTGAAATATCCAATCTCTTTGCAACATCCTCCTGGCTCCACCCCTTTTGATGACGTAATAATCTGATTTTTTTTCCGAGAGTTTTCATTTGATTAAATTAATAGTGTAGGTTTCGCAAAAGTTAATTACTTTACAATAATATTTATTATCACGCTAATTATCAACTAATTTGCGTAAAATTTTATTTAAAAGTGTAGTTAATTATTGCGACTGGCAAATCCTTTAAATTAAAGCAAAATAATCGTCCAAAAACATACCTACAAAGCGGTATTTTGAGGATAATTTAGGCCTGGAATTTTCATCCCATTGTAATTTAGTGCGCAAAAAAGCGTAAAAAATTCTTCTTTTTAAAATTTAAATTTCATTTTTGTACTGTAATATTTTTTATTACAGATAAATGAACGGACAATTTCAAATAGCCACCCACGTATTAACCCTGCTTTGCAAGCAGCCGGGCGAGCTGCTGTCTTCTGACTACGTAGCCGGAAGCATGAATGTAAATCCGGTTCTGGTGCGTAAAGAGATGCGCAAACTACGTGCCTGTGGCCTTATTGAAAGTAAGGAAGGTAAAACCGGCGGTTATAGCCTCGCTCTCCCGCCGCAAAAAATTACCCTTGCCGATGTTTATAAAGCTGTAAAGTTGCCACCTGCTTTAGGTCAGGCTAAAAACAAACCCAATCCGGATTGTCCCGTTGGCAAACAAATTGGTGCCCATCTCGATCACTTAGCCGATGATGTTGAAGCAGCCATTGTCAAAAAATTAAGCACCATAACCATTTTTGATTTTGTAAATCAATTCGATTAAAAAAATTTAAAACAAACTGTAACAAATTTAATTACAATATAAAACCAGAAAACAATGAAAATCGCACTAATTGGCGCCACAGGCTTTGTAGGTAAAGCCGTTTTAAACGAAGCATTACAACGCGGATATGAAGTAACCGCCATAGCACGTAACCCGAAAGCTGATATTGAAAACCCGAAATTAACGCTCAAAACTGCCGATGTATATAATATTGCTGAACTAACCGAAGCTTTAAAAGGACATGATGCCGTGGTAAACTCATTTAATGCCGGTTGGACAAACCCCGATCTGTATAATGATTTCATCAAAGGTTCTGAAGCTATACAACAAGCTACTAAACAGGCCGGTGTTAAACGTTTGTTGGTGGTGGGCGGAGCAGGCAGTCTTTACATTGCCCCTGGCGTACAGCTGGTTGATAGCCCTCAATTCCCTGCCGAATGGAAAGCCGGTGCTACCGCCGCCCGCGACTACCTGAACATCATTAAAAAAGAGAATGATTTAGACTGGACATTCCTTAGCCCTGCTATTCACCTGCATCCTGGCACCCGCACAGGCGTATACCGTACAGGTACAGATGAGCCGGTATTTAACGACAAGCATGAACACGAAATTTCTGTTGAAGATTTAGCAGTTGCTATTTTGGATGAACTGGAAAACAACCAGTTTGTGAAGAGAAGGTTTACTGTGGGGTATTAACAATTATATGTCATTGCGAGCGAAGCGTGGCAATCGCATACAATGCAGAGCGACTCTGTATACCATGCGATTGCTTCGTCGTTCCTCCTCGCAATGACATAAACTTTGTGGCTTTTACTTTATAAACTTAGCAGCAACCCACTCTTTATCCTTTTTGTGAGTGATATATTTCAGGCCATATTTACGGGCTTCATCAGTGATGATATCCAGGTCGGGCGATTCGTAAAAACCGCTGAAATAGATCTCACCGTCCGCTTTTAATACTTCGGCATAACGCTGCATCTGATCGAGCAGGATATTGCGGTTAATGTTTGCCAGGATGGTATCGTATTGTTCGTTAGGAATAACTTCTTTTGAACCACAAAGCGGCTTAATATCAGGCACATTGTTCAGGGCCGAATTTTCGATAGTACTTTCGTAACAAACCGGATCGTAATCAATGGCGGTAATATCATCAGCACCTAATTTGGCGGCCATAATAGCAAGGATACCCGTACCACATCCCATATCAAGTACTTTTTTACCGGCAAATTCATTTTCCAGCATCAGGCCCAGCATCATGGCCGTAGTTTGGTGGTGCCCGGTACCAAAAGCCATCTTCGGGTCGATAACTATTTCATAAGCAAACTGAGGTTTCGGCTCGTGAAAAGTTGCCCTTACGTAAATCTTATCCCCTATCTCAATCGGCTCAAAATTACTTTCCCATACCTCATTCCAGTTTTTTTGCGGAATAAGCGTTATCTCGTAGCTAAAGGTGAACAGGTCTTTGTAAGGCAGCAACTGCTCGTCAAGCGCCTGCTGATCAAAAACATCTTCAGGGATATAAGCCTTAAAACCAAGTTCAAGCTCTTCAAAAGTATCGAAACCTATCTCGCCCAAAGCGTTAATCAGCAAATCCTGCTGGTAATCTTCGGTGGTGATGGTTGTAAAAAATAGTTCGTAGTAATTCATTTTGATTTTTTTCGTCATTAACCCTAAACAGGAACCCAGTCGACCGGCAGAAATTTAAGTGGCAGGTTCAGCTTCAGGTTCAACCGGTTCGCTATCTGTGTTTACCCTCTTCCTGTCGAGCAAATACAGTACAACAAAGTTAACCATCCAGTATACTGCTTGTATTTCTGTCATATACCACCAAAAACTTAGCAAGGGTCTGTATCCATCTTCGGGTAACCATATAACGTAGCTAAGGCCGCCGGCAAATAATATGCAAACCAGGGCAATGCAAACGCCGGCAATAAAGCGCGCCGAAGCACCTTTATGCTTAACCCAGTTCCAAAGTGGTATAATGATCAGGTATTGCGTGAGAATGCCATCGACAAGCAGCAAGCCCCAAAAAAGGCTGAAATAAGCCATGAGGCTATACAAGTTCCCGTTACCAATTTCGCCAATGCGCATGGAGTGATGAGGCATATTGAAATACACAACTGCCCAAAACACGCCAAAATCGACCAAAACCGGTAAAAGAACTTTTAAAAGCTTCATGCTTTTTTAGATTTGAGACGTGAGATTTGAGATATGAGATTTTATTTTTCAATAAACATCACATACGCTCATTATGTTTGAAATTAAGCTCAAGTTGTCTCAATACTCAATACTCAAATCTCACATCTCATATCCAAATAATATTAATTAAATGTTTTAACGATATCTGTAAAATCGCGCGATTTCAAAGAAGCACCACCGATAAGGCCACCATCAATATCAGGCTGAGCAAATAGCTCGGCAGCATTGGTTGGGTTACAGCTTCCGCCATATAAAATGGTAGTAGCATCAGCAACTTCCTGGCCGTATTTAGCGGCAATTTCCTTACGGATAAACTCGTGAATTTCTTGTGCCTGTGCAGATGTAGCGGTTACACCTGTACCAATAGCCCAAACCGGTTCATAAGCAATAACCAATTTTGCAAACTGATCAGCATCAAGGTGGAAGATACCTTCAACCAGTTGAGTTTTGATCACGTCAAAATGCGTATTGGCTTCACGCTCCTGCAAAGTTTCACCGATACAGAAGATAGGGCGAAGATCATTTTTTAAAGCAGTATCTGTTTTTTTGGCAAGCAAGGCATTAGTTTCACCAAAATACTGACGACGCTCCGAGTGACCCAGGATCACATAAGCGGCACCGGTTGACTTGATCATCTTAGCAGAGATTTCACCTGTGTAAGCACCCTTTTCTTCCTGGTGGGCATTTTGCGCGCCAACAGCAACTTTATTATATCCTTTAGCCAATTGTACGAGGCTATGGATGTGAATAAACGGGCTGCAGATCACTGCTTCCTGCGTGCCGGTAGCCTCATCTTTAACCATGTTGATGATCTCTGAAAATAAAGCTAAACCTTCATTGTAATCAAGGTTCATTTTCCAGTTTCCGGCAACGATTTTCTTTCTCATGATTTTATTTTTAGTTGTTTCTAATTAGTGTGGAAGGTTATTTAGCTGATTAAGTAAGTGGTTATTTGGGTTATTATAAGCGGAAAGCTACTCTCCTAATCAACCCAATCAACTACTCACCAAACTTTCTGTACTCTTCTGTTAGTTCAAATATGGCTGTTAATATATTCTGTTCAGTTTCGTCAAAATCGCGGTGTTCGCGGCGGTCAAACACTTTCTGCACGGTTTCAAACATTTTATTGATCAGATAAACTTCAAAGCCCTGCGCGCCGCCCCATGAAAAATCCGGAACAAAGTGATTTGGAAAACCTGCGCCAAAAACATTGGCCCCCACGCCTACTACGGTACCGGTATTAAACATGGTATTGATGCCGGATTTAGCATGATCGCCCATGATCAGGCCACAAAACTGCAGGCCGGTTTTGCGCAAACGCTGGGTGCTATAATCCCAAAGCTTTACTTCGGCATAATTATTTTTCAGGTTGGAGTTATTGGTATCAGCACCAATATTACACCATTCGCCTAAAACCGAGTTGCCCAGGTAACCTTCGTGCCCTTTTGATGAATATCCCCAGATCACCGAGTTATTTATTTCTCCCCCAACCCGGCAGTACGGGCCAATAGTAGTTGCACCATAAATTTTAGCGCCCATTTTCACCTGTGAGTGTTCGCAAATGGCAAACGGTCCGCGGATATGTGTACCCTCCCAAACCTCGGTATTAGCCGACAGGTAGATAGGCCCGTTAGTAGTGTTAAAAGTTGAGCATTCGGCAACAGCCCCTTCTTCGGCAAAAAAATCATTGCCTATAACAACGTTGGTCGCGCTAATGGCGGCACTCGGGCGGCCCTTGGTAAGCAATTGAAAATCTTTACGAAGTTCGATATCATTTTTCCTGAAAATATCTTCAGGGTATTTTATCGACACATAAAGATTGGGATAGTTTATAATATCGCTAAATTCAGCACCGGCATTAAAGCTTTCCGCTTCCGAGGCATTAAGGTTGACTGCTATTAACAGATCGTTATACTTAAGCGCCTGCCCGCTTTGCAGCTTGCTGATTGCTTCAATCAGGTTTTCATCCGGACATATGGCACCGTTGATAAAAACGTTATCAGCTTCAATATTTACCGGAAACTTTACCTTAAGATAGTCAAGCGTTTTAAAAGAATATGCGCTATTTAAATGCTTAGCCCATTTTTCGGCAATGGTAAGTATACCGATGCGAAGATCGGCTACAGGCCTGGTAAAGGTAAGGGGCAGCAGCGACTGATGTGCGTTATCGTCAAAAAGGATAATTGCCATGGCGCAAAAATAAAAAAAGTCCCGACTGCAAAGCCGGGACTTATAAATATTGTTTGAACAAAAATTACTTTTTGTTGTAACGTGAGCGGAATTTATCGATACGACCTGCAGTATCAACCAGTTTCATTTTACCGGTGTAGAACGGGTGCGAAGTATGAGAAATCTCTAATTTAACCAATGGGTATTCGTTACCATCTTCCCATTTAACGGTTTCGCGGGTATCGATGCAAGATTTAGTGATAAAAGAGTAGTCGTTAGACATATCTTTAAATACAACTAATCTGTAGTTTGATGGATGCAGATCTTTTTTCATTATATTATATAAACTTACCTTCTGTACTTTACTTAAAAGAGGTGCAAATGTAATAATAAAAGTGAAAACTGGAAAAGCAAATTAAAAATAGTTGATAGCGCATAGTTCATGGTTCATAGTAGAATCAAAAACCGAACTGAAAAAACTGGCTATGAACAATTTATAAAACTCGCCTATCAGAAACTTATTATATATTTCCGGACTAAAATCCGTAGCATTTAAGAATTTATAGAAAAATTACTCTTATTTCTTTCGATTCCTAATTCCATAAACTAAATAAACACATTACCTATATCTTCTCTATAACGCGCAATGAACTCATCAAACGAATTTGCTACAACTTCATAAGCGCAGCCACAAATTGCATACACTTCATTTTTGTTACTATCATGTGCATACAACCTGATTGCAAATACCATAACATATATAGAATACTCTGCAAATACAAAGCAGTTTTCATGTAACGGTAAAGTATTAACTATATTTCTGTAATCCGGGATTCCACCATAATCACCCACCACTTCCTTTACACTTTTAAATTCAGGAAATTTAAAAAACGCAAACATATCCTCATTGTAGGCATCAATCTCTTCATCAGTGAGTTTTAAATAAGATCGTAAATCACCAGGAATCAACAATTGATTCCTGGATTGAAACAAATCAAGTTCTTCATCCAAAGTCATTTCGCCGGGTATATTTTTTTATTAGGATATACATGTTTTTTAAACGGGGCCCACTGACTTACTTAACACTGTTAAGCACCATATCTGTGTGTACCACTTTGCCCATGTCCAAATATTGTAAATTATTGGTCAGCTTTGATTATTTGCGAAGGTTTTTAGCTGAATTTAGATAAAAACTTGCGTATCTTTGTTTTGTTAATATATTTCAAAAGGACTATGAATATCCCAATTTATTTAGATAACAACGCAACTACACCAATGGACCCACGGGTACTGGAGGCTATGTTACCATATTTTAACGAAAAATTTGGTAATGCGGCAAGCCGTAACCATGCGTTTGGCTGGGTTGCTGAGGAGGCAGTTGATTACGCACGCGAACAGGTAGCCAAATTAATCGGCGCATCTGAAAAAGAGATCATCTTTACCTCTGGTGCTACAGAATCAGATAACCTTGCTATTAAAGGGGTGTTTGAAATGTACAAAGACAAAGGTAACCACATCATAACCGCGGTTACTGAGCACAAAGCAGTGCTTGACGCCTGCAAACACGTTGAAAAACTGGGTGGTAAGGTAACTTACCTTGCTGTTAAAGAAGACGGCCTTGTTGACTTAGCTGAGCTTGAAGCGGCTATGACCCCGGAAACCATTCTGGTATCTATCATGTATGGTAACAACGAAATTGGTGTGATTCAGCCGGTTAAAGAAATTGCTGCTATTGCCCACAAACACGGTGCTTTGTTCATGACAGATGCAACACAAGCAGTTGGTAAGATCCCTGTTGATGTAAATGCTGACGGTATCGACTTATTAGCGTTATCAGCTCACAAAATATATGGCCCTAAAGGTGTTGGCGCATTATACGTACGCCGTAAAGGACCAAGGGTTAAAGTTACTGCTCAGATGGACGGTGGCGGTCACGAACGCGGTATGCGTTCAGGTACCCTTAACGTACCGGGCATTGTTGGTTTAGGTAAAGCCTGCGAACTTTGCGGCTTGGAAATGGAAAGCGAAGCAAAACGCCTTTCGGCTTTACGTGATAAATTACAATCAGCTTTAACTGTATTGGAAGAAAGTTATGTGAACGGTAATGTTGAACACCGCTTACCACATGTAGCTAACATTTCTTTCAAATATGTTGAGGGTGAAGGTTTGATGATGGCCATGAAAGATCTGGCTGTATCATCAGGTTCGGCTTGTACATCTGCTTCATTGGAGCCATCATATGTATTGAAAAGCTTAGGCCTTTCTGATGATCTGGCTCACTCTTCTATCCGTTTCGGCTTAGGTCGTTTCACCACCGAAGAAGAAGTTGATTACGCTGTAGAAGTAACCAAAAACGCGGTTAACCACCTGCGCGAACTTTCACCACTTTGGGAAATGTTTAAAGAAGGTATCGACCTTAACTCAATTGAGTGGGCAGAACATTAATTTGATTTCGGATTTGGGATGTCCGGTTTCGGATTTTCCATTTACGATTTGATATATAAGGGTTTCAAAGACTCAGAACTTATAACTTACGACTTAGAACTTTAAAAAAATGGCATATTCAGATAAAGTAATCGATCACTACACTAACCCCCGCAATGTGGGCACTTTGGATAAAAGCAGCCACAAAGTAGGTACCGGTTTAGTTGGTGCACCTGAGTGCGGCGACGTAATGCGTTTGCAAATTCAGGTTGATGATAACAATGTTATCACCGATGCAAAATTTAAAACTTTCGGTTGCGGTTCTGCAATCGCTTCGTCATCATTGGCTACAGAGTGGCTTAAAGGCAAAAGCATCGACGACGCTATGAAAATAGACAACATGGATATCGTTGAAGAGCTTGCCCTTCCACCGGTAAAAATCCACTGCTCTGTATTGGCTGAAGACGCCATCAAAGCAGCGATCAATGACTTCCGCGTAAAAAACGGCTTAGCGCCAATTGAAAGCGAAAAAGTACATCACTAAAAAGATGTGAGATGTCAGATATGAGATTTGAGACTTATATCTGATTTAATATTGCATAATTGATTTGATGATTTGCGGTTGAGCCTGGTCTCATATCTCGAATCTCATATCTCAAATCTAAAAAAATGGTAACTGTAACTGATAAAGCAAAAAGCAAAATAGAACACCTGATGCAGGATGCAGGGCTTGATGCCTCTTATTTCCTGCGTGTGTCTGTTCAGGGCGGAGGGTGCTCGGGCTTATCGTACAATCTTGATTTTGATAACGAAGAGAAAAAAGGCGATCAGTTTTTTGAAGACCAGGGCGTACGTATGGCGCTTGACATGAAATCATTCCTGTACCTTGCCGGTACTGAGCTTGATTTCTCAGACGGCCTTAACGGCAAGGGCTTCAACTTCCACAACCCTAACGCCAGCCGTACATGCGGTTGCGGCGAAAGTTTTTCGGTATAAATTCAACCTTAAAATAATTGAAAAGAGGCGCCTAAAGCGCCTCTTTTTGTTTGTCAGTTTACTGCAGTGAGTCTCCATCTTAACTGCCGCGGGCTTCCAGCCCGTGGTTGATTATAGGTTCAGCTTTCAGCTGAACTACCTAAAACATATCTTCGGCTGTTACACCATCAGGTATAGCCTGCTCCACACTCCAATGCTCTTCAATTTTATTATTTGCTACCCGGAAGATCTCATAAAACATAAAGGCTTTGTCCTGCTTGTTCAATTGAGACTGTACAACAACAAAATCACCCTCAGCAATAATCCGATGAACTTTGACTGACATTTCAGAATTGGCAAGGTAGCCAGCTAATCCTTTTCCAGACGTGATCACCGATGCATCATGCTCAAGATATGCTTTATCAACAAACGGATCAGCAGGTTGCTTATCTACTACTGCTTTGTAAAATTGCTCAACAGCAAGTTTGCTGCTTTCAGCAGAAACATTGTGATCAATATCAATTGTGCCATTGGTAGCGGTGACTACCTTCCCGCTTTCATCAGGTAATGACTGTATAGCATCCCAGTGCTCGATCAACATGCCATCTTTTAACTTAAACAGATCGATCACTGCCATTCGTTTTCCCATAAATTGAACATCAAGATGGGTGACTACAAGGTCACCATCCTGTATTGCCCTCACAATGGGTGATTTTGCATCCTCAGGTGGCAGCGGCAGCTTTTTTAAATAATTGATCATTTCAGTTACGCCCTCCCTGCCCTGTTTAACTGTAGGATTATGTTGTTTATAATTTTCAATAATAAATTCGGGGATCAGCTCTGTTTTACGCAGCCCAACTATTTGTTTATAAAACGATAGTACCTTTTGTTTATTAGTTATAGTATCCATATAAGTATACGATTTTGCGGATTGGGCAAGGCACATCAAAATGCAGCACATGCCTAATGCCAATGTTGGAGTAATTTTCATTACCGGTTAAATAAAAACAGATCAGAAATTTTAAGACAATACTAAACACTGCCGCGAAAGCAGCGTATCACCGAACCTGTACCAACAGGCCGGGCCTTAGGCGACCCTTGTTTTATATGTGGAGATAGTAATTATGAAGTGAAGATAAGGAAAGTTTTCAGCACCAGACTTACGAAGTTTTAAAAACTTCGTAAGTCTGCGTTGGCTTTATCAAAAAACCTTGATCACCTGCCCGGTAATAGCTCCAAGCACGCTTTTTACGTAAGCGTTGGCTACCTTATCCATGGAAACCGGCTCATGACCCGGGAAATATTCAAAAAAGCCAGGCGAATCTTCAACAACACCGGGGCTTATGGCATTAATTCTCACACCATTTTCCAGTTCAATAGCCGCACTTATTACAAATGAATTTAACGCGCCATTGATTGTGCCCAGGTTAGCACCGTTTACAACCGGATCTTCAGAAAGAATGCCCGAGGTAAGCGTAAACGAGCCTTTGGCATTAATATGATGCTGCCCTATTAATACCAGGTTGATCTGCCCCAGCAACTTACTTTCAATACCTTTTTTAAAATCGGCAGGAGTTGTACTTGCAAGCGGACCAAAATGGCCAGAGCCGGTTGTGCTTATCAAGGCGTCAAACGGGCCAACCTTTTCAAAAAATGCTTCAATGGACTCCGGAGAGGTAATATCTAACTGAAAAGCGCCTGTTTTTGAGCCCGCGGTGATGATGATGTGTTTTCCTTCCAGCGCTTCCGTAACTTTTCTGCCTATTGTGCCTGAGGCACCAATTATAATTATTTTCATGGTTGTTGTTTTTTATACAAGTTAATAAGTGTTGGCATAAATCCGCATCAGTAAAAAGTAAAACAAAACACCTTTGTCAAATACCTGTGTCAATGCTTGTTTTTATAAAAATAGATTTAGATTTGTTTCCAATATCCAATTATATAAATGACTAACAATACCGAGCTTTCAACTGTTCCGAGTTTCATTCGCAATACCGTTGCCAATATCCATCCCTTAGATCATACTTTTCTGTTGCATAAAGTTAAAGATACCTGGGTTGAGATTAGCTATGGTGAGGTTTTAGAGAAGGTTGACGCTATTTCGGCCTGGTTCCTGCATATCGGCATAAAAAAAGGCGACAGGCTTTCGCTTATCATCGAAAACGGCCCAAACTATGTTTATTATGATCAGGCCCTGCAACAGATAGGCGCTGTTAATACTTCAATATATCCAACCCTTACAGAAAATGAGATTGAGTATATTCTGAACGATTCGGGAGCACGTACCATCATTTGCGGTAATCCGTTCCTGTTCAGGAAAGTATTAAAAGTAGCAAACAATTGCCCCGAGCTGATCCGCCTGATCCCTGCATTTGATGACTTTGAAAAATTCAGTGATAAGGTAAGCCTCAATGCCGGTGTTATTAGTTTTGATGAAGTTATAACCGAAGGCCGTAAATTGGTTGAGCAATACCGTTCAGCTATCAATGCAGCCCGTGAAGCTATTTTAACAACAGATACTTCATGCCTCATCTACACTTCGGGCACTACAGGCGTACCTAAAGGCGTAGTGCTCACGCATCATAACCTTACCCAAAACACGATCAACAGTCTGATCCAGATCCCGTTTGTTGAAAAAACAGACAGGTTCTTGTCGTTCCTGCCTTTATCGCACGTATTTGAGCGTACCATTTATCATATCGCAATTCACCAAGGTTCGCAAATAGCTTTCGCCCAAAGTTTGGAATTACTGGCCAAAAATATGGCCGAGGTTAAACCTACCATACTTTGCTGTGTACCACGGTTACTGGAGCGTATTCACGACAGGGCCATCAAAAGTGGTACATCTGCCGGTGGCTTAAAAACCAAGATCTTCTTATGGGCATTTGAGATAGGTAAAAAAGTACGCCTTGCACAGGAAGCTGGCAAATCGCCGGGCACTATCCTGAAAGCACAACATGGTGTTGCCGAGAAACTGGTATTCAGCAAGATCAAGGAAAAAACCGGCGGTCGTTTAAAATTCATGGTGTCGGGCGGTGGCGCGTTGCCTAAAAACATTGGCGAATTTTTCGGCGACCTGGGTATCGTGATATTGGAAGGTTTTGGTTTAACGGAAACATCGCCGGTAATGGCAGTCACCGAACGCCACAGGGTGATTTACGGTACTGTTGGCCGTATTATTCCGGGTATTGAAGTTGCTATTCAAAATGTAGATACCAAACATATCTACTCTGTTCAAACACACGATAACTTTAAAGAAGATACCCTTACCGAGGAAGGTGAAATTATTGTACGCGGACATTGCGTAATGAAAGGTTACTGGAACAAACCCGAAGAAACCGCTACAGTAATTGATAGCCATGGTTGGTTCCACACCGGCGATATTGGTCGTTTTTTCCGTGGCAACCTTCAGATCACCGACCGACTGAAGAACATGCTGGTTAACGCATACGGTAAAAATATCTATCCAACCCCGGTAGAAAACACCTACCTCAAAAGCCCTAAAATTGAGCAGGTATTTTTAGTGGGGGATAAACGCGAATATATCGCAGCCATCATCGTTCCCGCTCGCGAAGCCTTGCAGGAAAACTTTAACCTTCAAAACGAGTTTTTTGAACGTACTGAAGCTTTTGTTGACGAAAAAGAAATTGTGGACTGGATTGGTGCCGACATCCGCAAGTACAGCAACGAGCTTGCTAAGTTTGAAAGGATTAAATCATTCAAGGTAAAACGCAACCCGTTTAGTATGGAAGAAGGTGAGATCACCCCTACCATGAAAGCCAAACGCAAAGTCATCGAGAAAAAATACGCAGCCGATATTGATGAGCTTTATGTTGGCGAGGCTGAGGAAGATTAAACAGAACCCTGATTTTTAGGATTAAAGGATTCCTTGACAGATTATACATTCAAGGAATTCTTTAGTCAACTAAATATGCGTTATCCCAATAATACGTGTAGTACTATCAGGAAATCCTAAAATCAAGCGCATCAAGGTTCTGTTATTTTTACTAACTTTGTTAGTATGAAGCGATCGGGCAGTGCTGACTTACCTTTACATTATGGCTATGTACCGCAATGGCTTGCCGAACGAATGGCTAAGCTTGGCCTTGCCGTGGTGGAAACCATTGTGATGGATTATGGTAAGGATGAGGTGCTTCGCCGGTTAAGCGATCCGTTTTGGTTTCAGAGTTTAGGTGCCGTTATGGGGATGGACTGGCATTCATCGGGCATAACCACTTCAGTAATGGGGGCTTTAAAAAAATCCATCAATCCGCATAGCCGCGAACTGGGAATTTACATTTGCGGCGGTAAAGGCAAACATTCTACCCAAACACCGGCCGAACTTTTAAAAGTAGGCGAAACAACCGGGCTCGACGGTAATTACCTGGTAAAATGCAGCAAGCTTAGTGCTAAGGTTGATAATACCGCTATTCAGGATGGCTTCCAGCTTTATACCCATAATTTTATTTTAAGCGATACCGGCAAATGGGCCGTAGTACAGCAAGGCATGAGTGATGCCAGCGGCACAGCACGAAGATATCACTGGCATTCGGAACAATTAAGTTCATTTGTTGATGATCCGCATACTTTTATCTACGGCAAAAACAACGGTTATATACTTAATATGACAGACAAGGAAGCCAACGGCTCCCGCAACGGAGTTATGCAGATCGCGGCTGAAAATCCTGGTACCATGATCAATGAGATTAGCAAACTGGTAATGCCAAGTCATCACGAAGTACACGCCAAGGATGTTGACCTTAAACGTTTGGGGGCCGTGCTTTGGCTCGCTCACGAAAAACAGCCCAAAGACTTTGAAGATTTGCTATTGCTGCAAGGCTTAGGGCCGCGCACACTACAATCGCTGGCGTTGGTGAGTGAAGTGATTCATGGTACGCCTTCACGGTTTAAAGACCCGGCCAGGTTTTCCTTTGCTCATGGTGGTAAGGACGGTGCCCCCTTCCCCGTGCCTACCAAAGTTTATGATGAAACCTTAAACACCCTGCAAACGGCCATTCAAAAAGCCAAAATGGGTAACAATGATAAAAATGAGGCTATTAAACGCCTGTCTCAAATAGCAGAAAGAGCCGAAAAAGATTTCACACCCAATGCAAACTTTGATAAAGTGGTTGAAAAAGAGCGTAACGATTCATGGAAATATGGCGGTCGTACAGTTTTTGGCAAAGCCAAACCACCGGTTGAGCAGCAATTAAAGTTATTTTAAAGTAGTGCTGATCAGTTTCGCTGTATCTAAGTGAGCTTGTAAGCCGGGCAAGGTTTTGTTGGCAAAATCGGCAAGAGAAGCATTCTTTTTATCTTTCCCTACGGTTTTATATAATGCAATCTGATCTACGTGATCATTAATCACCATTTGGATATAAGCCCTGTCAAACGCCGCGGCTTTCTTAACATCCAGATCATTGATCATTTGCTGGTGAATAGGATTTATCGTAACCGAATCGGTAATAAGGTTATCCGTTTTTAGTTTCTTGAAATCATCCGCCAGCATAGTGTGATCATCAATCATCAGTTTGGCAAACTGAATAACACGTTGATTTTTTGAATTAGCTATGGCCAGACCCGATGCCTTGACTGATGCAAGGGTAGATTCTTCGCCGCTTTTGAGAAACAGCATGCCGTTATCATCTATCTGTGCTTTATTGTAATTATTAGCTTGCCGGTTACTCTGGCAGGCCTGTAACATCAATAAAAAAAAAATGCAAAATATAACGTTGACTGACCGGCTCATGCTAATAGTTTATTGTTCTAATATAACAAAAAAAAGTAGCCGTGGTTTTATTACCATTCATATTGCATTTCCGGGAAAAAACTGAGGCAATTGTTATTTTAAGTATACAAACGGGGTATAAAAAAACACACTTGCATCTACTGCACATCTTATTTATATTTAAAATACAGCTAATGGCAAGTGTTTCTTATCAAAACATAACAAAATAACGATTCTAATGAACCACCATAAATAATTAAAAATCAATTACTTAAAACAAATAAAAACATCAACCTTTGTGAAAAACAGAGAAATTTTGTAATTATTTTCTTACAAACAAACAAAAGGGCATCAATGTTGAGGCACAAATGAACGAAATAAATAAAACCTTCACTATGACCAACGCCGAAAAGATCACATGTTACTGCTTTAATAAAGAATGTGCTGCCTCTATATATAACGATACTACCTGTCTGTCAATACAAGTTCCGCTTGAAGTTGCGCTATCACGTACACTCAATTGTATTGAATGTGGTGCCGAGCTTTTATCACCATTGCTTATCGAGATAAAAAAGGACATTCTTAATCTTATTAAAGACGATCAACACCGTTCGGTAGCAATTGTTGATGACGATATTATTTTTCACGAAACAGTTAAGAGTATCCTGAAAGAAAACTGGCTTAACGCGAGTTTTTATATGGATCCCGAACCTGTTTACAAAAACATTTACAGTAACCGTAACAGGCACGCTGAAATACCCAACATAATTTTCCTTGATCTGGATATGCCGGTAATGGATGGCTGGGAGTTTTTAGATTTGTTTAACGACATTTACCGTTCGCTGGCTAAACCAGTTTCGATATATATTATTTCAAACTCCGTCGACCCTTCCGACCAAAAACGGATCAAAGCCTACCCATTTGTTAAAAGCTTTATTTCTAAACCATTAACAAGGCATTTTTTGGGCAAAATAAACGAAGAACTTTCCAGGAATACAGCTGGCGTTGATTTGAAACCGGCATCTAACTGGTAAAATAATTATAAGATTTATAGAAGGAGCCCCTAAAGGCTCCTTTTTGCGTTTTATGGCATCAGATAAATGCCGGCGCTAAACTTTACCTTTGCAAAATGGACTATTTTAAAAAACTGCTTAACCTATTACAAATTGAGCAGGACGAAGACCGCCAGGCTTACCTCAAATTAACGGAAACATCTTCGGCCACTGAGCGAAGGGCAGCAGGGCTTACCTGGTATCCCATAGCCATTAAAGGCACCGAAATAGGCAGAGGTGATTACCTCACTGTCGAAGTTGAGCGGCCATCGCACCAGGATCTTAGTCACCAGTTCAGGTTTGGCGCCTCGGCAGCCTTGTTTTCAAACCATGATGCCAAAACAGATCGTATAAACGGAACCGTTTCATACCAGGGCGGTAACCGGCTAAAACTAACCCTTAATACCGACGAATTACCGGACTGGAGCCGTAACGGCAAGCTCGGCATCGATCTGTTGTTTGACGACAACAGCTACGATGAAATGCAGAAAGCGCTTAAATTATCTGCTAAACTCGTTGATGATAACAAAGAAGGTCACCTTACCCGCGTACTAACCGGCCAAAGTGCACCGTCTTTTGTTTCCGAAACCATTCATTCCCCGCTTAATGGCTTAAATGCTTCACAACAACAAGCCGTCCATAAAATAGTTGACGCGCAGGAGCTGGCCGTAGTTCATGGCCCTCCGGGTACCGGTAAAACAACCACACTCGTGCAGGCCATTAAAGCCCTTATCAAACATAATAAGCAACAGATTTTGGTGGTAGCCCCGAGCAATACTGCTGTTGATCTCCTGAGCGAAAAGCTAAGTAATGAAGGCTTAAACGTACTCCGTATTGGCAACCCGGCCAGGGTATCTGAAAAACTGATGTCGCTGACTTTAGATAGCAGGATAAGTACCCATGCCGACATGAAGGAGATCAAGAAGCTTAAAAAGCAGGCTTCTGAGTACAAAAACATGGCGCATAAATACAAGCGCAATTTTGGCAAGGCCGAGCGCGACCAGCGTAAGGCGCTTTTTGACGCGGCACATCAAATCATCAAAGAAGTAGATAAAACCGAACAATTTATTGCCGAAGACCTGATCAGTAAAGCACAGATCATTACAGCCACGCTTGTAGGCGCCAATCACTATACCATCCGCGATTTAAAATTCAACACGGTAGTTATTGACGAAGCCGGGCAGGCGCTTGAGCCTGCCTGCTGGATCCCGATATCAAAAGCAAAAAAAGTGATCCTCGCCGGCGATCATTTGCAACTCCCGCCTACCATCAAATCACAGCAGGCGGCAAAGGAAGGACTGAGCATCACCTTGCTTGAGAAATGCGCCGCCTTATATCCCGAAGCGGTTGTGTTACTTGAAGAACAATACCGGATGAACGAGGCCATCATGGGCTTTTCGTCAAAGGAGTTTTATGATGACAGGTTAAAAGCCCATGAGTCGGTAGCAAGCCGGTTGTTATTCCCGGGAGATATTCCGCTTAGTTTTGTGGATACCGCCGGATGTGGTTTTGATGAAAAGCAGGAAGGTACAAGCACAGCAAATCCTGAAGAAGCCGCGTTTCTGTTCAAACATCTTCATAAACTGGTTGGCGAACTCCGGGAGCATTATACCCCGGAAAACTTCCCAACCATTGCCGTTATCTCCCCTTATAAAGAACAGATTCGGGTGCTGAACCAATTACTATTGGACTCACCGGATTTGTTGATCTACGCCGATAAAATAGCGGTTAACACTATTGATAGTTTCCAGGGGCAGGAGCGTGATGTGGTTTATATCAGCCTCACCCGTAGCAACACCAACGGCGAGATAGGCTTCCTGAGCGATATTCGCCGCATGAATGTGGCCATGACCCGTGCACGCAAAAAACTGGTGATGATAGGTGATAGTTCAACGCTTGCTTATGCTCCCTTTTATGCAGATATGATCAGTTATGCCGAACAACTAAACGGTTATCAAAGCGCCTGGGATTACGCAGGTTACGATTAAACGTCAATTGTTTGTTACAATGAATTTAAACCGTCTACAGCTTAGGATAATGGTTAATTTTATCTTTTAGCCTTATAACCATCGCTCGTATGAATTTTAAACCGAACTGCCTGGCAAAGCTTATCGCTGTAGTAAGCCTTTGTATTTTTTTATCGGAAGCTAACAAAGTATCGGCCCAGGTTAATACTGATGACCCGCATTTAGGAATCATCCCCGCTCCTGCCTCAATTACCAAAGGCAGCGGCACATTTACTTTTAATCAACTTACCCCAATCAAAGCGGATAATCCAAAAGATAAAGCTGTTTTATGGCTGAAAGATTATCTGCAGCAAAACCGCAACCTCAATTTCAAAATAGCCAAATACAATTCAAAGCTTAAGGCCGCTAAAAGTAAAGGTCTTATCTTAACAGCTAAAGGAGCAGATAAACTGCCTAAAGAGGGCTATAAGCTAACCATCACCCCGCATAACATTGTTATAGTAGGTAAAGACGCAGGCTTATTCTATGGTATACAAACGCTGCTACAACTTTTCCCGGTTGAAAACGCGACCGCCTACAAATTACCTTGTGCCGCAATTGAAGATTCACCACGCTTTGGGTATAGGGGCATGATGCTGGATGTATCTCGTCATTTCTTTACCATTCCGCAGGTCAAGAAAGTTATAGAGCTTATTGCCTCCTATAAACTAAATACCTTCCACTGGCATTTGGTTGATGGCCAGGGTTGGCGTATCGAGATAAAAAAATATCCGAAGCTTACTCAGGTAGGCGCTTTCCGTCAGCAAACCATGTTTGGCAGCAACCGCGACTGGCCCGACTCGATTAGCTATGGCGGTTTTTACACCCAGGAGCAGATTAAAGATGTAGTAAAATTCGCGGCCGACAGGTATATCAACGTCATCCCAGAGATAGAAATGCCGGCGCACTCGGAAGCTGCCCTGCGTGCCTATCCCGAATTCAGATGCGATACGGTAGCCGGACAGAAAGCCCCGCGCGATATCAATAACCTATACTGCCCTACCGAGCAAACTTTTACCTTTTTGCAGGATGTGCTTACCGAGGTAATGGCGCTTTTCCCAAGCAAATACATTCATATAGGTGGCGACGAAGCAGGCAAGGAACCATGGAAACAATCGGCGTTTTGCCAGGCTTTGATGAAGGAGAAAGGATTGAAAGATGAAAAAGAGTTGCAAAGCTATTTCATTCAAAGGATAGAGCAATTCATCAACTCAAAGGGACGCAGCATTATTGGCTGGGACGAAATATTGGAAGGCGGCCTCGCCCCTAACGCTACCGTAATGAGCTGGCAGGGCGAAGAGGGCGGCATTAACGCGGCCCGTCAAAAGCATAATGTGATCATGACACCGCAAACTACCGGTAATTACTTTGATCATTATCAAAGCAGTTCGCCGCAAGAGCCGGTGTCATTTGGCCGCTACGCCACTTTAGAGGAAACTTACAACTACGATCCTGTTTCAAAGCAATTGACGCCCGACGAGCAGAAATATGTTATCGGCACACAAGGCAACCTATGGACAGAATATGTACCCACAGTGGCTAAGCTACAATACCAGATTATGCCGAGGGTGTTCGCCCTTTCAGAAGTAGCCTGGACTCAGCCTGCCAATAAGGATTATACTAATTTTTCTGAAGTACGTCTCGCTAAACACTTCGCGAGGTTGGATGCCATGAACTACAATTACCGTGTGCCAACCGCGCTTACTACAATTGATACCATGGTGGTGGGCCCTCATTTTGTTTACACGCTAAAATCGGTTGTACCGGGTGCCAGGATCTATTATACCCTTAACGGTCGCGATCCGCTGGATACCGATCTGCAATATGACGGGCCTATCACCTTCTCTATCCCGCAAAACGAAAAACGGGAATTGCGTACAAGGGTAATTACTCCCTCCGGCCGCAGAAGTATTGCTACCCGTACTTTAATGTATAATAAAGCGCCAATGCCCGCGATAAACTATACAGCCAATAAACAGGGACTTAAATATAAATGGGCTAAAAATACATTTACCTCACCCGATCAGCTTAACTATACTGCGCCTCAGGATTCAGCAACTATCAATAAATTGGATGCCGAAACACTGAAAAAAGACAATCCCAATTTTGGCGTAGTTTATGACGGTTACGTGAATGTTTTGGCCGATGGTACTTATAACTTTACCCTTGCAAATTATGCCGCCAGCCAGTTATTTATTGATGGCGTACAGTTAACAGAAGCAGAATACGCGCTGCCGCTGGCAAAAGGCTTTCATCAGATAAGGGTAAAGTACATATACAACGCGCCACCGCCGCCAACAGGCAGGTACAGGACACGCGTGGCACCGCTTAAAGTATATGTTACCGCACCCGGAAGTTTTGATAAGAAAGAGCTTGCCGCGGCCGATCTATATTATTAATACATGGAATTAGGTATAAGCACCTTTGGCGAGGTACATCCTGACGGTAAAAGCGGCAATGCTGTAAATGCCCATAAACGGGTTCAGGAATTATTGGAAGAAGTAAAATTGGCCGATGAGGTTGGCCTGGATGTTTTTGCCTTCGGCGAGCATCACCGGCCCGATTTTGTGATCTCGGCACCTGAAATATTGATATCCGCCGCAGCGGCTATTACTAAAAACATCCGTTTATCCAGTTCGGTTACCGTACTAAGCTCTGCAGATCCCGTGCGGACGTTCCAAAACTTCGCCACTGCAGATCTTGTTTCGGGTGGCCGGGTTGAAATGATAGCGGGTCGAGGTTCATTCATTGAGTCGTTCCCGCTTTTTGGGTTCGACCTGAATGATTACGATGCCCTGTTCACCGAAAAGCTTGAAATGTTTTTGCAGATCAACAAACAGGAAATTGTTTCATGGCAAGGCAACTTCCGGGCACCTATCAGGAACCAGGGTGTATATCCCCGTCCGCTCCAACAGGAAATTCCGGTTTGGATTGGTGTTGGCGGCACTCCTGCTTCTGCAAAAAGGGCGGGTGCGCTAAACCTGCCTCTGATCATCGCGATATTGGGTAGCGCGCCAAAACATTTTATTCCCTTTGTAGAGTTGTACCGCGAATCAGCAGCTAAAGCCGGGCATGATGTAAGCAAGCTGCAGCTGGCTATCAGCTCACAATTTTATGTGGCCGAAAACTCGCAACGGGCAGCTGATGAATTTTACCCGAGCTATGAAGCCCTCATGACCCGTGTTGGCCGCGACCGTGGTTGGTCGCCCATGACAAGGGAACAGTTTGAATACCTCCGTGATTTTGGGCCTTTGGTTGTAGGCGATCCGCAACAGGCTATCGACAAGATCATGCAGCAATACGAGCTTTTTGGCAATACCCGTTTTGTAGCCCAGCTGGTTACCGGCTTTACCAAGCACACAGATATTTTAAAAGCGATTGAAATTTACGGCACAAAGGTAGCCCCTGTTGTACGCAAAGAAACCAAAGGAAAAGCTTAAGCTTTTCCTTTGGTTAAAAATGCTTCAATAATGGCCACTGCGGGATAGTTGCCGTCTTCACTTACATCCTCAATTTCGCCTATATAGTCGCCATGGCCTCCGGGCAGGATACAAAGTTCCGCATCGGGGAGTGTACGATATAGTTGCAGCGTATGCTCAGGCCTGATCACATCTTTATCACCAGCTATCACCAATGCAGGCATGGTTATGGAACGGATAATATCGTCGCTCCAATCCTGGAAAGCAACCATACGGTCACGATCCCGGTTATGCATGGTTTCTAAAGCCGCATGGTCATTGTTAATTTTAAGAAACGCGTCCTGTAAAGGCTTCGGCATATTCTCTAAAGAAGCGTTAGGCATAAAGTCCCAGAACCAGGAGTCGAAACCATCGCGCTTATAAAACGATGAAGCGATCACAATTTTATGAACCAGTTGCGGATGCCTGATGGCCAATTGCATAGCAGTATTACCACCATTACTGAAACCCATAACATCAGCCTGCCTTATATCTAAATGTTTGAGTAAAGCGGCGATATCATCGGCATCCTGTTCAAATGAAGTTGGTACGCCTCTATCCGGCGTGCGTCCGTGCGCCTGCATATCTACGCCTATCACCTGGTGCTTTTTAGCGAAAGCAGGCAACACGCGGCCAAATGTAACATCGATATCCGACCCACCTCCGTGTACAAGTACAAGCGGAAAACCTTCACCATGAATTTCGTAATACATGTTAAGGCCATTTACAACGGCATAGTTACCGGCAACATTTGTTTGTGTCATATCGATAGATTCTTAATTCAATACAAACTTAATTGCATGAAGATAAGGAGTTGGGTAGCAAATATGACAAATTGAGGTATAAAAAATGACAGCTTCTATTGCTCCTCTGTCGCCATTGCCGTTACAGCTTGCAGATACCATGCGGCATGTGGCAGCCATTGCTCCGTCCAGCGCCATTCGTTACCATCGTCTTTCATTTTAAAGTCGATGCCGCTGCCATCGGGATTTTCCTTTTTACCGGTGATGCCATTAGAAATCCCTCCCTTACCAGATCCGTGCCCGAAGTTTGAGCTCATATAGGGCACATTGTTTTTACCGAATTGGTACATGAAACACATCTGGTAAGGGTTACAACCCAAAATCCAGGCTATCTGATGCGAGGCATATTCGGCCAGTTCTTTTTTTACACCCCAACCGCCCTTTTCTGGATAAACTAACCTTCCTCCTACCAAAGCCGCCGTAGCCAACGAGCCTAAACGGGCATTTTCGCCTTGCCACCACCAGCCGGTTTCATTTTCATGAGGAATAAAAAAGCCATCTTTCACTGCCCCTCTAAATTTAAACGACTGTCGGGCATAGCCAAAGGGGTTATCTACATTGCCGGTCACTTTTAAATTATAGTCCAACGCTTTTTTTATGGTTGATAAAGCAGCCGCTCTTTCGCTACCGTCTTTTTCTTTGTCGAGATAACGACATAAAGCTACAACAGGCAGCCCAGCATCCGCCGCATGCCAGAAAGGTCTGTCGCCATCATCAGCAATAAAATAACCTGCCGGGCTCATTCGTTTGTTCAGGTTACCGGCACGTTTACGGGCTTCGTCCCGGTAGAGTGCGCTATCTGTCGCAATCCATAATTCGGTAGCTGCCATCAGGGCGCAATAATCGTCAATGATATTTTCTTTGCCGTCATCATCATATTTGGTGTTGTTTACCAGCAGATGAGCAAAAGCACGTTTAGCTGCAGCAAGATACTCAGTCGACTTAAAATCACCGTCTTTTTTCAATTGCGAGATCCGGGCCAGTGAAGCTATAGCCATACCTCCACCCTCACGAAACGCCGCCTGGTATTCATCGGTAGTAACGCTGTTGGCTTTTAAACCAACTACCCTACGTGCTTTTGGGTCCTTATTAAAATAACTGAACACGATCATATAAAAGTAATCGTCTTTTGATAATGCGCGCATCATGTAGTCGGCACCCCAAATCGCCTCGTTCACCATGCCATCGTAAATATTGAGCTTATTTAGTAAGCCCGGCGTAGTTTGTACTGAGTTAATCATTGACCAGGTTACCAGTGGTATTTGCTGAGGCGAAACAAAATTAGCATAAGCCAGGTGCGAAAAATATTTACTTACATCGCCAGAGGCGTCGCACCACCCACCACGCATGTCAACGGTTTTATCACTTCCGTATAATTGTACCGCCGCATCAGCTTGCCATTCGGTTGGCGTATTGGCCCGCTGCCTGTTGTAATAACTCAACACCGAGGGAATGGTAGCTACTGCCAACGCATTCTCTTTAATCTCGAACCAATCAGACGCTGGGCCATTATTTTTGCCGATCACAACCCTGTATTTCCCTTCTGCTTTAACGCCCGAAAAATCGGCCTGATAAAAGTATGCGCCCTTTGCCCATTCGTCTACCTGTAAGGCTCTGCTCAATTTTCCGGTAAATGCTATTTTCCCTTCTGCGCTTTGCAATTGAAAAGTTGTACCTACGGCAAATTTGGTATCATTGCGCACAACGATAGTTTTGGCCCCACGCGCGTCAAAAGCAATCTGATTCATATAAAAAACCGGGTCGGCTTTGCACAAGTAACAAAGCAGCGTAAAGAAAATGGAAAGGATAATTTGGCGGTTAAACAGGTTCATGTAAATGCAGATTAATTGGCGAAATGGAACGCCTGCAATTTACAGCATTTATGCAGGGGGACATCTCGCACACAGCAAAAACCAGCCCCTAATTTACCACTACAAAAACAAAGCCCTGCTTATTTGACATATGCAGGGCTTTGTAATTAATGCTGTTCGGTATTACTTCTTCTTTTTGTGCGATGACTTATGGCTACTGCCAGATGACGACGACTTTTTAGAAGATGAAGATTTCTTCGAAGATGAATGTTTAGACGATGATGACGAATGCTTGGACGAATGTTTCGACGATGACGAATGTTTTGACGAGTGTCCGTGCCTGTGTCTGCGTGTAGGTCGGTCTTCATCACCATAATCTACGTTTTCAGGCTTAGGCATCCTTCTGATCTTCGGACCAAAATCGATGGCTTCATCATGGAAAAACTTATCGAACGGATTAAAATAATAGATATTGGCAGCATCGTAAATCTTGATACTTGCCTTTAAACGATTATTAAAAGCCTCTTCATCCTTCAGTTCGGGTGCAGTCCAGCCGGCTTCTGCTAAACCGGCAATACGCGGGAACAACATAAAGTCAAGACGTTTTTCAGAACCAATCATTTCTGTCCAGATATTGGCCTGTACACCTATGATCTGTTTCGATTGCAGATCCCCATTATTCTGTAATTGTCTTTCAGGAAAACCGTAAACACTACCAACAGTGTTATAGACACCTTTCCACCTGCGACCCGAAATATGATCGGCATCCTGCACAAAATCAAAATACATTGGCAGGCGCGGACAAAGTACTACCTGGTAACCTTTTTGTACCGCTAAATGCAACTGACCAGGCAAATTCTGTCTCCACCAAAAAATAATGGTTTTATCTGCCGGCAGGTTTGTACCGGTAGCTTCGTCCCAGGCCAAAACTTTATTACCTGCGTTTAAGGCCGTATCTGCGACTCTTTTAAAGAAATAGCGTTCCAGCTCACCCACATCGGCAAAATTGTTCTTCTGCATAAAACCGGCAATTGATGGGTTAAGCGACCAGGCTTTCACGCCCAAGGCCACCTCGTCACCTCCCAAATGAATCATCTTAGCAGGGAAAAGTGTACTGGTTTCTTTGATAATGTTACCTAAAAACTGGTAAGTACTATCGATTGCAGGGTTAAAAGTAAAATTAGGGTACCCTTCAACGCTGCCACCACTAAATTGTGGATAGGCTTTATTAGCAGCCGTAGCATGTCCCGGCATATCAATTTCGGGGATAACGGTAATAAACCTTTCGGCAGCGAAAGCTATGATCTCTTTGATTTGAGCCTGGGTATAATATTGTGGATCGGCAGATGAATCACTGTAGTTCCCTACTCCGCCAATTAATGTTAGTTTGGGATATTTTTTTATCTCCAAACGCCAGCCTTGCGCGTCGGTTAAATGCCAGTGAAACTTGTTAAGCTTGTAATAAGCCATCCAATCCAGGATCTGCTTCACCTTTTCCATTCCAAAAAAATGGCGCGATTCATCAAGCATTAATCCTCTCCACTGGTAACGTGGGGTATCGGTAATGGTTAACGATGCTAAGTTGACACTCTCTCCGCGGGGTTGATCTTTGATCATTTGCAGCAGGGAGATCACCCCATAAAATACACCATCGCGGTTTGTTGACGAGATGGTGATTTCATTTGCTACAATTTTCAGGGAATATGCTCCGGCGGTTGGATCGCCATTGGTTAAAAGTAAATGGATTACACTTCCGGCATCTTTATTATCAACGGCAAGCGTAAAACCGCTGGACTGGCTTACCTGCTTTTGAAAATAACGGGCAATGGGCAACAATGAAGCATCATTTACGCCAACTGTGCTATGATTATTAAAAGTGAACTGCCCGGTACCGTTAATTACAGACTTGGGCTGAGGAATTATATTGACATTTTGCGCCCGAACGGAACCGCAAAACAAAATAAATACAAGTACGATCTTAAGCTTCATTTAAAACAACTCAAATAGTTTGGGGCTGCTATGATATGAATTTTCTTTGAAAAACAGGGTAATTTGTTTGTAACAAAGTGTTTAAACCTCACAACCGCCGCCGCCTGAGCTTTGCCATTGGCAAATCGATAATGGATAACTTTGTACCATAAACATTCCCGATTCACAAGAAAATCACCGGTCAAATCTACCCAATCAGGTGTGCATATTGCTTTACAATTTTCGAGGTACAATTGTGAAATTTAGCTATGCAGATGTGTGAAGCAAGAGGAAAATCAACGAAATTAACATAACCCGAAGAGACAAAGCGCCAAAGCAAGGGCGCCATAATATTACAAATCAGTAAATTACATCAATTTACTACCAACGAAATCAACATATTCTATGAACGAGGCTCATAGCAGAGATAAGGGAAGGAATATTTCAGGCCTGCTATCCCGCAATAAATACCTGATCATTACTTCCGTTTTACTTTTTGTTTTAGCGGCCTCTGCTTATTTGCTTTTTTCACCAACGAAACACAATGTAAAAATGGAATTAAGCATTTCTGACGATCAGGAATCGCCGGGAATGGCCATTAACGAGGTCCGTTCTAACGTTGCGATAGGAAAAGTGATTAATTCGTTAGGGTTGCAGGTCAGTTACTATTGGAAAGGAACGTTTACCACAACAGAAATTTATGGCGATTCCTTACCCCTTAAATTTATGCTTGGCAAGGGCAGTGCCTACGACTCTCCTACCGACATCACGATCAATTTAATCAACGGCAACGTATGCCGGATCGATCAAAATAATGTACTCACAGATGTGCCTTTATACCACCCTGTGAAATATGCTTTTTTAGATTATACCATAGTAAAAGGTCCTGCCTTTAAACCCATACAGCCACCGCTGACCGTAAAACTCACTTCCTCCGCCGACTTAACTAAACAATTCAGTGAAAGTTTAAATGCGAAAATCCTGGGGAACAACAGTTTTGAATTGAGCTTAAAAGCAGATAATCCTCAAAAGGGAGAGGATTTTTTAAACAAGCTTATAGCAGTTATAAACGCCCAATATGCTAAAAAAAACTCGCCCCAAAAACCTGCTGTTGTTGACACCTCGTTGCTTACAAAAATAAACGACAGTATATACTACTATAAAGCAATGGCCGATAAATTCCGCGAGCAGCAAGCCATACTGAATAATATCAAAAAGCCAAGACCATTGCCGAAGCCCAAGCCGAAACCTATGGTGGTACAAGTGCAAACCGCATTGACCGAAAAAGAAAAAAGTAGCTTAACTGCCATCAGCGCGATAAAATCATACACATCGAAACCTAATGATCCTTTTGTTTTAATACCTGAAGATTATAGCCTTAACGACGGCCGCATTGAAGCGCTTATAAAAGATTTCAATAAAGCACAGCTTAATAAACAACGTGTACAACAAGATTCGGACAATGCCGACGCAAGTGTTTACGCTTTCAAACTCGAAATCAATTCGATAAAGGAAGCGCTTGTTAACAGTGTAACACAAAAGGAGCAAAAAATAAGGGCTGCTCATCAGACTAAAGAAGTTCGCCAACCTGAAGAGGTTGAACAACCAAAGGATATTGAACCGCCGAAAGATACTGCACAGCCAAAAGATTCAAAATCTATAGCGTCATTCATATCAGTACAACTAAATGATTCGCTGGCTCAAATAAATGCAATAATTAAGCGTAAGCAACAACAGTGCAACAGACTCTTGCATGGATCAGACGCACAATCCTCACATCCGAGGTTTACTATAGATGAAATGTCGACCACGCGGGAATCAATGAGTTCTAAATCGCTATATGTATATCTTTTTGCTTTACTGGCTGGTTTGCTGCTCTCTGCTTTATTGCTGACTATAAAAGAAGTAACATCTGCTAAAAAAACGACAGCGATGTAAATACGATCAAGAATACTACCCATTACATGCAAAACGGCGGATCATGATTAATGATCCGCCGTTTCCGTTTTCATAGGGGTAGATAAAGCTTATTTCCAGCCGCCGCCTAATGAGCGATAAAGCTCGGCATTAGCGCTTAGTTGGGCCATTTTAATTGAGGCTAAGTCCAACTCGCTTTGTAGTACATTACCTTGAGCAGTAATTACTTCAAGATAGGTAGCAAGACCGTTTTTAAACAACATGCTGGCGTTAGAAGTAGCCTGTTGCAATGTTTTAACACGATTTGCAGCAATAGCCTGTTGTTCTTTTAGTTTTTGAAGCCTTACCAAAGCATCAGACACCTCACCTACTGCATTCAATACAGACTGACGGAATTGGATCACTGTTTTCTCGCGATCAACTTTGGCAACCTCATATTGGGTACGCAATTGTTTGTGCTGTAACAAAGGCTGAGCAATGCCACCGGCAACAGTACCGAATAGTGAAGCAGGAATATTAAACCAATTGCTTGATTTAAATGAATTTAAACCACCCTGACCAGTAATAGTTAATGAAGGATAAAGCTGTGCTTTAGCAATACCAACCCTCGCGTTAGCAATGTTCAAAGCCAGTTCAGAGCTTCTTACATCGGGCCTGCGGCTCACCATAGCCGATGGTATACCTGTTGAAAGGGTTTCAGGGAAAGTAATATCGTTAAGGGTTACATTACGCTCAATGGCATTAGGTAACCTGCCTGCCAGTATACTCAAACCATTTTCCTGAACGGTTATATCACGCTCAAACTGAGGAACCAACTGTGCAGCGGCTTCTAATTGAGCTTGTGCCTGTTGTACACCTAAAAGGGTAACCTGGCCAGCGTCATATTGTAATTTGATGATGCGTAAGGTACTGTCATTCAGTTTTACGTTCTTTTTCGCAATCTCCAATTGTTCATCAAGCATCAACAGGTTGTAATAACCTTGAGATACGCTTGATACAATATTGGTTTGAACAGCCCTTTTTGCTTCATTGGTTTGCAGGTATTGAGCTAAAGCTTCGCGGTTTTGGCTGCGAATTTTACCCCAGATATCGGCTTCCCATGAAAGCGACAGGTTAGCGTTATAGTCTTCAATATGTTTGGTACCGATGTTATACTGTTTAATACTTAAACCGGTAACGCTGTTATCAGACGGGCGATTAGTGTTTGCAGTAACGTTTAAACCAAGTGTAGGTACATAGTTCCATTTAACCTGTTTAAACTGTAAGTCCGCAGCTTCGATATTTTTAACAGCCACCTGCATATCGTAATTTCTTTCGATAGCACTATCAATTAATTTTTGAAGAGCTGCATCGGTAAAGAAGTTTTTCCACTGCAAGTCGGCAATGCTGCTGGTATCACCTGTGGTAACCGCGTTCCTGAAGTTTTCAGGCAGCCCATCTTTTGGCGTAGCAACATCTTTTGAAACTTTACAGCCAGCCAGCACTACCAGTGCAATAGCCAAGCTGCCTATTATATTTTTCATTGTTGTATCTTTTTTAAACTATCACAGATTTTAAAAACCCGTGATAGTTTTTGTTGATGTTTAATTGATTAAGCTGAATATTCGTTTTCAAACACGGCCACATCTTTACCATGGTCGCCTGCGTTAGCGGCAAGCGGTTTTGGTTTACCACTGATGCGCTCTTGTAAGCCCTGGAATATCACGTATAGTACAGGTATGATGAACAAACCTAATAGTACACCCGAAACCATCCCGCCGGCGGCACCTATACTGATAGAGTGGTTACCCTGTGCAGACGGGCCGGTAGCGATACTCATCGGGAACAGACCGAATACGAACGCCATTGAAGTCATGATGATTGGACGGATACGGAGCTGAGCAGCTTCAATAGCTGATTGAACCAGCCCATGTCCTGCCTTTCGCCGCTGTACCGCGAACTCTACGATCAGGATGGCGTTCTTCGCCAGCAAACCGATGAGCATGATGAGTGCAACCTGTACATAGATGTTATTTTCGATACCTGTTAAGCCTAACACA
The DNA here is from genome assembly GCF_003286415.2 of Mucilaginibacter rubeus. Classification (NCBI taxonomy): domain Bacteria; kingdom Pseudomonadati; phylum Bacteroidota; class Sphingobacteriia; order Sphingobacteriales; family Sphingobacteriaceae; genus Mucilaginibacter; species Mucilaginibacter rubeus. The sequence goes on along the minus strand of NZ_CP043450.1, from coordinate 1,644,015 downwards.
ATGAACACACCGAATAAACCGGTAGGTATTGAAAGTATTACCGCCAATGGCAGGATATAACTTTCATACTGTGCTGATAGCAGGAAGTATACGAACACCAAACACAACAGGAATATCACAGTTGACTGACCACCTGAAGCAATCTCCTCACGGGTTTGGCCGGTGAACTCATAAGCAAAACCTTGTGGCAATTGCTCTTTAGCTGTTTCTTCTATCGCTTTGATGGCATCACCAGAGCTGTAGCCCGGTTTAGGGATGGCATTGATCTCGATAGAGTTGAACAGGTTATAACGTGAAGCTGTTTCTGAACCATAAACACGGGTTAATTTAACCAGGGTGTTGATAGGTACGTTTTGGCCTGATTTGTTTTTAACAAATACACGGTCGATAGTTGAAGGATCGGTCCTGTCGGCAATATCAGCCTGAACTACTACGCGGTAATACTTACCGAAGCGGTTAAAGTCTGATGCCTGGGCAGTACCAAAGTAAGCCTGCATGGTTGACAGGATGTCTTTAACACTTACACCTAACTGGTTAGCTTTTTCGTCATCAACCTCTAATTGTAACTGAGGATAATCAGCTTTATAAGAGGTAAAGGCGAAAGCAACCGCCGGTTTCTGCATCAACTTCATGATAAAGTTATTGGCAACACCGCTGAATTTATCCAGCCTGCCGTTTGTTTTATCCTGCAGCATTACGTCAAGCGCTTCCACGTTACTGAAACCAGGAACTGTAGGGAAACTGAACACGAAGAAGGTTCCACCCGGTATTCCACCCAGTTTGCCCCTTACTATGTTCTGAATAGCGTCGATATTTTTAACCTCGCCCCTCTCTTCAGTAGGCTTTAACAACAGGAAGATAACACCTGCTGATGGACTGCTTGATTGGGTTAAGAAGTTGAAACCAGACAACGCAGTTACGAACCTTGCTGATGGTAAAGTTTTAAGCTGGTCTTCTGCTTGCTTAAATACTTTATTGGTACCACTTAATGAAGTACCTGATGGTGTATTAACAGCTATAGCCACAAAGCCCTGATCCTCGGTAGGAATGAAGCCTGTTTTTGTTTTGTTTATCATATAAACGGTAGCAACAACTACTAAGGCAAGACCCGCCATGCTTATCCATTTATTACGGATCAAAACTTTCAAGCCCCCAACATACCTGTTGGTCATATAATTGAAACCACCATTAAAGCCTGCGTAGAATTTCTCTACAAAGCTTTTCTTAGGAGCCTCGTGACCATTTTCGCTATGTTTATTCTTTAAGAATAACGCAGCCAAAGCCGGACTTAAAGTTAAAGCGTTAACGGCCGATATGATAATTGATATAGCCATGGTTAACGCAAACTGGCGATAGAAGATACCCGTTGAACCAGTCATGAAACTCACCGGTAAAAATACCGCCGCCATAACTAAGGTAATAGATATAATTGCACCGGTAATCTCGTGCATGGCCTCCGTAGTTGCGGCTTTAGGTGTAAGGCTTGGGTTGTGCTCCATTTTGGCGTGCACCGCCTCCACCACCACAATCGCGTCATCCACCACAATACCGATGGCGAGAACCAATGCAAACAGTGTTAACAAGTTAACGGAGAAACCAAACAGGTTCATGAAGAAGAATGTACCGATAATAGCAACCGGAACAGCTATAGCCGGGATTAACGTTGATCTGAAATCCTGAAGGAATACGAATACCACAATAAACACGAGGATAAACGCCTCAACCAAGGTATGTTCAACCTGGTTAATAGACTCATCAAGGTCAGTTTTGGTACGATAGAACTGGTTGTATTTGATACCAACCGGGAAATCTTTAGATAATTTCACCATCAGATTATCGATGGCGATCTGGATTTCGTTGGCGTTTGAACCTGATAATTGTATAATACCAACGATAATACCATCATGGCCGTTCAGGTTACTTACGCTATTATATGAATAAGCACCCAGTTCAACACGGGCTACGTCTTTCAAACGCAACACAGAACCATCTGCATTAGCGCGAATGGCTATGTTCTGATATTCCTCCGGTTTGGTAAGTTTACCTTTGTATTTAATTACATACTCAAATGCCTCGTTGCTGCGCTCACCAAATTTACCTGGTGCTGCTTCAAGGTTTTTATCCTGGATAGCGGCGGTTACTTCGGCTGGAGTAACATTGTATGCTGCCATTTGGGTAGGATTTAACCAAACACGCATTGAATAATCTTTAATACCACCAAAAATACTGGCAGAACCTACACCCGGAATACGTTTAATTTCCGGAACGATATTGATCTGCGCATAGTTGGCTACAAAGGTTTGATCGTATTTTTTTGGATCCTCTGAGTAGATTGCCATAGCACCAATAAAGCTGTTTTGCTGCTTGGTAGTTGTAATACCGTACTGCAAAACCTCGGCTGGTAACTGGCTTGAAGCCTGAGAAACACGGTTTTGAACGTTTACCGCTGCCTGATCGGGGTTCGTGCCTTGTTTAAAGTAAACAGTGATACCTAATGTACCGTCATTACTGGCGGTAGACGTCATATAGGTCATATTTTCCACACCGTTGATCGCTTCTTCTAACGAAGGCGTAACGGAACGGAGGATAGTTTCGGCGTTGGCGCCCGGATATACCGCAGATACCAATACCGACGGAGGGGCAATATTAGGAAACCGCTCTAAGGGCAGTTTTGTTAAACCAAGTACACCCACTATCACCAGCAAAATGGAGATAACAGTTGAGAGTACCGGTCTTTCTATAAATTTCTGAAACATGACTTTAAAGTTTAAGTGTATGTATTAGTGTTTAACTACAGCGGCTACTTTATCAGCCTGTTTTTGAGGCTGAATAACCATGCCTTCCTGTAGTTTATCGATGCCCTCTAACACAATCTGGTCGCCGGCTTTGATACCTTCTTTATCTTTAACCAGGTAGTGATCGCCCGATTTACCAACTATATCGATAGGTTGTTTTTTAACTTTGCTGCTATCACCAACGGTGAACACAAATACTTTGTCCTGCATTTCAACAGTTGCCGATTCAGGCACGATCAAAGCATCTTTGTGGCTCAGGCTCAAACGGATCTTACCTGTATTACCAGAACGTAACAAACCATCAGGGTTAGCAAAGTTTGCTCTTAGTGTAATAGCACCTGTATTTTTATCAAACTGACCGTCTACGATATCAATTTTACCTTGTTTAGCATATTCTGTGTTATCAGCCAACAACAATGATACTGATGGTACATTTTTCAATTTATCTTTCAGATTAGCGCCAGGATATTGTTCTTTAAAGGCAACAAAATCTTTTTCGCCAAGAGAAAAGTAAACGTGTACGTCATGAACATCTGATAGTTGAGTTAGTGGAGCGACATCTGCGGGAGCAACAAGGCTACCTTGCTTTTTAGCAAGCAGACCGATATAGCCGCTCACAGGAGCTTTGATTAAAGTGTAACCTACATTGATCTGCGCTGTAGCTACGTTAGCTTTGGCCGATTCGATATTGGCTTTTGCTACATCTAAAGCTGCTTTGGCAGTTTTTAACTGATAATCTGATACTACTTTATTTGCAACAAGCGGTGTTAATTTATCAACTTCAAGCTGTGCGTTAACATGTGCTGCTTCGGCTGCGTGTAAGCTTGCCAATGCATTATTTAAAGCCGCGCGGTATGGTTGTTCGTTAATTTTAAATATTGGCTGACCTGCAGATACAAAAGCGCCTTCGTCAACAAATACTTTATCTAAAGTACCGCTTACCTGCGGCCTGATCTCTACGTTAACAGTACCTTCAATTGAAGCTGGATATTCCTGGAAAGTAGTTTCAGAACCTGAAGTAATAGTTGCTACCGGTAATGCCGGTGGCGGCGGTGCTGTTGGAGCCTGCGGTGCAGATGAACATCCATATAATGTTAAAGCTGCAACTGCCGCTAAAATGAGTGTTTTCATGAGTGATGATTTTAAGAGTGGTGAATGGATAGGGTTAGAATAAGCCGTTGGGCTTGTGATATATGATGATTTGATTGTTTTCATTGTTTTACTATTGCCGATCATTTTTCAATTGAAATGCCAGTTATACAACCAGCTTATTATCAATATTTTATATAATTTTTATTTTAACTTCAAGTGCCTTATATCGTGATATTCACGTTTTTACATTACGATATATCAAGACGGTGCGCGCTAATTGCAGCTGTTACATAAATTAGATGTTACAACACCGTTAAATCGTTTAACACTGTTAAATGGATTACGTGGGTTGTGAGTGAGCTTTTTCATTGTATTAAGAGTTTGTTTTAAAAGTGCTTTAACATTTACTTAACACTGTAAGGAAATTTAACAGTGTTATTTTTCGGTCATGAAAAAACCTGATCTTTCATCGACCTGATAATACCGCTGATGGTATCTTTCAAAACCTGGCGGTTAACTTCGTCAGAGAAACCTCTGCTTAGTAAATTGATGGATACCAGCCCGTGTACAACCGACCAAAAGGTGTAATATTTTGTACAAATCATTTCGTCGTTGATATCCTTTATATTCATTAGCTGCATAATTGCTTCGCTAACCATGGTGGTGAAACGCTGGGCTTCTGGCATTGCTCTTACTACCTCGCAGCAGCAATTCATCTGTACGCCAAACATAACCTGGTAAAGCTCCTTATTTTCAAAAGCAAAATTCCAGTATGCAAGCCACATAGCTTCAAGCTGATCTTCGGGCATTGGATAGTGCTCTTTTGCTTTTTCCATGTCCTTAGCCAATATTACATAACCTTTGCGGGTAAGTTCCATTAATATGGCATCCTTGTTTGCGAAGTATTCATATATAATGGGCGCGGTGTATTCGATTACATCGGCAATCTTACGCATGCTTAAAGCCTGCCAGCCTTCATGCTTAACTATGTGGAGCGCGGCGTCCAGGATGTTTACCCGGGTTTCTTCTTTTAAGCGCTGTATTCGTTCTTTACTTGCCATTTTGATTACACCATTAAATCATTTAACAGTGTTAAGCAAAAGTATAACGGTTTTAAGGATTATTTACCATCCCTTTGTCATAAAGGTTTCATCCAATTGTCATGGATTAAACCTTTTGTGCAAAATCCGGTCAGCAAGCGCTTATTTTTTTACCAGGTAAACCAATTGCCCAATATGATAGCCCTGGTGTATAGTACGATTAATCAGGATATTCAGTCTGTTACGGTGTGGCTCTTTTTCAAAATCATCTGCAGAAATTGCACTATGCGGTTTAAACCAATCTTCCGGTTGCATGGCATTCATTTTCTCCGTCAGTACCTCATTAACTTTAGCCCAATATTGCTTGAGTTCAGCTAATGATGGTTTTTCAAGACCAGAGTTTTCAGGATTTTTAATAAAAGTAGCGTCAAGCTCAGGATACAACCTTTCGCCTAAACCTAAGTAGGTAAACATTCCGTCGCTCACAGCTGTAAGATGGCCAAGCAGGTAAACACCGGTGTTACGACCGGGAGCTGTTTCAGTTGCAAGGGCTTCGTCGGTAAGTTTGTCAAGCAAACCGTTAAGGCGGCTATTTTGCAGTTCCCAGTTAGAAACTACCATCTTGATAAATAACTCAGTTGACGGCTGTACGTTGGTTTCGGTAATGTTTGTGCTCATTTTTTGCAGATGTAATATCAAACCGGCTGATTTGATATTACAATTATAAGCCAAAACCGAATTGAAGTTATACCGATCTGCTTATTTGACAAAACTATGATACCGCGGGCTCGTCTTCAATTTTTCGTACCAACCATATCATCATGGCAGCAAAGGCGGCGACAACAAAGAAAGCTATTTGCAAATTGGCCGCCTGGGCTATAAAACCTACTATAGGCGGCACTATAACAAAGCCGAGATAGCCAACAGTTGATATAGCTGCCAATGCCTGGCTGCTGTTCATTGTTTTTGACTTGCCGGCCATGCTAAATATCAGCGGTACTATACAGGATACCCCCATGCCTATCATGGCGTACCCCAGATAAATGGTTAGTGTAAACGGCAAAAAAACCGATACCAGTAAACCGGCGAATACCAACACACTACTGTAAGTTAAAACCTTTTTGATGCCGATGGCAGAAACTACCCTATCGCCTGCAAAACGGCCAATCGTCATGGTTACCATGTAAACTACAAAACCGGCCTCGGCAAACGATTTGGTGGCATGTACCACCTTTTCAAAATAAACGCCGCTCCAGTCATACAAAGTATTTTCGCAGGCCATAGAAGCGAAGCAGATCAATGAGAATTTAAGCAGGTGCTTATCGGGCATCGAGAATACAGATTTGTCCGGAGTTTCCGCCGGCTGGTAATCGTAAGTTGAGGGATAAAATATCATTGAAAGGATAAACATTGCAATCCCCACAAACAATAAATGATACGAAGGCGCTACATTAAATAACACCATCAAGTAACCCACTGCAGCACCACCAAAACCAGCCAGGCTCCAGATACCATGAAATGTCACCATGATTGATTTATCATACAAAGCCTGGATCCCCACGGCTTGCGAATTCATGGATAAGCCCAATATATTACGTGTAGAACCGATAAAGAATAATACAACGATCAGCTGCCACATATAAGCCGCGAAACCCGGCAGGCATAACACCAAACTAAAAGCCAGCGCCCCTATCAGCATCATTACCCGACTGCTGAAATGTTTGATCATTTTAGCTGTAAGTGGCATCGTAAGCATCAGGCCAACAGGCATAGCAAATAATACAATACCTAACTGGGCTTCATTTAAATTAAGCTGATGTTTTATGGATGGAATACGTGAGGCCCATGAAGAATAACCGAAGCCCGAAACGAAGAAGAATACACTGTTGGCAATCCGCATTTTTGATTTGCCCGCAGCCGTTAGCTGATCCATACTGTATAATGAAGCCCAAATTTAGCTATATTTTATCAGTATGTACCCGCTATTAGTAATTATACCATGGCTTACATACAAGGCTCGGCACAAGGGTCACGATCTTCCGCTTTATGGAAAATTTTATTGAAACCTTGCTGTACATAAGTTAAGCCTAAATTTAACAAAGCCGATACCTGCAAGGGCGTAGTGTCTGGCAGGGTGAGTGATATCAGGTGTGATATAAGTTTCATGATTATATTATCGTTTCCGGCTGCAAAATTGATACAATAAATCCGAAAAAAATCTTACCCGGATCAACAACTGACCTTGGATAGATAATTGATATTAAGTATGATAAAGATTTGACAGTGCGACAATCAGATGATTATTCAACTTCCAATCTCGGGGCTGATTATCCGCCAATTGCAATATTGAGGCCTTAGTTTGTAAGCGCGTTTTTTTAGCTTTACTTTTGAGATAAGTATTTAAATGAAAGACACCACCAAAACTTTGAGTTCAGGACCTACATATAAAGCAGCCGGTAAAGTGGCAACCATTATCGAAAGGCATTTCAGGCATTTTCATGCCAAAGCGCTTGCCGATAACAACGAGATAGACCTCGCGCCTACTCCGAGCTGCACCACCATCGAATCACTTATTGATATCTCATTTTGGGCAAGCTTACGCCGGGAAGAGGGCTTTTCACCAAAATTCACCCTGGCTTTTTTACCGCCCGAAGCAGCCGGTCAGCCATTGTTGTTTGGTGGCAAAATTAAACTTGCGCCTAATATCCTTACCAAATTTGCTTCGGCAGTACAACAGCCGGGCATCCATTTAGGCATCTGGATAGAAGATGATGAACTATATATTTGGGGAACCACCCTGGCTATTCCGGCTTACTGTTTTGTGCTGGAAGTAATTGAGCCAGGACTACTGGTGATCAAACATCGCCGTATAGAAGGCTTTGGTAAGTTTGTAAACATAGCCATATTAAAAGGCGACGATATTAAAGTAGTTGACGAGCATGGCTCCAGCATTTCTGATTGCCCCAATGTACTTTCGGCCATGCTTGATTTTACTTTGCCATCCCTGTGGAATGATCCGGTGAACGTATTAGTTCAGCTGGCTACCTCCATGCAGGCCCACAAACGTGGCGGCATCTTATTAGTTGTCCCTTCCGAAAGCGAAGAATGGCGCAAATCCATTATTACACCGATCTCCTACCCTGTTGATCCTCCGTTTTCGGGGCTTACAGATCTGATGATTCACGAAGGTATCGACCGTTACCATACCTCATGGCAGGAAAAAATGCGCCGTGCGGTTGATACCATAGGCGGATTAACTTCGATAGACGGCGCTACCCTTATAAATGATAAACACGAGCTGCTGGCTTTCGGTGCCAAAATAGGCCGCTCGGAAGAAAGTTCACCTATTGAAGAGATTGTAGTTACCGAACCAATAGTAGGCTGCTCAACCCGGGTAATCCATCCGGCTCAAAATGGCGGTACAAGGCATTTAGCCGCAGCACAATTTGTTTTTGATCAAAAGAATGCCATAGCTTTAGTAGCTTCGCAAGATGGCCGCTTTACGGTATTTGCATGGTCGCCGGTTGTGGGCATGGTGCATGCACATCAGATTGATATATTGTTGCTGTAGATCTTCAGAACTCGAATTAAATGAATTATTAGAATCAACAGAATAGAAGAAGGACAGCGGAGACAAAATTCGATTAATTCACAAAATTCGTTTAATTCGAGTTTAGACAAAAATATCGATTGCAGCCTCAATCGCAATTCAACAACAAATCGTAATATTTCCGCATGAGTACGGTGTCGTAATTAACCAGCGACTGATAAGCTTCTGAAACAAGCTCATTGAGAATGGATGAACCTAACTGTCCGCCTCCGTTTGGGATGGAGTCGTAATAAACAATAATTTCCTTAACCCTGATTATTTCATACAGTAACTGCTGAACCAAATCAGTCTGAGTACCCGCCTGCATTCCAGCCGAATTTTTATTCAGGAAATCTAAAGGATCATTATTAGTAGCAGGGGTCATTTTTTATCAAACAGGATCGGAATTATGGTTTTAGCAACTATGTATTAACAGTTAATAAGTTTAAACATCCGGTTTTTGTTTTAAAAAAGTTAAAAAAATTTAAAACAAAATAACAAAACCCTCATAAAGAGGGTTTTGTTACTATAAAAAATTGCTTAGTTACTTTGTTTTGGCTCCGGTTTAGGCAATAATACCTTACGCGATAGCTTCAGTTTACCTTGCTTATCTACGTCAAGTAGTTTTACCCTTACCTCATCACCTATCTGGAAGATACCGTCCATAGTTTCAATACGGCGGTGATCAATTTCAGAAATGTGAAGCAAACCATCTTTACCAGGCATGATCTCAACAAACGCGCCGAAAGGCATGATCGATTTTACTTTACCTTCGTAAATTTCGCCTACCTCAGGTTTTGAAGCGATAGCACGGATACGGCCCAAAGCAGCATCGATAGAAGCCTTGTTATCGGCAAAGATCTGAACAATACCCTGGTTGTCTTTTTCCTCGATAGAAATGGTAGCGCCTGTTTCACGCTGCATTTCCTGGATGATTTTACCACCGGGCCCGATAACGGCACCAATAAATTCTTTATCAATTTTGATGGTAACAATACGCGGAGCGTGTGGTTTGTAGTCGGCACGTGCTTCGGTAATGGTTTTAGCCATTTCGCCAAGGATGTGTAAACGACCGTCTTTAGCCTGGTTTAACGCATTGGTTAAAACTTCGTATGAAAGACCGTTAATTTTCAAGTCCATCTGAACAGCAACGATACCGTTTTTAGTACCGGTTACTTTAAAGTCCATGTCACCTAAGTGGTCTTCGTCACCAAGAATATCAGAAAGGATAGCATATTTGGTACCCATTTCGTTAGTGATCAAGCCCATCGCAATACCCGATACCGGCTCTTTAATTTTAACACCTGCATCCATCAGCGCTAATGTACCGGCACAAACTGTAGCCATTGATGACGAGCCGTTTGATTCCAAAATATCAGAAACTATACGGATAGTGTACGGGTTTTCATCTTCAGAAGGCAATACTTGTTTCAATGAACGCTGAGCCAGGTTACCGTGACCAATTTCACGGCGACCAGCACCCCTGTTAGGCCTAACCTCGCCAGTTGAAAAACCTGGGAAGTTGTAGTGCAGCATAAATTTCTGGTAGCCGTTAATGAAAGCACCATCAATCATTTGCTCATCATCCTTAGCACCTAAGGTAACAGAAGTTAATGATTGGGTTTCGCCACGGGTAAATACGGCCGAACCGTGAGCAGATGGTAAATAACCAACTTCGCTCCATATCGGGCGGATCTGGGTAGTAGTACGACCGTCTAAACGTTTACCTTCATCTAATACAAGGTTACGGATAGCATCATACTCTACATCGTGGTAATATTTTTTAGCAAGGCCTTTAGTGATATCATCAATCTCGCCTAAGGTTTCGATGTAAGCATCACGTACTTCTTTAAATTTAGCGCCACGCTCTTCTTTTGCCGAAGCTGCAGAAGCAATAGCGTAAACCTGATCATAAGTAGCAGCGTAGATAGCTTTTTTCAAATCTTCATTGCTGTGCTCATGGCTGTAAACGCGTTTTTCGGTTTTACCAACTTCAATGGTTAGTTCTTTTTGAGCTAAACACTGAATTTTGATAGCAGCATGTGCAAATTTGATAGCCTCAACCAATTCAGCTTCCTGAATTTCTTTTGATTCGCCCTCAACCATGTTGATATCATGCTCGCTGCCTGCAACAATAAATTCTAAAGTGGCATGCTCAAGCTGGCTTAAAGTAGGGTTAATTACTAACTGACCATCAATTTTGGCAACACGAACTTCAGATATAGGGCCGTTAAAAGGGATGTTAGATACAGATAAAGCTGCAGAAGCTGCCAAACCGGCTAAAGCATCAGGCATAATATCTTTATCGGCAGATATTAATGAAATCATCACTTGTGTATCTGCGTGATAATCTTCAGGGAATAATGGACGCAAAGCACGGTCAACCAAACGAGAGATCAAAACCTCATAGTCTGATAAACGGGCCTCGCGGCGTAAAAAACCACCCGGGATACGGCCTGTTGCAGCGTATTTTTCCTGGTAGTCAACAGATAATGGCAAGAAGTCAACACCTTCTTTAGCTTCAGGCGATGATACTACAGTAGCCAGTAACATGGTATCACCCATTTTTACTACTACCGAACCATCCGCTTGTTTGGCCAGCTTACCTGTCTCGATCTCAATGGTGCGTCCGTCGCCCAGATCAATAACTTTTTTAATTACGTTTAAACTCATCTTTTTTTGTTTGTGATGCACTTTTCATCTTCGGGAGCGCATCGGATTTTATGTTTGTAAATATATGTTTCAAAAGTAAAAAAGCCATCCTAAAATGGGGATGGCTTTTAAATAAAAAAGGAGAGAATTACTTAATGATATCCCTAAGCTGTAAAGCTTTGATGATAGCACGATATCTTTCAATGTCTTTTTTGTATAAATAAGCAAGTAACGCGCGACGCTTACCTACTAATTTTTGCAGTGATAACTGAGTTGAAAAATCATGTTTGTTTTTTTTCAGGTGGCCAGTTAAATGTGCGATACGAGTGGTGAATAAAGCTACCTGTCCTTCTGCAGAACCTGTGTCTGTAGCTGATTTACCGTGTTTTGCAAAGATCTCTGCCTTTGCTTCTTTACCTAAATACATTACTTGAATAATATTAAAGCGTTAACTATTTTATTAATTGTGGGTGCAAAGATAGTGATTAATTATGCAAAAGCAAGGGGTGGGTAGATTTGTTTTTATGCTTAGTGAATGGTTTATTGGGTTGATTAAGTGAGTGGTTTGTTTTATGGGGTTAATGGTTGCTGGCTGATTAAGTAAGCGTTATTATTGTCTGAACTCGAATTTCTGGAATTAAAGAATTGGCAGAATTTCAGGCACATTCGATAAGTTCTTTAATTCGTTTAATTCCGGTTAAGACATAATAAATCCAAAATCAAAAATCCCAACTCTTAAATCGATTATGGCGTTACCTTCGGCCCGCGCTATACGCTCATACGCCTGCAGGCTTTACACACAGGCCGGTATCCGCTCCTATCGCTAACGCAGCTTTGTCTGAATGAAAATTTACAGAGTTTTAGGATTAACATAATTTCTTATCGACCATTCGTTATTCTGAAAATTCTCAAATTCCGTAAATTCTGATTCAGACAACAATCAACGCCTCCCTTCTGTCCAGCTTTTAAAAATGGCAGCCTGCAGCTGATCAGGGTTTGGCAAGGGGGTTATCCTGAATGACTTTTCACGCTTTTTACCAAGCGTTACGTTTATATCTTTTTTTTCGCCATTTTTCAGAATGGTAAACTTCACCACATCACCTTCTTTACGGTTATCGAGTGCCTTACCCAAAGCTTCCGGATTAGCTGTTTCGCCGTCAATTTTTAAAACAACGCTACGCCCACGAATGCCAGCATTCCAAGCAGGGGATTGGTAAGCTACTGTGGTGACGCGCATGGTATCCCTAACCTGGCGCATATTTAACCCGGCCCAGGCGTTTGAAACTGTGGTTGTAGCAGTATCTACAGCCAATCCACCGTAAGCAAAATATTTTGGATAATCCGGTGGTTTAACAGTCGACGCGTATTCAAACACTTCTGTTAAAGGCACACCTGCCATCTTTTCGCACTCGTTCCTGAACTCCTGTTCTGTAAAGCCGCGGTTCAGCTTTTTGTAATATTTGTAATAAAGCAAGCGCATTACATCATCAAGCGTTTTCTTGTTTTGTGTAGCGTGGCGAATGCTAAAATCAAGCATCAGCCCCAAAATTGGCCCTTTATCGTAATACGAAATGGTTTTATTAAAATCATCGCCCTGCCTGCCGTTAGGTCCGTCATCCCAGGTATTGTAACTGGCTTGTGTTGCCGATTGATATAAATGCCCCGGCTCGTTTTCATAGTTACGCAGGTTGTTCTGAAAATCGCCAAACATATCTTCGTTAGTCATTAAGCCGGCATGCCTGGTAATCATGTACTCATAATAAACGGTAAAGCCTTCGGATACCCAAAGCATATTGGTATGGTTCTCTTTCGAATAATCAAAGGGCCCAAGCTCAACCGGCCTGATGCGCTTAACATTATAATGGTGAAAATATTCGTGCGCTATAAAGTTGTAAAGCTTTTTACGGGCTTCAGGCGTATTAAACCCTTCGCCGCCGCTAAAACTTAACGAGGTTGAGTTCAAATGCTCAATACCCCCGCCTCCTGCCCCTATCGACAGAAAAGTATAATGCGTATAAGGTATTTCGCCAATGATATTGCTACCGGTTACTACAATCTTTTTCAGATCGTCCATGAATGCCTGCCTGTCAAAAGCGGGCAGTTTGTAGCCAATAAAGTTGTGTGGCTTGTTTTGTACGGTAAATGGCGGTAAAATTTCCAGCTCCCCCATTAAAAACGGACTATCATAAAGCACATCAAAATCAGCAGCTTTATAAACATGGTATTGCCCCTTCAAGGTATCCAGTCCGGTAGCTACCAGATCATTCCATTTGCTGTAAGGTTTCATTTTGATGGTAACCGGGTGACGCAATTCCTGATCGAGATACATGAACAGGCCGCCGGGAGTAATATAGCCACGTGTTTCGTCCAAATAAACGTTGCCTACAAAGGGCACCACAGCCTTTACATCGTACGAGATCTTGACATCGCCTGCAGAAGGGTTATTAACCTGCCAGGTATCTTTAGTCGGTTTATCAAATTTTAGCGGACTGCCTTTTGCATCGGTCACTGTAAAATTTTGCACTGCACCTGCAAAATCTATTAGCTGATAATACCCCGGTGTCCAAACGCACATTTTAAAGTCGAGTGTTTTGAGATGGGTTTTGTTGCTGAGCTCAACATGATACAAATGTTCGGCTGCCTTTTCCATCGACACCGAATATTGCATATTAACAGGTTGCTGAGCTAATGCGCCGGCGCAAAAAAACAGGCAAAATGACAGGGTTAACTTGGATGCTAATTTCATTACCAAAGTGGGTTTTGCCGAATATAATAAATGGGAATTTATTTATCCGGCCACTCACTGGAAATTAGCCTGAAAGATGTGAGGAATTATTAGAGGGAGATAAAATTGATTGGGATTAAATAATGAGCGTCATTGCGAGGCACGAAGCAATCTCCTATTTACAGAGTAACCATATAAGTTCTCCCTGTACAGTTCGCGATTGCTTCGTACCTCGCAATGACGTGTTGTTTTGTAATTTGTGTACCCAACCACTCACCAATCAACCCGATCAACCATTCACCTACTTATCAATCCCCTCCAACGCAAACAAAAACGCGTAGTTTAACGCTTCCTCTTTTAAATAATCAAACCTACCCGATGCTCCGCCATGGCCGTAATCCATATTGGTATGCAGCATTAGCACGTTGTTGTCTGTTTTATTGGCGCGTAACTTGGCTACCCATTTGGATGGTTCAAAATATTGCACCTGGCTATCATGCAAGCCGGTTACAACCAACATGTTTGGATAAGCTTTCTTCTCCACGTTTTCATAAGGCGAATAGCTTTTCATGTATTTGTAGGCATCCTCATTTTTAGGATTCCCCCATTCATCAAACTCATTTGTAGTTAGGGGGATACTTTCATCAAGCATGGTGTTCACTACGTCAACAAAAGGCACTTCGGCAATAATGCCATGCCACAGGTCGGGAGCCATATTGGCTACAGCGCCCATCAGCAAGCCGCCGGCGCTGCCGCCTTCGGCGTACAAATGCTCTTTACTGGTATATTTTTGATCAACAAGGTATTTACCGCAGTCAATAAAATCAGTAAAGGTGTTTTTCTTTTTCATCAACTTGCCATCCAGGTACCACTGACGGCCCATTTCCTGTCCGCCCCGGATGCCAGCCATTGCGAAAACAAAACCTCTGTCGAGTAAACTTAACCGCGCGCTCGAAAAATAAACATCATTGGTATAACCGTAAGAACCATAGCCATAAAGCAGTAAAGGCGCTTTACCATTTTTGTCGAACCCCTTTTTATAAACTAATGATATGGGCACTTTAGTCCCATCTGTCGCGGTGGCGTAAATACGTTCGGTTACATAATCATCGGCCTTATACCTACCCAACACCTCTTGTTGCTTCATCAGTTTGGAGGCCTTTGTCTCCATGTTATAATCAAAGGTTGATGACGGCGTGGTAAGCGAAGTATACCCGTACCTTAATACCTTACTGTTATAATCGGGATTAGCGCCCACATAAATAGCATAAGCGGCTTCTTTAAAATCAACATAATGCTCGGCACCTGATGCAAGGTTACGCACCCTGAATTGGTTTAGCCCATTCTTGCGCTCGGTGATCACGATAAAATCCTTATACTCTTCAACCCCTTCCAGCAACACATCTTTGCGATGTGGCAAAACTTCTTTCCAGTTGCTGCTTTCAGTTTTATCAAGCGGGCATTCCATCAGTTTAAAGTTGATAGCATCCTGGTTGGTTACTATCAAAAACTTATCGGCAAGGGCGGTAACACTGTACAATACATCTTTGATACGAGGCTGAAAAACTTTAAAAGCTTCGTTAGGTTTGCCAGCATCCAGGTATCTGAACTCGGACGATAAAGTAGCCCGCGACTCGATAAAAATATAATCGCCCGATTTTGATTTATCTACACCTATATAGTTCGATTTATCTTTTTCCTCATAAACAACCACATCAGCATCTTTAGAACCTAAAGCGTGGCGTTTAATTTTTTCGGTAAGCAATGTTTCCGGGTTTTTGGCGGTGTAAAACAATGTTTTATTATCCTTGGCCCAAACAGAGCCGCCGGTAGTATTAATTATAGCATCGGCATAAATTTCACCCGTTTCCAGGTTTTTAATGTGAATGGTATACTGCCTCCTCGAAACCATATCAATGCCATAAGCCAGCAGCTTATTATCCGGACTAATATTAAACCCATTGGCCGAGTAGTAACTATGCCCTTTTGCCATTTCATCCACATCAAGCAATACTTCCTCCTTAGCATCAAGACTGCCTTTTTTACGGCAATATTTGTAATACTCTGCTCCTTCGTCGGTACGCGAATAGTAATAGTAACCGTTTTTAAATACCGGTACCGATTCATCTTTTTCCTTGATCCTGGCTTTCATTTCATCAAACAGCACCTTCTGAAAGTTTTTGGTACCGCTCATCATAGTATCCTGGTAAGCGTTCTCTGCTTTCAGGTAATCTACAGCTTTGGTGCTATCGGGACCTTTCTTAAAGTAATCAATCATCCAGTAATAATTATCTGTAACGGTATCATTATGGATAGTGCGGATATGCGGTTTAATTTCGGCAACGGGGGGGGTTACATCGGGCCATTTGTACATAGTAGTTTCTGTTTTTTGTTTGCACGAAGCGGCAAAGATTAAAATACTTACCGGAATAATGATTTTTTTCATTGGATAAAAGGTTTAAAGTACTGAACCTTTTAAAGTTAGGTTTAAGAAATGGGAAAGGCAATAGGGATGTAAAATCAGGCCGCATATTTACTCAGCCTTTAAAATCCCCTCTTGAGAGGAGACGCGGAGGAAGGGGCGGTCAATGTCATTAAGTTAAAGAAAATCCCCCAGAGGGGGAACAGGTATGTAGGAACGTAATTATACCGAAAACAACCGTGCCGTAGGTACGGAACACCGGAGTTGTGTACCTCTGGCACACGAAAATCTGTTATATTTCTACAAACCTTTTGCACCTCTGGTGCAGCCTGATCATCTCTCAACTTAATGAAATTGAACGGGCGGTAGCAGGAGTACGTTTCTGCAATAGACTTATCAAAAAGCAGAAACACACCCCTCCGCCCCTCTCAAGAGGGGAATCGCACATCCCCACGCTCAAACCTACGGGAAGAAAAGAATAACAGGGGGGGGTAACAGGGTTAACACAATTTCGAAAAAATCAATTTACATTACTAATAACCAGACACTTACAAAAGCAAGGGATTACACCTAAAAATTCTATTAATATTCCAAATATAAATCCGTCAAGAAAACTTAGCGCCTTCGCCTGTTCCAATATCGAACTGTCCCCCCTCACTTAATCAACCCAATCAACCGCTCTCCCCAACAACAAAAAATCCACCTGCTATTGCTAACAGGTGGACGGGGATATAAATTAAAACAATAAACTACTAAGCCAAATTGCGCCCGGCATTTACAATACCATAAACCGTACGGATCACCAGCTTATTATAAATATCATTAAGCTCGGTATCCTTTTCATAGTTTATGCATTGAAGCGCATAGTGCTGAATGATCACCAACGGCAATACAATTTTTTCGCGGATGGCGATAGAACGGCGTTCAACCGGGTACTCTTCCATTAGTACCGTACTGCCGGTTACTTCCAGCAGCATTTCGCGGGTGAGTACAAACTCGTCCTTCAGCATTTTCCAGAACGCACCAAACTTCTCGTCTTTTTCAAGATATGCGGTAACGCGGAAATCTGATTTAGACATGGACATCATACAGTTATCCAGCATGGTTTTGAAGAAACCTGATGTTCGGTAAAGTTCTTTAACCTCATCCCAGCCGCCGGTTTCCTTAACTTGCTTAAGCGCGGTACCTACACCATAAAAACCAGGGATGCTTTGTTTTAACTGGCTCCATGAAGTTACAAAGCTGATAGCCCTCAGGTCTTCCAGTTTCAGTTGCGCACCGGCATTACGCTTGGTTGGGCGGCTACTGATATTGATCCTTGACAATAATTTCAGCGGACTGAATTTCTCCAGGTATTCAACAAATAAAGGATGTGCGCGCAAATCGATAAACAACTTGTAACTTATATCGGCCATTTGCTGAATAAGCTCTTTATGACGGGCATCTAACAGATCATTACGGTTTGGATGCAGGGCCGAGATAACGCCGGCATTGATGAGCTGTTCCATATTAAACCTTGCAGTTTCAACCGAGCCATATTGCGAACTTACGGTTTGACCCTGGATAGTTAACTGGATATGCTCATTGGCAATCTCCTTACCCATCGACGCGTAGAAACGGTGTGTTTTACCACCGCCACGTGCCGGTGGGCCGCCCCTGCCATCAAAAAACGCCAGTTGAATGCCGTATTTACGGGCCATGGCTGTAAGTTCAACTTTGGCTTTATAAATCGACCAGTTGGCCATCAGGTAACCACCGTCTTTAGTACTATCAGAGAAACCAAGCATAATGGTTTGCTGGCTGCCACGGTTTTTCAGGTGCTCGGCATAAAATGGATGCGTGTATAACTGCTCCATAATGCCCGCCGCGTGTTCCAGATCGTTAACGGTTTCAAAAAGCGGCATAAAATCAATGCTCAGGCTATCTTTTTTCCAACCGCTCCATAAAAACAGGTCTATCAGTTGCAGGATATCAGATGCACGTTGGCAGTTACTGATAATAAAGCGCTGACAAGCTTTCTCGCCATTACCTTCCTGGATCTGTTTAACCAACCTGATGGTATCCAGCGTATCGTGGATCATAGCATCCTTTTCTTCTTCAGGACAAACAAAATCTGCCTCTTTAAAAACAATGCTCTTTACCTTTTCGTCCTCGCTCAGTTCAGAATAACCTTCGGCAACACCGGTGTCTATGTTTTTGGTACCGTACTCAAAAACCTTGCGTAAAATGCGGCTGTCCTGCCTGATGTCAATCGTTGCAAAATAACATCCAAACAGGCGTACCTTTTGGATCATATCCTCGACAATATCTACAAACAAACCATCGTGATCTTTAAGGATAACATCTTTGATAGATAACAGTAAATCCAGTATCTCGCCCTGCAAATCAACTGGCGTTAACTGCTCATTAGCATTTTTATAAAAGAGGTTCTCCAACTTACCCATCGCTTCTTCCACACCGCGGAAAGTTATACGGCGTTTAAGCGTCCTGAAATCACGATAGTAACAACGGAACAGGCGCTGCCTTAAAAAGCTGGCCACCTCTTTAGTGGTTTGCGTAGTTACGTTAGGATTACCATCACGGTCGCCACCTGGCCAGAAACCCAATTCCAGGATCTGGCGGCTTGCCGCGTCAATATCAAACTCCTCTTCAAGCTTAGCCTGAATGTCTGATACGGCATGGTAAAATATATTCTCCAAAAACCAGGAAAGGCTAACAGCTTCATCAACCGGCGTTGGTGATGTTTTATTAAAGAAAGGTGTTTTACCCAGTTGCTGCAGCAATACATCGATACTATTAATATCATTGGTTTTTACGGCTTCAATCAAATCGGTCATGATGCCAAGCACCGTGCCGGGATAAAACTGTGTAGGGTGAGCAGTAAGCACCAGGCGTAACGAAAAATCTTTCAGCTTTTCGCTGATATCCTGACGGCTTTCATCGCTGATGGCCGCGTGCTGCAATAAACTTTGCAGGGTACCGCTATCATCAAACTTACCTATTTTATTAAATGATGAATCTTCAATGGCGTCAAACAATACTACCTGACGTTCAATGTACTGAATAAACCTGAACATGCGGTTAATCTGCTCACGATGTTCGATATCCGGTACGTACTTTTCAAAAAACGACTCGATGATCTCTGTAGGCGAATCATGGGTGATAGCACCCTTTTCGCAATGTGAGCTGAAGAACGGCAATAAAATACCGGTATCCTTTACCTGGTAAAACGGAAGTGTTTGAAACAAACTGTTATATAACTCAAATCGGGTAACAACCTCATTATTGAAGGCTGCTTCTCTTTGGCTGAGTTTTAACGTTGGCGACATAGTAAAAAATTAAATTGAGGTAAAATTGATTGGTTTAGCTTTTGGCCTTTTCCGGGGGGTGAATTTACTGATCTTTAATTTAAATTCACCAAAAAGTAAATATTTATTAACACTAATCTTCAATTAATAGCATTTTAACAAAATAAGACACAAAAATTAAAAATATGGAAATTCAAAACGCCATTTCGGGGCAATAAATTATATTTAATAAAAACAGCCCGAACAAACAAAATTCCTTATAATAGTTCTGTTATTTATAAAGCTGCTACTACCATGTCTATAAACATCAGGGAGATAAAAAGTTTCTTTTACAGTCAATATTTTTCTGATGGCATCCGGATCTGCATAGGCATATTACTGCCTTCCCTGCTGTTAATGCAGTTTGATAAATTCGATCTCGGCCTTACGCTTTCATTGGGCGCGTTGTGTATCTGTGTTATTGATACGCCCGGACCAGTATCGCACAAACGTAACGCCATGGCAGCCGGTAACCTTTGCCTGTTTTTGGTAGCCGTTATTACCGGTTTCGCAAGGCTCAACGTAATTACCCTCGGTATCGAGATCACCTTTTTCGCCTTTCTGTTTTCTATGTTCACTGTTTATGGTAACAGGGCGGCATCGGTGGGTACCTGTTCGTTGCTCATCATGATCTTTATGATGGATAAGGCATTAGCCGCCCCTGAGGTATTGGGTTACAGTGCTAAGATTTTGGCCGGGGGCGTTTGGTATATGATCTTCAGCCTGGTGTTTTTCGGCATTCGCCCCTACCGCGCGGCGCAACAGGCCCTTGGCGAAAACGTGACCGATATAGCCCGTTTCTTACGCATCAAAGCCGATTTTTATTTATCCGATACCGATATCGACGAAAACTACCGTAAACTGGTTTCCAAACAGATCCAGGTGAGCCAGCATCAGGACGCCGTGCGCGAGTTACTTTTTAAAAGTCGCATTATGGCCCGCGAATCAACGGCACCAAGCCGCATCCTGGTACTAACCTTTGTTGACCTGGTTGATATCTATGAGCAGATTATGGCCACGCATTATGACTACGCCTATATCCGCGAAAAATTTAAGGATACCGGTGTACTTTCAGAAATTGCCCGCATTATCCATAACATGGCCGATGAGCTTGACGATGTGGCCTATATTGTGCTAACAAACACACGCCGCCGCCATCTCACCGACTTTAACATCGAACTGGAAAAACTCAAAGTTAAGATCGATTCCATTGGCAAAAACAACCAGGAAACCAGTAACCTGGTGCTTAAAAAGATCCTGATTAACCTGCGTTCGCTTGGCGAGGGAATTAACAACATCTATAAATACTATAGCTCAAAAGCTGCCGAATCATTAAATGAACCAAAAGGTGATGTAGAATACACCGCGTTTGTAAGCCATCAGGATTTCGCGCCGCATATTTTCACCGACAACTTTACGCTGGCATCCGGCGCGTTTAAGCATGCCTTGCGGGTAGCATTGGTATGCCTGGTAGGCTTTATTACTGCAAAGCTTGTTTCCTTAGGTCACCATAGTTATTGGGTATTACTTACCATTATTGTGATATTGAAACCAGGTTTCAGCCTTTCCAAACAGCGTAACTATCAGCGTTTAATAGGCACCATTGGCGGCGGTGTTATTGGTATAGCCATACTTACTTTTATCCCTAATGCTACCGCCCAATTTATTTTCCTGGTGATATTTATGATGGGGGCTTACAGCTTTCAGCGCCTTAACTATGTGGTAAGCGTTATTTTCATGACACCTTATGTATTGATACTATTCAAGTTTTTAGGCGTGGGATTGTTGAATGTAGCGCAGGAAAGGATCCTTGATACCATTATAGGTTCAACCATTGCTTTGGTGGCCAGCTATCTGATATTCCCAACCTGGGAGTTTGAACAGATCCAGGAAACCCTGAGGGATGTAATTATTGCTAATATCAATTACCTGGTTACTATTGCCGAAAGCATTTCGGGCAAAATGACCAGTATTACTGCCTACAAACTGGCACGTAAGGAGGTTTATGTAAAATCGGCCAACCTTTCGGCCGCATTTGAACGCATGACCTCCGAGCCCAAAAGCAAGCAACGTAAAATAAAGGATATACATAAGTTTGTGGTGCTAAACCATATTCTTTCCTCATATATCGCTACAATAGCATCGGCCCAAAGTAAAAAAGAAATCGCGGTTGCCCACCCCGAGGCCATGAAGCTGATCAAAAAAAGTATAACTGTATTAAACGATACCGGCCAAAAACTACAGGCCGAGAATATCGAATTCAATATCGGTAAAATTCCTTCCCCTAATCCGGAAGCTCAGAAACCTGTGGCCCAGGCGGAGGACGCTTTATTGAAAGAGCAACTGGGCTTTATCAATAAGATCAGCTACGACATCGCGAAGATCACGGATAGTATTTTGGTTTAGATATTACGTAGCAACCTATGCCTTTTACTTTCGCGCACCCGGCTATAGTTTTACCACTCAACAACCTTAAAACACGGTGGCTATCATTAACCGGGTTAATTGCAGGCGCTATGGTTCCTGATTTTGAATACTTCATCAGGATGCATATATACAGTATCTATAGCCATACTATTTGGGGATTGTTTTGGTTTGATATTCCCTTTGGAGTGTTGCTTGCCTTTCTATTCCACAACATTGTTCGTAATAAACTATTCAATAACCTGCCATCTTTTTTAAACAGGCGCTTATATGCTTACAAAACCTTTAACTGGAATAGTTATTTTAGAAAGTACTGGCCTGTTGTTTTGTATTCGATTTTTATTGGAGCCTGTACTCACCTGTTTTTAGATGCTTTTACACACCCTGCAGGATATTTTGTTGCACTATTCCCCAAAGTATTTAATAAAACTATCATAGCTACTACCCCGCTTTATAAAATCCTTCAACATACGTTTACGCTGATCGGTACACTATATATAATGTATTACATCCGAAAAATGCCGGAAGAACGACACACCAATCGATCTATCTCAAAATACTGGATCCTGATAAGTATTTGTACTGCTTGCATCATTGTTTTGAGGTTTTGGATAATGCCAGATTACCAGGTAATTGCTAATGTGGTCATATCCGCTATTTCCGCGTTTTTGTTAGCGTTGATCATTATTCCTCAAATTTTAAAAATCTCTGTTTCACACTGAAAAGTAAAACGTTTTCTGGTTAAAATCTCCACTTAAAACATTCCAAATATGTTTAAACCTTTAAATTAAACTGTTTCCAAAAACAAAAAATACCCGGTTGCATGGATAGGTTCATGATGATTTTTCCCTACTTTAGCCATCGATGATAAACGTAGTTTCAAAATTACCCCAAACAGGAACCACCATATTCACCGTCATGTCGGCCCTGGCCAACGAGCTCGGGGCAATAAATCTGTCGCAGGGTTTTCCTGACTACGACTGTTCGCCCGAGCTTATCGAGCTTGTGAATAAAGCCATGAAAGAGGGTCATAACCAGTATGCGCCTATGGCAGGTGTAATGGCTTTGAGAGAGCGTATTGCCGAAAAAACCGAAAAACTTTACGGCGCTGTTTATAATCCGGAAACGGAAATTACCATAACTGCCGGTGGTACACAGGCTATATTTACAGCTATCAGCGCCGTTATACATCCCAATGATGAAGTGATCATTTTTGAACCTGCTTTTGATTGTTACGCCCCAGCCATTAAACTGATGGGAGGCGTTGTAAAATCGCTTGCTCTTGAACCGCCCAACTATCGTATTGCCTGGGATATGGTGAAGCGGCTGATCAACCAAAAAACAAAAATGATCATCCTCAACTCGCCACATAACCCAACGGCAACTATCCTGCACAAGGAAGACATTGAACAGTTAAGCGCGCTGGTAAAAAACCAGGACATATTAATATTGAGCGACGAGGTATACGAACACCTGATATACGATGGTGAAACCCACCACAGCATGGCCCGCTACCCGGAGTTGCAACAACGCAGTTTCATTGTAGCATCCTTCGGCAAGCCTTTTCATGCTACCGGCTGGAAGGTTGGATATTGCATGGCACCCGCCTATCTCATGAATGAGTTCAGGAAAATTCACCAGTTTTTGGTGTTCGCGGTAAACACACCTATCCAATATGCCATCGCCGAACATCTGAAAAACGAAGAAACTTACCTGGGCTTAGCTGAATTTTTCAGGCAGAAACGTGACTATTTCAGGAATGGGCTCGAACAAACCCGTTTTAAACTTCTGCCTTGCAACGGTTCATACTTCCAGTCAGTAAGTTACCAGCATATTTCCGACGAAAAAGATGTTGATTTTTCTATCCGGATAGCAAAGGAATTTGGAGTAGCAACTATACCTGTTTCGGCATTTTACAGCAAGGGGATTGACCACCATGTGCTGAGGTTTTGTTTCGCCAAAAGACAAGAAACTTTAGATAAAGCCGTTGATAGGTTAATTCGCATTTAATTTTTGGTTAATGGTTCATAGTTAATGGATCATAGCCAAATCTTTAAATTTGATTTTGGTTCATGGTTCACAATTAACGGATCATAGCCAACTTGTATAAGTTTTATCAGTATGGATCAACCATCGTCATGCATTTTTTGCTATGAACCATGATCCATCCACTATGAACCAATTACTATGGAAAATCTTAAAATTACTGTTTTTCAAGGCTACCTTTTTTGGGAAAATATCGATAAAAACCTTCAGAACATCACACTCAGGCTATCGGGCGGAATCCGCGAAAAAACCGATCTCATTATACTTCCCGAAATGTTTACCACGGGCTTTACCATGAATGCCGCGGTACTGGCCGAACCCATGAATGGCAAAACCATGCAATGGATGGAGAAAACCGCCCAACAGTATGATTGTGTGATAACCGGAAGTATTATTATAGAAGAGGGTGGCAAATACTATAACCGCCTCATTTGGATGCGCCCCGATGGCACGTATGAACATTATGATAAACGTCACCTGTTTGCGCTTGGTAAAGAGCATAATACTTACACCGCCGGCACCAAAAAACTTTTTGTTGAGCTAAACGGCTGGAAAATTTGCCCGGTGATCTGTTATGACCTCCGTTTCCCGGTGTGGCTGCGTAACATTGAAGAAAACGCGTACGACCTGCTTATCGTAGTGGCTAACTGGCCCGAGCGCAGGGCCGCACACTGGCGTACCCTGATACCTGCGCGCGCCGTTGAAAATCAATCATATATCATAGCGGTTAACCGTGTAGGCCACGATGGCAACGAAGTTTATCACAGCGGCGATTCTACCTGTATTGACCCTAATGGTAAAGTAATTTACTACAAACGTGATGAAGAAGACCTTTACACATTCAGTATCGTAGCCGACGAGATTGAAAAGATACGCACCGCGCTCCCCTTCCTAAAAGATGCGGATGACTTTGAAATAAATATCTGAACCGGGATTTGGGCTGATTTTCAGGATTAATTGGATTTTCCTATCACATCGAAATTAAAATCCGTCTATCCTGAAAATCCTATAAATCCAGGTTCAGACAAAATCACGGTTCCTTTCTACCATTAGTTTTCCTTCGCTTCATACAAAATTCATAAGTATTTTGAATTTTTGTAATGTTGAATTTTGAAGAAGGAAAATGCGAAATATAAAATCCCTGCTATTTATATCACCCTTATTTTTTAGTTTATTAACACAAAAGGCCGAAGCACAGACAGATACGTTAAAGATCACTTTCCCTGAAGCTGAAAAACAGTTCATTGAAAATAACCTTAGCCTGCTTGCCCAAAAGTATAATGTTGATGCCCAAAAGGCGCTCATTCAACAAGCTAAATTATGGGACAACCCCGTTTTAAGCACCGATCAAAACATTCACGACGGTGGTACCAACAAATTTTTTAACCACGCCAACGGTGGCGGACAAGTTTTTGTTCAGCTAAACCAGGTATTTGCCACTGCCGGCAAACGCGGCAAACAGGTAAAAGTAGCCGAAGACGATGCCAAAGTTCAGGAAGCTGCCTTTAACGACCTGATGCGCAACCTGCGCTACAATCTTCAGCTTGATTTCGGTCAGCTTGGTTCGTTGAATGCCCAACAATTGGTTTATCAAAACGAAATCAAATCGGCTACCGAACTGGTTAATGCCATTCAAAAATCATTTGATGTTGGCAATACTTCCATGAAGGACCTGATCCGCTTGAAAGCATTGCTGTTTGGCCTGCAAAATGATATGGTTGAGAACAACCGCCAGATCAACGATCTGCAGACTGAGCTTAAAACCTTACTCCAAACTAAAGAAACCGCATTTGTACAACCTATCATAAATGATAAGCCGGTTGAAACTGTCGACCTGGACGTACAATCACTAATAAGTCAGGCCATGACCAACAGGCCCGATTACTTATCTAATCAGTACCAGTTAAATTCGGCCACACATAACCTCGCCTATCAAAAAGCATTGGCTGTGCCTGATGTAACCATCGGCGTATCATACGATCAAAATAGCAGCTACGCCCGTAACTACTATGGCTTACAAATTGGTTTGCCAATACCGTTGTTTAACCGCAACCAGGGCAATATCAAATCTGCACAATACAATATCAAAAGCCAGGAGAGCACTTTAAAACAAAGCGAGTTCCAGCTTAAAAACGATGTGGTTGCTGCCGTTAACCAGTATAAGTTGAACCAGCAACTGTTCTCTAACCAGCAGATCACTTTTAATGAGCAATATGATAAACTGTTTGGTGCCATGCTCAAGAGTTTCCAGCAACGCCAGATAAGCCTTGTAGAGTTTGTTGACTTTTTTGACACCTATAAGGATACCAAACTAAAAATATTGCAACAAAAATATAACCTGCAAAAAGCTATTGCCGACCTCAACTTTGCCGTTGGCACAACCGTAATAAAATCCTGACTAACTTTTTAAGACTTACTATGATGAAAAGAGAAACGCTGTTTTCCGGCATCTCAGCTTTACTATTGCTTGCCGCTTGTAAAGGCAAAACCCCTCCTGCTGTTGAAAACAAACAGGTAACTGTGAGCGATTCGATGGCCAAAATTATCACTATCGATACAGCCAAGATCGCTACCATAAAAAATGAGCTAACCCTTTCGGGCGAGGTATCATACGATGACAACGCGGTTGTTAAAGTATTCCCTTTTTCCAGCGGACAGGTGCTGGATGTGAAAGTTTCACTTGGCGATAAGGTGAGCAAAGGTCAAACCCTTGCCATTGTGCGCAGTGCCGATGTTGCCGGTAACTATACTGATTTGAGTTCTTCAAAATCAGATCTTGCCATTTACAAACGTCAGTTAGAGCAGGCAGAATATTTATACAAAAACGGTATCTCAAGCGAGCGCGATTATACCGAGGCTAAAGAAAATTACAACAAAGCCGAAGCGGCTTTTAATAAAGTTCAACAGCAAATTGCTATCAATGGTGGCGGTAACACCAGCCCGGGCGGTACCTTAGTAATTAAAGCCCCT
The DNA here is from genome assembly GCF_003286415.2 of Mucilaginibacter rubeus. Classification (NCBI taxonomy): domain Bacteria; kingdom Pseudomonadati; phylum Bacteroidota; class Sphingobacteriia; order Sphingobacteriales; family Sphingobacteriaceae; genus Mucilaginibacter; species Mucilaginibacter rubeus. Next base: position 1,616,913 of record NZ_CP043450.1, on the reverse strand, counting down.
GAAAGCGGTTATGTAGTTGAAAAAAATATTACTGCTGGTGGTTTTATCCGTCCGGATAATGCCAATAGCATGTTTACCATATCAAACATGAAAGATGTTTGGATCTGGGCCAACGTATTTGAGTCGGACATTAGTCGTGTTAAAGTGGGTTACACTGCAAAAGTTACCACCATTGCTTATCCTGATAAAGTATTTACAGGTAAAGTTGACGCAATAAGCTCTGTACTTGATCCAGACAATAAGGTTTTGAAAATCAAAATTGTATTGCCTAACGAAGGTATGCTGCTTAAGCCGGAGATGTTTACCAGCGTGGTTATAGCCAACAGCGAGAAAGCACAGTCGGTTGCTATACCGGCCAAAGCCGTTGTTTATGACAACAGCAAAAACTTTGTAGTAGTTTATAACAGTAAAGATGACCTGAAAGTACGCCAGGTAGCAGTTATAAAAACGGTTGAGGATACCACTTACATATCATCAGGCCTGCAGGCGGGTGATAAGATCATATCCAAAAACCAGCTGCTTTTTTATGATGCCATTGCAGGCAATAATTAAGGGGCGATAAACTAAAAATTGCCGGGCTTTAAAACCGGGCATTTACGTTTTTAAAATACAAAGACTACAATGAACAAGTTCATCAAAAATATCATATACTTCTCGCTTAGGCACCGTTACTTTGTGTTCTTTATGACACTGGTATTGGTAGTGCTGGGTGTGTGGAGCTATACCAACACCCCTATCGAGACCTTTCCTGACGTAACCAATACGCAGATCATTATTATTGCCCAATGGCCGGGCCGCAGTGCCGAAGAAATGGAGAAAATGGTTACCATCCCTATGGAAACCGTTTTAAACTCGGTACAGAAAAAAGCAAACCTTCGTACTACATCGTCATTCGGTCTTTCATATGTCCGCATTATTTTTGATGATGACGTTGATGACGCGTTTGCACGCCAGCAGGTATTAAGCCGTCTTGGAAACGCCGATTTGCCAGACGGTGTTAAACCCGAGGTTGAGCCTCCGTACGGCCCAACAGGTGAGATTTTCCGTTATACCTTAAAAAGCCATACCAAATCGTTACATGACCTTACCGCGATACAGGATTGGGTGCTTGACCGCCAATTTAAATCTATCCCGGGTGTAGCCGACGTGAACAGCTTTGGCGGCGAGGAAAAAACTTACGAGGTGAGTGTGAACCCTTCGTTGCTACAAAAATACGGCCTTACCTCGCTTGATGTTTACACCGCCCTTAACCGCAGTAATATTAACGTGGGGGGTGACATCATCGAAAAAAATGACCAAGCTTATGTTGTACGTGGTATTGGCTTGATCAACAATATTGATGAGATCCAGAATATCATTATCAAAAACGTAAACAACGTACCAATCCTTGCTCGTGACATTGCCGAAATTAAAGAAGGCGGCTTGCCACGTTTAGGCCAGGTTGGTCGCGATAAAAACAACGATGTTATTGAAGGTATTGTGGTAATGCGTAAAGGCGAAAACCCTGCTGAGGTATTAAAGCTGATTAACCAAAAGGTTGTTGACCTTAATAAAAGCGTATTACCGGCCGACGTAAAAATCTCTACTTTTTACGATCGTACCAACCTGATGGATTTTTGTACCGAAACTGTTATCCATAACCTCTGCGAAGGTATTATACTGGTAACTGTTATCGTGTTACTATTCATGGCCGATTGGCGTACTACGCTTACGGTAGCTATCATTATTCCGCTGGCTTTATTATTTGCCTTTATCTGTTTAAGGTTAAAAGGCATGAGCGCCAACCTACTCTCCATGGGGGCGGTTGACTTTGGTATCATCATAGATGGTGCCGTGGTAATGGTAGAGGGAATTTTCGTGGCGCTTGATCACAAGGCCAGGGAAGTAGGCATGCAGAAATTCAACGGGCTTGCCAAGCTTGGCTTGTTTAAGAATGTTGGCGCAGAGATGGGTAAAGCTATCTTCTTCTCTAAACTCATTATCCTTACCTGTTTGGTACCAATCTTCGCTTTCCAAAAGGTTGAAGGTAAAATGTTCTCTCCGCTGGCTTACACTTTAGGCTTTGCTTTGCTGGGTGCATTAATATTCACACTTACGTTGGTGCCTGCATTGTCAAGCATACTGCTCAATAAAAATGTAAGAGAAAAGCACAACCCGGTAGTATTGTTTTTTGAGCATGGTATCCGCCGTATGTTCGGTTATACTTATCGCAATCAAAAATTAAGTCTGATAGTTGCGGTAGCCTTCATGGCAGTTACCTTCTTCTCGGCTAAGTTTTTAGGGTCAGAGTTTTTGCCGCAGCTTAATGAAGGTGCCCTTTGGGTAACGGCGCAGCTGCCAATGAGTACCTCGCTGGAAAGCTCGGTTAAGGTAACTGACAAAATGAGGCAGATCCTCTCAACCTACCCTGAGGTGAAACAAACATTATCGCAGGTTGGCCGTACTAATGACGGTACCGACCCTAAAGGTTTTTTTAACGTACAGATTCAGGTTGACCTTTTACCTAAAAAGGAATGGAAACGCAATATTACCCAGGAAGAGCTCATAGCTGACATGGATAAAAAACTCAGTCAGTTTCCAGGCATTGTATTTAACTATTCGCAACCTATTATTGATAACGTGGCCGAGGCAGTTGCGGGTGTACCGGCATCAATGGCAGTAAAAATATTCGGCCCGGATTTCCAGGTGCTCGATCAAAAAGCTGACTCGGTGATGGCCGTGCTTAAAAAGATCCAGGGCGTTGAAGACCTTGGTATCCTTCGCAATCTTGGCCAGCCAGAGTTCCGTATTGAGCTTGACCAGCGTAAGATGGCACTTTATGGTGTATCAACTGCCGATGCAAACTCGGTTATTGAGATGGCCATTGGCGGTAAAGCGGCCTCGCAACTTTATGAAGGCGAACGTAAGTTCGATATCAGGATCCGTTATCAAAAACAATTCAGGGATACTCAAAGCAAAATCGAGAACCTGATGGTGCCTACGTTAAACGGTTCAAAAATTGCCATTAAGGAAATCTCGAAGATCACCACACTAACCGGCCCGGCATTTATTTACCGCGATAACAACATGCGTTACATTGCCGTAAAATTCTCGGTACGTGGTCGTGATTTGGGTAGTACCATTGCCGAAGCACAGGACAAAGTGGGCGCTGCTGTAAAATTGGATCAGGGTTACTCCTTCACCTGGAACGGTGAATTTGAAAACCAGATCAGGGCCTCAAACACTTTGGCACACGTAGTACCTATATGTTTACTGGTAATATTCCTGATCCTGTTCATCACCTTCGGTAACGCTAAAGATGCCGTACTGGTAATCCTGAACGTGCCGTTCGCGTTGATAGGCGGTATTTTAGCATTGCATATCACAGGTACTAACTTCAGTATCTCGGCAGGTATCGGTTTCATCGCCTTATTTGGTGTCTGTATCCAGAATGGTGTGATCCTGATATCGGTATTCAAGAAAAACCTTGAAGAAAAAATGCACCTTGATGAAGCTATTATGCAAGGTGTAATATCACGTGTTCGTCCGGTAGTTATGACCGCGTTGATGGCCGCCATTGGTTTGATGCCTGCGGCAATTTCTACGGGTATTGGTTCCGAAACTCAAAAACCGCTGGCTATAGTGGTAATAGGCGGTTTGGTAACTTCAACCATATTAACCTTACTGATATTACCTATCATTTACGCCATAGTTTACCGTTTAATCCACCGCCGTGAAAACCGTAAGCTGCTGAAAAAAGTAGGCATGATAAAGGGATAATTAATTATCTATAAATATTTTTCTGAAAAGATAAGTGTAAATCGCCACCCTTAAACGGTGGCGATTTTTTTATTATTACAACATTAAAACTTTAATTTGCAGGAAATACTCCGATAGCTTTTTAGTAAACATGTCATATATAAAACCATTGTTTCGCAGTGCTTTACCGCTCGCTTTTTTATTAACTATCCCAATCCTTTCATCAGCCCAAAAGAAAAAAGAAAAGGATAAGGATTACGCCCAACTGGTTGATCCTTTTATAGGCACCGGCGGACATGGGCACACCTACCCCGGCCCGGTAATGCCTTTTGGCATGGTGCAGCTTAGTCCGGATACCCGGTTAGAAGGCTGGGACGGCTGCTCGGGTTATCATTATACCGATAGTTTGGTTTATGGCTTTTCGCATACACACTTAAGCGGTACCGGCGTACCTGATTATTGCGACGTGCTGTTTATGCCCACCACCGGCGATCCTAAATTCAAAAACACCGAATACCGCTCGCACTTCAGCAAAAAGAATGAAAGTGCTACGCCCGGCTATTATCATACCCTGCTCGATAAATACAACATCGGCGTTGAGCTAACGGCTACAACCCGTGTGGGCGTTCACCGCTATACTTATCCATCAACCGATAAGGCCAACATTATTATCGATCTGCAGCATCGCGATGAAGTGCTTGATTCATGGATTGAAGTGGTAAATGATCATGAGGTTCGCGGCTTCCGCATGTCGAAATCATGGGCCGATAAACAACAGGTATATTTTTATGCCAAGTTTTCAAAGCCTTTTAAAACCTATGGTATCGCGTTAAATAACGAGGTTCAAAATGGGCAGAGCAAAGTACAGGGCAAAAACATCAAGCTGTTTTTACAGTTTGATAATCCCGGTGAGGTGATCAGCAAAGTAGGCATCTCTGCGGTAAGCGCCGAAGGTGCCTTGAAAAACCTGGACGCCGAAGTGCCCGACTTCGATTTTAAAAAGATTCAGAAAGATGCCAAAATAGCCTGGAACCACGAACTCAATAAAATTCAGGTTGAAGGTGGCGCTCCTGCCCCATCCTCGCAAACCCAGGCCGTAGGCGGTACAGGGCCTTATAGCTATACCGCACCTGCAAAAAAAGTAGTTCAGCCCGATTATGCTAAAATAAAGCAAACCATCTTTTACACGGCTCTATACCACAGCATGGTAGCCCCAAGCATATACAGCGATGTTGACGGGCAATACCGGGGCATGGATCAGCAGGTACATACAGCTCAGGGATTTGATTATTACACGGTATTCTCCCTGTGGGATACCTTCAGGGCCGAGAACCCGCTACTGACATTGATAGACCGCAAACGCACACTTGATTTCATCAAAAGCTTTATGGCGATGTATGATCAGGGTGGTTTATTACCGATATGGCCGCTGGCTACTACCGAGACTTATTGCATGATCGGTAACCATTCTATCCCGGTTATTGTGGATGCGTATGCTAAAGGCATTCGCGATTTTGATGCCGAGAAAGCATTTACCGCGATGAAAGCTGCTGTAAACCGCAACCAGTTTGGTTTGGATAATTACCGCAAAAACGGGGCGGTTCAATCAGATGCAGAAGACGCCTCTGTATCAAAAACCTTAGAATACGCTTACGACGATTGGTGCATTGCGCAGATGGCTAAAATGCTCAACAAAACCGACGATTATACCCAATATAGTCAGCGTGCCCAATATTGGAAAAACGTTTACAACAACCAGAACACCTTTATGCAGGCCCGCGCAAACGGCGGCTGGCTGGAGCCTTTTGACCCTACGGAAATTAACGGTAATTATACCGAAGGCAACTCCTGGCAATATTCATTTTTGGTACCACATGACGTAGAAACCCTGATTGATAAAATGGGCGGGAAACAGGCTTTTGAAAACAAGCTTGATGAGCTATTCAGCACACAATCAAAACTAAGCGGCAGCGATATTCCGGATGTAGCCGGTTTGATAGGCCAATATGCACATGGTAACGAGCCAAGCCACCACATGGCTTACCTGTACAACTTTACCGACTCGCCGGATAAAACCCAGTTTTATGTAAGCCGCATTTTGCGCGAAGAATACAGCAATAAACCGGATGGCTTAGCCGGAAATGAGGATTGCGGACAGATGTCGGCCTGGTACGTGATGAGTTCATTGGGGATTTACAATATTGCTCCCGGTCAGCAGGATTTTCAGATTGGTATACCTCAGTTTGATAAAGCGGTGATCAACCTTGAAAATGGTAAAAAATTCAGCATTATTAACCCTGGTGCCGGTATTACCCGAAGCAATATTTACCTGCAGGGCATGAACCTTGATAAAAAAGTATATAGTAAGCTTTTCATCAATTACGACGATGTTGTTAAAGGCGGAGATTTTGAAGTATTTACCGGCAGGCTGGCCAATAAGATATTTACCCAGGACCTGGAAAAACCGGTTTCGAAGATTACAGATAACCTGATTGTTGCCAACCCTTACATTATAGCGCCGGCCAAATCATTCAAGCAGCCTTTCAGCATCCAGATCAAAGATCAGGATGCCGACGCGAAGATCTATTATACGCTTGATGGCTCTGTACCTACCGCTTCATCAACGCTTTACACACAGCCTATCAATATCACTGATAATATCACGATAAAAGCCATCGCTATAAAAGATGGCAAAAGCAGTTTTGTTGACGAGGCAAGTTTTATCAAGCTCCGTAACGATATTAAACTAACGATAATTAACAAATACCTGCCTAACTACCCTGCTAAAGGAGATGAATCATTAATTGACGGGCAGCACGGAACTACCAACTGGCGTTTAGGCAACTGGCAGGGCTATCAGGGTAAAGATTTTATCGCGGTGGTTGATATGAGCGCGGTTAAGCCTATAAAACAGATTAGCATTAATGCCCTGCAGGATAGCCGCGCCTGGATCGTGTTTCCTAAATATGTGCAGTTCTGGACATCAAACGATGGTAAAACCTATAAACTGGCAACCACCGTTAATACCAAAGTTGATATCAAGGACACCAACGTACAAACACAGGAATTTACCGCACCATTAAACACCAATGCCCGTTACATTAAACTGATTGCCAAACAATATGGCCCGCTGCCCGATTGGCATGAAAACAAAGGCAGCCAGTCGTATATTTTTACTGATGAAATAACGGTGGAGTGATTTTTGGATGTGCGGATTTCAGATGTGCAGATGAATGAAGTTTTGCTGTGGCTAACCATTTAAAAATGGATAAAACTATTTCATTTTTAAATGGTTAGCTGTATACAAAAAAACTTTACCACACATGGAAAATTACAAACCAACAACTGACGACGGTAAGACCGCCGGCATCATTAGTTATTTTACGCTTATTGGGTGGCTCATTGCTTATTTTGCATTATACATCAACAATAAAACCCCGCTTGCATCCTACCAAATGAGACAAACCTTATTGTTTCATCTTGTTTCAATCCTTATTTCGTGGGTTGCCGGTTTTCTTATAGGCATAGCCTTTGTAACATCAGGGATATTTATTGGCGCATCCATCCTTTGGATCATCCGCCTGGGGTTGCTGATCATCTGGATCATCGGTTTACTCGGCGCAATTAACGGCGAAAGAAAACCAATGCCACTTATCGGCGAGCCTGCCCAAAATATGTTTTCAGGCATTTAAACTTTTATTAATATTCCAGCCTTACGAAGTTTTAAAAACTTCGTAAGGCTTTGCACTTAGTTCATTGCTTTTCCAACAACTGCTTAGCTTCCTGCAGCTTTTCCATTTCCTCTTTAGGTAAAACCGGGAACTCCAGTTTCAAACCCTTCAAGGTATCATGTATTATTGTTGAAATAGCGATGCGGGTAAACCATTTTTTATCTGCCGGGATCACATACCATGGGCAATCATCTGTTGATGTCTCATTAATGGCTTTTTCATAAGCGCTCATATATTCATCCCAATGTTCCCGTTCCGTGATATCGCTGGCCTGAAATTTCCAATTCTTTGCAGGGTTGTCTATCCGTTTTAAAAACCGTTTCTTTTGTTCCTGTTTGGATACATTCAGGAAAAACTTGATCACAATAGTACCGTTGTTATGGATATGCTTTTCAAAATTTCGGATACTCTCATACCGTTGTTCCCAAAACTTCTTGTCGATATCTTTCACATCCTTTATGTAAGGATTATTCTCCTTTAAAGCAAGTTCGGGATGCACCTTAACTACCAGCACATTTTCATAGTGCGACCGGTTATGAATACCTATCCGTCCGCTTTCGGGCAGAGCTTTATAGTGTCGCCATAAAAAGTCGTGATCGTAGTCCTCAGAACTTGGTTGTTTAAAACTATAAACCTGGCAACCCTGCGGATTTAAGCCCGACATGGTGTGCGCTATGGCACTATCTTTCCCGGCCGCGTCCATCGCCTGAAAAATAATGAGCAATGAATAATTATTGGAGGCATAAAGCTGGGCCTGCAATTTAAAAGTTTCGCCTATCAGCTCCGTTAATACAGCGCGGGCATCTTCCTTTTCATAACCATCGCTAAACGCGGGATCATAGTCACTCAGCGAAAACTTGGTATCGCTTTTTACTTTAAATTGTTCGGTAAGATTCTTCATATTATTAGGTATCTACACAAAATATAAAAAAACTGAATAATGTTTTGGTAACCCGGTTTAAACCTAACCGGTAAATAGCAAAAATCCTCTTTTTTTGATCCGAAATGCTTTTGATTTATTTATTGTGTACTTTGCACATCATAAATATGTATCATACCAGTGTTAACCTAAAATTTACCTGATTATTTTACGTTGTTTATATTTGTCAAACAGCATTATGATGTAGTGCTATAATTTTTCATCTTTACCCAATGTTCAGACGTATACGCAATCGCTTTTTAAGATATTTCGTCATATTAATATACTTCATTATCTTTTTTTTCTGTTCGATAGAACTTAATTTCCTTGGACTTTTCGGATACTCTCCTGACATGCAGGACATTAAAAGCCCCGTACTTTCGGTAGGATCGGAAGTTTATACGGCCGACGGTAAACTGATTGGTCAGTATTATAAGGAAAACCGCTCGCCTATCGAATTTAAAGAAATCTCCCCTAACCTTGTAAATGCCCTTGTAGCCACAGAAGACGCACGTTTTTACAGTCATGGCGGTGTAGATTTTTACTCCTTTTTCACGAGTGTACTTTCAACTGCCAAAGGTGATAAAAGGGGTGCCAGTACCATCACCCAGCAGCTGGCCAAAAACCTTTTTGAAACACGTAAAAAGAAATCGCAAGGGATAATTAAGCATATTCCGGTATTGCGCACGGTTGTTTATAAGTGTAAGGAATGGCTTACCGCCTTTAAAATTGAGCACGTTTACAGCAAACAGCAAATATTAACCCTGTATTTCAATACAGTTCCGTTCGGCAATAATACGTATGGTATAAAAACGGCGTCATTAAAATACTTCAACAAGCAGCCGGGCACTTTAAATCCAGCCGAATCAGCATTACTTATCGGTATGCTTAAAGCTACCTCAAACTACAATCCCATTAAAAACCCGCAACGTGCTATCGAAAGGCGCAACACCGTTTTGGGGCAAATGGAGAAATATAAATACCTCACAGCCGACCAATTTAAAACTAACGTAGCATTACCGCTCGGCCTTGACCTAAGCTATGTGGAAGATGACTCGCACGGCGACTCATACCTGCGCCGCGCTGTTGAAAAATGGCTGGATAAATGGTGCAAGGATAACGATTACAACCTTTATGAGGATGGATTGAAGATCTATACCACCATCGATTCAAAAATGCAGCAATATGCCGAAGAAGCCGTTGCCGAGAAGATGAAGATGCTCCAAAAACGCTTTTATAACCTATGGGGAAACAAAAACCCATGGCGCGATTCAAAAGGTGTTGAGATCAAAGATTTTATCCTGAAAAACGAGCAACGCTTAGGTATTTATAAGTTGCTGGAAAAAAAATATAACGGTGATACCGTAAAGATCCAGGACTACTTCAAAACCAAGAAAAAGATGAAGGTGTTCACCTGGCATGGCGAACGGGATACAACCTTCTCTACCATCGACTCGATAAAATACTATGCCAAGATCCTGAACACCGGCATGATGACCCTCGAGCCATCAACCGGCAAAATAAAGGTTTGGATTGGCGGTATCGATCACCGTTTCTTCAATTACGATCACGTAAACCAAAGCCGCAGGCAGGCAGGTTCAACCTTTAAACCTTTCGCTTATTTAACCGCTCTTGATAATGGGTTCACCCCTTGTGATAAGTTTACCGACAAACCGGTATCTATCAAATACAAAGACAACGGTGAAGATAAAGTTTGGGAGCCAAACAATGCCGATTTTCATTTTTCTTACCGCGAAATGTCATTGCGTTGGGCCATGGGTAAATCCGTAAACTCCATCACGGCGCAGCTAACCGAAAAAGTAGGCTGGGATAAAATTGTTGAATACGCTCACCGTTGCGGTATCGAAAGTCCGCTCAAATCGGTTCCATCAGTATCCTTAGGATCAAACGATGTTTCTGTTTATGAAATGGTAAGGGCATACAGTACCTTCCTGAACAAAGGCGAAAAACTTGACCCGCTGCTGGTAACAAAGATCACCGATCAGCAGGGTAACGTAATACAGGAATTTAAGCTTAAAACCGAGAAAGTATTAAGCGAAGAAACTGCGTGGCTGATGCTATACATGTTCCGTGGCGGTATGGAAGAACCGGGCGGCACTTCACAGGCGCTTTGGGAATACAACGGCCTTTGGAAAAAAGACAACCAGATTGGTGGCAAAACCGGTACATCGTCGGACTATGTTGACGGCTGGTACATGGGCATCACTAAAGACCTGGTAACCGGTGTTTGGGTTGGTGCCGATGACCGCTCAGTACACTTTACCACATCCGAAACAGGCGAAGGCTCACACACCGCCCTGCCTATCTTCGGCAGCTTTATGGAAAGGGTTTATGCTGATAAATCGCTTGGATATACTTATGGGCCATTCCCTAAACCGTGGAGCAAGATCACTAAGACATATAATTGCCCATCGCCACATATTGAGGAAGACACAACTTCAACAGATAGCTTAAGCAATCCTATTGACACAACCGGCGTAACACCTGTACAGGAAAACAATCCGGAAAACCCGGAAAACACACCGCCGGGTAATAAATAAAAGATTATCGGCGCTTACTTTCTGTTAATGAAGAGAAAATGAATAAGGTTGTTTTTTAATTAAGAGCAACCTTATTTTGTTAAATTAGCCATATCTATTTATTAAATAATATGAATAAAGTTTACTCACTTTTCAATAGAGTTAAAAAGCACACCATTGTATTATTTTGTATAGTTGGCTCGCTGTTGATTGGCACCAACGCTCAGGCCCAATACTTTGGCCAAAACAAAGTAAGATATAAAAACCTCAAGTTTAACGTTTACAAAACCCCTCACTTTGAAATTTACTACTATCTGAAAAACGATAGCATGGTGAAGCGTTTTGCCCAGGAAAGTGAGCTGTGGTATACCCTGCACCAGCAGGTTTTCAGGGATACCTTTAAACATGCCAACCCCATTATACTATACGCCAATCACCCCGATTTCCAGCAAACTACCGCTATCGATGGCGAGATAGGCGTAGGTACAGGCGGTGTTACGGAGGGCCTTAAAAACCGTGTGGTGATGCCCGTAATGGAAACCAACCAAACCACAAGGCACGTAATTGGCCACGAGTTGGTGCACGCTTTCCAGTACCGCTTGCTGATGGGGCATGATTCATCCGAGTATGAAAATATAAATAACATTCCGCTGTGGATGATTGAGGGTATGGCCGAATACCTTTCATTAGGTAAAAAGGATACTTACACAGCCATGTGGATGCGTGATGCTTACCTGAACCATGATATCCCTTCGGTGCGTGACCTTACTGAGAGCAGCAAATATTTCCCGTATCGTTATGGCGAGGCATTCTGGTCGTTCATAGGTTCAACTTATGGCGATACGGTTATAGTGCCCTTCTTTAAAAACGCGGCCAAATTTGGTTTGGAATATGGCATCAGGCGGACATTCGGTTATGACGATCGTACGCTCTCCCGCCTTTGGAAAAACTCAATTGAGGCCACTTATAAGCCGTTTTTAAAGGACACCACGCAAACACCTAAGGGCATAAAACTCATTGATAGCAAAAACGGCGGCGACCTGGTGGTTGCGCCTTCTGTAAGTCCGGATGGTAAATATGTAGCCTTCCTATCGGCCAAGAGCCTATTTAGTATTGACCTTTACCTGGCCGACGCCAAAACCGGTCGAATCTTGAGAAAGCTCACCAGCAAGGTGTCCAATACCCATATTGATGAGTTTAACTTCATTGAGTCGGCAGGTGCATGGTCGCCGGATGGAAGCAAGTTTGCCTTTAGTGTATTTAGTAAGGGACGTAATAAACTCGATGTTGTCGATCTTAAAAGCGGCAATGTGATTGACGACTTCTCCATGGAACAGGTTGAACAGTTTAGTAACCTGTCATGGTCGCCGAATGGCAAGGATATAGTTTTCCAGGGCCTGGTTGAAGGGCAGAGTGATTTGTATTCTTATAACTTCGATACCAAAAAGATCACCCAGCTTACTAACGATAAATATTCCGATTATCAGCCAAGCTATTCGCCTGATGGTAAAAAGATCATCTTCTCGAGCGACAGAACCACTTACGATCAAAGCCTTGAGCAGGATATCCCTTTCAACCTTGCCGAGCTTGACCTGGCAACTGGAAAAGTAACCGATATCAAGATCTTTAATGGTGCCAACAACCTGAACCCGCAATATTCGGCTGATGGCAAACAGATCTATTTCCTGTCAAACCGGGATGGCTTCCGTAATTTGTATCGATATACTACAGCTACCGGGCAGATAGACCAGATGACTAACCTGTTCACCGGTATTTCGGGTATCACAGAGTATTCTCCGGCATTGAGCATTTCTAATCACGATGACGTGGTTTATTCCTACTACCGGGCACAAAAATATTCCATCTACAATGCCAAAGCATCCGATTTTACACCCATTGTAGTACAGCCGGGCGATGTTAATTTTGCGGCGGGCACATTGCCGCCAAATCGTTCTGTAGGCGTTGATCTTATTAACTCCAACCTGAATAACTTCCTGGCTTATCGTAAAATCCCAACCGATTCGGTTAAGGCTATCCCATTCCGTTCAAAATTTAAGCTGGATTACCTGGCCGGTAGCGGTATTGGCGTGGGTGTGAGTAACTTCTACGGTACAAGCCTTTCAAGTGGTATCCAGGGCGTATTCAGCGATATTTTGGGCCGTAACCAGATCTTTGCCGCAGCTTCGGTAAACGGGCAGATCTATGATTCGGGCGCTGCCGTGACCTATGTAAACCAAACCGGCCGCTGGAACCTGGGGGTGGGTGTTTCGCATATTCCCTACCAGTTTGGTTTTAATACAACCACTTACCCAACAAGAAACGTAAACGGGAAGAACCAAACGGTTTATTCTGATAACATCGACATCATCCGCAACTTTGAAGACGCGGGCAGGGTATTTACCTCTTACCCTATCTCAAGAACAACTCGCTTTGAAGTTAGTGGAGCGGCATCACACAACTATTATCGTGTTGACCGTTACAGCGATTCCTACCTGCTTGATACCACGGTAGTGAATGGGAAACAACAAGTAAACATCGGTAATTACATCTCATCTGACAGGAAAAAGATCCCTAATGACGAGGAATCGGCAACACTTAATCAAAACTACGGTTCTACTTATTTCTATAATTTAAAGGCTTATTCTATTTTAACCCTTTCAACGGCGTTAATTGGTGATAACTCGTTTTTTGGCGTTACCGCACCGTTAAACGGTTTCAGGTACAGGCTGGAAGCCGGTTATAACTTTGGTACTTACCGCTTTTTTTCGCCAACAATTGACGTAAGGAAATACGTGCGTACCGCCCCGGTTACATTTGCAGCCCGCTTTTTTGCAACAGGCAGGTTTGGCGATGACAAAGGGCTTTACCCATTATTTGTGGGTTATCCTTTTTATATCAGGGGCTATGAAGGGCAAACATTTTATAATAACGGCAAAGCCACAACCAACGGTTTCACTATCGATCAGTTATCAGGCAGCCGTTTAGCGGTATTTAATTTCGAGGTACGTTTACCGTTTACCGGTCCTGAAAAATTGGCTGCCATAAAATCGAAATTCCTGTTTACCGATCTTAACTTGTTTTTTGATGCAGGTTTAGCCTGGAATGCAGGTGATCATATTTATTTCCAGAAAGATCCTCCGGTAATCGGTCAGCAGGAGTTTACTGATAGCAATGGCACTGTAACTACTCAAAACCTGTACGGCCGAGTTCCTGCATTAAGTGCGGGTATCTCATTACGTATCAACGTTTTTGGCGCATTTATTTTGGAACCTTACCTGGCTGTTCCGTTTAACCGTAGCGATGTGAAAAAACCACTGTTTGGCTTAGGCTTTACGCCGGGCTGGTAATAATTTTATATTATAAAAGAGAAAAGCGGCTTATCGGCCGCTTTTTTTGTTTCATGGCAATAAAATATGTGCCGTATCCATCCATTTCTTAATCAGCACAACACGATCTTTCATAAACTTAGGCCCCCAGAACAAGTTGGACCAGTCATCAAAGTTTTCGCATTGAAAACCAAAGTAAAATAGCCAAAAACCAAATCCCAGGTATGGGATGGCGGCTATTTCTTCATTTGATAGCGGTCGCACTTTGCGATAACTATCAACAAAAATCCGAAATGCATCACGTGCCTCTTTCTCTGTGATTTTACCGTAGGTAAACTCTAAAAAGTAGTGAACAAAAAAAGAAGCAATATCGTAGGCCAATAGCCCTTTACCTACGAAATCAAAGTCAAAAAAGGTTATCTCATTATCGCTGGTAAAATGAAAATTTTTAGGCATGAAATCAAAGTGACAATAGCCATAACTAAAACTCCCGTCAAATTGATTACATCGCTCAATTACTTCCGCCGCAGTTTGCTTTAGATAGGCATAATCCTCTTCCAGCCCCGCGAATGCAGGTTCAAGGATCTTTAACGGATTAACGAAAAGAGTTTCTATTGAATACTGCTGACGATGATGGCTAAGCTCAATTGATGAAGTTATATGATGTACAGTCGCCATCTCCCGCCCTACGGTTTCAAGTTGATCATCGCTTATCGCATAAACAACACTGCCTTGCGCCCATGAAAATAGGACGCCATAGCGTGTTCCTTCCGCGGCGTTGAAAGCTTGTATGGTATCACCATTCTTGTCAGGAACTGGTCGCGATACTTTTGCCCCGCGTTGAAACAGGGTGTTTAATAATTCTACTTCTCCCCTGATCTCTTCAAGCTTCCGGTGCGCATCACGATAAATTTTGAAAATGTATTTTTCTGTCGTGTTCTCAATAACGTAAGTATCGCTCACATTACGGATCAATAGCCTGCAGGTAGTATTGCTTAAACCATAACGTTCCTGAAGTTTTACGTTGAGCGCTTTCGACGATAAGGTTGAGTATTGCGTGGGGAAGATCTCCATAGGTGAACAAAGTTAACTTATAATCTACAACCCAGCCATGTATTTCAAAAACCTATTTATATTTTGTATGTTTAGCTTATAACCTACACACTATGAAAAAGTTACTGCTATTTATATTTACTGTGTTTTGCCCGGCGATATTGCTGGCCCAAACCGTAGATAAAAGCAATAACATCCCAACAGGGGCAACCATGCTCCCCAACAATGATATTGTAAAAAATATATCATTAGTACCCTACATCCACACGTTTTATCTCTTCATATTAAAAACTCATTTAACCCGTACCTATACAAGCCGGGGACCAATCACCATGTTTGTACCTGTTGATGAGGGATACACCGATATGCCTACCGGCAGATTTGATTCGCTTGCCAAACCTGCGCACATCTGGGAGCTTACCGACCTGGTTACCTACCATGCCATTGCAGGGCAGCTCAAAGCAAAAGACATTCAAAAAAAGATTAGCAAAGGAAAGGGTATAGCCACGTTTACCACACTTTCGGGCGGCAAATTGTTCGCTAAAATAGATAGTAATAACAATATAGTTTTGGTTGACGGCAGTGGCGGCAAAAGCGTAATCAGTAAGTTTGATATTAAACAAAACAACGGCATCATCCACCTGGTGAGCAAGGTATTGGTGCCTAAAAAGAAGATCATATAAACATACCCTCTGATGACAATCTCCCGATACTATAATTACGTATTTGAGTTATAGTATATAAAAGTTTCCTGCTCCTAATAAGGAGCGTGAATAATCAAATACAACAGGTTATGAAAATATTCATTTTAGCAGTGATAGCCTTAAGCGTCCTGACAGCGTTGGGATGCCAAAATACAAACGGGCAGGATACCAAACGTAAGTTGAGCAAACCTGCTGCCGAATGGAAAAAGGCACTAACATCCAATCAATATCATATTATGGTTGAAAGCGGCACCGAACCGCCTTATCAGAACGAATATTGGAACAACCACGAAAAAGGTATTTATGTAAGTGCCGCAACCGGCGACACCTTATTCACCTCGGATGATAAATTTGACAGTGGTACGGGCTGGCCAAGTTTTGTTAAACCTGTCGACCCAAAAAAAGTAGCAATAGTTACCGATAACAGTTACGGCATGAGCCGCGACGAGGTTATCGAAAAAAGTACAGGCTTACACCTTGGCCATGTGTTTGATGATGGCCCTGCCGACCGCGGCGGCAAAAGGTATTGCATGAACTCAGGGGCTTTAAAATTTATTAAAAAGCCATAACCCTTCGGTTAGCATTCAGCGACGGACGCAGTTGCGGCCTTACACGTAAACCTTGCTCATACTTTAACCCAATGGTCAGATCTATCCAGTCGGCATTAACAGATCTGATCATTTTTTCTTTTTGCGGGCGTGTATAAGTGCTCACCACTTTAAAACGTTCCATAGCCTGCTCTTCGGTATTGATCTCCTCAAAGTAAACCAAACGGTTAAGCTGCTGCGCGTTGTCAAAAAACAAAGTTGGCATTTCGCTGTAAAACTGGATGGTTTTCATCAGGTCAGAACATAAACCAACATGTAAATTTTTACGGTTCCTGTCGGTGATGATATAAACAAAACGTTTCATTTTATGATAAAAAATTTGGTGAACGGATAATTATTACTAACTTTATGAGCATAAAATTACTAATAAATTTAGCAAATCCAAATTTTATGTCAATAATTTCACAAAATATTAAGTTTCTCCGCAAAAAGAAAGGGCTTACACAGCAGCAATTCGCGGATGAATTAGGTATAAAACGTTCATTAGTAGGCGCATACGAAGAAGATCGGGCTGACCCTAAATATGACTTACTAAAAACATTAGCAACCTATTTTGATGTTACTATTGATGACTTCATCAACGAAACCATCAACGAAAAATGGCAGCCAAAGCCAAAAGGCAACCCTGCCAACCTGCGGATCCTGAGTATATCTGTTGATAAGGATGAAAATGAAAATATAGAAATGGTGCCCGTAAAAGCCAGCGCCGGCTACCTTAATGGTTATGCCGACCCTGAATACGTAGCCCAGCTCCCCAAGTTTTATCTGCCTATGTTTAAACAGGGTACCTACCGCGCTTTTGAGATCAAAGGAGACTCTATGTTACCGCTTGTATCCGGTACTATTATAATAGGTGAATACGTAGAAAACTGGGGCGATGTAAAAAGCGGCGAAACCTACGTAGTAATATCTAAAAATGACGGTGTGGTTTATAAGCGCATTGGCAATAAATTTAAAGAGAACAAAAAGTTAAAACTTATTTCTGACAACCCCGTTTACGAACCATACGAAATATCAGGCGAAGACGTGCTGGAACTATGGAAAGCTAAAGGTTATATTTCAACACAGTTACCGGAGCCATCACCCGCACCTACCATGGAAAGCCTTACCAGCATGATGGCCCAGATGCAGCGCTCCATATCTAATTTACAGCAAGGCAACAATTAAGTTACATCAGCTTTTTTAAACCATTACGATATATCTTTATCATACTGTTAAAACGTAAATAAAATAAAAAAGCTATGAAAAAATTATTGTTAATGTGCTGCTTCCTTTTAGGAATTTCTGCAGCCAGCCATGCGCAAGGCGGCATGAGGAAAAGCCCTGAAGAAAGAGCTAAAGATTTGCAAACTCAACTTAAATTAACAGATGATCAAACAACCAAGATCACTGCAGTTTACAAAGAGCAGGCTACCAAAATGGACAGCGTACGTACCGCAGCCAATGGCGACAGGGACGCGATGCGCTCTGCAATGCGCCCAATGATGGAAGCAACAAACACCAAGATCAAAGCTATTTTAACAGCCGACCAAGCTGCTGCTTACGACAAAGCAATGAAGGAAAGAATGGACCGCATGCGCCAGGGTGGCGGTGGCCAGTAAACATTATCACATAGAAAAAAGCGACCAATGGTCGCTTTTTTTATTTTTGCACAAAACGAAGCACATTGAACCCAGCCGAAGATTTTTTAAAACGTAAACTGCAGGAGCGGCAGCAATCGGGCACCTACCGCGAACTGAAACCCGAAAACGAGCTGGTTGATTTTTGTTCAAATGACTATCTCGGTTTTGCCCAATCGGCTGTTTTAAAGCAAAACATTGCCCATGAGGTAAACAACCATCCCCTTAGCCTCAATGGCGCCGCCGGATCGAGGTTATTATCAGGCAACATTCAATATGCTGAAGATCTGGAGAAGCAGATTGCCACATATCACCATAGCGAAGCCGGATTGCTTTTTAATTCGGGTTATGATGCTAATCTCGGTCTGCTTTCATCCCTTGCTCAACGCGGCGATACTATTATTTTAGATGAGCTGGTACATGCCTCCATCATTGACGGGGCGAGGCTGAGCTATGCCAATCGCTACAGCTTCCGGCATAATGATTTGGAAAGTTTAGAGGCCAAACTAAAAATAGCCAAAGGCAATTGTTATGTGGTTATTGAAAGCGTATACTCCATGGATGGTGATGCTCCCCCCCTTTTTGAAATCCTCACCCTGACTGAGAAATATAATGCAGCACTGATTGTTGATGAAGCCCACGCGGTAGGCTTATATCCTAAAGGACTGGTTTGCGAGCTTGGCCTGCAAGAAAGGATTTTTGCCAGAGTAGTAACTTTTGGCAAAGCATTGGGGGGACACGGAGCTATAGTGCTCGGCAGTAATAATTTACGTAACTACCTGGTAAACTTTGCACGCTCTTTTATTTATACTACGGCAGCATCTTTCCATCAACTTGCTGCCATAAAAATGGCTTATCAGCTATTGGAAAACTCAGGCGAAGCCATCATTAACCTGAAACGAAACATCCGGCTATTTAAACAGGAAGTAAACACCGGCGAAAATTTCACATTGCTCGGCAGCGATGGCCCTATTCAATGTATTGTACTCAAAAGCAATGAAATGGCCCGGGAAGCGGCCAGACAATTGCAAATGAATAACCTTGATGTAAGGCCCATTTTAAGCCCTACAGTTGCACAGGGAACTGAGCGGATCAGGATTTGCCTGCATAGTTTTAATACAGAAAATGACTTAACTTTGCTGGCTGTAACTCTTAACAAATTTATACTATTACATGCCTGATAAGCAACCGATATTTATTTCCGGTATTGATACCGGGATAGGTAAAACCTTGGTTTCGGCTATTTTAACCGAAAAGTTAAACGCTGATTACTGGAAGCCTATACAATCCGGCGACCTTGATAAAAGCGATACATTGAAGGTTAAAAGCCTCATCTCAAATCCAGTTACTCAGTTTTTCCCCGAGGCTTACGCGCTTACACAGCCCTTTTCGCCTCACAAATCTGCAGCTCTTGATAAGGTGACCATCGAGCTGGAAAACATCGTTCTGCCCAAAACAGATAACCAGTTGATCATAGAGGGAGCCGGTGGACTCATGGTGCCGCTAAATGATAACTTCCTGATCATCGACCTCATTAAACAACTTAATGCAAGGGTCATATTGGTAAGCAAGCACTATTTAGGCAGTATTAATCACACCCTGCTTTCATTACATGCACTAAAAAAATATGGTATCCCGGTGATGGGCGTGGTTTTTAACGGAGATAAGGATATTTATTCTAAAAGTTATATTCTTGATTATTCGGAAGTGGCTGATCTTGGGCAAATTCCTGAATTAGACACTATCAACAAAAAAACTGTTAAAGAGGCCGGTAAGTTTATTACCTTGTAACACCGGCTGTTTATAAACCGATATTTGCCGGTTTCGTAAATTCATACTATGAAAAACATTACTGTAATTGGCTCCGGCACTATGGGCAACGGTATTGCCCACACGTTTGCGCAGCATGGCTTTGAAGTGTCATTGGTTGATATCAGCGATGATGCCCTGAGCAAAGCCCTGCAAACCATCGGCAATAATTTGGACAGGCAGGTAAAAAAAGGAACTATCACCGAAGATGTGAAAAGCGACACCCTGAGCCGCATCCGCGTGTTTACCGATTTGGCCGAAGGCGCTCAAAATGCCAACCTTGTAATTGAAGCCGCTACCGAAAACCAGGAAATAAAGCTCAAACTGTTTAAACAACTTAGCGAAATTTGCAGCGATAAAGTTATCCTTGCATCCAATACCTCATCTATATCCATCACAAAAATTGCTTCTGTTACCAAAAACCAGGGCAATGTAATAGGCATGCATTTCATGAACCCGGTACCGGTAATGAAGCTTGTTGAGGTGATAAGGGGCTATGCTACTACCGATGCCGTTACCGAAACCATTATGGAACTTTCGCGCACTTTGGGCAAAGACCCGGTTGAAGTAAACGACTACCCGGGTTTTGTAGCCAACCGCATTTTAATGCCGATGATAAATGAGGCTATTTATACCTTATACGAAGGTGTGGCTGGCGTGCAGGAAATTGATACGGTAATGAAGCTTGGCATGGCCCACCCGATGGGTCCGCTGCAACTGGCCGATTTTATTGGGCTGGATGTTTGTCTTGCCATTTTAAAGGTATTGCATGATGGCTTTGGCAATCCTAAATATGCTCCCTGCCCGCTATTGGTAAATATGGTAGCTGCAGGCCACTTAGGGGCTAAAACCGGAAGCGGATTTTATAAATATACTGCAGACAGTAAAGATTTGGTTGTGGCCGATAAATTCAGTGCATAAGCCCGGTTAAACTTTCGATGTTGGATATTGTCAATAGTTATTATAGCGAATAACTAAAAACATCTGAAAATGAAAACCATTGCTAAATTAGGAATAGTACTTGCCTTAACAGGCTCATTATTTGCATCATGTTCAAGCCAGGCTTATGTAACCGAGCGCCCGGCTGAACCGGTTTATGTTCGCCCGGTGGCTCCCTACCCTAATGCGGTTTGGGTACCCGGCGAATGGGTTTGGCGCGGCAACCACTACGTTTACCGCCAGGGCTTTTATGCACGACCACGTTATAACCGTGTTTACGTACAAGGTCATTGGCAACCAACCAATCGCGGATATGTTTGGGTGAAGGGATATTGGAGGTAGCCTCGCCCCCCAGCCCCCTAAAGGGGGAGCTATAAACCAAGAAACGCCCCAGGTATTATTATTTACCCGGGGCGTTTTAATTAACGTTCATTATTCCCCTTCAGGGGGTTAGGGGGCTACATCCTCTCGGGCACTTCGATACCCAAAAGCTTCATCCCTTTGCTGATCACCTTAGCTGATGATGCAGACAAGGCCAAACGGAATTGTTTTGAATCTTCGTCCTCGGCCTGCAATATCGATTTTTCGTGATAGAACTTGTTATATGTTTTGGCAAGCTCATATACATAGTTGGCAATTACTGCCGGACTGTAACTCTTAGCTGCTTCCTTAACTGTTTCAGGATATTTATCAAGCAATACAATTAAATCGCGCTCAACATCTGCCAGTTCAGTAACGGCCGGCTTAGTTTCAGCGTTGTAATCAGCCCTGCTTAGTACCGATTTGATACGGGCGTGGGTATATTGAATAAACGGCCCGGTATGTCCCTGAAAATCTACTGATTCGTTAGGATCAAACAGTAAGCGCTTTTTAGGATCAACTTTTAACAGGAAGTACTTAAGCGCCCCCATACCAATGGTGTGATATAATGCCACCTTATCGTCTTCACTAAAAGCATCAACTTTGCCCATAGCCTCGGTTTGCTCTTTGGCAGTGGTTTCCATCTCGGCCATCAAGTCATCAGCATCAACTACCGTACCTTCACGTGATTTCATTTTACCTGAAGGAAGATCAACCATACCGTACGATAAATGGAATAAACCATCGGCACCTGTCTTACCCAGTTTCTGCAATATCAGGAACAGCACTTTAAAGTGATAATCCTGCTCATTACCTACCACGTAGATGGATTTATCCATGTGATAGTCGTTGTACTTCAACTGTGCGGTACCCATATCCTGGGTAATATAAACCGAAGTACCATCACCGCGAAGAACAAGCTTTTCGTCAAGTCCATCTGAACTAAGATCTATCCAGACTGAATTATCAGCTTTTTTAAAGAACACGCCTTTTGCAAGCCCTTCTTCAATAATATCTTTACCTAACAGATATGTGTTCGATTCGTAGTAGTATTTATCAAAATCAACACCCAGTTGCTTGTAGGTTTCGGCAAAGCCTGCATACACCCAGCCGTTCATGGTGTGCCACAAGTTCATCACCTCTTCATCACCGGCTTCCCATTTTTGCAGCATCTGCTGGGTTTCGATCATGATGGGGGTAGCATTTTTGGCTATTTCCTTGATCTTATCTTCTTCAGCGGCAATTTTCTCGTCCAACTCAGCTATCAACTTTTGATTTGCCTCGTCGGTCTGCGCACGTTTCTCCTTAACCTTGGCTATAGTAGCTAATGATTCCTCAATCTTCGTCTTCTGGTTTTCTTTAAAGGCAGCAAGATCATGTTTTTCGTAAACTTCGGTCAAAACCGGTTTAAGCTGCTCTCTTAGTTCTTTATCAAAAGCAACATAATACTTACCTACCAGGTGGTCACCTTTCATACCCGACGATTCAGGAGTTTCGCCATTACCGAACTTTTGCCAGGCCAGCATGGATTTACAGATATGGATCCCGCGGTCATTAACCAAATTGGTTTTGATCACCTCATAACCATCGGCAGCCAAGATCTCAGCAACCGAATAACCCAATAAGTTGTTACGGATATGGCCGAGGTGCAAAGGTTTATTGGTGTTGGGAGATGAATACTCAACCATTACCTTTTCGCCATTTGGTTTTGCTACCGCGAAATCATCGGCAGTAATATTATTATATAACTGGCTAATCCAGTATTCATCGCTAATAGAAAGATTGAGGAAACCTTTGATCACGTTAAAGGATGCAATTTCCTTCAATTCGTTTTTAAGGTATTCACCTATTTCGATACCGGTTTGCTCCGGCCCCTTGCGCGAAAATTTGGTAAACGGAAAGGTTACAATGGTTACTTGACCTTCAAACTCCTTACGGGTTTCCTGTATGCTAACGGCGGCCGGTTCAATATCAGTTTGGTATAATTGTTTAACTGCTTTTACGGCTGCTTCAATAATAAAATCCATTCGGCAAAATTAAATAAAATGGGCAGATTGCGAATACTAAAATGGTGATGTTTACACGTAGATTAAGAGGCACCTATGGAGCCACTACAAATTTAAGCCTTAGCTATAAACAGGGCACTCCTACGGAGTTTTTAGCAGCGATACCATCATTAATTGGGTGGGCTTATCCGTAGAAGAGTGAAATAAAAACGCGGGTATATGCTTTACTTGGTTATCTGTAATTAAACAAATAAGTGATCAACACTCCGTAGGAGTATCATGTTTATAGGCAAACAGAAACAAAATCAAGGCTCCGTAGGTGCCTCCTACCTCAACTTGCTATTCCCTGCACATTCTTGTTAACAAAGCCTCATGATGAGGATATTGAGACACTAATTCGGCTTTTTTAGCCATTTCAAATTCGCTGAAATCAAAACCCGGCGCTACGGCGCAACTCACCAGGGCAAAACCTTCATTTGCTTTTAGTTCAGCTGCAAACCATAATCCTGCCGGTACAACCACCGAAAAACTGCCGGTACTTTCATCAGATAATTCATGGCTTATCAAACCACCATCATTTTGAATCACGTGAATAATCAATGGCTGCCCTTTATGAAAATACCAGATCTCATCAGAGGCGATGCGGTGAAAACCGGAGAAATCATTATTCTCCAGCAAATAGTATATAGAAGTGCAGGCTTGTTTAACTTCAGCAGTACCAATCCGGTTAACCTCTGCTACCGAACGGAATACTTCCCGGTAATAACCACCTTCGGGATGAGGTAATAAATTTAGCGACTGTATATAGTAAGCTGCATTTTGAGTTTCCATAAAACAAGTATAAACAAAAAAGCCTCCCTTACGGGAGGCCTCCGACATAATTAACCAACCAAAGAAAACCTGTCTATTTGAAGCTTGTTGTTCCGTCGCCCTGGTATGCGTAACGGAAAGTATAATAACGTGATGCCGGCCTGGTAGTAAGATCAGCAAAGGCAGCAGTTGTAGTGTTTGGATTGCCTTTGTAATAGCTTATCATTTCTACTTTGGCATATTTACCATCGGCTGTCTTAATCACGAATATTTTACCCGGAGTAGCAAGTATGGCATGTTGCGGAGCGGTTTCGGCGGTGTAAGTATACCAGCCCGAAATGGCAGGAGCACCCGTTGCATCAGTTTTATAATCGGCAGTTGGGGCCGTTGTTAAAGCTTCAAACGTGCTGCTCACTACCTGGGCCTGGGTTGTCCCGGTACCTGACGTACCACCATTTGTAAATATGCTGGTCGATTTAAATTTAAGGTCCCACTTGGTTGCCGAAGCAGTGTCGGCACCTGTAACCTCCGCGCCTGTTGCAAAGCTGAAATAAACCGTTGCTTTTGACGCACCGTCCAGATCGGCGATGGTTTTAGTGGTAAGCTTGCTTGCTGCAGGAGTTGGATCGTCGTTGTTTTTGCTACATGATGATGCCAGTAATATTACAGCCGAGCCTAATGCCAATGATAAAGTTTTGAATTTGTTCATGTGTGTTGTATGTATGATAGTTTAATAATTATTGCTTATTGAAATTGTAGGCCACGCCGGCGTAAATAAGTCTGCCGGGTAGGTTCAGGATTACCTGAGGGTCTTTATGGTTAAACAGGTTTTGCGCGGTTATCTGCAACCGGAGCGCGTTGTTCATAAACAACTTTGAAACCGATGCGTTGACCAACATATAGCCGTTTGTATATTCATCGGCCCGGTTCACAATACCATTGCCATCGCTGTCTTTATAGCCATATCTGCCGCGGTAAATAGCCCTTACTGAGGTGTTGATACCTGTTTTTTCTTCGTTATAGTTGAGCCTGATGTTATAGGTATATTTCGACCGGCCGAGCAACCCGCCGTAATCGCTGCGTTTTAGGGCTTTGGTGAGATTTGTTTCGGGATCTTTGGTGAATACTTTTCCGGCCTTGATCTGGTCGAGCACATCCTGGTCATATGCTTCAAGGTATTGGAAACCACCGCCTATTTGCAGGGGCCTAAACAGCTGATAAGTAACATCAGTTTCCAAGCCCTGCGTATAAACTTTATTAAGGTTGAAGTAAGAGAAAACCGATTGTCCGTTTGTTTTCAAGGCGATGGCAGCGGTTTCAATCAGGTTGCTGATATTATTGCGGAACAGGTTGGCCGTCCAGTAAAGTTTAGTTACGGGTTTATACCGAAAGCCAAAGTTGAATGCGGTTGAACTCTCGGCATTCAGTCTTTTTAGTGTCGAAGGATCTATCAGTACGGTTTCAATCTGTCCCTCCTGTTGCAAACGGGCTATACCGGCTTGCGCTTCTTCATAACCGAATACACTGTAGCCAACCTCGGCATTAGTAAAGTTGAGATAGAGCTGCCTGAAATCGGGCGCTTTGTAACCTTTCCCCGCCGAACCCAATATGGTCAGCTTATCGCTAAGCGCGTAACTTGCTGCCAGCTTAGGGCTAAACTGCGATTTATAAACGCTGTGCGCGTCAAACCTGCCACCGGCTATAATGTCAAGCTTTTTTACCGGGATCCAATCTGCCTGAAAGTAGCCGTAGCCCGATGTAAAAGATTGTTGTTTGGTGTAGCGGGTGGCCTCAACAGTTTCATACTGGCCACCAATACCTGCCGTCAGTTTCAGATTATCCTGAAGGGCATAATCATTCTGAATCTCGGCACGATTAAAGGTCTGGGTAAAATAGGTTTGATCGTAGATATCATTATTATCCTCGTATCTGATGTCGGAATTGGTTTTATAAACCGAGCGGTAAAGCTGCAATACCGAAACATCTTTTTTACTGAAACGATGGGTAAGCACCGGCGCCAAATTAAAATCCTTCTCGGTGCCTTTGCCGGATGCAAAACGGTTATCATCAACCGAAAAACGGCTGTCCTGATCATTGGTAAAATACCTTACAGATAGCTTCAGACTGGTGTTATCATCAAAACGATAAGCGGTTTTACCATTAAGCGTATACCCATGAAAAGGCGAAACCGTTGGTATGCCTGATGAAGGCTGTAAACTATAGCCGCCACTGCTGTTCCGGTTGGCAAAACCGCTGATGTAGAATTTGTCTGTTCTGTATGATGAGTTCAGGGAGATATCAGCATTTTTATTGGTGCCATATCGCCCGGCTACGCCACCCGAAAAGCCTTTGGCAGGCTCGGCAGTAATGATGTTCACTACGCCGGCCATTGCCTCCGAGCCGTAAAGGGAAGATGTAGGGCCTTTAACTATCTCTATTCTGTCGATATTGTTAGTAGTAATCCTTGATAGCTCCAGGATACCGGTGCTGCGACCGATAAGCGGCAGGCCATCTATCAGGATGAGGGTATAAGCCGGATCAAATCCCTGAATCTGGATGCCCTGCCCATGCGGATCATCTAAAATATTGATGCCGGTTTGTTCCGATAAAACCTCGTTCAGGCGTACCAGTCCCCGGTTTTTTATTTCTTCAGATGTGATGCGGGTTATAGGGATAGGTACCTGTTGCAAACTTTTCGCGGTACGGGTCCCGGTTACTACTACCTCTTTCAGTTGTTTGGTGCTATCCTTCCTTGTTGTGTCGCGCTGCGCAAAGGCAGCAGTTGAAGTAGACAATACAAGTACCAAAGGAAGAATATTTTTCATTTATTTAGACTAATTAAAAATAATGATGCAAATTTGTGGCATAGCTACCAAGTTTGGTTAACGCCAAACGGATTGAAAACAACGCTAAACGGATTTTATGCACATAACCCTTACTCCTGCTTCACAAACAAACCGCCTTCAATTAAATTATCCGGAGGGTTTTGTCGCCGCGTCATGTCTGGCAAAGAGGCATCATGAGATAGCGCTTACCGATGGCGGGATTAAAGTAGATGAATACTGGTTTGATGGTATCTGTGTGGTGTACAGTGTTCTTCATTCTGCTCAATCATTCACTATTAGTCTGGATTATCCTAAACTATGCAGGGTCCTGTTTTTTGCGCTGAATGGTAAGTTGGAGGCAGATACCGGAAGCACATTGATAAGAACGAACAAGGGCAATTGCTCTTCCTACTGCGGGGCAAACCTAAGTGTCAATATGTTACTTCACGCCAACAGCACTATGCTGACAATATGCATCGATGAATTATTTATAGAGAAGCTATCTGCCCAGGGAACTTTGCCTGCAGATGCAAAAAAATATCCTGATCATCTGATAAAAAAAGATCTGACGACAAAGGCACAATCTATCAGCAAAAATATTTTAGACAATAACCAAACGCCTTATATAAAACGCCTGCTGCTGGAAGCCGGCATAGTGGATTTATTGATTAACCTGCATCAGCCGGAGGAAACAACCACACACCCTATTTTTAGCGATGCGGACAAAACGCGTTTATTGGAAGCCAAAAATATAGTAGAGCAAAATTTAAAACACCCCTGTTCGTTGGCGGAGCTTTCACGCAAAACAGGTCTCAATGATTTTAAACTGAAGAAGGGGTTCAAAACCCTATTTGGCCATACTGTTTTCGGTTATCTGGCCGAACGCCGGATGAGCCTCGCCCATAAATTACTTAAAGAAGGGTGCAGCGTTAGCGAAGTTGCCGAGACTGTGGGCTATAAAAACGCGCATCATTTTACTGCGGCTTTTAAAAAGCATTTTGATATGCTACCAAGTAAAGTAAGTAAACTGGTGCTGATATTGATGGGGTGCCTCGCCTGGATGTAAATTTTTGTAGCGACGCATTTATGAATTATTCTTCTGAAACAACTTCAAAACCCCTGCCTGGTTGTTTTGCTGCGCCAATTTCTTAGCAGAGAGGCCATCCTTATTCTCTATATTAAAATCGGCGCCATATTTCAGCAACAGCCCAATCTGGTCAAGCTTGTACTTGCGTTTCACGGCATGAAAAAGTGTTGTATTACCATCCTTATCTGCAAAGTTTACATCAGCGCCATTCTTTAAAAACCATTCGGCTATTTCAAAACGTTTCCAGTTATAGGCAGCCATAAACGGGGTATCGTTTCCAATACCATTATCAGTTTGCGCGCCATAGCTTTTAAACAAATCAGCAGCTTCAACATCATTGTACCAGGTTATAGCATACATACAATGCTCCGGATCGGCACCGTTTGCCAACAGATACTTGTATAATAGTTCATTTCGTCCCCGGGTATAAGCGTACCAAAGTGGTGTAGCAGGAAAAAAGCCACATTCTTCTTTTATCCGGTGTACCGCATTAATATCCATACCTTTGGCAAGCAACATTTTAAGAATAGTTAAACTATCTTCAGCGTTTGCCGGGCGTTTAGCAATTTCAACACCACATAAATAATGAAGCGCGTTTTTACCACTGTCTTCCGCCCAGGTAAGCCACCGCGGATCTTTTCCAATCATGACCTTAACAGCTTCCACATTAAGATCTTTGATATGCTGGATGAATTTGATCATGACTATGTTACTACTTATCCAATATCGCCAACCAGGTTTTTACCGCGTTTTTCAAAGCCTCCTCTTTCGCGGCGACTTCTTCCATATCATGAAAAAAGGCCAGTCTCCGGCCATCCGCGTAATCACCGGAAAGTAAACCGGATGTATCGTTGATCTTAGCTCCCGAAGGAAATACCAGCCTGATACAATCTTTCTGAAACACGTTTGAAACAATCACATACCTTTTATATTCCTTAGGATCAAAGGCCCTCATTTCGCCGGTATACAAAAAACTCGGCGCGTTCCATTTGATATGCTCACCTATTCCGCTGTCAGCGCTCAGGATAATTTTCCTTAAAGCCTCCAATACATCCTTCAGCGGGTGGTCAAGTTTTTTCATGTACACATCTACACCTGCCGAATCTGCAAGTGCGACTGGTGTTGTGGTTTTGGCTTTCATGATTAAGCAGGTAATAATTGATTGCGAAGCGTTATCTAATTTAAAAAAAGAATACTTAATACCAAAGGAACCGTAAATAGTACCATAAAACCAGGCAGCCTCATCTTAACTTTGATGTATCAAATTAGATTATTACCATCATGGAACAGAAGCTGCCACTCCCCCCATTTAATTTTGAAACTGCTACTCAAAAAGTGCAATTGGCCGAAGATGCCTGGAACAGCCAAGACCCGGCAAGGGTTTCCTTAGCGTATACAATCAACACCGAATGGCGCAACCGTTCGGAATTTATAAACGGCCGCGAACAGGTTGTTGAATTTTTAACCAGCAAATGGCAAAAAGAACTCGACTATAAACTAAAAAAAGAGCTGTGGGCCTTTACAGATAACCGCATAGCCGTACGTTTTGAGTATGAATACCGCAATGCCGCAGGTGAATGGTTCCGTGCTTATGGAAACGAGAACTGGGAATTTGACGAAAACGGTCTGATGCAAAAACGTTATACCAGCATCAACGATTTACCCATTAAAGAGCAAGACAGGCGGCTGTAAAACAAAGAACCCATTATAAGGGCCAATAGCCTTTACAATGGGTAACATCAATGTTTAATAATTAAGCAAAAAGGTTTAGGGCTTCCCTTAATTTAGGTTTATCATCTGAGCTATCTTTTTCAATATTCTGATGCTTTTTCATTGGCGTTAGATACTTCACATTGTTATTTTTCAGGGGTACAATTCAAAATCCGGGGATATTTCTTAATATCTCAAATCTCGTTGAAGCGTTAAAAATCAAAAAGGGTGATATCACCCTTTTTTTAGTTCAAAACGGATAATAAAATGAAATACAAGTACATTATTTTTCCTATTTTGCATTTTTTTAACACCGGTTAATAGATATAACCTATAATTAATGCAAACCTCGACTTCGACCCCACCTATACAAATTGCTATTATCGATAACCACACCTTGTTCAGGCAAGGCATGATCAGTTTACTTGGCGATTTTGAGGAGGTTACGGTTGTTTTTGATGCCGAAAATGGGGAGGATATGATCAGCAAGATCAAAAAGTTCCCCTCGCCGGATATCATATTAATGGATATCACTATGCCGGTGATGGATGGTTACGAAGCCACGGCCTGGCTAAAGACAAATCATCCGGCTATAAAGGTACTGGCACTAAGCATGTCTGACGAAGACCGCCCAATTATCAATATGCTCAGGAGCGGTGCCGTTGGCTATATGCTCAAGGAATCAAAAATAAGGGACGTGGTTCACGCAATGCAAACCATCCAAAAACATGGTTATTACCTTAATGAACTTGTAAGCGGGAAACTACTGCATACTATGCAAAATAAAAACACTCCGGCCGACAAATCGAAGGAACTCACATCAAACGAGCTCACTTTTCTGAAGCTAAGCTGTTCGGAGCTTACCTATAGGCAAATTGCTGATGAAATGAACCTGAGCCCCCACACTATCGACAATTACCGGGAATCGTTGTTTCAAAAATTCGGGCTTAAATCAAGAACGGGCATGGTACTTTTCGCTATCAAAAATCAGATCATAAGCGTTTAAGCTTATCCCCTCTTCATTAAAAAATTGTTTTGAATATGAACGGTATCACAATGATACCCAGACTGATTAAAACATAATTACGATATAGTTTGCTATTACGACTGGGATATAAGTTTATCAGCTTGTTATAACGCTGGTTATAAAATATAAGCAGGTGATTCAAAATTGCAAACGGAATAAAAAATACCAATAAGCCTGCCATAAACGCGTTTATGGCCTTATCCCTGGTCAGGTCTATAGTAAAAAGGATAGGGATATCAGTAAAAAAGCGAAGAATAAATAATAGCGTAAGCAGGTTAACACCCTGAATTAACGACATGGAGATAATGGTAAACGCTTTCCAATTACCGTCTGCCCCTTTCTTTGCCCTTTCCTGTGTAATGGCATCAACCCAGATCTTGTAATAAATGCTTAACATTTGTTTCAGATTTAGTGTGCTATATAAATACTAACCCTCCCTTACAAATAAAGTTTGTAGCAATGTTTAAGTAACTGATAATTACTGCATTCCGTCATCAACAGCAAATCGTTACGATATATCGTCATCGCAAAGTCACCAACAAACATAAATAACTCACTATCAGAGATATAAAAAACAGGCACAAGGATTGGTTAACTGGTATTGTTCTCAAGAAAATCACTTTTTCAAAATATCGTTAACCTTAAAAAATCACCTTTATGCCAAATCATTTATCAACATTCGGAGTTATTCATACGGCAATAAGCCTTGTAGGTGTTGCTGTTGGTTTTATCGCTTTATTTCAGGATGGGAAAATCGCCCCTAAAACCAAAAACGGAACGCTTTACGGCATTTTTACCGCACTGGCCTGTTTAACCTCGTTCCTGGTTATGAAAACCGGTCACCTGAGCAGCGCCCATAACCTGTCGTTCCTTATTTTGATATTGTTGCCTATTGTTTACTATGCACCGTCGTTACGCGTTTTCGGTGGCAAAGCCGATTATGTACAAACCATAGGCATGACAGCCACCTTATTCTTTTCCTTAGTGCCAGCCGTGGTTGAAACATTAACAAGGCTTCCGGTTGAACAGCCCCTGGCCGATGGCCCTGATTCGCCCATAGTAAAAACAGGACTTATGATTTTGTTAGTGCTGTTTATAATCATTATGATATTCCAGGCAATTAAACTGAAGAGCCAACGCAAAGGGTTAACACCTGCATTGTAAATAGATATCTGCCGAACCTATAATATATTAACTGTCTGGGGCCTGCCTGTTTTTACGGGCAGGCATTTTTGTTTCCCTACAATACTTCTACATCAGGCTAACCGGATCCTAAAGTTGAATTGATGCAAATAATCATAGCCAAATAATCCTAAATTTATTGAAAGCTATTCCGCGTCAAATCATCGTTAACCTATGAAAGATATCAAAAGGCGATCATTCATTAAACATACCCTACTGGCCGGTGCCAGTACTGTCCTTGCACCGCAATTATTAAGCGCTCAAGATCACGATAATCCAAAGATCATCAGCCCTGATAACACCAACCCAACATCAGGTAAAAAAGTAATTGTTGCCGGAGCCGGCATTACAGGCCTTTGCTGCGCATATGAATTAATGAAAGCCGGTCATGATGTAACTGTATTAGAGGCCGATGGCCGGTACGGCGGTCATGTTTTTACAGGAAGAGACGGCTTATCAGATGGTTTATATGCCGATTATGGTGCCGATCATATCACCAAACCGGGTTACGAAAAGTTTTTTGAATACGTTGATGCGTTTAAGCTTACAGCCCTGCCCTATCCTCATGCTGAAGGCTCGGCCGCGGCACCTAACCGCAATGGCTTACGCATGATTGGCGGTAAGTTTTATACCGATGACGAAATGAAGAGCCCCGCTGTATTAACAAAAATGGGCTTTAATGAACGGGAGGTTAAATTCCTGACCGAAAACCCGTTTTATGCACTAAGTTCCTTCTACCTGAAAAATTATAGCGGCAAGTTCACAGACCCGTATCAGCCTTTCGGTATTGGATATGACGATCTTGATAAAATTCCTGTTAGCGAACTCTATAAAAGAGAAGGGGCATCTGTTGCGGCACTCGGCTATTTAGGCGGTCAGCGGACTTCCGCTTTGTATCATCTTTGGCGGGCTTATGTTATGGAGTCGCGAGGCATTCCACTATCCGAGGGCGACACTTATCATTTAAAAGGTGGCAATGAACAACTGCCCATTGCCTTCGCTAAAAGTCTTGGAAACAGAGTGAAACTAAACCATCGGATAACAGCAATCAACCATTCGGCTACAGGCGTTACGGTAAAATACAAACCATACGGCAAAGCCGAACAGGAAATGAGTGCCGACTTCCTGGTGAATTGTATCACGCTGCCCATTTTTAAAACTATTCCACTTTCGCCGCCCCTCTCACCCGAAAAACAATATGTGGTTAACCGTACCACTTATTCATCGCACCCCTTCTATGTATTTGAGGCAAGCAGCCGTTTTTGGCTCGATGATGGTTTTAAAAGCATTAATATGGAGTTTGAGCATCCGTACATATCATCCATATGGGAAGAAACCAATGAAGTTGGCGGCGAGAAAGTCATTTTGAAAGCTTACGGCCCCGGCGGCCTCACACCACAGCAGGTACTGGATGCCTTCAGGCAGGTTTACCCGGGTAAGCATGATACTATTGAACAAGCCCTAACCAAAGACTGGACACGCGACGCATTTGCCCCTGCCTGCGAGATGGAACCATTCCCAATAGGGCAAATGCACCGTTTTTGGCCCCAGATCATGAAACCCAACGGACGAATCTATTTTGCCGGTACTTATGCCGATAATTTAAGCCGCGGAATGGAATCATGCATCCGATCGGCACAGCGGGTTGCCGGTGAAATTGATAAAGTATAAAACAAAAAAGCACCCCGGCCGGGGTGCTAAAAACAAACTATCGAACCAAACTAAATAACTTTATCTTGAAGCACCATTGAAAAAACACTTTTCAAAGGAGCTCCATTAGTATCGGCGTAGTTCAGCGTCAATTTACGGTCATCAACAACAAATGCCGAGTTCACGTAAAATTGAGCGTCAGAAGACTCAGTGCTAATGACATTACCACTCTCGCTTACCGTTTTTTTAGCGATAACTATGTTTAGGCCATCACCCTTTGTATGGAATTTACCGGTATACTGCACAGTTGTTGAATTACCATTTTTATAAGTCACATCGGCAAGCAAAAAGGTACTATCCGACGCGAAAATTAAGTAACGACCTTGCTCTCCCTCCTTTATTGGTATATACCACTGGCCAAAAAGGGATGTATTTTTCGAAGCGACATGTTGCTGGGCCTTATCTTTTTTACAGGCAGCCAGAAAGAACAAAGCCACGACCAGCAGGACAGTGGCTAATTTTCTAATTTTCAATACAGGCTTTATCATAAAGTGAAGGTTTTAATTGATATTACGATGGCTATCTGTAATTTGCGACAGTAACAACAAAAAAAGACTGCCCGAATGGGACAGTCTTTCAATATTTTAGATGAGCAGTTGATTAATCAGCCTTGCTAACCCTGCCTGAGCCGGCATAGTGTGTTTCGCCTGTTGTGGCTGTGCCTGAATATACAACGCTTCCGGAACCTGAAATACGGGCCGAAACAGTTTTGCTGGCAATAACATTGATATTTCCTGAACCGGCAATCGAAGCTTCAACAGTTTCGGTTCTTAATGATTTACCGTTGATCTCGCCCGAGCCTGAAATATGGCAATCGGCCATACCAGTACTGCCTTTAACGTCAATTGATCCGGATCCGCTGATCCTCATATCCAATGTACCTGATTTAACGGCGGTTTTGATGTTTCCTGAACCACTTAGCGCGATTTTTGCATTTTCACCGGTCATTGTCCCCTCAACAGTTGAATTGCCCGAACCGCTGTTAGCAAGGTAGTTCAGGCTTTTTGCTGTAATGTAGATATTGGCACGTTGAATATTGCGGTGATTTTTCCAGTGATCTTTAAATTCAACTTTTAATACGCCGTTTTCTACTTCGGTTTTGATATCATCAACAATATTGGCATCAACATCAAGCTTCAGGCTTTCGGTTCCGTCAATCTTAATAAATACGTTAAATGGGCCTCCGCAGGCAATACCATTGTAGCCGGATACGTTACGGCTTACAGTTTGTGCGGAAGTATTAAAGGCTACCGAAACCGTTAGTAACGAAGCCATTAGTGAGAAGATTAGTTTTTTCATGATCGCGTGTTTTGTTATATGACGCCTTTTTAATTAAAAACGTTGCACCCTCTTTGACTTTTCCACTAAGGCTCTATCGCAATATAGTTACCGAACCAGATAAAGGCGGTTTCCCCGTTTTCAGATCGATGATATAATAATAGGTGCCTGCCGGTAATTGCCGTCCGTTAAAGTTGCCATCCCATGGCACACCGTAGCCTATCGAATGGAATAATCTTTCACCGTACCTGTTAAATACATCAACTGTCGAGCTTTCGTAAGCTACCAAGCCTTTCACTTCCCAAAAATCATTGAAACCGTCGCCATTAGGGGTAAAAGTATTTGGAACAGTAATATCGGGCGACACTTTAATAATGGTCTGGCTTTGGTTAACACAGCCCCTAACATCAGTAACATAAAGCGTATAAACAATATCAGCGTCGCCGGTTAACACGGGTTCTTTTACTTTATTATTGCTCAAGCCTATATCAGGTAACCATAAGTATTGAACATTTTCATCGCTTACGGTTGGGGTTAAGGTGATGGTATGATTTTTTAGCACGTACCGTATCCCGCCAGCGTTTACGGTTGGCGGCGGAATAAATTTAACTACCATATCATCACTGGCTGTGTAGCACTGCCCCGGCGCGTTTGCGGTAAGGGTAAGTTTCACCGATCCGCTTTTGACATCCTCATCTGATGGTGTATAAACCGCTCCCTGGGCATTTTCAGCAAATTGCATTGTGCCCGTACCAGAGCTTGTCCACTTGCCACCTCCGGATATCAACACATTACCATCCAGCTTAATCGGGTCGGGGCGGGCACAAACTTCCAGATCGGGACCAGCATTTGTACCCGGTGTTTTACCGAAGTTTATGGTCATTTCTGATGTTGCAATAGTACAGTCATCTTTACTGGTAGATGTAAGCACTAATGTTACAGACCCGGCGGCTTTATCTTCGGCTGTAGGCTCATATTTTGCATTCTGTTCGTTGGCAGAAGGTAAAAACTGACCAGGGTTAGATCCTTTTTTGGACCAGACACCGGTAGTAGTGCCACCTCCTATCCTACCTGCCAATTGAATGTACTGATCGGTAACACAAGCTAAAATATTAGAACCTGCAGATGAAGTAGGCGGTTTGTTCACTACAACCTCTTTTGAAACTACAGGACTGCTGCAACCATTAACGGTGATATACAAAGAATAAGTGCCAGTCATATCGGTTGTCACATTCTTAATCTCCGGATTTTGCAGGGCCGATTTAAAACCGTTAGGGCCTGTCCAGGTATAAGTTGCATTTGGCGTGGTTGGTACATTCAATTTAATGGTACTGTTCACACATACGGGCGAGTTTGTTCTCATATCTGGTACCTGCACTTCGGGATTAACTTTTACCACGTAGGCAAATGGGGCACCATCACATTCAAATGCCGATGGTGTGATAACATAAAGCACGTTTACAGGTGACGCCCCTTTATTAACCAGTATTTCATCAATCTTGTTGCCGGTTTTATTGGTTACCGCGGCGTTGCTGATTCCTGGTACAGCAGCACGGCTCCAGGTAAACGTTGCCGACTGAACATTGGAAGTAATGGTATAATTAAGTGGCTCTCCACTACAGGCCTGACCGGAAGCGCTGCTGGTAACATTCACCGATGGATTAACTTTTACAACCCATTTAAAAGGCAAACCGGCACAGTTACTTGTTTGATAATTATAAACATAGGCAACATCAACAGGAGCATTGGTTGTATTAAACAATATCTCGCGGACAGTGCCAGCCATTTGCCCTGATACAGCCAGATTGCTGATACCGGGAACAGCATCTCTCGACCAGCTTGAACTTACACCGGGAATACTAAAAGTTATGGTGTAATTGCTGGCGGTCATATTACACAAAGTACCTGTTGGCGCACTTGTAACCTGTGGCGTAGGGTAAACCGTTACCACATAACTAAACGGCGTACCAGAGCAACCATTAGATACAGGAGTTATTAAATAAGTAACATCAACAGGATCTTTCTTAGTGTTAATTAAAGTTTCGGTTATTTGTGCCGATGTTTGACCGGATACCGCGGCATTGCTTATCCCATCTACCACCGCACGTGACCATAAAAATGTGGTGCCAGCCTGATCAGCAGTAATGGAATAACTCTGCTGCACACCACTGCAAACATTATCGGCCGAACCACTGGTAATAACCGGTAGCGGTTTAATTGTTACATCAACCTTAGTACGTTCGCTGATACAACCATTTACTACGGCCTGTACATAATAGCTTGTATTGGCAATAAGGGCAGGTGTTACGTAAGTACTTTTGACAGATAGCAAAGTTCCTCCAACCGGCGCGTCATACCACTGATATGTACCTGGCGAACCGGTAGCCGTTAAGGTAGTTTGACTGCCTTCACATGCTCCTATGCTGCTGGCTACCGGCGCTGTTGGGGGCACGTTAACCGTTACAGTTACCGCCGTCATATCGCTGGTTAGGCCGTTGGCCGTAGTATTTACATAGTACGTGGTTGTTTGCGTGAGCGCCGGGGTAATAAAGTTAGGGCCCGTCGACAACAGTGTACCGTTTTCCGCCGCATCATACCAGCGATATGTACCGCCGGGGCCTGTAGCGGATACTGTAGCGATGCTTCCCATACAGGTATTAGTGCCTGATGCAATCGGAGCCTGCAAAGTTGAACCTATGTTGATAACAACCCTGTCAAACCCTGGCCCGCAATTGCCCGGAGGATCGTTTGATGTTAAAGTAAGCGTTACTTGTTTTTCGCCTGGGGCTGGTGTATAAGTGGTAACAGGATCTGTAGCCTTAGCAAATTTGCCCAATCCACCCGACCATTTACCTCCGTTAACACCCATTATGCTACCTGTTAAATATACGATTTCTCCGGCTTTTATATTTTGGTCAAGCCCTGCTTTTACCAATGCGCCTGCCTCTATGGTTACTTTTGCAGTAGCTGAGCTACCCACGGTACCGTCCGGGTTATAAATGGTATTGGTAACTTCATAAGTACCAGGCGTTGTTTTACTTAAATTGATTTCGCCTGTTGATGTGCTGGCAAACGTCAGGCCCGAGGGTATTGCCGAAAAAGTACCGGCACTTGAAGTTGGCGGAAACATTGGTTTTGGGTTGGCCCCATACTGGCAAAACGGGCCTCCGTAGCTAAACTTGGCATCAAATATGGAAACAATTTCAACCCCGGCACTATAGGTTGACGAACATTGGCCATTCCCAGTTAGGGTAATAATATATTTACCTG
This sequence comes from Mucilaginibacter rubeus, assembly GCF_003286415.2. Lineage (NCBI taxonomy): Bacteria > Pseudomonadati > Bacteroidota > Sphingobacteriia > Sphingobacteriales > Sphingobacteriaceae > Mucilaginibacter > Mucilaginibacter rubeus. The sequence continues at coordinate 1,578,662 of NZ_CP043450.1, read as the reverse complement.
GTGCACTTGCCTTAACGTCAATCTCGCCGGTATGAACATCTGCAAAAACCAAACCAGCCGGCGAAGCGCTGAAAGTACCACCCGATGGATTAGTAATTATTGGCTTAGGATTAGGGCTAAGCGGACTAAAAGTGCCTGAAGTATAAAGAAACTGCGTGTCGCCTGCCGAATTGATAGAAACCGTAACAGGTGCGCGGGTACTTAAGCAATCACCTACCCTGCTTTGAATATAGTAAGTTGTTTGTTCGGAGATGATCGGGGTGTTAAATGTACTACCGGTAAACAGTGGGCTTGCCGATGTTGGGCTTGCAAACCAAAGGATGTCTCCATCGCCGGTGGCTGTTAACCTGGCCGATGTTCCGGAACAAACCGAAGTATTAGAAGCTGTTGGAGCTGATGGTTGCGGATTTACCTTAACAGTAACCGCCGTGCGGGCACTGATACAATCATTCGAGGCACTTTCAACATAATACGTTGCATTTGCCGTCAAATTGGGCGTAACATATGTTGAGCCTGATGAGAGGATCTTACCTCCTAAAGCACTATCATACCAGGTAAAACCTGCACCGCTACCTGTCGCGGTAAGCACTACCGACCCATTATAGCAAACAGTAGTAGCAGGCACCTGGGGTGCAGCTACTTGCGGAATAACAGTTACTGGTACGGCTGTCCTGGCACTGGCACAATCACCAACAGTAGTTTGCACGTAATAAGTAGTGCTTGTTGTTAAAGCCGGTGTAGTATATCCTGCCTGCGATGACAGAAGTTTGCCCCCAGTCGGAGCATCATACCATTGATAGGTACCATTACCTGCCGAGATTGCAGTTAACGTAGCTATAGAGCCATAGCAAATTGCAGCACCATTGGCAACCGGTGCTACTATGAATGGGTTAACATTCACTTTTACCGGTGCCCGATCGCTTGTACAACCTGCCACCGAAGTATTTTCAAGATAATAAGTAGTGGTTTTGGTTAACGCCGGAGTTGTAAATTTCAATCCGGATTTTAGTAAGCGGCCACCTGTTGGTGCATCATACCATGCATATGTGCCGGTAGGATTTACAGCTGCTGTTAATGTGGCTACCGAACCATTACAAACAGTAATGGTTTGCGGTTCCGGTGCTACGGGTATTGGATTAACTGATACTGTTACCGGTACGCGCTGACTTACACAATCACCAAGTACCGTTTGCACATAGTAGGTTTTACTTGCGGTTAATACCGACGTTGTATAATCAGGGCTTGAAATAAGCGGTGTACCACCTGTTGGCACGTCAAACCATTGAAAAAAGCCTGCAGATGCGTCTGCATGTAAAGTTGCAACTGACCCCGAGCAAATGTTGGCATTTGCAGCCACCGGGGTTGGCGGCGGCGCATTAACCCAGGCTGTAACCGGCGTGGGTAAACTGGTGCATCCGTTAATTACAGCTACAACATAATAGGTGGTAGTTTTAGTTAATGGCGGTGTAACAAATGATGACCCTGTTTGCAAAGCAGTTCCCCCATCCGCCGATGCATACCAGGTATAGCTTTGCCCCCCGCTTGCCGATAGCGTAACTACTCCACCCAAACAAGTTGCGGCACTTACAACTTCAGGCCGACCGGTTATGTATACAGAAACCGGCGCGCGCGGGCTGGTACAGCCTGCAACGGTAGTTTGCACATAATAAGTGACTGATGCTGTTATTGGTGGCGTAGTAAAAGTACTTGAGCCCCCTAAAAAATTACCATCAACCGGAGCATCAAACCATTGATAATCGCCACCAGGGCCTGTAGCCGTAAGCGTTGCCGTGCTATTTTGACAAACCACCACACTTTTAGCCGTTGGAGCAGCCGGAGTATTAGCTGCAACAATGATTACACTTTTTGTAACACCCTTGCAACCGGATGTTTTATCGGTAACGGTTACCGTATAAGTACCAGATTTATTTACACTGATGGCCGACGCGGTTTCGCCTGTGCTCCACAAATAGGTATACGGCGCGGTCCCCGAAGTAGCTTCGGCTGTTAACACCACAGAACTGCCCGAACAGATGGTGGTTGACGTTGCCGTGAGATTGACATTCAAAGTGCAGTTTTGCGCTTTTGCTTTAAATGACAATAACAGGAATAATAATACTAATAAACGGTTGTTCATGAACTTTCACAAAGCCTTAAAATCAATTCACTAAATGATGAGGTTGCTAAAGCTTCTATTTGTCAAACCATTTTATATTCAGGGTAAAAAATAGTCTGGCTACCGCTATAACAATAATCAGGTGTCTTTTTATACGGTACGACTGTTCAAATTGTTCAGTTTAAATGCATCAATTATTAACTTTACAGAAAGTTTATTTCAACTTAAAACAAGCGAGCAAAAAAGGAAATAAAAATTAATCATAAAGAAATAAATTTACTACAAAGAAATCATATAGTATTTGGTAACGGGAAGGCTGGTTTGTTTGCCGCGTGGCAGGCTATACCTACTGATGAAGAATGATGTAAAATAAAAAAACTACAAAGAGCAGGTCTTGTTCCCCCGCTCTTTGTAGTTTACAAAAAAAAGCTTAATCAGATAATAGCTATTCTAAGAATTTAGCTTTAAGCGCTTTGATATCATTGTTAGTTAACCCTACCTGTGTTTTAAGATAGTTATCAACTGATCCGTATTGCTTTTTGATGGCAGTGAAGGTAGCATCAAGGTATTCTTTTTTTACAGCCACCACATCTTTAGCCACACCTTCATTCACTTTCATGAACTGAACCATTTGCTTAGCCATTTTTTCATTTTCAGCTGCGCGATAATAGTTTGAGGCTTCGTAGTCCTTCATAATGGTTTCGTACGGCACACCTAAACTATATAACAGCAGCGCAGCGCCGATGCCTGTGCGGTCTTTACCAGCAGTGCAATGAAATACCAGGCTTTTATCTTCGGGCATAGCCAGCAGTTTACCAAAAAACGGTTTATACCTGTCGGCAAGGTAAGTTGTATTGCTATAATAATCTACCATGATCGAGTCGCCATGAGTTTTACCTTTAAAGCTTTGCATCATATTGCCTACGTTATCGCTTCCCGCAGGGCATAAAACATAATCGGTATTGGGATTCATGCGGTCGGGCGCTTGTTTTGATTCCTGCGTACCACGCAAATCAACATCGTAAGCAATTTTACGTTCGGCTAACGTTGCCAGATCCTGATCGGTAAGTTTGCTCATATCGGCACTGCGGTATATTTTACCCCACTTTACATGATGTCCGTCTTTTGTAGTGTAACCACCCAGATCGCGGAAATTTACCGCTCCCTGTAATTCAACTTTGCGCTTAGCACTGTCTACTACCTGGGCGTTTACACTGCCCGCAAGGGCCACAACGGTCAATATTGATAAAACTATGTTCTTCATATCCTTTTAAATTATAAAACAGGGACACTTGTTAGTGCCCCTGTTAAAGTTTTAGTTTAGTGGTTTTTATTATTTAGTTAACCAGGTATCCTTAGTAGGATCATCGGTGCCACCAAATTGCGATGACAGCGCTGCTTTATTATTTGCCGCGTTGTATGCGCCTTCAGAGGCAGGATACAACCAGCGACGAGGGATCAGGTTGTTTGGTGTACCAATACCGCTACCACCCTGGGTAAACGCAGGTATACCTGTTCTCCTGAAGTTATAGAATGCCTCCCAGCCCGAGTTGTTAAACATAGAAATATATTTTTGGGTAAGGATCTGTGCTAAACCAGCCGCGTTATCACCTGCATAAGCAACTTTAGCCATAAATGAAGGGAGGTCTACAGTGGCTGTACCCCAGGTATCGCCTTGCTTAAGATTTTTAGGGTTAATTGAAGGCTCGGTTGATGAAATTGGGAAGGTAACAGTTAAAGACTGGCCATTAGTTAAACCGTATAATGCTAATGACGCATTAATACCGTTGTTATACCAGGTTGAGGTGCTGCCTGTAGCCCATCCCCTGTTGATACCTTCGGCAATGTTAAAGCACATTTCAGAGTACCCGATAAATACAAACGGCTCGGCATTGGCACCGGTTGCCGAAACATAGTAACGGGTGTAGTTGCTGAATGAATAAACACCGTTATTTGAGTTGGTCAACAAGGCTGGTTGCGCCTGGTTTATATCAGAACCAACGTAGGCCGAGAAATCGCCGATAGCTTTACCACCGCTGATCTGTAATGGAGCAGGTGTTGAAGTCACGAACAAACGCGGATCTGATGTTGAAGTTTCGATATTGATATAAGTACTGCCTGGGTTAGCAAAATTATTGTAAGGGTTTAAGCCCAGTGAAAAAGTTGAATAACGGTTAACCGCGTTGAAACGATAAACCAGGTTATCACCATTGCCGGTCATAAGCGGATACTTGGTTGAGTTACCCAATATAGCTGCAAACTGTTGAGGAATCTGCAAATCGGTATTATCGGTAGCACGTTTGCTTAAGCTGATCAGGATACGCAAACGGTAAGCATTGATCACCTTTTGCCATTGCTGATAGGTAAGGCCAAAAATATCGCCGCTATTAGCATCAATAGCGGTATTGGCAAGGCTTGGGTTAGCGGTTACCAATGCACCAATTAATGTATTAGCAGTTTCCAGTTGAGCAAGTGCTGCCTTATAAACATCATGCTGTGTATCATATTTAGGAGTAAGGTTAGACGGATCACCTGCTTGTGAAAACGGAATGTCCCCTACCCTTTGGCTTAACCAAACACCTGAATAGGCTTTAAAAAACTCGCCCAAAGCATAGTATTTATTGGTTTGATTACCTAACTGAGCTGTAGCCTGTTGCTCAAGTTTCAAAGCATACTTTAATATATCGTAACTATCGGCACTGTTACCTAAGTTATAGGTGTTGGTACCCCTGTAGTACGAATAGTTAGCAACAATGTATTGATCGGCAACAGAAGTATAACCAAAAGGCTGCTCATCGCTGCGGATCAATGTTGCGGTAAGGTGGTTCAGCAATAATGACAAAGGCACTATTGAGCTGGAGCCTGCCACGTTGGGGTTATTGATCAAATCCCCTTTCTGACAGCTGGTTATCGATACCATGCCCATTGTTAACAACAAGGCGAATGGGATTAATGATTTTATTTTCATAAATTTTCTTTAAATCAATGTGATAATTAGAATGTTAAATGGAGGTTGAAACCAAAGCGACGGGCTGTTGGGCTTTCAAGGTCGCTTCCACCATTTCCACCAACCAAACTACGATCTGACGCGTTGTAGCCTGATGCAAACTGGTCAAGGTCAATATCTTTACGTGCTGCAAAATAAAGCAAGTTTCTACCTACTACTGAGAAAGTTACTTTCTTGATAAATGAGCCTCTTAAGATGCTTGCAGGTAATGAATAGCCAATGCTTGCCTCACGTAATTTTGCATATGAACGGCTGATCATGTAGTATTCATCAAAATTACCACCGATACCACTTGATACATAGCTCTGTACTGTTACAGGAATGGTATTAGGAGCAAAAGTCAGGTCTTTTAAGTTAGCTATCTGGCCACCAACAAATACTGGCGTACCGCTTACAATGTGAACGCCCGGACCAACATATGATGGAGTTGCACCTACAGTACCTTCTTTAGTGCTGTTCCACTCAGCTAAACGGGCTGCACCAAATGCGCCGGTTGCAGTTTCCAGGTCGGTACCACCGTTCATTGCCTGGTAGTAAGTTCTGTCATAAATTTTACCACCTATACGGCCATCAAACTGGAAGCTTAAGATAAAGCCTTTGTAAGTGAATGTATTGGTGATACCAAAAGAGAAATCAGGATTAGCATAACCTAATAAGCCCTGGTTGCTTATACCACCTGGTGAAGTTAACGGTACACCACCTGATACTTTACCGCTTGCATCAACCGAATAAGTGTTAACGATATTACCATTACCATCTCTTACAAATTTGGTACCGTAGATAGCGTCTGGCCTGTCGCCAACAACATAGTTATGGTTGTTTTGCTGTAGGGTAGATACGCCCGGATAAATTGATTTAATAGTTTCTTTGTAAGTTGAGTAGTTTACGTTAACATCCCAGTTAAGGCCGTTAGGATTTTTCAATACAGAACCCATCAACTCAATCTCAAAACCTCTTTTACGGGTAGTTACACCGTTCACCAATTGGTTTGTGTTACCAGTTGAAGTAGCTACACCCAATGGGAAAATGTTAGGACCGTTCTCGGTAGTAAAGTAAGTACCGTTTAAACCTAAACGGTTTCCTAAGAATTTGGCGTCAAAACCAGCTTCGTATGATTTAACATCGAAAGGTTTGATTTTGTCGTTTGAGATTGTATTTGATAAAGTAACCGAAGGCGTACCGTTGTAGAAAGTTCCGGTAGCGATAGGAGAAGCATTCAGGTAAGTTGGACCGTTGTATGGAGTATATAACTCGGTACCGTAACCTAATAATCCGGTAACCGGTTTTGAGTTCCAGCCAGTACCTAATGCGGTTGAATTTAAAGCATTATATGAAGTACCGATGGTTGGTGAAGTTAAACCACCTTTTACGTCGGCAAATGAACCGCGTACTTTTAAAAATGAGATAAACTCAGGCAATTTAATATAATCGCCAACTACACTACTGATAGCTACTGACGGATAGAAGAACGTGTTGTTACCTGAAGGTAAGGTTGACAGGTGGTCTACACGGTTTGTAGTATTAATGCTGAAGTAGTTTTTGTAACCAAAATCAAACGAGTAGTAACCGCTGTATACCTGCATTTTTGAATCAAAATTGTAGATATAAGGTTTACCGGCAGAGTTGTTAAGGTTATATACACCCGGCAAGGCCAACACCTGAGTTGTACCCCAGTCAGATTTGTATGAGAATGACCTTGCATTACCACCTAATAAACCAGAGATATTCCAGTCACCAAATTTGTGGTTGTAAGTAAAGGTAAGGTCGGTATTGTTATCTAACAGGTTACGGTCGTCCTGCCTGTAATCGCCATACCAGCCAAAAGTATACCATGAAAGGTATTGGTTAAGGTTGGCGCCTGCAGGTACCTGCTCCGTATTTTGCTCATCATAGGTATTCAAAGCTTCGCGTAAGCTAACGTTCAAATCCTGAGTGATTTTGTAGCTAAGCTTTAATGATCCGTAAATAGTTTGTTTGGTTCTGCCTTTAAGCCATTTATCGGCGATAAAGTAAGGGTTATTCAGACGACCATATTCCTGAGCATACTGCTGCAAACCAGGAACACCCTGTGGACCCTGGTAGATATTTTTTAGCGCGTTTACATCATAATCTGCAGAGCCGTATACCTTAAACATGTATACATAACTTTGAGGGCTATAATCAACGTCAGGAATGTTTGGAGAATATAACTGGTTAAGGTTCAAATCACCTTCAACACGCAGTTTTGGGGTAATATCGTAACCCGCAGCTATTTTAAAGTTGTCGATATTTAATTTAGTGTTAGGAAAATCACCTTTTTGATAAGTATGGCCATAAGAAATGTGCATATCATAGTTTGATCCGCTGGCCGCGATTGATAATGAGTTGGTACTGGTAACACCGGTTTGCACAAAATTTTCAAAGTTTTTTGCACCACGTGCTACCCAAGGTGTTTTTTGCCTGATACCTGTTGCAGGATCATAAGGGCTGTCATATTGTTGTGTTTGGAAAACGCCATCAAAACGAGGGCCCCACTCAGGCAAACGCTGCGTGTTATCATATAATACGTTACCGTAAGTATAGGCAAAGTTACTACCACGACCATACTCGGTTTGGCTTTTTGGCAATACCAGGAAGCCTTTTTCCAGCTCGGTAGTACTGTTGAAATCAACCTGCCAGCCTTTTTTATCTTTTGAACCTCTTTTGGTAGTGATGATGATAGCACCGTTGATACCGCGGAAACCATACAGAGCTGCCGCGTTAGGGCCTTTCAGTACGGTGTAAGTTTCAACGTCATCGGCATTGTAATCATATGTATCGGAGTTTACCGGCTCGCCGTCAACTACATATAATACGTCTTTACTACCACGTAATACCACTGTTGGAGCACCTGCAAATTCAGCATTCGCACCAATACTTAAACCGGCAATTTTACCAGACAGTGAGTTTAAAGGGTTTGCGTCACGCGCTGTTGTCATCGCGTCACCTCTAACCTGTGATTGTGAATAACCTAATTTTTGAAACTCTTTTTTAACGCCCAGGGCTGTTACCACAACCTCAGATAAAGCTTTGGTATCAGATTTTAAGTTAACAGAAATATAAACTTCTGTACCTATTACTACTTCCTGGGTAGTAAAACCGATAGTATGGAAAACAAGCGTTTGACCTTTGCTTGCTGATATGGTAAAACGACCACCTTCGTTGGTAAGGCCGCCTTGTTTGGTGTCTTTAATTGTCACGCTTACACCCGGAAGCGGCTGATTGTTATCGTCTAAAACGATACCCCTGATTGTTAAGGTTTGAGCTTGCAGGCTACTATAAGTAAACATGCAAACTATCATAACCAGCAGCAATCGTGAAATTTTAAGTAAATTTTGTTTCATTGCAATACAGTTAGTTTGAAACAAAACTACCCGGGCAGTATTAAGAAAGGATTTTCATATTAATAAGATAGGAATAAGGATTTATGAAGAAATGTATTTTTCAGGGGCATTTCACCACTTAATGTTAAATATTCCTTAATTCTTTTAACATTAGTATATTTTGGCACACACACAACATAACCAACTCAAAACCAAACAATAACAAAAAGAGCCGAAATCTTTCTGATCAGATTCCGGCTCTTTTCTTTATACTTTATACCAGCTTTCGCAAAGGTTAATTAAAGCCTGAAATTAAGCGATATATAAGGATACCATCCCTCGCTTGAATGGCCTGCCAATATTTGCAGCACCGTTAAGCTGGCCGGGGCAAAATACAAACCGCCACCGGTACCGGTATGCCATTTATCTGAGTGCTCGTCCTCTATCCAAACGCGGCCTGCATCATAAAAGCCTACCAAACCTAACTGGCCAGGTATAATATAGCTGGCAATGTCTGCAAGTTTAATACGTCCCTGCAAATTGTTAAACACCATGTGCTTACCCGCGAAACGGTTTTGCAGGTAGCCGAGCAAGTTACCCTGTCCGCCCAAAAACATAGATTGATAGAAGGCCGGCTTACCAAAGCTCACACCACCGCCAACACGGTCAGATAATACGATGGCCCCACCCGGAGTTAATTTTTGGTAATAAGTAAACTCAGGCCTGATCTGTACAAATGATTTAGAGTAACTGTTTAACCCTTCATAACCTTGTACCGTTACAGTAAAATAATACCCCTTTGTGGGCAGGATATTATTATCACGCTGGTTTGTAGTATAATTTATCAGCGCACCAAGGTGTGCTTTATCTTTTCCAACTGTTAAGCTATCGTAAGATTTAATGAGCGATGTTTGGTTAATAAAGCGTCCGGTATTTTGTGATAGATCAAGATGATAAAACTGAAACGAAGGGCCTACACTGATATCACTGTTTTTGCCGGTATGCCAGCGTAAAGCCGGATCAAACTGGTAAATATCATACCGTGTACGGTAATAAGTGCGATAACCCGGAAATTTACTCAGGGCGCTTTCATTACCCAGACCAAAAAAGTTTACTGTATTATCCGGAGACTGGATATTGGCCTGCATGGTAAAATCGGCTTTACCAATGGCATCTATCCACTCGCCCCTATATTTGATCCTGAAGGCATCTGTAGCAAACGAATGCGTGATCATAACCTGCTGCAACGTTGAGTAAGGAAGTTTACGGAACCCGTCGTGCCCTGTGTATTGAAAACCGAGACCAAGTAAAAAGCCATCATCCTTATTTAAAGCTGCTGTTGCAAGCGGCATCCATACATTATATAAGTTGGTTGGCAAAAACTGTGTATTTGAGGTATCGTTTGATAGATGCCTGCTCAACTTATTAACATCACCGGTAAAATTGGTACTGTCTTTACGCCCGTAAAATTTAATTGTATTTACAGATTGCTTAACCTCAACTGTTTTGCTTCCTATGCTATCAATAAGCCGCAACTTAATTGGCGAACTGGTATTATTAATAACGACGTGGTCGTCTCCGGCCGAAACGTATAACCTTATTTCTTTGGTAATTTCCGGCTTATATACCATATCCATAAACTGATCTTTGGTTTCGCCATCCTTGTTCAGTTTATTAATAGTTATACGCATTGCTTTATCAGGAGCATCTGCAACAGTTATCAGCTCACTTTTATCCGTAGTACGGATATCCACAATCCGGTTTATAAACTTATAATACTCACTCATTGCTGCCGGGATGTTATCGCGACGTTTTTTCATTATGGCCAGAAGTTCGTCATGCCTGAATTTATAGCTTTCTGCAGGCAGGCGTTTCAAACTCTCTTCAAGTACCGCGTCAGTTTCGGCTTTAACAAATTCGTTGGCAATCTGCATCCAGCGCTCATAGCTTATTTGCGCATCCGGATACTGCTTCATGAAACGTGTTTTGAAAAGAGAAAATTTCACCCTCGGAATATCTCCGGTGAAATTCTCAAGCAAGGGATCTATCCAAGGCAACGCAGCAATACTCGGAAATACGCCTTGCGTAACGTGAAATACCTGGTCGCGATCGCGAGGTACAGCGGTATAAGTTTTCCCTTTACCATTTTTAGTATCGGCCCAGCGCCATTGATCTTCGTGCCTGTCCCAATCGCCCATTAACAGATCAAGCATCCGGGCACGCAAAAACGTTTCGCCGTCAAGCCTGTTATCATAGCTTTTAAGTAATTGCCCTTCCATTTTTAAAGTATTGTCAGAGGAACCGGTGGGTTCGCGCTCCTCTATTAAACATACCGTTCCAACAAATAACCTACTATATTGTCCAAGTGCGGGATCTTCGGCCACAACACCTATAATTGGGTTGGCATGAGGTACACGCGCCGCTTCGGCAAGGGGCGGTACTATTAATGCAGAGTACGGATGCTGGCCGCTAAACTCATCACCAACCCAATCAACCGCAAATGTTCCCTGTAAGTTTTCGGGCAGCAGCTTATCAGGTGTTTTTTCAACGCTGCGCAATACCCACTCGCGGCCGGTTTTATCTTCCAGCCTTAATGATTTGGATTCCATTCCTCCGCCCTGCTTTATCGGGCTTAATCCACCGTTCACCTGCGATAACCTGATGATGGGCAGCTTCACTTTCATGGCCCAGTCTTTACGATAATTTTCACCAAACAACCAACGATGGATACCACTAACATCATCGTATGAGGCATGAACACTAACAACTGTGCTATCCGGAAATTTTTGCCAGGCCGATGTCGCGATAGCCTGTGCATTTGCGTACACCGCCGAGCCTGTAAGGAATAAAAAGGTAAGTATCTTTTTTGTCATGAGGTAATGTGTTTAAGATGTAGGAACTTAAATATTATAAGCTGTTTACAAGATACGTACCAAACACGCAACTATCTATATAGCAACATATTAACAAACAGCGAAACAGTATAAGTGGCGATATATCGTTATTTAAAAAGGCACGAACCTAAATAAACAACAACTATTCTTAAATAACAGCTTTCAGCTACTGGCCATTGACATCCAATATTTCGATAAAAATAATCAATCCTTGAGTATTTTGCACACCGGCCCATAAGTTATGCCCTTAACTACTGATATTGAAGATCAAATATTTTCTGACAATTAAAATTCTGCTTGATCTATATTTTATTAGTTTTATGCCCGGCACTCCTTATATACTATGATCCGCAACGATAAATCGCCCCATATCCTTAACGCTGCATCAAATTTGCTGGGCTTATGTTTTGTAGTACTTACTTCATTAAAATTCCTGAAACTCTCCGAACGTACTTATATTGATGAAACGGTAACCGTAGCACTTGTTTTCTTTATGCTGAGCTGTATCCTTTCATTCCTTTCCATCAGGGGGAACATTAAACAGGGAGGGCGTACAGAAGCCGTAGCCGATTATCTTTTTCTTGGCGGGATGATTGTGTTATTTATTACCGCTATGCTCATTATATTTAAGATAATGGTTTAACCAATCTTTATAATCAGATTGCCGTTAAATAAGATTGCAGGATCACGCTCATCATTTGCATAAATACAGATACCTTGCCGGCATAAAACCCTTTATTTTTAGGTACGGATTTTTTCAATGGCAAAACCAGTAAAATTAGCTTTTCTAACAGTCGAAAAACACTTTGTAAGAAAAATTTTGCAATAATGTAAACTTGATTGTAACTTGTATTTCAGTTAACCCTACTGCATTTCTGATATTTTATTGTTTCTCTCCTGCGTTATAACGCTCTGTTTAAAGCAATTAACAGCGCGTAACGTTTGTTAATAAATAATTTACTGCATGTCACGGCTTAACGATTTGATAACTTTGGGTTCTCATTATTTAAAAATTGCCCTCCTACATTTATCAAATCGTAAGTTTTAGCCGGACATGGGCGTGGTCGCGACCACTTATTTAAATTCTGGATAAGGAATTTGTAAAGTGGGTGCAGCTGCGATATTTTGATACTTGATATGATAATTATTCAACCTGACAATATTACTGCGCTTGCCGCCCGATCAATTTTCGCGCCTAATAACTACAGAATCTTTACAAAATCGGGTTATACCTTAATGCCTTTCACAAACAAAATTTCAGGGATCTATCGCTAATTGAAATAAAAGGATGAAGAAAATATTATTCATTACCGGTTCAATTAACCAAACCACGCAAATGCACCAGATAGCCAATGAGCTGCCTGAATTTGATTGCTGGTTTAGCCAGTTGTTTACTGATAACGCTACTTTAAATAATATTATAAATAAAACTACGCTACTTAGCGGCACGGTACTTTCTAACAAATTCAGGCTTATCTCCGAAGATTATCTTCAACAAAACGGTTTACAGATTGACTTTGGAGCAAAGAAAAACCAATACGACCTTGTTGTATTTTGTACCGACTTGATTGTGCCGCCACGCATGCGTAACAGTAAAACCATTTGGGTGCAGGAAGGTATGATTGATCGTTATACCCCCTGGAGCGGTGTTGTTAAAGCCCTAAAGCTTCCGCCTACACTTTGCGGCAATACCTCATTAAACGGATCATCAAACATATGTGATGTTTACTGCGCTGCATCAACAGGCTACAAGCAATACTTTATGGGTAAAGGCACCGAGGAACGCAAAATTGTGGTTACCGGTATGCCGAATTATGACAACCTGGTTCAGCATATTAATAATGATTTTCCGCACCACAACTATGTTATGGTGGCCACTACAGATATGCGCGAAACCTTCCGCATTGAAAACCGGATAGCTTTTATAAAAAAGGCAGTAAAAATCGCTAATGGCCGTCCCTTGCTCTTTAAGCTTCACCCTAATGAGAACGTCGCCCGCGCCGAAAAGGAAATCTACGCCAACACCCCGGCCGGTACATTGGTATACAGCAAAGGCAATACCAACCACATGATAGCTAACTGCTGTGAGCTCATTACTCAATACTCAACCGTGGTTTATACCGGCATTGCTTTAGGCAAAAAGGTTCATTCACTTTTTGATATTAATGAACTTAAACGCCTTACACCGATACAGAACGATGGTGTATCGGCAAGAAATATCGCTGCTATTTGCCGTGGCTATTTAAAACACGATGGCAATAAAGAAAGCTTTGATCCGCAACTGGCTATGGATAAATACCATGTTAGCCGGCCGGAGCCTGAGTTAACTGAAGAACTAATAGCTAATTGGTAATCATTTTACCGTGAAAAACAAGATCCTTATAGTAGTACAGGCCCGCATGGCATCAAGCCGGCTGCCGGGTAAGGTAATGCTGCCTATATTAGGCAAAAGCCTGCTTGCCAGGATGATTGAACGGCTTAAAATGATCCGTCATGAAGCCGAAATTATCATAGCCACATCCGAAACACCGGACGATGATATTATCATCAGTGAAGCCATCAACATCGGTATTCCTTATTACCGGGGCAGCCTGAATAACCTGCTCGACAGGCACTACCAGGCCGCGAAACTTCATCATGCCGATATCGTATTAAAAATCCCCTCTGATTGCCCGCTAATTGATCCTCTTATTATTGATCATGTGCTGGACTATTTTTTTGCCAACCAGAACGATTTTGATTTTGTAAGTAACCTGCACCCGGCCACTTACCCCGACGGCAATGATGTGGAGATCATGACCATTGCTTGCCTCACCAAAGCCTGGGAAAACGCAAACCGTGAACTGGAACTGGAGCATACCACTCCTTATATATGGGAAAACCCACAATTATTCAGGATAGGCAACGTAAGCTGGCCTACGGGCTTGGATTATTCCATGTCGCACCGGTTCACTATTGATTATGCAGAGGACTATTATTTTATAGAACGTGTATTCAGGGAGTTGTATGCCGATAATAATCAATTCTCATGCGATGATATCCTTAACCTGCTTAATCAAAAGCCCGAGATCTACAATATAAACGCGCAATACGCGGGGGTAAACTGGTACAGGCATCATGTAGATGAATTGAAAACCATCACATCTGCCCAAACCAAACAGGCGCCCACAAAAAACTTACAGGAATTATAACAAAGCGAATGATAACAGTGGAGAACAACAATTACCAGGAATTAACAGACACCGCTCTGAAAGTGCGGGAGCATATCATCCGCATGTCTACCGACGGCGGGTGTTTTACAGGCGCATCATTATCAGCGGTAGACCTGATCGTTTATTTATACAATCGTTTTTTAAATATTAACAAGGATAACCTTAACAATCCGGAGCGTGATTACCTTTTCCTTTCCAAAGGTCATGACGTGCCTGCCTTGTACGGCACCTTCGCCGAGTTAGGCTTGTTAGAGAAAGAGCGTTTAAAAAATCACCTTTTACTTAACGATCATATTTACTGGCACCCCAACACCAAAATTCCGGGCATCGAATTCCATTCAGGTTCATTAGGCCATTTGCCTTCGGTAGCTATTGGTGTCGCTATGGATTTGAAGATCAGCGGCAGTACAAACAAAGTGATTTGTATTTTGGGTGATGGCGAGCTTAACGAAGGCACCTGCTGGGAAGCCATGCTGGTAGCCAATGCTTATAAACTGGATAACCTGCTGTTTGTGGTTGACCGTAACCACTTCCAGGCCAATATGCGTACAGAAGACCTGATCCCGCTGGAGCCGCTTGCCGATAAGTTTGAGGCTTTTGGCGCGGCAGTTAAAAGAATAGACGGGCACAGTTTTGCCGAGCTTGATCAAGCCTTCGGCGCCTTCCCTTTCCAGGCCGGAAAACTCAATGTAATTATTGCCGATACCGTGCGTGGTAAAGGCCTGCCAAGCATACAGGAACGCGCCGACAGGTGGTTCTGCAATTTCAATGCAGACGAGATTGAACAGCTTTTATTAGAGCTGCATGGCCAGCACAATACAACATTAACATCAGAAACTTTAGTGGTGCGATAAGATGAGTTACGAAGAACTTTTAACCCAAACAGCCCTTGCCAATGAGCAGGTGATTGTAATGACCGCCGAAAACCGCGCATTGGTACGCAACCTGCCCGGCATATTAGGCAAACGTTTTATTGATACAGGTATTACTGAGCAAACCATGATTGGCGCGGCAGCCGGTCTGGCATTGCGTGGCCGTACACCCGTTGTACACGCGCTCGCCGCCTTTTTAACCATGCGCGCGTTTGAGTTTGTACGTACCGATGTTGGCATAGCCAATTTACCGGTTAAGCTAAGCTCATTCATCCCCGGCTTTTTATCGGATGGTAACGGGCCAACTCACCAGGCTATTGAAGATATCTCGATTATGAGGGGCATCCCTAATGTAACCGTATTTGCACCGGCCGATGAAGACGACCTGGTAAAAATGCTGCCCCAGATCTGGGAAAGCAAAAGCCCGGCGTACACCCGCATCAACACGCGCAAAACCACTTATATACACGAGCCTTTTACTCCGGGCAAGGCCGAAGTGATATCAGAGGGCAGCGACGTAACCATCTTAACCTATGGTTTGCTGTTTGAGCAGGCGCTGATAGCCGTTGAAATGCTGAAAAGCGAAGGCCTTTCTGTTGGCTTGATCAACATGCGCAGCCTGAAACCTGTTGATGAGCAGGCTATACTCAAAGCATCGGCACAAAGCAAGCTGGT
The DNA here is from genome assembly GCF_003286415.2 of Mucilaginibacter rubeus. NCBI lineage: Bacteria > Pseudomonadati > Bacteroidota > Sphingobacteriia > Sphingobacteriales > Sphingobacteriaceae > Mucilaginibacter > Mucilaginibacter rubeus. The sequence continues at coordinate 1,562,545 of NZ_CP043450.1, read as the reverse complement.
AGTTACACTTGAGGACCATTTTTTAACAGGCGGTCTTTACACCATTGTGGCCGAGGTTTTATTAAAACACCGCACAACGGCCAATGTATTGCCTATGGCATTGAACGAAAAATGGTTCAGGCCGGCACTGCTTCCTTCTGTATTAGAGCATGAAGGTTTTACAGGCAAACAGATTGCCGAAAAAATACTGGGCTACCAAACTGCCCACAACCAACCACAAATTTTAACACCTGAATTTTCAGAATAAAAATATTGATCATGGCTAATAAAATTGAGCTAAACAACAATTATCCGAACATCACCGAATCGGATAAATTATACGAACGTGCTTTAAAAGTTCAGAAACCGGTTACCCAAACCCTGGCTAAAGGCCCGGGACAATTTACCAAGGGTGTAGCGCCAAAATACCTTGTAAAAGGTAAAGGATCGCACGTATGGGACGTTGACGGCAACGAATTCATCGATTTAAACTCTGCTATCGGCCCAATTTCTTTGGGTTACGCCTACCCTGCTGTTGACGAAGCTATCCGCCAGCAACTGAATGATGGTATCACTTTTTCATTGATGCACCCGCTGGAGGTTGAGCTTTCCGAGCTGGTACAACAGGTTGTGCCTAATGCCGAAGCAGTAAAAATTTCTAAAACAGGCGCTGATGTTTGTTCTGCCGCTATTCGTGTAGCCCGTGCATTCACCGGCCGCGATAAGGTATTTTGCTGTGGTTACCATGGCTGGCATGATTGGTACATTGGTATTACCAGCCGTAACTCTGGTGTTCCTGAAGCTATCCAGGACCTCACCTATACTTTTGAATATAACGATATAGAATCGGTAAAAGCCGCTTTAGATGAAACCGTTGCCGCCCTGATACTGGAGCCCTTCATTTTTGAAGCACCAAAACCCGGTTACCTTCAGGAGCTTTCCGAAGTATGTAAAGCTAACGGCACCCTGCTCATTTTTGATGAAATGTGGACAGGTTTCCGCGTGGCAGTGGGCGGCGCACAGGAGTACTTTAATGTTAAAGCGGATCTGGCCGTATTCTCAAAAGCATGTGCCAACGGTATGCCGATAGCATTGTTAACCGGTCGTGCCGACGTAATGGAGCTTTTCAACTCCGAAGTATTCAGCTATACCACGTTTGGCGGCGAAGCTCTATCATTAGCGGCTTGCATTGCTACCATCAATGAGCTTCGCGATAAAAAGGTACCGCAATACCTTGATGAGCATGGTGCTTTATTGAAAGATGGTTACAACAGCCTTGCCATTGAATTAGGCGTTGATAAATACACCCGCTGTATTGGCTTTAACTGCCGTAGCATGGTAACCTTTACTCCCGATGCCGGTAACGGACTTGAAGTAAAAACTTTCATGCAGCAGGAAATGATAAAACGCGGCATACTTTGGGCAGGTTTCCACAACATGTGCTATAGCCACACCACTGAGGATATCGACTACATCCTTACTGCTTACCGTGATGTATTGCCATTGCTGAAAGCGGCTATCGAAAGCGGTAATATCAAAGATCAACTAAAAGGTGAAGTGTTAGAGGCCGTTTTCCGTAAGGTGAGCAATTACAACATCAAACCTAAAAGCATAGCCTAAATCATGGATCTGTTTTCATTAAAAGGCAAAACCGCCGTGGTAACCGGCGCGCTGGGGCTTATCGGGCGTAAACACTGCGAGGCCCTTGTGGCGGCAGGTGCAAACGTAATAGCAGCCGATATAAACGCCGAAGAAACCAGAACATTTGCTGCACAACTGGGCGATAACCATTTAGGCTTGGGCGTTGACGTAACCAGCAAAGAATCACTGATTGACGCGCTAAACGCGGCACTTGATAAATATGATTCGGTTGATGTACTGGTGAATAACGCTGCCATTAACGATAAGTTCGAGAACCCGGCCATGGCCAAGGAGCTATCTGCGTTTGAAAACTATCCATTGGAGGCTTTCCAGCAATCGCTTAATGTAAATATTACCGGGGTGTTTTTATGCTCGCAGGTATTTGGCACGCACATGGCTTTGCAACACAGCGGCAGTATCATCAACATAGCATCAACCTATGGTATGGTTGGCCCTGATCAAAGTATTTACCGCGATGCGCACGGGCAGCAAACTTTTTACAAGTCGGCAGCCTATCCGGTTACTAAAGGTGCTATCATCAATTTTACGCGTTTCTTGGCAGCCTATTGGGGACATACCGGCGTTAGGGTAAATACCCTTTCTCCTGGCGGCGTTGAAGCCGGGCAAACCGAAGATTTTATAGGGAACTATTCAGCAAAAACTTTATTGGGCCGCATGGCCAAAGCGTCAGACTATCAGGGCGCGCTTATATTCCTGGCCAGTGAGGCATCGGCTTATATGACCGGCGCTAACCTGGTTGTAGACGGAGGGTGGACAGCTATTTAATTTAAACCAACTATTATGAACGAGATTTTGAAACAAAAGGCGGCAGGCATTAAATTATTGCTTACCGACAACGATGGGGTTTTAACAGATGCCGGAGTATACTACAATCATGACGGCGAGCTTTTAAAGAAATTCAGCATGCGCGATGGTATGGGGGTTGAACGCCTTCGCAAATTTGCTGGTGTAGAAACAGGCATTATCACCGGCGAAAACTCGCCATCATTAATTAAAAGAGCCGAAAAATTACACATCACCGAACTGCATTTAGGTATAAAAGATAAAGCAACTACCTTTAAAGAAATCTGCAGCCGTTTAGGTCTGCAACCTAACGAAGTTGCTTTTATAGGTGATGATTATAACGACCTGGAGGTGATGAAACTGGCCGGCCTTACTGCATCTCCTGCCGATGCTTTACCACATGTTAAAGCGCAGGTTGATTTTGTAAGCTCATTAAATGGCGGTGGTGGCTGTTTCCGTGAATTTGCCGAGATGATCATCGAAGCTAAAAGCGACAAATACCTATCAGGTACAAGAAATGGCAGCATCACTTTGCAAAATGGCCGTGTAATTGGCAAAGGCCAGCCAAGCTATATCATTGCCGAAATTGGCATTAACCACAATGGTTCGCTTGAAATTTGCAAAAAATTAATTGATGAGGCTGTGGCTGCTAAAGCCGATGCCGTTAAATTTCAAAAACGCACACCGGAAATCTGTGTACCACGCGATCAGTGGGAAATTATGCGCGATACCCCATGGGGCCGTATAACGTACATCGACTACAAACGCAAAACCGAATTTGGTATAGCCGAATATGCAACCATCGACCAATACTGCAAAAAAGTAGGTATCGATTGGTTTGTATCTGCCTGGGACGCACCATCTGTTGATTTTATGGAGCAATTTGATACTATCCTGTACAAACTGGCATCTGCATCATTAACCGACTTCGCTTTAATCCAGCGAATTCTGGAAACTGGTAAACCGCTAATGCTTTCAACCGGTATGTCGACCATGAAAGAAATCGAAACAACTATGGATTATATCAACGCGTTTGACGAAAATTATCCGTTATTTATCGCTCATTCAACTTCGGCTTATCCATGCCCTCCGCAAGAGCTTAACCTGAAAATGATCCAGACCCTGGAAAACAAATATCCGGGCATCCCTATCGGTTATTCGGGCCATGAAACAGGTCTGGCAACTACGGTAGGTGCTGTGGCTATGGGCGCAACCTTTGTTGAGCGTCACTTTACGCTTGACCGTGCCATGTGGGGCTCTGACCACGCCGCTTCTGTTGAGCCACAAGGGTTACAACGCCTGGTACGTGATATCAGAGATGTAGAAACAGCGGCAGGTGATGGTGAAAAACGTGTTTATGAATCAGAACTTGCGCCAATGAAGCGTTTAAGGGTAAACATCAGCGACGAATACAAAGAGAAACCAAGCGTTAAATAATAATGTCTCCGGAAAAACTAACTACCATAATTACATCCATTATCCTTTTTTGCTGGATAGGATTCATCATTGCCTGGGAACGGATTTCGCCTTACAGAAAAGGTTTAAAATTTTTCAGGGAAGGGTTTTGGATTGATTTAGTGTGGTATACACTGATACAAAGCTACTTTTTAAAGATCCTTATTTTCGATTATATCATTAAGCCCTTAGAGGCACATTTTGATCTGTCGCATCTGCATTTAATAAGTAATTGGCCTGTAGCATTGCAAGTTTTGTTTTTCTTGTTTACGCATGACCTTTATATTTATTTGTTTCACCGCTTTCAGCATTCAAATAAATTTTTCTGGCGTATTCATGAGGCGCACCATTCCGGCAAGGAGGTTGACTTTCTGGCCGGCTCGCGTTCGCATATTATGGAGATCGTCATCAATCAAACTATTGAGTTTGCGCCTATCATTTTGTTAGGTGCAAACCCGATAGTTATACCGATAAAAGCTATGTTAGATGCCATGTTTGGTATGTTTATACACGGCAATATCAAGGTAAACATGGGCAAGCTTAAGTATATCATTAACTCGCCCCAATTGCATTTATGGCATCACGCCAATTACCAGGAAGTTTTTCATGCCAACTTCTCTACCAAGTTTTCATTTTGGGATTACCTGTTTGGTACCGTTTATGACCCAGGTCATGAGCCCGGTGATAAACCCGAAAACTGGGGACTTTATTACGATTACCCCAAAGATTACTTTTTACAGCATGCCTTCAGCGTAAAACGCTTTGACGAAAAAAACCTGCTCAAATACCGTTGGTTCAACTGGTATTATCAGCTTAGGCCCCGGTTTATGAATTGGCTGGTAACAATTGCCCCGGAGAGGTTAAAAACGCTTATCCCGGCTAAAATAAACGAGTCGCCTAAATTGGATATTGAACCGCAACCCGTTACCTTAGTAACCGAACAAGAAAACATACTACAACAAAACTAATAACATATTGGCCTGGCTATATATCTTAATTGCCGCCGCGTTTGAAGCGGCCTGGACATTCTCGCTAAAATTCATGAAATTCAGCGATTTGAAAGCACTCCGTCTTAATTCTGTTTTAAGTTTGCAACATGGTTTACCCGTTTGGTTGCCATTTGTAGGTTATATCGTTTTCGGTATCGGTAACATCTATTTCTTTTCGCTGGCTATAAAACTGGTGCCGACCGCAGTAGCGTACGCCGTATGGACAGCTGTAACCCTCATCCTGATCAAATTAGTAGAGGTTTCGCTTTTAAACCAGCGCCTCTCCTACATGGAAATATTTTTCATGCTGCTGATCATGACAGGCGTTTTAGGTTTGAAATTTTATGGTCCGGAAATAAAGTAAGCCTGGTTATTTACCCAGCGCTTCCTTTTTTAATTTAGCTTTCAGCATATCAAACTTCACCCAGTAAAGGTGACAGTCCTTTTCGCCGGTGCCTTTGGTATAAATCAGGTATTTGCCATCCGGGGTAACATATTCACCCCAGCGGTGTGCATCGCCATCATTAATTAGCGGGCCAAGGTTTAGTGGCGTTGTCCAGCTATGATCAGGTTTGCGGAAAGTGATCCCGAGCTCACACTCGTAATCGGGTTTCTCTTTATAGCTGATGATCATGTATGATTCATCCGGCGCCACATAAAATTCGCCATCGAAGGCAGGTGTATTGATTACCGGGCCGAGGCTTTTAATAACCGTATCGGTCTTTGAGATGGTAAGCGTACAAAAATCGTAAGTACTATAATCTCTTACACTGCCGGCGTTAGCATTGCTGCCAACATAAAAAGTTCCGCTGTTGGTTGGCATAAAATTATATAAACCATAATCTTTTCTCAAAAACACTACAGGGCTTGTCCAATAGTTTTTGTCACGGTGTGATACCCAGACAACGGAGTGTCTTCCATCACCCTTACCAGCAAAGTACATGCTTTTGCCATCAACAGAAAAAGCTGGCGTACTGTAGTCATAATTAAGTACAAGGGGACCTTGCCATTTTTTTCCGTCATACTTAAAATAACAGATCTTGTTACCTTTTGAGTTAAACCAGTGCATGGAGTTTCCATAATAAAACTCCTTGCCATCGGCCGAGAAAGCCGACCTGCCCATAGCTATACCGCTATCGGGCACTAACATCTGCTGCGCAAAAATCCGCGGCGTATCATTAGGGCGCTGTTGGCCCAGGTAAGCATTCTTGCTATTAAAAAAATTGCTTTGAGCGGTTACACTACTATAAAAGCAGCACGATACAAGCAGGAAAATTAAAATTCTCATGGTTAAATGGTTAAGCTTATTCTATTGGATTTATTATCTGCAAAACAAAATTAGCGATGGTAAATGCAAACCCCGGTTCAAACCCGTTCAAGTTTATTTCAATTAAAATCAAACCGGCTTACATGTCCCATATTCCTCCAGATTGCAGCCTTACATTAGTGTAAATAAAATAAAAGCACTTATGAAAAAGACCATTTTATTGACCATCACCGCTGCCCTGCTTGGTACCGGTGCTATGGTAAAAGCAGCCAGCAGTTTAGAAGTACCTGCGGCTGTAAAGCAAAGCCTTGTCAAAAAATACCCTAACGCAACAAAAGTAACCTGGGAAAAAGAGAAAGGAAACTTTGAAGCCAATTGGGGCGGCAAATCAGGCGAGGATACTTCAGTGACCTTTACACCATCGGGCGAGTTTGTAGAAGAGGTGGATGCCATACCGGTTAGCCAGCTTCCTCCTACTGTTTTTGAATACGTTAAAACCAATTATAAAGGCACAAAAATTAAGGAAGCAGGACGCGTAACCAATGCGGCAGGCAAAAAGATGTTTGAGGCAGAAATAAAAGGAAAAGACCTGTTATTTGACGAAAACGGCAAGTTTTTGAAGGTAGATTGAATAAGGAAGTCACAATCCTGTTAATCTTAAAATAATATCATCTTCTGCAACAATTCAAATATAATTTGTACGTTTAGGAAAATTGAAAGCGTATTCCTGGCTCACACCCCGGAATACGCTTAAAACTGAACCCTTTTAGTATTTTTAATCTACCACAATTTGTTATCTTCTTTTGATATTTCTTCCCGAGTGTCAGGTTCAACAAGATGTCTATTCCCTTATACTTCATGGTTATTGCTTGTAGTTATATTGTGTCCGTTATATGGCAGGGCGCAACAGGCAGACAGTCTTAAGAAATCATCATCTCAGGTAGTTACAAGTGTTAAAGGTCAGGTAGTAGATGATGCCTCGGGACAACCACTTCCGGGAATTAACGTTAAGCTTGTAGGCGGCAAATACGGCACCATTGCAGACCCTGACGGAAAATTTGAGGTAAACGCTCCCGGAGCTTTCACACATGTTAGTTTTTCCTATATCGGTTATCAAACCATTACCAAAGTAATTAAAGCAGGGCAGGTTAACGTGCTTCATATCAGGTTGCACGGCAGCCAAACCCAGTTAAAAGAAGTAACCGTAGTTTCGGGCAAAAAACAGCGTTATCGCAACAAAGGGAACCCCGCGGTTGAGCTTATCCAGCAGGTTATTGACCATAAAAAGCAAAACCGCATGGAAAGTGCCGATTATCTGCAATATGACCAGTATGAGCGCATCAATCTGTCATTTATCGACGTTCCTTCCAAATTGATGAACAGCCGTTATTTTAAAATGTATCAGTTTATGCTTGATACAATAAAAAATAACGGGCAAACCCAGGTATTACTCCCCGCCTACCTCAGCGAAAAGCAATACCAAAATTACTATCGTAAGGATCCCGCTAAATCCATCAGTGTGCTCAAAGCGCAAAAGGAAGCCAACATTCTTAAATTCATTGATACAGCAGGCTTGGATATTTATATGAACCGCCTTTACGGCAATAACATTGATATTTATGATAACAATGTTTTTATCATCACCAACCAGTTCCTGAGCCCGATTGCCGATCATTCGCCCAATTATTATAAGTTCTTTATTACCGATACCATACAAACAGGCAAAGAAAAACTGATTGAACTAAGCTTTACACCACGTACCAAAGGCGACTTGCTTTTTGAAGGTAAACTGCTTGTAAGTATGACGGGCAATTATGCGGTACGCGGCTGCGAGCTTGATGTAAACAAACAAATCAACATCAATTTCATGCGAACGCTCAAGATCACGCTTGATTTTGAGCAGAACCCTAATGGCCGGTATTTTTTAAGCAAAAGTGATGTCAAGGCCGACTTCGGTATCTTAAAAAACAAAGGGCTTGGGTTTATGGGCGAGCGAACGGTAGTTTTTTCCAATTACGTTACAGACAAACCACTTCCTGCCACATTTTATGAAGGCAAAGAATTGCAGATAGCGCCTGACGCAGACAAACCCGACACCTCATACTGGACTCATAACCGACCGGATACACTGTCCGATCATCAGTCAAAGATGTATCCGCGTATCTCCAAATTGGAGAAAATGCCGCAGTTTAAAAGGGCTACCTGGTTTGCAGCTACTTTTACAGGCGGCTATGCTAAGGCCGGACCAGTGTTGATTGGCCCTATTGGAACAATTTACTCACGTGACAGCCAGGAAGGATCCAGGTTTCAGCTTGGTGGGCGCACCAACCCCGAATTAAGCAAATCGATATATTTTGAAGGCTTTGGTGCTTACGGATCACGTGATAAGGCATTTAAATACAATATTGCTACATTTTATTCATTCAATAAAACGCCGTTTTACCGCTACCCTAACGATTACCTTAAGGCAAGCTATTTGAACGATGTTGATGTGCCGGGAAGAGACCTTTCAACCATCAACCAACAGGCCGCGCTTGCATCGTTTTCGACAGGAAAAACAATATACTGGCTTTACAGCAAGATCGCTAAAATTGAATATGTAAAGGATTTTGAAAACCATTTTTCGTTCGATCTCGCATTCAGAAACTGGAACCAGCGCCCTGCCGCTTCCCTGCTATTCGAATACAATAATGATGCTAACACTTTAGTGCACGACCTGACTACCAGCGAGCTGAACCTCGCGTTCAGGTATGCCCCGCATGAGCAGATCTTACAGGGAACGGTATACCGCCGCACCGTCTACAGTAAATACCCCATCCTGAATTTACAGATCAATCATGGCTTTAAAGGCCTGTTCAACGGCGCGTATGATTTCACCAGCGTTAAAGCAAGCATTTTCAGACGCTTCTACTTATCTCAGCTTGGTTATACTGATATTACTGTACTCGGAAATTATTTAGTAGGTAAAGTACCTTTCCCGCTACTGAACATCGCCCCGGCTAACCAGTCACTTGCTTATGACGAGGATGCCTATAACCAACAAACCTACCTGGAGTTTATAAGCGATCATTACGCCGGCATCAACTTAACCCATAGTTTCAGCGGTTTTTTACTGAACAAAATCCCATTGATAAAACACCTGAAATGGCGAGAATTCCTGTCGGCTAAGGTATTATTTGGTGGCTTGCGTAACGAAAACAACCCGCTTTATTCACCAAACTTATTCCGTTTCCCGGTAGGTGGCAACGGAGCAAATGGTACTTATGCTTTAGGCACTAAACCTTATATAGAAGCCGGAGTAGGTATAGGTAATATCTTTAAGTTTTTGCGGATAGATGGGATCAAGAGGTTTAACTATCTTGATCACCCGGGTGCCGCAGAATATGGTGTTAAATTTAGTTTCGCCCCGGATTTTTAAGTAATGCCGTACATAGTTGTTTAAAACAACGTGGTAGTAAACCCGATGCCGTAACTTACATAATCCGGATTTAAAATATATTGCGATCTGGCCTTATACAAATGATAATAGGCGGGTTCCAGTACAAGGGCAAAATGTGGTACAATATAATATTCCAGTCCGGCTGCTATTTTTACCGCGGGATGTTTAGTGCTTACGCTGCCTACTGTTATACCATTTGAATTAACAGAGGTGTTATTGTACCCTGAACTGTTATATCCGGCTTGCAGGAGCGTATATATTCCCAACCTGTTTAATTTTCGTCGGTAACCGACACCCAGAAGTAAAAAACCGGCAGACAGTTTACCTTCGGTTACGTTGGTAGGGACTTCGCCCGCTCTACTTTTATATTTGTTATTTAGGGCGTCGTAGTTAAATCGAAAAAAAACAGCATTGATATAAGCAGGGCGGTACTCAACGGCGGTGTTTAAAACACTTCCCCGTTTCATGCTTACCTGCTCATCTCCGGAAGGTATATTTACACCTACCCCTCCGGGAAAATAAAGTCTCGATGTAAATTTTTCGGTTTGGGCATTAACATGCAATGTCATCACCAACAGCACGGCCAACAACGAAAGGTATGTTTTACAAATACACATTCTGTTAAACACGTTTTGAAACAAATGGAATCTGTAAAACCTTAATAAAACTCTTACAAACATTCGTATCGGGATGTGTATCTATCCCAAACACGGTATCATCCGGCTTTAGCTTTCCGTAAGTTCCAAATAACCTATCCCATATAGACAGTACATCACCATAATTACAATCGGTATAAGGCAATTGATAGTGATGGTGAACATGATGTATATTAGGTGTGATAAAGATCAATCCCACCCATTTATCAACGCCATCTGATAGCCGGAACTGCGTATGTGAGGTGATATTTGAAACCGTTTGAATGGTTTGCCTTAACAAAAGCAATTCAAAAGATGCACCGGTTATAGCTATCCACAACATTAAAAAGCACATTCTTACAAATGTTTCACCGGGGTGTTCCCTTACCGTTGTTGATACATCAAGTTTTTGATCAGTATGATGCACAAGATGAAATTTCCATAGCACCCCAACTTTATGCATGATCACATGGTACAGGTATTTACAAAAATCAAGCATAATAAACCCGACAACGTATTTTATCAATATACTTTGGTGCCGGGGAAGTTGTTGCAACAAGCCTAAATGATTCTGGCTTATCCAGGCCGCTTCAAGTAATACAAACATTGTCATAAAAAGCTGAACCGGCAGTGCCGTTACAATAAACAACATATTTGTAAAAGTGTGTCGCCATTTTTTGCCTACAGGTATTGCCAGTATCAAACCTTCAGCAAGCCACAAAGAGGTTATTAACGCTCCAAAAATCAGTATCTGTACCGATGATGGATGGGTAAGGAAAAACGACTTGTAAAACTCCATGCTAAGCCTTTGTATCTCCAATATTACAGGAACATTCTGTAGCAATTATGAGCAAAGCCGCATAAACAAAAATCGGCCTCAGCTTTACAGCAGGGGCCGACGTGCAAACTAAAAATTACAATCTTTTCCGGGATCTATGTTTTCTTTATCGCGTGCAAGTGTCGCCACCCCATTTTTAAAGGTCACAATCCAGATACTGTCATAATCATCGTCCGGCCATTTTAAGTTGTCTTGTTTTATTCCCAGTGAACGCACAATTGGCGCTATACCGCCGTGCTCCCACACAACCAGTATTACACCTGTACGGCTTTTCAAATCAGCAGCCAAACCTAATGAGTCCTTCTCGGTACGTGAGCTGTTTACCGTTAAGTTATATTTAGCGGCAAGCGGAACAATAGTCTGAAACATCCGGGAATGCTTGGTAGCCTCTCCCAGCCCTAAACCAGGCACAAATATTTTATCAGGCACACCAAATTTGGATGTTATTACAGCAGGCAGTTTTAACGACCTGTTTATTCCCTGACAATTCAGGTTATCACCTTTTACAGGTTTCTCGGCGTGGCGGATAAATACAATCTTTAAATCGGTGGACTGAGCTTTAACCGACAATATGGTTAAGGGCGATATAATAGATAAACAAAGTACACAAATAAGTTTTTTCATTTTTTGAGCGTATAAAAAAAGAATAGCCGGATTATCTCCGGCTATTCCTGAAGAATAAATATTGTTATTAGTGTTGATTTCCTGAGCCATTTAACTGGTATGCACCAAGATCGGTACCAGGTAAGGTTGCGTCTGATAAGCCATAGATCTTATCAAGCGGCACGGTAATCAACGGTTTAATTGTTGTATTGCCTTTACCAATAAGCGGCGAACTGGCCAGCAAATGGAAGTTAAAATTCCCGATAGCACTGTATTGGTACAATGGGTGACCAACGGTTGGAAGAGGGAAGTTCAGGAACATCGGGTTATTTTTCTGTACCACATCACTGCCATCATAAATAGAACCTAAAGTATAATTTGAAGGCAGGTATTTTGCAGATGTAGTAATTGATGGAATATCTGTGCTTTGCGGCTGCGTGATATAACCTGTTGGATAAAATTGGTTGGCTACACTTAAAGAATCGGCCCATTGATAGTTATTTCCGTACGAAAGATGCGCAACATCGGCAACCGGGCTGCCTACCACACGATAACCAAACCTGCAGTTGATGGCTACGTTGTTGTAATACATACCCGCTGCACCTTCTTCAAAGTTGATACAACCACCACGACCGCTTTGTACCTGGCGATAACCACCGCTAACGAATGTATTATTGTACATTACGATATTGGTTTGCGGTGCACCTGTAGCCTGGCCTTTGTTTGAAGCTTTTTGCCCGTTGGTTGCAGTACCTATAAACATGTTATAAGCCATGGTACCAACAGTACCACCTTTAGCATTTAAACAGTCGCCACCGCTAACACCATTTTTTTCAAAGGTATTTCTGAAGATAGCGATCTTACCTGCCGAGATACGGATCGGATCATCTACCCCACCGTACAACCAGGAATCTTCCATGATAAAGTTGCCGTTATAATTGGCAAATAAAATGCTATACTGGTTACCGGTACCTGAACCTGCTATAGTTGACGTAGCTTTACCTTCTGTTAAACCGGCGTATTCTACGTGTGTCCACCTTAAAACCAATAATTTACAAGTAGGGCCACCGATAATACCTTTCCATTTACCAGCATAAGCGGGATCAGCAGCAGCAGTGAGGCCACCGGGAGCATCATTTTTTACAATACCAGGAACGGTGATCCAGTTTGGCTGATCTTTTGAACCGTTACTTACCAAAGTTCCCAGAGCTATAAGGCTGCTTCCTGCGCCCATATTTAATGTAACACCTGGCTGCATCAATAACGTATCAGTTGGATTGATCACCAGATCGCAACCATCTTCAACAGAGTAAGTTTTACCGCTAAGCATGGTACCTTTTACCGGGATCACTGTTGAACCACTTGAGCTGCACGAAAGCGGGGCCTTATCACTTACCGGGTTAGCAGCCGGCGGTGTATAGCTATAAATGTCCATGTGCTCACCTTTCCATTTCTGGCAACCGGAAAAAGTCGCTGCCATCAGGATACAAATAACTGGGATTATATATTTTTTCATCGTTGCGTTTATTATAATTTATACCTGAAACCACCAAGGAATAGTGTTTTGTAATAGTCGCTTTGAACAAGCGTTTGACCTGCGATATCCTGTTTGCCTAAAAACTCCTGTTGTTTTGCATCAAGACTGCCATGCGGGAATTTCAAATAGATTTTGCTGGCCGCGTTGGTGATATTATTAACCTTGCCATAGAAAGACAGCCTTTTGGCGATAGTTTTTTCGAAAGAAAAATCTAACTGATTGTAGGCATGCTGATAAAAATCAAGGTTGTAATATGGCGATACCTGTGCAAGACGCTCGCCGGTGTAAACAAAGGCCAGTTGTATATCCAAACCTAACTTAGCGCTTTTGTACAGTACAGATGCGTTACCCACGTGATCTGCCTGACCTTGCAGCGGACGGGTTTCATCCACATTGGTTTGTTTTAAACCCAGGGTTGGGTCATTTGAATAAAGCAGTTTGTTTGTTGTAATCCTTGAATGGGTATAGGTGTAGTTAATTGAGAAGCCTATCACACCAAAGAATTTTGTAGCCAAAGCTTCAAAACCATAGTTGGTAGCGTTACCAGGATCGTTTTGAGGTTTAATAACCTGCGAGCTTGGGCCACCATCACGCACTACGAAATACTCGATAGGATTGTAGATTTTTTTGTAGAACGAGCCTAACAATAACTGATCGGCACCACCCGGGAAAAACTCATAACGTACATCGTAGTTATCTGCTGTGATGTGTTTTAAATAAGGGTTACCAACCTGGTCAAAATACTCGCCGGTAACTTTATATGGCACCTGCTCGCCAAAACCCGGACGGCTGATTGCCGCGAAGTATGACGCGCGGATATTTTGATTATCTGTTAGCTGATATTTTAAGTGGATGCTTGGCAAAACATCAGTGTATTTGATATTACCGCTTCTTTGTGTAACCGTTTCTGGCGATTGGGTAACATAAGTTAAATCGGTGTTTTCGATACGCACGCCACCTAATACCTGAAGTTTAGGGAACAGATCAAACTTAACCTGTAAATACTCGGCATTATCATTTTCCCTTACGTGGTAGTTATTTTGCAAATCGGGGTTGTTAGCACCGATACCATCGGCAGCCGAATTGAACGCAAAAGGAATGGAATTAAAGTTATTATTGAACAAGGTTGATTTACCACCGGTTAATGAATAAGTGATATAATCAGCATCTCTTACTTTATGGCGATATAAGCCACCGGCCGAAAACTCAACATCTTTACCTGCAATTTTTGGAGTATAGATCAGGTTAGCATATCCTGAAAGGTCTTTATCCCGGTTATTTTCCCAATGATGATCTAACTGGGTATTGTTATCAACCTCGGCAGTAACAGCGCCTGAATTATTCAGGGTTTTATTAGCATCATAAAAAAACTCGGTTCTATCCGGCTGGTGCCTGGTAGCTTGTGAATATACTCCATCCCAGTTTAAGCGCCATTGATTGCCAAGCCAATGCTCACCATGTAAGGTTGAGTTATAGATATTTTGCTTGGTTAACATACTCCTGTTTGAGATAGTGATCTGTTTACTTAAACCGGTAGAGTTTAAGCCCAAACCCAATGTATCAGAAGTAAAGCGTGATTCAAATTCGCTTTGATGGATGTAAAGGTTGTATAACGAGATCTTGTTTTTGTCGTTAAAAGCGTAATCTATTTTGTTGTGGATACCTACACGTTCTGTTTGGGTAGAATAGGTGCGATCATAAGCATCAGAAAACTGAGGCGAGTTTGGCAGCGGAATAGCCGATGGCTGCGCGTTTGGCGTAAGCTGTTTTGAATTAGAGCCGCGGTAAATGTTCTGATAACTTGCAGAAACGATAACTCCTAATTTTTTATCCAAAAACCTGTCGCCGATGGTAATACCGGCTGTTGAGCTAAATGGAGTTGACATATTTTTGTCGCTTGTAAGCGCCTTATTACTAAAATCGGCATAAGTAGCAGCATAGCTGTTGCCATTAATAGCTGCCGGAGATTTGCTGTTAGGAGATGCGCTAAAACCAACAAACGGTCTGCTTGATGAAAACAATGTAGAAAAACCGCCAGATACGTTAGCACTGAAAGTAAACTGACTTGGGGCACTTTTCATTACCAGGTTCATTACACCGCCAATGGCGTCGCCTTCCATGCTCGGGGTAAGTGCTTTGATCACTTCAAGCCTTTCCAGCATTTCTGAAGGAAATATATCCATCGGCACAAAACGGTACTGGCCATCCGGACTTGGTATTTTAATACCATTTACCAGTGTTGAGTTGTAACGCTGATCCATACCCCTGATAATGGCGTAACGACCTTCGCCACTTGCCGAACGCTGGATGGTTACACCGCTAACGCGCTGTAAAGCATTTGCCACGGTAACATCGGGCAATAACTTAATAGTGTTTGCCGAAAGCACGTTGATAACCATTGGCGCGTTTTTTTCAATGTTACGTACAGCATGGTCAGATTCTTTGTTGGCCTCACCTTTAATCTGAATCTCGGTCATTTGCATACTTGCGTCTTGCAGCAGTATGTTTACCGTAACTACGTCACTTGCTGATGTGATATTACCTTCATTAATTTTAGATGAGGTATAACCAACATAGTTTGCCTGTACTTTGTATGGGCCGTTTTTTAAATTTTTGAAACTATAGGAACCATTAAGATTAACCGCAACAAACTTGCTAACCCCATCCTGGGTTAAGTGCACTGTTGCTCCGGTAAGGGGTTCGCCGGTTTTAGCATCGGTTACCTTTCCCCTTATAGTTTGGGCCATAGTTGTAAAGGAAAATAGCAGGCATATTGAGAATAATAGCAATAACCTGTTAAGAAAGTAAGGGTGTTTCATGAACAACGGGTTTAATTTTCCGCAAAGAAACCCGCTGAAAACTGGAGAAAAATTGAATAAAGAAGCCTAAGAATAATACATAACCAAAACTTAACACAGGCTTAATAATACAGCGATTAAAGTGCTTCAAAAACCCATCTCATATTTAGGATTGGCAATCACGATCAATTATTATTGGTTATCAGGTTTACAGCTTACCGTTTGATAAGCTGTAAACCTAAATTGGAATAAACCGGATTACACAAGGAAGCGCCTTGTGTAAATTCAGTTTCTATTTAGTAAGCTCGGTTTGGTAAAGCACCTCTCCCTGGTAATTTATCGCCCTTACGTTCAATCGTTTCTCATCTACAGCAAAATACATAAAGCCATGCTCTGATGCCTGGAAACGGCTATAGGGAACACCTGCTGTAACTTTTGTGAGTTCAGAACCTGCGCCTGAAATAAACTGATGGGTAAAACCTTCAGGTTTCAGGTGTTGCAAAGAATGCTCATGCCCCGAAAGGTAAACATCAACTTTATGCTCTTCAAAAGTTTTGGTCAATGCTTTTCTCATCGTCACCGTATCGTAGTTGTCGATACGGGGCCCTACAGAATAACAAGGATGATGACCAATCACGATTTTCCATTTCACATCTTCAGATACATTCGCCAGTGTTTCATTAAGCCATTGCATTTGCTTTTCAACATACTGGGCCTGCGCTTCATGTAAAAAAGGATCTGTATCAATAAATATTAAAAGAGCTTTAGCTTTTGCCTGCTGCTTATTCTCTTTTGGTTCTTTTTTAACCACCTCGTCCTCTTTGTTTTTAGCTTTATTCAGGCTGATCTCTTTGTAGTAATACCGCGCCGGCATATTCCAGCGGCGGCTTATTTTACTGTACCTGATCTGGGCGTCAACATCCGAATGATAATCGTGATTTCCAAAAACCGGGTACCAATCGCATTGCAGTGAATGCGCGGTATAAATATTCTCGAACGAATAATGCCATAAGGGGTCAAATTCGCTGATAACACCTTTGGGATAAAAATTATCCCCAACAGAAACTACAAAATCATTTGGATGCGCCGCTCCCCAAAGGCCCATCTGTTTACCCACTTCCAGCTGATCGTATTCGCCATTACGGCCCCAATCGCCCAGTGCCATAAAATGCAGGGAGTAATCATCTTTAATTGCAGGCAGTAATGTAAGTTCCTCACTTGTTAAATGAGTTACCCTGTCTGCTGCAAGGGCGCCCAAAGGCGCAATAAGCGAAGCTCCTATTGCCGATAGTGCAGTATTTTTTACAAAATCTCTTCTTTTCATCCCAATATTATTGCTGACGGTAAACAAGTAGCTTAAATGTACCAGGCTTCATGGTTTTGGTTCCCTGTTCATAATCGGCAACCGGGAAATAAAGTTTATGTGTAGCCAGATCAATAGCCATGGTTTTAGCGCGATATTGTGTGGTTAAAGTTTGCACAGCGCTGTAAGTATCAGGGGCATTTTGTTTAAAGATACTGGCGGTTCCGTCGCCGTTTGAGGCTACCAGTATTTTTTGAGCCGGATCATACACAACGGCATCAACCCCAGCGCCAATCGGCAGTGTCTGGATCACTTTGCCTGTTGGGATATCAACTACGCTAAGCCCCTTGTTTTCGCGGCAAACAGTAAACAATTTTTGGTTCGCTTTATCCATTGCTATACCTGTAGGGCCGCCACAAGGGCTTAAGGTATAGTTTTTGGAGACCGTTAGTGTTTTTGTGTCGATTACGTTCAGGCTGCTTTTATCCTCCAGGTTGTTATATATGGTTCCTTTACCATCGGCAACAGCAAATTCGGGAGCACCGCCCATATCAATTGATGCAATTTGTTTCATAGCTATCGGATCAATTACACATGAACTGCTGCTATGCCCGTTAAACGTGAAGACCTTTTTTGAATAAGGATCAAAAATAATCGCGTCGGCGCCTTTATGATCTAAGGGAATGCGGGTAATAACAGCCAGTGTTTTTATATCAAACACAATTACTTCATCGGCTTTGCCGTCGCTTATAAAGCCTTTATTAAGCTCATTGTCAACAGCGATGCCGTGCACACCCTTCATATCACTGATTATACCTTTAACCGTTTCGGTTTTCAGGTCAACTACATTTACTTCAGTACCGTGTGACGCATACAAGGTATGATTAGGCTGATCGATAAATACGTAGTCGTAGCCGCCATCGCCGGGTAAAGCGATGGTTTTATCCAATACATAATTTTGAGCAGATGACTTTGATAAACCTAAAAACAGGCCGGCATTTAAAAGGAAGAAAAACGCTATTTTTTTCATAATGATATTATATTAAATATTGATGCTTAATGTTTATTCCCTTTATCGTCGCTGGTATAAGCACCCAGGTCAAGGTTGTATTGTGTGTTGCCCGCACTGAATGCCGGCGATGTGCTTTGCAAGCGAAAATCATTGGTATTAGGATATCCGTTAGGTGCAGCCACCGTACCATCAAACTTTACAAACATTGGATCCTTATCCCCTATCTTTTTTGAGATCAGATCGGTTGGCTGAGGTTTTCCCAAACCAGATGGAGGATAAAATCCATCCCGGATGTTGATCTTTAAAGTCGGATCTACCAAATCGGCATAAGTATCAACCGTGGCATAAAACAGGTTGTTACCATATGTGGTGTGGGCTATATCGCCGTCGTCAAATAATTCAATGCCATGGTAATCGTTAACAATAATATTATTGAAAATGTGGCCAATGGCATTTACACCAACAGAAACAGCACGCCCCGGCTCGGCCGAACCCCTTCGCCAGCCATTTGAAACCAGGGTGTTGTTGTACACATTTACTTCAGTTTGCGGAAAAGGCTTGCTCGAGCTGGTTTCGAGTTTTACACCTGAGCCTGCCTGGCTAAAAATTACGTTATAGGCTACATTGCCGGTAACACCAGTTTTCAGGTTAATGCCCTCTCCATCCGTACTGCCTGATGAGCTGATGGTGTTTCTTAAAATGGTTACTTTGGCACCGTTACTTAAGGCCATCAGATCGTCCTGTCCGTTGGTAAACCATGAATCTTCAATGTCTACTTTGATTGGAGCTTTCACCTTCAGGGTGCCACGTGCACTTCCGGAAGCATCAGGCCCACCGGTGTTATCAACGTGTGTCCAGATTATAGTTATGGCCTGGGCTGTATCGCATTGAAAACCGCCCCAGGTACCGGGCTTATTCGAGTCAGAATTGAAGTATACCGGCTGGTCCTTTGTGCCTTCCAGTTTTAAAACACCCTGAATATTAACCTGCGAATTGTTTTTCACAATAACGTTTGCACCGGGCTGAGCATAAAGTGTATCGCCTTTTTTTACCGTAACATCGGCAGTTATCGTATAAGTTTCGCCGGTTACTAAAGTGCCTTTTACAAAGCCGCTGATATTACCGGGCTGTATCGGACTTGAAGTAGGGATCTTAATTTGAGTAAACGTAGTTAACTCAGCTTTTTTACAGCTATTAAGGGTAACAGTTGCAATAAAGCCAACTGCTAACATAAATATATATTTCACTTTCATGGATTTGATGCTTTTATAATGAATACCTGAAACCTAAATTGAAACTCACGTTGTACAAATCTTTTGATTGAACAAGGTTATTGATCAGTACCGTTGTAGGTGTATTAAGCAGGTTATTCACTTTGGCTGTTAACACAAAATGCTTAGCCACCTGCTTTTCTCCCGATAGCGCCAGGAATGATTGCGGCTGCTGATAGTAATCATATCCATAGTTTGGATAGATCAGCGACAGCGTTTTACTGGTATAGGTATACGCTAACTGAACAAAAGCTTTTTGCTTATCATTTTTGTACAACAAGGATAGGTTCAGTACATCGCCTGTTTGCCCCTGCAATGGCCTGCTTTGCAACCTCGGAACGGAGGTAGAAACCCCATTTGCATCGGTAGAGGTATAAATTTTTGTGGTTTTTATGTTTGAGTAGGTATAGGTGTAGTTACCTGATACGCCAAGATCTCCAAAATACTTACTGTAAACTACCTCCGCGCCTGTAACCTTAGCCGTGCCAAAATTTTGCGGGGAAGTGTTAAGCTGTCCGTTTTGTGAATCATTTAATGCAAACTCAATGGGGTTGATGATATTTTTGTAAAACCCGCCAACGAACAATTGCTGTTCTTTACCCGGAAAAAGTTCATACCTAATATCATAATTATCTGCTTCGGTGTGCTTTACAAGCGGATTACCTGTAACATCGGTACTTTCGCCAAGGGTTGGAGTTGGCACCAGCTCGTATAATGCAGGGCGTGCTATCGATTTAAAATAAGATGCCCTTAAGTTTGAATTTTCGGTAAGCTTATATTTTAACTGAACACTTGGTAAAACATCTGTGTAAGTCTTTTTCGCATTACTGCGGATATCCAAAACAACGGGATGAGTATCATATCCTTGTTTAGTACCTTCAACACGTACACCACCGATAACCGCCAAATTATCCAATACGAGTTTAACTTCGCCGTAACCGGCAGTGATATCTTCATAAGCGGTATAATTGGTTTTATCACTTTGATCGGTACCTGTTTGATTGTACACCACAAAATCGGCCGAATAGATATCGGTAAAGCCACTTTTGCCACCATTGGCGGTCGCAGCCGGTCGTAAAATGTATTCGTTTTGATGGTTGTAGCGTGTGCTATGCCTGTAAAGACCACCGGCTTTTAGTTCGATAGCACTTTTTTCGCCCAGGCCTGTTTTGTACCCGATATTGGCCATAGCGCTAAGGTCTTTATTACCGCTCTTTTGCCAGATCCTTGATATGTTATCAAAATAATCGGGAGTGCTTGTAAAATCAGGGTTAATCAAATGGTTGATAGATATATCAGCCCTGTCTGGCGCGTTTTGGGTAGCATTACTGTAAACACCCGCCCAATCAAAAAGGAAATGTTTTTCAATAACATGTTTACCGCTCAGTTTAAGATTTTCAACATACTGATTCTGTATGTTTGAACGGTTGTCGTTAAAAACGGTACCTGTACCAGGCCCTATCCTGCCCCCGTTGCCTCCTAATATCGAGGTATCGATACTTAAACGCGTTTGTGCAAGATGAGTATAAAGGAAAACGTTATCAACGCTTACCTTGTTATTATCATCAAACTTATAATCAAGATGAGCCGATAATCCATTATTTAATTGTTGGGTTGAATAAGTCCGGTTGGCTACATCGGCAATAACCGGCTGAAAGTTTTTACCGTCCCTGATATCGGGCTGAGCTACGTTAAATTCTGAATTTGTGCCGTAAAACTGATTTTGGTAACTATCGGCAATAATAAACCCTAATTTATTTTTAAGGAACCTGCGGCCGTAAGTAAAACCGAGTAATGCGGTCGGTGGGGCATTCTTTTTGGTAAAGTCCAGGTTAGCCCTTGAAAAATAGCCCGGAGGGGCGTTATAAGCAGCTCCGAACCTTTCAGTCGGGCTTTTACTTTGAACCGCGCCATGATAAAAATCATCAAACCTCCGGTTAAAGAAAATGGCGCTATAGCCTATCGAGCCGTTTGCCTTAAAATACTCGTACTCCGGCGCATCTTTAAAAATCAGGTTCACGGTTCCGCCTATTGCATCACCTTCCATTTCGGGCGTAAGACTTTTGCTTACTTCTACACTTTCCAGCAGGTCTGAAGGAACTATGCTTAATGAAATAAACCGCGAAACAGGATCGGGACTGGTCACTTTAACACCATTAATTAAAGTATTGTTATAACGGGGCTCCAAACCTCTGATAATAGCATATGCTTCATCCGACCCACTATTACGCTGGATGGTTACCGCAGAAACGCGTTGCAGGGCGTTTGCAGCATTAATATCCGGCGACCTTTGCATAGCCTGTGCAGACAGTACGTTAATAATATTGTCTGCCTTACTTTCCTTACGGCGGGATGACGATTCTGACTCTGCGTTGGTTGTTCCGTAAACTTTAACCGTTTTAAGCTCTTCCGGCTTTTCCGAAAGCTGGATATTCATTACAGATACTTTGCCGGCTGTAATGGTAACATCCTGCTTGTACTCAGTATAGCCTATATATTTTACTTTAAGCTTGTACTGCCCGGCATCAACACCGGTGATAGCATAATTACCAAACGCATCGGTAACTGAACCTCCGTTCTTATTATCAAAATGGACAAACGCGCCACTTAAAGGCTCTTTTGTTTGCGCATCAATTATTTGTCCTTTTATCCCCCCTGTTTGTGCAGAGGCAACAGTTGTGAATAAGGTTAACAGGAATAACAGGTAAATTTTATTGATCATAGGGCACGTGTTTTTTGCCAAAACACCGTGCTAAATCTGGAGTAATACTGAATAAACGCGTCCTTGCAAAATCGTTAATCAACTGATAACCATACATTAACATTAGCAAGGTTAATCATCAGTTTTGTGAGTATTTTAAACACATATTGAGAATATGCAGTTAACAAATTATACAAACCCCGGCGGCATTTTTATTGAGCTGCCGGGGTTTAATAACTTTATTGAGCTGTTTGCTCATCGACCGTAATAGCGGGCGGAATCAACTCGTAAACTATAGGAGTTACTATCCTTGATAATAAGGTAGAGCTGATTAGCCCTCCTATCAACACAATAGCTAATGGAGATATTAACGGATTGGTTGAAATGGCTATCGGAATTAAACCGCCGATAGCTGTTAAAGAAGTAAGCACGATTGGTAAAAAGCGTACCTCGCCCGCTTCGCGGATAGCTTCCTGCAGGCTTCGGCCCTGCTGCCGCAACTGGTTGGTAAAGTCAACCAGCAAAATTGTATTCTTAACCTCGATACCGGCAAGCGCTATCAAGCCTATAATAGCTACGAACGAAAGCGAATTACCCGTAACCCAAAGCGCCACGGCTGCCCCTACCACCCCAAGCGGAATAACCGAAAGGATGATAAGCGTACTTTTAAAGGTTTTAAATAATAACACCAGCACAGCCACAAATACAAACACGGTTACCAGGATAATGCTCATGAAACCGCCAAAGGAGTTATTTCTTGATTCAACCTCGCCGCCCATTTCATAGCTATATCCCGGCGGCAATTTTAGCTTATCCATTTTTTGTGTTACATCATCAATCACCCGGCTTACCAAAAAGCTTTTTTGTACGTTGGCCTGTACCGATACTACACGCTTTTTTTCCTGGTGATTAATAACCGCCGGCGATGCTTCCAATTGCAGATTTGCCACCTGGTTAAGCGGCAGCGCGCTACCCTGGGCATTGTTCACATACAAATTGCGGAAAGCATCCATACTTGGGCGACCTTCTTTAACCCGTGTAAGTAAAACGGTATATCCGTATTTATTATCATTATTATAGTATGTACCCATGTCAAGCCCGGTAACGGCCAGTCTTGCAATTTGGTCAACAGCTAAGGAATTGACACCCAGTTGCTGTGCCTTTTCTTTGTTTACAGCTATGCGGATGTCGCTTTTCAGCAAACTTACCGGGTTATTTATATACATAGTGCCTGCAGTTTGGTGCAGCAGCTTTTCAACTTTAAGCGAATAGGCACGCAATGTATCCAAGTTATCTCCAAACAAACGCACCTCTATCGGCGCAACTACCGGCGGCCCCTGTTCAAAGTTTTTCACCTCAACCTTAGCGCCGAGATAATGCGCCCAGCGGCTTTGTAATTTCTGGATGAGGGCAAGCTTTTCGTCGGGCCGGGTATCATTATCAAGCTGCACAAACAGCTGCGCAAAATCGCTGCGGTTGTTTTCGGCAATTACGTTGTAATAGATCCTCGGGTTACCATGGCCCACATTGGTAGCATAGTATTTAATGAGCGGCTCCCGTTTTAACTGCTTTTCTATCTCCCGCGTAATGGTATCAGTATACGGCAAATTGGATTGATTGGGAGTTGTGATATTGATCAGGAATTGCGGTTTCTCTGAGGATGGAAACAAACTAAAACCAATCACCCCAAACAAATAAACAGAAGCCGTGAACAGTACGACCGCAACGCCAATAGTTAAAAACGGTTTCTGTAATGCTTTATCTAACAAACGGGCATAACTGCCGTGAATCAACTTTTTCAATCCACGCATGATCAGGTTGCCGTCCGGGTGACCGGTATGATTTTTCAGCAAACGGCTTGATAAGAATGGGATAAAAGTTAAGGATACCAGCATTGATGCCAATACACAGAATATTACGGCTAATGGTAAGCACCTAATGAAATCGCCGGAACCTTCGGGTAAAAACACCAGCGGCATAAAGGCGATGATCAGGATAACCGTACAGCCTACAACGGCTTTACCAATTTGCCCGGTAGCTTTCAGGGTAGCCTCAAGCCTGCTGTGGCCTTCGAGCATC
Source organism: Mucilaginibacter rubeus (assembly GCF_003286415.2). Taxonomy (NCBI): domain Bacteria; kingdom Pseudomonadati; phylum Bacteroidota; class Sphingobacteriia; order Sphingobacteriales; family Sphingobacteriaceae; genus Mucilaginibacter; species Mucilaginibacter rubeus. The sequence goes on along the minus strand of NZ_CP043450.1, from coordinate 1,538,194 downwards.
CAACGCTCAATGTTCTCGACCACCACAATACTATCATCAACCAAAAGCCCCAACGCTACAACCAGGCCTACAATACTTAACTGGTTAAGATTGAAGCCAAAAAGCTGCAGCAATACAATACCTATGGCCAATGAAAGCGGGATAGAGATCATCACAATTACTGCCGGGCGAAACCCCAACGGCATCAGCGTAACGGCTACCAATAAAATAGCGATTATAAAATCGTGGCTTAAGCCGGTTAAACGCCTGTTCACGTTATCGGCCTGATCAAAATTTTGAACCAGGTCGATATTGGCAGGTAGCAACTTTTTGAAGCCCGTGAGTACCTTACTGTAATCGGCCTGGGTTTTATTGATGTTTTCGCCATCTTTTTGGGCGGCTACTACAAATACACAACGATGCCCGTTAAGGCGGGTGATATGCTTTTCTTCGCCATAACCATAGTATACATGGGCAATATCTTTTAACAGGATATTTTTACCGTTGGCCGCATAAACCACGGTGCTATTTACAGCATCCAACGTACGGTAGTCATTACTTTTGATGTTGAAAGTTAAATGAGCGGCATCAATACTCCCACCGGGGATACTGGCCATTTCGCTGTGCAAGCTATTGACAACGGCACCAACCGGTAAGTGCATTTGCGCCATCTTTTCCAGATCGAGTTCAACGCGTACCTGCTGACCGGGTAAACCATAAATAGATACTTGCTTAAGTGACGATACTTTCTCCAGCTCGTCTTGTAATTTTTCGGCAAAATGCTGCAGCTGACTGCGGGCGGCGTTTTCTGATACCAGCGCAACCTGCAACACGTTTACATCGGTAGGTTGCTGTTTCTGGATTTCGATACCGGCTACGTCTGTTGGCAGCTCGCTTCGCTTATTGTTTACCTCGCGAACTATTTCCTGGTATTTAGAGTCAATATTGCTACTGTACTTATATTCAACTCTCAATACAGCTACACCGTTGGATATCGTAGTGCGGATCCGTTTGATATCATCAAGACCTCCTATGGTTTTTTCCAGCGGTGTTACTACCCTATCCTCAATATCCCGCGGACTTGTACCCGGATAATTAACAATAACCAGGAACGAGGGCGGATGCATTTCCGGGTCTTCCGAACGGGGCATATTGAGCATGGTGGTTATCCCTAAAGCTATGATCATGATAAAGATCACGAGGGTAAACTGGCTGTTTTTCACAGCATAATCTGAGATCTTCATCTGGCCGCGGTTTTAGGTGATTGAACTGTGATGGCACTGTTATCTGTAAGATATGCCGACCCGGATATGATCAATGATTTTGCATCGGCCAGTCCGCTGCTGATGGTTACCGTATTTTTATCTATACCGGCAACAGTTACCTTTATTTTATGCGCGGTTTTATTATCATCTGTTACAAATACATAACCGCTATTGCCGTCGCCATCTAATAACGCGTCATAAGGAATTTGCCAGGTGCCATTTTCGGCAGTTGCAGGGCGGGCAGGTGTTATTGTTGCTTTTCCAAACATCCCTGCGGCTATGGCCTGGGGCTTTTTACCGGTGATAGTAATATCAGCACTAAAAGTACCGGTAGCTGCGTCAACTCCTTCAGATTTCCTGCTTAACAAGCCTTGCAGTACCTGTCCAGGCATCGCCGTGGTTTGAATAGTTGCCTTATCATTAAGCTGCAATACGGCCCACTGGCTATCACTTATACCTACCCGTAACATCCACTTACCAGATTCGGCGCCATTAGTTTGCAAAACAGCCGTTCCTGCGGTAACCTGCTGACCTACGTTGGCCAGCTTGTGCAAAATATAACCATCCTTAGGCGCACGGATCTCCGAATACTGGCGGTTAAATGTTGCTGTTTTTAGTTGCTGCTGCGCCTGTTGCAAGGTGGTTTTACTGTTTTGCAGTTGCTCAAGGGTAGCTACACTGTCTTTATAAAGGTTTTGGGTACGTTCATAATCGCGCTGTGCTTTTTCGGTTGCAAGGGTAGCCTGTTGTACCTGCGCGTTAATTTCGGTCGGGTTAAGTGTTGCCAATAACTGCCCTCTTTTTACGGCATCGCCTTCTTTCACATTCAAGCCGCTGATGATACCGCCGATTTTAAAGGAGAGCATCACCTCATCATCGGTAGTGAACTGTCCGGATACAGCCATCGGAGCATTGTTGCTTTGCTGTGTCAGCTGCATAACCTGTACGGGTATGGTATCGGCCCCACCTTCATTACTAACCGCGGCGGGGTGAGATTTGCAGGCATATATAAATGGTATGCACAGCAATAAACCGGTGTATTTAATTTTTTTCATGTCTATCTGTTTTAGTTGGAGTTGTTAATTGGATAAGTAGCCTGTTGACGTTCGAGCTCGGCGAGAGAGATCTGAAGATTGGCCTGCGCACCGGCCATTTGCAGGCGTGCGCCCGTTAGCTGGTCCTGGGCGTCTACCAGTTCAAGGTAAAGAAGCTGCCCTGCACGGTAAGCCTTTAACTGATCATTATAATATTTGGCTGCAAACTGGAGTTGCGCGGTAACGCTTTTATAAGCAGCATTGGCCGACTGGTAGTTATGATAAGCCTGATCGAGCTGTAGTTGTAACGATTGCTCTGTTTGGTCAAGCTGGGCGGTAGCGGCATTATAATTAGCCCTTGATTGTTCGGCTTTATACTTGCGCTGTCCGCCGGTAAAAATATCCCATTGAAGGTTTACACCCCACAAATAGTAGCGGGTTTTGTTGTTCACGTTAAAATCAAACCCCTGAGAGCCCAGATCGATAAAAGTATTAAGCTTAGGGATAAAGCCCGAGCGCTGCAATTTATAATCTAGAGTATAAACCTGCTGCAACGTACGCAACTGTTTTAATTCCTCGCGTTGTTTTGTGCCTGCCGAGGTATCGGGAGCGGCAATAATATCTGCAATAGCTTCAGACTCAACAATAATAGTATCCTGTAAAGAACGGTTGAGTAAAAAATTAAAATATGACTTGGCGTTTTGTGTACTATGCTGTGCCTGAATCAGGGCAGCGTTTGTTTTTTCCTTTTCAGTTTGAGAGCGGAGCAACGCTGTTCCGTTCCGGACGCCGTTACGCAGCATGCTCTCATTTTCGCGAATGTTCTCTTTGATTAGGGTCATTGCGCTGTTATAAGTTGCGATGCTTTGCAACAATTGATAGTACTGATAATAAGCCGTTTTAATATCTTTTACCAAAGCTCTTTTGTAAACATTTACCGCAGCCTGCTGGCTGGTAATCAGTTGCTGTTTAATCAGTTTATTGTACCTGATTTCGGCATTAATCAGCGGCAATGATGTCCGGACTTTGGCATCATAAAAATTATCCGGGTTAAGCAAAAAGGATTCATTTTTTAATTGCGGAAATTTATTAGAGTTGGTTAGCTGATTGAGTGCAGTATAAACCGGATTTACCAAATCACCAACCGGCACATCTATAGTACGGCCCCCCGATGATTTTGTATAACTGCCCAATAAACTCACCGTAGGCAGGTACATGGCCTGGGCTTCTTTCAACGCAGCCATGGCCTTATCCAAATCAAATTGCTGCTCCTTTAAGCCCTGATTTTGAGCAAATGCCGTAGCGATATAATCATCAAGCTGTTTATTGCTGCTTTGCCCCCACGCGCTTATGCCAAGCAACATACATATCGCAATGATGGGGATTGACTTTATTTTGAACGATGTATACATAATGAACAATGTTTAGTATAAGAGTAAAAAAATTTATTTGACAGAACTATATTCAGCAGCAGTGCATTATATGATGTCGGCTGAACCGATATTTTTTATTAACAATTGTTTAACAAATGAACAGTGTTTAGTAATAGATCAATTTTTTTTTAAATTGTTACAGCTGCTAAATAATCTTCCATTGATTTAATTAAAATTTCAGGTATGGCTTCTTCCGGCTGATCCATGATCTTTAAGCGGCAACGCAGATTTAGCGATACCAGGCCATGTGCCGTTGACCATATCAGCAGGGAAGCCTGGTGTAAATCTGTTAAACGAAGCAAATTTTTGCTGATGCAATCATTAAGACAATCAACCAGGAAAGCAAAGCAGTTACCGCCGTTAGCCTTATGAATTTCCTCATCTACGTTCATTGGCGCCCGGATAATGAACATCAAATCATAAAGCTCCGGGTTTTGGAGACCAAAGTTAATATACGCCCTGCCTACCTGCCTCAGCTTCTCAAGCGGATCCGTACTCGTAGCTTCTCTTTTAAAAACTTCCAGCAACTGGCCGTAGGCTTCACCTTGCACTTCGTATAAAAGCTCGTCTTTATCTTTAAAATACAGATATATAGTACCGGGACTATATTCTATGGCTTCGGCAATACTACGGATGGATGTTTTGGCGTAACCATCTTCCAGGAACATCTTCATGGCAGTAGCCCTGATGAGCTCCTTCATTTCTGTTTTTTCCCGTTCCTTTCTGTCAGTTACTCCCATAGTTAATTAAGTACATCACAAATGTAATGAACAGTGTTCATTAATTGCAAACTAAAATTCCATTTGACATTTTGAAAACAAAAACTTATATTGAACATTGAAACAAAACAGTAACTATCTTGTTATCAACTATAAACCAGCCTTATTACGCAAAATTGGATTATTCATCCGCTCAAAATTTCAGCACAAAAAATATGAAGATGCTAAAATCCAATATCGTGAATTAAGAATATAATAATTTTTAGACCTAACATTAAGAATTTGTAAAGCAATTTTCACAGGTAAGCGTGTTAATTGTAAGTTAAAAAACACGAGATAAAACACAGACTTCAAGCCCCAAGCAACGAAAATTCAGTTTTCGTGTGAGATTAAATTGTCATAGAAATGTCACGAAGTGTGCAATTCTTTACAACTGCATACTTTACAAATACACACCATTTTATACGTTTAAACAACAGAATGGAAGCTTTTGAACTATCTAAGCTTTTAGTCTATATCTTTATCTAAAAATCAACGGTAATTTTTAATATAAGACCACGTTTCGAGGGCTTAATTAAAAATTATAACATGCAAAAAACAAAATCTTTAAACAAAATGACATTTGGCAGTTTGGCATTGAGTACGCTTCTTCTCATCGGAAGTTGCTCTAAAAATGCAGACAAACCAGTAACCGTTCCAATTAATGATTTAAATGCCAGTCAAAGCCTGGCGACAACAGCCTCTCCTACAGTCTACACGATGGACGTGGCGTCAATCAGGAAAGATGAAGGCTATGCTTACAAAGTTAGCCCTATTCCTGTAGACGGAGATTCAAACACGGCTCCAACCGCTTCAACGCTTAAAGTTTATGAAAACGGCGTTGAATTAGGTCCGGCCCACTCGGTTCACGCTGATATCAGAGATATTGGTAAAGGCCGCTTCAGCCATTGGTCCAATGGTTTGTACTTCTCAACTTCCGATAACAGTAGCCCTCTGACAAACGGAAGAAAGTACACCTACACCCTTACCGGTACTGCAAGCAGCGGTGCTACAGCTCCCTCAACAAGCGCTCCAGCCACTTCAACTCCAGCCACCGGCTCTGTTTTAAGTACAGTATTAACCGGCTACGCTGCAGTTAACGGAACAACAACCGGTGGTAAAGGTGCAACCGCTGTTACAGTAAGCACACTTGCAGCTTTCAAATCTGCTGTAGCAGGCAATTCGCCTAAAATTGTTTACGTTAGCGGAACAATCAGCGGATCGGGTTTAACCCCTGTGTATGTTGGTTCAAATACCACCATCATTGGTAAAACCGGCGCTGTTATCCAGAGCCTGAACCTTTACCTATTCACTGTAAGTAACATCATCATTCAAAACATTACGTTTAGAAATTACGTAACCGAATGTGGTATCTATGTTAAATTCCAATCACATCACGTTTGGATTGACCATTGCGATTTCGCGACAGACCGTAGCCATGGCTGGGATTACTGGGGTAAAGATATCGGTGTTGCCGAAGGTTCTGACTACGTAACCATTTCTTGGAACAAATTCCACGACACTTACTTGTCATTGCTTATCGGTTCGATATCAAGCGATGCTGTTGCAGCCAACACAGGCAAACTACACGTTACAGTGCACCACAACTACTGGTACAATGTATCTGAAAGGGAACCTACTTTGGTGTTCGGTAGCATCCACATGTACAACAACTACCACTTAAACAATGATGGTTACTCTATCGGTGCAAGGTACGGTGGTACAGTAAGAACAGATAATGAGTATTTCTCAGGCTGTAAAAAACCGCTTACTACCAACTTAGATGGCGACCCGGTAGGTTACTTCAGCGGTACAACAACCAACATTTATTCTAATTGCGGTTCTAACGACATCACTTCATCTTTGTCAAGCTGGGTACCTTCTTACTCTTACAGCTCAGTACTTGATGCTGCTGCAAACGTTCCGGCAGTAGTTACAGCAGGTGCTGGTGTTAAAACAGTTAACTAATTAAATCATTCACCCCACGCTTAAGCAATTAAGCAAAAAGGCCGCTTTATGGATTATCATAAAGCGGCCTTTTTTATTGTTTGCGGTTATGTTTCAGTTTAAAGACCCATGTATTTCGTTTTTACTCAGGTATTGAACATTAGCTTCAGATGCTAATCTTCTTTTCACGAAAGCCGCAACAGTATCGGTATACAGATCGGCTCCCCGGCTGTTTAAATGTGCCCTGTCTGAGTAGTATTCTGGATTTTTGAAATATACATCATTGGTAAAATCGTGAAAAATAACCTTATTGTTATTGCAGATACTTTTCATTTTGAGATAAGAATTTTGTTGGGTATCGTCATTATACCTTGGCGATACAAAAACAAAGAGCTGAATCTTTTTCCGCTTACATTCGCTGATCAATAAATTAAGCGCCTCTACATTATCTGCCGATATACTGTCGGAATATGGTTTAAGCGACGTATGCGTTGACACCTTGCTGGCATCCATTTTATTAGTCAAAGGATCGAACCCCATTACGGCATTTCCTGACGATAAAAAGTAATGCTGAAATATGGAAACTACCTGGCCGTTATACCTATAAGTTTGAAGGCTGCTTTTTAATAGCTCCAGCTTGCCTTTCTTCTCTATCATATTGCCAACAACATCCGATTGTTTTAAATAGGGTAATAGTATGGAAAGCCTGCTTTTTTCATCCTCCTTTTCGCTTAGTACATCACTGGTTACATCTAAAATAACAACTTTGGGGATATGGCGCTGCAACGCCAGCTCAAATATCGCGGTGCTGTATAAAAGCCCTTCTCCATCCCTTCCCCCATTAAAACAGCTTAATTTCAGGCTATCTTTTATAAGTGAAGAGTTATAATGGTGCGAAGCCCTTGAACTGCCCAAAACCAATACATCCTCATTTAAATTATATACTACATGGTTAGCTACGGCATACTCGCCTGAGGCCTGATGAGTGAAAAAATAATAAAGACAAGCACCCGCTATTTGATCAACTGCTACAAAGGCCACAATCATCAACAACAGCCTTATAAAGAACTTATTGCTATTTTCTTTTAACTGTTTCATAATTTAAAACTGAAAATAAATGAATTGCCCGCCATCAAAAACCCCAAACAACAGGATGATAAAAATCAGCCCCAAATAGGAAGCCATGCGTACGCCCCAGTTTTCATTATGCAGAAAGCGCAGCGACCGTAGATTGTATTCTTGTTTTAATTCGTAAAAGAACAAGGCGGCTATAGCCATAAAATCATATAAAAAATAGGTAGGCTCGCCTATAAAGAAACCTGGCTTATAAATAAAAATACCTTTTAGCAAACCCCAGGCCTGCTCCAACGAAGCGGCCCTGAAAAAAATCCAGCTCACAGTAACCAGGCAAATGGTAAAGGCAATATTTAGGAAATTAGCAAATCCCCCTTTGCCTATGCCTAATTTATTCGCCACGGCAGCCCTCCATTTTTGGGTTGCCATTCCGCATACCAGGTAAAAACCGTGCAAAGCGCCCCATACAATAAATGTCCAGTTGGCACCATGCCACAGGCCGCTGATCATAAATACGGCAAATAAATTCAGGTACAACCGGCCTTTACTAACCCGGTTGCCACCTAAGGGTATATATACATAATCTTTAAACCAGGTTGAGAGTGAGATATGCCACCTGCTCCAAAACTCGCTGATGCTTTTTGCAAAATAAGGCCGCTTAAAATTCTCCATCAGTTTAAAGCCCATAACCCTTGCGCTGCCTATGGCAATATCTGAATAACCCGAAAAGTCGCAATAGATCTGAACAGCAAAAAATAGCGAAGCCAGTACAAGAGTGGCCGATCCGTGTTCGGGGTAATTTGCAAAAACAGTTTTTACATATATCGATAACCTATCAGCAACAACAACCTTTTTAAAAAAGCCTATCAGCATTCTTTTTAACCCTTCAGAAACATCAAGGGCGTTAAACTGATGGTATTCCTTAAACTGGTGCAGCAGGTTTTGAGGGCGTTCGATAGGACCTGCAACCAACTGTGGATAAAACATGACGTATAGGGCGTAGATGCCGAAATGATGCTCGGCCTTTTGATGGCCACGATAAACCTCAATGGTGTAGCTCATGGCCTGAAATGTGTGAAATGATAACCCTATCGGCAGCAGGATCTGTAAAAACGGAATTGGGTTAGTGTAGCCCATCCAGTATAATATCCCTGATAAATTGGCATTAAAAAAATTGAAATACTTAAATACCGCCAGTACCCCAATGTTTGCAGTAAGACTTAAAATTAACAGCAGCTTTTTCTTTTTAGGGTCGGTAACTTTTTCAAGATAGATGCCGGCGGTATAATCAATGATAATGGTAAAAAACAGGATGAGTATATATATAGCCTTGAAGAACATATAAAAATAACAGCTTGCCCCAAGCAGGAGCATCCACCTGAATTTGTGAGGCAACAGGAAGTATAAAACTGTCACCATCGGAAAAAAGAGAAGAAAAGTAAATGAGTTAAAAATCATTGTCAGGCACTTTTTGGTCAATTAAACCTACCTGAAAATAAAATGATATAAAATAGCGTCACATCAATCGTATATCATTGTGTAAAATCACGAAACAAACTTCACATTAGTGTTTTCACGGTTTTAAACATTCACAGGGCGGCGCGCGTAAAGTTTTCTTTTCAGGAAAAAAAAACTAAAAACTCAACTAACACTTTGCAATATTTATGTTACCAAGAAATATCCTTTTGGATAAAACGTATTACCTCTCCTGCTTTTTTATATTTTAGACCTTATGAAACATATTTACCATTATACCGGCAGCAGCCTTTGGAGTAAGGCAAGGCCATTTGTTTTGGGCATGTTGCTTTGCAGCGGCATAGCTTCGGCACAATCCAGCAACCCTGTTATCAACAGCATCATGACCGAAGAAACCTCCAACTCACAGTTGGAAAAACTGGCGCATGAGTTGTTTGATGGTATCGGTCCGCGCTTGGTTGGTACGCCGCAAATGAAACAGGCTAATGACTGGGCTGTAGCTAAATATAAAAGCTGGGATATTCAGGCAAAAAACGAAAAATGGGGCGAATGGCGTGGCTGGGAACGCGGTGTATCGCATATTGATATGGTATCGCCAAGGGTAAAATCATTAGAAGGTACCCAACTGGCCTGGAGCCCAGGCATGGGCAAAAAAACCACTACTGCCGAAGTGATCATTCTGCCGGATGTGGCCGATTCTGTTGCGTTCCAGCAATGGCTGCCTAATGTTAAAGGTAAGTTTGTAATGATCTCGATGCTGCAGCCAACAGGCAGGCCCGATTACAACTGGCAGGAGTTTGCGCTGAAAGAATCATTTGATAAAATGAAAGCTGACCGCACCGCCCAAACGGATGCCTGGAAAAAACGTATCAGCAAAACCGGGTTTACCAATAAAACTTTACCGGTGGCTTTAGAAAATGCCGGGGCTGCAGGGATCCTGACCAATAACTGGTCGGCTGGCTTTGGGGTTGATAAGATCTTTGCCGCCTATACTAAAATTGTACCTACAGTTGATATTTCATTAGAAGATTATGGCATGTTATACCGCCTGAGCGAATCAGGAAACAAACCGGTGATCAGCATCCATTGCGAATCAAAAGAACTGGGCGTAGTGCCGACTTTTAACACCATTGCTGAGATCAAGGGCTCTGAAAAACCAAACGAATATGTAATGCTGAGCGCCCACTTTGACTCTTGGGATGGCGGCACAGGTGCAACGGATAACGGTACCGGTACGCTGACCATGATGGAGGCTATGCGCCTATTGAAAAAATTCTACCCGCATCCAAAACGTACCATATTGGTAGGTCATTGGGGCAGCGAAGAAGAAGGCCTGAACGGCTCACGCGCCTTTGTTGAAGATCATCCTGAAATTGTAAGTAACCTGCAGGCATTGTTTAACCAGGATAATGGCACAGGTCGCGTAGTGAACCTTACCGGCCAGGGATTTGTTGAAGCTAAAGATTATTTAAGCAGATGGCTTGCCGCAGTGCCGGATACCATCAAAAACCGGATCAAAACCGTATTCCCGGGCCAGCCTGGTGGCGGTGGATCTGACTTTGCTTCATTTGTAGCTGTTGGTGCTCCTGGTTTTTCTTTAAGCTCGCTTAACTGGTCGTACGGATCATACACCTGGCACACCAACCGCGATACTTACGATAAAGTGGTATTTGACGATTTGAAAAACAACGCCATTTTAGCCGCTATTATGGCTTACATGGCCAGCGAAGACCCGCAAAAAACTGTTAATACCAAAACTGAAGGCATAAAATGGCCGGCACAGGTTAAGGCGACGCGTCGGGGCGGATTGGATAAGTAGGCTAAAAATGAGGCATAATAAAATAATCTTATTTGCATTTCTGTTGATGTTTTACGGCTTTAAACCGAAAGCTCAGGAAAATAACAAAACCAAATTTGTGCACCCTGGTATTTTAAATACCAGGGCCAGTTTGGATTACATCGGCGCGCAACTGAGGGTCGGTGATACCATGCGTACCGCAGCCTATCAAAAAGTGCTTGATTTTATTAAAGATCATGAGTACCCTGCTTCATTCCCGTCAACCATTATAGTTGGCTCAAACGGCGCAACGTCGCCGTCAAAAACGCAGATCAGGAAGGATTGCGAACTGGTTTATGCCTTCGCGCTTGCCTGGGCTGCTACAGGTAATGCAGACTATGCCCAAAAAGCCATTGGCTTGTTGAACGGATGGGCTTATGCTTTTAAGGATTATGGCCTGCTGGCTGGAAAAACCAATCCCAACCAACCCGACCTGGAAGCGTCATGGACTACCCCAAGCTTTGTAGCAGCTGCTGAGATTATCAGGCATTACAAAGTAAAAGGCAAATCTGCGGGGTGGGTCGCTGCTGATATTGAGCAGTTTAGCAAATACCTTGTCACCGTAAAGGATAACTACATCAACAAGATCCCCGATTATAAAAACAACTGGGACGCATCAGCAGGCTATGCAAAAATGACCATCGGTGTTTTTTTAAATCAGGATTCTGTTTATCGTGCAGGTTATAATTTGTTAGTGAAAGAATTGCCAAACGTTATCCAGCCGGATGGCACCTTGCCCGAGCTTTGCGTACGTAAAGACTGTGTGCATTATCAATACTCATTAGCAGCGTATACCTATGCGGCAGCCATTGCTAAAATACATGGCGATAACAGCCTATGGGAGATCAGCAATAAAAACATCAGCCTTGGCTATAATTTTATGCGCAAAGCTTACGAGCAAAAAACAGGCTGCGATTACTGTGATTTAAACAGCCGTATTTTTCCGGGAGTTGAGGTTGCCTATGGTTACTACAACACAGATAATTTAAAATATCTGAGAGGTTTGCAGGCTCCGCTTGGCGTTCCTATTGATAACACTTTTTTAGGTTTTACCACCTATACACATTACAAGGTTAAAGGATTATAAAACTATAACAAACAAGAAAGCCGCCTGAGTCAGGCGGCTTTCTTGTTTTTAGGCTACCGGGTGCTTCTCCAGCTCCGGTGTATATTTACCATCACGGGCAATTGTATTGATATGGGCCCGCTCATAAAGCAATCTTTGTGCTTCCGCGATGTTTTCATCACTTCCACCCCATTTTTCAAGGGCGGGTTGCTGTACCGCACGCGAGTATGAGAAAGTTAAAGCCCATGGCATTTTATCTTTGAAACGTACATGCATAGCATTCAGACGTTCTGAAGCTAATTCGGGAGATTGACCGCCCGAAAGAAACGCAATACCGGGAACAGAAGCAGGCACACAGCGTAAAAAGCAGTTAATAGTGGCATCGGCTACAGCATCTGCACTATCCTGCTGCGCGGCTTTAATGCCCGGAACTATCATGTTAGGCTTCAGAATCATGCCCTCAAAATTTACCCTTTGCTGGTACAGCTGGTTAAATACGGTATGTAAAACCTCGTTAGTTACATCGGCACAGGTTTTAAGTGAATGGTCACCATCCATTAAAACTTCGGGCTCAACAATAGGCACAATACCAACTTCCTGGCATATAATAGCATAACGGGCCAGCAAAAAAGCATTGGCCTTGATGCTGCCGCTTGTAGGCGTATTTTCACCAATGGTTATAACTGCACGCCATTTGGCAAAACGCGCACCCATTTTATAATATTCGGTCAAACGTTCGTGCAACCCGTCAAGTCCCTCAGTTATTTTCTCACCAGGGAAACCATCCATATCCCGTGCGCTTTCATCTACTTTAATACCGGGGATAATTCCTTTTTCCTTCAGGATATCTACAAACAGCTTACCGTTGGTAGTGCTTTGCCGTATTGTTTCATCAAACAAAATGGCCCCACTTATGGCTTCCTCCAGTTTTGGCGTGTTTACGATGAGGTCGCGGTATTTTCGGCGGTATTCTTCGGTTTGCGGGATATTCAAGGCCTTGAAACGTTTGTTACAGGTCGCGGTACTTTCGTCCATTGCCAACAGGCCTTTATTGCCGGCCATTAGCTGCTTTGCGATATCTTTAAGGTTTTGGAATTCCATAAGTAATTTGCTTGATTGTTGCTGAATAACACAAGTTAATTCATACTTGTTTTAAGCAGCTCAGGGAATATTACAGCTTTACTTAGGCATGACTTTAGCAGGTGAATTGATGCGTCAAGAAGGAGCTGTGTACCTCTGGCGCACTAAAAATGGGATTGTTTCATTTCTACAAACCTTTTGCACATCTGGTGCACGCCTTTCACATTCTATAGATATTTCTGTTCCCTCAGGTTTCTCGAAGAGAACCTTGAGGGAACAGAAATGTTAAAAAGCGACGGGCTTTAGCCCAAATACGTGTGCATTTGGGCTAAAGCCCGTTTTATTCATTCATTAACCTTTGACTAAAAACAACGGCAATGAAACAACTTCGTTTTCAGATAACTTTTGAGATGATTTACAACCCAAACCCTTCAGGCACAAAATCAAGCGAAACAGAATTCATGCAAAACCTTTTATGAGTTGGCGGCGGACCATCATCAAAAATGTGTCCCAGGTGCGAATCGCAACGGGCGCAAAGCACCTCGGTACGTTGCATCCCGTATGAGTTATCTTCTTTATAGATTACGCTGTTTTTACGTACCGGCTCGTAAAAACTTGGCCATCCACAATCACTTGCAAATTTGGCATCCGAACGGAAAAGTTTATTGCCACATACCGCGCAATAATAAGTGCCTTTAGTATCCTTATTCCAAAGCTTACCGGTGAATGCACGCTCCGTTTCCTGCTCCCTTGCTGTTGCATACAAGGCCGCAGGCAGGATCTTTTTCCACTCCGCGTTAGATACATTCAAATGTTTGGTATCCGTATTAGAGTAATAAGGATTGTTTTCGTGCCCTTTTATTTTAGGTTGCTGCGCAAATACGCTCGTAGCAAAACAAAACAAGGCTGCTATGATATATACCGCTTTCATTATTGTTTCAGTTTATCTTTAAACACCTTTTTAAATTTTTCCAATTCAGGTTGGATCACATATTTACAATAAGGCTGGCTGCCGTTTTGGTTAAAATAGTTCTGGTGATAATTTTCGGCCTTGTAAAAAGCTTTATAAGGAGTTACCTCTGTTACTATTGGGTCTTTATAGGCTTTTTCGGCATTTAGTTTACTAATGTAATATTGAGCCTTTTGTTTTTGTTGGGCATTATGATAAAATATAGCCGAGCGGTATTGCGTACCCACATCATTACCCTGCCTGTTTAATTGAGTTGGGTCATGCGCTACAAAAAATGCCGCAAGCAGCTCATCATACGTGATCTTTGTAGGATCGTAAATGATATTACAAGCCTCTGCATGACCGGTTGTGCCGGTGCAAACCAACTCGTAAGATGGATTGGCTACGTGCCCGCCTGAAAAACCCGAAATTACCTTTTCCACGCCTTTCAATTGCTGAAATTTGGCTTCGGTACACCAAAAACAGCCGGTAGCAAAAGTGGCTGTATCCAAACCTTTTTTAGGGACAGATGCAAAAACAGAGAAACAAGCCGTTAATAACACAGCTATCGAACAAATGATTTTTTTCATGTATATCAAATAGATTTAATACGAAGCGTATATATAGCAACTAACGTAAAAAATATAGTTAGCGTTGAACAAAGTTACCACTTTAACACTTTGTGATAGTTGTTTGACAAACTCGTTACATTAGCCTCCCGGCATATGCTAACTTTAAACCATGGAAAACCTGAAACTTTTTATGCTGATGCTGGGCTGCAAACCACCCGGAAGACATGTAGAACAACATGACGTTTTCTTTGGGATAGCATCATCACTACGCGACCTTGTTCCCGAGATCCAGGCGTTTTGGCCGGAGCCCGAAAAAATTCATATTGATGCCTGGCGCGAAGTCAATACCGTTGATGGTTATGCAGTAAAGATTGCTCCGCGGAACGATAATACATCTCAGGAAAATAAACTATTCTTCATCAACCTTGGCGGCTATCAGCCTAATAAGTTTGAAGAACAGCACTACGTTGTACTCACTGTTCAGGAAAATTTCGCTTCGGCTTCAAAAAACGCTAAGGAAACCTTCTTCTTTAAAAACAACCAGTTCGATGGTGCTAACTCACACATAGATGATAAATATGGTGTTGATGTTGACGACATTTACAACGTAGAAGATATTTTGAACACCGCCCAGAAGGAAAAATATCAGCTTAAACTTATCCCGAATGCAGATCTCCCTGAAGATAAGATCACCCTTGGTTATTTTAAATTAAGCAATCTATAACAGCCCACTATGAAGAAGCCCGAACATCCTAATATTATTGCCGACCAGGATATCAAAGATTCATTCTCTGTAGAAAGCTGGGAGAAAAAGCATTTTGATGATCAACGGATGCACAGGGCAACTTACAATCGGATATTCTTAATTACATCGGGGTCGGGCGAGGCGATTATTGACAATTCCTCCTATCCTATTGCAGGTGACCAACTTCTTCTGGTTGCCAAAGGGCAACTTTTCACCTTTTCTGCCGATACTGTTTTGACAGGCCATGCCATCTGCTTTGGCGACTGCTTTTGGGAGCGAGCACCGCAAAGCGCTAATAACTGCAAGGCAGTATTATTTAATAATGCCTCTGATAACCAGCAAATACCATTAAACAACGATGATCTGCAGGAGCTAAGTCCACTTTTTGAAATTCTGCATACTGAATTTACAAAAGCACCTTACATCAATAAGCTTGATGCTATGGCGGCATATTTAAAGATCATCATGATTAAAATAGCCAATATCAACGCATCGCTAAGCAAGGGCTATGATAGTTACGACAACCAACTATACCGCCAGTTCCTGGAGCTGGTGAGCCGTCAATATCAGAACACGCATGAGGTTGCCGAATTTGCCAAACAAATGGGAATCTCCACACGCAAACTTACCGAGCTATGCAATCGCTGTGCAGGTAAAGGTGCAAAGGACATCATTAACGGGCAGCTCATTTCTGAAGCCAAACGCTCGTTACAGTTTTCGGCGAAGCCGGTAAAGGAAATTGCTTACCATCTTAACTTTTCAACGCCCGAGCAATTCAGTCATTTCTTTAAAAAGAACACCATGGTATCCCCCCATCAATACCGTTCGCACTTTGTACATATTGGCATGTGATTAGCCTGTTTTAACATCTTTAGCCGATGGTACCGGCATAATTTTGAGGCATATTAATTCCGTTAAAATTATGTCAGTAAACAAAGTAAAATCAATAGCCGGGATCACCATTCCCGATAGTACCATCGCCAATCATGCCACCGAACTTTTATTGGAGCACGGCACCGAATTCATCTACAATCACTCGCTCAGGGTGTTTATCTTTTCGTCACTTAACGGCGAGCGCAGGCAATTAAAATATGACCCGGAATTGCTGTACGTTAGTTCCATATTTCATGACCTGGGATTAACGCCACACTACAGCAGCCCCGATAAACGCTTTGAGGTAGATGGTGCCAACGCTGCACGGGAGTTTCTGAAAAGTTATGGACTGCCTAAAGATCAATTACAACTGGTTTGGGATACCATTGCCCTGCATACCACTATCGGGGTTGCAGAACACAAAGAGCCGGAAGTAGCCCTGATGTATTCAGGCGTTGGCCTTGATGTAATGGGCGAAGGCTATGAAAATCTGAGCGATGCCAACCGGGAAGAGATCATAACCGCGTTTCCGCGTAATGATTTTAAGAAGAAGATCATCCCTACATTTTTCGGCGGGTTTGAGCATAAAACCGAAACCACTTTTGGTAACATCAAGGCAGATGTTTGCGCCTATATGATCCCCAATTTTCACCGCAAGAATTTTTGCGATTGTATCCTGCATTCGCCGTGGAAAGAATAATGGAATTTTAAAACATTTTGCCTTTTTGGTAATTGTATCATTATCAATTAACCAATTAAAAATTTCCGTTATGAAACATGCATTCATTTTTGGGACTACCATTTTTCTAAGTGAACGAAACACGCTCACTTACAGTGATGGGCTTAGCAATATTGAGTTTTTGAGGATATTGTCATTTTATGACAACCAAAAAGGCAAAGTGCTTTCCATTGACGCCAACATTAACGCGCCAAACGGCGAGGTTATCAGGATAAGTGCCAACAACAACGAAAACAACGCCAATGTGCAGCTTGATGTAACCAGCGGACGTATCAAAGTATTTCAGCCGGGCCATGCAGAGCCTGTACTGGATGTTTACCAGTTTGATCCACACGAATATCCTGGTTTATCGAGCCATGTGCTTAATGAAATCCATGCCCAGCACCCGGACCACGTGGTGACTATCAAAGGCAATTTCTTTGTTGCCGGCGCGCATTTCCTGATTGAAAATGAAAAGATGTTCATCGATAATAACGGCTATGCCAATGGTGTTGAAAATGCCCATAACGGTGTGATTTTATCGGCGGCTGTAGCGTAGTTGCAGGTTGTTATTAAATATAGGATAGTAAAATATGTCATTGCGAGGAACGAAGCAATCGCTTGCTTTACAGGGAGATCATGCTTGCGATTGCTTCGTTCCTTATAATGACATTATTGTAAGTTATTGATTATTAATGATATTTTTTTGATTCAATTTTGACGATATGGGCGTTGCCTGCGGCCCGTGCTATCCGCTCATACTACACAGGCATTAGCCACAAGGCCGGTATCCGCTCCTATCACTAACGCGGCCCCCGCACACCATCGCTAAAATATGCGCTATACGTCATCTCGTTTTTTTCAGGCCCGCCTGATCGTTCCTCGTATGACATGGTTTTTATTCGTTACCGCACGCCTATTCAAACACGCTCTTCGCTTTCTTAATTGTTTTCTCCAGGTCGATGCCTTTCGCCAGCACACCTTTAAACAGGTCACCGGTTTCCTTCAGGCGGTCGACGGAATTAAAAATGGTAAAATCCTTCATGGTGAGGCCTGGTTTTACTTCATCCCAATGCAAGGGCATGGAAACCGTTGCACCCGGTTTAGGCCTTAATGAATACGGACCGGCAATGGTAGCTCCTGGGCGGTTTTGCAGAAAATCGAGGTACATTTTACCATTTCGCTTGGCTACCATGCGTTCCAGGCTGGTGTAATCAGGAATTCGTTTGTGCACAATACCAACAACCAGTCGGGCAAACATTTGTGACTGATCATAATCATACTTGGCCCCTAACGGAATATAAATATGCATCCCCGTTGAGCCCGATGTTTTACAGCACGATGGCACGTCGATAGCATCCAATACTTTTTTAACTTCCAGAGCAGCCTCAATAACCTGGTCGAATGTATTTTTATCCGGATCAAGGTCTATCACACAATAGTCAGGGTTATCCGGCGATTTTACCCGGCTAAACCAGGGATTCATCTCAATACATCCCAATGAGGCCATCCACAGCAAATAGGATTCATCAGAACCTACCAGGTATTCTTTGTGTTCCCCTTCCCCATTGGTATATGGGAATGTTTTGGTCATCCAATCCGGAGCTTTACCTTTTATATCCTTTTGATAAAAGCTTGGCCCATGAATCCCATCCGGGAACCTGTTGAGCGACATCGGCCTATCTTTCAAATATGGCAATATATAATCCGCAACCTGGTAATAGTAATTGAACATATCCCGCTTGGTTACACCATCTTCGGGCCAGTAAACTTTACTCAGGTGAGTAAACTTGAGCTCATGCCCGCAAATTTTGCGCACCTGCGTTTCATCCTTAGGGTTCAGCAGTGTTTTACGATCTGTATTTTCCACGGGTTTAATAGCTTTAGCGTGTTCATCTTTATCCTCGCTCGCGGTTTCCTCTACGGTTTCAGCGGTATGTTTAGGCGTTTCCAGCACCACATCTTTCGCCTTTTTATCGGTGCGCATCCCTTTAAAAGATGCCTGCCTGAATACCCCGTCGCTTGTTACCTCGGCAAAGGCAACTTCACAAACAAGCTCGGGTTTAAGCCAGGTTGGCTTTGCCCCCATCCGCTGCGGCCTGAAGCGGGATGGCTTATCTACATCTGGCTCTACCTCAAATGGGCTTTTAGCTGTAATCAGCGGCTTGAATTCCGCCATCATTTCCTTCTGCAGTTTATCCGAAAAACCGGTGCCTACTTTACCTACATATTGTAGTTTGCCCTTATCATCATACAAAGCCAATATCAACGCGCTGAATGATTTTGAAGTGCCGGCGTTTTTAGTAAACCCGGCAACAATCACTTCCTGCCTGCGGTGCACTTTTATTTTAAGCCACTCTTTTGAGCGAAGATCAGACGTATAAACACTGCTTGCTTTTTTTGCGATTATCCCCTCTAAGCCGATACGCTCGGCGGCGTTAAAAAACTCTATGCCGCCGGTATCAAATGACTTGCTCTGCCTGATCTGGTCATTATTGGTTGGCAAAATCGCACTTAAAATAGCCTGGCGCTGTTTCAGTGGCAAGCCCATGAGGTTTTTACCTTCATACCAAAGGATATCGAATACATAATAAACCAGATTACCATCGGCTTCGCTCCGCCAGTTTTGCAATGCGCCAAAATCAGAAATGCCTTTATCGTTCAACACCAGGATCTCGCCATCAATCACCGCATTGATCTGCCATTCTTTTAGCAGCTTATTGATGGGATAATATTTATCAAAAGGAAGGTTATTGCGGGAAATAAGCTCTGCTCCTTTTTTATCGATAACGGCGATGGCCCTGTAGCCATCCCATTTAACTTCGTAAAGCCAGTCGGTGTCATCAAAAGGCTCATCAACTAAAGTGGCCTTCATGGGTTTGATATTGGTTGGCGCTTTTGATTTTGGGGCTTTTTTCAATAATGCCTCAACATCAAAGGTTTCGGTATCGTTAGTATCAACCTTACTTTCCAGTTTCTCAACCGGTTCGTTCGGGGCTTTTTTTTTAACCGGTTTTTGAGGTTTCTCTAAATCTTCTTCGTGGCCATGCTGCCAAACCTTTTCGCTGGTTTTCTCCATGCTTGTAATGGTTTTGCCGGAGAGGATAGATTTATCTTTTTTTGTAATATCTTTTGCCGAAGCAAATTCATCATTATGCTTGATAAGCAACCAGCCGTTTTCGCCCATACCGTGGGTTTTTACTAAAGCAAACTCTCCCTCCAGCTTTTCGCCATGAAGTTTAATTTTTACCGAGCCTGCTTCGAGTTGCTTAAGCAGATATTTTTCCTGCGCCTTTTTGCCCTTGATCTTATCAATAGGTTCATAAGTACCTTCATCCCAAACAATCACGGTACCGCCGCCATATTCGCCCTGCGGAATAATACCTTCAAAGTTTCGGTAATCAAAAGGATGATCCTCAACCATCATGGCCAAACGCTTGACTTTAGGATCGGTTGACGGGCCTTTCGGGATGGCCCAGCTTTTAAGCACACCATCCATTTCAAGCCTGAAATCGTAATGTAAGCGTGAAGCATCATGTTTCTGGATCACGAACATCAGGTGATCCTTATCCTTGCTTCTGCCAGCTTTAGGCTCTTTGGTTTTGCTGAAATCGCGTTTTTCTACATACTTTTCCAGGCTCATAAGGGTAGTACTTTATTTGTTGCTCAAATACTTGGCTACCGCTGCCGCAGAATTACCGACAGCCCGCACCGCTGTTTTTAACCTTTCGGGGCGAACACCAAATTTGTTTGCCCAATATTCAACCTCATAATTTTCGCTGGTATTAATAAGGCTGTTATCCGGTGCGCCGGTTTTGTTCCTGTTGTCCATAACTGGTTTAATGACTAATGCTTTAATAACAGCACAGCCACCTAAAGGTTTGAGTATTATTTAATAAATTATTGTAATAAAATTTACAGACTTTAATAATTACTCCCATCCGTCATTCTGTTCGGCATAGTTTGGCATCATCATATAAACAAGTACAGCGAGGCAGGCAAGCAATACAAAGCGGGTAATCCAGAATATACACATTTCCATAGGTTAGTTTTTTTAGATGTTTTCTGTTTAATTTGTTGTAAAGCTTTATACAGATTGCATGCCATTGAATTAACTACATAAATATCAGCCGGTTACAAACAAACAAAAATTAAACTTTTACTATATTTCGAGTATTAACGATTATTGGCCACTAATAATCGTCGGAAACATAAGCCATTAAGCAATTTCGGCAACACATACAATTCAACTTCAACAGATTTCCAAATAACAAAGCCGGAGCGTTGGGTTACCCAATGCTCCGGCTTTTAGATAGCTTTAGTTAAAGAATGTTACTTCTTTTAGAGATGCGTTTATTTATCAAGAAAGAAATCAAGCAGGCCTTTTTGTACCTGAGCAGTTTGCTCCTGTACTATCCAATGGCCAGAGTCATGAATGATCACCTCTTTTACATTTTCGGCTACAAGCTTAGAGTGATCTGCTAAAAACGCTCCGGCTAAATGATCCGAGCCCATAGCCAGCAATGGCATTGGCAGCTTTTTCTTCATCAGCTCAACATTATCTACTGCGTCCTGGTTAAAGGCGGCAAACCAGTTAAACGCGCCTGTAGTGGCTCCTGGTACAGAGTAAGCCCTTATAAATTCGTCAGTTTCGGCTTTGGTGAATGGTTCTTTAACATAGCCTACTATCGGCCAGAAATTAGTGAGGAATAAACCGGCCTTGCCATCCACAATTTCTCCTGAATGTGGCATGCCAAAAAAACCAAACCACCATGCTTGTGAACGTACCTGGCTCCATACCGGTTCAACACCAGGAAGCAGGGCATCAAGCAAAGCAATTTTTTTAACATCCTCAGGATATTGGGCTGCATAAGCATAAGCTACCATCAGGCCTATATCGTGACCAACCAAATTAATATTTTTAAAGCCCAGGGATTTCATCAGCTCATGCAGATCTGTCGACATTGTTTTTTTATCATAGCCGCCTACCGGTTTGGCCGATTCGCCTACACCTCTCAAATCCGGGGCAACTATGGTAAAATGTTTAGACAGTTCGGGCAATAAGCGGTTCCACATGTACCAGTTTTGACCGAAACCATGCACCAGTAACAAAGGCTCGCCCTGGCCGCCTATAACATAATGGATTTTCACACCGTTCACTGTCGCATACTGATGCTTAAACCCAGCCGGAGGATTTGCCGGTTTAACCTGTGCATTGGCTATAAATGCTACGATGGTAAATGACAGTACCAGCACTGTTTTCAAGATTGAATTTATTGTTTTCATTTTGTTTGTATTGTTATTGTTTATGCTAAAATTGATTTGTCGTTTGGTTAATTACTCTGGCAAAGCGCCAAGCCAGCCGGCGATGTACTCCGCATCTTCTGTCCAGGTTGACTGCCCAAGCACGTAATGATTGCGGCTTTCAGATTCCCGGTAATCGGTAATTGAACTTTTATCACTGTATTTTTTATAGTTGGCGTAATTGAGCGAGGCCGGGATAAAATTGTCGTTACTGCCTGCTAAAAAAAGCAATGGCGCATGCGGCCTGTTAAAATCTACCCGGGCATCGTAAGTCAGTGCATCACGTACCAGTAACTTTGATTCAGGCGTTGCCAGGTCATAGTAGGCCTGCTTTTGATCCTCGTAGTTCATGCCATTGGTAAAAGCGTACTGCCATTCCCTGAACGACATGAGATATGATTTTTTTGATGAGGTAAAAAAGCCCAGTGCTCCCCAGCCTGCTTTATAAAACGAATATTTGAAAGTAAATACCCCTTTAGGCTGCAGGGAATGAATGGCGACACCAGCTACTCCTAAACCCCGCTGCAACAATAATTGTGTTATCAGGCCGCCCATTGAATGCCCTATAAGGATGGGTTTGTGAGGTAATGCCTTTATGATATCGGCAAAATATTCGGTTAAACCGGCCAGGCGCTGTGATGCAATAGCAGCGTCGGGCTGCCTTTGGCGTAAATCACAGGCCGATGCGTTTTTATGCGGCCAGGCCGGTGCCAGGGTAGTATATCCCTGCCCCTCAAAATATATTTTCCAGTTATCCCAACTACTGTTGCTTACAAAAGCGCCGGTTATAAAAACTATTGTTTTTGAAACTTTCTTTTCCATGATCGCTCTAAATTCTTGTGCTATGTTTCATCATTTTGGCACAATCATGGCAATTGGCACACCAATTATTCAAAACACTGATTAACAGATATTTAAATAAAGTTCAAGATTTTACAAATTACTTTATCTCGTGGCGTGACGAAAAAAGGGTTGCGAAATAGAGCGGTAAATAACAAAAATACCACTCGCCATATTTCGTGACACCGGACAGAAAGGACGAAATATCGCAAGGTTTTTTGTCAGGCGTTTTTAACACCTTGGGATTTCATAGGGAGGCCTCTTTTGAATTTATGAATGATAATCAGTATTTTACCGGTGCTACCTGCAAAAAACGCCAAATTATGACTATTAAGTAGTTATTGGCCTGCTTTATGCATAGCCAAAAAACTGATGAAACTGTTATTTACCCTGGGCATTATCTTATTTATACAGTTTTCCGTTTCGGGGCAGTCAAGCGTACCCCAAAAATCAGCTGCCAAATCAGCAAGTCAGCAAAGCGTCAGTCACGACTCAAACAGGTTTAATCTATTGCTCGATAGTGCAGATCAGTTCCAAAGGCAAAACAAACTGCAAAAGGCTTCTCATTTATTAAGGGAAACAGAAAACGGACTTTCATCCGCGCCAATCAGTCAAAAAATACAACTCTACACACGCCTGCTCAATATATCTGCAACACTTAAACAATTCCAGGTAGCGGATAGATATGCGGATAAACTACAATCCCTCTCCACTGGTGTTGATGATGACGAAACAAACCAATACACTGTTTACCAGGCACTGATCCCCTATTTTCTGGCAACAAAAAAGGCTGATAAAGCAGTTGGCTATATCACCCTTCATAATGGATTAAGCAAAGCACAAAACAACACCGCCGGCCTGGCCCAAAATAACCTTTGGCTTTTTAAACTTGATTCTCTTCGTGGTAACCATCTTGCAGCTTTAGCCCATTACCGGCTATATGCCGATTTAAAAGATTCGGTATTTGAGCAAATTAAAAAGGGGCAAATAGCGCAGCTTGATAGTCAATATCATACTAAAAACAAAGACAAGCGGCTTAAAGACCAGGAAATTAATATCGCCCTTTTAAAAAAGCAGGAGGTTTTACAACGCCAGCACCTTAACCAGGTAAGGCTAATTCAAAACATTACAATAGCCTGCGCGGCAGTACTTTTTATGCTATCGGGTGTGATATATAGTCGTTACAGGCTTAAGCAATCTGCCAATACAAAACTGGAGGCCCAGCAACTGGAGATTAATCAGAAAAACGAAACGCTGGAGCATCTTGCCGAACAAAAGGACGTGCTGCTTGAAGAAAAGGAGTGGCTTATTAAAGAGATCCATCACCGGGTAAAAAACAACCTGCAAATTGTGATCAGTCTGCTCAATACGCAGTCGGTTTACCTTAACGATGAAAAAGCCCATGCCGCCATCCGCGAAAGCCAGCACCGGATGCAGTCAATTGCGTTTATTCATCAAAAACTTTACCAGTCAGAAAGCCGGGCTCTCATTGAAGCCCACATTTATATAGCCGAGCTGATAGAATATTTAAGCAATAGCTTTGACACCGGTAAACGGATCTGCTTTGAAAAAGACCTGGTTGATCTTGAGCTTGATGTATCAAGGGCCGTACCCATCGGCCTCATCCTGAACGAAGCGATTACCAACTCCATAAAATACGCTTTCCCTAATGACGCCGACGGCTGCATCAGCGTATCGTTATGTTGTGTTCAGGAAAATAGTTTCAGGCTTTGTGTTAGTGATAATGGCATTGGTTTACCGGAAGGTTTTGAAATTGCCAAATGCCGGTCCTTAGGCATGAATTTAATGCGGGGCTTAAGTAAACAAATTGGTAGCAGCCTCAAACTCGAAAACAATAACGGGCTCAGCATCAGTATTGATTTTAAGGACGAGAAACTGCTAAAACCCAATCTCAATTAAAACCCAATGGCGAAATAAAGTAACGTTACGAAATAAAGTAGTTACAGAAAACTGTATAGACCATAAAACAATATAAATCAACACATTGAAGCAAAGGCATATCATTTGCATACGCACATTAAATAACAACAAGGCTTCATGGTGTGAAGCATACTGATGAACTACGCTAAATCAAGTTTCGGAGAGGTGGTAAAAAAGTGGCTGGCTACATGCTGCCTGCTGCTATGTGCTTTATTGGGTTTTGCGCAGCAACCATCCCTGCCGGCTTTAAAAAAACAATTACAGAAAAGTAATGCCGATTCTGTACGTGTAAACCTGTTGATAAAAACCGGCAACTACTTCTTATCAAAAAAACTTGCCGATAGTGCACAGTATTACGCTTCGCAGGCAGAAAACCTCAGTGCTTCCTTAAAATACGTTGAAGGTACAGGCAACAGTTATATACTAATGGCACAGGCCAGCATTATAAGGAAAGATAAAGATGCCTGCTACCCACTGATACAAAAAGCAATTGATTTGTTTACAAAATACAAATTGTACCGTCCCACCGCGGAAGCCATTATCAGACTTGGCGACGCGCATGCCGTTTTCGAGGGTGACGACGTTAACCGCAAAATAGCATCTCTGCAAAAAGCGTCCGTCGAGCTGCATAAATCAACTGATAAAAAGCGTGAGGCCGATGTATTGAAAGACCTTGGCGATAATTTACAGATCCTCGGCCGTCACGAGGAGTCGTTAACCATACTTAAGCAGTCGTTTGTCGTTTATCAATCTATTCATTATCCTTATTTACAAGGGATTTACGATTTGATGGGGAGTGTATCCGCACAACTTGGTGATTATAACAATGCCATTAAATACGGTTTATTAGCCGTCAAAACTGCCGAAGCTGTCAACGACACCACCATGCAGCTTTGTACTATTTATAACAGGCTTGGCCTCACCTACTATATCACAAGGCAGTTTAAAATAGCTCAAAACTATTTTGAAAAATCGCTGGTGATTGCCGAAAAGTACAAGGATAGCGGCTCCATCATCTTGCTGGCATCTAACCTCTCAGTGATTTACCTGAAATATAATAAGCCCGAAAAAGTAATACCGCTTTTAAAACGAACCGAGGCCAATCAGCCCAACATGAGCATTGAGCAACGCGCTACTATCGAATCGTTGATATTGATTGCTTATGCCACCATGAAGCAATACGATGAAGGGTTAGCATATTGTAAAAAGCAACTTGAAATAGCGAAGCAATTGGATCAGCACGGTAACCCCCAGGAAATTGTACAACATGCTATTGCCAACTTTTATATTGCGTTTAAGATGGATAAACCTGCGCGCGAGCACCTTGCCCATTTTCGCAGCTTGAGCATAGAGCATCAAAACCCGGCAAATATTGCCAAATCATATTTGCTTGCCTTCAAACTCGACTCGGCCGAAACCAAATATGCCGAGGCGGTTGAAGCCTATAAAAAATATACCGCTATTAACGACTCCCTGTTCAGCAAAAAAAAAGCTAATGAAATTGAACGTCTACAAATTCAGTACGAAACTGAAAAAAAGGACCACGAGCTTAAGATAAAAGAGCAAAATATACAACTGCTTACCAAACAAGCACAGCTTCAAAAAGCCAATATTAAACAGGAAAGGCTTACCCGTAACCTGACTATTGCAGGCGCTGCTTTACTGGCGTTGTTGTTGGGTTTAAACTATAACAGGTTCAGGTTAAAACGGCGCATCAATCAAAAACTACAAGTTCAGCAAAACGAAATAAGCCAGAAAAACAGGTCGCTCACTACGCTTGTGCAGGAAAAAGATAACCTGCTGGAGGAGAAGGAATGGTTGATGAAAGAAATCCACCACCGGGTAAAAAACAACCTGCAAATCGTGATTAGCCTGCTTAATACCCAATCAAACTATATTACCAATGATATTGCTTTTAACGCCATACGCGAAAGCCAGCACCGGATGCAGTCCATTTCGCTGATTCATCAGAAGCTTTACCAGTCCGAAAATTTAGCCCTGGTTGATATGCCGGCTTATATTAACGATCTTGTTGATTATTTAAAGACAAGTTTTGATACCGGTACAAGGATCAGTTTTGAAACCCGTATTGTTGATGCTGAGTTTGACGTAACGCGCGCTGTTCCATTGGGTTTGATCCTCAACGAGGCCATCACCAATTCTATCAAGTATGCTTTTAAAGACGGCAAGGCAGGAAAGATCAGCATCAGCATGGAAGAAACCGATCATAATACCTATATTTTAAAGATCAGTGATAACGGCAGCGGCATTGCATCGCCCGAAAACATTACCAAAAGCAAAACCCTGGGCATGAGCCTTATCAGGGGCCTAAGCAAGCAGGTTGGCGGTACATTTAAAGTCGAAAACGATAATGGCCTTTCGGTAATTATTGAATTTACTAATGATAAGTTTATAAAAGCGGTTAAAAACATTTAATACCTATACACTATGAGCCAAAGGATACTTATTGTTGAAGATGAATTTATAGTAGCAAACGATTTGTCGTTCATACTGGAAAAAGCCGGTTATGATGTTTGCGGCATAGCCGATTCGGTTGAAGAGGCCCGGGAAATCATCAAACTGAATAAGCCCCAACTGGTTTTGCTGGATATTCATTTACAGGGCGAGCTCACGGGCATCGACCTGGCGAAGGAACTGGCAGAGGAGAACATAGCTTTCGTTTACCTTTCGGCAAATTCAAACCAAAAAATATTGGAAGAGGCCAAAGCCACCAACCCATATGGCTTTATGGTGAAACCCTTTCGCGAAAAGGATGTGCTGGTGAGCCTGCAGATAGCCCAATATTTGCATGAGCAAAACATGAGCACTAAACGCAACAATGAGCTTACGCTGCAAAACTCGTTAAACGATATTATAGGCGACCCAACCGAATGGGACCAAAAGCTGCTCAGGATAGCTAAAGCACTTCAACCACATATCTCCTTTGATTACCTGGCCATTGGCATGAAAAACCTTGGCCCCATTCCGTACGAAGGATCAAGTTACCTGAGGTTAAGCTTTAATGAATATCAAACTATTGGCGTAGATGAATTGCTGAATATAACCGGTTTAAAAAGAAACGAACTGTTAAAACTCCAAGAGGCAGCCGACGAAGATAAAAGATCGGCATGGTACAACGATGCTGATTTCACGAGGTTAACACAACAAAACCCGGCCAAAAAACTGATCGCGAAAACGTTTCAAATGGCATCAAACCTGGTGATGTATATCCCGGTTGCCGGGCAGCCTGGTTTTACCTTTTCTTTTTATAGCCGTAAGGATGATGCCTACAGCAATAAGCACCTTGCGCTGGCAAACAGGTTGCAGCGATCATTATCTGCCGCAATTGAGGGCATTATGAAGCAGGCAGACAATGTAGTTATCAGACCTGTCGCTAAAAAGGATGTTCTGGCTAAAACCGAAAGCAAATCAGGCTTTGAAGGCATCATCGGCAGCAGCCATTTAATGCTTACCGCGCTTGATCACCTGAGCCTTGTTGCACCTACTGAAACATCGGTACTTATTTTAGGCGAAAGCGGCACCGGGAAGGAACGCTTTGCTAAATGTATCCACCAGCTATCGCCGCGAAGCAAAAAACAATTGGTAGTAGTCAACTGCGCGGCCTTGCCAACGCATTTAATTGAGTCCGAATTATTTGGTCATGAAAAAGGCGCGTTTACAGGGGCAGTTGATAAGCGGGCCGGTAAGTTTGAACAGGCGTCCGGAGGTACTATATTCCTTGATGAAATTGGCGAGCTCCCACTTGAATCGCAAGCCAAATTACTACGCGTATTGCAGGAAAAAGAAGTGGAAAAGCTTGGTGGCAGAGAAACCATTAAGGTTGATGTACGTGTGATAGCGGCTACCAATTGCAACCTTGAAAAAGAGGTAGCAGCGGGTAAATTCCGTTTAGATCTGTATTACCGGTTAAACATCTTCCCTATCATCCTCCCTTCTTTACGTGAGCGCAAGGATGATATCCCTGTACTGGCAGAGCATTTTATCGAAAAATATTCGGCTATGGCAGGCAGGCCAAAACTTACGCTATCCAACCAGGCCTTAGCCGACCTCATGAACTATAACTGGCCCGGCAACGTACGCGAGCTGGAACACCTGATAGAACGCAACGTACTTTTAACCCGGGGAAATGTGATAGAAAGGATCATGTTACCTGGCGCAGTTCCATCTGCAGTGGCCCCTGCCGCTTCAGTTGTATCTATTGGCGACAAGGTTAAATCAATTGATGAAAACGAACGCGATTATATCCTGGCCATACTAAAAAAATGTAATGGACGTATAGCAGGTCCCGGTGGTGCCGCCGAACTGCTGGATGTACCATCAACCACGTTAAACAGCAAAATGAAACGCCTGGGTATTACCCGTAAACATGTATCAGATAGCGGGGATTAAACGGCCCCGGACACCATATCAGTTTGCCAGCTGCGGGGTACACAAAGCCTCGATAACCAGCAGCCCTTTGTCGCCGTCCATAGTTTCGATGGTGTGGATATATTTATACGTTTGCGTTAGCTGGTCAAAACCCTGGTCTATTACGTTGATGCTGAGATCGGAGATTGGAAAATCTTCGCAGTTTTGAATGCAACGTAATCTTTGATTGTTTATCTGCGAAAAATCATTGGTGTAACCTTTGCCGTGCAGATCGATGACCCATTTGGTCAAAGTGCGATTTAGCTTTTTGCAGGTTTTTACGTCTTTCATGGTGCTGATCTTTAATTGTTTACCCTGTTTATTAGCATAGTTCATGAAAAGTTATGAACTAATTTTACGGTAGATGCTGTTCATTTTAGCCGTTTTAAGCCAACAATCGAACCAAAATCACAACACATTAGCAATCAACAAATTAAACAAAATCGACTTTAAATTCATAGCCATATATCGTAAAATTTTCAACATAATAACGAAATACAGCGATCATATAACAACCTAATGTTCAAATAGATAACCACCTACAAACAAAACCGGGTACCAGTAATGCGTACTGATACCCGGTTTTGATTTAGAAATAAACTTTTACAATTATGCTTTTACATTAGCCCTGCCTGCTTTATGCCCTAAAGTTGAATAATACAGGATGAACAGGTAGATAGGAATCAGCATAATATAGGCAGATTGTGCCGAAAATTTTTCAGAGAAATAGCCGTACAGCGGAGGCAAAACAGCGCCGCCAGCAATACCCATAACCAATAATGACGATGCTATTTTGGTAAACCGACCCAAACCAGCCAGTGCCAGCGGCCATATAGCAGGCCACATTAATGAATTGGCCAAGCCAAGCAAGGCAATGCAAAATACCGATGCATAACCGTGCGTTAATAAGGTTGCAATAGTTAAAATGATACCCAATATTGCCGAAGCAACTAAAGCCTTCTGTTGAGTTATGAATTTAGGGATACAGAAAACCCCAACCAAATAGCCCACTATCATAGATACCAGGGTACATGATGTAAAGAATTTAGCTGTTGACAAGGCGATATGTTGCGAAGTACCATAAAGAGAAATGGAATCGCCGGCAATAACCTCGGCACCTACGTAAACAAATAAGGTGGCCACACCCAGCATTAAATGCGGGAACTGTGTAATACTTGTTTTATTGGTGTTTGCTGCAGCTACTTCTTCGTCTTCATGTTCGGTATTGATTTCTGGTAGTGAAGAAAAATAGATAAGTATAGCCAGCAGGATCAAAACAACCACCATGATGCCATAAGGCATGATCACCCTTGATGCAAGCTCATTTAATTCCAATGCTTTTTCGCTGGCGTTTAAGGTTTTTAGCTTTTCGGTTATCGCGTCAATATTGGCAAGTACTACTGTTCCTAAAATAACCGGGGCCAAAGCACCAGCAATTTTATTACAGATTCCCATGATACTGATGCGCCTCGCCGCAGTTTCAGCCGGGCCTAAAATAGTGATATATGGGTTTGATGCAGTTTGTAATACCGTTAAACCGGTACCTTGCACAAACAGACCAATCAAAAATATTCCGTAGGTGCGGGTCATAGCGGCCGGTATAAAAATCAACGCGCCTATGGCCATTACAAATAAGCCTATAGCCATGCCGTTCTTAAAACCAAACTTTTTGATGGTTTTACCGGCAGGGATGCCCATTACAACATAAGCAATATAAAAGGCGGTGGTTACAAAATAAGCTTCCTTGGTACTAAGCTCACAGGCTATTTTTAAATAGGGAATGAGTGTACCATTCATCCAGGTTACAAAACCAAAAATGAAGAATAAAGCACCGATAATTACAATCGGGTTTATCGCTGATTTTTTTACCGGCGATTCAATTACTGTACTTGCTGTTTGGGCCATATTAGTTTGTTTTGATTAGAGGTATTTTATTTTAAATAAACTTTATCGTACCAAAAAAATCCGACAAGTGGAAATCAGGTACAACGCTATCAATATTACTCCAGCTTATAAAATGCGGTTCGGGCAGATCATCGCCGCACTTAAAAAAGTTTGCACGGCAGGTAGTTTCTTTCAATGTTTTAATATCATGATAAACAAAAACATCAAAAGGGATCAGCAATGTCAGCTCCCACACATTTAAGTCGGCAGGATCATCAGCCCAATTAATTGCACTGAAAGCTTTTATGCTACTTACCTTATCGTCCGGAACTTGTTCTCTGCCGTTGCGGTCTTTACCAAAGCCAACTAAGGCGGTCCCGGCAGCATTAAATTCCAGGTTATAGTAATTATCGTCACCTGCAAATGCTATGAAAAACTCCACACAACTATCTCTGTAAACTGGATCATTCACATTTGTAAATGTGGCCTGCGTATGTTGTTCCTGTACAAAGTATTTTAAGGCGATGTCATGCTCCGTATGCGCTACTGAAAAGCTAACCGACGGAAAATATCCTGTATCGCTCCATAAAAGATTATCTATGGCGTATTTTTCTTCCTTATCAAGCAAGATTGACAGCTCATTAAGGCTGTTTTTATCATAAGTACCCGGAATAAAAGGGGCGTAAACTTCCTTCACTATTATTTTATAAGTTATTTCAACTTCAATTTACCAAAAACTCATTCCTAACCAAAAGTTAATGCCGAATTAACAGGCAAACATTAATTATTTCACCAAAATAGAAAAAAGTTTATAAATTTTTTAAAAATCTAATTTTTACTTTTTAAAAAACGATAAAAACTTTTCGAGCCGAGCAAAATCCAACCAACGCAGGTACTTTTCTCTTTCATTTCTGTTTTATAATTAGCTACCTTGTGTTAACCAATTTGTTATGAAAAGAAAAACTTTCATTCAATTAAGTACAACCTTAATGGCATCTCCCCTATTATCATCGCTCCCAACATGGGCACAACAATCACATTTGCAAAACTGGTCGGGCAATTTAACTTACAGCACTGGCAATGTGTTTTATCCAAAAACGGTTGAAGAGGTACAGCAGCTGATCAAAAAACATGATAAGATCAAAGCTTTAGGTACAAGGCATTGCTTCAATACCATAGCCGACAGCAAGGATAACCTGCTATCAACCCGCGACCTGAACAAGGTAGTATCTATCGATAAGCAAAACCACACTGTTACCGTTGAAGGCGGCATAAAATACGGAGAGCTTGCACCATATCTGCATAAAGAAGGCTTTGCCCTGCATAACCTCGCATCATTACCGCATATTTCGGTAGCGGGTTCAATCACTACGGCAACTCATGGTTCCGGTGTAAAAAATGGCAATCTTTCGAGCGCCGTTGTGGGGTTGGAAATTGTTAAGGCCGATGGCAGCATTGTGCATCTGTCCAAAGCAAAAGACGCAGCAAAGCTGAATGCCGCTGTTGTTGGACTCGGCGCTTTAGGTGTGATCACTAAAGTCACGCTGCAAATACAGCCTACTTTTATGATGAAGCAGCACGTATTTACCGGTTTGCCGATGAGCGAACTAAAGCAACACTTTGAAAAAATTGTTTCGGCAGGATATAGTGTAAGCCTTTTTACCGACTGGCAAAGCGACCATATTAACGAGGTTTGGATAAAAAGCCGGATAGGGACAGATAAAGACGAAAATCTGAAAGAGTTTTACGGGGCAAAAGCGGCTACCAAAAATCTGCACCCTATTATAGCACTCTCTGCCGAAAACTGTACCGAACAAATGGGTGTGCCCGGCCCTTGGTATGAACGGTTGCCGCATTTTAAAATGGGCTTTACGCCAAGCAGCGGCAAAGAGCTGCAATCGGAGTTTTTTGTACCTTTTGACCATGCTGTGGCAGCTATTGAGGCTGTGGCAAAATTAGGCAAGCAAATTGGTCCCCACCTTTTCATTACCGAAATCCGTACTATTGCTGCCGATGACCTGTGGATGAGCCCCGCGCATAATCAAAAATCGGTAGCTATCCATTTTACCTGGAAACAGGAAACCGAGGCCGTATTAAAATTACTCCCCCAAATTGAACGCGAACTTTCTCCGTTTAAAGCAAGACCGCATTGGGGTAAGATATTTACCATTCCGGCTAAAACATTAGCGGCTCGTTATGAAAAAATGGATGCATTTAAAGCTCTGGTAGCCGAATATGATCCGCACGGCAAGTTCAGGAACCAGTTTTTAACAACCGAACTTTACAATTCGTAAAATAAATAAGATGCTTATGGCTGCTGCCTGCGCGGACGTTTTGCTCTTGCCGGGGTGGCAGCTTCCTGTTGCTCAAACCTGTTGTTATTTTCCCTCGGGAAACGGGGCTTATTGTAGCCCTGTGGTTTTACTTTATTGAAACCGGGTTTGGGTCTTGCAAACTGCTGCTGCTGTTTTTGTTGCGGCTGATGTTTTTGCTCTGCTATCCTAACGCTTATTTCACGCTCGTCAATAGTAGCACCATTCATGGCATCAATGGCGCGCTGTGCGCCAGCCTCGTCACTCATTTCTAAAAAACCGTATCCTTTGCTAATGCCGCTGTCTTTATCGGTAATTATCCGTACGGTACTAACCGTACCATAAGCGCTGAACAGTTCAACAAGTTCTATTTCTTCCATATCTCGTGGAAAGCCCACGATAAAAAGCTTAATCATACTATATTATGTAATTGCAACAGGTAACCAGTCAGCAAATATAGTGCAGAAAAATGGTATAGCCTATTGCTCAACGGTCAGTTAAAAGCTAATTTGCAAAAAAAGCGCTCCGTATTTTAACCCGGAACGCTAATTTCACACAAATTGTGTAATCAACCCTGCCTATTCACTCTCATTTTGGCAGTATTTTCATTTAATTGTCATTTAAACTTATAATCAACCACTTGCTTTGGGACAGAAAGGCCAAAATGTGGTTCGCAAACGGGAACAGCGCCTATTTTTCCGCTATTTCACCCTGCAGATCGGTGTTATTTACAGGCTCGATAATGGTGCATTATACCGATTAGCCATTTGCAACTTTACTGTTTAGTTTTATGTTACTGCTGTTTGCAAAACCATGCAGAAGCTGTCTAACTGGTGAAATTTGCTGATAAAATTGCCCGCGGCTTCCCCAATAGCTGACGAAGCCGCGAGTTAATAATTGCAAAGCAGGTTGATTATTTGGCCTTACGGATATAAAGACTTCCGAAAGTAGTTTTCATCATCAATTCTTGGCCGCCGCCGGCTATTTTGCCGTAAACCCAGTCCTCCATTTTCAGGCTGTACATTCCTTTTTCGCCAGTGTTCTTGGTAACAACCGGT
Organism: Mucilaginibacter rubeus; assembly: GCF_003286415.2. Lineage (NCBI taxonomy): Bacteria > Pseudomonadati > Bacteroidota > Sphingobacteriia > Sphingobacteriales > Sphingobacteriaceae > Mucilaginibacter > Mucilaginibacter rubeus. The sequence goes on along the minus strand of NZ_CP043450.1, from coordinate 1,503,621 downwards.
TTACGCTGCTCGGTTACCACATCAAAATCGGTGAAGATATCGCCCTGGTCTGACTTTAATTTCACGTTGGCTTTAAGGCTGGCCGGGAAGGTAACATCAACCTTACCATTAAGCGTTGAAAAAGCCATAGCCGCTTTGGCGTCAATGCTTCTAAAAGTAACTTCCACATTGCCATTAACCGTGTTGGCTACAACAGAGCCTGCAATATTGTTCAGCTTAATATAACCGTTAACATTCCTGATCTCCAGATCGCCGCTAAGGTTACTCGCGTTGATGTTACCGTTATTTACTGTGGATAACTTAACGCTGGTGCTATTCATTGGCACTTTAATAGTAAGGTTAGTGGTTTTGTTAGGGCTGCCATGAATATTAACCTCATTATTATTTTCCTGCGCCTGTACATCTAAATTATTACCGGCAAATAAACGCTTCATGCCTCCCGGAACGGCCTCCTTTTCACGGTGCTTTCGTTCTTCACCCTGGGCATCAATGATAATATCCTTGCCATCGTACCCGGTTACGGTAATAGAGCCGTTAACTAAACTTATATCCAGCTTGTATGGTTTTCCCGGCTCGCTCAAAGGCACTACCAATTGGCCTTCCTGTGCCCAAAGCCTCGCGCTTAGCAGCACAGTTAATATTAATATTCCTGTAAATCTTATCGTTTTCATGTTGTTATTTTATTACTGTTGTTTTTTGATATAAATATTGCCGTTAAGGGTTTCAAACTTAAATAGTTTCCCTCCTGCTCCTATGCGTACACCGTTATTTTTACTGAGTTTGTAGGTTGTACCGGCACCGCTTTTTGATTCGGATTTGCTTACCCTTGTAGGCAGCACTTCAGCATCCGGAAAATCGGTATAGAACTGGCCGTTCATGCTTTTAAATTCCAGGTCGGCAGCCAGGTTGCCCGGATAAGTGACTTCCAATTTACCGTTAAGGGTATAGTAGTTTGAAGCATCCGGCGGTACCGAAAGATAGGTTACCGTAAGCGGCCCGTTAATGGTATGCGCGTTGGTTGTACCTTTGGCATTGGCAATGGTTATGCCACCATTCACATTGTTTACTTTTAATGCGCCATAAACATCTTTAACTTCAACGTTTCCGTCATTTACTGTTGATACGCAAAGGTTCATGCCATAAGGTACTTTCACGGTGTATTCTAATTTCACGCTATAATGAACATGCCTGTGTTCCTCATCCCTGTTCCAGTTGCGGCGCGGGCGACTGTCATAAGGCTCGGCCGTGTAGGCAATTATGCTATCGGCTTTTTGTTCAAATCCCAGTTTAAATTCCTTTTTACCTTGTTCTACATCAGATGATTCGTTACCACGGATGGTTTCATCTATCTCGATAGATACCTGGTTGCCCGAATACCCCTGCACGTTTATCGATCCAAAAACATTGTAAATAGCCAATGTGGTGCCCGAAGCCGCTCCCTGCAAGGTAAACTGCTTGCTCACGTGCTCCTTAAAATCCTGGGCATGGGCCGAAATTTGGGCAAGGCACAGCCCCAGACCTGTTAAAACAGGTATTAGTGATCTTTTCATGATTTGGTTTATTTTAAATTAGTTGGGTTATAGTTTGCTTGATCTTGTCGCGTACGCCATGATCAAGGTCTTTCTGTTTTAAGAGCTCTTTGAACGAGTTTACAGATCGTTTTTCCTGCAGCTTCAGCATCACATCAGCAATGGCAAGTTGCATCAGCGGTGAATCCTGCCCGACTATCGACTTGATGAGACCTTCCCTCACCTCCGGGTGCCCGGCAAGATGTGTCAGGGCGTCGAGCGTACTCAAACGAACATTCACATTCGGATCGTTATTGAGCGTGGCCAACAAAGCATCTATTACCTGCTTGTCGGCATGTTTGATCTCGCTGGTATAGCTCACCCCCCTGATCCGTTCAGATGCTGATGGATTTTCAAGCAGGGCCAGCATCATGGTTTGCTTAAGCTCATGCACCTGTGAGCTTAATGCTTGCAATTGCCTGTCCTGGTCGTCGCTTTTATTTTTTCCGAACAACAGGTAGCCGCCAACAACCAATACCGCAATAATGACCAGGTTGTAAGCCATAGGCCAGCGCGGCTGCCATTGCCATAAGGTGCTCAGCTGATATTTAATATCGGCCCAAAGGCTTCTTTGCTCTTTTACCGATTCTTTGTAAGTATCGAGCATGGCATAAAATTTCACGCTCATATTGGCCGATGGTTCGGGTGTTTCAAATTGGCCCATATGGCCCCATAGCTGCTGCAAGGCCTCCAATTCGGTACGGCAATGGTCGCAGCCGGATATATGTTGTTCCAGCGCCCCTTTTTCCTCGGCACTTAGCTCTTTGTTTATCCAACCGGTAAACAGTTCCTCGTATAGCTCACATTTCATCTTAATACTGTTTTATCGTTCCATTTTTACATAAATACTTTTAAGCTCCTGCATGGCCCGGTGAATGCGCACCTTCACCGTACCTTCGGTCATGCCCAGTATTTGCGCTATCTCCTGGCATTTTAGCTCCTGGAACCGGCTCAGGGCTAAAATTTCCCGCTGACTTTCGCTTAACTTTCCCATAGCCCGGTGCAGTTCGGCTTTGGCCTGCTTTTTTTCAAAGGCTTCATCAGGTACCAGGCCGCCGGCAATGGTTTCGGCCGCTTCCACACCTTCATGCTGTACCTGCTGCTTGTTTTTGCGCCAATGATCTTTTAAAACGTTGCGGGCAATAGAGTACATCCAATGGATATATTCGCCGGTACCGGTAAAGGTGTGACGGTATTTGAGCATCTTATAAAACACCTGCTGTACCATGTCTTCGCTCAGTTCCCGCTGATAGGTCATGTGGAACAGAAAGCCATACAACTGCCGATTGTAGCGTTCAAAGAGCATACCCATCCTGTCAAGGTCGCCGGCTTTCACCTTTAGCATAATGGCATTGTCTGTAAGCGTGTTCAATCAGTTTGTAATTATGTAATATACCTTAAGTACTTCGGCGACAGAAAATGGTTACAGAAAATTTTTATTTTTTTTTTCGGGGGATACGATCTCGTATCAAACTTAACAGAAATTTAAAGGAAACAAGAGATTGGTTTGAGGGGTTATTAACTAACTTTATATCAACAATTAAAACCATAAGATCATGACCACCACCGAAGTAGCAGAAAAATTAGTACAGTATTGCCGCGAGGGCCAGCATACCCAGGCTATTGATGAGCTTTATGCCGATAATATTGTAAGCCGTGAGCCAAAAGGTTCGCCAATGGAACTTACCGAGGGTAAAGAAGCCGTTAAAGGCAAAACAGAGTACTGGTATGCATCGGTACAGGAGGTTCACAGTGGTGAGGTATCAGATCCTGTTGTTACCGGTAACTTTTTCGCGGTAACTATGGATATGGATGTTACCTACAAAGAAGGCGGCCGTATGCCAATGAACGAAGTAGCCGTTTACGAGGTAAAAGACGGAAAAATTATAGCAGAGCAGTTTTTCTACAACATGGGCTAATAGCACCTAACCAATAATAAGCAATTAAGGCCTTCGCTATATGCAAAGGCCTTTGTTTTTTTATACCGGGGATGGTGAAAATTAATTTTCCAACGAGCGGATAATACCCAACTCAAGCCCCCTCAGCTCGGCCAGGCCACGAAGCCTGCCAATGGCCGAATAGCCCGGATTGGTTTTCTTTTTCAGGTCATCCAGCATTTGGTGACCGTGATCTGGGCGCATAGGGATACTTAACCGGCGCTGTTTCATTACCTGTACCAGTTCTTTTACTACTGCAAACATATCTACATCACCTTCCAGGTGGTTATCTTCATAAAAATCACCAAACTCGTTACGGCGGGTGCTGCGTAAGTGGATAAAATTGATTCTGTCGCCAAATTGCTTAACCATAGCGGGCAGATCATTATCGGGCCTTACACCGTATGATCCCGTACAGAAACACAAGCCATTGTTTAATGATGGAACAGCTGCAATAAGCGCGTTGATATGTTCGGCAGTGCTCACTACCCTTGGCAAGCCCAAAATAGCATACGGAGGATCATCCGGGTGGATAACCATTTTAATATTATTGGCATCGGCAACCGGGATCACCTGCTGCAGGAAAAAGATCAGGTTTTGCCTTAACTTATCGGCATCAATACCATCATAAGCGGCCAAAGCTTCCCTGAATTTATCCAGCGTAAAGCTTTCCTCGCTGCCGGGCAAACCGGCTATAATATTGCGCTGCAATAGTTGCTTGTCTTCATCGCTCATGCCTTCAAAACGAGCTTTAGCGCGGGCAAGTTCATCAGCAGTATATTCCTGTTCTGCCCCTTCCCTTTTCAGCATAAATACGTCAAAAGCTATGAAAGCTGCTTTTTCAAACCGAAGGGCTTTTGAGCCATCCTCAACTGTAAAACTCAAATCGGTACGGGTCCAATCAAGCACCGGCATAAAGTTATAGGTAACTATATGGATACCGCAGGCAGCCAGATTTTGCAGGCTTTGCTTATAGTTTTCGATGTATTGCAGGTAACCATTCGTTTGAGTTTTGATGGCTTCGTGTACAGGTACGCTTTCAACTACATCCCAGGTAAGGCCGGCAGCTTCAACAATAGCCTTGCGTTCATTAATGGCTTCAACGCTCCAAACCTGGCCATTGGGAATTTGATGCAGGGCGCTTACAACGCCTGTGCAACCTGCCTGCCGAATATCATTTAAACTCACCGGATCATTAGGGCCATACCAGCGCATGGTATTGATCATGCTGAAAGTATTGCTTGTATTGGTACTACTCATTTTTTATATAGATAGGTTTAATATCAAAAACAGATGTTTTCTGCTTTTTAAACAGAACACTGATACACGGGCCAATAATCGTTATATTTTTTTAATAGCCTAACAGCTAATTGCAAATTGTTTTCGCCTGCCAATTAAATTACCCGCATAGTTTAATAATCATTGTAAAATTGTTAAATTTCGGCTTCGCATTTAATAAAAAGACAAAAACTGCCTTCATGAGTTTAGAACCTTTCCTCGCCGTATTTGTGATAACCCAGTACAGGAGACACCTGAAAATGGATGGTCTGCTAACTAAGTGGAACAAATACCTTAACATAGGCTATTACATAGCTATAGCCATTTTTATATTTGGCGTAAGTTTTGACCACGGAGAAAAACTGACCACGGTAATCTCACACCTGTTTTTTTTAGGGGTTGTAGTATGTCCTTACTATATTGAAGACCTGCGGTCGGGGAAACAGCTTGCCTTTGCGTTAATCCCCTACGCTATTGCCGGGTTAATACAGGATGTATTGGAAAAATGGTTTCCTACTTTTTATGACAATCATGACAACATGATACAAAGCCTGGTGGTGTTCTCGCTCATCTGGGCGTTTTCACTTTGGCTTATCAGCAGGAAGCAAACCAAAGCCCTGGAAAACGAGCGTAAACAGCGCTTTGCCGAGCAGGAACAAAACCGTATGATGGCCGCCATGAAGGTAAACCTTGAAAGCGAAGTGCGCGAGCGTACAGCCGAGCTTACCAAACAAACCGAAGAGCTTCAACTGGCGCTGTCCGAATTGAAAAGTACCCAGGCCCAACTAATCCAATCAGAAAAAATGGCTTCATTAGGCGAGCTTACCGCCGGAATTGCCCACGAGATCCAGAACCCGCTTAACTTTGTAAACAACTTTAGCGAGGTAAGTATCGAACTACTGGAAGAACTGAAGGACGAAGTTCTTGATAAACTGCCCGACGATGTAAAAGAAGATGCCGGCGATATCATTAACGACATTACCCAAAACCTGAGTAAAATAAACCAGCACGGCAAACGCGCCGACGCCATTGTTAAGGGCATGCTGCAACATTCGCGCGCCACAACGGGTAAAAAAGAACCTACGGATATTAATGCACTTGCCGATGAATACTTACGTTTAAGCTATCACGGGTTACGAGCCAAGGATAAATCATTTAACGCCGGTATGAAAACCAACTTTGCCCCTGATCTGGGCAAAGTAGAAGCTATTCCGCAAGATCTGGGGCGTGTGTTGCTTAACCTTTTTAATAATTCTTTTTACTCCGTTAGCGAAAAGAAACGGACTTTAGGCGAAGGTTACGAGCCTACAGTAACCGTTAATACCCAAAAGGTACGATCTCCATCGGGCGTCAACATGGTGCAAATTACCGTGGAAGATAATGGTACAGGAATTCCACAAAAAGTATTGGATAAAATTTACCAGCCATTTTTCACCACCAAACCTACCGGACAAGGCACCGGCCTTGGGTTATCCATGAGCTATGATATTATAACCAAAGGTCATGGCGGTGAGCTTAAGGTTGAAACCGCCGAAGGTGAGTTTGCACGTTTTGTGATCTGCATACCGGTAGGCAATGTTACCCAAAGTTAAACGCCCGTAATTTTTGCGTTTAACGGCTAATAAAACCATTCAATAATTTAACTTTGAACTACTATGAAAATACTTGTTGTTGATGACGAGGCCGATGTTCAACCCTTGTTTTTGCAACGTTTCAGAAAAGAAATAAAAAACGGTGAAGTAGAGTTTAACTTCGCCCTATCTGGTGAGGAAGCGCTTCATTTTTTGGAAGAGCACCACTCGCAGGTGATCCTGATCTTATCTGATATCAATATGCCGGGCATGAGCGGTTTGGAGCTGTTACGTAACATCAGGCACAGCTATGAGAAACCACCACCGGTTGTAATGATGATAACCGCTTATGGCGATGATGATAATTACAAACAATCAATGGAGCTTGGCGCAAATGATTTTTTAACCAAGCCACTTGATTTTAATAATTTGAAAGACAAACTTAAACACTTAGAACAATAATGGCCAAGATACTGGTAGTAGATGACGAACAGGACCTGGAATTACTGATCAGGCAAAAATTCAGAAAAAAGATAAGGGAAGGGGTATATGAATTTGTATTTGCCCAAAATGGTTTTGAAGCGTTAACTCAACTGGCTTCCCACCCGGATATTGATGTTGTTTTAAGCGATATCAATATGCCTGAGATGGACGGCCTTACCCTGCTCACTAAACTACCGGATGCCAATCCTGTTTTGAAAGCGGTAATGGTTTCAGCTTATAGTGATATGGACAATATCCGTACCGCCATGAACCGTGGCGCTTTTGATTTTGTGTGCAAACCGGTAAACTTTGAAGACCTTGACATTACTATCGAAAAAACTTTACAACACGTTATCGAACTAAAAAAAACCATGCAGGCCATCAAGGAAAACAATATCCTGCGCATGTATGTGGATGAAAATGTGCTCAACTTCATGACCCATAAAGAGTTTGAGAACAGCCTTTTGAGTAACGAAACTATCGAAGCAACCGTGTTATTTATTGATATCTGCGGCTTCACCGCGATCACGGAGCACGTTGCCGCCAATACCGTTGTGGGCATGATCAATAAGTACTTTGATATCATGGTGCAGGAGATCATAGCTCAAAACGGCCATATTGATAAATTTATGGGCGATGCCGTAATGGCTGTTTTTCGCGGCGAATACCACCTTGACCGTGCCATTGATGCAGCCCTCGCCGTCCGTGATAAAATGCACGGGGCCGACGAGATACAGGCAGGTGATAAAACCTTTAAACCATCCGTTTCTATTGGTATTAATTCGGGCGAGATGATTTCAGGTAATATTGGCTCAGCTACCTTAAAGCGACTGGACTATACCGTTATAGGCGATGCCGTGAACCTGGCCCAGCGCCTGCAAACCGTGGCACAAGCCAACCAGATCATCGTTAGCGCCGATGTGTATGAACAGGCTAAGGGATCATTTGCACTCAATAAAATTGGTGAGGTTAGTTTAAAAAACAAAGCTAATCCGGTTGAGATTTATGAGGTGGTGGATTAGGTCTTAAATTGGATGTTTTAAGTTCAAAGTCGGTTTGCTGCAAAACGATCAAGGTTCTGAACTCCACGCCGTTGTTGGTGTTGTCACCAACAACTTATATTGTATAAAACGGATTTCTCAAAACAGCGCAGAATTGTTGGTGACAACACCAACAATGGCACAGAGCAAAGCCATCCTTTTGGGATGGCTTTGCTGTTTTCATACTATATATGTCATTACGAGGAGGAACGACGAAGCAATCGCATGCTATACAGAGTGGCTATGCTTACGTGCAGTTGCCACGCTTCACTCACAATGGCAAATTGGGATATTAATGATCCCTAACTTTCTTCTTCAACACACCACCGGCTGCTTCTTTAATACTGTTAGTAAAAACGAAAGCTTTAGGATCGATACTATGTACCAGGTTTTTTAACCGGCGAACTTCTAAACGGGTTACCACAGTGAAGATGATATCAACAGGTTGGTGAACATCAAAGCTCTCTTTCATAAAACCACGCTCACCTTTATAAATGGTGATTCCGCGACCGAGTTCCATCACCAATCGTTCTTTAATGATCTCGCTTTGACCTGAGATAATATTTATCGCGGTATATTCTTCCAAACCATCAATTACAAAAGTTATTGTTCTTGATGCAGTATAATAAGTCAAAATTGAGTATAACGCTGTAGGTAGGCCGAGCTCAACTGCCGCTATCAGGAAAATAATGATATTGATACCTAAAATAATCTCGCTGATGGTAAAACTGCTGCGTTTCAGTGTGTATAAAGCTAATATCTCGATGCCATCCAGCGCGCAACCTCCACGGATAGACAGGCCTACGCCCAGCCCCATGAACACGCCACCAAAAATAGACACCAATAGTTTATCCTGGGTTATAACCGGATATTCTATAAATTGCAAGCACAGGCCAAGTCCAATTACGCATGCAAACGTTTTTAGCGCAAATGATTTATTAACCTGGAACATTCCCATGATAATAAAAGGGATGTTGGCTATGATAATTACATAGGCTATATTAAAATGATAAAGCTCATGAATAAGCAATGAGATGCCGGTTACCCCGCCATCGAAGAAACTATTGGGTACCAAAAAGCCTTTTAAAGCGAAACCGCAGAATAAAATACCAATGATAACGGTTACTACATCTTTGATAACTTCTTCAATTTTTAAACCCGGCTGTGTCATTAATAGCAGTATTTATAGTCGTTGTGTGATAGCTGTTAAGTGTTCGTTTTTACATTCGGCCCTGAGCCTGAGCGCGGTTTGGGTGAAGTAGTGATGGCTCTGCAGGAACTTCACCTGCTGCCTGTCCCACTCCAATTCCGATTCAAGGTGATCTGTAATTACAAGTTCCGAAAATAACCTTTTACTGAGGATAAAAAAATCATTTCGGCCCAAATAATCCAAATCGGCATCACAAATTATCTGCCCTAAATGATTATGAGGGCTTTGCGGCATTTTGGTTGCCATAATAATATCGCAAACCTGTTCAATTTCATCCGCAGTATAACCAAATTGTGGTAGATATTGTCGTGCGTTTTTGCATGAGCTTTCCTCATGATTGGCCTGCCCGAACAAAAAGCCCGAGTCATGGTAATAGGCTGCTGTTAGCAATAAGTCCAGCTCAAGGCCGCTTATCCCCTCGCCTGCCGCGATTTGTTTTGCAGCGGTATAAACATCAAGCGCATGATCGGCATTGTGGTAATGGAAATGTTCGAGGAGTTCGTTTTTTATTTTGTCGAGGATAAATTCCCCGGCTTGTTCTACTTGCATTCGGTGCTTATAATGGGACGCTAATATATAAATTTAGGAGAGATACGGTGATTGGGGAAAATCTTATTTAAGACGGGATGTTCCTATGAAGCCATTGGCGATCGCCATTTTTCATCAGTAACAAAGAGATTATATTTCCACAAACATGTCAGAATTTAAAATAGGCACGGATTCAACGGACACAATTATGTACCTCTACATTAAAAACAAAACCTAACAATTATCTTAGCACAATGAACAGCTGGTTTAAAAATTATAAAGGCATTATTCTATTAATAACAGGCATTATCATAGGTAGTATTGCCGGGGCTGTTTTAGGTAATAAAGTTGAGATCATTAAGCCTATTGGCGATATTTTCCTGAACCTGTTGTTTACCGCTGTTGTGCCGCTGGTTTTCTTCGCCATAGCTTCGGCCATCGCGGCTCTGGATAGTTCGCAAAAGCTGGGGAAACTATTAGGAGTTACTTCGCTCGTGTTTGTCTCTACGGTACTGGTGGCTGCAATAGTTACCATTATCGCCATCTGGATCTTCCCTATCCATCAGCATCTGGTTGCCAGTCCTATCACCGAAGCCATCACAAAAAAGCCTTTCGGCGATCAATTAACCAGCTTGTTTACCACCAGTGAGTTTTACCAGCTGTTATCACGTAAAAGTATGCTGGCCATGATAATTTTCGCGGTGATCACGGGATTTGCCACACTGCACGCCGGCGAAAAAGGTAAAGCATTTGCCAATTTCCTCCACAGTGGCAACGAGGTTTTCAAGAATATTTTTATCCTCATTATGAGGGTTGGCCCTATTGGTTTGGGGGCTTATTTTGCTTACCAGGTTGGCGTATTCGGCCCGCAATTGTTTGGCGGCTACGCGCGTTCTATGGCTTTATATTATGGCGTAGGCGCTTTTTATTACCTGGCGTTATTTAGTGCTTATGCATTTATTGCAGGCGGCGTAAGCGCGGTTAAACGGTACTGGAAAAATAATATCGTGCCATCGGCCACGGCGGTGGGTACCTGCAGCAGTATTGCCACTATCCCGGCTAATTTAGATGCCGCTAAAAAAATGGGGATTTCAGATGCTATTGCCAATATCACCATCCCGCTTGGGGGCACTTTGCATAAAGATGGATCAAGCATCTCATCCATAGTAAAAATGGCCGTGGTTTTCGCACTGTTCGGCAAAAGCTTCAACAATGCCGAAACGATTATCATAGCGCTTGCAATGACCGTTTTAGTAAGCCTTGTTGAAGGCGGTATACCCAATGGCGGTTATATAGGCGAGTTACTTTTTATTTCGGCCTATGGTTTCCCGCCAGAAGCCCTCCCTCCCGCCATTATTATAGGCACTTTGGTTGATCCCATGGCAACATTGTTGAACGCCACCGGAGATACAGTAGCCGCCATGCTGGTAGCCCGGTTTACGGAAGGAAGAGGCTGGATGAAACCTGAAGCCCCCTAACCCCCTAAAGAGGGAACCTTCGCAGTTTTTATTATTGTTTATTAACTTGTCTCTATAATAAACCTTAAACATTATCTATATGCTGCACATCCTTTACATTATAGCTATTATCGCTGAAGCCATGACCGCCGCTTTATCCGCAGGGCGAAGAGATATGGATTGGGTTGGTGTTTGTATTATAGCCTGGGTAACGGCCTTGGGTGGTGGAACGGTACGCAATATCCTGTTTAACCATTACCCCATGAGTTGGGTAGAGCATCCTGAATATTTGGTGATCACCGCGGGGGCAGCCATATTGGCCGCCATTATTGCCCGCATCATGACCAAGATGAAAACATTATTCCTTTACCTGGACGCTCTCGGCTTAGTGGTATTTACCATTATCGGCTGCCAGATAGCCGAGCAGATCAACCTGCCCATGATCATTATCTTACTAAGTGGTATGATAACCGGATGTGCGGGTGGTGTATTGCGCGATGTGTTATGTAATGAAGTACCATTATTATTTAGAAAGGAAGTTTATGCCAGTGCGTCCATTGTTACCGGGGCATTTTACTTAGGAATTGAACAGCTGGGAGCCCCGAATGGAGTAGCGATTGTAATAGCTTGTATTATTGGTCTGGCGCTACGCTTGCTTTCTATCAAATACAACTGGCAAATGCCCAAGTTTGTTTACCGGGAAGAATGGCATTGATTTCGGAATTGGGATTTTCGATTTCGGATTTTGCTTTTACGTCAGCTTAAAGCTGGCACTATGGTATACCACGTGCTGAAAGCCCGCGGCAGCCTTACATAAAAACAGCAACGGCGAGGTAAAAACCTCGCCGTTGCTGTTTTATATCTAAAAAAACGTCATTGCGAGGTACGAAGCAATCGCGAACTATACAGGGCGGACCTGCTAATCGGAGATTACTTCGTGCCTTATAATGACGAAACTTTTTTTACTTCTCCGTACTCAACGAATACGGTACATCGCTCACTTTTACGCCTCTTGTTTTATTAGGCTGAGGCGCCATGTTAAAGTTAAGTACCGCACCTTTTTTAAGCTCAGAATGGCTTAACCAGGTTAAATCATACGGTTTGCCGTTAACGTTCAATGTGTTGATGTATTTATTAGCCGGACTGTTGTTAGCCGCGTTGATCACTACTGTTTTACCATTTTCAAGGTTAAGGGTAATTTTCTTAAACAATGGCGTACCTAACACATACTGATCGCTGGCCGGAGTTACCGGGTAAAAGCCCATGGCCGAGAACACATACCATGCAGATGTCTGGCCGTTATCCTCATCACCGCAATAACCATCAGGAGTAGCTTTGTACAGTTTCTCCATAGCATCACGTACATGGAACTGGGTTTTCCATGGTTCACCGGCATAGTTGTATAGGTATATCATGTGCTGGATAGGCTGGTTACCGTGCGCGTATTGCCCCATGTTCATGATCTGCATTTCGCGAATCTCGTGGATGGTTTCGCCATAATAGCTATCATCAAATACCGGCGGCATACTGAATACCGAATCAAGCTTTACAATAAATTTCTGACGACCACCCATCAAATCAATAAGGCCCTGCATATCCTGGAATACGCTCCAGCTATAGTGCCAGCTGTTCCCTTCTGTAAAGGCATCGCCCCATTTAAAGGGACTGAAAGGTTTTTCAAATGTGCCATCCTGGTTTTTACCGCGCATCAGCTTGGTTTCCGGGTCGAACAGGTTTTTATAGTTCATGGCACGCTGTTTATAAATGCCAATTTCTGATTCGGGTTTGCCCAGCGCCCTGCCTAACTTGTAAATAGCAAAATCGTCATAAGCGTACTCCAATGTGCGGGCAGCGTTTTCGTTGATCTTAACATCATAAGGCACATACCCTAATTTGTTGTAATACTCCACTCCCTGCCTACCGGTAGCCTGCGGACCGGCATTGTTAGCACCATGTACCAAGGCCTCCCACAAAGTACTGATATCATATCCACGCAAACCTTTTAAATAAGCTTCAGAAACCACAGAGGCCGAGTTATTACCAATCATCACCGCCGAATACCCCGGACTTGACCACTCAGGTAACCAGCCGCCTTCTTTGTAATCGTTGATGAGCCCTTCCTGCATTTCTTTATTGATAGAAGGGTAAACTAGGTTCAGGAATGGATATAAAGCCCTGAAGGTATCCCAAAAGCCGGTACCGGCAAATTTATAACCAGGGAATACTTTACCTGTAGAGGCGCTGTAGTGAACTATCTTGTTGTCTTTGTCTATCTCATACAGCTTGTTCGGGAAAAACACCATGCGGTAAAAGCATGAATAAAAAGTACGCATCTGATCAACCGAACCACCTTCAACCTGTAAATGATTAAGTGTTTTGTTCCAAACGGCTTTGGCTTTTTGGCAGGTTACGTCAAAGCTGTCTTTACCCTGCTCACGTTCTAAGCTAATTTCAGCCTGTTCAATGCTGATGAATGATGAAGCTACCCGCAAATGAACCTTTTCGCCCTGCGTGGTTTTAAAACCAATTAAAGCGCTCGCGTGCTCTGCTTTCAACTCCAGGCCATCAGCCTGTGTGGTATCGCTGAAGGTGTGTGCATACGTGATAGGCTTATCTACATAAATAACAAAGTAGTTTTTAAAGTTTTTAAGCGGACCGCGGGCGTATTTAGTAGAGTAGCCTACTATCTTCTTCTGATCGGGCATGATCTTTACATACGAGCCCTTGTTCAACGCATCAATAACTATAAATGAGCTATCGGTTTTAGGATAAGTAAACCTGAACTGCGCCGAGCGTTCAGTTGGGGTAATTTCGGTAGTTACATCATGATCGGCCAGGTAAACGCTGTAATAGTAAGGCTTGGCAGTTTCGGCTTTGTGCGAGAACCAGCTGGCCCTTTTATTTTGGCCTACCGCCGCGTGTTTGGTAACCGGCATAATGGCAAACTGCCCATAGTCGTTCATCCATGGTGATGGCTGGTGGGTTTGTTTAAACCCGCGGATCTTATGCGCATCATAAGTGTATGCCCAACCATCGCCCATAACACCGGTTTGGGGCGTCCAGAAGTTCATACCCCATGGCAGGGCAATTGCGGGATAAGTGTTACCATTTGAAAGGTCGTAATGCGAATCGGTACCCATCAATGGATTGATGTACTCAACAGGATCGGTAACTTTATTTACCTGCTGAGCAAAAGTACCGGAGGCCAACAACACGGATGTGATAAGTACCAGGGCTTTTTTCATTGCTTTAATGTATTTAATATTTGGTGAAACGTTTTACCAGCCGTAAATATAAAAGACTGGCTTGATATGGCCAGTCTTTTATGTGTATTATTTGCAATATACAATTACCAACCCGGATTTTGGGTTAGTTTACTGTTAGTGCTAATTTCACGCTGTGGAATTGGCCACAGGTAGTATTGATCTTTGAAAGTTACCCCCTGCTCTGTTTGTGAAGCAGTAGGATCGGCAAAGGTATTTGACTGTGGCAGGTAAGCCATGTGGGTACGCTGCATATCAAAGTACGCTTTGTTTTCATAAGCAAGCTCATGGTAACGCTCTTTCCAGATAGCCTGACGGAAGGTATCTTTAGTTAAACCGCTCAAAGCAGCCAGTTTGGCCCGTGCACGGATAGCGTTTACTGCCGCATAAGCATCGGCAGTTGGGCCATTTACTTCGTTTGATGCCTCAGCGAAAATTAGCTGAGCTTCAGGTAAACGCAATAAAGTCCAGTTCTCATCGCTGTTTCCGCTTTGTGCAGCACTTTCAACATGAAAATATTTGTAAAGTGCATGCTCACCAAATTGGATAATGTTGCTTGGGTTACCATACTGCGGATAGCTTGAGAAGTAAAACTGACGCTCTTGTGTGCGAAGATCGCCTGCTTCATAACTTGCCACAAACTGGTTGGTAGGTATCATAGCACCCAGGTGGTCGCCATAAGCACCAACCAACAGGTTAAACGGAATTGTTAACTGAGGGATAGCGTTGGTTTGAGTACCTACCAGGTAATTGATCTGGAATATTAGTTCCTGTTGATTTTTATGAGCATTATCATGCAGGTAAGCATAATCGGTAAATAATGAATACCAACCTAAAACCGGCTGAATTTCAGATACGGCCTTAGCGTAATTTTCAGTTTGTTTAAGCGGGAAACCTGCAGTTGTTAAGTAAACACTGGCCAATAAAGTTTTTACCGCGCCTAAGGAAACACGACCGGTTGCATCTGTATTTGGCATACCAGAGTTTTCAGCGGCCTGCAAATCAGCAATGATTTGTTTGTATACATCAGCTACAGCTGTACGTGAAGGGTATAGGTCAGGGCTGCTAACTGTTTGCGAAGTGGTAATCAGCGGAACATCGCCATATAAGCGCACCAGGTGGTAGTAGTAAAATGCCCTGAAAAAATAGGCCTCTCCTATTAGCTTCTTTTTCAAGCCATCATCCATAGGTGATATGCCTGGGATCTTTTCAATGGCAAGATTTGCATTGGCAATACCCTTGTAACAATTAGACCATACCGTTTCAAAACCTGGGTTAACGGCGTCCGTACGCTGATGGATTACGTTACCATTGTTAACACTTTGTCCTAATGAAGTAGCGTGACCAGCAAACAACTCCATTGTAATAAACGGGCTTTCACCGTAAGCATCACCATTCTGGAAAAAATACATGATGTTATACAAACCGTTTACAAAAGTTTGCGCCTGGTTTGAGCTGGTGAAATAATTATTTTTAACGAAGTCCGTTTTGGCTTGTTCATCAAGATATTTTTTGCAACCACTGTTTACGGTAGCCGCAGCAAGGATAAGTAAAAGACCACCTACCCTGTATTTTTTAAAGTTAAATTTCATAATATGATATTTTAACATGTTTTAGATTAAAGACTAACATTAACACCTAACAGGAAAGTACGTGGTTTTGGATAATCATAAAACTGGATACCCTGTGTAAAGTTACTTGAGGCATTGTAGGTTGATACCTCAGGATCATAACCGGTATACTTGGTTATCAGGAACAGGTTTTGTGCCTGTGCGTAAACCCTTAAACGGCTTAATTTTAACTTCTTAAGAATGTTATCGTTAAAGGTATAACCCAATGTTACTGCCCTGCCGCGAATGAAGTTACCGCTCTCAACTTTGGTTGAATAAATTTCAGTTTGGTAACGCACATAAGCTGGCCTGTCTTCGGCAATGCTAGTGTTTTGGTTAGTTGGCGTCCAAGCGTTCAACACAGTTGCATAACTGTTTGCCTGACCTGTACGGTCCTGACCAGAGTGACGTGTTAAGTTCATGATCTGGTTACCGTAGTTAAACTGCAAATCCACACCTAAATCGATGTTTTTGTAACGGAAGTTGTTGCTGAAAGTACCGTAGCCATCAGGTATTGATTTACCAAGGATCACTTTATCAGCAGCGCTCACTTTGCCATCGCCATTGGTATCCTGTATTTTCAGGTCGCCTGGCAATAAACCATATTTAGCAGCTTCAGCAGCCTCTGCAGTTCCCCAGGTTCCAAGCACTTTGTAACCATAGAAGCTACCGGCCGGAAGACCAACACGCATCAGGTTAAATTGCGACAGGAAGGTTGGAGCAAGGAAGATATCATCATTAGATGCACCTAACTGAAGGATCTTGTTTTTAAGGAATGAAATATTAAATGTAGAATTCCAGGTAAAGTCCTGAGTTTTTATTGGAGTTGCATTTACGGTAAACTCTAAACCTTTATTTTGTAAGCGGCCGATATTTTTGTAAACCGCATTAAAACCACTTGTTTCTGGTAGTGGTGCATTTAACAACAATGCTTTTGTTTTTTTCAGGTACGCGTCCGCTTCAATGTTCAAACGGTTGTTAAACAAGCCTAATGAGAAACCTAAGTCATACTCGGCTGTTTTTTCCCATTGCAGGTCTTCGTTACCAATTGAAGTTTGAGTAGTACCTACTGCACTGTTACCGCCAAAGGCATAACCAACTGTTCCGATATTTGCCAATGAACGGTACTCACCAATTTCAGAGTTACCGGTTAGACCATAGCTCAACCTGAATTTCAGATCAGATATAGTTTTGTTGTCTTTCAGGAAATCTTCCTGTGATGCACGCCATGCAAACGCTGCTGATGGGAAGAAACCATACTTTTTGTTAGTACCGAAACGAGATGAACCGTCTTCACGACCGGTTAAAGTCAACAGGTATTTCTCGTTGTAATTATAGTTTAACCTGCCAAAGAACGATTGCATTTGCCATGCATCATAACCAGACTCAGGCTTGTTTGGTACGATACCTGCTGAAAGGTTATAGTACTGATAAAAATCGTCAGATAGTGTACCGGTTGATCCTTTTAAGCGAAGTTGCTGGAAGTTTTGACGTTCGGCACCTACAACCAGGTTTACGCTGTGTACTTTATTAAAGGTTTTGTTATAGGTGAAATAGTTTTGCCATTGCCAAAACGTTTTGTTAAACTCTTCTATCGAAGCCGAACTGTAGCTTTGTCCGGCAACAGGGCCACCAACAAGGCCGCTTTGTGAAGCAGGGTTATAGTTGGCAGATGTAGTTACACCTAAAACACTGCGGAATTCAAGACCTGGCACAATGTTTAAATTCAAATAACCATTACCGCTGAATATACGGTTGCGGGTAAGTGATTGAATTTCGTTAGCCTGCGCTACCGGATTATCGCCACCTTCAAGGTTTGGATAATCGGTACGTTTGCCATAAGTTCCGTCAGGGTATCTAACCGGAATAAAAGGAACCATCTCAATCAACATACGCGGAATGTTGTTACCGCCGGTACCCTGATCCTGGTTACGGCCATCCTGGTAGTTATAGTTTAACGTTGCACCAACTTTAACCCATGGTTTTATCTGGTTATCAAAAGTTAAACGCACATTATAACGTTTCAGGTAGCTATTCAGGATGATACCTTCATCATCGGCATAATTCAGGAATAAGCCATAGTTTACATTTTCGGCACCGCCGGTGAATGCAACGTTGTGGTTTTGGCTTACCGAAGTACGGGTTGTAGCTTTTTGCCAATCAACGTCATACAAAGGGTTCAGATTTTGATCGAACAATTTACCGATAAGGGCAGTTCTCTGTGTTACCGGGTTACGATCTGTATAGTCGCCCGCAGCCCAACCGGTAGGGTCATATTTTTTGATATTAGCATAAGAAATATCCTCAACCTGCATAAACTCTCTTGAGTTAAGCACCGGTATTTCTTTAAACATATGGTTTACCGCTACGTACGCATCGTATGAAATGGTACCGCCTTTTTTACCTCTTTTAGTAGTAACCAAAATTACACCGTTAGCGCCGCGTGTACCATAAATAGCGGTTGATGACGCGTCTTTCAATACGTCGATAGTTTCGATATCGTTAGGATTGATCGCGTTACCGCCTTCAGTCCAAACCACACCATCCACAACATATAACGGATCGGTGTTGGTGTTGATAGAGCTATAACCACGAATCCTGATCTTGGTTGCGCCGCCTGGTGCACCTGAGTTGCTTGATACGTTTACACCTGCAATTTTACCCGATAACTCCTGCTCCAGATTAGTTTGCGGGCGCTCTTGTAATTGTTTCGCGCCAACGCTACCAACAGAACCGGTAAGGTCGACTTTTTTTGCAGTACCGTAACCAACCACAACAACCTCGCTCAAAGCTTTTGGCTCTTCTACCATAACAACGTCAATCTGGCTTCTGCCATTAATGGGCACATTTTGGGTTGTATATCCAATAAATGTAAATACCAGCGTTCCGTTACCGTCAGGCGCGTTAATAGTGTACTTACCGTTAACATCGGTTTGTAAACCAACATTACTGCCTTTTACCCTAACAGTAACACCAGGGATAGGGCCTTTTGAATCGCTTACGGTACCCGTGATCTTGATCGGGGCAACAGCAATTTGCGACACAACAGGTTCATCCTTCTTTTTTACGACGATGGTTTGGTCAAAAATTTTGTAAGTAAGTGGCTGATCTTTAAAGCATTGATCAAGCGCGTTTTCTATAGATACGTTTGCAACTTCAATGTTGATTGCTCCTGCTTTTGAAACATCCTGCTTGTCATACATAAAATGATAGCCGGTTTGTTTTTCTATTGAACGGAGTACTTTTTCAACGGTAGTGTTTTTTTGGTGCAAAGTAACTATCTGGCTATAACTTTTGGCGCATACGTTGGTAAGGGCCGCAAGTATAATAAAGGCAGTTAGCTTCATGGCCAATATAAATTTGCGTAATTGGGGCCATGCCAAAGGCGTGGCCTTAGAATTAAAATTCATAAGTTTGTAGAGTTTGGGTTAAACATTAACTTTCAATTCATCGATTGTAGAATTTTGGGACCCAGATGTTTAAGCCGGGCAAGTACTGCGAATACTTCCCGGTTTTTTTATATCCTGGTTTTTAGCTTTAAACATGTGTTTAAACACATGATAAACCGTTTTACCATTTTGGGCCCAAAGGGGTCGGGCTAAATTTTCTTAGGTATTTCTTCCATCATAGGGTTGTTTAAATTGTTAACAATTGGTTGCTTAATATAGTAGGTATAATAATTATGCTATTGTTGTATGTATGCTATTGTTGTATGGTGATGCGCTTATCTTCAATTTTATATTTCACCCCGGCATAACCAAGCATGTTCATTAATTCGGATGCTTTTACATTTCGGGATATCCGGCCTGTAAATTCACGCTGCGGTATTTTGCCTTCGTAGGCCACATCAACATCATACCAGCGGGCAGCCTGTCTCATAATGGCATCTATCCCCGCGTCCCTGAATTGAAAAATGCCATCTTTCCAGGCTATTTCATCATCAACATCAACATCGTTAAGTACTTTCAACTTACCCGCTTTATTGAGTACAGCCTGTTGTCCGGGCTTTAAAATGCCTGTTGCAGTGCCATTGCTTATTTTTACTGATCCTTCTAATAATGTGGTTTTCATTTCGGCCTCGTCATTGTAGGCCATGACATTAAAATGTGTTCCTAAAACCTCAACTGTTGTGTTATCGGATTTAACCCTGAAAGGCATGTTCGGATTTTTAGAAACCTCAAAGTAAGCTTCGCCGGTGATGGTGACCTCACGTGTTTTTCCGGTAAATTTGGTTGGAAAAGTTAATGATGATTCTGAATTCAGACAAACCTTGCTCCCATCCGGTAAAATCAACTGATATTGTCCGCCACGGGGAGTCGAGATGGTATTTATAACCGGAGCATCAGCATTGATACCGGCTTCATATACCAGCTGACCGTTGCGGGTTTTGTTGATTTTAGTGGCTCCCTGTTGTGCAAGCAGGCCGTTTTGCGCACTATCAAGTGTAATGGTTTTGCCGTTAGCCAGTGTTAAAATTGCTTTGTTACCGCCCGGCAGCGCATCATTTTTAGGATGAATTTTGGCAATGCTCTTTTTTGTAACAACCTGCTTTTTTTGATTGCTATAAATATACGCGCCAAACCCTACAAGGAATAAAAGAGATGCGGCAACGCCCAGCTTTCTCCATGGTAAATTGTTTTTTGTAGGGGTAACAACAGCTGGCTCGGTATTAGTCCTTAAAATCTGGGCGAGCATCTCATCGCTTTTTGACTTATCAAAAAGCGGGCCATCGTCATCAAGACTGTCCCATGCCTGGTGTATAAGCGAAGCAAGCTCCGCGTCCGTTGCCGATGAGTCGATGATCTCGAAAAGTTCATCGCGCTCACCCTCCGAGGCAGTGCCGTTATAGTACTTATTAAACAGATAATTCAGCCTAACGTAAAGTTCGCTCATAGTGTTGCTTTTCGGTATAACTGTATAATTGGCTACAGTGAGTTGGGGCAGATCTCATATACATGACACCCGCAGGATTAAAAAAGGGGGTATTACCTTTTAAAAAAATGAAAAAAATGTACCAGCGCCGTTATAAGCGCTATAGCTTCGCGGTGCTCATGTACATATTCTTTTATGGAAGCGGTGGCTATTTGCAGGTATTTCTTTACCGTTTCACGGGATAGTTCCAGTTCATCGGCAATTTCATGGTATTTTAAACGACTGTGCCTGCTCATCAGGTAAATCTTTTGCTGCTGTGGAG
This sequence comes from Mucilaginibacter rubeus, assembly GCF_003286415.2. NCBI lineage: Bacteria > Pseudomonadati > Bacteroidota > Sphingobacteriia > Sphingobacteriales > Sphingobacteriaceae > Mucilaginibacter > Mucilaginibacter rubeus. The sequence goes on along the minus strand of NZ_CP043450.1, from coordinate 1,482,482 downwards.
GCAGCTTGTCTATCGCTTCATCAATCAGGTTATAATAATGATCAGATGCCTGTGCTTCGGTAGTAAAAGGTACGATATTGGTTTCTTCCAACTTTTTAAGCTGTAATTGCTCTCTTGAAACTTTGCGCAAACAGTTTAAAGCATGATTTTTGGAGAGCACAAACAGGTATGCTTTGAAATTATCAACATTGGCAAGCGCCTCGCGGGTCATCCAGATCTTCATAAAAACATCCTGAACCACTTCCTCTGCCAATTCAACAGACTGGGTAATGCGTAAGATGTGAACACCTAAACGCTGATGGTAGGCTGCAAATAAGCGGCGAAAGGCAAATTCATTGCCTTCGGCTACCTGCAAAAGCAGCTCCTTCTCATCTGATTGAGTAAATTCAAACATAGGTTAATGTTGGTGCTACAAATATTATAAAAATCGTAGTATTTGCAACATATAATTATATCGATGAAACCATCGTATAACTTTAAAGCAATTGAAATGTTTGAATAAAATATTCAACACCTCTATTCCTTAAAGTTGTTTTAACTATTAAGTATGTATTAAATAAAGGGTTATCAATATAATGGCGTTGGTAAACCATCCAAACTAATCCTGTTTTTCTCCTGCTTATAATCGGCCAGTCCTTGCTCGCCTTTCTTCTCTGCCCATTTAATAGCATAATCACGTTCGCCCAAATATTCATAAAGTGGTACGCTGAACCCGCATGAGGTTTGCACCATGTCTATATCGCCTACTATAATTTGCCGTGTAGCCATGTGAATGTCGAAATACCGGGAAAGCGTGTTCCACTCCTCGTTACCGTCATCAGGCAAAATACTATAACCCTTACCGTACAGACGCAGGATATTAGGAGGTCCATCAAAGGCACAAAACATAAAAGTGATGCGCCCGTTTTCAAGCAGATGAGCGGCGGTTTCATTACCACTACCAATTATATCCATATAAGCCACACGGTTGTTGGAAAGAATGCGAAAACTCGCGTTATCTTTTGGCGAAAGATTTACATGCCCCCTGGAAGTTAGCGGGGCAGTTGCCACAAAAAAGATTTTTTGATGGGCAATAAAATCCTTGTGGTGATCAAGTATCTCATTAAAAAACTTACCCATAATATGAGGTTTTAATTAGCGATACTCAAATATAAGCATAATCGTTTTAGCATTGTGTTAGCGAAGCGTGTTTATTAAATTAACCGGCACGCTAAAACACTCCTTTTTCGAGCAAAAGCTATTTTTTGTGCTCCTTTTTATTTGTGCTGCGATCAACAGCTTCATCGGCAGGCGGCTGATGGATATAAAGCTCCTGTTGCGGAAATGGAATCACAATCCCTTCGTTTTTAAACGCGACATCTATAGCGGCTATAACTTCGCTTTTAACGGCTGCCCCATCCTTATAATCGCGCACCCAAAAGATAGTTTTGATATCGATGGAGCTATTGTTAAAATTTTGAAATAAAACCGCCGGTTTAGGATGCTCATGAATCCGCTTATTCTCTGCCAGCAAACCGGCGATAATCTGCTGAGGTTTCTGCAAATCGGTTCCGTAGGCTACCCCAACTATTATTTCAATTTGCCGTTTGCTGCCGGCCAATGTCCAGTTTATTAAATGGGCATTTAACAAATCGCCATTGGGTATAACCATATCGGGGCCGTCCCATTTTGAGATGATACTGCTCCTGAAACCAATTGATTTCATGGTGCCCCCCTGCCCTCCTATTTCAACAATATCCCCCACGTTTACCGGTTTTTCAAAGGCGATGATAAGCCCGCTCACCAGGTTATTAACCAAAGTTTGCAAACCCAGGCCTATACCTAAACCCAAAGCGCCTACTATAACTGTTATTTGCTGTATTGGGAATCCCGATGCCGCAAGCGCCAGGAATAATCCCGTACTCATAATAGCAACCCGGATGAGCAGAAGCCAACTGCCCAACCCTGCTTTTCTGACGTTGCCAGTATTAACAGGATCTGTATTTGACTCCGAAGCGAAATAGGACACGATTTTTGAAACTACTATAGATGCAGCTAAAATCAGGAAGAATACCAGTATATTATTTACTGTGAAGGTGTAATTGCCAAGCGTTCGTTCATTAAAGAAAAAATCATTTAATGGGTCTGAGATCTCTTTGAAAACATAAAAATTATGCCCGAAAAGCACAAACCATCCAAGCACCAACAGGATATAAAGCAAAGGCGGGGCTTTTTCCCCAACACGATCAAAATTGATATAAAATAACTTTTTATCCTGCTTCGTATATACGTTTGAGGCTATGCACAGTCCCTGGTTTATCAACCTGATAGTCCACAAAAACAGGATGCCTATTACTACATTTAAATAACCGCTGATAAGAAGCGTTTTTGAAAGGTTATACCGGCCGAATATATTGGCCACAAGGGAGGCCAGCTCTAAAAATGCGGCAAGCCCGATAAAATAAAGGATCAACTTTTCCCGCAATTCGTCTTTTCGGCCTTTTATCAATACCAGTATGCTAACAATGAAACCTGCCAAAGCCAGGATCAACATGGCCCATCGCTCTACCCGGGATGCCTGCAGAATAAGATTATCAAAACAGGTTATCGCAAAAAGCACGACAAACGTTAACCAGATCATCATCCAATGCCGGGTAATAAACTGCCTAAAAACGATGGTTAGACAAATGGTAGGTGTAATCCAAAACAAACAGTTAAAAATAAAAGGCGGATCGGAAAAAATAAACTGACCAAGGTTGAGCACCATAATTATCGCTGAAATAACGGGATAGCGCAATACCAGCAACCTTTGCGCGTCATCAGCAGCATTATCCTTATAACCAATCATCTTTTGGAGCGTTTGTAAAAAGATGGTTGAAGCGGTGATCATTAACAGGATCAAAAAGATGCGGCCAGGATTATTCCGGGTATAAAAGATAAAGTTGAGCTTCGCCTTAATGTACGAGAAATGAAAGATCTGACTAAATGGTCTTGCGTATCCGACATCAGCTCCCAGGTTTGCAAACTCCCGGCTAAACATGTTTGCCGATAGGTCTTCCTGGTAATTGTCAACTTCCTCCAGTTGAGTACGAAGCTTTATGGCAACAAGGTTTACTATTTTTTGCAGTTTATGTACGTTGTTTATAGCATAAGTAAGTGCGGTATCTGCAGGGTTGATCTCATTGGCAACCATATTAATTTTCTGCACATACTCGTGTGCCAGTAACGAATCTTTCGGGAATTTATATAGCGATGTATCGGCAGATAATGAATCTATCTTATACCTGAACTGTACAAGATTCTTTTCATATTTATCAATTAAATCCTTACGTGCGTTTGCGCGATTTAATAACTCGGATAAAATTTTTGATGTGGCCGTGAGATTACGATAGGTTTGCGCAGTGCCTTTATTGGTAAAAACGCCATCGCCCACCACTTTTATGGTAGCTTCTACTTGTTCAAGTTCGCTATTTATGCCTACGGTATCAATCCCTGCCTTGATAAATACCTGGGCGCGCAATGTAAGTTTTTTGATATCCTCAATAAGTTCATCCTGCTTAATGGCTGTTTTTTCTACATTGAATTTAACTATACTTCGTTGCGTAATTGCCTGCCCAAGCCGTTTTACTTTTGAAGCATAATCTTTTTGAATGCTATCGACAACCTCCATTTTACTGGTTGAATCCTGTTGGGCAGCAGCAGAAGAGCACATCAATATTGTGCATAAAAACAGCAGAAACCATTTTTTATAGATATGAATTAACTTCATAAATGTTATTTCACGATACGGAATAAACAAAGCGGGCACAGATATAAATATGCAGGAGGTTTATAACCGGATCAGTATGTTTTTAATAGGACGAGGTAATTTAATTAAATTATTTGAATTGTGGTTTTCAACATCATACCCGCTAATTATAAAGCGGGGTACTGTTAAGTTCAATGCAATAATCGGTAATCCAGGGGCCCGCCACATCCACATACAGGATATTAGGTTTATTGGTTTTATTTATGGCTCCGCTATTTATCCATCCGTTAAGTTTGGCGGGCAAGTATTTATTACCTGATTGGGCAAGATCAATGATACTCTGATTTTTTTTCACAACGTTGGTCAACAGCATTATGCCGTTTACAACTGGGTTTACTTTTTCGTCCTCAAAATCATTACAGACCAGGGCTGCCTCATCGCTGCTCTGCGTTAGCTGCCAGTCCAATCGTACCAGGTCGTTTTTATTAATGCCATCCTTCATCGATCTAAAAAACGACTCTTCCCTTGCAAGCAGTTTATCTATTTGGTTGGTGGCTGCATAAGCACGCCGGAAATTCAGAAAGGTTTTAGACCTATCGGCCATTGAGTTCGAATCGATCATCTTTTCGCGATTGGCATATTGTTCGAAAGTAATGATCACTTTACCGGCCAGCTCGTTCAATTTAATATCACCTATATTTTTTCCCTGATTATTATAGATCTTATCCTTTCCAAGAACGCTCAAAATGGTATCAGCCACATGATCAGCAGATGCTTCCCTGGTGCAAAAATGGCTGAAAGTTATTATGATAAACTCCTTTTTATGCATGTTGAGGAACGATTTAACGGAATCAAGAATATCTTTAAACTGTTCTCCGTATCCTCCGCCCATAGCCTCGGCCATACAGTCGGACGAGCTGTGCTTGGCGTAAATAGCATTCTTATATGCCCCTACCCTCAAATCAAACATCCGGATACCCGCGTTAAGCTGCTTCCCTATATTTAACTTTTGGGTAAGCGTATTGCATGGGTTGATGGAACCGGCGTGAATACCACCAGTGCCATTCAATGCCGACATGCCGGCATCGTGCGCACCTGGAATAACAATATCCTTTAAAGTCAGGTTTCCCTTTGCCGGCATCAGGGTATCTTCCATCCAGTTGGCCGGGTTGTAGCTGGTAAAATAACTGAGATAAAGTTTTTGATCCTCTCCAACAAAAGCCATGATAAACTTTTTGCTATCAACATTACATATTGATACCGGGTATGGGGTTTTAAAATAATCGGGGAGTTTAAAGCCGTTTACCGGCCTGTTCTGTTCATGTTCAGACGCGTAATAAATGAAATTGTCTTTTTTATAGCCCTTCCACATGTAAAACAAACGTGTGGTATTAAAGGCATGGTAAACTGCCGGGGCCACCTTGGTTTTTGATTTTTCTACGGCGGTTCTATCAGTCCAGGTTTTATTTGCCGGATTATAATCGGTGTAAAACATGCCATCATCATTGGTATAACAAATTCGGGCACGATTGTCGGACAGCGTTACAATAAACGGATAATCAAGACTTCGCTTACCCGAAATGGTTTCCAAAACAGCCGGCTTAAACACCCCGTTTTCGTCTTGGTCAAGCAAGGTAACTACCATGTCATTTTTATTATCGGCATGCGACGCGATCATCACTTTACCACCAATCACCGTAGCTGTAATTCCCAGCTTTAATTTTGGCGCACCTCCAAAGCTTACCTTATTGATAGTTTGTGTATTGAAAGTAGTGTCGCTGTTGTTGATGATATACTTCAGCGAACCGTCGGTACCTATCCAAAAAGCATAAATATGTTTGTCTGTTGTTCTGAGTACGGGAGCAAAAGCACTAACCTCTGATCTGGCAGTTGCATCGTGCTGAGAAAACCTGGTATCATATTGTTTGCCCAGGTAACAAACATGGATAATGCCGGTAGCACCGGCCTCTTTCCAGGTAACAAAGTATCGCCCTTTAAAATTGGTAATATCAACCGCCTTATCTGTACTTGCTGCAGGCAAAAAGTTTACGGGAACGCTAAGACTTAAATTCTGAGCGTTGACCGAACCCAAACTCACAAGGATCAGCATGAACAGGTATAAAAGTGCATTTAGGAAAAGTTTCATAAAGCATAGGTTCAAGTTAAATACGAACAGGATTTTCATCTAAAATGAAAATTTATATACTGACTATTAACAACTTGAGTGAATTTATAATATTTTTATATAAAAACGAACCTATGACAAAAATCCTTACCACTTTTCTGTGCGTTTTCCTGTTTATTGAAGCCGTTAAAGCACAGGATGCCAATTATTGGTCTTCAAGTTATAATCCCGGTGGCTTTTTAACTCCCGGTGCGGTGATAGCTTTTAACCGTGATAGCGGGGTTATGTTCCTGAACCCGGCATTGTTAGCTTACAGCACAAAAAGTACAGCCTCCATCAACGCATCTATTTATCAATATGGGCGCATCAATATAAAAAACGGAGCGGGTACCGGGCTTGATCTTAAGTCGACATCAACCAATATTATCCCTCAAATGATATCCGCAACCGTGTCATTAAAAGGGAATCATCCCTTTACCATCGGATACGCGCTTACCCACAACCCGGTAATGACCTACCGGGTTAATCAACAGCGCGACGCAACTCTGAATGTACTTGACGACTCCTACAGCCCAGGCAATGAATATTTTTTAGGTCAATACAAAAATGTAAATACTATCAATGAAACCTCCGGAATTATAAGCGGAGGCTTTAAGGCGTCTGACCATTTTGCGATGGGACTTACTATTGAAGGCCAGATCAGGAAGCAGGATTTTGATTACAACACAAGCGCAAGGGCTTTATATAACGTGGGTGATTTTGCGCTTCCAAAATTTTCAAATGTGCAGGAATCATATACCGCAGGCTATTATAACGTTGGCATCAGGTTTAAAGCCGGATTGGCTTATGATAATGAAAGGCACCATTTGGGCTTAACCATATCATCGCCGTTGCTCCATGTGGCTGGCAGCGGAAACATATTAAGCGATGACCAAACCAGCGATTTAATAATGCCTAAGGAAGCAGACACCGTAAATTTACTTGCAAACTCCAGGCAGCGAAGCCTTAAGGTTAATTATAAACTACCGTTTAGTGTAGCCTTGGGCTATGCCATTGATTACAAAGGCGGTCAGTTTTATGTAGCTGCCGAGTATTTTGCCAACGTTGGCGAATACAATATCATAACCCCAAAAAATCAAAGCTTTATAAAAGGGGCTGATGGTGGCGACGATCTTCTTACGCCGGAGTTTTTAAAGTTCAAGGATGCCCGTAAATCAGTAACCAACTTCGGAATAGGTGCAAGCTATTTGTTAAAACCCGATTTAATGGGTTATCTCTCCTTTCATACCGATTTTAATAACATCAGCAAAGCCCTGTACAGCATAGATGATTCGGGGTACCGATCAAATACCGGCAATTATAATATTTACCATTGCCAGGTGGGCACCAATGTTAAAAAACGCAAGTTTAACCTGCGTACAGGACTCCTGTTGTCATACGGTACAACCAATAAATATTTGCAAAACGTAAATTTCGATAATCCCAATGAAGCAAATTATTTAGGCGGTTATACGGGATACACTAAAGCATCTCAATTTTCGGTAGGATTGATGCTGTCGTACATTCATAACCTGTAAATTATATTGCTATTCGAGCAGGCGTTCGAAACGCTTATCGGGTATAAACCAGGTTCCGGCTACTACCACATAGATTACCACGCTAATGGTAGGATTTACCCAGGTACATAAAATAGCAACCGCGTATAATAAAACAGAAACCTTCCCCTTAAAATCATTGCCAAAGGCTTGCGCTATGAGTGAGTCTTCGCCATGATGTTTGATGAGGGTAAGCGCTAAAATCCGGTAGGCTATCCCATTCATGATCAATACCACACCGTAAAAAAATACAGGCCATTGGGTTAGGTGGTTCTCCCCCATCCAGGCGGTTACAAAGGGGATTAATGATAACCAGAACAGCAGGTGCAAATTAGCCCATAATATTTTCCCGTTCACCGAGCGCACGGCCTGCATGGTATGATGGTGGTTGTTCCAGTAAATGCCTACATAAACAAAGCTGAGCAGATAGCTTAAAAAAATGGGGATTAATGGTTTTAAAGCAGCTAAGCTCTCATCGTGCGGAACTTTCAGCTCTAAAACCATGATAGTAATAATGATGGCTATTACGCCATCACTAAATGCTTCTAATCTGCCTTTGCCTAATGCCATGTGCTAAATATAGCACTATTTGGCAAAAGCCTTATAACGCTGCATAGCTTCAACAAAGTAATAGTCGGCGTAGGTTAATGGCACATCAACCTCGGTACCTGCCGGGAAATGGCCAACGCTATGTTTCAGGATAAAACCACCATTGGTATTCAAATCGGCTTTGTATGCCGGTGCAGATAAGTTTTTGATGATGGTTTGAGCGGTATTAAAATATTCCTGACCATCTTTTTTGTCAACGTAGCGGCAAAGTTCCAATAATGCGGAAGCCATAACCGAAGCAGCAGAAGCATCACGCAAGGCATTAGGAATATTTGGGGCGTTATAATCCCAGTAAGGGATTTTATCGGCAGGCAGGTTTGGATTGGTCAGGATAAAATGAGCAATATTTTTTGCCTCTTCAAGGTATTTTTTGTCTTTGGTTTCGCGGTACATAACAGTGTAGCCATATAAGCCCCATGACTGTCCCCTTGCCCATGCCGACTCGTTAGCAAAGCCCTGAGCGGTTTTCTTTTCTTTTACAGCCCCGGTTTGCTCATCGTAATTAATTACGTGATAGGAACTAAAATCGGGGCGGAAGTGATTTTTCATAGTGGTATTGGCATGAGTAACCGCTATTTTGTAAAAGCTGGAATCGCCGGTTGCTTTTGTTGCGTAAAACAGCAGCTCCAGGTTCATCATATTATCAATGATCACCAAAAAATCATTAGCCTTTGAATTCCATGAACGGATACAACCAACTGTTGGGTTAAACCTTGTTGAAAGCGATTTGGCGCTGTTAATCAAAATCTCTTTGTATTCAGGTTTGGGCTCAAGGTGCTTTGCCGTGCCGAAACTGCAATACATCATGAAGCCAAGATCATGCGTACCTTTATTGTATTGTTCTTTTTCGAGGCCTTTCAGATTATTATTGGCCTCGGTTAAAAGCGCGGCATCCTTAGTTTGCTGGTAAATCTGTAATAATGTACCTGAGTAGAAACCGCTGCACCACCAACTGCTATTGCTTGTTTCAAACTTATCTGTAGTGGGATGATAAGTTTTCGGGAACTGCTCCGGCCCAAACTGTTTAGCCATGTACTTGTATTGTACATCTGCGTCGGCAAAGTTTTTTTTTATGGTTGCCAATACATCCTTCTGAGGTTTAAAACTATTTTGGGAAAAAGACGGAAAGCTCAGCGCTAATAAGCAAGCGGCAAGTGTCGATTTGTACAGGTGCTTAAATTTCATAGACTATAACTGGTTAATGTGCATATGCAGGGCACAATTCAGTTATAAAAGTGCAGATTTTACACGCACAAAAACAAGCAACATACGGGCATTTGGTCATATTTTTCTACTACATCGATGTAGTGAGCTGAATTTTAGAGCCGGAAAGACCTACGAAGTTTTAAAAACTTCGTAGGTCGGGGGTATAGATAAACTACTTGTTATTTCATGGAAAAAGTCTTTTCATGGTATCATTTATTTGCACAAGCGAAAAATCTCCGGCAGGGCTTGGCGCCGAATGAAGCTGCACATGCGGCCAGTCTTTAAAAGTAGTCCATAAACCACCGGCAGTTAAACCTAACTTTTTGGCTTCATCAGCATATACATGATAACCGTTTTTTCCGCCTACAAGCCTGCTCTCGCTCCATTCCTCTTTTCCATCTACTATCCATACACAATCAAGAGCCTCATTCCACTGGTGCCATGATAGCCCGGGAATTGAATTGGTAACATGCTCGCCATTATGGGGGCCTGCTTTGATAATACAATCGGCAAGAAATGCGGCCCCATGTGCCTGCAGGTCTGCTACTTTCGCGTCAATTTCGGCCTTAGTTCTGGATTGGCGCCATAGTTTTCCTTGCTCAACAGGCGTTCTCAAACCTTGTGTTGGCCGCATCTCGTAACCCGCGGCTTTGCAATTGGCTAATAATTGAACAACTTTCTCCTTGAAAGCGGGGACTAATGAATCTAATACTGACATGGTAATAGGTTTAAAGGGTAAAATTTTTATATAAATCTACACCCATTTTGTTTATCAGTCAATCCGTTAAAACACGGTATTTTACTGTCAATCAAACTTTTATTATTAATTACTACTTCATTAAAAAGCCCGTTACCATGGTTTCCATCAGAGCTGGTTGCCGGTAAAAAATGATATGGTCAGAATTTGGTATGATAGCCAATTGAGCCAATGGCAGCAGTTTATAAATGCTTACAAAACTCTCAATGGCGTTATACCTGTCGCGGTCGCCTGCGGCAACAAGTACAGGGCATTTAATGCTTTTAATTTGTTCGGGAGTTACGGCAGTTTGATTAATCCAGGCATGCTTGAGCAGTTCAACAAAATCACCCCAGCGTTCAGGTTCGGGCATGAGCTTTTTCCGCTCACGTACAAAATCGGGAATATCACGCTCGAGCGAAGCACCCGATAAACGTTTTAATTGGTCCATTTCGCCGGGGCGGTAGCTTGCGGATGAAATGTTACCGCCTGCAAATACCAGTTTCCTCACCAAATCGGGATGACGAATGGTTAAGTCAAGTGCTATCACCGCACCATCGCTAAAGCCAATTAGTGTAATACTATCCTTAGTCACCTGCCTGATCACCGTATAAGCATCATCCGACATCAGTTGATAAGTATAAGGCTGATGCCCGATCTCCGATTTGGTATGCCCGCGCGTAGCAATAGCTATCACCATAAAGTTTTTGCTTAATACCGGGATCAGATTTTCATATTCAGAGATCTCGCCATAAAGCCCGCCGTGCAGTAGCACCAGCGGCTTGCCCGTTCCGTAAGTTTCATAATAGATACGGGTACCGTCTTTCACTTTCACATAATCACCGGCAGCAGGGTTATTGCCATAAGGAATGGCTTGACCGCTTACTATCGTCGGAATAAAAAACAACAGTATCAATAAGATCTTCTTCATAGCCACATTAATCAAAAGCTTTAACAACAAGATTTTTGTAAGCACCCGACGGACAGTTACCATGCCAGTAACCTACAGCGCCACTTTTTAGAGATGGATCAAGCGCGGTATAAACCATAGCAGGCTTTACAGCACCATCAACATAAACCTCCATTTTGCTGCCCTGCACAACTACCTTTACGTGAAACCATTTATTTTGCGGAATTATAGCTTTAGCCTGGTATTTCGTTGCCTCATAATCCCACCAGTTAAATTCGGACTTTTTTTCGGGCATATACTGGATGGCATTGATAGTACCCGATGAACCAGGCCTGAAATAAACCGTTTCATAATGATGTGCATCCCGGATACGAAAAGCCAAGCCCACAAAGCCACCTTTGGGGATAGTGCAGGCTATATCCATTTCAATAACACCGTCTTTAAAATTCAAACCGGGTTTGTAGGCTAAACTGGCCGATTTGTAGTTCTGAATTTTCCGCTTGATAAGTAAGGCCTTTTGCCCGTCAAATGTGCCCAGCTCATAATCGAGCGTATCGTTTTTAGGGATGATCCATTGTTTTGGATTTACGGCTGAAAGGTCATGTACCTGGTACTTTTGCTGTGCCTGTATTTTTACAACGGCAAACAGCGTTAACATTAAGATTAACTTTTTCATGATGATTGGTTTATAATTATTGGGAGATAACAAGGTTGGCAAAATCGCCGGGAAGCCCTGACGACCACAGGCCTATAAGCCCCTTCTGGCGGTTATTCAGCTTTTTTACCTTAAGCGATGGCCAATCCGAATGATTAACATACACCGTGATATCATCGGTATTAATCACGATACGCGCATGAAACCAGGCGGTAGCCTCCGGAAATGGGTTTACCGCGTTTTCATAAACCAGCGGGTGCTCTTTGCGGAGTTTATCCCAGGGAAAATCCGGCTCACTGATGTATTGTACTGTATGCTTGCGACGTAGCGTATCTGTGGTTTGAAAATTAAAAGGACGGAAATAGATTACATCGTTGGTTGTGGTATCCACACCGTGGAAAGCTATGCCTAAAAAGCTTTGCTGAAACACATCCCTCCCACGCAAATCAACCTCAACAACACCGGTTTCAAAATCTACATTCTTAAGCCATAAAATACCATCGGTGGTTAAACCCTGTTTACTACCGTCGGTAACTTCGGTAACAATTTGGCGTGGATAAGCTTTTATCAGCTTATTTTCCTTAAGCAAGCGGTTAACATCATATGTAACTTTTTTCTGCTGGCTGTAACAAAAACTGTCGCCAAGCGTCATGCTTATTAGGGCAATTAATAAAATCTTGTTGTTCATGGTTTTTGGTTTTAACTTTAGTCAAAACTTGCAAATTGCCTTTACAATAACGCTCAAGCGACATTTCAAGTTAAGTTCAAGTTTGTTCAAAGCATTTTAAGGATCTTTTAAAACCACATTATTACCTGTAGATCAATGGAAAAGGAAAAACAATTGCTTTTGCTATGCCGGCAGCTTATTGAGCAAATGTTAAACTGGGGCGACAGCAATATTTGGGGCAATGACGACTTTGAGCAGCTGAGCCAACAAATTTTTGATAAAACCCGGGTTCAGCTTAGTGTATCAACTCTGAAACGGATCTGGGGCAAGGTGCGCTATGAAAGCTTCCCCAATGCTGCCACGCTGAATGCCCTTGCTGGTTTCCTCGATTATACCAGTTGGCGCGATTTCAGGCAGCACTACCAGGTTAACGGTGTAGTTGAACAACCTGCAGAAACCATTAGCCATGAAATTCCAATTCCTCCGGCAATCCCCCCTTCAAAACCTCATATGCGATATGTATGGTTTGGAAGTGCTGTGTTGCTGGTGCTTGGCGCGTTATTTTTCATGAGCAGCAAGCGCAATAAACCTGTTGATCCGGCTTCAATTAAGTTCAGCAGTAAAAAAGTTTCTGACGATTTGCCAAACTCGGTGGTATTTAATTACGATGCTTCAGCATTCCATTCCGACAGTGTTTTTATTCAGCAATCGTGGGATCCCAACCGACGCGAACAGGTTCCCGGAGATGGCAAACAGTTTACCTCCATTTATTATAATCCAGGCTATTTTATTGCCAAGCTCATTGTTGATGGATATGTAAAAAAAACAACATCGGTATTCATTAAAACCAAAGGCTGGAAAGGCATCCTTGATCATCAACCTATCCCCGTTTACCTATCTCCCGAAGAAATTAAAGGGCAGGGATTTATGGGGATTGACGCCAAACTGATGCAGCAAAAGTTAGGTATACCTGTTTTTAACAACACCTGGGTAAAGTTTGCCAACATCCGCGAGTTTCCGGGCATTAATGCAGATAACTTTACGATGGATTGTACTTTGCGCAATACCTCAACACCAGGCGAGTCGGCCTGCGCCAAGGCCGATCTTACAATTTTAGGTAACGGCACAGCCATTGTAATCCCGATTGTAAACAAAGGCTGTATCTCTGATATGGGTATTTTAACCGGCACAGCTTGGGTGAGCGGCAAAGATCACGACCTGAGTGCTTTTGGTACGGATATGTCGCAATTTCAAAACCTGCGCTGCACGGTAAAAGATCATTTCCTGAGGATCTACCTCAACGACAAACAGATTTTTGAATTTAAGCAAGCCGATACCATGGGGCGCATTGTAGGTATCCGGTTTGAATTTGAGGGGCCCGGCGAGGTTAAACAATATAAGCTGGAAACACCCGGAGGTGCTGTTTACGCGGAGCAGTTTTAGGAACGGCCCGTTCCCAGGGACTCAGCTACATCATAATTAAAAAACGTCATTGCGAGGTACGAAGCAATCCCAAACTTTACAGAGCGGCTCTGCTAATCGGGGATTGCTTCGTACCTCGCAATGACGTGGTTTTAAGTATTTGTTTTTAATTCATCGAATTATCCGCAACTTTAATATCATATCCCTGTACAAGCAAATCGCTTACACCTGTAGTGAAAGGTTTGATAAACTGTTCAATCTTAGCATAAGCTCCTTGTACTTCGGTATCATTTTGCGGATCAAAAACCAGCTCGTCCAGGCTGCTGATCACTTTATTATCACCATGGTGTGCGTCGGCAATTAAAAATATGCCTTTAGCATCGCTATTGTGATCGGGATGATTTGGTTCTGTTTGTGCGTTAATGGAAAACACCAATCCGTAGTCATCATCAGAGATATTTTTCAAAACAGTAATTTCCAGCACCAGGCAAAACGCGCCATTATCGCTGTAACATTGCTGCGTGTACTGGCATTTGATCAGGTCCTGAAAATCATTTTCGGCCTTTAATCTTATTTGCTCGTATAAATCAAAAACTGCTTCAAATAAATCCATAATGAGGTATTAGTCCGGTAATCCAAAACAAACATAACTATCTCCCGACTTACTTCCAATTTTTCCGCCGCCGCAAGCAATAACTACGTATTGTTTACCATCAATTGAATAAGTTGCAGGGGTGGCGTAACCAGCCGCCGGTAACTGTGCTTCCCAAACCACTTTACCAGTATGTTTATCAAAAGCACGGATCTTTTCATCCTTAGTTGCCGCTATAAATATCAAGCCGCCTTTGGTAACCACCGGGCCGCCATAGTTCTCAGTACCGGTTACCGGGATCCCTTTTTTGCTCAATTCGGCAAATTCCCCCAATGGTACTTTCCAAAGCAGCTTGCCCGATGTAAGATCAACAGCATTGAGTGTGCCCCATGGTGGCTTAATACCGGGATAGCCATCCTTATCCAAAAAGCGATTATAACCATTCATAGCATATGGCACTTCATCAAGCATTTTCTTTTCTGTGGCAGAACTCACCGCACGATTACTGGTTGGTTCTTTTACTACCTCTTTCGCTGCTTTAGCTTCTGGAATTTTAAGCAGGAATGCAAGAAGGTTTTGCTTATCCTGCACTGAGATCTGCTTAAACGATGGCATCATGTTACGGCCGCTGGCAATAATGCCACTCACCTGCTCGGCTGAGTATTTTTTGCCGATGTTTACCAATGACGGATATGATGTGCCATTCCCCTTCAATTCCGCGCCATGGCAGCCAATACAATTTGTATTATATACCACATGGCCCAATGACTGTGGCGAATGGTCGTCCGCATTGGTTTTAGGCACATCTATCATGACCTGCGCCCATGGCATTTCGGAGCAATTAACGTACAAGATCTTACTTTCAGGGTCAACAGCGGCTCCGCCCCACTCACCCCCACCATCAAAACCGGGGAAGATCCATCCTCCTTCTTTACTTGGCGGGGTAAACATGATCCGGTTTTTAACCTGGTTATATTTCGCCAGCATTTCCTGGTGCACTTCAGGTGTACGGTCGGTAACATCTTCGGGATTAAACGTTTGGCGCGCAAATGGCTGCGGTAATGTTGGGATTGGTTGTGTAGGCCAAACTTCTTCACCCGGCAGGGCCTTTGTTGGTACAGGCTTTTCCACTATCGGGAATATCGGTTTGCCATTTGTCCTGTCGAACATAAATACATAGCCATGTTTGGTGATCTGCGTAACGGCATCTATTTTTTTTCCATCTTTTACAATGGTTACCAGGTTAGGATTTGCCGGCAAATCGCGGTCCCACAAGTCGTGATGAACAAATTGGTAATACCATTTCAATTTACCTGTAGCCGCGTCAAGCGCCAATAATGAATTGGCAAACAGGTTTTGTCCCTTCCTGAAACCGCCGTAAAAATCGCCACCTACCGAGCCTGTCGGGATATAAACCATCCCCCGCTTTTCGTCCAGTGCCATGCCCGACCAGTTATTGGCCCCGCCAAACTTTTTGTAAGCAGCAGTATCCTTCCAGGTATTATATCCAACCTCGCCGGGATGTGGTATGGTATGAAAAATCCATTTTAACTTTCCCGTGCGGGTATCATAAGCACGCACATGCCCGGGTGCAGCGTCGGCAGACTCCGATACACGGTCGCCAACAATCAATACATTTTTATAAACCACGCCGGGTGTAGTACCTGCCACAAACGATTTGGTATCCCTGTCCAGGTCCTTGGTAAGATCAATATAACCACCCTTACCAAATGAACGGATGGGTGTTCCGTTTTCCGCATCAATAGCCCAGGTTTTGGCGCCTACACTGTAAAAAATGCGTTTTTCACCACCATCATCATTTTGCCAGTAAATTACACCACGGCTCACCTTATAATAAGCCATTGGGTCGCCGTTATTGGTGGTATCATCCTTTGCGGGGTCAAATAGCCATTTTTGCTCGCCTGTAGCCGCATTTAATGCAAACAGCTTTAGCTTTGGGCTGGTACCATACAAAACACCATCAACCATAATGGGGTTACACTGATTTTGGCTCCTGTTACCGGTATCCTTATCTGCAGTGCTAAAAGTCCACAGCTGTTTTAACTTACTTACATTATTTAAAGTGATCTCTTCGTTTGATGAGTACCTTATCCCCTCCTTTGATCCTGCATAAGCCGGCCAACCACTATAAGGGCTATTACTTTTATGCTGATTTTTGCAGGACGCATAAATGCCTGCCACTAAACACAGGGCTATAAAATACCGGGGCTTAATCATTTTTAAGACAATATTGGGTGTTAAACTGGTTGTTGATCAGGGTATGATACCTGCTAAATGTATGAATAAAAATTATCTTATAAACAGAAAAGAGACTGTATCATAAGCCTCTTTATTAACTTGTTCAGCCTGTAGTTTTGAAATGGATTGACTCTGCTAAAAAAGAGGGTTAACAGGGTTAACACAATTCAGGGCTAACATCCATCTATATATTTAATAATCAAGTAATTAAGTACTTACATATCAAAAAACATGTAAACACCTCTTTTGTATAAATATTTCAATTCGTAGGTAACATAACGCCAAGTGATCAAGTTGATTTGTGACACAGGCTTTTCCTACATTAAATCTCCGTTTTAAACGGACACAACATCATCCAAACAGGAAAACAACGTTTACTTTTTCACCAAACTAACCGGCTCAACTTCCTGGCTTAGCAGTTTTCCAAAAAGCTCCCAACGCTTTGCCGGTGCTTTGGCGGTGCCCCCATTTGATTCAATGTAGTTTTTCACCAGGTCCTGTCCATAGTTGTAATTGATAACGTAGCTGCGGTATTTTTTGATGAAACTGAGAGATTTCTGTGCAGTTTCATCATTCATAAGGCAATATTTTTTAAGGTATGACAATGCCTTATCCTGGCTCATGGTATTATTGATCAGCCCTCTGGCGGCTTCATTACGGGCGTAATTCAAAGTACCTTTTATAGCAAGCGCCTTGAAATACAGATCGACACCTGCGGTATCCAAACCGGCCAGCGGCAGCAATACATTTTTGGCAAACTTGATTTTATCGTCACCCGGAAATGCTACCTCGATACCGTAATTAGCACTCCCCTCAGCAATCAGCGACTGCGGACTAAACAGCGGATATAACGAGATCTCTACCCAGCCTTTATCATGGTAAAGGTTTTTCTCCAGCAGCATATTGTATACATGGTGGCCGGGATAGCTTTCATGGCTGCCAACATCAATGGCGCGATCAATAAAGATCTTCAGATCGGTGTTGATCTGTACTGTGCTTTTATAACCGCCCTTATACCAGTTATAGCCAGACCATGGCTTATTGGTCACATATTCCAGCGTAAATGTTTCGCCGGCCGGTAGCTGATAATGGGCAAGCGCGCGTTTACGCGCCTCGGCAATGGCGGCTTTTATAACCGGGTCTAATTTATCTTTCGGGATAATGAATTTATTGGCCAGCTTTTGAAACCTGTCGTTCACGTTGCCTTTACCGGGTAAAATGCTATCGAGCAGGGCTACCTGACCTTTAAAGAAATCGTCGGTGTAAACAGGTGCGGCAACACCGAATAACTCACGTGATTCTTCATCAAAAGGCCTTTCTTCACCAGAAAATATACGAATACGGCGACTAAATGCAACCAACTGATCGGCCATCCAATTGGCCCTTATTTTATTGGTATCAATTTTTGTGGTGTTGGCTACCGTACGCAGATCATTCATCAAGCTATTTGCCGATGCCAGCAAACTATCTTTAGGAAAAGTTTTAAGCGGTTCCTGCTTAGGCTTTAATGAATCTGGGCCATAATAGGCATCTACAAAATCGCCATCATATTGCCCTATGGTAAGGCCAAGCTTTACATACTCAACAGCAAGGTGATTTAGTTTCTTATTTTCGAGCTTTTGCGCCGGATCCTGACCACATGAAAACAGCAATAACAAAGGAGCAAAAAACAGTAGTTTTTTCATGGCAAATTATCTTGTGCGGTAAATGTGGCGCAAGATAACAATTCCATTTGTTATAAGCCGAATAGGAGCCGCAACGGAACCGTTGGGTAAAACCCGTTAAGGTTTCCTGAATGAATTAAGATTATACGTTACCCCTACTGCTACACCTGTAGACTGCAGTTTGATATCAGAATATCCAACACCCGAAATTGGCACTTTCATGTACGGTTGTACACTCACCCCCACCTTTGAATTTATTTTGTGCTCATACGTGGCGTTGATATTGATAATGCTCAATAAATAGCCCTTGCTATTTGGCACGGTATAAGTTTGAGGCCATGCAGCGCTGTTAGTACCGTCTGCGTAGTTATAAGTATACTTTTCGTGCAGCATCAGGTATGACGATAAGCCAGTACCAACCGATAGTTTATTACGGAAATTACCATAAACCTGGTAACCAATGTTTATAGGAATATCAAGCATTTTGCAATCGGCGGTTACATCGGTTGGATCGTGCTTAAAGGTATAAGCCGTACGGTAATTGGCAAAGCTTGTATTGTAAGGTTTTGACGAATAAACAACGCCGCTGGTGATGGTCAGCTTTTTGGTAGCACCGAATGAAAGCAATACACCATAATTGCTTCCAACCTTACCCTGGAACGAGTTTGTACCGTTTACATCAGATGATGCCAGCGCCGTAATGGCCCATTGCGGCCTGTATCCAAAGCCTTGTTTGGTTATTTTCTTGTCTGGTTTGGATGCAGATGCGATAACAGGCTGCCTGTCGATATTTGTCTTAAAATCAGGAACTGCTAAAGGCGCCGGTTGTATGTCAAGCGACAAGGCCCTGTTCGCCAGTAAACTTTCAATGGAAGCTTTATTATTTAAGGGATTAATTGAAGGATCTGTGTTTGCTATCAGCTCAGAAGGACGTGACATGATGGTATCACGTCCAACTTTCCCCTTTTTGTTTGATCCCGTAAGGGGGTGATTAGCACCAGCCACAGAAGGTGTCAAAACTGTTTGACCGGCTTTAAGATGATTATCCGTATTGCTGTTAGCTGCAACATTGTTATTTGTTGGCGATGTTGTTTTGATACTATCCGTAACCCGAGGGTGTTGCACAACGCTACCGTTGGTTGCCGGATTTGCTTTAGGAGCAAGAGGCTTCACTTTAGCCTGTTGTTGTCCTGATGTATTACTGTCCTGCGTATTAGGTTTAAAAAACAACCAGCCTAAAAACAGCAATAGCATGGCCGCTATACCGCTTGCAAGCGGTAACCAATAAACAATTCCACGGCGTTTTTTGCCCTGATCAAGCATTTGCTCAAGCGCATCCCAGTCATCCTCGTTAAACGCCCGATGATTTGCAGGATCTTCCAGCTGCTTCTTAAAAATGTTATCTAAATCCTCTTCGCTTTTCATCCTCTGATACCATTATTAAAAAAAGTGCTTCTTACATCTATACCTATACCATTATAGGCCACAATCGGGTTAAAATCCATACCCCTGTTGTAATTGGTTTTATCAGCAGTTTCCTCTGCTTTTAATATCATTTGTTTTAGTTTATGCCTTGCCTTGTGCAAATTTGACTTAGATGTTCCCGGACTAATGTTCAGCATCTCACCTATCTCTTCGTGCGAGTATCCGTCTATTGCAAAAAGGTTAAATACTGTACGATAAGCCTGCGGCAACTGTTGCACCATCGCCAGCAGATCTTCGTAATTTAAATTTTTATCGGTAAGGTCGCCCTCGCTCACGTTTTCTGCCTTCTCCAGGTCTTCGGTGTAAGCCATTTTTAAATTGGCCCGATAGTAATCAATAGAAACATTCATCATGATCCTACCAATCCAGGCTTTAAACGGCCTTGAAGTATCAAACCTGTTTATGTGGGTAAACACCTTCATAAAACCCTGATTCATAACCTCCGCAGCCTCATCGCGGTTGCCTGCATAACGCAGACAAATCCCCATAGAAAACCCATAAAACGCTTTATAGAGCATTTTCTGACTTTTTCTGTCCTGCTTTACGCAGCCATTGATCAGTTGATGTAACTCTTCTTCGCCCATATGGGGTTTTATAAACTCAGAATGAAACGCATAAATTTAACCTAATCTACGCACATCACGGCAACTAATATTAAAAGGTTGCCTCCCAAATAAAATATTTTTATTTTTTCTCATAACCGGGCAAAACAATGTTCAATTTTCACATATAAGAGGGTTAGTTATACAAAATATGTACAAGTTAATGTATACCAAATAAATGCTTACTAATAATTATATTTTTGATAATGAAGGCAACTGGTACAAATGTTTACTGCGTAATGTTCATGTATTGAAAATCCCCGGCTGTTTTTAAAGGCCTTTTATGAGAATCGAAATAAATCCAAACTTCCCGGTTAACAATTGTAAAATATGCGGGACACGCCCGGTAGTTGAACAAACCAAAGACCGCTGGACCATACTATGCCCCCGCCTCACCTGCAAAAATGCTGTTTCTGACAGGCTGCTTAACGTAACCGAATGGAATAAGCAAAATCCGTAATATTTTTTTGTTTGTTTAATTCAAGGCAACCATACACGGTACATGTACGATATATCTTAATAAAGGGCCGTAACAGATCCTTTATAATATATACTACTAATACTACTGCTGCATGGTACCAGTGTCTGTTGTGATCATTACTAAAAACGAAGCCGCCTTAATTGAGGATTGTATAAAAATGGCCCGTTTAATAACCGATGATATTGTTGTGGTTGATAATGACAGTACCGACGGCACCCCGCTCATAGCGTCGGGTTACGGATGCCGGGTATTTCAAAAAAGCTGGGCAGGATATGGGGCAAATAAAAACAAAGGCATAGCACTGTCCCGCTATAACTGGATCTTAAGTATTGATGCCGATGAAGTGCCCGATGCCGACCTTGTTAAAGCACTCCATAATCTAAACTTTGATAAAGCAAATGTTGTTTACGACATCAAATTCAAATCGTATTTTGGTAAAAAGCTCATCCGTTTTGGTAATTGGGGAAATGATCACCATCTCCGTTTATTTAACCGCTCATTAGTAAAATGGGGCGAAACTGAAGTCCACGAAACATTGCTTTTACCACCCGATGCCGAAATTAAAAGTATAGCAGGCCATATCCATCATCACTCCGTAACTGATATTGAAGACTTTAAACGTAAAGCCATTCTTTATGC
Organism: Mucilaginibacter rubeus; assembly: GCF_003286415.2. Classification (NCBI taxonomy): domain Bacteria; kingdom Pseudomonadati; phylum Bacteroidota; class Sphingobacteriia; order Sphingobacteriales; family Sphingobacteriaceae; genus Mucilaginibacter; species Mucilaginibacter rubeus. The sequence continues at coordinate 1,461,108 of NZ_CP043450.1, read as the reverse complement.
TCAATTAAGCGCGGCTAAATATTACAAAGCCGGTAAAAAGGCAACGTTTATTAAACTGTATTTTTCGCCCGCTTTTGGCTTTTTACGTAATTACATTATCAGGCTTGGTTTCTTGGATGGTGCCGAAGGCCTGGCCATAGCGCGCGTTATTTATAAAAATACGCGCCTTAAGTATGTGTATCTGAAACAATATAAAGAGCTGCCTCAAAAACAAAACGACTACCGTAATGAACTGGTTATAGAACAGGTTTAGTTAGCACCTCCTGATAAAACAGCAGCGTTTGCTTCGCCACTATATCAATATCAAAATATCGTTTTACTTTTTCATTGCCTGCGGAGGCAAGTTTCAGCCGTTTTTCAGGATCATTAAGCAGTGTAATTATTGCTGATGCTAATTGCTCTACATGATCAGGATCTATCAACATGCCGTTGATATCGTCATCAACCAACTCCGGGCCGGATGTACGGTTTGAATTGATCACGGCCGTACCACAGGCCATAGCTTCCAATGGGGCTAATGCAAAGGCCTCGGCATATGAAGGGAATACGGCGGCTGCCGATTTAGTCAGATAGCCATAAAGCTCATCCTTATTAACATGGCCTTTGAATACAACACTGTTTTTTGCATGCTCCTGTAAAAAAGCAGTCACTTTTACCATAGGGCCTTTTCCGAGTATTAATAATCGCGCGTCCGGAATTTCGTTTGCAACTATATTCCAGGCTTTTGCCAGTTGAAAAACGCCTTTCTTTTGAACAAGGCTGCCCGTAAACACCACCTGTTTATTATCACGCTCCGCATCATTCATAACCACGATATTCGTATCAATGCCATTATACAACACCTTAATGGGTTTGCCGTACGATAGATAAACAGCACTTTTGCCGGCAGTAAAGGCACTTGCACTGCTTACAGCGGCTGCTCCATTTAAAATATCCTGCTCCATTTTCAAAACATGGGGGGCTACCGTTTTTCCAGCCTCGCTGTTAAAATAGGTAATAGAGCCATTCAGCTTAACAACCACGGGGACAGGCAACTTTGGGAATGACACGTATGAATTACAAAACCGGATATAATCATTATAGTCGGGCATTTCAACAATGTCTATTTGCCGGGTTTTGATGATTTGCTCGAGTTTTTTTTGATAGGCTGCCAAACTCCTTTTAATATCCCGCTCGGTTATACCGGTATCCAATAATACCCTGTTAACCAGTCGTGCGCTTAGGCCCTGCTGGTTTTCAAATAACCTGCCATCTATTCCCCAGCGATACCTGAAAACCTTTACACCTTCATCTTCAAATTCATCAACACCTCCGTATCCGCGGCTGTATAGTCCGGCAATTATGACTTTGTGCCCCAGCTTTGCCATATGCCTGGCTATAAGCTGTACATAGGTGCCAATGCCACCATGCGGACCGGGAGGATATTCATCGCACAGGTATAAAATGTTCATTGCGCCAGGAATTTTTTACTATTTTGAATAGTGTGTCTGCTTAATTGCCTCGATACCACAGCAATTACCAGGTAAAAAGCTATCCCCAATAAAAGCCTTAACAAAAAATGTATGTTTATGGAGGATGTAATAAACCAGCCAGCCAAAGCAGTAGGAAACAGTATTATAAATGGGCGCAGACTGATATGCATAACATGTTTATTTACCAGCCGGTAATAAAGCGCTGCCTGCAATAAATTGGTAATTAAAAATGCCACGGCTGAACCTATACCATTAAACAACGGGATCAATACCAGGTTAAGGCCGATGTTTGTTACGGCGCAGCTTAAGGTAACAGAAGATACCGCTTTATACTTTTTAACACTAAAACTAAGCGACCAAAGCAGGTTGATAAAAAACTGCAAAGGTATGCACAATGATAGGATCAGGAACTCGGGGGCATTGGTAGCGCCGTATTTCCCTCCGGTTATCATGCCAACTACGGGTGTCCAAAGTGTATTAAAAACAAGCGGGAGCAGCATAGCCAATAACAGTTCGGCGGTATTAAAGGCGTTTACTTGTTCTTGTAATTTGGCAGATGGTTTTGAAGCCATCAATCGTGATAAACGCGGTAAGATAACGGGAGCTATAATAAGCATGGGCAGCCGGGTAAGTTCATAAGCGCGGTAAGCAAAGCTATAATCGGCTAAAACTGCTTTACTTGCCATAAAACCCAGCAACAACCAATCCATGCGCGAAAGGCTCATATCAAATATTACAGATACGTATTGTGCGGCAGACTCGCTCAGTAACTTCTTATAAGCCTGAAATCGAAATTTAAAACTAAAGCCTGTGTTGGTGATAACATAAATGAACAATGCCAGTAATTCGGCCCCGGCGGTGCATATCATTACCATGATGATGGAATGAACCTGTAGCTGATGGACGGCTACGAGATAAAAGGCACCACAAACTCTTAAGCTATTGCTTATAATGGCGATAACGCCATAAGGCGTAAATTTTTCTTTAGCGTTTAGAAACTGCTTTAGCGGAATGCCCAAAAAAAGCAAGCCCTGCGCCATGAAAAACCAGGGCAATAGCTGATAAATATCGCCGTGCAGCACCAAGCTGAGCAGCCATAAAATAAGAAGCGCTGCAAAAAAAGCGGCCAGCGAATGGAATAGAAATGCCGCCGCCGCCCAATCAGACCGTTGCGAGGCCGCTATACGACGGATCACCACCTGCTCCAATCCAAAACCAAGTATTGTAGTGATGAATATAGACATGGCGTTCATCCAGCTGATGATGCCAAAACTGTCCTTACTCAGGTAAACAGAAATAACATAGAAAAAGATACTGCCAAGCACTTGCAGGGCAAGTGCCTGCAAACCCGACGAAAAAAAACTGATGAACGCTTTACTTCTGAGCAATGTCTTGTAGTGTTTATACCCTTATACTATTGTTTTTACCGGCCGGTTGCCTGTAACATTTTTATATGCCGGTTAAATATCTGCATATATCGGCACAATGCCGAGGCAACCATTCCTTTTTTTGACACGTAACTATTTAAACAAAACAATCACGAACGGGCCTGCAAAACCGGGAATAGACATCAATAAATACAAGAGGAATAATGACAATCAGCTTGCCGGGTTTTGATATTAAAAAATGGAAAAATTATGCCGATTGGCGGATGTTGATCTTCCTGTTGCTTTTTATCAACGTTCATATTCCATTTAAAATAGTCGCGCTCCTTTTTGTTTACATAAGCCGGTTTAATTTTCAATTTGGCTTTAAGCTACGTAACTCAAGGCTTCCGTTATTTTATCTGCTCGTTTTCCCAATAGCCATTATTGCTGCAATAGTCAACAAAAACTTTATCAACCTGTATTATATACCCGTTTTTGGATGGGCATTGATATGTTGGGCACTGGCCTTGCTGGCTATTCACCAGGTTAAGCTTATGGTTGATGGATCCGATACCGAAACCATTTACCGAACACTGATCATCTTTTTCATTATAAACGCTGTTTTTTCGGCCGCCAACCTGGGGCATATCATGTGGATCACCAAAAGCATTAACCCCTATGCCTATATGGGGATGCACCAGCGTTACTTTATAAATACCGGCGATGATGTTATGGGTATCAGCTTTGATATATCATCAACTAATGCCGTTCTGTGTGCCTTTGGTGTGTTTTACTTTATCTATAAACGCAATCTGGCCATGATGATCGTGTGTATGAGCACACTGGTGCTTACCTACAGTAACCTGATCAGTATTTTGTTCCTGCTTACCCTCGCATTTATATTCATTTTCAAAACTACACGCAATCAAAAAAGTATGATCGTGGTGGCGTTGATGATCTACATCGTTTCCATGGCCAAAATATCGCCGCAAAATGGTAAATACCTTAACGAAGTTACTGCAAGCGCCTTACGTGAAAATCGCCCGGAAAAGCAAACAGCGACTATGAGCGATGCAACCTCTCGCACAACCAATGTATTGAGCAGAGACGAACGTCGCAGAAAATTCGCTCAAAATTACCTGGATAGCCTGAGCACCATTAAAGCCCGCCAGGAAAAGCTGAACGAGCTTGATAAAAAAATTAAAGGTTTACCACTTACTGATTACGGCCGACTGTACATTCCTGAACCTAACACTCATTTTGCCGAGTTTTATAATACCGGCGAGATGACGCCTGACAGACAGCAATTGCTTGACTGCATAGCTATCCATCGGGATCAATTGCCACTTTGCCATGTTGAACCATTCCTGCCTGCGCTGCCCGGTAAAATCACCGGCACCGTACAAACATTTGATTACCTGGTTGCACATCCACTGAAAAGTATAGCCGGTTTAGGGCCGGGAAATTTTTCATCTAAGATAGCTTTCAGGGCCGCAGGTGCAGGTATCAGGGGTGACTACCCCAAAAACTATATTTATATCAACCCGGCGTTCATGCACAACCATCTTGATTTGTATCTGAGCTTCTTCAGCAAGAATGCGGAGTTCCGTTCGGTACGCAATAACCCCTACTCTACTTACGACCAAATACTGAGTGAGTATGGCATCCTCGGATTACTGGCCCTCATCATTTTCTATATCGGCTTTTTTGCACGGAACTATAAAAAACTAAACTATGGATTGCCCATACTAATGATGGTAGCGGGCATATTTTTTCTTGATTACTGGTTCGAGCAACTCTCGGTACTGGTAGTTTTTGAGCTCATGCTATTCCTCAATATAAAAGAAACCACTTCATCTGATTTGAAAACAAAAACTACAGTGCAGGAGGAGCTGGCTTATGCATAACCCTCAAATTACTGTTTTAATGCCGGCCTATAATGCCGGTAAATATATCCGCGAAGCTATTACGTCGGTACTTGAGCAATCGTTTACCGATTTTGAACTGCTCATTGTAAACGACGGATCAACTGATGATACACTGGATATCATCCAATCATTTAACGATGAGCGCATAGTGGTTTTAAACCAGGAAAACAAGGGAGTAGCCGCAGCCTTAAATACAGGCTTACGCCATGCACGAGCCCCTTATATTGCCCGTTTTGATGCTGATGACGTATGTTATCCCTACCGTCTGCAGGTTCAATATGATTTCATCACTTCGCACCCATATTACAGCATTATAGGTTCGGGCGTTGACTATACCGATGTGCGCGGCGACCTGATATTCACCTGGCAACCAGATGCTTTGAGCCACAATGAAATCCGTCAGCTTAGCTATAAAATTTGCCCTTTTATCCACTCAAGCGTGTTTTATAAGCGCGATGTTATTTTAAACGCAGGCGGCTATAACGAATTGGCCTACACATTTGAAGACCACTTTTTATGGGCAGGTATCCTCAAACACGAAAAAGCCTTTAATCTTAATCAGCCACTCATTAAAGTGAGGCTCAATGCCGAGTCTATCACCATTGATGAAAAATGGCGCACAGGCAAATTCAGGCAGATCAAATACAATACGCTGCGTAAGCATAGCATCACAGAAGCTGAAGGAAAGCAACTATCCGAAATCGGTATAAAGCAATTATCTCCACGCATTAAAAAAGGCGCTTATTATGCGCTGATAGGCAAAAAATACCTGTGGAATAATTACCAGCCGGAAAAGGCAAGAAAAAACCTGATCAAAACATTATCCATCAGTCCGCTGCATATTAAAAATTACTTTTTACTGCTGATGACATTTTTGCCCGAGCGTACACTGATCAGGTTATATCATTTGGCCAAAGGTAGCTTCCGCTTAGAAGAGACGGAACTGCCAACCGCTGTTTTAAATCAAAAGGAGTTGAACTATGGCAGCTAAAAAGATAAAATTGTTTGTTGATGCACACTCCTTTGATAAAGAATTTCAGGGCGCGCAGACTTTTATACGTGAGCTATATAATCACTTGCTGGCCGAGCGCCCGGACATAGATATTTATATCGGCGCACGCGATACAGATAACATTCGTAAACAGTTTCCGTTGCTGCCGCCGCAAAACATATTGCCTTATAAGAACCGGGGGATAAACATTCTGCGTTTTATTTTTGATATACCGGCATACATCAAAAAATACAAGTTTGATTTTGCCCACTTTCAATATATCAGCCCTAAAAAAATAGCGGGCTGCCAATATATTGTGACCATGCATGATATGCTTTTTAATGATTTCAGAAAGGATTTCCCAATTCTGTTTAGCATACCACGCAACTATCTTTTTGGCCGGAGCATTAAAAATGCCGATATAAAAACCACTGTATCTGAGTATTCCAAAAGCCGTATTTGTGATTATTACCAGATTCCCGCGGATGAAATGCACATCATCCAAAATGGGGTAAGCAACTCGCTGTTGCAATACCAGGCCTCAAAGCAAGAGGCTGAGGATTGGGTAGCAAAGAAATTCGGCATCAGCAATTTTATCCTGTATACCAGCCGTATTGAGCCGCGCAAAAACCATCTCTTATTGCTTCAGAAATATTTAAGCCTGAAGTTATATGAAAAAGGTATCAGCCTGGTGTTCATCGGTAAGGCATCAATATATACCCCTGGGCTAAACGAGCTCATCAAAAGCCTCACTGCCGAGCAAAAGCAATTTTTCAGGTGGATACCACAGGCAGAGCAGGCTGATTTGGCAGCATTTTATCGCGCCTGCAGGTTGTTTGTATATCCTTCAAAAGCCGAAGGTTTCGGCATCCCGCCGCTTGAAGCGGCCATTTGCGGTGCACCAGTGTTGTGCTCGTCAGAAACAGCGATGAAGAACTTTAACTTCTTCGCGCCATATGCTTTCAATCCAGCCAATCAAGCCGACTTTGAGCAAAAACTGGCATTTGCTGTTGAGCAGCCTCCCGGCTACGCCTTTACCAAGCGAGTAGCGGAGCACGTTGCTCATCAGTACCACTGGGAAAAAAGCAGTATCATATTTTACAATTTATTACAAGCAAACTTTCATTGTCATGAAACTAAAAATAGCGATTTTAGGAACGCGGGGCATCCCGAACTACTATGGCGGGTTTGAGCATATTTCAGAATATGTATCGGCAGGTTTGGTAAAAAAGGGCCACTCGGTTACCGTTTATAATTCGCACAATCACCCTTACAAAGCTGATACCTGGAACGGTGTCAACATTGTTCACTGCTACGATCCTGAGTATCTTATAGGTACTGCCGGACAATTTGCGTATGATTTTAATTGTCTTATGGATGCCCGCAAACGCAAGTTTGATGTAGTACTGCTTATGGGCTATACCAGTAGTTCGGTTTGGGGGCACCTTTATCCACCAAACAGTGTCATCATCACCAATATGGATGGCCTGGAATGGAAACGCTCCAAATACTCAAAACCAGTGCAAAAGTTTTTGAAGTATGCCGAAAAGCTGGCCGTAAAACACAGCCAATATTATATCTCCGATTCAAGGGTGATCAGATCTTATCTTAAGGATAAGTATGAGGTTGAGAGCCGCTATATCCCTTATGGTGCCGATCTGTTTTCGGAACAGGAGCGTGAGCAATTTGATAAAAGCGAAGTGCTTAAGGAAGATTACTTTTTACTGATGGCCCGCATGGAGCCGGAAAACAATATCGAAACCATTTTGGAGGGTTTTAATAGCAGTTCATCAAAGAAGAGCTTCATGGTTTTGGGCGACACCAGTAACCGTTTTGGTAAATTCATTACACATCGCTTTAAAAACGACGACCGGATCCAGTTTAAAGGGGCAAATTTTGACAACTCGGTGGTACGCGCACTACAGAACAACAGTTACCTGTATTTCCACGGGCATAGCGTAGGTGGCACTAATCCTTCTTTACTTGAAGCCATGGCCAGCGAAGCGCTCATAGCCGCGCATAATAACCCCTTCAACAAAGCTGTACTTAACTCAGATGCGTTTTATTTCGATAACGCGAATGAGGTTCGGCACCTGGTTGAGAACGTACAGCGTAAGGATCCCGAACGCGAAATGGTAAAGAATAACCTTCACAAAATTCAATACCAGTTTAACTGGGAAATGGTGATCAACGACTACGAAGATTTTATACTGGAATGCTACCGCAATCAACATGAAAAACCTGCTAAAGCCTGATGATACGCTGAATAACAGGATCAGCTATTACCTGCTGATGCTATTGCTACTGAGCCTGCCGTTCAATATGTTTTACAGCCACCTGTTGTTAATAGGCCTGGCACTGCATACTATTATACAAATCCGTAAAATCACGATAAAGCCATTATTAACAACCGTAAACTTTGCTTTAGCTGCTGTTTTTTTAGTGACACTGATCAGCACCATTTACAGCACCAATAAACCGCAGGCTTTTACAGAAGTTGGCAGGCAGGTTACCATTTTGCTTATCCCACTGATATTTTGCTTTAATCCGCTCGATATAATAAAGTACCGGAACAACCTGTTACTAATATTTTCGGTAGGATGTACGGTTACCATCGCGTATCTTTTTTTGCAGGCGCTTATTACTATCAGGTATTATCATTTACCGCTCAAAGCTCTGGTATCTCCTGCCTTTACCAATCATAATTTTTCTGAGCCGTTGGAGATCCACGCTACTTTTTTTTCCATGCAGATAGCGATTGCGTTGGTATATCTTTTGTATATTTTTATAAAGGAGAATTCTCCGAAGTTTAAGGTATTTTATTTACTGTGCAGTTGCTTGTTGGCAGCGGGCATTATCCAGCTTAGCTCAAAATCGATATTTGCAGGGATAGTGATTATCCTGACCGTGTTTATACCATGGTTTATGTTGAGGGGACGGATACGCTTAAAATATGTAACGATAGTTACGTCATTATTGATTGTAGTAATAGCAGGCATTTTTACCACGCGTGCCTTTCGTGAAAGATACGTGACCGAGCTCAGGAAAGACCTCAGCAAATCTGCCGGTGCCCAACTCACCGACCCGAGGCTGGCGCGCTGGAGTGTAGCTATGAGCGTAGGTGCCCAATCGCCGGTTATAGGTCATGGGGCTGGTACCGAAGTTGGTTTACTTAAAGATCCTTTTTTTGATCATCAGTTTTACCGATCCTACCTCACTGGGCTAAATTCGCACAACCAATTCATTAGTTTCTTTATTAAATCGGGAATTACAGGCTTGCTTATTTACCTGTTTGTACTTGCATTCGGCATCAGGGTAGCCATTGCAAAACGCGACCTGTTACTGATGGCCTTTATGATTGTCGTAACCAGCGTTTCCTTGTCCGAAAACTTCTTAGATGTAGATAAGGGAATCTTTTTTTATAGCGTATTTTTCTCATTATTAATATTTTCCGCAAGTATTCGGCCAGCTGAAAATCAAGCGAAAAATATTGTGTAACTACTTTGTTAACAGGCAACCATAGCCGCAAACGGTACGTCATCATTATATATACAAAGACGTGAAAAGTATAGCCACCTTAATTGAACAAAACAATAAACGCTTGCTGAATACCCGAAACAATATCTTAGCTACCCTTGCTTATTTTGACATGTGGGACTATCCGCTAACCTACGGCGAAATATTCCTGTTCCTTGAAAATAAGTATGGTCAGCATGATTTTACCGAAGCGCTTGATCAACTCATAGCAGATAAGCTGGTATTTCATTTCGACAGGTTTTATTCGCTCAAAAACGATTATATGATCGCGATAAAGCGTAATAAAATGAATAAGAAGGCAGCCGAACTGGTCAATAAGGCTAAAGAGATTGGCGCTTTCCTGATCAAATTCCCTTACGTACGTGGCGTAGGCATTTCAGGTTCGTTATCAAAAAACTGTGCCGACGAAAACTCAGATATTGATTTCTTCATCATTACCGAACGCAACAGGCTCTGGCTTGCACGTACGTTTATGCATATGTTCAAGAAACTTACCTTTTTGGTTGGTAAACAGCATAATTACTGCATGAACTATTATATAGATGAAGTCCGGCTGCAGATAGTTGAAAAAAACATTTATACCGCTATTGAAGTAGCCACCATTATCCCGCTTGAAGGAGATATCACCTTTGAGAATTTTTACAAGGCAAACTCCTGGATGCATGATTTTTTGCCCAACAAGTGTATGCGCCTTGCCACCGCAAAACCATTAAAAAAAACATGGTACAAAGTTTTTGCCGAAAAGCTGTTCGATAATCCTTTCGGAAGTTGGCTTGACAACCTATTAATGGAAATTACCGCAGGCCGCTGGAACAAGAAAACCGAAATGAAGAAACTAAATATGCGGGGCGCAGTAATGAGCATGGCCGCAAGCAAACATTTCGCCAAACCCGCTCCCGAAAATTTTCAGGTTAAATTAATAGAACGGTACCGGACTAAGGTTTGTATGTTATTACAGCAATCTGAAGAGCGGGTTGCGCAGTAAATATCGATTTTGCCAAGTAAGGTAAAGTAAAACGGGTGTCATGCGGAGTGGAAGAAAATAGAGATCTGTGAAGGTCAAATGGCATATCCACCGCGTCATTGCGAGGCACGAAGCAATCGCCGATAGGCAGGTAACGACTTATTGTTGTAGTGACCTTACATCGTCGCGCTCTTGGCCGCGCGAGGCCAGGTACTAAGCATCTTCTGCGCTCTGTTTAGTGGCTTTACGTATCGTAGAAGATCCTTAGCTATCGCTCAGGATGAACAATCTTCACTTTTACTTTCACTTCTTCCTCAACGAAATAATATAATAATCCCCGATATACTTAAATGGCCAGGTGGTTTTCAGCCTGTCTTCCCAGGCTGTCAATATTTTATAAGCACGTGGATGCTTTTCGGCAAAGCCTTCGATATATGAAGGAGGCACTATAGTACAGAGTCCCTCAACATCTAATACTTCAAAATCCCGTTTTAAGCGATTTTTGATGTATGACGGATTGTAGTAGAAACAATCAAAATACACACCTTCAACATGCGCCTTACGGCCTTTGCTGCTAAAAAAACGACGGAAAGCAGTTTTGAACTTCCCTTTAAATACCAGCAGAGTTTCCCAAAGGCAAAACCTGGGCAATATTACAAGAGTGACCATACCACCCGGATTTAGCAGTTCTGCAAATGAACCGAGCACTTTATCCAGTTCGCCGGTACAATTGAGGCCTGCAAAGTTGGAGAAGATCAGATCATAAGGGCCTTTATTATCAAGCTGTTTGAGCTGGGTATATGAGCAAAGTTCATTACTTACCAAATGTTGTACACCATGCTTTAATACCTTTTCCTGCAATTGCTGCTGCATCCCTTTTGAAATATCGGTAGCATGAACCTTAAAACCTTTTTTTGCAAAAAACAGGGCATCTTCGCCGGTACCGCTATTCAGTTCCAGGATACTGCCTCCGGGCTTAAGATACTGCAGAATATGGTCGCGTACCCGCTTGCGTTTGTAGCCAATGATGGTATCCCCAGAATACAGCTCATCAAAAATTACCGACTGGTTACTGAACGCCGCCTCGGCAAATTGTTCATTTACATGTGTTGCAGTTCCGGTCATATCGCTTTTTCAAATTTCTCCAGCTTTAGCTTTTCAAGGTAAGTAAGCGGGGCGTAATAAAATACCGATAACGCTTTCTTTATACCGTTTGCCGAAATCGCGAACGGATCTTTCAGCAGCTTTTGCAGGCTGTTTTGAGCCAAATGTTTGTGATAGTTACGGTGTACGTATTTATGCAGTTGCTTGTAGTAATAAGCAGGGTAAGTGTTCTTAAACATCAAAGCCATCTCGTCAGAATCTGTCCAGTTGGTTTTCTTTTTCAGCTCAGCTTTCACTCGCTCATAAAAACCGGTACCAGGTAAGGGATATGATACCGATATACCTATCTCATACGGTAGCAATTGATTGATCATATCTATGGTCAGCGTAATATCGTCGCGCGTTTCTTCCGGATAACCAAACTGGATAAAAAACGAGGGCTTGATGCCATGCGCTTTCATGAGGTGCGTGGCGGTATGGATCTGATCGATGGTAATGCCCTTATCCATAGCATCGAGTACTTTTTGCGATCCGCTTTCGGCCCCTATCCATACGTTCTCGCAACCGGCAGCGGCCAGTGCTTGCACAGCTTCCTCTTCAACCAGCAAATCGGCCCGCGACTGGATCTTGAAGCGGATTTTAATTCCTTCCTGCCCCAACAGTTTGGCAAACTCCTGCACCCAACCGGGTTTCAGTCCGAAAATATCATCGCAAAACCAGATATGATCCATGCCATACCTTTCCTTCAGCATTTTAATCTCGTTCACAATATACTGAGGACTATGCGAATTATATCTGTTGCCATAGATAGGTTTAGCACACCAGTTACACTTGAAAGGGCAGCCACGGGTGGTCACCACATTAATTGAAAAATAGCCGGCATTTTTTAACCACATCTCGCGGTAAGTATCCATGTTTACCAAATCCCAGGCGGGCATTGGTAAGCTGTCCAACTCCTTCATTACTGAACGGCCGGGAGTCTTAATGATTTCACTGCCGTTCATGTAGGCTAAGCCTTTAATACCGAAATGATCGGTATTGCCGCCTTTAATATGCTCTGTAAGTTCAATTAGCGTTTGTTCCGCCTCGCCCAGGATAACAAAATCAGCCCCCTCTGCAAGATAGGCCGCGTACCTATCGGTCGAATCGGAACTTGAAACAATTACCGTGCATCCTCTTTCCTTTGCCAGCTTTGCCATTCTAAAAGCAGCCTCGCGCATGTTGGTCAGGCACATTTTGGTGAGGTAATTGAACCCATCGTCATAAATCACAAAAAAACTGGGTTTACTCAGTTCAATGGCCGGTATTACCTCATCGGGGTTGCTCACAAACATGGTATCAAACAGGCTTACGTTATAACCTCGTTCGCGCATTAAAGCAGCAGCATATATGGTTCCCAGCGGTGCATAAGGCTGCCCTATACCCCATTGCTTGGGATCAAACCGTAAAAAGTAAGAATGTGTAAACAGTATATTGTTCATACGTTTTAAAAACCTTATTTAAATTCCCTTCTTTTGAAAACATAGTTGTCAAGTTAGGAAAAGGTTGGCAAGTGCGATTCCCCTCTTGAGAGGGGTGGAGGGGTGTGTTACTGCTTTAATTAGCATATCGTATAACACACCCCAGCCATCGCTCATTAACTCTGCGCCCCCTCTCAAGAGGGGAATTATGCAAAGCCGCCTTTTATAGTTTATATTTTTATCTTTTCTATCCTAATCCAACCTCGCCAAAGGCGATAAATTAAGCGAGCACACGCATTTAACACAGGTAGGATTATTAGCCATATCCAGTGTTTTACGAAAGTTGATCGCTTCGTTACTATTCAAAATATCCTCCAACTTATTATCCCTGATGTTGCCTATCGCCTCATGAAAAAAGCAGGGGCGCACTTCGCCGTCGGCCTCAATAACTGCAGATACCCAAGGCGCATTGCACTTTTTAAACGGGAACGCATTATGGCCGTAAAAAGCCGCGTAATAGCCATAAATATCCTGGATCTTAGCCGGCGACTCGGCAATGAACCTGTTGGTAAAATCAGCTTTGTTTGCAAGTACCTGATTCGTTATTTCCTGAAACTCGGCGAGTTCATTTTCCGTAGGTAAGATTTCATGCTGCCGGGGTTCGGCCCAGGCGGTTTGACGGTTAAAGGCATGACTGCTCACATCGGCAGGTAAAAAACTAACCTGGTCAATACCCATTTGCCTTGCAGCTTCAATAATAGCGGGCCAGTTCCTGTAATTTAACCGGTGGATCACCGTACGCGCTGTAATGCGATATTTTGGCTCGATAGATTTGATATATTCCACCCCTTCCCGCAGCTTATTAAACGCGCCGGAGACGTTGCGAATGGCATCGTGCAAAAGCTCATCGCCATCTAAAGAAACAATGAGATCATCAACCCACTTTAAGATATTGTCTGCGTTTTTTTTAATAGACAGGCCGGTTGATAGTAGCGTGACCTTGATCTTTTCGGCGTGCAAGATTTCACATAGCCTGAAAAAATTGGTATTCAGCAAAGCCTCTCCTCCCGACATCAGCACTTGTTTAGTACCAAATTTCCTCAAGGCACCAAGCAAGTCGGTTACATCGGCTTCGGTAAGCTGTTTCAGGTTTTTATTATCTTTCCAGATATCGCACATTACACAACGGCAGTTACAGGCGCTGTGCGGCATCAGTATTACGATGGGCAACGCGGCTATGCGGTGCGTTTGCAGTGTACGAAAACGCTGAAAGGTATGATATAACGATTGGCCAGTCATCTGCATAAATTAAAATCCCTGTATTTCGGGCTGCCTGTAGCGCCAAACTTTTTGTAATAACTTGATCTCGTAAGGGTATTGGTACATGCTGGCCTTATAGCGCATGGTAGCCACCAGCTTAATAGCCATACGTTTAAGCATGTTCAGCCTGATATCAGTTACTGTTGGATACACCCCGTTCAGCACCGTTTCAAAATTCCTGATCTTATCAATCATATCGGGTGTAAGCCATGGCGTAAGCGGATTTTTACGTAAGTCGAAGCTTTCCCAGGTAGGGCTTATCCAGTCTTCCAATGTTTCCGGAAAGCGGAAGCCACTTTTAATCACTTGCTTAAACAACTCCGATCCTTCGGTAGGTACGGGGCTATAGGTATAAATCACGATCTCGGTTTTGGGGTTTACCGCCTTTACTTTCTTAATAAAATCTATCTCAAAATCAATTTGTGATTGTACCTGCTCCTGCGTTGGTGCCGGCGTGCCCAATACAAATGAATATTCGGGAATGATATCAAACTTTTTCAGACGCTCGGCAAACTCGATGATCTGGTCGCCGGTTTGAGTACCGCCTTTATCCATTTGTTCAAGGATGGCATTGTTGCCGCTTTCCGCACCAAAAAAGATGATCTTACACCCCGACTCGCGGATAGCCGCCAGCGACGAATCTTTGAATTTTGACATGGTGTCAATACGGGCCATTCCCCACCAGGTCATGTTTTCGGGTTTTATCAAGCGGGCAAACTCAACCGCGCGTTTTTCTGATACAAAAAAGTTATTATCATGAAACTCGATGGCATCGGCTCCCCATTTATCTTTGATATATTTTACATCATTATAAACGTTCTGTGCTGATTTAGCTTTCCATCTTGCTTCATAAATTGGCACTACCGCGCAAAATGAGCAGGTGAAGGGACATCCAATACTGGAGTGATAAGCCATCGTTTTTTCACCCAGGTAGGTTTTACCTAAAAACTTGGTGATAGGATAAAAAGTATTCAGCTTATCATATGGCAATGGCGGCAGGTTGTCCTGGTCTAAAAGATCTTCCTTGGCGGTTTTGATGATTTTACCATCTGTTGCTTTGTAAATGAGGTTACGGATAAACTCGTAAGGCTCATTTTTTTCAAGTGCATCAATCAGGGCGGGAAAGGCATGATCGCCGGGGCCATTGATAATAAAATCAACATAACCCGAATATAAAACCGCGTTAGGCTGATTTGAAGGAAAATATCCTCCCCAAATCATTTTAGTATCGGGATATTTTTGTTTGATAGTTTTAGAAGCTATAATAGCCTGCCTCAATTGGGGTCCCGGCATCACCGTAAAACCGAAATACTTAAACTCGCCGGTGCTTAAATAGCTGTCTATTTTCACCATCGGGTCGTGCTCACAATTGCCGTCAACAATCACCCAGTCATATTTTCCATCAACCGATGCCGCTATATTCAAAATCGAATTTGGTATGCGGTATTTGTTGTTAGCGCTGCGCGGATTAAATAATAATATTTTGTTCATCTGTTAGTGTCAATACTTTGCTTTTCCTTCAATCCCCCGGCAATGGGTTTATTTTTTTGTTTAAGCGGCCTGTAAAGCACCCCTGCCAGTACAGAGCCAACATCAAAATAAAACCCACTGCCATACCCAATCACAAATGCGGGGGATTGCCCATACAACAATTATCTCTGAGCCTCTGCACTATCACACTCTCACAATAATAAATACGCCCGGCATTTTACGCGGGTTGCCTGCCTTTATAAATAAAGTGGCTGGCAACCATTATTATTTAGCAGCCGTATTTGTTGATATAAGGTTGTTAATCAAATACCCCTGTACTGTGATCCAAACTGTAAAGAATTATATCAAGCAGCGCTTTTTCCCACCAAATATTCTGGAGAAAAATTCAGTTGATGCCTATGACATCTGGGCAGAAAACTATGACCAGCAGCCTGGCAATCTGATGCTTGACCTGGATGAAATATTGTTTCCGCGGTTGGTAACTGATGCAATTATTACCGGTAAAAATGTTGCAGACATAGGCTGCGGCACCGGCAGGCACTGGGAAAAGCTGTTTGCCTTAAGCCCCAAAAAGCTAACAGGTTTTGATACCTCCGGTGGGATGCTGGCCCGTTTACAGCAAAAATTCCCTTCGGCTAATATTTACCGCATTACCGATGACCTGTTTGGCGATATGCCATCGGGTGGTTTTGACACCATAGTTTCAACGCTTACAGTTGCCCATATTAAAAATATAGAGGCCGCCCTGCAAGCCTGGATGCGGATCCTGAAACCTAATGGCGATATCATTATCACCGATTTTCACCCGCACACGCTGGCCAACGGCGGCAAGCGTACATTTAAACATGGCGACAGTTTTATAGCGGTTGAAAATTACGTGCACCCGGTAAATACTATTAAAGATTTACTATTGAACAACAACTTTAAACTGGTTGCCGAACAAGAAATTAAAATAGACGAAAGCATGAAGCATTATTATGCCGATAAAAACGCGCTTCATGTTTACGACCGATATAAAGGCTTCCCCATTATTTATGGATTGCATTTAAGAAGAACAGATGGTACTGAATAATGTGACGATACCGGGAAACGATATTGCTGTGAGCATAAGCATAAGCGAGGGTAAAATTGTACAGGTTGCCCCTGCCATTGCCAATGATCGCGAACAGCTTACCTTTGTTGGTGCCATCGCTTTTCCGGGATTGATCAATTCACATGACCATCTTGATTTTAACCTTTTCCCCCAGTTAGGCAATCAAACTTATGAAAGCTACACTGAATGGGGCAAACATATCCATCGGGCGTATGCTGATGAAATTGCATCTGTATTGAAAATTCCTGTTGCCTTGCGTGAGCAATGGGGTATTTATAAAAACCTGCTCTGCGGTGTAACAACTGTTGTAAACCACGGCGAAAAAACTATCATAAACGATCCGCTGATCACCGTGTTTGAAAACTGCCAAAGCATCCACTCGGTTCTGTTTGAAAAAAACTGGAAAAAACGGCTCAATAACCCGCTTAAAATAGGCTTGCCCGTAGTGATCCATTCGGGAGAAGGCTCCAACACAGCAGCACATACAGAGATTGATCAGCTTATTAAATGGAACCTATTCAGGCGCAAGCTGGTTGGCGTTCATGGGGTTGCTATGGGTACCAGGCAGGCCAAACACTTTAAGGCATTGGTATGGTGTCCCGAATCCAACTATTTCCTGTTTGATAAAACAGCAGCCATTCATGAGTTGAAGGCAAAAACAGGTATTTTATTTGGTACAGATAGTACGCTGACCGGCCATTGGGATATCTGGCATCATATCCGCCTTGCGCGCAAAACGCAAATGCTTACCGATCATGAGCTGTATCATTCCCTAACATCGTTACCGGCCAAAATCTGGCAGTTAAACACCGGCAGCTTTATTGCCGGGCTTGATGCCGATATCGTTATAGCCAAATCAAACGGAAAGCCAAGTCTGCAGGCATTTTATGATGTTACTCCTGATGATATTTTATTGGTAATGCACAAAGGCGAGATCCTTTTATTCGATGAATCGCTTTATCATCAGCTTACAGGCATCATCACCCAGAGTTATAATAAGATATTAACCGGCAATAGTTTCAAATATATACAGGGCGATATCCACGGGCTAATCGCCGAAATAAAACGCTACAAACCCGACGCCGGATTTCCCGTACCCTATCCCATCCAACCCGCCGCATGAGCATCATTCAGAAAATATGGTCGAGATCAAAACGCAAAGCAGCTTATTTAAGCGGCGATGCACGCCATGTTTTGGGGCTGGATAAGGAGCTTTATCAAAATGCCCGCGGAAGTCGCATTATCCTTTACCACAATGTTTGTAAAGGCGATCCGCATAAATTCAACACCCTGTTCCTGACCTGCGAAAGGTTTGAAGAACACCTGCAGTACTATAAAAAGTACTTCAACGTGGTTTCGCTTGATGATTATTATGCAGGGAATTTCAGTGATGAGAAATTTAACATCTGCCTAACTTTTGATGACGGGCTGGCCAACAACTACCATTACGTTCTGCCCCTACTGACCAAGTATCGTATACCGGCTACCTTTTTTGTTACAGCCATCCGCGATGCAGGTTTTGATATTTTATGGAACGATATGTTGAGCATTGCCGGATATTACGGCCCCGAAAAGTTCACGTATAAAGATCAAACCTATCGTAAAAACCGGAACAACAAATATGTTGATGAAAACGGCGCCCTTTATGCCGACAAGCTGAGATCGACCGGGTTCAACGAAAAAGCAGCACTCATGAGTTTTCTTGAGCAGCTTACAGGTTTTAAAGCAAACCGGCAGGATGATGATTATTGGCTGCAGATGACTCCGGCACAAATTAAAACCATGTCTGCTTCGGCTTATGTAAGCATCGGGGCGCATGGCTATTACCATAATGACCTTGCGCGCATCTCTTCAACAAGCGCGACAAGCGAGATGACTATGTGCAGGCAATATCTTGAAAACCTGACCGGCAAGCAGATCAATAGCTTCGCGTTCCCTTATGGCTCATACAATGAGCTGGTTTTAAAAGATGCCAAAGCAGCCGGTTATACCCAATTGCTTGCAACTGATTTTATTAATACGGGAGATGGGCAGGATAACACCTTACGCGAACGCTTTACCGTAAACCCGTTCATATCCACTGCCAACCAGTTAAACGCCATAATAAGGGGGAGCTATGCATAGCAACGGGTACAGGATAGAGCGTTTAACCGAAGATCGGCTTGCCGACATGACCAGTCTGCATAAAGCAGTTTATGGCAAAGCATTGCCGTCTGATTTCTTCGCCCGAAAGTATAATACTGCATTTACCGGCGTCATGTATACGGGCTACCTGGCCTATGCCGGCGATGTGCCCGCAGCGTTTTATGGTGTGATCCCTTGCTTTATAAACTGCGATGGGCAACCTGTTTTGGCTGCCCAATCGGCAGATACCATGACCCATCCCGATCACCGCGGCAAAGGGCTGTTCATTAAACTGGCCGAGCTTACTTATGAACTTTGTTATCAGGAAGATGTCCGGACCCTGTTTGGCTTTCCCAATCAAAACTCCCTGCCGGGCTTTATAAACAAGCTCGACTGGCAGGTATCCGCCCAAATGGAATGTTTTATTATCCCGGTTAAAGCCCTCCCGCTGGAAAGATTGGCCAATAAGTTCCCGGCTTTAAAAGGTGTATATTGGTGGTACGTGAAAAAAGTAATTAAGCAGCATGCGTCCTTACAATGCGGAGTACCAAGCACACTGCTTAACGAAGGTTTCCACGGCCTGCACAGGGATGGCCATTACCTCAGCCATAAAACATATACCGAAAGCTTTACTATTAAAACAGGCGATACTTCGATATGGTTCAGGATTGCTGACGGAATGGTCATTGGCGATATCAATATTGCAACTAACGACCTGCGCGATATAATCCCCCGGCTTAAGAAAATAGCCAGGCGGCTGGGATTGCGAAAATTACAGTTCCAGGTCGATAAGCGATCTGCGCTGAATGCCTTTCTGAAACGCTATGCCGATCCAATCCCATCATTCCCTGTAATTGTTAAAGACCTTGGCGCAAGGATGCCGCTTGATAAAATGGCGTTCGCTTTTGCCGATATAGATATTTTTTAAGTGTTTGATATGATAACTCAACCGATCAGAAAACTTCTGTTTAACGGAAGTCCTATAAAAACTTTCTACATAACCCGCCTGCAGCAAAGCCAGATCAGGGAGAAGGTTTTTTTGAACGTTGCAGGTAAAAATCTCGATATCACCCGCAACAACAGCATGATCTGCCTCGATCCGTTTTGTATGGCGGCCTGGCTACCCGCCCATGAGGCGGCGGACTTAAACGCAGCAAACGCTATCATTGAATTTAAAACCAACGGCATGTTGGGCGCTTCTATCAATGTATCGTTGATAGAAACTATAAATACCGGAAAAGGAAGCCTGCTTTTGTTCAGGATAGAAAGCGTCAGAAACCACCAGCTTAATGCGCTGAAACGTGAGATGCTTTTCAGGTATTTCCTACGGTCGAAAAAGAACACCTATGATAGTCGCAAAGTAGTTAGTGCCCTGTACTCCTATCCACGCAGCATCATCATTGTTTCCTACGCCGATGATGAATATTGCAACGTTTTCCCGATGGATATTCACGGCTATATTGAGGAAGAGGGTATTTACTTATTAGGACTACGCACAACCAATATTACACTGGATAAAATCCTGAACGCCGGCAAAGTTGTGGTATGTGACACGGATACAGTCGACATCAATTCGGTTTATAACCTGGGCAAACATTCAAGCACAGCTCCAACGCCGGTTGACCAGTTACCATTTGATACCGTTAAAAGCGAAGTTTTCGGTTTTCCTGTACCTGCGTGTTCGGGCGGATATAAAGAGATAGAAGTATTTGAGCATAAAAAAATGGGCTATCATATGCTCATGATTGGCCGGGTGATTAATAACAAAGTATTGAAGCCAAATCCCGAATCATTGTACCACGTGGGTTTCCTGCAATTTCAAAACAGCAATTATACCAGTATTGAGGGTTTATTTTAATGAGATACGTTTTTGTCAGTTACAACTACTCGCCCGATTTTGATGATCCTGAAGCCTGGTTTGTCCGAACACTGGGTTATACCGGTCTTATGGACCAGCTAAGCAAACGGCATGAGGTGATCAACGTAAAACAGATCAATTATGAAGGGATTGTTAATCATAATAACATCGCCTACCATTTCGTAAACTTCAGCAAAAAAAAGCTTCGTTTTAACTTCCGGCTTAACCTTTATGTTAAAAGCTTAAACCCGGATATCGTGATATTTCACGGCCTGCATCAGCCGGTACAACTGATCCAGCTTGGGTTAATGCTGGATAAACATATCCCTATCATTGTTCAAAACCATGCCGAAAAACCATTTCCCGGCGGGATCAAAAAATGGCTGCAAAAACTGGCGGATAAATATGCCCATGCCTACCTGTTTGCTTCGCATGATATGGGCTTGGAATGGGTAGCAGCAGGCAACCTCAAATCACCAGAAAAAATACACGAGGTGATGGAAGTATCTTCTGTATTTTTTCCGATTGACCGCCCGAAAGCCGAATCTCAAACCAACACTAAAAACGCCCCGGTATTTTTATGGGTAGGCCGTTTAAATGATAATAAAGATCCACTTAACGTAGTGAGAGCCTTTTTAAAATTTTCCCAGGGCTCTCCCGGAGTAAAACTGTATATGATCTATCATACGGAAGAGCTGCTTCCTGAAATCAACGAATTGATCAACGCTTCCTTAAATAAAGAAGCCATAGAACTAATAGGCAAAGTACCCCACGCCGATCTGTTATATTGGTATAACAGTGTCGATTTTATCATCTCCGGATCACACTATGAAGGCAGCGGAACCGCTATTTGCGAAGCCATGTCATGCGGATGTGTGCCGCTGGTTACCGATATCCTCTCGTTCAGGATGATCACAAATAACGGCGAATGCGGGGTATTATACGAGCCGGGAAACGAAGCCGCGTTACTTGCCGTGCTCCAGCAAACAGCCTGTATGAATGTGGCAGAAAAGCGAAGGTTATCAATGGAATACTACAAGCGAAATCTATCATTTGAAGCTATTGCAGAGCAGATTGAGGAGATAGCAGAGGGACTGGTATAATATCAATTCTTGCTTCAAAAACCTTGCGCTCGTTTGCAACGAGCGCTTAACCTGGGTTTACGTTTGTAACGTAAATCACAAGCGATACAATCGCGAAACCATATTAAGCACACGTTACAAACGTGCGCAAGACGAAGGGCGACAAAATTATGTCATTGCGAGCGAAGCGTGGCAACCGTACAGAAGCATAGCCGCCCTGCATAGCTACGAGATTGCTTCGTCGTTTCTCCTCGCAATGACATGAAAAAAAACCTTAGAAAGATATCATCTTATTACAAATCCCCAAACTGGCTTTGTTATGTGTGATCAGGATAATCATGGTACCCTGCAGGGCCAATTGTTGCAGTTTAGCCAGCATTTCATTTTCAGCATCGGCATCCATCTCGCTGAAAGGTTCATCCAATATCAACAGATCGCAATTATGATAAAGTGCCCTCGCCAGCATAATCCTTTGGCGTTGACCGCCGCTGATATTTTTGCCGTTTTCGGTAATGATCTTTTCTATACCTTCGGGATAACCGGCAATTAGTCTATTTAAGCCGCAAAATGCTAATACTTCGGCAAGCCTTTCCTCATCGATCGCTGCATCATCGAGTACAACATTCTTAGCGATAGTATCATAAATAAAGAAGGGCTGCTGCTTTACCAACGAAATATTTTTACGGTATAACCTGCGCGTAGTGGCAGCGGTAATTTTATCATTAATATAAATACCCCCCGCCGTCAGTTCTAAAAAGCCGGTTAACAAATTAATGATGGTTGTTTTCCCCCTACCCGAATTGCCCGAAATCCCCATAATATCGCCGGGAGCCATCTCAAAGTAAACCTCATTTAAAACCGGCTTTTCCGGATAACTGAAACTTACTTTTTCAAATTTCAATGAGCTGATGCGTTCGTCAATAGTCTCGCTAATTTGTATCTTGTTGCTTTCTTCAACAACGAGGTCGGCTAAAATAAACTCATAGGTCTTCATTTGTCCACTGCTGTTCAGTATCTTGACTGTACCAGGAATGATCTTATATGCAGCAGCCACGAAAATGCCGATAGTGAGGATACTGACTACTTCTGTATCGCCCATTAGTTTATTTACAGCGATGAGGATAAAAAAACCCAGCACAGCAAACACCTCCATTAACCGCAAAGGCAGATTTTGCCAGGTTTGCTGCGAGGCTATATTTTGGTTTAACTGCTGCTGATAGCTAAAAAACCTGCGACTAAAAAAGCCATTTTTTTGGTAAATATTACTTTCAACATAACCCGCCAACGATTCATTTAAATGCTGAAGCGTTTTTTCGCTTACGGTTTTGATCTGCCCGCGGATGGTTCTTAATTTGGTTTTTATGAACCAACCTAAAACGCCAACAGGCGGCAGCAACAACACAAACAGCAACACAAACAAAGCTGGATGATACAGCATAATTGCTCCAACGGTAAAAACAATCAATACCGATTGGGAGATGATCTGCTGCAAATTGGTTAGAATGTAATGGCTAAACTCAATAGGTTGCTGGCTGATACGCCGGGTATGAATAGATGAATCTATATGCACGTATGCGTTATAATCATCATCAAGGTAATTCCGGATGTTTCTTTCAGATAACCGGGAAGCCACATCATAAAAAAAATGGTGCTGGGCATTTTGAGCGAAAAACCCGATACAATTTTTCAGAGCAAACAATACCAGGAAAATACCGATAAGCCACAACGACCGGTTATCGGCAATGAAAGCCGGCAGAAAAGCCTGGTTATGCACTGTATTCTGAGTATAAAAATTAACAATAAGCAACAACAAACCTAAAAAAGCAACGTCCAACAGGGCCACAACAATATCAGCAATGATAAGCCTGATGAATTTTGCCTTCTCCTGGTGGTTAAGTATTAAGCCTATGCTTTTGAGAATCTGCTTCAAGGGGTGTTAACAATAAAGCCAGATTTATCACTGGCTTTATTGTTGGTTACGGATGTTGAGGTGCTGGGGTTGCCTTAACTGTATATTACGATAATGGAAATATGTGTCATTGCGAGGAGGCACGACGAAGCAATCGCATACTCTACAGATCGGCTCTGCTTCTGTGCGATTGCCGCGCTTCGCTCGCAATGACATGGTGATTAAACGTTATTTCCTTATGCCCAATCAAAATCCACCACCCTGCCATTCAACTTCCATTTGGTTGGTAGCATGGTTTCCATCCAATCCAATGGCTGGCCCAGTGGCTGTACTTTAGCGGCTTGTGCAAATGCTGTTTTCACGGCTTTCTTTTGCTCTTCACCCATCGCCTCAGGCTGACCGGAGATAAACAACGGCGCACCGCTTTCTGCCAATAATTGCAGCCATTGTTTGTTTCTTTTCCATTCAATATCTTTTGTTAGGCCTACGCAATCGCCATCTACCGCATAAAAAGCGTTATGCTGCGGCAGGCGGAAAGCCAGTGTGTTAACCCCCATTTTACGGGTACGCGCCCATTCATGGCCGCTGGTGTCATCACCAATGCGGCAAAGTTCAAAAACTCCTGCCGAAAGGTGGCTCATGGTATTACAACCTATCACATAAATACCATCACCGGCAGCTTCACGGATGGAGCGGTAAAGGTGCAGGATGATCTCGGCATTAGTTTTACTCTTGTCGTTAAAATGCCAGCCCGGCGAAGTAAAGCTATCCTTCATATCAAAACCCCAGCGACCGGCAATATCATAAGTAGTAAAATCGTGTTTCACCATTTCGTAGCCCCATTGCTTGTACACATCAAAATTATGTTTGATCCGGGCTATATTTTCGGGAATGGTTGGGTCAAGTGTTGGATTTTTTGGGTTATCCCTACCGGGGATCTTTGGCGCCAGCAGGCTCGCCTTTTCATCGTGCCTTGCGCAAAGCGGGCGCATCCAAAGTCCGGGACGCATACCCATTTTTTTGATCTCATCGCCAAGGGCATGCATATCTTTAAACTTATCGTTAGGCTTCGAAAAATCATCGTTCCAGCCGCCATCACCCGGTAACAATGGCGAATAAGTTGCCCAGCCTGCATCTATTACCGAAAAAGGTTTATTGTTGTGGTCTGTAACCAGTTCGGCCATCATCGCTGTTGTTTTTTTGATCAACTCGGCAGAGTTATTACCGTAGGCAAAATACCAGTCGTTAATACCGTATACCGGTTGTTTGGGGATGCGTGGCTTTTCGCACATCATTTTACAAAAGCGATGTGTGGCGGCAAAAGTGTCTTCGCCGGCTTTGGCGTTAGCCGTGATAACATTAGCAGCATGCAGCCGCCTGTCGCCCAGTAGTACACCTACCCCACCTGAGGTTGTATCTAAAGTAAGTTCAATATTATCGGCATTAACGCCCCACCAGCAAATACTGTTAGCGCCGGTTTTCACGCCGAAACAAGCTGTTTGCTTATCATCATGTATAATTACATACCATGGGTTTTTAATACCCGTAGCCATTGTTTTCCATTCCAGGTCACCGTATGATCGTTCCCAATGGTCGCCCAGGAATTTGGCAGAGGCAGGGGTATTATGTTTCCATTTTAAACGCACCGCATTTAACTCTTGCTTTGGCGATGATACATAAATGCCTAACGCATTGTCATTGGTTTTCAAATTCACGCTGACCTCTTTATAACTGTAGTGCGATCCGCCTGAGGCTTTAAGCTTAACCCATTCGGTACCCGATTGCGCCCAGACTTCATCAGGAGCATTCATGATAGCGGCACCGTTTGAAGCCGCGTAAGTAAGCCTGCTGAAAAGCAGGGCCGCCGATGTAGTTGCAGAAAGTTTTAGGAAATGCCGTCTTTGCATAGTTGATGTAATTGCGATGTGATTATCTGTTAACGTAACATTTAAATTGGTTTACAACATTACTAAAAGGATTAAGCAAAAACTAATACGATCTTATTAATTTGTTAAAAAAATCACACCTCCTTGCAGGGCGGCATAGGCAATAAAGTTTAACAATAACTTAATCTACAAAACGGGGGCATTGTAACACCTTAGTGATATAATTGCCGAACCGATAAAATGATAATGGAGGATATAGAATTACTGTCGAAAATTAAAACAGACGACAGGGAAGCATTTAATTCTTTATTTTTAAAATACTATCCGCTATTGTCAGATTTCTGCAGGTTTTTAGGAGCAGACAATGATGATGGTGAAGACATTATAGCCGATCTGTTTTTAGACCTCTGGGTGAAAAGAGAGCGGCTGCAGATTCATACCTCCATAAAATCATACCTGTACGGAGCCATAAAAAACAGGGTTTATACTTTAAAAGGCAAAAGCCAGAAAGTTGAACTGTTACCTGAAGAGTACGCGTCGGACAAACCCATAGGCGATCACCTTCGCCCTGATGAGATCCTGTTCAGGAAAGAGCGCCGCCTCATGATTGAGCGTTTTATAGATGAATTACCGGAGCAGGGAAAACTCATTTTCTTGATGAGCTGGCATCACCAGCTTGAGCACCATGAAATTGCCGAAATTTTAAATATCTCGCCCAATACGGTAAAAACTCATATTTACCGGGCCATCAATTATTGCCGGAAGCGCCTGCTTTTGTTAAATAATTAGTCACAATATTAACATTACATTAAATCATAAAATCATGTAATCGGATTGCAGCCTTTTGAATACTTACTTCAAAATGGCGCACATGGATGAACATCATTACCTATTGATCATAGGCTACCTGGAGGGGAAAATATCCGAAGAGGAAACCCAGTATTTATTGCAAAAAGTTCAAACCGATAAGGAATTTTCTGACGCGTTTGAAGATATCGCCGAGATCTGGTCGGCCAGGAAGCCCGTTCCCAGCAATACTGTCAAAGCTAATGATGCCCTAAACCGCCTTAATAAAAAAATAGATCAGCTTGAAACGCCATCCAACCAACAGGCAGCGCCAAAACCAAATGTCATTATTTTAAAACTAAGGCCTGTACTTGCAGTAGCGGCTTCGGTATTGTTCCTGGCCTGCGCGTTCTGGTTTTATAAAACCCACATCAGTAACAAAACTGCCAATACGTTAGCCCTTATTGAAAACCATACCGCACCCGGACAAAAAAAGAAGATCAATTTGCCCGATGGTACCATTGTAACCCTTAACGCGTCAAGTAACCTGCACATTGCCGTCAACTTTGATGACGAGAAACGTGAAGTGTATTTAGATGGTGAAGCTTTTTTTGATGTAAAACGCAATCCGCAGAAACCATTCATTGTACATACAGGCAAAGTTGCTACCCAGGTATTGGGCACGCATTTTAACGTATCGGCCTATGTTAACGACAGCAATATCACGGTATCGCTTGTGGAAGGCAAGGTTCAGGTTGATATGAATAATGATCTGTCCAAACGCGTCATCCTCGACCCCGGTAAGCAAATGATCTATTCAAAAAGCGATGGCCAGGCTCGTGTTATCGATTTTATAACCGAAGATATTACCGGGTGGAAGGAAAATAAGCTGGTGTTTAACTACGACAGCTGGACCGACGCCGCTAAGAAACTAAGCAGATGGTATGGCGTGCCTGTAAAACTGCAGGACAGTACCCTGCTGCGCTGCAAACTGAAGGGCACTTTTGATAATATCCCGCTAAACAAGGTGATGGAGCAAATAAAAATGGTTTCGGATATATCATGGAAAATGCAGGATAACGCTATGATCATATCCGGTAAATGTAACTAAACACAAGAGAGGTAAACTTAATGAAATAAAGAAAAGCATAAAACAACAACAGGCAGCATGATCAGATCACACCGCCTGCTCCGTAATCAGGTCCTCGCCAAAGGGCCCAATTCAAATTAGTATTAGCAATCTCAAAAATATGAAAAAATATATATTCTCACTTTTAAGTGCGATTTATTTGATGTGCACGGCTGTACAGGCCGGAGCAACAAACCAAAGCCGTACTTCCGATCCGGTTTGCACTATCCAGGTTACCGGGAAATCAATCAAAGAAGTATTCTCCTTAATTGAAAAACAAACCGGCTTACATTTTATACACAACGCTACAGAAGCGCAGCTGAGCAAAAAAATCAGTCTTTCTGAAAATAACCAGCCTATTGACGAAGTATTAAAAAAAATAGCTAAACAATCGGGCTTGTCATTTAAAAGGGCCGATCAAACTATTTATGTACAAACCTCGTCAAGGATCCTGCGTGTTAGCGGCAAAGTAACCGATTCACAAACAGGCGAAGCGTTACCCGGTGTTTCGGTAAGAGTAAAAGAAAGCGCAGATGGAACAGTTACCGACGCAAACGGCAACTATCACCTTGAGGCAGTGGAAAATAGCATATTGGTATTTTCGTTTATTGGCTATCAACCGCGTGAAGCAGCAGTGTCGGGCAGTACGCTTGATATTACGCTAAAATCCGACCAGGCTGCATTGAAGGAAGTTGTGGTTGTGGGCTACGGCAAGCAATCGCGTAAATTACTTACCAGCTCTATCGTAACTGTTCAGAATAAAGATTTTAACCGGGGCGCCTTGAGCAACCCGGCGCAGTTACTACAGGGTAAAGTTGCCGGCTTAAATATCACCCGCTCCGGCGATCCGAATGAAAGCCCGTCTATAAGTTTACGCGGCCCTTCAACCCTGCGCACCGGCCCTGCACAAGAACCTTTTTATGTAATTGACGGCGTAGCCGGTGCCGATTACAGACTTGTAGCCCCTGACGATATCGAAACCATCGATGTATTAAAAGACGCCTCCGCCACAGCTATTTATGGTACCCGCGCGGCTAATGGTGTAATCATCATTACTACTAAAAAAGGCAAAAGCGGTCAAACCGCCATTTCATATAATGCTTATGCCGGTGTCGAAAAAATTGCCAACAGCATTAAAATGATGAATGCTACACAGCTTGCCGATTACCTGAGCAAAAACAACCTGGCCCTTGACCCGTCCGACCAAAAAGGCGCTAACACCGACTGGCAAAAAGAGGTAAGCCGTACCGCTTACTCGCAGAACCATAACGTTGCCCTTACAGGTGGCTTTAACCAAACCACTTACAGCGCTTCGGTTAATTATTTTGATGATAAAGGCATTTTAAAAGGCAGCGCGCTCAACCGCTTCACTACCAAAATGGCGGTAGAGCAAAAGGCATTTAATGACCGTTTGAAATTAGGCTTATCTGTAAACAACAGCACAAGTAATTCAGACATCATCCCCAATCAAAACATTGTGTTGTATAACATGCTGCGCTACCTGCCAACTGTTCCGGTAATGCAAAACGGCGCGTATACAGAAAACCTGCAACGCATACAATACTATAACCCGGTTGCTTTATTGGCTGATGCCTATCAAAAAACCAAAAGCAAACTGAGCTTAATAAATGCAACCGCCGAGTTAAAGCTCCCTTTGGGTTTTACTTACAACATCAGCCTGTCTACCCAAAATGAGCAGGTAAACGGCGGTGCTTATTACAACAGCCAGTACACGCTTGACCAGGGTGTTCATGGCGAAGCTTACCGCTCGTCATTTGAAAATACCCGTAAAGTGGGCGAAACTTTTTTGACCTATGCCAAAACCACGGGCAAGCACGATATTAACGTATTGGCAGGTTACAGCTTGCAGCAGGATGTAAACGGCGACGGCTTTCAGGCCAACAACCGTAATTTCCCCACAGATGATATCGGTTACCTGAATATTGGCCTTGGCTCGCCGGCAGGTGATTTCAGGACCGATTGGGGACCAAACCTATATCAAAAGCTCCGTTTGATCTCTTATTACAGCCGTGCTAAATACAGCTATGACAATAAATACCTGCTACAATTATCATTAAGGCGTGATGGTTCATCGGCTTTTGGTGCAAACAACAAATGGGGTACTTTCCCTTCTGCATCATTAGGCTGGAGGATCACCGAAGAGTCGTTTATGCAGAACCAGCATTTATTTAACGATCTGAAATTAAGGGCCAGTTATGGTATCACCGGTAACTCGCTGGGTTTTGATCCGTTGATCTCACAGATCAAATATGGTTCGGCAGGTGCATTTTATTATAATGGTGTGTTCACTAATTCAATAGGCCCCTCGCAAAATGCTAACCCCGACTTGAAATGGGAAAAAACCACCATGTATAACTTAGGTTTGGATTTCTCTTTATTCAACGGCAGGTTGAGTGGAACTATCGAAGCCTACGACAAAAAAACCAACGACCTGATTTACTTTTACCCGGTATCAACCACCCAGTATTTTGTTGGTACGTTAACAGCCAATGTGGGTTCAATCTCTAATAAAGGCTACGAGGTTACCATTAACGCTACTCCTGTAGCTACAAGCAGCTTTAAATGGAATACCTCTCTTAACATAGCCCACAATAAAAACAAACTGGTATCACTGTCAAACAGCAGCTTTAAACTTGACTCTATTCCGCAGGCAGAACCAGGCGGCCAGGGTGAAACAGGTTACAAAGTACAGATCCTGAAAACTGGTTATCCGGTAGGTCAGTTCCTGCTCTACAAATATGCCGGTAAAGATGCTAATGGCGTATCGCAGTTTTACAGCCACAGCGGCGGTGTAACTACTACCCCAACTTCTAAAGATTATTTCTACGCCGGTAACGCGCAACCTAAACTGGTGTTCGGCTTTAATAACAGTTTTAGCTATGGCAATTTTGATCTTAATCTGTTTGTGCGAGGCTCGCTTGGTGGCAAGATCCTGAACGCTACCCTTGCCGATTTGAACCGTACCAGCGACGTAAGGAGCTATAACCTGCCCGCTTCATCGGCCAATGAATCGCCTAAAGATGTGAATGCTTATTTATACTCCGACCGTTATATTGAAAGCGGATCATACCTGCGCCTGGATAACGCTACCCTTGGTTACACCTTCCCGAAATTTACCCCTGGCATCCGCAACTTACGCGTGTATGTATCAGGTAATAACCTGGCTGTCATAACCGGCTACAAGGGCATCGATCCGGAGATTTCATTAGGCGGACTTACACCGGGTATCGATAACAAAAACTATTACCCGCGCACCAGGGCTTTCCTGTTCGGTTTAAGTGCATCATTTTAAATCAAACACCATTAAAAGATCAACATGAAAACTTCCATTCATAAATACTGTGCGCTGCTTTTCGCGGCCATTACCATATCATCATGCACCAAAGTTGATGTGCCTGTTGAAACCGAATTAACTCCATCAAACTTCCCTACTACCCCGCAGCAGTTTATCCTGGCTTCGGGAGCGGCTTATGCTCAGCTCAGAGGCTCATTTGCGCAGTCATACTGGCAAATGCAAACCCTGAGTACCGATGAGGCTATTATGCCTGCAAGGGCCGGCGGCTGGCGCGACGGCGGCCGTTACCAACAGTTGCACTATCACAACTGGAATGCCGACCTGCCACAGGTTCAGGATACCTGGACATGGGGTTTTGGTACCATCAGTACCTGTAACCGCATCATCGCTACGTTTGCTTCATCACCGGATAACGCGGCAAAAGCCACTACCATTGCCGAACTGAGGGCAACACGTGCCATGATGTTTTTCTTTATGATGGATCTTTACGGCAACATTCCGGTAGTTACTACATTCGGTTCTGCCGATAAACCTGCTACCACCGCGCGTAAAGATGTATTTGCCTTTATCGAGAAAGAATTAAACGAGGTGATCCCTAACCTGAGTACCGTAGTTGATCAGACAACTTACGGCAGGCCAACCCAGTTCACCGCCTACGCCATACTGGCCAAAATGTACCTTAACGCCGAGGTTTACACTGGTACCGGCCGCTACAACGATGTGGTTAAAATGTGTGATAACATCATGCAATCAGGAAAATATGCCCTTGAGGATGACTATTTAAAAATGTTTTATCCGGATAACGGCCCAAAGGTTAAGGAGTTTATCTTCTCTATTCCTTATGATCACGCACTGGCACAGGGCGAGCAGTTTAGCTGGTATTCGCTGCATCCGGCGTTGCAGGCCAAATATGGTTTATTGTACCGCTTAAGTAACCCATGCAGCACCATTCCATCATACTATGCTCAATTTAACGATCCTAACGACATCCGTACCAGCCTTTGGCTTATAGGTAAGCAGTATGATTTTGCGGGCAATCCCATCATCATAAAAACAACTAAAAAAGGGTTGGACGCTTCATACGCCGGCCCCGATCCTACCGCTCCGGTTGATTACCAGTTAACTTTTACGCCCGATCTTACCCTGGTCGACGTACCTACCTTTGAGGTTGGCGGCGACGAGCTGGGTAAAGCAAAAGGTATCCGCAATAACAAATATTACCCGGATGTTACAGCAACCGACCGTAATCAAAGTAACGATGTACCGGTTTTCCGTTATGCTGATATACTACTGATGAAGGCCGAAGCCATTTTGAGAGGTGCAACCCCAACCAACGGCGAAACCGCTTTATCATTAGTTAACCAGTTAAGGGCTAAACGTAAGGCAGCTACCTGGAGCAATGTTGACCTGCCTAACCTATTACAGGAACGCGCACGCGAACTAAACTGGGAAACATGGAGAAGGAATGACCTGATCCGTTTTGGAAAATATGAAGAATCATGGGGTTATAAAACCGACAAGGATGTTAACAAACGCCTTTTCCCTATCCCATCTGCCGAACTTATCTTAAACTCAAAGCTGCAGCAAAACACCGGCTATTAATAATACTTGTACCCCTATTTTATTACCAGGCTGTCCCGTTTTTCGGGGCAGCTTTTTTGTTTTGAGCATCTTTCATAATATAAAATGTCATTTCGATTGAGCATGGGGCGGTTGACGGCTGGGGCGAAAGAGAAATCTTATACGCCATGCACAGTGGTTGCATGGCGTATAAGATTTCTCCTCACGGTACCCGTACATATTCTCCCACGGTTCGTCGGAAATGACAAATGGGCTTATTGACGAATAATTGCTGATATCTTTTGCCACGACGGTCAAAGGCGGCTTTATAATTACCACTCGCCTGGAGGCGAAGTGGCGGCGATGGTTGTTTACACGTTACTCATTTTTATCTTATCCCCAATAAACCACAAACTCCGTTTGCCTTTCGGCAACAGTTTTTAATGAAAATTCAAAGTCATGATTTAGCATGATTTCGCGCACCAGAGTTAGGCCTATGCCCTGTCCGTCTTTTTTTGTGCTGAAAAATGGGGTAAACAGGTTAGCCTGCTGTTCGGCGCTAATGCCTTTGCCGGTATCAGTAATGGTTAGTTTCTTTTCTTGGGGATTGATGGCAAGTGTTACCGAACCGTTGCCATCAATAGCCTCGATGGCATTTTTAACGATATTGATAAAAGCCTGTTCCAGTTGTTGTTCATCGGCCATGATCTTGATTGGTTCTTCCGGTAAATCAAGACTAAGCGATACTCCTTTTTCTTCGGCACGGATGCCCATTAGCTTTACTACCGATTCTACGAGCTTTTGTAACACAACAGGTTGTTTGTTAGCCGGCGGTAACTTAACCAGATCGGCAAAGTTGCGCATAAACAGGTTAAGATTCTGGTTTCTGTCCATAGCTACTTGTAAGGCGTCCTTTATTGGATCGAAATCGTGCCCGGCCCAAAGTTGGTCGGTTTTCATGGCCGATTGCATGATGGAATTTACCGGGCCGATGGTATTATTAACCTCATGCGCCATCATCCTGATCACTTTGCCGTAAACCTTCTTTTCGGCAGCAAGGATCTCGGCAGTCAGGTCCTCCAACATGATAAAATGCCTCGAAAATCCGCGGTCAATAAAGTGCGACTTTTGCAGTTTGAAAGAGTTAATACCGTCCAACTTTACCACCAAAGTTTCGCCCGATTTAAGAGCTTTGATATGTGCAAAAACGGGATGCTTTAATTCCCCAATCAATTCACCAACTACGGCTTTTTCATCAATAGCTAAAACCTGTAAAGCTTTGGGATTTATTTGCTGTACGCGGTCATCAAAATCAAGAATGATGATGCCCGTTGGCGAAGTATGGATCAGCTTTTCTAAAAAGAAATGCTGCTGCTCCTGTCGTGTGCGTTCGGTTCTTAGCTCGTCCATCATTTGGTTATAAACATCAATCAGCGCGTCAACCTCAAGCTTGCCTGTTGAAAGAAACTTCACATTAAAATCTTTGTCTTTTATGGCTTCAATACCCTGTAGTAACATTTTTAAAGGCAATACAAGCTGGCGGTAAAGCTGTATAGCCACGGCTGCCGAAATGAGAACAAAAGCTTCGGCTATGATAAAATAGATCTTATTGTCGATGAAAATAAACCATGCAAGCACCAGGGTAAGCAGGTGTAGGATCAGCACAAATAAAATGTATTTAGTCCTCAGCTTCATCGTACGGGATCTGGTATTTTTCGAGGCGCCGGTACAGGGCGCTCCGCGTGAGCCCCAGAGCCGCCGCGGCCTTGCTTATTTTATTTTTATGATGATCTAATGCCCGTTTTATCATTTCTACCTCTACCTCTTCTAAAGTTAGGGTGCCTACGCCCGGTAACTGGATATTTCCTTTTTTAACCGGTGATAATTCCAGTTGCGACCGGAAATCGTCAATGCTCAGTTCATCCCTTCGGCTTACCAAAATAGAACGTTCCACCAGGTTTTTCAACTGCCTGATATTACCCGGTAATGGTAGCTGCTGCAACCATTTCATGGCCGATGGCGCTACCGATAGATTAGGCCGGTTATAGATCTGCTTTAAATTATTAATAAAAAAGCTAACCAGCAAAGGAATATCTTTCGGCCGCTCTCGCAAAGCAGGCAGATAAACCGTGATCAAATTGATCCGGTAAAGCAAATCCTCACGAAAAGTACCACGTGACACCATCTCGTTCAGGTTTTTATTTGTGGCGCAAACCACACGGGTATCTACGGTTTTAGTGCGACTGCTACCTAATACCTCGTAGGTGCGGTCTTGCAATACACGGAGCAGTTTCACCTGACTACTGGCATCCAGATCGCCTATTTCATCTAAAAAAATGGTGCCCTTGTTAGCCATCTCAAAACGACCTACCCTGTCAAACCGGGCATCTGTAAATGCACCACGGATATGCCCGAACATCTCGCTCTCGAACAGCGAAGTTGAAATACCGCCCAAGTTCACCTTGATAAAAGGTTTATTACGACGCAGGCTATTTTGATGAATTGCTTCGGCAATCAGTTCCTTACCGGTGCCGCTTTCGCCCATAATTAGCACTGAAGCATCGGTTGAAGCCACGCGGCCAATGGTTTCCAAAATATCGAGCATCCGGGAATCTTCACCTACAATATTTTCAAAATTGTAGGTTTTGTCCAGTTGCTTACGGGTACGGTGCTCCGTCTTTTTATCCTGTAGATCAAGCAGTGTTTTTACCGATTGGATAAGGTGCTCGTTAACCCAGGGTTTATTGATAAAATCGTTGGCGCCAAGCTTCATGCCTTTAACTGCCAGCTCGATACTTCCCCAACCGGTTATCAGGATCACCGGAATGGTACTGCTAAAAGCCTTGATCTTTTCAAGCAGGTCCATCCCCTCCTGTCCCGAGGTATCTATCGAAAAATTAAGATCAAGAATGATCAGTTCAGGGGCTTTTTTCCTGATGATCTTGAGGGCTTCAGCAGGTTCGCCGGTGCTCGCAGAATCGTAGCCCTCGCTTTTCAGCAGCAGGATCAGCGAGGTGCGTACGGCAATATCATCATCAATAACCAATATCATAACAAGCGGTCAATATCGTAATTATTCTTCGTGTAAAGCAACAGCAGGGTAAATAGCAGCCGCCTGTTTGCCGGGATAAAGCGAGCAAATGAGCACCAACAGGTAAACAAATAAAACAGATAAAAGCATTCCCCCGATATATATCCCCGCAGACAGGTCGAATACATTAAGCAGGGGAAACTGCACAGCGAAAAACACCCCTATAATAAGCGAAAGTGTAGCCAGGATCATGGATTCGCTTACCAATTGTGATGAAACTGAATTACCTGTGGCGCCAATTGCCCTGCGAAGGCCGATTTCTCCCCGGCGTTTATTAATGTTATACCATAATACCCCAAACAAACCAAGTGCAACATTAATCACCAAAAATGCACTTACAATACCTAATATGATCATAGGTACCAACGCAAAATAATTACTATCCTTTAGCTTATTGGTGAGGTGTTCAATCTCTACATTTGAATTTTTCATGTAATTGGCCATGGTTTTGTAGAGTTTACCCTCAAAGGTTGCATCGGTACCCGGAGCCACCCTAATCAGGATTTTACTAAGCCAGCGAAACGATCCCGTATCAGTTCTGAAATATAGCCCGGGGCCTGGATTTACATAATCACCATTTCTTTTTATGGTTTGAATTACGCCCACCACTTTTAGCCTGTCCTTATCGTTATCATTACCAAGAAGTTTGCCTGCGGCCGGTTCATTGCCAAAAGTAGCCTCCTTTAATGCAGCATCAATTACAACACTTTTGTTTTTGGCAACAGCATCCTGCTTATTAAACCAGCGGCCTTCAAGCAACTGCGCCTGAAGCACCTCTTTGTAACCATCTTCAACCGTAAAATTATTTAAATGGTTAACATGCTTTCCGTTAAAGGTTAAGGCACTTTCATTAACCTGTTGAGAAAACGGGATATTCCCGCTTACAAAACTTATTTCCTGCACCTGCGGCAATGACTTTATTGTTTTTCTTAATGTTTCATAGTACAGGTTAAGCGAATCGATATTTTTTGTTTGATATGCGTTGCCATAGTTTATGACCCAAACATTTTGATATTCAATACCCATGGGCTTTTTATAATTGCTGTAATAATAAACCATCAGCGTAAATACCGCAAACAGTACCAGGAATGACACCAGCATCTCGGCCATGAGCAGAAAGTTCTGCTTCTTTTTATTCCAGATGAGTTTAAATAAGTGCTTAAACATAATATTTTTAATTAATGATAAATATTTTACTGGGCCTTAAGTGCCGTAACCACATTGAGTTTTGACATGCGCCAGGCTGGATATACACCTGATAATAAACCAAAAACAAGGCATACCAGCAGACCGATAAATAAAACTGTAAAATTGATGCTTAATTCAAGGTTGGCTATCAAATTGGCGTTATTGATAAGGTAGAGCGCCAGCAGTGACAATGCAACACCAAGAACGCCCCCTAACAAGGTAAGGATCAGGTTTTCGACAATAAATTGGTAAACCAAGGTTTTGGATGATGCGCCAAAGGCTTTACGCACCCCAATTTCTGAAGAGCGTTCCATAATTCGGGTAATGTTGATATTTATCAGATTAAGCGTTGGCAAAAGGGTAAAAATGAAAACAAATACGCTTATGGCCATAAGCGCTATGGATACTCCTGAATGCTGTTCATTGCCTGTATCAAGATAAGCCGACAAAAACGGGTTGGCGTGGCTGTACAGGTGTGTAAATTCTTTTCTTTCAACCGGTACCCTTTTCATGAGATTTTCATACTCGTCACGCATTTTTTGTACATCGCCCTTCGAATTAGCCAATAAGATCCCCATATATCCCCCCATATACCCTTTGTCTTTATAATTGGCCTTCGAAACGGTGTACGGCAGGTATATATCACTATAAAGCATATAATCGGTAATAGGTACATTTTTAACTACGCCTATAACCCGGTAGTTTACGTTATCCGCTTCGATATATTTACCAACTACCGATGGCGCATCGCCAAAATACTCGCGTTTCATATCCTCAGATATTACTGCGACACGATCAGCATTGGTAACCTGCTGACTGTTGAACGCCTTACCTTCGGTAAAATCATAATCAAGTACATCCCAATATTCGGCATTGGTATATTTATAATTTACCGCTATTTTTTTATTGTTAACGTAGGTATTGGTACCATTAAATGCTGATGATATGGCAACCTTTACCGGTGTTTTCAACATACTTGTATAATGGCTCAAAAAGTAATACGATAATGTGCTCGACTGCAAATTATCTTTACCCGATTCCTGGATCCGATTAATGTATAATGACCTGTCGCGTTTTTTATCCGGGTAAGTATCGCCTACTACTTTATCAATAAAAGCAGTTAAAACCATCAATATAGTTAAGGTAAAACTGATACCGAACAGACTGATAAACGTGAAAAACTTGCGGCGCTTGAGTACCGCTATGGCTATTTTAAAATAATTTTTAAGCATAAACTCAATTTTAAAATGGTTAATTATTGAACTTGCGCGCCATCAAACAAGCGTACCAAGCGGTGGGTTTTATGGGCCATATTTTCATCGTGCGTTACCATTACTATGGTGGTGCCATCGTTACGGTTAAGGTTAAGGAGTATCTCCATAATCTCGTTGCCCATAGCGCTGTCCAGGTTACCTGTTGGCTCATCGGCCAAAATAATTTCTGGTTTGCCTACGATAGCACGCGCGATGGCTACACGTTGGCGCTGACCGCCTGAGAGCTGCGTAGGAAAATGTTTCAGGCGATTAGCCAGTCCCACTTTTGCCAGTGCCTCGGCTGCCAGTTCGCGGCGTTGTTTGGCGGTGGTATCACGGTAAAGCAAGGGCAGTTCTACATTATCAAGCACCTGCAAATCGTTAATAAGATGATAGCTCTGGAAGATAAATCCCAGCTTTTTATTACGGAACTGCGCCAGTTGTTTATCAGTCATGCCTCCTGTTTTTTGATCATCGATCCTGATCTCCCCTTTTGATGGCGCGTCAAGCAGGCCCATGATATTTAACAGCGTGCTTTTGCCACAGCCTGAAGGCCCCATGATAGATAAAAATTCACCTTTGGCAATATCAAGACTTACGCTGTTTAAGGCCAGGGTTTCGATGGTATCGGTGCGGTACACCTTTTCAATGTTTTGTAAACGGATCATATCGTTAGGTTTGAATTATTGAGTTATTGATTTAGTTATAGGTTATTTTTTTGTTTGTTTCAAAGTCGTAAAGTGAAAGATAGCGCAATTGGTAGTAAGCTCCCCAAAAATCGCGGAGAGCGCTTACATAATCACGCTGAGCCTGGTCGTTTTCGCGAAAGGCAATACCAAGGTCGGTAATACTCAGGTCGCCAAGCACATAGCGTTCGCGGGCTATCTTGTATTTTTCGCCTGCAATGCTATCGGCACTGGCGGTATATACCAATTGCTCTTTCATCATATTGAAAAGCGACACTTGCGTAACTATCTGCTGTTTAAAAGTTTGTTTATCCTGCTCAACGGCATACTCTGTAAATTGCTGGTTGGCGAGTGCTGTTTTTGCTCTGGATTTTGACCTACCCCAGTCAAGAATTGGTATGGATAGCTGCACCTGCAGCAATTGCTGATTCTGCGGATTTTTATATACATCCGGAATATTAGTTGCCGTGTTTGAAAAACCCAGGCTGGCCGTAAGGGTGGCAGTCAACCCATTTTGGCCTTTGGCTTTAGCCACATCACGCTTAGCTTCGGCAATGCGGCGTGAAAAAGCAATGGCGTCTGAGCGATTGGCATAAGCTTCGGCCAGTACTTTCTCTGATGATACAATCATTTTGCTAATCTCCTTCGGCACTATCAAAACTATCCTGTCGTCCCCCTCTTGCCCGGTAAAACTGCGCAGGTTCAGGGTGGCTATCTCCATATCGCGTTTAGCCGTGCCTACTGCTTTTTGCGCGTTGATCTGTTCCAGCTGTAATTGTAATATCTCGTTTTTTGATACTTTGCCTAATTCATATTTCAGGTTAGCGACCTTCAAAATTCCCTGCGTATTGGCGAAATTGGTTTCGGCAATTTTAAGGTTTACCTGGGCCAGCAACAGATCAAAGAAATAACCTTCTACGTCAACCGCTATCTTTTCCTGGGCTTCAATATAGGCCTGCTTGCTTTCATTAAACTTTAAAGGCTCAATCCTTTTATCCCATTTCAGGCTGTTGAACTGGAACAATGGCTGCGAGTAGTTTATGCCATAAGGGATACCGTTATACAACACATTATGCCTGTCAAAATCATCAAAACGCTGCAATTGTGTAGTACCGAAAATAGTACCACCAGTAGCCGTAATGCTCTGGCTAAAATTAAGCTGCAATGATGAGTTATCGTTATGTATCGGCTGGAAAAGTATCGTGCCATCGGGCTGCTGCACCTGCGAAAATGTTTTGGTATATCCCGGTAAAATACCGCTTAAAGCCAATTGCGGCTGATAGTTTGATTTATAAGTACGATACTCCCAATACTTGGTTTCGCGGACTGTCGCGGCCTGCTTTGCAGCTATGGAGTTGGCCTTAGCCAGATCAACCACCTGCTGCAAGGTGAGCCTGAGGGTATCGCTATCGCTCCGGCCAAAAGCCCCAAAGCTTATGGTTAACAACAATATAAGGTATAGATATTTCATGATGCTCAATTCATTTTTTCAACCGTCATTGAGAGGAACGAGGCAGTCCCCAATTAGCAAATCCGCCCTGTATAGTTTGCGATTGCTTCGTTCCTCGCAATGACGGGTTGTGTTTAGTTTTTTATTCCCGCCGTTGTTGGTGTTCTCACCAACAACCTTTGTATTTACCCATCACCCGACGTGGCGTAAAGCTGTTGATGACAACACCAACAGCGGCTAACATGGGCCCTCTCCTTTAGAGAGGGTGAGGCTATTTTACTGTTATTTCCTTCGAGTTTTTGTATTCGCTCATATCCGATGTAATAACCTCATCCCCAGCTTTAACGCCGCTCTGGATCTCCACATAATCAAAATTGGTTAGGCCGATGTGTACCGTACGGCGTTCGGCCTTGCCATTGTTCAGTACAAAAATATCTTGCACCGATGGGCCTTTAAATGCCGGTCCGTTGGCCACCCGCATGATCTTGTTATGCGTGGCCGTCACCAGAAAAACATCCACTTTCAGGTTTGGCCTCAGCAGTTTATTTGCCCGGTCATCAAGCTGTACATCAAAAGAAATTATGCTGTTTTGTACCGATGGGGATACATTACTTACATGGCCACGCAATTGATCGTCATTTATGCGCACAATTACCGGCAAACCGCTACGTACCTGATCGGCCACGTTATCAGAAACACTGCCCTGGATCCGGAAGCTGCCTAAATCGGCAATGCGGGCCAGGGTTTCCCCCTCGTGAATATTAGCGCCAATATTTTTGTTTACGTAAGTAATAACACCCGCGCGGGTTGCCACTACGTTGGCTAAGTCGAGTTTACGCTGCAGTTCTTTCAGATCATTTTGCTGGATATCGGCCGCTATTTCAGCCTCCTTGATCTCCAGTTGCATGGTTTGCTGCTTGCTTTTGATCTCGTTTTCCAGTTGTTTTTTTTCCAGTTGGGCAACTTTCAGGTTCAGTTCGGCTTGCTCGATGTTCTCTCGGGTACCGCCGCCTGCTTTGTACAGGCGTTTAGCATTTTCAACGGCATCGGCAAGGTTGCTGATGTGAAGTTGCTTAATATCGTTGTTGGATTGAATGTCGTAGAAGCTCTTGTTCAGATCAAGTTTGAGTTTGCTGATCTCGGTACGTTTGGTTTCGAGTTGAAATTTTTGTTTCTCGTAATCGGTTTGGGTGGCCGATTTATCAAGGGTCAGTATTGATTGCCCTGCTTTGATCTTATTTCCGGCATCCATCAGCGCGCTTTTGATAGAGGCGTTTATAGGACTGGTGATAATTTCTTCAAATTCCGGCAAAACTTCGCCGGTAGCGTTTATGGTATTTTCGATGTTGCCGATCTCAACTTTAGCAGTTGTTATTTCGGCACGGGTGATTGTTGATTTAATATATCCCCGCAAAAGCATTACGGCAAACACCAAAACAGCCAGGCTGATAGTGATGATAACCGCCGTTTTTTTGCGTTTGGCAGATGTAACTTCAAGTGCAATTTCCTTATCCATTGTGATAAATTTGGACAAGGTTTTGCAAGAGCTATACCAATATTAAATACTTAAAAACCAATACATTACGGATTTTATTTTTTGAAAAGTGATCGATATCGGACAAAATTTCTGTTATCGACCGTTGATTGGTTTTGATTACGTTGATTGCGCTGATTACTTTGAAAGCTTCCCCAATGAAGAAGTTGCGTACCTATGGCACGCTAAAAACTCAACTTGTTTTATTGCTACAGACCTGTTGCACCTTCAAACGAAAGTATAAGGAGCTTCAAAAGAACATCAACTTATTTTAATCTGAGACGTAGTTTATCTATAAATTGTCTTACTCTTCAAGATGTTTCCTGATCTTCCCTAACAAATCATCTATTTCGAAAGGCTTGGCTAAAAAGTCATCGGCACCGGCATCATAGGCTGATTTTTCGATGTCACGGCTTGCGGAAATCATGATGATAGGAATACCTTTGGTTAATTCGCGCTTTTTAAGCTCACGACAAATATCCCGCCCATCGGAACCGGACATCCATATATCAAGTAAAAGCAAGTCTGGGAACTCGCTTTGCATATCCAAAAGCGTCGATCCATTTACTGTCGACGAAACCTGGTATCCTTCAAAATCAAGCATTATCTCTACCGCATCCACAATCCCCGGATCATCGTCCGCTATCATGAT
The DNA here is from genome assembly GCF_003286415.2 of Mucilaginibacter rubeus. Classification (NCBI taxonomy): domain Bacteria; kingdom Pseudomonadati; phylum Bacteroidota; class Sphingobacteriia; order Sphingobacteriales; family Sphingobacteriaceae; genus Mucilaginibacter; species Mucilaginibacter rubeus. The sequence continues at coordinate 1,418,877 of NZ_CP043450.1, read as the reverse complement.
CTTCTTCGTATTTTCCACTTCATCCGGGAGCCACAAAAATCAAGCCTTAAAAACAATCGATAACATTTTTTTTATAAAAGTTTTTTTAGCCTATTCTTTATCATTTTTAACAGGGAGCGCGAAGTAAAATGTTGAGCCTTTTCCTTCCTCGCTATCCACCCAAATCCGGCCACCCTCGCGTTTGATGATCTCCGACGAAATGTATAAACCAAGGCCTAAGCCGGGGAACGTATGCTGTTTAGCACCACTTACCCTATAAAACTGTTCAAAAACACGACTTTGCTTTTCTTTTGAGATACCGATCCCGAAATCCTGCACGCTAACCATCACCTCGTCATTTTCAATCCAGCTCTTTAAAATTATATTTTCGGTATGTGGCGAGTATTTGATGGCATTAGTGATCAAATTGACCAAAACCTGGCTTATTCGCTCTCTATCGGCATAAACCTGTCCTGTTTCCTGTAATTGCTCAATAAGTGTATGTTTTTTTGTAGTGCGTTGTAAATCTTCTGTTACCTCTTTAATGAGAGTATTAAAATCAAACAGGGTATAATTAAACTGCAGCCTGCCGGAGTTTATCTTGGTAACATCCAATAAATCTGCAATTAAACTGGTAAGGCGGTTCAGCTGGGCATCCATCTTGCTGATCATGGATGCTTCCAGGGTATCGCCTTTTTTGGTCAGCATGCGTTCAAGCACCTGGGTATAGGCTTTAATGCTGGTAACCGGCGTTTTTAACTCATGGCTTGCAATTCCAATAAATTCATCTTTCTGTTGCTGTAAAAGCTTTTGTTCGGAGATATCAAAAGTTACCCCTACCATTTGAGTAGCTTCGCCCATATCGTTATACCGGGCTTTGCCTGAAGCATTGATCCAGTGTATCGATCCATCGGGCCAGGCAACCCTGTACTCAGCGTTATACACTGTTCTGTTCCTGATAGCCTCATTTACTCTTTTCTGTACAACATCCCGGTATTCGGGCAGCATAACGGATAAAAGATCCGGAAAGTTAAATACGGCATCTTTATCAAGGCCATAATTAGCCTTACACTGCGGGGTACAGAACATGATACCGGTTTCCAGGTCCAGTTCATAAGAGCCTAAACGACCGGCTTCAAGGGCAATTTCAAGACGCTGATTAATCTGAACAAGCTCCTCCCTTGATTTACGGCGATCTGTAATATCACGGGCAACTGCAAAAAGATATGGCTCATCCGACAGCATCAAACTAACCATATTGATCTCTACCGGGTAAACTGAGCCATTTTTACGGCGATAAAGCGTTTCGTACTGAGGGATGTTTTGTTGTTGCGCTTTATTAAAAGCCCGGTTAAAAGTTATATCATCGTGGTAAATATCTATATCAGCCACGTTCATGGTCAGGGATTCCTCCTCGCTATAACACCAATCATCAAGCGCTACACTATTTACATAGGCAATCGAACCATCGGCACGTAACAGCATAAATATGTCCGAAGCGTTATCGGCCATAAACTTGAAACGCTTCAGCTCGTCTTCAGCATTCTTTTGTTTGGTTACGTCTATTACCGTACCCAGCATCCGGACCGGGATCCGCTCGTCATCATAATAAACTTTCCCCTCTGCTTCAATCACGTGCATGCTGCCATCCCGCCATAAAACCCGGCCGGTGTAAAAAAGCTGACCAGTTTTTAAAGCAACATCAAACGCCTTATCTCTTATATGCCTGTCATCCGGAAAAATCCTGTCAATATAACTCTCATGATCAGGCGATTCATCAATATCCATGATCACATTAAAACGTGGTGAAGTGATCACTTCGTCTGTAACCAGGTTTAAATCAAACGTACCCATCTCGGCAACATCAATAGCCAACCTGGCGCGTTCTTCAGCGTCTTCAATTTTACGTTTGGCAATTACCTGATTGGTTACTTCAGATGCTACAGCAATGATGCCGGTAACGCCGTTACTATCTTTTAAAGCCTCGTAAACAAAGTCTACATAAGTTTTTTCGATCTTGCCATTACGGGGTAGGTATACAGGCCTTTCAACAGCAATAAATCGTTCGCCGGTGTTGTATACATGATCAAGCAAAGCTTCAAGCCCTTGCCCTTTGGCTTCCGGTAAACCTTCAAAAATTGGCTTACCAACAGTTTCCTCTGCTGTTTTGCCCCACAGCTCAAACACCGGGGCGTTGGCAATCTCAACCACATAATCCCGTCCTTTAAAAACAGCTATTGCGACGGGCGCCTGTAATATCAGCGAGCGAAAATTCTGCTCACTTTCTATAAGTTCAAGGCGGGCTACCGTTTCATCAGTGATATCCTGCAGTGTGCCGTTTAACCGAATGGCTACTCCATTTTCATCATACAATGCTTTACCCTTGGCCCTCACTACACGCTCAATTTTTGTACGGGGATTTACTATGGTATACTCAACATCATACTTACCGCCCGATGATGGTAGTAAAGCTGCACGGATAGCATCAGCAACACGTTGCCTGTCTTTTTCTGCAATTACCGCTATTGCCGAATCAAGTTCTATTTCATCATGAGGGTCTAATCCAAACCAATCTTTTAACCTGTCGTTACCGATAAATTTATTAGTATGGGGATTAAGATCCCAGGTGCCCAATTCGGCGGCATCTATAGCAAACTCCAGCTCGGTTTTGCTTTCTTTTAGTTTATTGAATGCCAGCACCTTTTCTGTAGTTTCGGTACAAGCTACCAGGATCCCGCCCGGGTTGCCCGATTCGTCAATAACAGGGCTGTAGCTAAATGTCCAGTAAATATCTTCGATAGTGCCGTTCCGAAAAAATGGGATCAATTGGTCTTCATGCCAGGTTGCACCACCACCGGATAGCACCTGCACTATCAATGGTTCGAGGATATGCCAGATCTCGGCCCAGAAAATTTTGGCTGGCTGTCCTAAAAGTATGGGGTGTTTACCGTTTATGCCAAGGCTGGGACGGTAGGCATCGTTATAAAAGCAAACAAGATCGGGTCCCCAATACATAAACATCGGGAAGCGCGAATTTAGCACGATACCTATGGTAGTGCGCAGGCTTACGGGCCATTGATCTGGTGTGCCAATAGATGTTCCGGACCAGTCATGTGCCCTAATCAGCGCGCCCATCTCGCCGCCGCCCTGCAAAAATTTCAAACTATCCTGCTGCATTTACGATTGTACGATGAAGTAAACATCAACACCTAAGTTAAGTTTTACAATCGTATTAATTACCTATGAATTAATTTTATTCACAAAATAGCAATTATCCTAAAAATCAGAGTAATCCGCCGGGCGAAGAAAGATTATATCGGCATGTGATACGTTATGCTGGTACTCCGGTTTAGCCGAAAGTGTTTTCCAGTATTCATCCTTACCAAAGGTATCCCAGTGTTTATCCCTGTCCTCTTTGCTGTTAAAAGTGGTCATGTACATCAGGTTAGGCATGTGGCTGCCAGCAATAACCTCCGAATAAAAAACAGCATTGAACCCAAGGCGCTTAAAAAGACCTATTTCATCGCCAACGTTAAACATGGTTACTTTGTTAATGTTCAATTTTTCGGTAGGGCTTTCATAGCTGCGCAATTCATAAACCCTGTCGGCCTTTTTTGCGGTAAGGTTAGGAACGTTTGTAGAGGGCATTCCCGGAAAAGCCTGCAATATGATAGTCTCCAAACGGGTGTAAGGCTGTTCGTTATAAGCGGCATCAATATACTCTTTGCCATCGGCAAGGTATGCAACATCGGCCTCTAATTTTTGGTCAATCCCCATTAATTTGTCCCAGGACTGAAAAGGAGTAAATACATACAATAACTTTGCTGTATCAACCTGTGTAACGGGTTTAAACACGCCAACATTTTTTACGCCCGCCCTGTGTAGTGCTGGGATATAAGCTTGTTGTAAATATTTTTCTATCGTACTTTCCTGCGCCTGGGTTTTGTAATGATATATTTTAAGCTGATAATAATTACGCGCAGGGGCATTTGCAAATGCCGAGGCAACAGTAAAAAAACAGGCTAAAAAAGCAAAGGAGGTTTTATTAAGAAAGTTCATAATGGCAGATGGTTTCCGGAGTAAATATAAACTCATTTTAGCAAAGTTGTGTTAAGCCCGTTTATATATTTCCCCCATTTTTCAAGCATCTCCATTAAATCAGAAAGCTTCATGGGCTTGCTCAAATAATCATTCATTCCGGCATCCAGGCAGGCCTGCCTGTCTTCGGGCATGGCGTTGGCAGTCATCGCTATGATAACCGGCTGCTCCTGCATATTGCTGCGGATAAAGCGGGTGGTTTCCAGACCGTCCATATCGGGCATCTGCACATCCATCAAAATCAAATCGTAATGCTTAGCTACCATGGCGTTTAATGCCACGTGACCATTTTCGGCAATATCCGCACTATAGCCCATTTTGCTTAGCATATGGATAGCCAGCTTCTGATTTATTAAATTATCCTCAGCTATCAGGATACTCATCGGATAATTTCTGGCAAAATCTTTTGAAAACACTATTTGCACCGGTTGCACCTCGATTTTAATCCCGCTGCCGGTTTTTAACTGTTCAACAATATGCTTGTGCAAAAGATTATGCTTGGTTGGCTTTGTCAGTACGGCATTAAACACAGTATCTTCCCGCTTACCTTGCTCACTGCCTATTGAACTCAACAAAATGATAGGCATATCCGGAAATTTTAGCCTCACCGCTTTAGCCAGCTGTAAACCGTCCATTTCGGGCATGCTCATGTCAGTTATTAAAAGATCAACCTTTTCATCTTGCTGTTCAAGCACTTTCAGGGCTTCATTGCCTGAAGCAACAACTACCGGGTCATATTTCCATTGCCTTAGCTGGGTGTCAATAATACCTCGGTTGGTGGCGTTATCATCAACAAATAAAACGCGTTTATTTTCAAGTTCGGCAAGGTTGAGATAAACGTAATTTCGTTTTGCCTGCTGCCCTACTTTTGATTTTATGGTAAACGAAAAGGTAGTCCCCCTCCCTATTTCACTTTGTACGCTGATATCACCTCCCATTAGCCTCACCAGTTTTTCGCTAATGGCCAACCCCAGGCCAGTGCCTCCGTATTTACGTGTGGTACTGGAATCAACCTGCGAAAATGGCTTAAACAGGCGCTCCAGTTTATCATCAGGGATACCGATACCCGTGTCCCTGATCTTAAATATCAATTCCAGGTCATCGCCTTTTTGCGCCTTTACACCCGCACTTATAAAAACCTCGCCCTGGGCAGTAAATTTCACCGCATTGCCTACAAGGTTAATCAGGATCTGGCGAAGCCGTATCGAATCGCAAATGATCTGTACAGGCACGTTGTGCTCCACTTGATAAACCAGGTCAAGATTTAAACGGGAAGCCTTTTCGGCAAAAACATCCAAAACGCCTTCTATGCAATCTCTTAAATCAAAATCCTCTTCATCAAGCTCCATATTGCCTGATTCAATTTTGGAGAAATCGAGGATATCGTTAATTACCGTTAAAAGCGCGTCGCCGCAATTTTTTATAGTTTCGGTATACTCTTCCTGTTCGGTGGTAAGTTTAGTACTGCCCAGCAATGTTGCCATGCCAATAACGCCATTCATAGGCGTACGAATTTCGTGGCTCATGGTAGCCAGGAAAATACTTTTGGCTTTGTTAGCATTCTCTGCCTCTTCCCTGGCTTTTTCTGATATTTCACGAGCTACACGCTCATTCTCTGTCATTTGCACCAGGCTTTCGGTACGCTCTTTTACCTGCCGCTCCAGTACCATTTTCTGAGCCTTCAGAAACTTCACCCGGTACTTAAAAATAAAATACACCAACGCTATTATAGCTATCACAACAATTAGCCTAAACCACCAGGTCATCCAAAATGGCGGCACTATTGTAATTTTCAACCCGGTTGAAGCTGGCGACCATAAGCCTGACGCATTCTGATATCTTAATTTAAAAACATAATCCCCGGGGGGTAAATTGGTGTACGAAGCGGTGTTACGACTTCCTACATTATTCCAATCGGTATCAAAATTTTCAAGTATATAGCTGTATTTCTTTTTATCTGCCGATGAGTAATCAAGCGCCGCATATTGTAATGTTATTACCGATTGTTTGTAAGATAATCTGATATCTCTGGTATCGCTTATATCCTGCTTTAAAGGCGAAGGATCATCTTTATCGCGGGCTATTTTCACCGTTTTGTTAAATAATTGAAAATTGGTGATCACCAGTGGCATAAATGCAGACGGTTTTAAGATCTGCCGGGGAGTAAAAGAATTAAAACCGTTAATGCCGCCGAAAAAGATCCGCCCCTCTCTGGTTTGTAGGGCCGAATGCGATTTAAATTCCTCATCCTGCAAGCCATCTTCGATAGTGTAATTTTTAAAAGTATGCTTAACCGGATCGTAATTAGATAAACCATTATTGGTACTTATCCAGATGGTGCCTAACTTATCTTCGCGCACGGCATAAATAACATCGCTCGGCAGGCCATCTTTTGTAGTAAATGCCGTAAAATGTTTGGTAACTGGGTTTAGAAGATTGAGCCCTGAAAGGGTACTGATCCAGATCTGGCCCTTGCTGTCTTCAAACAAATCCGGGATACTGTTATTACTGATACTGTTGCGCTTTTCATCGTGCTGAAAACGGGTGAAGGTCCCGGTTTTCCTGTCCATCAGGTTTAAACCGGCATCAAATGTACCTACCCAAAAATTGTTATTATGATCTTCAAGCAAAGCGTATACCCTATCGCTGCTGATACTTTTTGGATCATTCAGATCATAGCGAAATGCCGAAAACGTGCCCGACTTTTCATCATACAGGTCAAGCCCCCCATTGTAAGTACCCACCCAGGTACGGTTATCGCGCGTTTGGGTAAGCGCGTAAATATTGTTATTGCTTAAACTACCGGGTTTTGCAGCATCATGCTTAAAACTGGTAAACCTGCCCGTTTTAGGGTCAAAGCGGCACAAACCATCTCCCCAGGTGCCCATCCAGAAATTACCGCTGTGGTCCTGGGTAATTTTCAATACATAATTCCCTACCAGGCTATTTGGATTTTTAGGATCATTCACGTAGTGTTTAACCGTGCCATCTTTATTAAATACATTAACACCGCCGCCATCGGTACCAACCCAGATATTGCCGTACTGATCTTCGTGCAGACTAAGTACAAAGTTATTGGCCAGGCTTTGTGGCGATGAGTTATGCCTGAAATGCGAAAAGCTTTCTGTACTGCGCTTATACAGGTTAATGCCACCACTAAAAGCTCCGAGCCACATGTTGCCCATCCTGTCGCGGCAAATACTATAAATAGAGTTGCCGTTGATACTACCCCGGTCAATATCGTCGTGTTTGTAATTTGTTATTTTACCTGTTACCGGATCGAGGACATTAACGCCGTTGTTCTCAGAACCTATCCAAAGCTTACCATTCAAATCCATACTTAAGGACAAAATGGTATTGCCTGCGATGGTATTAGGATCGGTATCGCTATGAATATAGTGCTTAAACGTGCCCGCCTCCGGAGTAAATAGATTAAGACCGCCATCTTCCGTACCAACCCATAACCGCCCGGTATTATCCTCGTAAATACTGCTTACATAAGTCCCGGAAAGGCTTGTATTCACTCCAGGTTGATTTTGGTAACTGGTAAAGGTGCCGGTTTTCCTGTCAAATAAGTTTAGGCCGCCGCCCAGCGTACCTACCCATAAACGATGTTTTGAATCTTCCTTCAGTGCTGTTACATCGTCATTACTTAATGACGATGGCTTTTCATCATCATGCTTATAATGGGTGATCTTATTTCTACGGATATCAAACCTGTCGAGCCCACCTTTTTGGCTGGCTATCCATAATATTCCTTCGTGATCAAATATTAGCCTGTTTACAAAATTGCTTGATATGGTGTTTGAATTGGCGTTATCGTGGAAGTAATGCACAAACTTGCCGGTTTTCCGGTCAAGCTTATTTAGGCCGAAAAGGGTGGCCAGCCAAATATTGCCATCCTTATCCTCAGCAATGTCCGATACCAGGTTACTGCTTAGCGAATTATCATCCTGGATACTATGTTTATAGATTACAAAACCGTAACCATCATAGCGGTTAAGGCCATCGCGGGTGCCAATCCACATAAAACCCTGGCTATCCTGAATGATGGTGCTTACATTAATTTGAGATAATCCCTCGCGTGTACCGATGTGTTCAAACTTGAGGTTCCTATCCTGCGAAAACCCGTTTTGAGTAACCAATAAGGCAACTGCAACAAACAAATACTTAAAGATATTCACAGTAACGGGCTGTATTAAAATTAATAAAAATTGGCTTACCTAAGCAAGAAACAAAATGGCTTATAGCTTAACTTATACGGTCACTATTATTTATAAGTTTAAAATAGACAAAAAAAGTAACAAAACAGATACCATTAAGCAATATTGAATTCAGCAGGCAAAAGCTCAAAATTGCAACATAAAAAAAGCCTCCCGGCATTTACCAGGAGGCTTATAATATTTTTCACTATTGATATAGCTTACAACTCTCTTACCCAAATATTACGGAAGCTAAGCGGCTCGCTTTTATCGCCGTGAGCTTGTAATTTAATTGGCGACGGACCATGTTTTTTACCCTCGTAAGATGGTTTGCCAATGTACTGTGTAGGACCAAGCAACTCAAAGTTGTTTTCAACCAATACACCATTGAAAAACACAGTAGCTCTCGCTGCTGATTTTAATGAACCATCTTCGTTAAATACAGGAGCAGTCCAGATCACATCATAAACATTCCACTCGCCAGGTTTGCGGCCAGGGTTTGCCAACGGAATAACTTGTTTGTACAAGCTGCCTGCCATACCGTTAACGTAAGTTTTGTTTTCGTATGAATCTAAAACCTGTAACTCGTAACCGGCATCGCCTTTACCTATTGAGGCTAAAAACACACCGCTGTTACCACGGGCTTGTCCGGTACCGGTAATGCTTGCAGGTACTTTCCATTCAATATGCAACTGGTAATTGTTAAAGCTTTTTTTGGTTTCGATGTTACCTGTAGCTTTGTTTACGGTAAGTACATCACCTTTTACCAACCATTTGGCAGGGGTCTTATCTTCAACAGAAACCCATTCGTCAAGGCCTTTGCCATTAAACAAAATGATGGCATCTGAAGGAGCATCACCTAAATTTTTGCCCGGGGTAACTACTTTAGGTACCGGTTCCCAAATTTCTGTGTCTTCAGGTTTCGCATTTTGCGCGTTCGCCATGAAGCAGCTACCTGCTAAAAGGGCGGTTAATATTAAAGGATATTTCATCTCTATTCGGTTTTAATTGGTTTAAACGTGAAGTGTATCTTTCAAATATGAAGCGCTTTTCGCGATGCTCACATACGGATCGATGTTGGTAAAGTTTTCCTGCTCAACAATAAAGTGCTTAATGCCGGCCAGTTTAGCTTTACCTAATATGGTTTTAAAGTCGATATCGCCATTGCCAATTTCTGTATTCAGTTCGGCATTGGTTTTATCCCTGTCTTTAACGTGTACAAATTCGAAGCGGCCTGGGTGTTTTGAAAATATCTCAACAGGATCTTTACCGGCGCGTACTACCCAGTAGATATCCATTTCCATGGCTACCAGTTTAGGGTCGGTATTGTTCAATACTACATCGTAAAAAGTAGTATCGCCAACAGGAGCCCACTCAAAGTTATGGTTGTGATAACCTAACTTCAAGCCAGATTTTTTCAGGATCTCGGCTATCTTATTCATTTTATCAGCAACACCTTTGCAATCATCAACCGTTTTAATAAAGTTGTGATTTAACGCCGGAATGATGATATGCGATTGACCAATTGTATTGGCAACTTCAATATAAGCGTTTAAATCATCAGTTTTGCCTGAGCCAAAATACTCATCTAAACCGTAATGGCCGCTTGCAGTTGTTAAGCCGTTATCTTTTAAAAGCTGGCTAAATTCTTTGCCTTTTAAACCCCAATAACCGGTTTCTTTGTTAAAACCAAAGGTTTCAACTTCTTTATAACCGGCTTTTGCTACCTGTGCAATAACACCTTTTACATCTTTGGGTAATTGATCGCGCAGGCTATACAATTGCAGGCCCACTTTATTTGTAGCTTTAGCCGATACCAACTTAGGTGCAATAACCGCACCGGCAGCAATTAATCCGGCTTGTGCTAAAAATGTTCTTCTGGTTGTCATGTATTTGTTTTAGTTAGTTTAGCTTTTTAGAGTGATAAGGTGATGTAAGGTTTAAACATCACAAATATGCACCGCTTTTCTGAGCGAAGCTATTTTGTCTTTTTGCTTTGGAATGAACTCCTGGGCTACAAAGCCTTTATGTCCCACCTCAACAATGGCTCGCATAATAGCAGGGTAATATAACTCCTGTGTTTCGTCAATTTCATTACGACCAGGAACGCCGCCAGTATGGTAATGCGCGATGTATTGGTGATTAGCGCGGATATTACGGATCACATCGCCTTCATCAATCTGCATATGATAAATATCATAAAGCAGTTTAAAGTTTTCTGAACCCAGCCTGCGGCAAAGTTCAGCGCCCCACTCTACCCTATCGCACTGGTAATCTTTATGGTCAATCTTGCTGTTCAACAATTCCATCACTAATACTACATTATGTTTTTCGGCAAGGGCAACCATTGGTTTCAAGCCTTCAACGCAATTGTTCCAGCCTTCCTCGTCGGTTTTACCGCGGCGGCTTCCGCTAAAGCAGATCAGGTTTTTGTACCCGGCTTGTGCTACCAACGGAATCATTTTGGTATAATTTTCGTGCAGCTTAGCGTGAAATTGTTTGTCGCCAAAACCATCGGTCAGGTTAATTTCTGCCCCATTACACATAGATGAGAACAGACCATATTTTTTTAGTGTAGGCCAATCTGATGGGCCAACAAGATCAATACCTTTTATGCCGATATCTTTAGCGGCCGCACAAAGCTGATCTACGGTAAAATCACCATAGCACCAGCGGCATACCGCATGATTAATATTGCCTTTTAGCTTGTCATCAGCCTGCATATGTTTTTCAGTTTCGGTAGTAAATGAAGATAATACGCCCGACGCGCCAATAGCCGCCGTGCCCGCGATCATGCTTTTAATAGCCGAACGCCTGTTTTGATTTGATGCCATGGTTATATTTGGTTAGTGCTGGTAATTATTCGGTTGCACCCTTTTTCTCCCTGAACGACAGGAAGAACAACAGGAACACTGCAGCGGCAATTGAAGCCGGTATCAACCAGATCATTCTCCAATCGTGACCTGCAGGGCCGTTATAGTTGTCTGATATTTTTCCGGCCACATAAAAACCTATCAGCATACCAACACCATAGGTAGCAAGGGTTATCATACCTTGCGCGGCACTTTTATATTGCACACCGGCTTTTGAATCGGTATAAATTTGTCCGGATACAAAGAAAAAGTCGTAACAAACACCATGCAGGGCAATGCCAATTATCAACATAAAGCTCAGATCACCGGCGTTACCATAAGCAAATAAAGCGTAACGCACCGCCCAGGCCAACATACCAACAAGTATAGTCCATTTAAAACCGGCCCTTTTAAAGAAAATAGGCAAGCAAAGCAGGAATGCCACTTCAGATGCCTGACCAATGGTCATTTTACCGGTAGGATTATCAACCTTAATATCGGTTAAAAAACTGTTGGCGTTTTGATAATAAAATGCCAGTGGAATACAGATCAATATGGAAGCAACAAAGAAAATGGCAAAATTTGGATCTTTAAGCAGCTTCAGGGCATCAAGGCCAAGCACTTGTCCGATACTAACTTTTTCGCCTTTTGCAACCTTTGGAGGGGTTGCAGGTAAAGTAAAGCTGAATAAACCTAAAACAGCCGATGCTATGCCCCCCATCAGAAATGTATATCTTAACATGCCTTCCGCTATTCCTTTTGGTGAATCCCAGTGAAATAAGTAACTGATAGCCAAACCTGCTACGATCCATCCAATTGTACCCCAAACCCTAATAGCTGAAAACTCTTTCTCAGGGTCTGTCATTTGGTTAAAGGATACAGAGTTTACCAACGCCAGGGTTGGCATATACAACACCATATAACCTAACACATAGGGATAAAATACAGAAACATCGGCAGCCGAAAACATCAGATACATCAAGCCGGCACCTAATAAATGAAGTACGCCCAAGATCTTTTCGGCGTTAAAATATTTATCGGCTATTAATCCTATAATAAACGGAGCAATGATAGCGCCCCATGATTGTGTAGAAAAAACTTCGCCGGATTGTGCGCCTGTAGCATGAAGAGTTTTATCTAAAAAAGTACCTAAAGTTACAAACCATGCGCCCCAGATAAAAAACTCCAGGAACATCATGAACGATAGCTTTGATTTTATCCCTATGGTCATGAAAATTTAATTATTTTTTTAATGATAGAATGTATTTTACAATTTCTTTAGCATCGCTTTCAGGCAATGAAGGGTGCGGAGTCATGGCAATGTTACCCCAGTTACCGCTACCACCGGCAATGATTTTTTTAGCAAGCATATCAATGTTCGCGTCTGAAGCATCATATTTTTTTGCAACCTCTTCAAATGCAGGGCCGATAACTTTAGTATCAACTTTATGGCAAGTGCTGCAATCTAATGATGCCATTAATTTTTCACCGGCCGATGAACCTGCAGAACCACCTGCCGGTTCGGTACCTGTTTTTGCTACAACAGTATCTGCGTTAGCATCAGCAGCTTTTGCTGATTGATTTGCACCGTTAGTGCTGTCGCTGCCACCGGTGTTTTTTGATGAATTTCCGCCGCAGGCAGCAAACGCTGCGCTGATACAAAGAATAACGAATACTTTTTTCATAAAAGTTTAATTGTGGTTTTCGATGATAACCTTGCCGAAAATCTGCCTTTAACAAAACCTCTGCTGTTTTTCATCATGTAATTTTAATTGGGTTGGTTAATCAGGCGAAAATTACAACTTTTTATGATATTTAAAGCCTTATTAAACCGATATAGCACCTAATGAAGCGGTTTTTTTACGTGAACGCATGTAAATCACCAGACCTATAAATGCTACGATTAATACAACAGGGATCATGAGGGTAGTATTCAATACTTCCGGACCTGCCGCCGACCGTGCCGCGTCAAACGCTTTGGCCATCTCCGACCCTGCCGGGGCCGAGCGATAAGCGTCCAGGTTCGCTCCTGCCGGTAATTTGGAAACCATGATATTATCATAGAAACCGCCCATGAACATCATATAAACAGATACGCCGAACATACCTGCACCACCCATAAGATTTAAACCTACGGCACCAGTGCGTGGCAGGTTCTCGGCCACAAAACCTATCATACATGGCCAGAAGAATGCTACACCCAGACCAAAGATCACCGCGGCAAAATAGATAGCGTCACCATGCAGGTGTACCATCAGGTAAATACCTAATGCTGATAAAATAGCCGAGATGAGTAACACGCCCTGCGGGGCTAAACGATGTACTATCGGACTTGCAAAAGCGCGACCTAATACCTGTACCGATGCAACAAAGGTTAAGATGAGTATAGCGTTATCTGTAACTGTCTTGAATAAAACGTCTGTCCACTGATTGGTGAACAATTCTGTAATGGCTGTGCCAAACATGCAGATGATCATGAATATAAACAACGGATTTAACAATGCCTTGTACATATCCTCGGTGCTAACACCTGCAGATACACGTTCGGTAACCGGGAAATCCAATTTTGAGAACAGGTAACCGTATGCTATGGTTGGAATCAACATCAAAGCAATCTCTACCTGCGAGATCCAGTATGGTTTTGGCGATACGCCATGTGCCAAAGCGGTATCCAGACCGAATACTATTAAAGTACCAATAACGATGCCCGCCGGAAACCAAAGGTGAAAGTGATTGAGTTTGGTTGTTTTGTTATCTGTAAATAACGACGCTACGAGCGGGTTGCAGGAAGCCTCAACCGTACCGTTGGCTATCCCTATCATTAAGGTTGATAGGAACAGCGTCCAGTAGCCATTGGCGAAAATGGTAAGCAGGATCCCCACCAGGTGGAAGATAAAAGCAGACACCAGCAGTTTTTTCATGCCGATGATATCTACAATAAAACCTCCGACAATGATAGCAAGCGGAAAGCCCCAGAATGCGGTTGCCGCGATAGTGCTTAACTGTGAAGCATTCAGGTGAAATCTTACACCCTGATCGTTCAGGATCCCGGCACGGATACCGAATGACAATGAAGTTACCAGTAACGACAGGCAGCTTGCCCTGAATAGCTGTGTACGGTTAATAGTTTGCATTTTAAATTATTTAGGTTATGATAATAATTGGTTAATTGGCTGTATCAAAATGCACTTAGCCGGTTTGCACCGGCATGAATCCTGCCTTGTGAATCCCATCTTCACGAAGCGGTTTCTTAAAAAATAAATTATGTCATTGCGAGCGTAGCGCGGCAATCGCATGCTATACAGAGTGGCCCTGTATAGCGTGCGATTGCTTCGTCGTTCCCCCTCGCAATGACACGGGTGGTTATATCCCTAACGTTTTCCTGTTGAACGCGTCGTCAGAGCCTGATGCTGCGAAATCGTCAAAAGCACGTTCGGTAACACGGATAATATGATCTTTAATGAATTGAGCGCCTTCTCTTGCGCCGTCTTCAGGATGTTTAAGCGCGCATTCCCATTCAAGCACGGCCCATCCTTTAAAATCATATTGTGTTAGTTTGCTGAATATCGATTTAAAATCAACCTGTCCATCGCCCAATGAACGGAAACGACCGGCACGGTCAACCCAGTTCTGGTAGCCACCGTAAACACCCTGGCGTCCGGTTGGATTAAACTCAGCATCCTTAACATGGAACATCTTAATACGTTCATGGTACAGATCGATATATTCCAGGTAATCCAGGCATTGCAATACAAAGTGCGATGGATCATACAGCAAGTTGGCACGTTTGTGGCCTTTTACATGATCAAGGAACATTTCATAAGTGATACCATCATGCAGGTCTTCGCCCGGATGGATCTCGTAGCAAAGGTCGATGCCATTTTCTTCGTAAACATCCAGTATCGGAGTCCAGCGTTTGGCCAGTTCTTCAAAAGCCGTTTCAACAATACCGGCAGGGCGTTGAGGCCATGGGTATACCATAGGCCAAAGCAACGCGCCGCTAAAGGTAACCGAAGCGTTTAAGCCTAAATTCTTTGAGGCCTGTGCAGCGTACTTCAACTGTTGAACAGCCCATTTCTGCCTTTCGGCCGGGTTGCCACGCAGATGTTCAGGTGCAAAACCATCAAATAAGGTATCATAAACCGGGTTTACCGCAACCAGCTGACCTTGCAGGTGAGTTGATAGTTCGGTTATTTCTAAACCCGCAGCATTAACTATGCCTTTAATTTCATCAGCATAGGTTTTGCTTTCGGCAGCTTTTTGCAGGTCGATAAAGCGTGCATCAAGCGTTGGCAACTGTACACCTTTGTAGCCCAAACCAGCCGCCCACTGGCAGATAGATTCAAGGCTGTTAAATGGAGCAGCGTCGCCTATAAACTGTGCTATAAATATGGCAGGTCCTTTTATAGTAGTCATATTTTTTGTTTTAGATAGATGATGAATTAAATAGTGAAATCAGTCCATTTGAGGTCCGATTTACCCGATGCAATCACATTTTCGATAAAGGCCATTCCACGAACGCCCTCTTCAATACCCGGGAAATCCAATTCCTCAGGAGTAGCTTCTTTACCTTCCAAACCCGCTTTTACTGTTAAAGCAAAATTGCGGTATAGGTTGGCAAATGCTTCCAGGTAACCTTCGGGGTGACCGGCAGGGGTACGTGTGTTATGCTGTGCGAATGAGCTGGTATAGCCACCACCTGTACGCCAGGTTTCGGCAGGCTTATCGGTGTACATAACGGTTAATGAATTAGCATCGCTCTGGTGCCACTCTAAACCACCTTTTTCACCATACACCCTGATCTTTACGTTATTTTCTTCGCCGGCAGCAATCTGCGTAGCAGTAAGCACGCCGCTTGCGCCGTTGTTGAATTTCAAAAGGGCAGCACCATCATCATCCAGCTTGCGACCAGGGACTACAATGTTAATATCGGCGCAAATCTTTGTCACCTCTAAACCGGTAACGTACTCGGCCAGGTTAAAGGCGTGCGTACCTATATCGCCCATTGCACCTGCAATACCGCTTTTACCCGGATCTGTACGCCATGAAGCTTGTTTGTTATCTTCTCCTTCTAAAAATGTACTTAACCATCCCTGCGGATACTCAACGTAAACTTTTTTAACAGCGCCTATAGCACCTGCTTTTATCAGTTGCTTAGCTTCCTTAACCATAGGGTAGCCGGTGTAAGTATGTGTAAGGCAAAACAGTTTACCTGATGCCTTTACTACTTTTTCCAATTCTTTAGCCTCTTCAAGCGAAAAGGTCATGGGTTTATCAAGCACCACGTGAAATCCATTCTCAAGCGCCATTTTGGTTGGGGCAAAATGCACATGGTTAGGCGTTACGATGCTGATCACCTGCACGCGTTCGTTCTCAGGCAGTTGTTTTTCTTTTTCAATTAGTTCCTGGTATGAGCTGTATGAGCGGCTTGCCGGTAAACCGAGCAAAAGACCGCTGGCCTGTGATTTTTCGGCGTTGCTGCTGAAAGCGCCGCAAACCAGTTCATATTCGCCATCAATACGGGCGGCTATACGATGCACGGCACCAATAAAGGCGCCTTGTCCGCCGCCGATCATTCCTAATCTTAATTTCATTTGTTTTTGTTGGGGTTGATGTTTTGAATTAAAGGCTTCTCAATCGATTGTATACGTCAAAAACAGCATTACATCATAATGCTGTTTTTGACAATAATTTCATTGGGATAATCACCAAAGGTATGATCAATTGATATTGCAATTTTTTAGGTTGCCCAGGCTTTATCGCCTTTTTTGTATGGCAGGTTACCATCATATTTACCAGGAACGGCAATATAACGTAAAGCCTGTGTAGCACCCGGTTTTGAAGTGAAGAAACCAAGCAGGGTTAATTCTTTCAGCATCCTGAAGTAATGGTTAGGATCTTCGGGTTTTTTAGTTTTGGTATAATCTTTTTGTTCTTTGTCAAGCGCGGTTAACAACTCGGTACGTTGCTCCGGAGTAGCCTCCAAAAACTTTTTACCAAATTTTTTGTCGCTTGCATCATTCAGGTCTTTTAAACCTTTGGTAAAGATCTTCTGATCATCGGCAGTATAGCAATCCTGTACCATAACAGTCATAAACTTGCCAATTTCGGCCGCTTTAGCACCTGGGGTTGAGGTTGCAGGCAAAATGGTTTCGCCAATTTCATCCATCAGGGCCACATCATCCTGTGTAAAAAGGTCGTTTACTTTTGGCGAAGATGATTTACATCCGGAGATGAAAAACTCGGCGCCGATGATGGTACCGCCAAGGATCAAACCTACCCTGCCTATCGCTTCTCTTCTATTCATGTTTAATTATTGATTTACTGAATTAGTGATTAGTTGGATTAGTGAATAGTGTTTACCAGAGTTACGAAGTTTTAAAAACTTCGTAACTCTTTTCCCAACTAATCACGTATTCCTAAATTACGCTTTCAACACGAAACCTTCGCGGTAATCGCGTTTAATGTATTGGTTAACTGCATCGAAGTTGGTAACTTTCATAGCCTGGTTATCCCAAACTAATTTTACCCTGCCACCTTGTAATTCATGACCGCGAACAGCAAGGTTTGCCATCAATAATGCCTCGGTAAGTGGACCAGCCTTATCAAACGATGAGCTTAATTCTGTTTTACCGTAACCGGCAATACAGCCTTCAACCCACTGCGCATAGTGACCCTCGGCACCGCCTGGTACACGAGCCCATTTTTGCGGAGCTTTCGCATCTTTGGTAAGCGATTTTGGTAACAACGTTGGCGCATCAGAATAAGTACTTGCATACATTTTTCCTTTTGTACCAATGAATAAAGTACCGTTGCCTTCTTCGCCGCCAAACCTTTCGCTTGCTAACAATTCGATAGGTCTTTCTGGCTGAATACCACCGTCCATCCAGTGCAGGGTAACATCACCTTTAGTTTTTTCCGTTTTAGGGAAAGTTAATGTAATGTGGCTTGAAGGAGGGCAGCTTTCAGGGAAGTGACCTTCTTTAAACTCATCTACATAAACGCTACCAACACTGGCCTGAACATCTTTTGCATACTGGATACCCAACACGCGGAAAGGAGCCTCAACCAGGTGACAGCCCATATCGCCAAGGGCACCGGTTCCGTAATCCCACCAGCCGCGCCAGTTAAATGGAACCAGTTTATCAACATAATCTTTTTTAGGTGCAGTACCCAACCACAGGTCCCAATCCAATTCTTTAGGAATGTTTGGCTGTGGCGGAGGCCATGCTATACCTTGTGGCCAAACAGGGCGGTTTGTCCAGCAATAAACGGTATGTACATCACCAATCAGATCGGCATCATACCATTCTGAAAGTAAACGTGTACCATCATTTGATGAACCCTGGTTACCCATTTGCGTTACCACTTTGTATTTTTTGGCAGCCTCGGTTAACATACGGGCTTCCCAAATATCATGGGTTAACGGTTTCTGAACATAAACGTGCTTGTTTAACTGCATCGCATTGTATGTGATGATAGCATGGTTATGGTCTGGTGTTGAAACCGATACGGCATCAAAATGCTTGTGTTCTTTGTCAAACATCTCGCGCCAATCTTTATAATACTTTGCTTTAGGGAAATCGCCGCGTGATTTGGCCGATCTTCTGTCGTCCACGTCGCATAGGAAAGCGATTTCAGCTTTACCGCTTTTGTAAAAGTTAGCGATATCGCTTTGGCCTTTACCACCTGCACCAACGCCGGCAATTAACAATTTATCGCTCGGGGCAATGAAGCCTTTACCGCCCAGTACATGGCGCGGAACGATCATAAAGCCAGCTGCCGCTATGGCGCCGCTTTTAAGAAATTGCCTTCTCGACGGATTAGGGGTTTTGTCCTTTTCTTCAGTCATGGGTGTTTTTGTTATAGGTTGTTTTTATGTGATAGTGATTAAATTTCCCCTTTTTTAAGCGCGTCAACCGCATAGTTAGCGGCACGTGCAGTTAAAGCCATGTAAGTAAGTGACGGGTTCTGGCACGCTGCCGACGTCATACATGAACCATCAGTAACAAATACGTTTTTAGCATCCCATACCTGGTTCCATTGGTTCAACACTGAAGTTTTTGGATCGCGGCCCATACGTGCGGTACCCATTTCGTGAATGCCACGGCCAAGGAACGGATTAGTGCTGGAAGTTTGCACTTCTTTAGCACCGATGGCTTCCAGCATTTCTTTGCCGTCTTTTTCCATATCGATACGCATTTTCAGCTCGTTTGCTTTTAATTCGGCATCAATGGCAACAACAGGTAAGCCCCATTTATCTTTTTTGGTTTTGTCGATAGTAACCTTGTTATCATGGTAAGGCAATGTTTCGCCGAAAGCGCCCATACCTATATGCCATGAACCCGGTTCGGTTAATGCATCTTTAAATGCACCACCGATGTTCAGTTCGGCAATATCACGGCTCCAGCCTTCGCGGCTTGCCGAACCCTGGTAACCGAAACCCCGGATATAATCACGTTTTTCGCCGTTAAGGTTACGATAGCGCGGGATATAGAAACCATTTGCACGGCGACCGAAATAATACTTATCCTCATAGCCTTCAATCCTGCCATAAGCACTAACATTAAGGTGGTGGTCCATCAGGTTATGGCCAAGCTCGCCGCTGCTGCTGCCTAAGCCGCCTTCCCAAACATCAGTAGCCGAATTCATCAGGATCCATGCAGAGTTGATTGTTGAAGCGTTTACGAATACGATCTTAGCGAAGTACTCATAAGTTTTGTTGGTTTCAGCATCCAGTACTTCTACGCCTTTTGCTTTTTTGGTGTCTTTATCGTACAAAATTTTGGTAACGATAGACCACGGGCGCACAGTTAAATTACCGGTAGCCATAGCCGCAGGTAAAGTAGCCGACTGCGTGCTAAAATAAGCACCAAAAGGACAACCTAACCAGCATTTATTACGGTACTGGCAGTTGGTACGGTTGTTATGCGGCACGGTGATATTGGCGGTACGGCCAATAATCATGTGGCGTGCTTCTTTATAGAATTCTTTAAGGCGTTTTGAAACGTCTTTTTCAACAACATTCATTTCCATTGGTGGCATAAAATCGCCATCAGGAAGGATTGGTAAACCATCTTTATTACCAGAAATACCGGCAAATTGCTCGGCATAGCTATACCATGGAGCAATATCTTTATAACGGATAGGCCAGTCAACAGCGATGCCATCTTTCAGGTTGGCTTCAAAATCAACATCCGCCCAGCGGTATGACTGACGTCCCCACATCAATGAACGACCGCCCACGTGGTAACCACGGAACCAGTCAAACCTTTTAATTTCGGTGTAAGGGCTGTCTTTATCACTTGCCCAATAGTCAAGGTTGGTCTCGTTTAACGGATAGTCGCGCTTCAGAACCGGGTAATCCTCAATCATTTTTTGGGTACGACCGCCTCTGTGCGGAAATTCCCAAGGATCTTTGGTCGCGTTCACATAATCTTTAATGTGTTCGATATTACGACCACGCTCAAGCATGATGGTTTTCAAACCCTTTTGTGTAAGTTCTTTGGCAGCCCACCCGCCTGAAATTCCTGAGCCAATGACTATTGCGTCATAAGTGTTTGCAGACATACGAATAATATGATTAGTTTAATTTGTTTAGTACTTGGTTATCTCGTTAAATGTATGAATAAAATTCATTTTCCAAAATTACATTGTGTTTTTTTTACACATAGGTCTTAGTTACAATGGCAATTAGTGGCAGTAGCAATGGCAGTTGCAGTTAGCTTTTCCCTTATACAGCAGCTACTTTTTCAGCAACTACTTAACAACTGCTACAGCCACTCAAAACTGCAACTTTTGCAATTCCTACTGTTGAATAACTGCTACTGCAGCTAAAAACTGCAACTAAATATTCCCTTTCTTCATCTCGCTCATGGCATAATCAGCGGCACGTGCGGTGAAAGCCATATAAGTTAATGATGGGTTTTGGCATGAGGTTGAGGTCATGCTGGCGCCATCGGTAACAAATACATTTTTAACGCTATGCACCTGGTTCCACTTGTTTAATATCGATGTTTTAGGATCGTTGCCCATACGTGCGCCACCCATTTCGTGGATGTCCAAACCGGGAGCCCGCCTATCTGTACTGGCTTTAATATTGGTAAAGCCGGCGCTGGTGAACATCTCAGTTAACTGCTCCACATAATCCTTCTTCATCTTTTCATCGTTATCGTCATAATCGATGTTCATTTTAAGCAATGGTACGCCCCAGGTATCTTTCTGCTTATCGTCAAGGCTTACAAAGTTGCTTTCCTTCGGAATGGTTTCACCCATCATGTGCGAGCCTACATGCCATGGACCAAGCTCTTTGTTAGCCAGGTTATCTTTCAGGCTGCTGCCTACCCCATCCCAACTGCGTTCCGGATACCTATATGCGCTGAAGCCCGATGCGTAGCCGCGTAAAAAGTCGGTTTCCTGTTTGTATACGTTTCTGAAACGTGGAATATAGCCACCACCTGCCGGGTTACGGCCATCGGTTGTCCATTCCTTAGCACCATCATACTCGGCACCAATATGGGCCGAATAATTATGAAACGCTACATATTTACCTAACACACCGCTATCATTACCCAAACCATTAGGAAAACGATGCGATTTGGAGTTTAACAATATCAAGTTGGTGTTTAACGCCGCGGCATTAACAAAAATTACTTTGGCATAGTATTCTATAGCTTCTTTGGTATTGGTATCAATAACCCTTACGCCGGTCGCTTTGCCAAGCTTGTCGTCATAAATAATGGATTCAACCACCGAGAAAGGCCTTAACGTAGCGTGGCCTGATTTTAACGCCCATGGAATTGTAGTAGCATTGGCACTAAAGTATCCTCCAAACGGGCAGCCACGCTCGCAGATAGTACGTCTCTGACATTGTACCCTACCCTGATCCAGGTGGATCTGTTTAGGAGTTGATAAATGCGCGCAACGCGCGCTGATCACATACCGGTTTTTATATTTACTTTTTACGTGATCCCTAAAATATTCTTCAACGGTATTTAACGGAAATGCCGGTAAAAACTCACCGTCTGGTAATTCGGCGATGCCATCTCGGTTACCGGAGATACCGGCGAATTTCTCTACATAGCTATACCATGGTGCTATATCCTTATAACGGATAGGCCAATCCACAGCGAAACCATCACGGGCAGGGCCCTCGAAATCAAAATCACTCCAGCGCTGAGTCTGGCGGGCCCAAAGCAGGGATTTGCCGCCAACCTGGTAACCGCGGATCCAGTCAAAAGGTTTATCCTGTATATATGGATGCTCGGCATCTTTTACAAAAAAATGTGCGGCGCTTTCACCAAACGCGTAGCAGCGGTTTACTATAGGATTAGCCTCCTGAACAGACATTGGCAATTCGCCGCGGTGTTCAAATTCCCAGGGATACATATTAGTGGTGGGATAATCCTTAATATGCTTAACATCGCGCCCTCGTTCCAGAATGAGTGTTTTTAAGCCTTTATCTGTAAACTCTTTAGCAGCCCATCCCCCGCTCATGCCCGAGCCAATGACTATCGCGTCGAAAGTGCGTTCTTTAACGCTGTCGATATTTAAATTAGCCATTACTTATACTGCTTGCTTTTGTTTATAAGGGAAATGCGCATTGTACCTACCCGGCACAAGTTCATATACCACTATATTGGTCATGAAATATTTTGAATTGGTGTAACCGTTTATGGTTTGCCTTTTTACGATGCTGTAAAACTTTTTAAGTTCGGGCGAATATTTGCCTGCTGGTGGCGTGGCCGGTGCAGCATTTTTTTCATCGCCACTTTTCTGAGCAGCGGCTTCTTCCGCTTTACCCTCCTGCTCTATACCCAGCAAAAATGCTTCGCGGGTTTTAGTATCCAGCTGGTCAAACGTTTTACTATATAATTTTTTAGACTGATCTGCAAAATGTCCCATACCGGTTACAAACGCCTGCTGATCTTCTTTTTTATAGCAATCATCCAGCATCTTCAGTACAAATAAATGCAGTTGCAGGTCTTTAGCGCCCGGTGTTGTTGTTTTAGGAATAATAGTTTCAGCTACATCGCCTATCAACTGCTCCTGATCGGCAGTGATATCGATATTTTTAAGTGCAACCTTCGACTTTGCTTTATCCTGCGAACAGGCCGGAAGCAATGCTGCCCCTCCTATTATCAAAGCCAGGTTTTTAATGACGGTACGCCGGTCCATTGTTTAAACTAAATTGTTTTAGCGAAGCTCCTTTTATCATCCGCGGTATTTTTACTTATTGGACAGATAAAGGGAAAGGCTTATTTATGATTTATAACGTATCTCCAAACTTAATAATTACAATTTAATATCAAGCGGAAAAAATTTAAATCTTCACGAAGGTGTAAGATAGCTTTATACTATCAATAGCCCCATTTTTTCATGATTTGTAAATCAATTTTTACACAATCGATGGGATCTTTCCCTTGGTACGATTCCTGCTCGATGATGAAAAGTGAGGTGCCTCCTTTTTTAGCCCCGGCCTTCACAATATCCCTAACAGGCAGGATCCCTTTGCCCAAAATAGTGCTTTCGGTATCATCACCATTATGCGGAGGTACCTTAATTTCGTCTTTCACGTGCATTGACTGGAACCGGCCTGGATACTTATTAATAAATTCTAATGCCATGCCTCCGGTGCTGAACATGTTACCAATATCAATTTGTTGGGCAACCAAAGCAGGATCGGTATTCTGGATGATATAGTCGTAAAGGGTGATATCGCCAACTTTAGTACTGATCTCAAAGTTGTGGTTATGATAACCAAACATCATGGACGATTGCTTGCAAAGCTCGCCGCATTTGTTAAACTGTTCCATTGTACGTTTCAGGGCATCTGTATCTGTACGTACCTTTTCGTCCAACCAGGGGCTGATCACAAATTTTTGCCCCATGGTGGCGGCATCTTCAACCGTATACTTCCAGGCATCGGTAAAATCATTTTTAGATGCATCCCAATGCTGTGCTGTCATTACCGTATGGCCGCTTGGCATTTTCAGGTCAAGGTCGCCCAGGATCTTTTTAAACTCTTTGGCTGTATAGCCATAAAATTTTCTGTCGATATAATTAGCATGCTCTACATGGGCATAACCCGCATCAGCTATCTTTTTAAGCGTTCCCTGCGGATCGGCTTTCATGGCATCGCGTACGCTATAAAGCTGTACCCCTACCCGCTTTAGTTTATTATCAGTTGCTGCAAATAAACTATCAGGAAGCAAAGCCGCTCCAGCTATTGCCATGGCTCCGGTTTTTAAAAATGATCTGCGTGATGTATGCATGGTATTACGTTTTAAGGTTATTTAGCTATTGGGAATACAGGAAACAATAAATCTGAATTGCTTACAAAAGCCAGGTGCTTGCTATCTGGCGCCCATGATGGGGTGTTGATAGTACCCTGACCGCCGTATAAATAAGCAACTACTTTTGACGGACCGCCTTCAACCGGCATTACCCTTAAATATACGTGTTTATAAAAAGGGTGATCGCCGGGTGCAACTTCGCTTTTCAGGAAAGTAATATACACAATCCATTTACCATCCGGCGAAATATGCGGGAACCAGTTGTTATAATCATCGTTGGTTAGCTGTGTTTGTTCGCTGCCATCAGCTTTCATACGCCAAACCTGCATCAGGCCGCTGCGCACCGAGTTAAAGTAAATATACTTGCCATCCGGCGAATACTCGGGACCATCGTCAAGTCCGGGGGTGTTGGTTAGCCTCTCCTCTGGGCCGCCACCAGCCGGGATGCGGTACACATCAAATTCCTTATTGCGTTCGCCACAAAAAACAATATATTTTTTATCAGGCGACCAGCCATGCATATAGCTTGCGCCATGCCCGGTTTGCGTTACCCGGGTAGCTTCGCCGCCAGCCGATGATACGGTATAACCTATAGAAGGGCCGCCATCGCCACTACTGATGGCCAGCATTTTGCCATCGAAAGAAAGTACGTGGTCGTTATTATTATTTTTAGCAATGCCCGTATTGAGCACCGTTGGTGTGTGCGATTTAAGATCAAATTTATAAAGTGAGCCCTCGCTGTTATAAATAAGCGATTTGCCATCCAACATCCAGTTTGGGGCCTGGATAGATTTTGGCGATTGGTAGATCACCGTAGCATTCTGGCTTTCCAGGTCAAGCAGTTCGATAGCACTGCCTAAATATTGTTTATAAGGCACAAGCGTAGCCGGAGCAGGCGTAACTATCCTTACATTATTGAATACTGCTTTTTCGATAACATCCGCATTGTGCGAACAGATGAAGATGCCTACGTAAACATCATCGCCCAAATCAAGGTCTGTTACCTCTTCATTTACAAACAGATCGCCTTTGCGGGCTACCGACATGGTGTAGGTATTGCCTTTACGTTCCAGTTGGATCACGTCGGCAGAGGTGATAGAAACTTTCTTTTCTTCGGTAATGCCGCTTACTGTTTTGCGATATTGCAACGAGGTAAGGCCATCGCCATGAACAACCGCATTAATGTGTTTTGAATTTGAATCGAGCGTGGTACGCACCATTAAACCCACCTTGCGGTGTGCTTCAACACCTTTACCTATAAAAGCTGCATTGGTACGCAGGATGAAATCGCCTTTTATTTTCCTCCACACAAAATGAAAATCATCGTGCGTTGCCCATATATTTTGTCCTGAACCCGTAAGTGTATATTGCTGTGTTTTAGCGTCGAAAGTTCCGCTACCTTTATGTTTAACAGTCCCTACATCGGTTTGTCCTTCAAATATTCCCGGCCCCTGAGCTTCAACCCGGAATGACGACAAGGCAAGGCATGCCATGAATAACACAACATTTAATACTTTACAGCGCATTGGTTTTGGTGTTTAGTGTACACTATAATCGGTTCACTAAAGGTATATAATCAATTTGCAATTAAGATAGTACTATTTTAACAATTCTCCACATTTTTAGGATATAACCAGATTTTTACAAAGTGTATTTTTAACACCTTGCTGGGCTTTCTATTGTAACAAAATCTGCATTAGCACGAGATTGCATCGTCGTTCCTCCTCGCTATGACATGTTTTTTCCCACCTCAATCTTCTGAACATTTATAGTGACGCCAACTGTGGCTTTAGAGAAAAAAACATAAAAAAAGCCATAACGGTAAACCCGCTATGGCTAAATATAATGATATAAGAACCGCCTATTCCGCCGCTACCAATATCTCGGCAACAGGTACAGCCACCGGCACAATAACCGGAACCGGGGTGCAATATTCTTTTAAAAAATCAGCCTTAGAGTCGCGGTATGAACTTACAGCACCCAGCATGCTCATCATTTTAATGTAGCACCAGGCCAAATCAAACTGGTACGGTTTAAAACCAGAACGTGCGCTTTTAGGATATAGGTGATGGTTATTGTGCCATTCGCCGGCAACATATCCGGGCCATAGCTGGTTGATAGACATATCTTCGCGATTATGGTCGATACCCTCGCGGCGCATATCTTTTCCTTTACCATGCCCTTCGTAATTAAATGTGCGCACACCAACTGCCCAGATCCCCGCCGAACCAAATACCGCGCAGGCCAGTGCTGGGCCACCTAACAGATAGAAAGCCGTGAACCAGAAACCCCAGTTAAGGATAATACCAATTACGGTGCGGGTTGGGTTGGCGAGGGTTCCCCATTTTTGATACTGTTTGTAAGTATTGGTGGTTACGCCGGTATGTTTCATTAGGTTAACACATTTTTTGTAACAGGCTTCGTCCATATTGCGGGCTATGGGCTGGTGGTTAACATCGGCAAGGAAGCAATACATGAAACCGCCTTGCGCGTTATATGGATCGCCCGGCTGATCAGACAAAGCATGATGCACGTGGTGCGATACCGCGTAGATCTCTTCCGGAATGATCTTAAGCGTAAGGTTTTGGGTAAAAAACCGCCAAAACTTATTTTTAAAGGTGTAAGCGCCGTGTGTGCAATACCTGTGATGCCAGATGGTACCATGGGTACCCATGATGATCATACTATATACAAAGGCAACAATTAAGCCTGTAATGCTGAAGTATTTAAAAATGAACAAGCCTAAAAAAGGCACTAAGGCCAGCACCAGCGACCAGCTTAAAAATGAAAGCCAGTTTTTTTTATCGGCGAAAACATTGATCCGTTTAAAAAATTCTTTTACAATTTGTTTGTTGGTGGGTTTCGAGAGATTGCCAAGTTCATCTGTCCAACCATATGCAGGTGGTTCGAGCACAGTGTTTAAAAATGCCATTAAGTTTTGGGGAGATTAGTTAAGCGAGTGGGAAATTTATGTTTATTTTGTCACAATATAGTAAAAACTACTTATTGCTTATACGTATTAACGGGTTAAATAGATTTAAATTACCCAACAAATGATTAAAACTTTTTCAGAATAATTAAATTTCTTTATATGAAAGTATAAAAGGCTATTTCCGCTACATTTGCTTAATAAGCATTAATCATGTAGCAAAACGGGATGTTTTAAATAGGAATAATTTTTGAGGAGAGATTAATCTGTAACCAAAGGAAGGCTAAAACTAAAGGTACTGCCCTTATTTACTTCCGAATTTACCCAAAGCCTGCCGCCGTTAAACTCAATAAGCTCTTTACATAAAAACAGCCCGATGCCGTTTCCCGTCTCACCGGAGGTGCCTGTTGCGGAATATTTGGTATTGAGACTAAATAACTTGTCCAGTTTTTCGGCAGGGATGCCGTTTCCTGTGTCGGCAATACTAATGACAAGCATATTGCCGTCAACAGCACTTTGTAAAGTAACCACGCCATTATCGCCGGTAAATTTGATAGCGTTGCTGATCAGGTTACTTAATACTACTTTGATATGCCTTTCATCTGCCTGAACACAGGTTCCCGGCAAAGCAAGGTTATCAAACCTGATATTTTTTTGCTGAAAAAGATAGCTGAATATCCCACCCAGCTCCAAACCTATCCGGTAAATATCTATCGCAGATAGTTCATGATTAATCCCCTTGATCTGGCTGCCGGCCCATTCCAACAGGTTTGATAGCGTTAACTCTGCGCTCTGTACAACAGGCTCTATCTCTTTCATCAGGCCCTGTATCTCGTTTTCGTTTAAAACTCCAGTATGATACAGTCGCAAAATAGAATGCAGGTTGGCAAGCGGTGTACGCAGGTCATGACCAATTACCGCCAGTAACTTATCTTTAAGACTGTTAACATCGGCCAGGTTTGCAGATTG
This sequence comes from Mucilaginibacter rubeus, assembly GCF_003286415.2. Taxonomy (NCBI): domain Bacteria; kingdom Pseudomonadati; phylum Bacteroidota; class Sphingobacteriia; order Sphingobacteriales; family Sphingobacteriaceae; genus Mucilaginibacter; species Mucilaginibacter rubeus. The sequence continues at coordinate 1,390,553 of NZ_CP043450.1, read as the reverse complement.
CTCTTCTATCAAATCTTTCTGAATCAGCAAAGCCTTGTGCTGCTTACGCATCCGGTTGCTTAATATTCGTTTTTGTTTATAATGATAATAGGTAACCGATAAAGCCACTATCACAATAAGCAATGTAATAATCAAGGTAATAATGATTACTTTTTGCAGGTGGATCTTCGCGCTGTATTCCTTAGCCCTTTGTTCAACTGCCGCGATAGCATTAAGGCGGCTGTTAAGTTCAAAATAGCTTTGGATCAACTCGGTATTTTTACGCTTGTTAGTAGCGTTAAGGCTATCAAGCGCTTGCGTATATTTTTTTTGATAAGCTAAGGACTGCACCATATCATGCTTTTGTTCAAAGCTATAGGTCATGGTTTTATAGGCGGACGAAATACCATCCATAACCCCTATGCTGTCAGACAATGCAGCGCCTTTTTGAGCCAGCTCAATAGCTTTATCGTACTGGTTTAATGAATTATAAATAACTGCGCGTTCAATAAATGATATGGCCCTCAAACGCTTGTTATTAACCAGATAACTCATGTGCAGCGCCGTATCCGAATAAGCGATAGCTTGTTGATATTGCCCTTTTAACCGGTATGCATTAGCCAGCCTGCTGTATAATATGCAAATTGCGGGTTGGTCGTTTACGGTACGACTAAGTTGCATGGCCAATTTGGCGTTAGCTATGCCCTTATCGAATTGCTTCAGTTTAGCATAAACAAATGAACGTTCATTGTAAACCTCGGCCAGCATTTTAGAATCATGCCCCGCAAAGCGGGCAGCTATCTCCAGGTTTTTTAGGGCCTTGCCGTAGTTTTGCAGATCGGTATAAGCCCGGCCAATTGAACTGTAGCAGTGAGCAAGTAACAAGGGCTTGTTTTGCGGCAGATAACTTAATGCCGAATTAAAGTAAAACAAGCTGATGGGGTAATATGATTGCGACCAATATACATGCCCTAAGTTTAAAAAAGCACGACCGGTGCCGTCATTGTATTTTATTTTTTCCGAAAGCAGTAAAGCATGCTCGGCCAGTGCCCTGGCCTCATGCGGGGCGCCAACGTAGGTGTTTTCTATATGCTGGTTAAGGCTGTCGATAGTTTTGATTAACGTGGGAGAGCTTTTCGGTTCGGTTCCGTTTGTTTTTTGCGCATATGTGGTACCATGCATCAATAACAGCAGTAATAAACCTACAGGCCTCGTCATTCTCGTTAATAGTTTCAGACTGCAATCTAATAATAAACTTTATATACGCAATAGCTATCCGGCAACAAGGCAGCGTTCGCCCTTTAGCATTTCAATACAATGTTCATAGTTATCAGGCATTTGAATCTGTTCAACTTCCTTCATATAACTTTGTTTAATTTCTTTACGGCGACGGGCTTCAATAAAACGCCTCACCTGCTCGCGGTTTTCAAGCACTAAGCCGGGCACTTTAGCAGGTTTATTAAACTCATCCTTAGCTACCATGGTGAAGTAGCTGGTATTGGTGTGTTTTACCGAATGATTTTTGATATTTTCAGATATCACCCTGATGCCAACCACCAGTGATGTATTGCCCACATAGTTTACCGATGCCATCAACGACACCAGCTCCCCTACTTCTACAGGTTGCAAAAAATCTACAGTATCGATAGACGCGGTTACACAATAGTTTCCTGCGTGTTTTGCGGCGCACACATAAGCTACCTTATCCATCAGCGAAAGCAGGATGCCCCCGTGGATTTTGCCGCCAAAATTAGAATATGAAGGGATCATCAGTTCGGTAATGGTGGCTTGTGAAAATGCTACGCTTTTATAGCCGTCGATATCGGATAAAGTGCTCATAAATAATGGTAATATAGTATAAGGTTATGCGCTAAAATACAATTTATGCAACATTAGTATTACATAGGGTCAAATCATTAAACCTTCATTAAACTTTTAGGGTCAATAACCTAAATTGACCCTAAACTATGAAAAAACACTTACTGCTTGCGTTTATCAGCTTTCTTTTTTTGTCAACGGCCTATGCTCAGCAACCGCGCGAGGTACACGGAACCGTAATTGACAGCGTTGGCGCTGTGCCCGGCATTACCGTAAAACTGATATCTGATAAAGACAGCACAGTAGTAGCAACCAGTACCGCCGGTGCTTTCGTTTTCCCGGCAGTAATTTCCAAAAACTTTAAGCTCACCATAAGCGGTATCGGCTACCAGCCGTTTACCCGCCGTTATGTAATGGATAATGATACCAAGCCTATTAAGCTCGACCCGATCAAGGTAAAAGTGCAAACCAATATGCTGAATACCGTAGTGGTTTCGGCCGTGATCCCTATTACCATTAAGGAAGATACTGTTGAATACAAAGCCAGCGCCTATAAAGTAAGGGAAGGTTCGCCAGTAGAGGACTTATTGAAAAAACTGCCCGGTGTGAGCGTTGATAAAGATGGCAACGTAACCGCGCATGGCAAACAGGTTACCAAAGTACGGGTTAATGGCAAGGATTATTTTACCGGGGATGTACAAACCGCCACCCAAAACCTCCCGGCCGACATCGTAGAAAATATCCAGGTGATTGACGATTACGGCGATCAGGCCAATTTAACAGGCATCAAAACCGGCGACCCGGACAAGATCCTGAACATCACCATCCAAAAAGGAAAAAGCAAGGGCAACTTTGGCCAGGGAAGTGTTGGTGTAGGTAACGATGACAGGTACCAGGCCCGCCTGTCGGCCAATTCATTTTATGATGCCAGGCAGCTGGCACTCATTGGCACCTGGAATAATAACAATACAAACACATTCAATATAGGCAGCAGCGGTGGCGGTGGCGGTCGTGCAGGGCGTGGCGGTGGTGGCGGCGGAAGCAGTGCCGGAGGTGTTAGTACAGCAAACGGTATCACTACCAACCGCTCGATAGGTACCAATTACCGCGACGACTGGAGTAAAAAAGTCACTGTATACGGCAGTTACAGCTTTGCCGATAAAGACCGGGATATCAACAGTACAACCGTTCAGCAAAACCTTTACCAATCAGGTAATATCATTAACATGGACAACAGCACCAATCATAACCATGGGCTGAACCACCGCTTTGATTTTAACATCGAGTACAAAATAGATACATCCAACTATATTAAAATTAACCCCGGTTTTTCTTACGCCACTGCCGAAAACATGAGCACCGACACGTTTAGCAATTCGCGTAAAGAATCGGTAGTTACCGGTAACGAGCTGGCTTTAACCAATAACTCATCGCAAACCGGCAGCATCAATGTGCTATATAATCACAAATTCCATAAAAAAGGGCGTAATTTTAGTTTAAACGCCAATGCAAGCTATTCTAAAAACGACCAGGAACTTAATGATAAGTACACTACCCGACAGGATACTGTTGTAACCCCCTTGTTCCAGCAGATCAATTCAGATAACCAATCGCAAAGGGTAAGCCTGCATTTTTCATATATCGAGCCTATCGGCAAAACAAATTACCTTGAAGCTAATTACAGCTATAATTATTCCAACACGGATAACAATCGCTACAACTACCGGATAGATCCGGCGACAGGTAATCAAACCTATGTAGATTCGTTGAGTACGCTCTATAATTACCAGTTCATTACTAATCGTTTCGGATTAAACCTGCGTGGCGTGCATCCTAAATATAACTATACTTTAGGTTTGGCTGTTCAGCCTTCCAAACTTGATGGCGAATCGCACAATTTTCATACTACCACATCCACATTTAATGTTATTCCAACGGCGCGGTTTATTTATAACTTTTCAAAAAACCATTCGTTTTCATTTAATTACAGTGGTTCAAACGCGCAACCTTCATTTGCCCAGTTACAGCTTCAACCCGATTATTCAGATCCACAAAACAGGGTTTACGGTAATCCTGACTTAAAGCCTTCGTTTACCAATAGCATCAATATCAGGTACAACCAGTTTGATATTGCAAGTGGTAATTCCCTGTTCACCAATTTATCATTTTCAGAAACACAGGATGCTATAGTTACCAACTCATCGCCGGTTACCGATAGTACCCAAACAACCAAAGGCAATAACACCATCCAGGCAACCCGCTATGTTAACACCAACGGTATTTATAATATAAGTGGTAATTACTCCTTTTCAAAACCTTTTGCAGAACGCAAATTTACCGTTTCGTTAAACGGAGGTGCCAACTATAACAATAACATATCGTTTATTGAAAACCAGCGCAATGAGGGCAAAAACTGGGTGCTTAACCAGGGAGCCAAACTCAGGGTAGATATTGACAGTATTATGGATAGCGAAATCAGCGCTAATTACAGTATCAACACCACACGCTACAGTATCCCATCCACAGTAAATACAAACGCGCAAACATGGACCTTAGGACTTGATGGCCGCAATTACTTTTTTTACAGCTGGGTGCTGGGATATAACTTAACTCAAACTATTAATCATGGCTTCAGCAGCACTGTTAAAGCTAACCCTACCCTGTTAAGCAGCTACGTTGAATACCAGTTTTTAAAAAAGCATATCGCTTCCCTGCGTTTCCAGGCTTTTGATATTTTTGATGAGAATAAGGGCGTAACACGTACTACCTCAGGCAACCAGATCATTGATACCCGTACGAATAGGCTGGGCAGATATTTCATGCTTAGTTTTGCTATCAGGCTGCAAAAATTTACCGGCAGTCGCCCGCAAGGTGGTCGTGAAGGCGGACGTGGCTTTGGAGGTGGCGGTGGTCGGCGTGGAGGCAGAGGATAATTTGTATCCTGCTTTTTTTTGGAGATAACTTAACTGCTGTTATATATTTACAACAATCTATATCCCTGCATTGAGAAAACTTATTTTAACTTTTATATCGATATTATATATCGGCTATGCGTTTGCACAAACCAAAGATGTTGCAGCTAAAAACGCCCCGGAAACAGTTATTGTAAAAAATCGCCTTACCGACTCGGTAGTAGAGCGGTTTAATGTATTAAAAACCAACAGAGGCATCCGCCAGGGTTTATACCAGGCCCTTTATCAAAAAAATTACGCGCTGGCAAGCGGTTACTATGATAACGATAAAAGAAGTGGTGTTTGGCACTTTTTCGATAACCGGGGGCACCTGGTACAAAACTTTGACTATAAGGCCAACCAAATCACCTACGAAGCACCGGAAGACAGCACCTCAAACCTGCAATATGTTGTGGATGTAAAACTTAACGATACCGCACGGGTTACCAAACCACTTAAAATAGGCGGTCGTTTTTTTGGATACCTGCCTTATCTTAATCTGTTTAAGCTTCCGCCCGAGTTGCTTAACCTTAACCCCAATGTATCATTTGGAATGGTTGAATTACTGGTTAGCCCTCTGGGGCGACTTGCCTCATTCAAAGTGCATGTATTTAGTGGCAGTTTCGAAAAAGTATTTAATATGAGTATCGACGTACCCGACCCTGCCGATAAAATTTTTATACCAGCGACAATAAATGGCGAACCGGTATCATCCAGGGTTATTATAAAGTGCGCTTTCAGGAATGACGGCGGGCTGGAGTTTTACTAAGCCCCCTCTAAATCTCCCCTAAAGGGGAAACTTTTATTAGCAGGATAAACAAAAAAGGTTCATTTGCATTATGCAAAATGAACCTTTTTTATTTAAAGCCCTCTCCCTTTAGGGGAGGGTTGGGTGGGGCCTGCTATTAGTGATCGTGATGACCATCCGGGCCGTGTGCGTGGCCATGAGATAGTTCTTCAGGCGTTGCCGGGCGTACGTTAAGGATATCGCCTTTAAAGTGCAGTTCCTGGCCAGCCATTGGGTGGTTAAGGTCAACAATAACGGCATCTTCGGCAATTGAAACTACCATAGCCTGGAAACGGTGGCCTTGGTTATCCTGTAAAGGCAAAATGCTACCAATTTCAGGAATTTCGGTACCCTGAAACATTTCTTTAGGCAGGTTTGCTACTGCTTCTTCATCATATACGCCGTAAGCATCTTCCGGAGATAAGCGAAACTCATAGCTGTCGCCAGTTGAAAGTGTGCTCAGGTGTTCTTCAAACTTAGGCAGCATCTGGCCTGCACCAAATAAAAAGGTTAAGGGTTGTTCCTGAGTGGTACTTTCTACCAAAGTTTCGGTACCTGTGTTTTCGCGGTCTACGTACAAATCGTAGGTTAATGATACTACGTGCTGTGGTGCAATCTTCATTGTAAATTGTTTTTAGTTGTAAAATCTGGCTTCAACTTCATTAAGGGCGTCGGCCGGGTTATGAGCAGGTAATCCGCAGGTTTTATCTTTACAAATGAAAATTTGTGTTGATGTACCAAACTTATCCTGCAACAAAGGTAAACTTCCTGTATTACCACCCAACATAATTTTATTGGGGATGTAATTATTTTCCATTTCCTTTCTGAAAGCCTCGGCATTACTGCCGGTTATCGCAATTTCATTTACGCCAAATACCTCATCAAGCAGCAGCATTACCCAGTTTGAGTAGGCAGAGCCATATTTAGATAGTTGCGGCATAACATTGCGCAGCAACTGCGCCGAAACCTCAGTGTACTCTTCGTTATCAAAAAGCAAGCCTAACTTTTTAAGCACCCTTGCCATAACCGAATTGGATGCCGGAATTACGCCATCCATGATCTCCGATTTGCGGGCAATCAGCTGCTCATCGTCATCGGCTGTAAAAAAGAATATGCCTTTGGTTTCATCATAATAATGCAACAGGGCCGTATTAGCCAGTTTACGCGCTTCAAGCAGCCAATGCTCATTAAAGGTCACTTCGTATAATGCTATCAAACCGTCAATAATATTAGCATAATCATCCAAAAACGCAACCGGACTATCCTGCGACGATGTGGCACTGTAAACCCGTGATAGCCTGCCATTTTGGCCAAGCAGTTGATCTAACACAAACCCGGCGTTATTCAGCGCGAGTTCGAGATATGCCGGTTTATCAAAAGCGCGGTACGCATCGGCAAGTCCTTTAAGCATTAAGCCATTCCACGATGCCAGGATCTTGTTATCCAGGCCCGGTCTTACACGCTGGGCACGCGCTTCAAATACTTTTTGTTTTGAGGCGTTTATTTTGACAAGCAGCTCATCAACAGCAAGTCCTAATTTTTCAGCCAACGCCTCATCGCTATCCTTACGGAATAATACATTTGATTCCTCCTCTTCCCAATTACCTTCTTCGGTAATATTGTAGTAGATACAGAACAGTTCCGTGTCATCACCTAAAATTTCTGCTATTTCACCTTTAGTAAAGATGTAAAACTTACCCTCCTTGCCTTCGCTATCAGCGTCAAGGGCCGAATAGAAACCATATTCAGGCGATATCAGTTCGCGGGTACTGAACGTGATGATCTCGTCAACTATCTGTTTGTATAATTCATCGGGCTGCCAGGTATAGGCCTCTGCGTACAGACTAATCAGCTGAGCGTTATCATACAGCATTTTTTCAAAATGCGGTACATGCCAAAGCCCGTCGACAGAGTAACGTGCGAAGCCACCGCCAACATGATCATAAATACCGCCGAAAGCCATTTTATGCAGTGTTAGCTTTACCTGTTCGGCAACTTCCTCATCTTTCATTAAATAAGCATAACGCATCAAAGCCTGCCAGTTATTAGGCATCGGGAATTTGGGCGCATTACCACTGCCTCCCTCCCGCTTATCAAAATAACGTTTCCAGTTAGTGACTATGGTTTGCAAATCATCTTTGGTATGATCGGCCTGTGCTACTACAAACTCTATCGACTCATATTTTTGGATTCCCTCGGTGAGGCGCACAGCGTAATCTTCGGCTTCTTCAGGCTTTTGCTTATAAAAATCGGCAAGGTTAAAGAGCAGCGATGTCCAGTCGTTTTTACGGAAATACGTACCACCATAAATTGGCCGCTGATCGGGCAGGCAGATACAGTTTAACGGCCAGCCCCCACGGCCACTCATCAGTTGAACGGCACTCATATAAATCTGGTCTACATCGGGGCGCTCTTCCCTATCTACCTTAATACAAACAAAATACTCGTTCATTACGGCCGCCACGGCTTCATCTTCAAAACTCTCATGCTCCATAACATGGCACCAGTGGCAGGCCGAGTATCCAATACTCACCAGGATGAGCTTATTTTCGGCTTTGGCCTTGTCAAGGGCTTCCTTGCCCCAGGGGTACCAATTAACCGGGTTGTTAGCATGCTGCAATAAATAAGGCGATGTGGAATTGGCCAAACGGTTCATATATGATAAATGTATTTGCTGCAAAGGTGCAGATATAATTGCACCTGTAAGTTAAATGGTATTTATTTAGAAAAGTTTTACGGGGAGGTGGTTATTCATGTCTGATCCGGCACATTTTCCAGATTCATATTAATGTGCTAAAATCACTAATACACAGGCTTTATGACACTTTAAATTGCCAAACTCACAAATTATTTCCCTTTATTTGCCCCCTTATTGTCAAAAATTTAAGATGAACTGTTTAAAACTGAATTATTTATTATGCGCTGTAGCGCTAATGCCGTTAACGCGAACGGCATCGGCACAAAACTCCGACACTGTTAAATATAACCATCAGGACCTTTTTGGCCCTATTACCTGGCCGGTTACCAGCGGTGGCACACGCTCTGCTGCCGGCAAACCTTCGCCGGCTTACTGGCAAAATAAAGCTGATTACCAGATTAAAGCTTCGCTTAACGAAGGTAAAGACACCACCATTACCGGCGAAGTTAAAATCACCTATACTAATAACAGTCCCGATAAACTTGATTACCTGTGGCTGCAGTTAGATCAAAATCTTTTTAAACCGGATTCGCGCGGAGCGGCGGTTACGCCATATACCGGCGACAGGTTTGATGTTCGCGGTTTTAGCAGAGGTGGCTACCATATTGCTTCTGTTGATATTACTTATAAAGGCGAAACTTATAAAGTTGAGCCGATTATTACCGATGCCCGCATGCAACTACGCCTGAATACCCCAATGGATGGTAAAGGCGAAAAAATAGAAATCAAGGTAAATTATGATTTTGCTATCCCTTTTTATGGTGCCGACCGTATGGGCCGCAAAAAATTTAAACAGGGCTATGTTTATGAAATTGCCCAATGGTACCCACGCATGTGCGTTTATGATGATGTGGAAGGATGGAACACGCTGCCTTATATGGGCTTAGGCGAGTTTTATTGTGAATACGGCGATTTTGATTACTACATCACCGCCCCTGCAAATAAAATTGTAGTTGGCTCAGGCGATCTGCAAAACCCTGAAGAAGTACTTACACCTACCCAATTAAAAAGGTTGGAGCAAGCCCGCAACAGCGATAAAACTGTAACTATCATCAGCGCATCCGAAGTTGGCAAAGGCGCAACACGTCCGTTTAAGGGCACCCTTACCTGGCACTTTAAAATGGAAAATAGTCGTGATATTGCCTGGGGCGCTTCAGATGCGTTTATCTGGGATGCCGCAAGGGTTAACTTCCCTTCAGGACGTAAAGGCATTGCACAGTCTGCTTACCCGGTTGAGAGTTCGGGTAATGATGGTTGGGGCCGTTCAACCGAGTACCTGAAAAACAGCATGGAGATTTATTCAAACCTATACTTTGAATATCCATGGAATTCGGCAGTGAACGTATCAGGCGTGGCTTTGGGTATGGAGTATCCGGGTGCTATCTTCTGCCTGAGCAACCTTAAAAAAGCCGACCTTTGGGGCGACGTTACTCATGAAATTGGCCATAACTGGTTCCCGATGATAGTTGGCTCAAACGAGCGCAAATACATGTGGCAAGATGAAGGTTTTAACACGTTCATTAACGAGTATGCCACCAAAGCTTTCAACAACGGCGAGTATATTGAAAGAAGCACTTCGGCACAAAATGTACTGGCTGGTTACCGCAACAGCAAAGACCCGCTAATGACCGCTCCTGAGGCTATTGGTCTAAATGATTACGGTCAGTATTATACTAAAACCGCTTTAGGTTTAGATATCTTAAGAAATGTAGTGATTGGCCCCGAACGTTTTGACTACGCTTTCCGCGAGTATGTAAAAAACTGGGCATTTAAACACCCGCTGCCTTATGACCTGTTCAGGGCGATGAATGATGCCACCGGCGAAGATTTGAACTGGTTTTGGAAATCATGGTTCTTTACCACCTGGAAGCTTGACCAGGCTATTAGTTCGGTAACATACATTAAGGGCAACCCGGCCAATGGCGCGATGATCACCCTGACTAATAACGAAAAAGTGGCCATGCCTGTTGATCTTAAAATTGTTCAGGCTAACGGCAAAACGGAAATCCTTCATTTGCCGGTAAATATTTGGCAGCGTGATGGTGTGTGGAAATTTAAATATCCATCAACATCGGCCATTAAAAGCATGGAGATTGACCCGGATCACCAACTACCCGATGTTGACCTGAAAAACAACGTTTACAGGGGAGAATGATTTTGATTTCGGATTTGGGAATTTCGATTTCGGATTTTCCGGGATTAGAGATTAGAAAGAATTAAAAAAGGCGATGAGTGTTTGAGCTCATCGCCTTTTTGTGTCTTTGCTTTAATCAAAATTAACCCGGCCGAAGTTTGTTTTAATTACAATATTCCGGTTCGCATCGCCTTTACCCAAACGGCCTTTGTAGCTTTTCTCCTGATTATCGGGCGACTTATCACTCGTTAACGTGATTTGCGGATCGCTGTTGTTTAAGGTTCCGTAGTAGGTACTCACATCACAATTGGCATTTACCCCGGTAATTCGGCCTACCTGCACACTGGTGTAAGCGGCGTTTACATGCAATGTTTTTATGTTTTTGTCGATGTCTTCAATCCTGAATTGCTTGCCAAATCTCGCATCAATAGTAGCCGAAGAATAGATCTTCCCTATCCGTGCCGGACCATAGCTAACGCTTACGCTGAAATTGCTACCTTCATTAAGGTCAAGACTGCCGTGTAAAACCTCCAGCCTGGTACCGCTAAAGCCTTCAATATCGACATCGCCAAAGTTTACCTTTACGTAGTTGAGCGGGTTGATCAATCTTTTTGCCTTCAAGTTACTATAAAGGCTGTTCAACATCAATTTCCCTTCAAAATCGGGTAGAATAGTTGTGCCGTAGTTATTGATTATGCTGAGCGCGTTTTTCACAGGCATAAAAACGATGTAATTGATCTCGATTTTCTTGATACGGGGCTTATCTTCTCCTTTCCATAAAACATTGCCATTATTAATTCCATTATCCCCAATGATAGTTTTAAAGGATACAAGCGCTTCCCTCCTGCTGTCACTTATATTAATGGCGTTTAAAAAGCCCTGGGCGTCCGTTTGTTTATCGGCGTAAATGTTTACCTGTACTTCTACACTAAACTCGCTACGGTTCCAGGTGTTTATTTTAACCTCGCCAAAGCGGTTTTCAATCATTAGCTCATCCAGTTTACCGGCGGCATAAAGCTTGCTATATTTTTTTGAAGCGATCTTCAGCGCGCCATTTTTTATTTGATTGTCCGCGTTATCTTCATCATAAATAATTCCGGCATTTTTTAAAGGATCTGCCGGAGGCATAAACGCCGTCGCATTATTACCGAGTGTGTCGGCATCATTCCGAGGCATTATAACACTATTATCACCTTCCGATTTATCGGCAGATTGAGCAATGCTTCGGTTTGCGACAACAATAAAAAACATCAAAAGCATCAGCCGACCGGGGCGAAATTTAGTTTTCATTTTGCAAATCATATCTATCAGGTTATGCCATAAATGACACCTTAACTTTCAATGAGTTGCATCTCACGGATACAAAACGGCCAATTATACTGCCCGTTATAATTAAAACAGCCCCATTTAACTAATTATCAATCACTTTAACGAAATAAACATCAAAACAATTATCTTTACAAAAAGATAAAATACAGGTACAATACCGCTATATCGTACTGTTAATAAGGTCGATACCAATAATATATTCCCATATCCACTCAAATTAAACACAATAGGAATATTTTTAATTATAAAACATTTTGTTTATTTGTGTCATTAAGAAGCTAATAGCAAATCAAACATCAATTAGCATTTATCTATGGCGAAAAATATACTCATAATTGAAGATGATGCCGAAATTTTAAGGGTATTGGAAACAGTGCTCACTTTCCATGACTTTGAGGTTACCGGACTTAACCGTACCGATGATATTATTGCAGCCGTAAAAAACTACAACCCCGACCTTGTTTTAACCGACTATATGCTACCAGGCCTCAACGGCGGTCGTATTTGCCAGTTGATTAAAAGTAACGAAGATACCCGTCACATCCCCGTAATCCTGATCTCTGCCTACCATGAACAGGCCATAGCCCTGGTTAACTTTGGTTATGATGCCTTTGTCCCTAAGCCTTTTGATGTAAATAAGCTGGTGAAGACTATTAATAAGTTTTTGAATTAAGAGTAGCTTAAGAGCATAGTCCGATCGCAAAATTATGTCAGACACTCATCATTTCAATTTTCCAAAATAATTCCGAAATCTCAAATTCGATATCCGAAATCCTTTCCCCTTTCAGCCCAAAACCTTAATTTCGCTGCCTCATAGAAAGAGGAAAAGATTTTGGATTATTTACAGGGATTAAACCCCGAACAAAGGGCAGCGGTTGAACAAACTGAAGGACCGGTAATGATTATTGCCGGTGCCGGATCGGGTAAAACACGTGTTATTACCTATCGCGTGGCGCATTTGATACGTAAAGGTGTTGATTCGTTTAATATACTGGTGCTTACCTTTACCAATAAGGCCGCCCGCGAAATGCGCGAGCGTATCACCCATGTGGTGGGTACCGAAGCCAAAAATATCTGGATGGGCACCTTCCACTCGGTGTTTGCCAAAATTTTACGGGTTGAAGCCGAAAAAATTGGCTACCCAAGCAATTTTACCATTTACGATACCGACGATAGCAAAAGCGTTTTAAGGGCCATTTTAAAGGAAATGAACCTCGACGACAAGCTGTACAATGTGAACTTTGTACTCAACCGCATCTCGGCATCAAAAAATAACCTGATCTCGTGGCAGGAGTATAACAAGAACGAACAGATCCAGGCCGATGACTTTTCAAGCGGTCGCGGGCAAATGGGCAAGATCTACGAGATGTATGCCACCCGCTGCTACCGCGCAGGAGCTATGGACTTTGACGACTTGTTGTACAAAACCAACGAGTTATTGAAGCTGCACCCTGATGTGCTTAATAAATACCAACATAAGTTTAAGTACCTGATGGTGGATGAGTATCAGGATACCAACTTTTCGCAGTACCTGATTGTTAAAAAGCTGGCTGCCGTTAACGAAAACTTATGCGTTGTGGGCGATGACGCTCAAAGTATCTACGCTTTCCGTGGCGCTAACATTCAGAATATTTTAAACTTTGAAAAGGATTATCCGGATTTGAAGGTATTTAAGCTGGAGCAAAACTACCGCTCAACTCAAAACATTGTAAATGTAGCCAACAGCATCATCCGCAATAATAAAGATCAGCTTAAAAAGAATGTTTTCTCCGAAAAAGAATCGGGCGATAAGATCAAGGTTATGCGTGCCTTCAGCGATAACGAGGAAGGCAAAATAGTAGCTGAAGCTATTATGCAGGACCGTAGCTCGAACGGGCTTAAATGGTCGGCATTTGCTATACTTTACCGAACCAATGCGCAGTCACGCTCTATGGAGGAGGCTTTGCGTAAGCTGGGCATCCCCTATAAGATATACGGAGGGCTTTCATTTTATCAGCGTAAGGAAATTAAGGACCTGATAGCATATTTCAGGCTCACCTTTAATCCCAATGATGAGGAAGCCTTAAAACGCGTTATTAACTATCCTAAACGCGGCATTGGCGATACTTCGGTTGATAAGATCATTGTAGCAGCCGATCAGCACGGCATAACCCCATGGGAGGTAATAGTTGAACCGGGTAAATATCTTGAAGGTAAAATCTCCGGCGCGGTAGCCAATTTTGCTACCATGATCCAGAGTTTCCAGGTGCTGGCCAAAACCAAATCAGCCTATGAATCGGCCTTATATGTAGCCCAACATTCTGGCTTATTGAAGGATCTTTACGAAGATAAATCGGTGGAAGGCCTTAACCGTTACGAAAATATCCAGGAGCTTTTAAACGGTATTAAAGAGTTTTCGGAACGTGAGGATATTGAGGAAAAAGGCCTTGATATTTTCATGCAGGATGTAGCTTTATTAACTAACGATGACAAGGATAAAAACAAGGATGCTGATACGGTATCCCTCATGACTATCCATTCATCAAAAGGTCTTGAATTTCCGCAGGTTTATGTTGTAGGCTTGGAGGAAAATCTTTTCCCGTCGCAAATGTCGCTTAACTCACGTAGTGATCTGGAAGAGGAGCGCCGCCTGTTTTATGTAGCCGTAACCCGTGCCGAAAGTAAGCTGCACATTAGTTATGCTACTTCGCGTTTCAAGTTCGGAACCTTGATTAATTGCGAGCCAAGCCGCTTTTTAGACGAAATTGACGCTAAATTCCTTGAGCTTGACTACACCGCAAAACCATCATCGGCCAGTAATCCGTTTGACGACGAGCGCAAAGCATGGAGCCGCGACAAACAACCCGACAGCTTTTCACGCCCTAAGCCGGCTGCTGCCGCGCCTGTAAAAACCACTTCTATACTGACAAAGGCTCACGTACCTTCAGCCAATTTCAAACCTTCTGACACCTCTAATTTGCAGGTAGGTATGGAGGTTGAGCACGAACGTTTCGGCTTCGGTAAAGTGATCTCACTGGAGGGTAATAAGCCCGATATTAAGGCTACCATATTCTTTAAGGAGATTGGTCAAAAGCAATTATTACTAAAATTCGCGAAGCTTTACATTCTCCAGTAAACATAAACCAAGAGTTAAAAATCCCTACTTTGAGGAATTGCTTCCCCAGGCATTTCCACACCCCATCATTAAATTGCCTTTATAACACTAATTTAAAGGTAATTTAATGATGGCATACCATTTGGATTGTCTTCAGTGTCCTTTCCCTTAATTATTAATTGAACATGAGTGATACTGTAAAAAAGAAGACAAACAAATCCGTTGGTAAAAACATCCGGACATTACGCCACCAACATGGATGGAGCCAGGAAGATGTGGCCAACCGTTTGGGCATCTCAATTCCGGCATTTTCAAAAATTGAAACAGGTGTAACCGATATTAACTTATCGCGCCTGGAACAAATCGCTAATATTTTTGATGTGAATGTAGTACACCTGCTTGCCCTCGATAGTGAAGAGGTTGATACGAAACCTTCGAGCTTGAGCGTAGCACAAAAAAAACTAATAGACCGCGAATCGGAAATTGCCAATTTACAACGTAAGGTTATATTACTTTATGAAGAGCTACGTAACAAGGCCGTAGTGGCCATGTAATTGTGTGCTGAAAATGTTACAATTTATCGATAGTGTATATTGTTTGCTTCGTATTAGTATCCAGCCAAACGGCTTCCATTAAATACCAGTTAACATTATTTAATAAAACGAAATTTAAATAAATTTCATTTTATTGTATTCGCTAATTTATCGATAATGAGCGCTTTATAAAGGTTTTGGAGTAATAATTGTGGCATACGGGTATAAATAAAAAGCGTATGTCAAATTATCTTATCTCTATATCAAAAAACGAAAACCTGAGTGATGGCATCATCCATGATCCCAAAAGCAAACTAAAAGTTAAAGCTTTTGATTTACTGAAGGCTCGTTTTAAACCAAGCAAAGGAGAGGTAAGATTTTTTGTAACATCAGCCAGTGAAACACTGGCTTTTGAAACTCAGGGCTACAACCAACACAGGCAATTGCTGGTGTTACAAATGATATCGTGGTATTGTATATACCTGGGGCTTATTGAAGCACAGATACATTCAAATTTACCTGTGCATTTTGCGTATTAAACCCGGGGTGGGTTATGCAGCATATCGCTCATTTCGATGATCTTTTCATCAATTTCAGATACACACTTATCCATCATATCCAAACATTCGGCCTGGTCAACCAGGCCTTCTTTTTCGAGGTTAATTAAGCCGCGAAGTGTTGCTATTGGTCCCCTGATCTGATGCGACAGATAAGATGAATGTTCCGAAAGCTTTTTGTTTTTTAGCTGTAGATCTTTGGTACGCTCGTCGATAATCTCTTCCAGGTGATGATTTATACGGTCAAGGTTATCTTTTTGCCGCGATACTTCACCATTTAAAAGCGTAAGCTGGGCATTGGTTTTGGCCTTGCGTTTCACATTGCTTATAAGCAACCCAATTACTACCAGCAACAAACCCGCAACTACAGTTACAGCCCAAAACTTCGACCGGTCATAAGCCTGGCGTTCGGCAATTCTTTCATTCTCTTTTAGCTGCTCTTCCTGCCTGCGCTTAGCCTCAACCAAATTCATTTGTGCCGATACGTTGGTTTTATAGGTTGTACTATCCTGGGTATAAATTTCTCTCAATAAATTTACCGCGCGGGCGTAATTCTTTTTATTATACTCCAGTTCGTACGTAGTATATTTATAATCGTAATCAAGTTTTGGATCTTTTACCAATTGGGTATAGGCAGTGCCCTCCTGCACCATCTTCTCCGCGTTTTTAAAATCACCTTTGGCCATATAAAGCGCTGCAAGCGTAAGGTCAACGCTGGCTACGGATTCATTTAAATCGCCAGCTTTTGCCCCAGTGTTGGCCTCAAGCAATAAACTTAGCGCCTTATCATAATCTTTAAGCTTAAAATAAATAACACCCCTGTTTTGCAAACACTGGATCATGTTAATACTGTCCTTGCGTTTTTGAAATATGGGGAAGCTTTTATCATAAAACTTAAGCGCCATATACAGGTTATTTTTACGCGTGTAAACGTTACCTATGTTCAGGTACAATGAACCAAGCAGCTTAGCATCATTTATTTTTTGAGCTATCTCCAACCCTTTATTAAGATAATCAAGAGAGCGTTCATAATCATGGTCCCTGAATAGGATACCAATGTTATTATAAACGCTCGCCTCACCCTTCAGGTTATTATTACGGGTAAAATATGAAAGCGAATTAAGGTAGTTTTCTATAGCTTTTTCGGGCTGATCTAAATAGTATTTACCTATACCAATAACACGATAAGCTTCGGCAATACCGTTAATGTAATTGAGTTTGGTTGATAATTTGAGTGCCTTATTAGCATCCTGAACGGTTTGCTCGGGGTTAGTTAACCTGTTTTTATATGCATTTGCATTTATGGATATAACCTCATTAGTATCGGTAGCGGCAACATCATTAATATCATTCGCGTATACCGTTAATGATAATAAAATGAATAATATAAATGTACCGATTCTTTTCATCAAAAAACTTCTACGTTCTGTTGGGGTGAAAGTTATAAAATAATGCTGAATTATATTTAATGTTAAGAATAAAAAACACTGTGGAAAATTATTTTATATTTTTTTCAAACTAATTAAAAAACATATTTATATTTGCAGTGTTAAATATTTGATATACAGCGTATTAAATACGTAAAAAACAATTATCCCATACCGCATTGAGCAGATTATAACCAATTACAATAATATTTCAATATATACATGAAATATACAATATTGACTATAGTTTGTATATCAAATAAGTGAAATAATGTGAAAAACGTGCAATAAATTGTATACTCTGCAAGCAACTAACACAAATGATATAACATTTAAAATTAGTAATTTAACCGAATAATTAACAGTGTAAAAATACGAAACAGATAACATTTATTTAAGATTTAAATAACACAGCATTTTAAAAAAACAGAGAGTAAAATCCGGGTTTTGAAATATTTGTGATAAGCTTTAAATAAGCTTAACGAGTTTTATTAAATATTTACTATCGTATTAATTTAAAAAATAGAATATTAAATACAATAATTAATCAATATGAAAAAAACAGTGTTTTTTGTACTCCTTACCGTAGGCGCCGGGGTACTGTCACCGTCATCAGTTTTGTCATCATCGGCAAAAAAAGATGCACAGCCAACAGCTGTCAATTTCACTAAAACACCAACAGGTTTTAAACGCGACCTGGGAAGTGCCGACTGAGATCAATTAAAAAATCAATACAGAAATTCAACATCGATAATATCATACGATCATGAAAAAAATAATCACCATCGCTTTAGCAGTTCTGTTTACAGGAGCTATCTCATCATGCAAAAAAGAAAGCCCTAAAGTTGAGTTTGCTAACCTTCATTTATTTACAACCGGCTACAAAAGAGACCTGGGGAGTGCTGACTGATTTATCTATTCACGATCATAAACATAAAACAACATGAAAAAATTCATCCTCATAACAACAGTAGTGCTTAGCGCAGGTGCATTATCATCAACTACAAGCAAAAACGAAAGCAAAGAAAAACTTGTGATTGCACCGGTAAACTCACTAACAACCGGCTTTAAAAGAGATTTAGGCAGCGCCGACTGATAAAACAAGAAACAACATACAACAGAGATAATCAACAAAAAAAATATTTAAGTACCCCCACACATTTAAAACATCATGAAAAATTTAACACTGATAGCAACTTTAGCATTAAGCACCATATTATCAACCGCTACTATAGCAAATGCCGCCAACGGCCCTCAACCAAAACGTGATTTAGGCTCTGCCGATGCCCGTGGCCCTCAACCCAAAAGAGATTTAGGTTCTGCTGATTTTGCTCGCGGTCCTCAGCCAAAACGTGACTTAGGTTCTGCTGATTTTGCTCGTGGTCCTCAGCCAAAAAGAGATTTAGGTTCTGCTGATTTCGCTCAGTCTGGTCCTGGCCCAAAAAGAGATTTAGGTTCTGCTGATTTCGCTCAGTCTGGTCCTGGCCCAAAAAGAGATTTAGGTTCTGCTGATTTTGCTCAGTCTGGTCCTGGTCCAAAGAGAGATTTAGGTTCTGCTGATTTTGCTCAGTCTGGTCCTGGTCCAAAAAGAGATTTAGGTTCTGCTGATTTCGCTCAGTCTGGTCCTGGTCCAAAAAGAGATTTAGGTTCTGCTGATTTCGCTCAATCTGGTCCTGGCCCAAAAAGAGATTTAGGTTCTGCTGATTTCGCTCAGTCTGGTCCTGGTCCAAAAAGAGATTTAGGTTCTGCTGATTTCGCTTTCGGCCCTCAACCAAAACGTGATTTAGGTTCTGCTGATTTTGCTCAGTCTGGTCCTGGTCCAAAAAGAGATTTAGGTTCTGCTGATTTCGCTCAATCTGGTCCTGGTCCAAAAAGAGATTTAGGTTCTGCTGATTTCGCTCAATCTGGTCCTGGCCCAAAAAGAGATTTAGGTTCTGCTGATTTCGCTTTCGGCCCTCAACCAAAACGTGATTTAGGTTCTGCTGACTTTGCTTTCGGTCCTCAACCAAAACGTGACTTAGGTTCTGCTGACTTCGCTTTCGGCCCTCAACCAAAACGTGATTTAGGTTCTGCTGACTTTGCTTTCGGTCCTCAGCCAAAACGTGACTTAGGTTCTGCTGATTTCGCATTCGGTCCTCAACCAAAACGTGACTTAGGTTCTGCTGATTTCGCTTTCGGTCCTCAGCCAAAACGTGACTTAGGTTCTGCTGACTTTGCTTTCGGTCCTCAACCAAAACGTGACTTGGGTTCTGCTGACTTTGCTTTCGGCCCTCAGCCAAAACGTGACTTAGGTTCTGCTGACTTTGCTTTCGGTCCTCAGCCAAAACGTGACTTGGGCTCTGCTGACTTTGCTCAATCTGGTCCTGGCCCAAAAAGAGATTTAGGTTCTGCTGATTTCATGGCATAATCGCCCTCTTCAACTATAATACAATTCATCATAAAAAGTTAACAACATGAAAAAATTCATCATAGCAGCAGCGGTTTTAATAGCAACAGGGCTTACCGCAGTTTCGTTAACTCATAAAGAAGCTAAACAAGAAGTGGTTAAAATAAAAATCGAGAAACCAGGATTTTCAACCAAGGCTGCCGACGCCCCTAAAAAGGACTTAGGATCTGCAGATTGATAATAACCTAAAAAGATATTTGCCAGTCATCCATAAGGATTTTGTTAAAACTTTCATCCTTTTAATGACGCAATGACCTAATGACTACAATGACCTAATTAGCTATATTTGCTGCAAACCATAATATTATGCAGCACATAAAGCAATATGTTGAGCAAAACAAACAGCGTTTACTTGATGAGTTATTTGACCTGTTACGTTTAGCATCGGTTAGTGCCGACCCAAAATACAAACCAGAAGTACTAAAAACTGCCGATTATGTGGCAGCAAGACTCCGCGATGCAGGAGCAGATAATGTTGAAATTTGCCAAACCGCCGGGTACCCCATTGTATACGGCGAAAAGATCATAGATCCGTCAAAGCCTACTGTGCTGGTTTATGGCCACTATGACGTACAACCACCCGATCCGCTGGAATTATGGAAAACCCCTCCATTTGAACCAACTGTTAGGGATGGTAAAATATATGCCCGCGGCGCCTGCGATGATAAAGGCCAGTTTTACATGCATGTAAAAGCTTTTGAGCTGATGATGCAAACCAACACGCTTCCATGCAACATCAAATTTATGATTGAGGGCGAAGAAGAAGTTGGATCCTCAAACCTGGGCATCTTTGTTAAAGCCAATAAGGAGAAACTGAAAGCCGATGTTGTATTGATCTCCGATACATCGATGATCAGCATGGAGCACCCTTCGCTCGAAACCGGCTTACGTGGCCTATCCTATCTTGAAGTTGAAGTAACCGGCCCTAACCGCGATCTGCATTCCGGCGTTTACGGTGGCGCGGTCGCCAACCCAATTACCATCCTGGCGCAAATGATTGCCACACTTCACGACGAAAACAATCACATCACAATCCCTGGCTTTTATAATGATGTAGTGCCGCTTACAGAAGCAGAACGTGCCGCCCTGAACAGCGCCCCATACGATGAAGCCGAATATAAAAAAGACCTTGACGTTACTGAGCTTTGGGGCGAAAAAGGCTATAGCACCTTTGAGCGTACAGGCACCCGTCCAACCCTTGAGCTGAATGGTATTTGGGGTGGTTATATTGGCGAAGGCGCAAAAACGGTATTGCCGTCAAAAGCCAATGCCAAAATATCTATGCGTTTGGTACCCAACCAAACATCAGAAGCTATAACTAAACTTTTTACCGATCACTTTTTAAGCATCGCGCCTCCTTACGTTAAAGTTAAGGTAACGCCTCATCATGGCGGCGAACCTGCGGTAACCCCTACCGATAGCGTAGCTTACCGTGCGGCGCAAAAAGCCATTGCCGAATCATTTGGTAAAGAGCCTATCCCAACCCGTGGCGGCGGCAGCATTCCTATCGTAGCCCTGTTTGAGGCCGAACTTGGTTTAAAAACCGTATTAATGGGTTTCGGGCTTGATAGCGATGCGCTGCATTCGCCTAATGAGAAATATGATATTTACAATTATTATAAGGGCATTGAAACCATTCCGTTGTTTCACAAATATTTTGCTGAGTTATCGGAATAATGCCGTGAAGCCTTAATTTTCAAGTTAACCGTGGTTATTTTTTGATTTGCGTAAAACAAATAATAAATTTATGATATTATCTAATCATACAAAATCAAACAACCATGGCAACTAAAGAATTGGACAAAGAAAAGACCGATGCATCAAAGCAGTTGCACGATCCAAAATCATCCAAACAGGAAAAAAACACCACCGCCAAAACCTTAAGCGGAAACAAATGGAAACGAAAGCCCCTGTTATAAAATATTTATGACATCACTCACGAGCCGGTATATTAAACAAAATACCGGCTCGTTTTTTTATATACGTATCCTCATCTCAATCATCCGCTTTTCAAAACCTACCTTTTCATAGGCTTTGATGGCACCAGTATTATCGTTATAAACCTCAAGCCTTATTTCGGCCAGTCCCTGTTCTGCTACCCATTTCTTAAGCTCTTCAATAATAGCCTGATTTATCCCCTTACCGCGATGTGGCGGCAATACGTACATAAACCCCAGATAGGCATATTTTTCAAAATCATAGTAGCTATCCGGGTTCTTTTTGATGCGGGCATATCCGCTGCCTGCTATTTCCCCGTCAATTTCGGCAACCAAAACTTCTACTTCGGACGAGGATATGAATGCTTTCAGATCGTAATAACTAATAGGATCCGGTTTGAGTGTACTGTCAAACGGGCGTTCGGTGCTTATAATTCCCTGTTCAAACTGAAGCAAAACAGGCAGGTCTTCAATGGTAGCTTTTCTGATTAGCATTGGTTAAATAGTAAAACGTTCACAATCGGCCAGGAAGGCTTCGTCGGCATCGGCACCAATACCCGGAGCATCATCAATGGTCAGGTGATAACCATCGTACATGGCCCCGCCTACACAGGGATCAACCAGGTGGCCTAATTTGCAAGTATCCATATCATAAAACCGGATATTAGGACTGGCATATACAAAGTGTAATTTCGCGCTCAAAGCTATGCGGCTCTCCAGCATACCTCCCATCATACAGGGAATACCATATGAAGCAGCAACATCATGAATCCTTTTAGCTTCATAAATACCGCCCGATTTAGCCATTTTTATATTGATATAGTGGCAAGCGCCGGCATTGATCTGCTTACGGGCATCATGATGATTATACACACTTTCATCGGCCATGATCTTAACCGGCGATAATTGCATCAATTCCGGCAACCGGTCGTCATACCAGGTACGTATTGGCTGTTCGCAAAATTCAATATCATATTGCGCTATCGACTGTAGTGCAAAAACAGCTTCGTTAAAACTCCAGCCCTGGTTGGCATCAATACGGATCTTCATAGCAGGGCCAACCGCTTCACGGATCTGTTGAACGCGTTCTACATCCTCAATAACATTTTTGCCAAGCTTCACTTTTAAAATATTAGCACCGGAAGCCTTAAAATCAAGCGCTTTTAAAGCCATGGTATGATGCCCGGCTATACCTATAGTAATATCAGATTCAACAGTGCGTTTCTCGCCTCCTAAAAACTGGTACAAGGGCATATCTGCATTTTTTGCCGCTATATCAAACAGCGCGTTATCAAAAGCACTTTTTATGGTGGTGTTGCCGGCGGTGAAGCTGTGCAGCTCCTGAAGCCGGGCTTCAATATCAAGAGCGTCTTTACCTTTCCATAACCGGGCAAACTCGCGTGCCATTACCAGGCAGGTATCCTGCGTTTCGCCGACAATCATCGGGAAGGCGGAGCATTCGCCAACGCCGTAAAAGCCTGCATCGGTATGTATACGGATAAAAACATTTTGGGCATGCGCCAAGGTTCCTGTGGCAATAGTGAACGGCTCCATGGGAATACTGAAGCGATATATATCTATATGTGTGATGGTAATTTGCTGATTTTCCAAATTGTAGATGTTTAAAAGCTAAAATAAAACAAATAATTGCAACAATTAACCAACGTAATTTGCGTATTATAAGTATTAGTTTATATTTGCATTACTTCAATACAAGTAACAATTCAATTTTAGCCTCTTTTGCCCTTCCAATCAGGGAAATTTGTCTGGCTAACTTTCAAATCTTCATAAAAATTATTAACATGGCTAAAGAAAACACGCCTGCAAATTTTGATTATAACTCAACCAGGAACAAGTTGATCCTGTCTGAATATGGCCGCAACGTACAAAATATGGTTAAATATATTGTAGCGCTGCCAACCAAAGAAGAACGTAACCGCTACGCACAGGTAGTTATTGACCTGATGGGTTTCCTTAACCCTCACCTGCGCGATGTGGCCGATTTTAAACACAAACTTTGGGACCACCTGCACATCATTTCTGATTACCAGATTGATGTGGATTCGCCGTACCCAAAACCATCGCCTGAGGCTGTGCATATTAAGCCCGCACCGTTAAATTACCCTAATCAGCGTATTAAATACAAACACTATGGCAAAACCATTGAGCTGATGATTGAAAAGGCTAAAGCGATTGAAGAACCTGATCGTAAGCGCCACATGATACAGGCCATTGCCAATTTCATGAAAATGGCCTATGTACAATGGAACAAAGATTCGGTAAGTGACGAAAGTATCCTGTCTGATTTGTACGCTTTATCAGGCGGCACATTGAAACTGGAGGATAACGTTAATCTTAACCGTGTTGATTTCCGTCCTAACAACTTTCAGCAAAACAGCAACAACAACAACAATCGCGGTCGCAACAACAACCAAAACAATCAAAATCGTGGTGGCGGCAGCGGCGGCAGGCAAAACAACAACCAAAATCGCAACAATAACCAAAACAATCGTAACCGTAACAACGGCGGAGGTTCAAAAAAATATTAATTCGGGGGCATTCCCGCATAATTAAGAAAAACGCGTCATTGCGAGGTACGAAGCAATCACCAATCAGCAGGTATACCCTGTATAGTTCGTGATTGTTTGGTACCCTACAGCAATGGCGTTTTTGTATTATAGCATTAGCGATAAATCCCATCTGCCTTTTATTTTATCTGCATTAATTTTCTAATCTTTGCCCCAATAAATTATTTGGCAAAACCGATCATAGCTTTGATAGTTTATCATTGGTGATCTTATCAATTATCCGAAACTCCGCATGACTAACGCATTTGTAATAAATGGCGGCAAACCGCTAAAAGGTGAAATAACCCCGCAGGGTGCAAAAAACGAAGCATTACAGGTTATATCTGCCGTATTGCTTACCGAAGAAAAAGTAACCATCAGCAACATCCCTGACATTAAGGATGTAAACAAGCTGATAGAGCTGCTTGGCGATATGGGCGTTATTGTTGAACGCGTAAACGAACATACTTATACCTTCGAAGCCAAAGATATCAACCAGGATTTTTTCTTGTCTGAGGCATTTAAATCAAAAGGTGGTGGCCTACGCGGTTCTATCATGATAGTTGGCCCGCTGCTGGCCCGTTTCGGCAAGGCATCAATCCCTAAACCGGGTGGCGATAAAATCGGTCGCCGCAGGTTGGATACCCACTTTCTGGGTTTTGAAAAATTGGGTGCCCAATTCAATTACAATCCCGAAAATGGTTTCTTTAATGTAGATGCTTCCAATCTGCAAGGTACTTACATCCTGCTGGATGAAGCTTCTGTAACTGGTACAGCCAACGTGGTAATGGCTGCAGTACTCGCAAAAGGTACTACTACCATTTATAACGCTGCATGCGAACCATATTTGCAGCAGCTTTGTAAAATGCTGAGCCGTATGGGCGCTAAAATTAGCGGAATTGGTTCAAACCTGTTAACTATTGAAGGTGTTGAACGACTGGGCGGTACTGAGCACCGCTTATTACCCGATATGATCGAGATTGGCTCATTCATTGGTTTGGCTGCCATGACCGGTTCTGAAATCACCATTAAAGATGTTCAGTACAAAGAACTGGGCATGATCCCCGATGTTTTCAAACGTTTAGGTATTAAACTGGAGCTTAGAGGCGATGATATTTTTATTCCGGCCCAAGAGCATTACGAAATTGAAACTTTTATTGACGGCAGTATCATGACCATTGCCGACGCGCCATGGCCGGGCTTCACGCCCGACTTATTGAGCATTGTGCTGGTTGTTGCCATCCAGGCAAAAGGCTCGGTACTGATTCACCAAAAAATGTTTGAAAGCCGCTTATTCTTCGTGGATAAACTGCTGGATATGGGTGCCCAGATCATCCTTTGCGATCCGCACCGTGCTACTGTTATCGGTTTGGACAACCAGGTTAAATTACGTGGTATTTCCATGACCTCGCCCGATATTCGCGCAGGTGTTTCATTACTGATCGCCGCCCTTTCAGCACAAGGTCAATCAACCATTTACAATATTGAACAAATTGAACGCGGCTATCAGCACATTGATACCAGGCTTAAAGCTTTAGGTGCTGATATAACCCGTATTTAAGCTTTTAAGGTTAAAGGCGAAAGGTCAAAGGTTAAAGGTAGCTGCATAACGTGGCATCCTTTAACCTTTTTCTTTTAAAAACCTTTCGCCTTTAACCTTTTGCCTTTCGCCTCAAAATATTACCTTTAAAAAACCATTATATAAACAATGCCTTACAAAAACCGGAAATCTACCTACGTTTATTTTGTACTGATATTTGTATTTATTAAAGTAGTTCTTAACCTTTTCGCTATATCGCATTTCGGTTTTCATCGTGATGAATTTCTGCACCTTGTATTAGCCGATCATTTGGATTGGGGATACAAGGAGGTACCACCGTTTATAGCCATCCTGGCAAAAATTTCCATTACCTGTTTTGGCAACTCGGTTTTTGCCGCGAGGCTGTTCCCTACCCTGTTTGGCGGGCTCATTGTTTTGCTTACGGGCCTTATCGTAATTGAATTTGGCGGAAAAAAGTTTGCCATAACACTTGCTTGTTTATCGCTCATCTTCGCCCCTGCTTTTGCAGCAAGTGAATATCTCTTTCAGCCGGTGGTTTTTGATCAGTTTTGGTGGGTGCTAACAGTTTGGCTCTTGGTAAAATATCTTAACACTACCGATGTAAGGTACCTGTACTGGCTCGGGGCAGCTGTTGGTCTTGGTATATTAACCAAATACACCATGCTGTTTTTTGCAGCATCGCTCCTTATCGGCATACTGATCAGTAAACAACGTAAACTACTATTCAACAAGCATATTCTTGGCGCTGTCATGATAACAGTGGCTATTGTACTGCCCAATCTTATCTGGCAAATAAACCATCACATGCCGGTTTTTACGCACATGAAAAACCTGCGTGAACAGCAACTTGACTACATTACTCCAACCGACTTTATTAAACAGCAGTTGTTGGTCAACGGCGTTGCATTGTTTATATGGCTTAATGGGCTCGCATTCCTGATATTTTCGTTCAGGCTGCGTAATTTTCAGTTCATGGCGCTGGCTTATGCCCTCATCTTCTTTTTTTTACTGATGATGGATGGCAAAAGCTATTACATATTTGGCGCCTACCCCATGTTGTTTGCTGCAGGGGCTTTCGGTTTTGAGCGTTTATTAAAAACAAATGGTTATGTTTTGCGTACCGCTTTAATCGTGTTGTTTACACTGCCCAATGCTTTATTGTTGCCTATTTTACTACCAATATTACCGATGGATCAAACCCTGGCGTTTTTTCGCTTTGCGGATAAGCACCTGCCGCCTGTTCGTTTTTCAATGATCTGGGAAGATGGTAAAAAGCATGCCACCACCCAGGATTACGCCGATATGCTGGGCTGGGATGATATGGCTGCATTGGTGGATAAAGCCTACAAGAGCCTCAGTCCTGACGATCAGAAGCAGACCTTAGTTTATGCCGATAACTACGGTGAAGCCGGCGCCATACATCATTATCGTAAG
This sequence comes from Mucilaginibacter rubeus, assembly GCF_003286415.2. NCBI lineage: Bacteria > Pseudomonadati > Bacteroidota > Sphingobacteriia > Sphingobacteriales > Sphingobacteriaceae > Mucilaginibacter > Mucilaginibacter rubeus. Next base: position 1,363,301 of record NZ_CP043450.1, on the reverse strand, counting down.
CAATACGGCTATCCCAATGTAATATCGCTGAACAGCAGCTTTACCCTTTGGGCACCCGACAGCCTTAAATGCAAATACCTGATCTATATAGATGATGGCGGCGGCAAAAACATTAAAGAATTTGTGGCCGGCAATATGATAGGCAGCTTTACCAAAGTAGGCGAAGTAAGCAATCCACTCGCCCGCGAAAAAGGAACAGCTGTGTTTATCATTACACCAAATTACCGCTTAAATCAAAGGTATAGCCCGGAGTTGGCGAAGAAGCGGTTGGAGTAATGTTGAGGTGAAAGGCGAAAGGATAAAGGTAAAAGGTCTTAAAAAGGGAAAGGTTAAAGGACATTGCAAACTGCAGCTACCTTTAACCTTTCGCCTTTAACCTTTAACCTCTTAGGCGGAAATAGCGTTTATAATATCATATTGGGTAATGATCTCAATTTTGCCTTGTTCACCTTCAACCAGCACGGCAATGTTATCTTTATTGATCATGGCCGAGATCCTGTCGATTGAAGTGTTCAGATCAACAAACGGAAACGGCGCGGTAGTAATGTTCTTGATTGGCTGTGACTTAATCGATGGGTTTTCGATCAGCGAATCGAGGATATCGCTTTCGGTGATCTTGCCTATAACCATGCCTTTTTGCGTAACCGGGATCTGCGAGATATTAAGCGATTTAATGGTATTGATAGCTTCCAGTACGCTCTTTTCGCAATCAATGGTGATGATCTCCTGTACATCTTTTTTGCTGATGATATCGCGGGCGGTTAGCTTTTCATCTTTCAGGAAACCGCGGTCGCGCAGCCAGTCATCATTGTACATTTTGCCGAGGTAGCGGGTGCCATGGTCTGGGAAAATGATCACGACCACATCACCTTCTTTAAACTTATCCTTCATTTGCAGCAAGCCTGCCACTGCCGAACCGGTAGAGTTACCGGAGAAGATTCCTTCCTTACGGGCAATTTCACGGGTCATGAGGGCAGCATCTTTATCGGTCACTTTTTCAAAATGATCAATCAGGCTAAAATCAACGTTCTGCGGCAGAAAATCTTCGCCAATACCTTCTGTGATATATGGATAGATCTCGTTTTTGTCAAAAACACCTGTTTCCTTGTACTTTTTGAATACCGAGCCATAAGTATCGATCCCCAAAACCTGAATGGCCGGGTTCTTCTCTTTCAGATAACGGGCAATGCCGGATATGGTACCGCCCGTGCCAACACCTGCAATAAGGTGTGTGATCTTACCCTCGGTTTGCTCCCATATTTCCGGACCAGTTGATTCATAATGCGCTTGAGAGTTACTCAGGTTATCATACTGGTTAGGTTTCCACGAATTAGGAACTTCCCGCTCCAGGCGCGATGATACCGAGTAATACGAACGCGGATCCTCCGGCTCTACGTTGGTAGGGCAAACAATTACCTCGGCACCAAAAGCACGCAAAGCGTCAAATTTTTCTTTTGATTGTTTATCGGTACTGGTAAAAATACATTTGTAACCTTTTATAACCGCAGCTATTGCAAGGCCCATACCGGTATTGCCCGATGTGCCTTCAATAATGGTTCCGCCGGGTTTAAGCTTACCGCTTTTTTCGGCGTCTTCAATCATTTTAAGGGCCATACGGTCCTTAATGGAGTTGCCGGGGTTGGTTGTTTCTATTTTGGCTAAAACAGTAGCAGGTATGTCCTTTGCTACTTTATTCAGTTTTACCAGCGGCGTATTGCCAATGGTATCAAGTATGTTGCTGTACCACATAATTTAAATGTCTACTAACCCGATATATATAGCCGGGTTACGCCTCAAAAATAAGTTTCTTAAATGATATTTCTTTTATGGAAAAGTAAATACATCTGCATCTTAAATGCAAACACAAATAAATATAATTAAACCGCTGGCCATTACCACAAAATACACCTAAACATGCAAGCAACACTAAAAAGATCGTTTTTATTTTTCAGCTTCTTAAGTTTTTGCATAACTACCACATTTGCCCAAAATGTGCTAACACCAAGCCGGCAAAACAGTTTTTATACCTACATATATAAAGTAACTGCCGACGATGTGCTGAAATTTTACCAGCACCCGGATAAAAAACCCGACGAGCAGATACTGCGCAATCCCATAGATTCATTTAAAACGAATACCAAATGGGATAATACCCTCCCTCCCGGCAACTACATGCAGGTTGTTGCTAAAAAGAATTTGCTCAGCTATTCCCTTATCGAAAACCATTCGGCTAATTTAAAGTTGCTGGATAACCGTTATGACCTGCGCTTTATTTTGCTTGATAATGAAGGCAAAATCATCAATAATGCTTTGGTACAAACCAACAATCACACAATTGCTTATGATACAAAGGCCGGTTTATATATAGCCGATGCTTCAAAAAAAGGCACTATTTTGAAAGTAGACTACGCCGGCGTTACCAATTACTACAATATAAAAAAGCAGGAGAAACCATCCTATTACCGCTACAACCCATATCGTGGTATGAGTTTTTTCAAGGCCACCTGGAATCGCTTTAAAAACCTGTTCAAAAAAGGCAATAAGCCCCACTATCGTCCTTTGCCGGGGCATGATTACGAGGGTTTTATGGTATTCAACAAGGCTATTTACAAGCCACGCGATACAGTAAAATTCAAGGCTTTTATCTTAAACAAAAAATCAAAAAAGCCCATCAATGCAGCTCAATTATTGATACGGCTCAGATACCGGAATGATGAAGACGGCAAGATCATTGGCAGGGTAAAAAGTTATCGTGACGGAGCTTATGAATATAGCTTCGCGCTAACTGATAGCCTTGACCTTTCGCTTGACAGAGATTACACGATATCACTCGAAGATCCATCGAGCGAAAAATATAAACTTGACGATTATAAAGGAGATGACGATGAGGGCTTTTTAGCCAAACGCAAGGTTTATATGACCGGTGAATTTAAATACGAGGAATATGAACTTAAATCGATAACGTTTAGCACCCGGGTTGATAAAGAAGAACACAACCCCGGAAACCCGGCTACCTTATACCTCAAAGCGGTAGACGAAAATAACCTGCCTGTTACGGATGGCCGGGTTAATATCACGCTTTATACCCGCAACACAGGCACACACCGCCAGAACTACACTTTTGTACCCGATCAACTCTGGACGCACCAACTACAGCTCGACGCTATTGGTGAAACCAAACTCATTATTCCCGATTCTATTTTCCCCAAGGCTGATGTTACCTATTACATCAATTCCGAATTTCTGAACAGCAACAACGAGCGTCAGTCGGCCAATAATAATATGAGTTACCGGTATAACCGGTTTCGCGTCACCGCCAAACTAAGCGGTGATACACTGGTGAGCGAGGCATTTGACAATGGTGAGCCCATCAAAACAATGGCTACTATCAGCACGCTGAATCCCCGTTATGATACTATATCAAAGATCAAGGTAATGCTGCCCTCCAAAACTATCATTAACCCCTATGCCGATAACTACAACATCCAGACAGACAGCACCTATGCCGACCTTTACCTTAAAAACAATGATTCCGGGATCTCGCTTTCGGGCTATCGCACTGCCGACTCATTATTTGTAAAAGTTGAAAACCCGCGTCACCTGCATTTCTGGTATTCGGTATTTGGTGGTAACAGGTTGATAGATGCAGGGCAGGCCGATAACCTGTTTTATACACGTGCCTACAATGACCAAAACATGGTGAATTTTCAGGTGCATTGCATATGGGTGGGCGAAAGCAGAACCGAAGCCACGGATATTGTATACCGCGATAAACTCATGACCATTAATGTACGTCAGCCTGTATCTGTTTATCCCGGGCAACAGGCTAAAACAGACATTGTAGTTACCGATGCAAAAGGTCAGCCTGTAGCCAATGCCGATTTAACAGCATGGTCGATGACCAGTAAGTTTACTAATTACAGAACGCCCTATGTACCCTATCTGGGCAAAGATTTTACCTATCGCAAGCAAAAAGCGGCCTTTGAGGCCAACGGATTTAATATCATTGGTACGCTGCAGCTCAACTGGAAACGCTGGAGCAAGGAAATGGGATTGGACAGCATTGCCTATTACCAGTTTACGCATCCTGATAAAATTTACCAGGTTGAAGAAGATACTAAAGACTCGCTTACACAAGTAGCACCATTTGTGGTTAAAAACGGCGATGTGTTACCTGTTCATATTCTTTACATTGATAACCGGCCGGTTTATTTCGATCAAACACGGCAGCTTAAACGCTACAGCTTCGCGGTATCGCCGGGCAAACATTCGTTCAGATTCAGGACCAGCCATCAAAACGTTTGGGTAGATACAATTGATGTACCGAAATCGAAGAAGCTAATCTTCAGCATTAATGCAGACAGTGCGAAATTCACAAAAGTTTCTGATACGCTGAGCACTTATGAGTGCGACCTGATTAACCGCTATCTGATTACGATTATCAATAATTTTGGCTGGAAAATGGCCCTGCTAACCCAAAGCGAAAAGGTATTCATGATCAACGCGGATCCAGGCCAGTACAATAGTGTACTTGTAGGCCCATTAGCCGAAAACTTTGCTAATCTGGAAGTTAAAGGCAGCGGCTCAAGATATTTTGCCACCGAACCGGGCTATTCATTTCAATTTGAACAGGGTCTTATCAAGCAAAAAAGTATCGCGACCGCTTATCCCTTCAACCCTGTGCTATCATCTTATCAGGGCACTGCCGATGATTATACCCAGGAGGTGCTTACCCGCCCCGATGCCGAAAACGTTTGGCAGCAATACCTTGATCTGCGCAGCAATACGCAGGCGCTTTTTAATAATCCTACCATAAGCGGCGAGATAGGCAAGCTCAGCATGAATATTACTCAGCCGGAAGATAAAAAGCTCCTGATCAAAAATATCATCATCTATAAATATAACGATCCGGACTTTATCATGATCTATCCGGGCAATACTACTTATGTTTCTGGCCTTAACGCAGGCAGGTACCGGGTTTTATTTTTACTTAAAGGCGATAACTATGATATTAAAGAAAACGTTGTCATAAAAATACAAGGAACCAATTTCTACAATTTTACAGTCTTGCCTGCACACGCTAAAGATTCGGTAGGTACCAGGATCAGCAACATCATCAATAATCGCACGGGAGCATATACCAACGGGGACCGGGAGATAGAAAACGATGCATTGAAAATAAAAGAGGCTTTTAATGACAAATACCTGGATTCTGGCAGCTTTGCGGATACAATGAGCGGCATTATTTCAGGCAATGACAATCAGCCTGCGGCTGGTGTTAGTATAAGGGTTAGAGGCGCGGCAACCGGAACGTTTACAGATGCAAACGGCCGATTTAAAATAAAGGTTCCTAAAAACGGCAGGCTTATCATAAGCTATATAGGCTATGAAACGCAACAGGTGCCCATACATCCCGGAGAAACGCTTAGACTTGCTTTAACATCAAGCTCAAAGCTATTGCAGGAGGTTGTAGTTGTTGGCTATGGTACGGTGATGAGAAGAGAACTCACAGGATCTGTTAGTACTGCAACATATGGATTAGCTGGTCAGGTGCCCGGTGTTTCTGTAAATGACGGAAGCCCGAATCTTAAAGTAATGATCAGAGGAGTATCATCCTTACCATCGGCACCGCCGCTTGTAGTTGTCGATGGCGAAATTGTTGCTTCACTGTCTGATATTAATAAAGATGATATTGCAGAATTAAGTATACTAAAAGAGGCTGCCGCAACAGCCATATACGGCGCCCGCGCTGCCAACGGCGTCATTGTGATCAAAACTAAAGCTAAACCCGGTTTGGCCGGAGGCCAAAAGACTGATACTACGCAGACCGGCGGAACATCAACCCTGCGCAAAAACTTTTCTGATTATGCCTACTGGCAACCTAAACTAACTACCGATGAACACGGCAAAGCCAGCTTCATGGTTACTTACCCCGATGATATCACCAACTGGCGGACGTTTATTATCGGTATAAACGGTAACAAGCAAACCGGTTTTGCCGAAAGCAATATCAAATCATACAAACCGCTAAGCGCTAACTTCATCGCGCCGCAGTTTGCTGTTGCAGGCGATGAAATGAACCTGATAGGTAAAGTAATGAACTATAATACCAACACCGCAAAACTTACCCGTGTTTTTAAATACAACGGCCAAACCTTGAAGCAGGATGAGCTGGAGATTAAAAACTCTAAAATAGATACTTTAAGCATTACGGCAACCTCCACAGATAGCCTCACTTTTGAATACACTATTAAACGCGATAACGGCTATTTTGACGGCGAACAACGCAAAATTCCTGTAATGCCACAGGGCGTTAAAGAAACAAAAGGAATTTTTGAAGCCCTCGACCGCGATACAACAGTAAGCCTTAAGTTCGATCCGGCTTTGGGCCCCATAACTTTCCGCGCCGAAGCCTCGGCACTACCCGTGCTTGCAGAAGAAACCCGGAAATTGCGAGAATACAAATACCTGTGCAATGAGCAACTCGCTTCCAAACTGAAAGGCCTGCTCATGGAACGTCGCATCAAAAAGTTCATGGGTGAGGATTTCAAGTATGAAAAGAATATAAGAGAGGTAATAAAAAAAATGCAGGAAAACCGCAGGGGCAACGGCACCTGGGGTTGGTGGAAAGATAGTAACGAAGAGCTCTGGATAAGCCTTCATGCAATTGAGGCCCTTGTCAATGCTCAAAAAGAGGGTTTTGTTGTTGAACTGGATAAACAAAAATTAACCGACTACCTCGTTTACCAGCTGGAAAGCTATAAAGACAGGGATAAAATACTCTGTTTGCAATTGCTTCATAAACTGGAGGCAAAAGTTGATTACCAGAAGTATGTAGCAATCATCGAGAAAAAGCAAGCTAAAGCTCGCGAACCGTTTGGCGGTGGCTTATTAGTTTATGATAAATTGAGGCTGATGTTATTACGCCAGGAATCGGGCTTACCTATAAAAATGGACAGCCTGCTCAAACCAAGCAAGCGCACCATGTTTGGCAATATGTATTGGGGTGAGGATGATTACCGCTTTTTTGATAACTCGATACAGTTAAGCATATTGGCCTACCATATTATTAAAAACGAAGGTAGCCACCCTGAATTATTGAGTAAGATAAGGGGTTACTTCCTTGAACAACGCCGTCATGGCGATTGGCGCAATACTTATGAATCGGCCCTGATCCTGGAAACTATCCTCCCCGATCTCCTGATTGAAAATAAACAGGTTAAACCATCGGAAATTACATTGAATGGCAGCGATACAAAAACTATCAGCAAATTCCCCTACTCAGCTACTTTAACCGACAAGCAGATTAGTGTTAATAAAACAGGTAGCTTGCCTGTTTACATTACCGGCTACCAGCAGTTTTGGAACAGCAAGCCCGAAAAGGTAAGCAAAGATTTTACGGTAGATACCTGGTTTGAACGTAAGGAAAAGACAGTTACTACCTTAAAAGGCGGCGAGCCTGTATTACTAAAAGCGGAAGTAACAGTACGCGGCGATGCGGATTTTGTGATGGTAGAAATCCCGATACCCGCCGGATGCTCATACGAAAGCAAGGACCAAGCGTGGCAAAACAACGAGGTGCACCGCGAATATTTTAAAGAGAAGGTAAGTATATTTTGCCGTTCCCTTAAACAGGGTAAATATACATTCAGCATTAACCTCATCCCCCGTTACAACGGTAAATACACCCTAAACCCAGCGAAAGCCGAGATGATGTATTTCCCGGTATTTTACGGCAGAGAGGGGATGAAACAGGTGGTCGTTGATTAGAACCTTGATTTTCCTGATTTAAGGATTTCTTGATATCATTTATCAGGTAATCCTTAAATCCTAAAAATCATGGTTCCTTAGAATTTCAAATGCTTAACCGTTAACCCGTTATTGATCAACTGCTTTAAGGATTCGATACCGATATGCAGGTGTGTTTCAACAAATTGCTCGGTTACAGATGAGTCACTTTCGGCGGTTTTAACACCTTCGGGGATCATTGGTTGGTCTGATACCAACAGCAGGGCACCCGTAGGGATCTTGTTGGCAAAACCCGTAGTGAAAATTGTTGCGGTTTCCATATCAACAGCCATGGCGCGCAGATCTTTCAAATACTTTTTAAAGTTTTTGTCATGCTCCCAAACGCGTCGGTTAGTGGTGTAGCAGGTGCCTGTCCAGTAATCGCGTGAGTAATCACGAATGGTAGTCGAGATGGCTTTTTGCAGCGCAAATGACGGCAATGCAGGCACTTCGGGTGGTAAATAGTCATTTGATGTACCTTCGCCACGAATGGCAGCTATTGGCAATATCAGGTCGCCTACGTTGTTCTTCTTTTTAAGTCCACCACATTTACCTAAAAATATCACGGCTTTAGGGTGAATAGCAGTAAGCAGATCCATTACGGTAGCTGCAACCGAACTGCCCATACCAAAGTTAATAATAGTAATACCGTTGGCCGTAACACTCTGCATGGGCTTTTCAAGCCCCATTATAGGCGCGTTATCATTCCACTGCGAAAACAGCTGGATATACTTTGAAAAATTGGTAAGAATAATATACTCGCCAAATGCTTCAAGCGGTCGGCCGGTATAACGTGGCAGCCAGTTAGCTACAATTGCTTCTTTTGTTTTGAGGCCCGATTTAATTGGGGTATGTACCTCTTTTACTTTTTGGACGTTGTCTCCGTCCTTTTTTACATCTAATTCTTCGTTCATATGATTTCTTTTTATACAGCAAACCCCGGTATAGGAACCAGGGCGCGCTTTATTTTTTAATAAATATAAGTGTTTACTTATATACTGTGCGTTAAGCTACTTTTAACTTTTTCAGATCAGATTTTTCAAACTTCTCGTGTGCGTAGTCCAATGTTACATTCAGGCGTTTCACATCTTTTTTAGATGGGAACTCGAACATGGCATCAATCATAATAGCCTCACAAATTGAGCGTAAGCCCCTTGCACCAAGCTTAAATTCCATTGCTTTATCAACAATAAAATCGAGTACCTCGTCTTCAAAGTCGAGTTTTACACCTTCATATTCAAACAGTTTTTTGTACTGTTTCAATAATGAGTTTTTAGGTTCGGTAAGGATATTGTGCAACGCTTCCCTATCCAGTGGATTAAGGTAAGTAAGCACAGGTAAACGACCAATCAACTCAGGGATCAAACCAAATGATTTCAGATCCTGAGGAGTGATATACTTGTAGAAGTTTTTGGTGTCGATATCTCCTTCGTCGCGTTTAAGTTTGTAACCAACCGTTTGGGTACGTAAACGGTTCGCGATTTTCCTTTCAATACCATCAAATGCACCACCGCAAATGAAAAGGATATTGCTGGTATTTACCGTGATCATTTTCTGATCAGGGTGTTTACGACCGCCCTGAGGTGGTACGTTAACCATAGTACCTTCCAATATCTTTAACAAAGCCTGTTGTACACCTTCGCCGGATACATCGCGGGTTATAGAAGCGTTATCACTTTTACGGGCAATTTTATCAACCTCATCAATGTAAACGATACCTTTTTCGGCAAGGGTTACATCATAATCAGCAGATTGAAGTAAGCGGGTTAGGATACTTTCAACGTCCTCCCCTACATAACCGGCTTCGGTTAGTACGGTGGCGTCGCAAATACAAAACGGAACGTTTAGTACTTTGGCAAGTGTTTTGGCCAACAGGGTTTTACCTGTACCGGTTTCACCAACCATGATGATGTTTGATTTTTCAATCTCAACTTCATCTTTATCAACACGCTGGTTTAAGCGCTTGTAATGATTATATACAGCTACAGAAAGTATCTTTTTGGCATCATCCTGACCAATAACATATTGATCAAGGTGGGCCTTCATTTCTGATGGCTTAAGCAAGGCCGGCGCCAGAGGCGATGACTTCACTTTACGTACCTTCAACTCTTCAGCCAATATTTCATTGGCCTGGTTCACACATTTATCGCAAATGTGTGCATCAAGTCCTGCTATTAACATCAGGGAATCCTGTTTACCGGCACCGCAAAATGAACACCTGATCTCCTTGCTGTTTTTATTCATCTGATTCGTCTTCTTACTCAAAGTTAAATAATTAGTGTCAGAAAACAAAGTCTACAACCATAAGTACCAAGCCTTAAGCCTGAAGTCAATTTTTTTTCTGACTTCAAACTTAAGACTTAGAACTGAAGGTTTAAAAAATTATTTTCCTTTGTTACCTTTTAAAATCTCATCAACCATACCAAATTCTTTGGCTTCTTCGGCAATCATCCAGTAGTCACGGTCAGATGCATCCCAAACTTTTTGGTAAGGTGCACCGCTATGATCAGCAATGATCTGGTACAACTCTTTTTTCAATTTGGTGATCTCCTGGTAGGTGATCTCAATATCTGACTGCTGACCTTGCGCACCGCCTGATGGCTGGTGAATCATCACCCTTGCATGCGGAAGCGCTGCCCTTTTACCTTCGGTACCGGCTACTAACAATACTGCAGCCATTGAAGCGGCCATACCTGTACAGATGGTAGCCACGTCATTTGATATAAACTGCATAGTATCATAGATACCTAAACCTGCATAAACCGAGCCACCTGGCGAGTTGATGTAGATCTGGATATCGCGTTTAGCATCAGCCGACTGTAAGAAAAGCAACTGAGCCTGGATAATGTTTGCAATATTATCATAAATAGCATCGCCCAGGAAAATGATACGGTCCATCATTAAACGTGAAAACACGTCCATGGCCTGTACATTAAGCTGGCGCTCTTCAAGGATATATGGGGTCATGCCGGTAGGTACGGTAGTGATACCGCCTGTTGGCATATTACCTCTTTCAACACCTGCAATATATTTGTCTACATAAAGGCTGTTAATGCGGTGATGCTTAACAGCATATTTTCTGAATTCGTTTTTATCGATATTACTGCTCATGGTTTTTGTTTGTTGTTCGTTAGGAAATGCGGGCGTCTTACCCGCGATAAATATAGTTTTTAGTTGAATAGATTTTTTGCAAGATAGTTTTTATTAAGTAATTTTTTAATGAGAGCGCAGTGACTAAACCGGAATTTTTTAGTCAAAAACTAAGAGTTGAGGTTGCGGCAAAATGTTGGTAACAACGCCAACGTTGAGCGACAAGATAGCAAAAGCAGCCATCTCCAACCCGTCATTGCGAGGCACGAAGCAATCCCAAACTTTACAGGGCGACTTGCTTATGCATTCTGTTAATCGGGGATTGCTTCGTACCTCGCAATGACGCTGGGTTCAGGATTAGGGAAAAACACCAAAAGCAACCTTGTGAGTTGCTTTTGGTGAATATATTATAAAACCTACCCTAACAAGGGCGATTCAAAATTGCTTACTGAGCTGCGGTAACCAATGCACTGAAATCAGTGTAAAGGATATCCTGCTTATCTAAAGTGATTACATTTTTGATATAGTCAAATACCTTTAATGCTTTTACCTCTTCAAATATTTTGTTAGCGTTGTCTTTATTTTGCAAGTACTGAACAGTGTACTGACCTAACTGATCTTCAGGGATCGGGGTTGGGCTGTACATCCTGAACTGTTGATCTAAACGGATCTTAGCTAATTCAAACACATCTTCATATTTAATTTCGATAGTGTTATCAGTAATTATCTTGTTTTCGATCAAAGTCCATTTCAGGTTTTGAGCAAAATCATTGTAACCACCTTCTAATTCCTCGTCGCTTAGTTTTTCGTTAGTGGCTTTTAACCAACGTTTCAGGAACTCATCTGGAAGTGCAAAATCAACTTTAGCGATAGCTAATTTGTACATATCGTCCTGCAACTTGCGGTCAGAATCCTGTACCATCATGCTTTCAAGCTCTTCAGTAATTTTAGTCCTGAATTCCTCTTCGGTAGTCACTGTACCTTCACCAAATAATTTGTCAAAGAACTCCTGGTTAAGATCGCTTTCTTCTAAACGGTTAACGTTTTTAACAGTTAACTGGAAGTCGCCTCTTAAATCAGCTGCGTCATCCTCTTCAATTTTTAATAAACCTGCAATTTTTGCTGCATCGTTATCAAAAGCTTTACGGATATCAAACGTAACAACGTCGCCTTTTTTCAAACCGATCAATGAAGCTTTGATAGCCTCATCTTTGATCTGATCTAAACGTACAGACGCGGTGTTGGTAATTCCATCCTCAAAAACACTACCATCAGCAGAAAGTTGAACCAAATCGCTGTAAAGAACGTCATCGTCTGCCGATACGTCAGGATTTGTCATTTTGCCATAGCTGCGACGGATATTTTTGATACGTGAAGCCAATGTTTCGTCATCAATTTTGATAACGTATTGCGTTAATTTATCTGCTGATGAAAAGTCGATGCTGAACTCAGGAGCTAAGCCTAATTCATAGCTAAACTCAAAGTTATCGGCAAAATCCCAGTTATATTCTTTGTTATCATCAAGAGCAGGAAGCGGCTGACCTAATACGGCCAGTTTTTGCTCGTCGATGTAGTTATTTAAAGTATCTTGTAACAGGTTATTGATCTCGTCAACAAGGATGCTTTTGCCGTACATTTTTTTGATGTGCGCTGCAGGCACCATGCCCGGACGGAAACCAGGAAGTTTTGCTTTTTTAGCATTTTCCTTTATAGCTTTTTCAACACGTGGCTGATAATCTTCAGGGTTGATGTTAATTTTAACAACTGCGCTCAGGTCATTAATTTTTTCCTGTGTAATATTCATCTTTTACCGGGTATTTAATTTAATCCTTTGAAATATAGCCTAAAACCTAATTGGTGCTATACAAAATTCGAGGCGCAAAAGTATGAATTTATTTTTAATTTGCTGTTGATTTTATATTGTTTTCGAGGAAAATGAAACTGCTTTTAAACGGCTTGAACGGTAGGACAGCATAACAATGGGGTATAATTTGTCTGAACCTGAATTAAACGAATTTTTAGAATTGATCGAAAATCAGCTTTAAATTCTTTAATTCAATAAATTCAAGTTCAGACAATATTATGGGCGTTTAAACCCAATCTCCAACCTCTAATTCCTATTTCTTTCAAATTTCACTACGTGGTTGCTAATGGGCTTTATTGTTTTTAAATAAGCGTAAATCGCTTCCAGATCGGATGTTTTCATACCCGCGTATTTCCACCAGGGCATAATGGTTTGAAAATCGCCCGGTTTTACCGGTGTTGGCTGTACTTTTCCGTTGGCGTATTGAGTGAAACTGCTAACAAACTGCTCCTTTGTCCAGTTGCCTATGCCGGTTTCCTTGTCGGGCGTAATATTAGCGGAAAACACTTTGCTGCCTCCCGGCACAATATAACCCTGCCCACCGGCAAAAGCCATAGCCTCGTTCAGTTTACCTTTATCAGCTTGTGTATGGCATTCTTTACAGGCCGCGGCATTGAGCAAATAAGCACCATATTTAATGGTATCCGCCGGGTTGGGAATACTACCCAAGGCTGCCTTTTGCGGCATGGTATGCACAATAATATTGAGCGGAAAATCGAGCTGATGCCCGGGATAATTTTTACCGTTAGGTTTTAAAGTACGCAGGTAGGCAATGATGGAATAAAGGTCTTCCCTATCCATCTTCGCGTAATATGGCCATGGCATTATTGGGAATATCGCCGAGCCATCTTTTTTAACACCGGTGGTCATCGCCCTGAAAATCTCTCCGTCTGTCCAGTTACTTAAATTCAAAGGGGTAATATTGGGCGAATACACCGTACCCGGGAACCCCGCAGAGGCATCAAACTTTTCGCCTCCGGAACCTAAAATGGCCGAGTCGGCGGGAGCGGCAAATGTGCTCCAGTTACGGGCCGAATGGCAATCCATACACAGGGTAACGTTGTTGGCAAGATACTTACCGCGGGCAATGCGCTGCGGCGTAGCATCTATTTTAATAGCTTCAGGCTGGCCCACGTTGGGCAGGGCCAGTGTAATGTACGATACGCCGGCAATGGCAATCAGGACAAGTACTATAACTGCATAGGCTGTCCATTTTAAAAACTTTTTCATTTTTAATTAGTGATAAGAGGTTAATAAATCAAAGGGGCCGCGAATTAGTTAGATCCCGGCCCCTTTGTTATACTTTAATTATAAGGTCGATCAGTCAACTTTTTTGATAGATGAGGCTCCCGATTTATCGTTATTCACGGTAGACGGAGAACCTTTATATTGAATTTCGGATGCGCCGCTGGTATGTACATTCAGCGTTTTAAGCACATTGATCTTGCAATGGCCAATACCCGATGTTTCAATATCATAATCACCCACAACAAAATCAAATGCCTCTATTTTACCGGCACCACTCAGGTCAATTTTATGCGATGCAGCCTGGCCTGTAAGCCTCACTTCTGTAGCGCCACTACCTTCGGTTGATACATTGGCCGCGTTAAGATCAAGGGTTATCTTGGTAGCGCCTGAAAGATCAAGCTTAAAATCTTTAGCATTCAGCTTACCGTCCGAATTAACTTCAACCGCGCCTGCAGCCTGAATTTCTTCAAGGTTTTTTACGCCAATATTGATCACCATATCTCCGGGATCACAGAAATTCTTTTTTGATTTGATATGTAGTGTACCGCTTTCAACCGACGTCGAAATGTATTTGATCAGGTTATCGTCAGCTTTGATATCAATGGTTAATGAGCTGTCCTGTTTCAGGTGAACTTTAAACGCGCCCGAAATTTCAACTTTTTTAAAATCTTCGGCTTTGCGTTTTTCGGTAGTTTGGTTTCCCGAACCGTGTACGCACCTGTAGTTACATGATGATAATATGGCTGTAGATATAAATGCGCCTGCTATAGTGAAGGTAGAAAGGTAATTTTTCATAGTTTGGTTGTTATGACGCCGAATGGCGGTTTAGTGTTACATCAAAATTAAAAAAAGCTACCACATTTTAGGTGATAGCTTTTGAATATATGATAGACTTTTGCAAAAGTAAGGTATTAAAGACCTGCAAACTCGTTTTCAACGGTGTATTTAGCAGGAGCGTTGGTTACTTTATCGGTGAAGCTTACTGCGGCAAATGCATTGTTATTTACAAATGATTCTTTGGTGTGGTTCAGGGTGTAAACATCGGCAGTACCGGTAAATTCAGCTTTAGCTTTGTCATTAACGTTTACGGTTGCAGCGTAAGCTTCAACATTTAATTTAGCAGATGCATTATTGTAAAGGTTAACGTTCAAATCAAGAGCGGCAAGCTTTCCGAATGATTTAACTTCGGCATTATCATAAGCATCGATAGCTTTAAGATCATTGGCAGTTACCCAAACTACCAGTTTTTCGTTTTTATATGAAGTGATGCGTAAGGTACCGTTGTTGTTTTGTACAAGCGCGCTTTCTGAATAATATTTGTTGTAAACTTTAACATTTTCGTTTTCGCCGGCTGATACATATACTTCAACGTTACCGCGAACTTCGATCTTGTTGATCTTGCTTACGTTGTTTAAAACTACGGCTGCGCCGTTATCTATTTTGGTTGCTGCGTTGGCTGCGGTTGTTACTCCAAGTGCTAAAACTAAAGAGGTTGCGATTGTTAATATTGTAGTTTTCATGATGATTAATATTTTGATTGTCAATTATTTGTGTTTCTATTTCATTTAATACACTCATAAGACGCCCCCATTTTTAAAACGTTACAGGGGTTTCGGGCAAATTAGATGTACAGCAGGTTTTAGTCGGCGAACACCGGATTTATATCGGTGAAAAGCGGAAGAATTTTAGATTTTAAATGTGCAGATTTCAGATGTGCAGACGGAAGTAGGGATTACAGATGTGCAGATTTCAAATGTGCAGATGTGATTTGTCGATAAAAAACCAAAGCGTTATTGAACAATAACGCTTTGGATGATAACAGATTAATCTACAGATAGGATTATTATACGCTGATATGCTGACCGAAGTCTTTGACTTCGTCGACTATGCCTGTAGTTTGCAACTACAGCGTATTTCATTGTAGCAGCCTGTAGTTACAAACTACAGGCATAGCAAATTCGAAGTCAGAGACTTCGAATAGCGGTGAGAATATCGAGCTACTACAGAGATCATCTTTTGCTCGCCTCTTTCAAATATTGATTCAACTTTTCGATATTTTGTTTTAAGCCCTCATCGGCTTTAAATGTTTTTACCACCTGTACAAACTGCTCATGCGATTCAAAAAGCATATGCCAGCTCAGGGAGGTTTGCTCCCCTTGCTCTTCAAACTCAATTGTAGCAACAAACTTCGGACTGCTTACATGCTCGTACACTATTTTTTTAAGCGGAACAATTTCTTTAAACACACTTTTGTTCTTATAATCGGTACCGTCGGGGCCATGCATCACCAGGTCCCACTCCCCTTCCTGCTTAATTTCCATTTTGCTGATGGTATTGGTAAAACCGTCGGGCCCCCACCATTGGGCAATATGTTCGGGCTGGGTCCATACTTCCCATACCAGCTCAATCGGGGCATCTAAGGTTCGTGTTAAGCGCAATTCGCGATTGGCAGTGTTACTTTGATTGTTTTCCATTTCTCTCATTTTTTAGTTGTACTACATATTTCTCAAGACTATCTATTTTACTTTCCCAATGCTGGCGGTATTGATCAACCCAGGCCGAGATCTCGCTAAGCTGATCAAGCCGGGCCTCGCAGATCCGGTCGCGCCCCTGCTGTTTAACATTAATCAAACCGCAATCGGCCAGAATCTGGATATGTAAGGATATGGCCTGACGTGTAACATCAAAGTTTGCGGCTATGGTGTTCACGTTGTGTGGCTGGGTGGCAATCATATTAATGATGGCTCTTCGGGTTGGATCAGCAACCGCCTGGTAAACGTCTCTTCTGGCTTTCATAATTAAGCAAGCATTTGCTTGCAAATATAAATGCAAGCATTTGCTTGCGCAAATATTTTGAAAAAATAATCCAACAGAAAACAAAAAACGCCGCTACCCTATTAAAGGCAACGACGCTCCAGAAAACAATTGAGGTCAGTTCAATTTACCATGGAAGTTCTTCACCAAGGTGGATGAACCTGCCGTTAGGGCCGTCTTCACCAATAAGCGATAGTTCAACGCTGGTTTTGGCACCGTCAGGAACGCTCATAGGTGCGTGCTCAACACTACCCAATTCTGTTTGTACCCAACCCGGATGTGCTGAATTCACTTTGATTTTAGTACCTTTTAATTCATCCGCCAAAAGAACGGTAAACACATTCAAAGCTGCTTTCGATGCTGAATACGATAAGCGTTTGAAATCAGCTATCGGGCTGCCTTCAGTAGCATGTATAGTTATTGAACCCAATATGCTCGACAGGTTAACTATACGACCAGCCTCACTCTTTTTAAGCAAAGGAAGCAGCTCATTGGTAAGATATACAATGCTGAACAGGTTGGTATTAAAGATATATTCAAATTCATCGGCAGTTGTAGCAACGGTCTTTTTAACAAAAAGATCATTGTCTTTGGGGCCAACGCCGGCGTTGTTTACCAGGATATCCAGTTTACCAAATTTGTTTTCGATGTAGGCGGCAATCGCTTTTCTTTCATCGGCATTGGTAACATCCAGTTGAACGCCATATGCTTCAATTCCTTGTTCGGTTAATTGAACCGCGGTTTCTTCAGCTGCGCTCAGTTTACGGGCAGCCACTATTACGGCCACGCCTTTTTCGCCTAATTGTTTAGCGGTTTCAAAACCTATACCGCGGTTTGCGCCTGTTATTAAAGCTATTTTTTTAGTTGACATGATATTTTCTATTTTAATGTTGAGTGAATTGTGTTTGATTATTTTGTAGCAACGTGATCATGATCGGTACTGGTTGATACCGCTATCCATTGATCAATTTCTTTGCTTGTTTTTTCGGCATTGGCTTTATACATACCAACAGCATCTTTACCGATAGGCAGGTGTAACGGAGGGTTTTCGTTATGAGCGATATCAACTACAACCTTAGCCAATTTCTTTGGATCGCCGGGCTGGTTACCGTGTAACTGATCGGCACCCGTTCTCATCGGACCAACGGTTTCGGTATAATCGGCAATAATATTTTTTGCAGCACTATATGATTCCGCGCTCAGGAACTCGGTGCTGAACAAGCCCGGTTCAACTACGGTTACTTTAATATTGAGTGGAGCAAGTTCTGCAGCAAGGCCTTTTGAAATACCTTCAACCGCAAACTTGGTTGAACCATACAAAGCCCAGCCCGGGATGGCATCAAAGCCAAATAATGAAGAAACGTTGATAATATGACCGGATTTTTGAGCACGTAAATGAGGTAATACCGCACGCAATACATTCAACAGACCAAATACGTTAGTTTCATATTGCGCTTTTACTTCGGCATCAGTGGCTTCTTCAATGGCGGTTACTATACCATAACCTGCATTGTTGATCACTACGTCAATTTTGCCAAAACGTAGCAAACCTTCGGCAACAGCGGCTTTAACCTGTGCTTCGTTAGTTACGTCCATTGTTACCACCAACAGGTTAGGGTTGTTACTTAATGTAGCAGCCAGCTGATCGGCTTTGCTACGTACAGTGGCAATTACCTTATCACCTGCTGCCAATGCTGTTTTAGCTATCTCTAAACCAAAGCCTTTTGAGGCACCGGTTACTAATATTACTTTTTGAATTTTCATGATGTTTGTTTTATTGATTTTATATTTTAGACTTTTTAGTCGGTTCTTATTTTTAAAAAATACCGTTTCCGGTTATTGTGTTTTATTCTATTACATTTGATTAAAAACGACCAAAAAGTCTATTTATAATCAAAAAAAAATTATTTTAGTTCGTACTCCTTCAATTCATTTTTGAGCATGCGCACAAGGCTATTCATATATTTGCCACTTCCAGTCACTCTTGATACCAGCATTCCCCCTTCCAACAGCGTAAACATCTTGAGCGCGTAATCAGCGGCGTTTATTTCAGAAGATATTTCACCATCCGCAACACCCTTGTTTATGATCTCCACAAAAACCTTCTGCCCTTCCTCAATCATTGTTTTGAGCCTCTGTTTAAGCATGGGATTGTTATCGTCAGCCTCAACGCCAAAATTAAGTATCGGACAGCCGCCATCTATGTATGAATCAATAGGATCTTTGTAGATATCAATAAAAGCGAGGATTTTTTTAATGGCTGTTTTTTCTTTAGCCATAACGGTATTTACCTTATCGCTTAACTTATCGAGCAGGTAATTAACCATTACACTCGCAATTTCGTCCTTGCTTTCAAAGTGCCCATAAAGGCCCCCCTTAGCCATTTTTGTGGCGGCAAGGATGTCATCAATGGTAGTACCGGCTATACCTTTCTCATTAAAGATCGGCGCTGCCGTCTCGATAATGAATTGCCTGGTTCTTTCTGCTTTGCCCATTGTTGTTTTTGTTTGACGAATCAAAAATAGACCAAAAAGTCGAAAATGAAAATTATATTTTTATTGATGACAATGAGATGAACATTGAGGAACGTGTTTACTGCTACAATTAAGCTTGTGATGTTTTAACCGATTTATTATTTTCGTCTTGCCTAAACCACGCGCCTTCTCACTTATGGTCAATACCACAATTCAGATTACCAGTAAATATCATCACGAATTATTGCTGCTCAACAGAACGAAACCTGTTAAACTACAAACAATAGTGTAGTGCATCAATTGTTGGAAGATCTGTCTGGCAGATTATCACAATAAGCGTATATCCTACTTAATTATATCTAAACAAAAACCAACATTATCTAATCACAATTTCATGAAAAAATTACTTTTAAGCGCCGCCGCGCTGATGGCATTTTCTATCGCAATTTCAATCTTTCAAATGAGTTGCACCAAAATAGCCAATTCACAAACACCTTCTTATACATTACAACCGGCAACAACAACTAAATTGGGCGGTGTGATCCCCGACGGAACAACAATTTCCGTAGATGCAACCGGTAAAATATCAGCTCCCAATTCTTATACCTTACAAGCAGCTACGACAACGAAACTGGGCGGTGTAATCCCCGACGGAACAACAATTTCTGTAGATGCAACCGGTAAAATATCGGCTAATGCCGCTACTCAAGTCGGAAAATTGCTGTACGGCGTGACTGGCGCCACCGAACCGGCAAATGCTATATGGACATCAAATTTTGATGGCTCCAACCCGCAAAAAATTAATATCACTATGCCAACAGGTATTGTGATTGCTCCGGATAATATCAGAATATCTCCGGATCACAAAACAATATTTTTTTCGGCACATACAATACCGCCAGCTTCAATTTTGTACTATCTGTATTCATGCAATATAGATGGAACCAACCTGCGTCAAATCAGAAACCAGGGCGCTAATGGCGTTAGTGTGGAGGTTGCTTATTAATATCCATAGTTGATACCTCACAAAAAAAACCGCCCCTTTCGGGGCGGCTACACTGTATATAATTGACTCAAAAAAATGGCTGTTATAAAGTTATAAAGTTGCAAATTCATCAACCCTTGGTTTGGTTTCTTTATTCAACGTTTCGGTAGCGTGAGCGTATGCCAGGCCGTTACTGTTAACATTTGAAGTTACATTGCGGGTAAGGCTATATTCGTTGGTGTTACCTTTAAGCTCGGCTTTGGCGTTACCACTTAAGGTGATGCTGGCGCTGTAAGTATCCAGGTTAAGGCTTGCAGATGCGTTGTTGTTTAATTTAACATCAAGGTCGATGCCTGAAAAGCTACCGAATGATTTGATATCGGCATTATCGTAAGCACTAATTGCGCTCAATTGGTTTGCAGTTACCCAAACTACTAATTTTTCATTTTTATATGATGAAATGCGCAATACGCCTTTTTGTGATTGAACCAGCGCGTTTTCAGAATAATAGCGGTTGTAAACCTTTATCTCGTCGGCCGGGCCGCTTGATATATAAAGTTCAACGTTACCGTAAACTTCAATTTTGTTGATTTTACTGATATCAGTTAAAACAACGGCTGCATCATTTTTTGCTGTTTTTGCTGATGCGATGTTTGCGAAGCCAAGTACCATAAACATTACGGTAGCGATGGCGATTGATGTAGTTTTCATGGTATTAATATTTTGATTGTCAAGTGATTATTATTTTATTTCATTGAATACACAGATATGACGATCTCAAATAAAAAACGTTACAGCGGTTTTAGTTCAATTAGCCGGAGTGCAGGTTTTTATCGGTAAGCCGGTGATTTTCTCCGGTGAAATAGGGCATGAAATTAAGAGGGATTGATTATATCGTTGTCATGCTGAATAGAAAAACCGGGATCTGTGAAAGTGAAATGACATCTACTCCACATTATTGCGAGTAATTACCAAGGCAGCCCTTAAAAAAGTTGTGATGACATATAAAATAAGAATGTGTCGTTTTTGGTTTTGCAGTTATGGAGCGTAGACCCGCGTTAGGGATTGCAGTGTAAAGCCCACAGCGTGTGTAGGGATGTGGGTTGGAAAAGCGAGGACTTGCAACGGAAAGCCCGGGCCGCAGGCAACGCCCAAATTAACATTACATGCCAAGAAAAAATACACTTGATAATCAATAACTTAAAATCAAATCATTACAAGAAACCAAGATAACCGACCGAAAGGAACTCATTAATACATGCAAAAAATTACAATTATTAATAATCTCCGAGGGGCCGGTAACGATTATTGTTGTGATGAACTTACATTGTCGCGCTCTTGGCCGCGCAGGGCCAGGTACTTTTGTCGCCACAAAAGTACCCAAAAAGGCTTGCAGCAGAAAGGCTTCTTTGCGCACGCCCTACCCTCCAACCCACCACACTGCCATTGCCCTGCAAAACGAACAGAACCACAGGCTGCAATTATTTTGCCCCAAGTCACATGCTCCCATGGCTTCTGCAAAAACTTGCTATGCCCCTGCAGCCGCACATTCCCCACATGTTCTGTTCGTTTTCACCTGAAGCTGACCTGCTGCAAAAAACGGACTTTTAACAAATAATGTGTCGCTGTAGAGCAGAATCACGCCCTCTGTCAAACCCGGGCTATAAAAACCATCAACTCAAATAATAAGCTTCGCCATCGGTTTTGATCTTACCTGCATCGAGCAGCAGGCGTATGGTTTCCATCTTTTCTTTTTCGGTGCCGATATTGATACCAGTTATCAGGTTACCGATGTCGGGGTTTGAAATGCTGAGTAACTGTACAATTTCGGTAGTGATATTATCGAAGATCTCGTCCTGGTTCACCTTTCGCTTTTCCTCAAGGCAAACATCGCAAACACCGCATTTGCGGCTGTCGGTTTCATCAAAATAAGCCAGCAGCATCTGGCTTCGGCATCGTTTATGAATAGCGTAATCAAAAACCGCCTCCATTTTTTGGCGGTAAACTTCCTTGCGTTGTTCAATATATTTCCTGTCGATGATGAGGTGGCTACCCTGCACCCGTGGTTTTAAATAAGTAACCTGAGGCTTATCGGTTTGCTGCATATAGCTCAACAAGCCATACTGCTGCAATTGTAACATGCCTTCAATAACCTGCTGAACGCTTAAGCCGGTACGCCTTGCAATATCAAACTCCTTGATACGCACATAATTTTCAAACGCGCCACCGTATGAACGGAGTAATGTTTTTACAAATGGGTCCCAGCCTGCATTCTGGATCTGGAAGTTGTATAGCTGTTCGTTAACTACCTCAAATTGAAAACGTGAGGGCAAAAACACACTCTCATTAAAAGCCAGATATTCATCGCGCTCTAAAAATTTAAGGGCGTTAAGCGTTTTAATGGCATCAAGCTTATAGCGGCTGCAAAACTCGCCAAGATCGAGGTCAAAGCTCAACCCCTCACCTGCCTCATAAGCCAGCTGGAAATAATTGGCCAGGTGATGGTACACCTGTTTAATTTCATCGATGGATGGAAAGTTAAGCTCAAACATTTTTTCTTGTTTAAGCTTATCAGCAGGGTTGTACAGCAATACTCCAAATGCTTTATTTCCATCGCGGCCTCCGCGACCGGCTTCCTGGTAATAAGCCTCCAAACTTTCCGGAATATCTTTATGGATCACAAACCTTACATCCGGCTTATCTATCCCCATACCAAATGCATTGGTGGCTACAATAACCTGCACCCGGTTATTTTTCCAGGCTTCCTGCTTTTCCGCACGCTGATCAACCGAAAGACCGGCGTTGTAATAATCGGCCCTTATACCGTTATCGCTCAAAAACTTTGCTATCTCAAAGGTTTCTTTCCGGCTGCGTACATATACTATGCCGCTGCCCTTAACGCCGCGTACAACATCCAGCATTTTACGAAACTTATCTTCCTCGTATTGTACCACATAGCTGATATTGCTCCTTTCAAAACTTTGCTGGTAAACAACCGGATTTTTGAATTTTAGCTTTTCCTGGATATCGGCCTTTACATCGGCAGTAGCAGTAGCGGTGAGCGCCAAAACGGGTACGTTAGGATGCAGTTCCCGCAGATCGGCAATGTGCAGGTACGGCGGTCTGAAATCATAGCCCCACTGCGAAATACAGTGCGCCTCATCAATAGCAAAGAGGTTAACTTTCATGTATTTCACCCGCTCGCGCACCAGTTCGCTGAGCAGGCGCTCGGGCGACAGGTACAGAAACTTTACCGAACCGTAGATGCAATTATCCAGTGCCAGGTCAATCTCTCTACGCCCCATGCCCGACACGATTGAAATAGCATTGATCCCCTTGGCCCGCAGGTTTTCAACCTGGTCTTTCATAAGGGCAATCAATGGCGATACCACGATGCATATCCCCTCTTTGGCCAATGCAGGTACCTGGAAACAAACTGATTTACCACCTCCGGTAGGCAACAAGGCCAATGTATCGTTACCTAATAAAACAGATTGGATGATCTCGGCCTGCATTGGCCTGAAAGTATCATGGTTCCAGTACTGTTTTAATATTTCTTCGATGGTCATGGGCATACGCTGACCTCAAAACTATTAAATTTAAGGGAAAGATTGGGTGAGTGACTGAATTATCCGCCATTGCGAGGCACGAAGACAACCGACCGAAGGGAGCTCATTAATACCTGTTAAAAACAAATTATCATTATTAATAATCCCCGATAAGCAGAGCCGCTCTGTATAGTTCGCGATTGCTTCATGCCTCGCAACGACGCGCGGAGATGCAATTTATTCAAAACCCTATCAACCATTTATAAAACCCCGGCCAGTCGCCATTCCATTGCTTTTCATTGTGCGACGCTCCCTTAATTACCGTAACGGGCGCATTTTCTGCTTTTATCCCTCTTGACTTTACTACATCAGCCATTTTTTGCATATCGGGAACCATTGTGTCGCTTTCCGCATCACCGCAAACAAAATAAAAACGGCTTTTTGCACTTATCTTAACCTGTTTAGCCAGGTCAAACAGTTGGGGAGCGTTCCAAAACGCGGGTGAAAATACACCGGCATTTCCAAATACCTCCGGATATTTCAACAGGGCGTACATGGAAATAAGTCCGCCCATCGAACTGCCTGCTATTGTTGTGTGAGTGGCATCACTTTCAGTGCGATAATGTGCATCGATATATGGCTTAAGGTTTTTAACTAAAAATTGCACATAATCATCCCCCCTGCCCTTACCATATTTTGAATCATACGGATTATATTCCGTCAAACGGTAATCGCCGCCATGGTCAATACCAACTATGATGCTTTCTTCCTGTTCAGGCATTTTATCCATGATCTCGTCAATGCCCCACTCGCCATAACTTGAGGTGTATTCGTCAAAAAGATTTTGACCGTCGTGCATATAAATTACAGGGTATTTTTTACTACCTGTATCATACCCGGCTGGTAAGTAAATCCAAACGCGGCGCTCTCTTCCTAACTGTGGTATTTCAAAGTTTTCGCTGATAATGTGTACCCGCGCTGTAGCGGTGTGCTTTTTCTCAGCCGGTGCAAAACTATCCTGCCAGCCCGCTATATCGAGTTTTACATTGGTATCACTTTTTATCACCAGGCTCCGGTTATCAATTGACTTACCCGTAGCGTCGCATTCAACTGTGTTCCAGCTGCCACGGGTAATTTTGAAGTGGATCAACCCAACGGGCAATTCTTTGCTTAATGCATAATTTCCGTTGCCGTTTTTAACCAGTTCCCACGTCTTATCAGCGGGGTTCCAGCCATTAAAATCACCTGCCAGAAACAGGCGTTCGAGGGGGCTTTTGGGAGCCTGAATTTTGCCGGTAAAAAAGGATATTTTCACCTGGCTAAAAAGCAAAAAATTTTGGCCAAAAACTAAAAACGCGCAGAAAATTATTTTTTTCATCATCATAAAACAGTTAAAATCGGTAACGTTACCGGGAACGTTCCCGGAAATTGGTTGCATAAAAGTAAAATCAACTATTGTGTAAACTTGACACTTACTTATTTCACAAATATGGGTTTAAATCCAAATTTCGCATAAAAACAATAATTTTTCTCTGCCATTTCGATAAATTTTAATATTTCGTTCAAGTTAAAAAAGACTTAATTAAACGCTTTAAAATTATCTTTTACATAAAATTTGCATTTGATATTTGTAAATGTAAATTAGTCGCATGCTGTTTCGGCCACAATAATAAACCAATTATAGCCGGCAAAATAAGCCTTTTTTTATCCATAAAAATCAATAAGTAAATGAGAAAAAATTACTCAAAAAAGTATGTTCTTCTTTGTGCTTTCCTGATGATGTCATTCATGGCGTTTTCACAAACCGGGAGTATTAAAGGAAAGGTATCTGACGAAACCAACCTGCCCCTCCCCGGTGCTACGGTTACTATCGATGGTACCACTATTGGTTCAACTACCGACCCTAATGGTAACTACGCCATTAATAATGTTAAAGCCGGAACTTATACGCTAAGTGTTAAGTTTATCGGTTATATCACCATCAAAAAATCAGTAACCGTTAGCGGTGCTACTATCGAAAACTTCAGCCTGCTGCCCGAAAGCAAAAGCCTGAGCGAGGTTGTGGTTATCGGCTACGGTACGCAACGTAAAAAAGACCTTTCGGGTGCTATTACCAACGTAACCGCCAAAGATTTTCAAAAAGGTGTTATTACAACTCCCGAGCAGTTAATTGCAGGTAAAGTTGCAGGTGTATCTGTAATATCAAACAGCGGCGCGCCTGGCGCAGGTAGCACTATCCGTATCCGTGGCGGTGCATCGTTAAGCGCCAGTAATGATCCGCTTATTGTTATCGACGGTGTGCCTATCAGCAACGCCAGCATCTCGGGCGCTGCCAACCCCCTAAGCCTGATCAACCCTAACGATATCGAATCGTTTTCGGTATTAAAAGATGCCTCTGCAGCAGCCATTTATGGTAACAGGGCTTCAAACGGTGTTATTTTAATCACTACTAAAAAAGGAAAAAGCGGAAAACCGGTTATTGATTTCAGCTCACAGGTTTCGGCCAGCAAGATCCCTAAAGAAGCATCTGTGCTAAGCGCTGATCAGATCCGTGATTATGTTAAAGCCAATGGAACAGCTGCTCAAATAGCGCAATTAGGTACTGCAAGTACCGACTGGCAAAAACAAATTTACCAAACAGGTATCACTACCGATAATAACATTAGTGTATCTGGCGCTACAAAACACCTGCCCTACCGCGTATCTGCCGGTTACCTTGACCAGGATGGTGTTTTAAAAACCAGCTCAATGCAGCGTATCACAGGTGCCATCAATTTGAGCCCAAGCTTTTTTACCGATCACCTGAAAGTTAATTTAAACGCTAAGGGCGCGCAGGTAAAACAAAGGTTTGCCAATGAAGGTGCGATAGGCTCGGCAGTAAGCTTTGACCCTACCAAACCGGTTTACTCAGGCAACAGCCGCTTTGGCGGTTACTGGCAATGGTTAAACAATCCGGCCCAGCCGGGCGGTCCGCTTAAAGATCTTGCTACTTTAAACCCGCTTGGTTTATTAGAGCAGCAGGATAACCGCAGTACTGTTTACCGCAGCATAGGCAACTTGCAGTTAGATTATAAATTCCACTTTTTACCGGAGTTACATGCCAATGTTAACTTAGGCTATGACGTATCAAAAGGTACAGGCCACAATATCATTCCTGATAGCGCGGCTTCAAATTACAAAGGCTTCCTTGATACAAAAGGTGTTACTCATCGCGGTTTAAACAACCAATACAAACAAACCCAGTCAAACACCATATTTGAAGGCTATTTAAGCTACGCTAAGGATTTGAAAAGCATAGCCAGCCACATTGACGCGGTAGCAGGTTACTCTTACCAGGATTTCTCTATCACTAATTACAACTTTGGCAACTTTGCACATGACGGTACAGAGCAGCCTGGCACACAGCCTGTTTATCCATATGATAAACCAGAAAACAGGCTGATATCAGTTTACGGTCGTTTAAACTATGTATTTGAAGATAAATACATTTTAACCGGTACTGTACGCCGCGATGGTTCATCAAAATTCAACCCTAACCAAAGGTTCGGTACTTTCCCTTCAGTTGCATTTGCATGGAAGTTGAAAGAAGAATCGATGTTTAAAGGCATAACCGCTTTATCTGACCTGAAACTTCGTGCAGGTTATGGTATCACCGGCCAGCAGGATGGCATTGGTAACTATGACGTTATCTCATTCTACAACCTGAGTACTAACACTGCACAATACCAGTTTGGCGATTCATTTTATAACTTATATCGTCCGGGTGGTTACTATGCGCTGCGTACCTGGGAGCAAACAGCTGCAACCAACGTAGCCATCGATTTCGGTTTCCTTGATAACCGTATTACCGGTACTGTAGATTACTATCACCGCAAAACATCAAAACTGTTAAACAAAATCCCGCAACCAGCAGGTACCAACTTCTCTAATTACATTGTAGCCAACATTGGCGATTTAACCAGCAATGGTTTAGAGTTAAACCTGAGCGCGGATGTGATCAGGACCAGCGACATTACCTGGAATGTTAACCTGAACGCTACATACAATACCAATAAAATAACCAAACTAACACTGGCTCCGGACCCAAGCTATCCAGGTGCGCCAACCGGCGGTATCTCAGGCGGTACCGGTAATACCATTCAAATTAACTCTGTTGGTTATTCACGCAATTCATTCTACGTTTATCAACAGGTTTACGGCACCGATGGCAAACCCCTGGATGGTGTTTATGTTGACAGAAATAAAGATGGTATAGTTAACGAAAATGACTTATACCGTTATAAAAGCTCTGATCCTAAAGGTTATTTTGGTTTAAGTTCAAACCTTAACTACAAAAAATGGTCGGCTGGTTTTGTTGCAAGGGCAAGCGTTGGCAACTATGTATATAATAACGTTTTCTCAAGCTCAGGCACACAATTAAGTGTATTTAATGGTATAGGCATCTTAAACAACGCCTCAACCAATTTACTTGAAAGCGGCATGACAGGCTCTTTTGACAAAAGCAGGTTATCTGACTATTACATCCAAAACGCTTCATTTATCCGCATGGATAACGTTAACGTAGGTTATAATTTTGGTAAAGTATTTCATAACACAGGCAATTTAAGGTTAAGCGCCAACGTGCAAAACGTATTTGTTATCACCAAATACAAAGGTCTTGATCCGGAGGTTAATACCGGCATCGATAACAACCTTTATCCGCGCCCGCGTACTTACGTGTTAGGTCTTAATCTTTCATTATAACCATCGTTAATCAACAATAAAGAAAAATTAACATGAAAAGACATTCATTAAAATATATAACAATTACAGCCCTGATTGCGGGAGGATTAACCTCATGCACCAAGAAGCTGGATTTACTACCAACCAACGACGTTACTGCCTCACAGGTTTACAGTACTCCCGAAGGTTACAAACAGGCTTTTGCCAAAGTATACGGCGCATTTGCGTTAACAGGTAACAAAGGCCCTGCCGGCGATGACGGTACCAAAGATATCCAGGGTATTGACGAAGGTACATCAGACTTTTTCCGTCTTTACTGGTGCGCAGAGGAATTACCGACTGACGAAGCAGTAGTAGGCTGGGGAGACGTGGGCTTGCCTGATTTTCATAACATGTCATGGTCATCAAGCAATACCTTCTTAACCGGCTTGTACTACAGGTGTATGTACCAGATCACATTGGCTAATGATTTCATTCGCCAATCATCTGATGCTAACCTGAGCAGCAGGGGTATCAAGGGTACCGATGCCGATAAAGTACATCAATATGTTGCTGAAGCACGTTTTTTAAGGGCTTACCAGTATTCAATTTTGATGGACCTGTTTGCGGCCCCTCCTTTTGTAACCGAAAACGATCCGCTGGGTGGTCCACTACCGAAACAAATTAGCCGTAAAGACCTGTTTGCTTATATAGAAAGCGAACTTAAGGCAATTGATGCCGGGCTTGTTGACGCCCGCGGTAATGAATACGGCCGCGCGGATAAAGCCGCTGCATGGGCATTATTAGCAAGGATTTATCTAAATGCCGAGGTTTATACAGGCACTGCACATTACCCGGATGCTGTAACTTATTCTAAAAAAGTAATTGATGCCGGTTACTCTTTAGTTACCGACTACACCAAGTTAATGCGTGCCGATAACAACCTCAATAAAAACGAGTTTATCTTAACCATTAACTATGACGGTCTGCATACCCAAAGCTATGGTGGTGCTACCTTTATGACCCACGCCCCTGTTGGTGGCTCAATGCCTGCTGCTGATTACGGTATTGCCGGTGGATGGGCTGGTTTACGTACCACCAAAGCGTTTGTAAACCTTTTCCCTGGCGGCGCTTCAAGTGCTGACAAACGTGCTCAGTTTTACACCGACGGCCAAAATATTGACATCAATACCATAAGCACCTTTACCGACGGCTATGCCATCAGTAAATTTAAGGATGTTAAAATAGATGGCGGAGCTCCACAAAGTTTGGACTATGCAGATATGGACCTCCCTATTTTCCGTTTAGCCGAGCAGTACCTTATTTACGCCGAAGCTACCACACGTGGCGGTGGTGGCGATGCAGCACTTGCATTAAGCTATGTTAACAAATTAAGGGCTCGTGCTTATCAAAGCGCTACTACCGGTCAGTTAACAGCCTTAACAACCGATTTATTGCTTGACGAAAGAGGTCGCGAGTTGTACTGGGAAGGTTTCCGCCGTACCGACCTGATCCGTTACAAAAAATTTGTTGAAGATACCTATCTATGGCCGTTTAAAGGCGGTTCAAAAGATGGAAAAGGCGTTGAGAGTTTCCGCACTGTTTATCCATTACCATCTGCAGATGTTACGGCTAACCCTAATCTGAAACAAAATACAGGATATTAATACTATACCGGGAGATACCCACAAAGTATCTCCCGTGAAACCATAAAACCTAAAAAAGGATATGAAAAAAATATTTACCACGCTCCTGGCATTTGGCGGTATCGCGCTGCTGATGCTGGCGTCATGTAAAAAGGATGAAACAAAGGTTGTAGCCAACGTGGGCAAAGTGGGTGCCCTAACTTCAACAACAACTTCACCGGCATTATCAAAACCAAATGCAAATAATGATGCTGTTACCTTTAGCTGGGCAGCAACTCCTGTTACTGGGTATAATGCACCAGTCACCTACACTTTACAATTGGATGTAAAGGGCGATAATTTTAAAAACACCAGGGAAGTAAGTACAGACAAGCTTACCCAAACACTTAAGGTAGGTGTGCTTAATGATATGTTAACTG
The DNA here is from genome assembly GCF_003286415.2 of Mucilaginibacter rubeus. Taxonomy (NCBI): domain Bacteria; kingdom Pseudomonadati; phylum Bacteroidota; class Sphingobacteriia; order Sphingobacteriales; family Sphingobacteriaceae; genus Mucilaginibacter; species Mucilaginibacter rubeus. The sequence goes on along the minus strand of NZ_CP043450.1, from coordinate 1,332,724 downwards.
CCCTGAAGTTATCTTATAACGATCCGTCGCAGGTTGAGGTACGTATTAAATCATCGGCAGCTCCAAACCTGGCAGCTACTTATTCAAATGTTATCACTTTAACCGTATTGCCATACCAGGGTACAGGCTACATTTATGTACCAGGCGCTTATCAGGGATGGGATCCGGCTACTGCCGATAGTCTTGTTTCGCCTAATAACGATGGCGTATATGACGGTTATATTGGTTTCCCTGCAGGCAAACTTGAGTTTAAAATTACCCCTAAAAAAGTGTGGGACGTTGCATACGGCGATGCAGGCAGTGGAAAGATAAGCACTACAGGCGGCAACATTTCAGTACCGGCTGCAGGCTATTATGCACTGCACGCAGTTATTGACCAAAGCGATAAAACCAAAGGTACATTTACAGCTACTCCTGTATTCTGGAGCGTTATTGGTGATGCTACTCCGGGTGGTTGGAACACTGATACCGATATGCTTTATGATGCTACTACCAAAACATGGAGCGTTACCGTTGCTTTAATTGCCGGCAAGGATATGAAGTTTAGGTTTAACCACAACTGGGATGTAAACTTAGGTGGTACCCCTGCTGCGCTTACCGCAGGCGGAGGTAATTATACCATAACAACCGGTGGCACATACAAAATTGTATTAAACACGGTAGTCAATACATTCACCATTACCAAGCTTTAGGCACAAACTTCACAGTTGATTGATTTATATACGGCCCCGCATGGTGAAAACCTGCGGGGCTTTTTTGATCGTTGATTTTTTTGATGAATGATTACACTGATTTCGTTGATTGGGAAATTGCATCAATAAAGCGAAATACGACTCAACGAAATCAGCGTAATCAACTTTTAAAGTAAAAAGTCAGCGGTCAAAAAAAGCGATGAGGTTATCCCCCATCGCTTTCCTATTTAATATAATATTTTCTATGAGCAATGATCCATCAACTATGAACCATTGACCCCGTTCTTAACGGCTTGCTATGTCAGCATATTCCCTGTCGGTAGCGCCAACATAAATCTGGCGTGGGCGACCGATAGGTTCTTTGTTTTCTTTCATTTCTTTCCACTGGGCTATCCATCCCGGTAAACGACCAAGGGCAAACAGTACAGTGAACATATCAGTTGGGAAGCCTAAGGCACGGTAAATAATGCCTGAATAAAAATCAACGTTAGGATAAAGCTTGCGCTCAACAAAGTAAGGATCTTTCAGGGCAACTTCTTCCAGTTTCTTGGCTATCTCCAACACTTCATCATTGATACCCAACTTTTCTAAAATATCATCACATGCTTTTTTGATGATCTTAGCACGCGGATCAAAGTTTTTATAAACACGGTGACCAAAGCCCATTAAACGGAAAGGATCGTTTTTGTCTTTAGCTTTAGCAATCCATTTATCGGTATCGCCGCCGTCTTCTTTAATTTTCTCCAGCATTTCAATTACAGCCTGGTTAGCACCACCATGTAGCGGGCCCCAAAGTGCAGAAATGCCTGCAGATACAGAAGCATAGATATTTGAATCGGATGAACCTACAATACGTACCGTAGAAGCAGAACAGTTTTGCTCATGATCAGCATGTAAGATTAACAACTTATTCATGGCATCAATCACAACCGGGTCGATAGTTACATCTTCGGTACGCTGACCAAAGGTCATGTACAGGAAGTTGGTAACGTAATCGTATTTATTTTGAGGATAAATAACCGGATGGCCTAATGATTTTTTATAGATCCATGAAACCACGGTAGCCATTTTAGCAAGCATTTTAATAATGCTCTGGTTAAGCTCTTCAGTAGTTTGTGATGGTTTTAATGATTCAGGATAAAAAGCCGATAAAGCTGATACCAGTGATGATAACTGGCCCATTGGGTGAGATTTTGACGGAAACCCATCAAAAAACTTTTTCATATCCTCGTGCACCAGCGTATGGCGGCTTAACTCATACTGGAATGCTTTCAGCTGTTCGGCAGTTGGTAATTCACCATATATCAGCAAATAAGCAACTTCTATAAATGATGATTTTTCGGCCAGTTCTTCAATGGGGTAACCACGATATTTAAGAATTCCCTGTTCCCCGTCTAAAAAAGTAATGGCGCTTTTGGTAGCGCCTGTATTTTTGTACCCGATATCAAGTGTTACATAACCGGTTTGATCGCGAAGCTTAGAAATATCGATTGCCTTTTCACCTTCAGTGCCCTCAATTACAGGGAGCTCAAATGTTTTATCACCAATTTTTAGTTGTGCTGTTTCCGCCATAGAAATTTGTATCTGCAACAAATGTAAATAAATCTGCGTATTAATAACCGCTAATATAATTTACTGTTTGTAAAAATTTCGGGCAAATTTATTATTTTAACACCTGTATTATTGTTTATAAACGTTAATAATTGATTAAAAAATTACTCCAAAACATGTCGTTAAAAGGTAACTCATTGGTAATGATCCAAAACGAAGCTACCGTTTACCGGCTGTTGTTGATAGGTTTGTTTATTGCAAGTCCGTCTTTGCATTATCTCTGCTTCCAAAATTCTTATGATCCTTTTTGGCTTCGGGCAATAAATTGCTTTTTTTGTGCTGTAGCTTTATTTTTTTCCTTCATTAACAATGCAGCTTTTTATAAAGCAGCGATTGTAGCTACAGTATCATCCTTCCTGGTAATAAACAACTGTATTTTACTCAGTAAAAACGAGTTCGCCCATGTATACCTGTTTAGCGCAATAACTATTTTCATCGCGCTAACCCTCTTCTGCAGAAAGCGTCGTGAATTTATCATTATAAGCGAAGCTAATCTTGCTGCAATTGTGATTGCCTATTTTATGGCGACAAAGCCAGTTATATCGTCCACGGTGCTTGTGGTGCTCATTCTTGTTTTTACGCTAATAGCTTACGTATCATTCCTGGTGGTGATGGCATATCAATACCAGCTAAAAAGAGCAGTTGATAACGTAATGGAGCTTAATAACAACCTGATGCAAAACGACGCCGAGCTTCGGGAACACCGTAAGCATCTTCACGCACTTATCAATTCGCTTAACGATATCATCTTTGAGTTTGATGAAACCAAGATTTGCCGAAACGTTTGGTTTAATGAACTTACCGAACGTGCGGTAGACCCAAGGGTGGCTATCGGTAAAACACTTGACATGGTTGTAGGCCCTCAAAAAGCCCATAAGTATGATATGGCCTTAAACTACGTCATGGCAAACCGTAAACCTACGTCGGTTGAGTTTCCGTCAGATTATGATAGCGGCCACTGGTTTATAGCCAACTTTACCCCTGTTTTCGATAGTGATGGTACTTACACCGGCCGGATCTCGGCCTCGGTTGTTGACATTACTGAGCAAAAAAAATATGAACTGGCTTTAAAAGAAAACGAAAGTTTACTGCTGGAAGCTCAGAACATTGCTAAAATAGGCAACTGGTGGTATGATCATGAAAGCAAGGAAACCCATTGGTCGGCCAATTTGAATGATTTGCTTGAGATTGAGGCTATCCCGGGAGGGATGAACCGCTTTCACTACTACATATCCCTTGTTCACCCCGACGACAGAGAGAATACCTTTCAGTATCTTAATGCTATCCGCAGCACCAGTCAAAACAAGTTTGAGCATAAATTCATTACCCCTGCGGGCAAGTTAAAATACATCAGGATACAACGAGGCGAAAAGGAATTAAGATCAGGCACAGGCTCGGGAACCCGTACCTTTGGTATCATCCAGGATATAACTGAAGCCCGCCTGGCCGATAAGGCCGTAAAACTAAGTCAGCTTGAACTTATGGAAGCCCAGGCCATAGCGAAGATTGGCAACTGGAAATATGATGTATCTACAGGCAACCTTAGCTGGTCGGATGAGTTGAATAATATTTATGAGCTTGGGCAGGACACCTCATTGTATCGCAAAACCTTTGTAAACCTGCTGCTTAAATACGTACATCCAAATGATAAAAACATCATCAGGAAACTGCTCCAAAGCGATGCCAACACCATGGATTCATCGCACGAATACCGTATTATAACCCCTCGTGGTAATTTAAAATACCTGAGCATTATTGCGGGCAAGCGCCTTTATAATGAGGACGGCAGCGTTCGTAAAATCATAGGCACACTTCAGGATATCACCGAACGCAAACAGGCCGAACTTGATTTCAGAAGTGCCGAAAACAAATACAAATCTGTACTGGAAAAAATAAACATGATAGCTATTACCGTTGACGGCGACGGGACAATAACTTTCTGTAATAAATATTTAGCCAAACTTGTTGGCTACAAACAACAAGAACTGATAGGTATGAACTGGATGGACAACTTCATACCTGATGACTTGAAAGACTTTTTGAAGAGTTGGTTTGCCAACAACGCCATTTTACCTCATTTTATAAACCCTATCATCTGCCGGAACGGAGAACAACGGATCATCAGCTGGCAAAACACGGTTTTTTATGATGAGAATGGTGATATTAAAGAAACTACCAGCATTGGCGAGGATATTACCGATCAGCAAAAAGCACAGCAGGAGCTGATCTGGGCCAAAGAAATGGCCGAAAAATCATCCAAGTTTAAATCGGAGTTTCTATCTATCATGAGCCATGAGATCCGTACGCCAATGAACGCGGTTATTGGTTCAACCAACCTGCTGCTTGATCAGGATCCGCGGCCCGAACAGATGGAATACCTGAACACGCTTAAATTTTCGGGCGAGAACCTGCTGGCCATCATTAATGATATTTTAGATTACAATAAGATAGAAGCAGGTAAACTCGAGCTTAATAATTCAAGGTTCAACATCCATCAGTTGATCCGCAAGATCAAGCAATCATTTGAATCAAGGGCTGCGGAGAAAGCGTTAACGCTTGAGCTAATAGCAGACGATACTATTCCCGCAGATTTAATGGGCGATGCTATGCGCCTGAGCCAGGTGCTCAACAATCTCATTAGCAATGCCATTAAGTTTACGCATAACGGTAAAGTTACTATCCGGCTGGATAAAGATGTAACAACCGAAAACACCGTTACTATCAAATTTGCAGTTACAGATACCGGTATCGGCATTTCGCCAGAAAGCTTTAATATTGTTTTTGATCCTTTTATGCAAGATCAGCAGGTAATCAATAACGACTATGGTGGCACCGGTTTAGGTTTAGCTATCACCAAGCGATTGATAGAACTACATAACAGCACCATTGCTGTTTCCAGCGAATTGGGTAAGGGCACCACCTTTTGTTTTTCAATAAACTTTGCAGTTGCGCCAGCAATTGCGACTCCCAAACCTGAAGTTGCCCCGGCACCGGTTACAGATAATAACCTGCAGGGCATGAACATTTTAGTGGTAGATGACAACAAAATGAACCTGATGATAGCCGGCAGGTTCTTAAAACGATGGAACGCGCAGGTGCAGGAGGCTTTAAACGGAAAGATAGCCGTTGATATGGTTAACCACAATACGTACGATCTGATCATTATGGATTTACAAATGCCGGTAATGAACGGGTTTGAAGCCACAGCCATCATCAGGCAATCGCACCCGGATATACCAGTTATAGCGCTCACTGCCGATGCCATGCCCGAAACCTATCAACAAGCCCTTGAAGCCGGCATGTGCGATTATCTTACCAAACCTTTTGTTCCCGAAATACTATACAGCAAGCTGGCAAAACATATCAGGCAATCAGCTTGATTTCGGATTTGGGATGTTCGATTTCGGATTTATCTATTCGATCAACCCCATCAAAATAAAAAGCGATAGGTACTTCCTATCGCTTTAAAATATCATGAAATCCTTCAATCGTGAAAATCAGGGTTCAACTTAATTAATCTGCTCTTTAACCGATCCGCACTCTTTCATGTGTTCCGGAAAATATGGATTTACGATAGGTTTGGTTGATGAAAGCCAGTAGCCACCTTTCCCGCCATCGGCCATAGGGCAAAAATCCACGTAAATTGGTGCTGATTTCAGTTTAGCTCCTTTTACTAAGGCGATCACATCTTTACTTAATACCAAAAACGCGTCGCGCTGTGCTTTAATATCGGCAGCTGTTGTTATCTGATGGGCTACGGTAGCTGTTTCGGTGCAACCTTTAATGCCTGAAAGTTTACCTTCCAGATCGGTAGCAGCAGTTTTAATTCCCGCTACGTCTGATTTAATAAACTCATCTTTTAAAGCAATATAAGCTTTCAAAACATCACTTGTATTAGCAGTATCGGCTGCAACCTGTGTTTCGGCGGGTTTAGCAGCGTTGGTTGCGGTTGAATCTGCTTTAGTTGAGTCCTGTTGTTTGGCTGGCTGGTTACAAGCGGTTGCGGCAGCCAAAGCCGCTAAAAAGCAAAATCCTTTAATTGTTTTCATATCAATGTTAGTTTGTACGGATGGCTTCAACCGGATCAAGCCTTGACGCTGAATAAGCAGGGATGATACCAGCTATTACACCTATAATAATTGAGTAGCTCAAACCTCTTGAAATGTTAGCGGCATCAAGTATTACCTGTACATCTAACGCCGCCTTGACGGCAAACGTACCGAGATATACGAAAAGCAACCCGATGATCCCCCCTACAAAACAAAGCAATACCGACTCAATTAAAAACTGCAATAATATGAAATAGTTTTTAGCGCCTAATGATTTTTGTATGCCGATGATATTGGTACGTTCCTTTACCGACACGAACATGATATTAGCTATCCCGAAGCCACCTACCAGGATAGAAAAACCGCCGATAATAGCACCCGCTATATTAACAACCTTAAACAAGTCATCAAGTTGCTGGGTGATCATGGTAGTACGGTTCAATGAAAAATTATCATCCGCACCGGGCCTTAACCTCCTGATAGAACGCATCAGACCTTTAATCTCGCTCTCAACATCATCGGTAGGGATACCTTTTTTGCCGCGCACGATGATGGATGGCCCATATTTAGAGCTTTGAATATCAATTAAATTGCGGGCAAAGTTAAGAGGCAGTAACACCTCTTTATCTGTCGAGATGCCCAGCATATCCTTACCCTGCTTTGAAAACACGCCCACAACGGTAACATAACGTCCCATTACTTTAATCTGCTTACCAACAGCGTCACCATCAGGGAAAAGGTTTTGTGCTATATCATAGCCAATATTGGTTATCGGCGCGCCGGTTTTTGATTCCATGTCCGTGAAATACCTGCCGCTTTCAAAATCAAAATTCCAGGTTTTGTCGTGATCTGCCGATGCGGCATCAACCTGGGCGCCTTCAACCGTGTTACTTTTATATTTGATGGTACGGTTATCGATGTTTATTTCATATGATAAGGCTTCGGCTGTGGTAATACGACGCGAGAGCTCATTAAAGTCACGAAGATCAGACTCCGGCCGTTGCAGATACTTCCACCAGGGGAAATCACTACCGCCTACCCAGGGCCATTTTTGCACATAGATACTGTTATTACCCAGCTTATTAACACTGGTTTGCAGGTTATTGCGCAGCGTATCAACTGCCGACTGAACAGCAATGATCGTAAATATACCAATGGTTACCCCCAGCAAGGATAGCAACGTACGTGTTTTGTTCTGCCGCAGGGCGTCGCCCGCAAACAAAAAACTTTCCCTTAAAAGTTTTAAAAAAAGCATATAACTTATTTTGATCTTACTTGTTAATCAACCTTTATTGCACGGTAAAAAAGCGCCTGGAGGTAATAAAATAGCTGGTGTTATTATTCCTAAAACATTTAACAACCTGCTGATATTTTTTAGACAACAGCGGGTGATTTAAGTTACAGTATTTTTTAATTAATATAACAGTAGTGTAATTAAAACCCTTCTTAAAAAAATCTGTTAAATTAACAAAAAAATTTCGTACATTTGCGCCCTTGAAAATTCATAAAAACAAGCATGAAATTATCTCAATTTAAATTTAACTTACCTGAATCCCTTATCGCCCATACACCCTCTGCCACTCGCGATGAATCACGTTTAATGGTTTTACACAAAGATTCAGGCAAAATTGAGCATAAAATATTTAAAGACGTGCTGGATTACTTTCATGATAAGGATGTAATGATCCTTAATAACACCAAAGTTTTCCCTGCCCGTTTATATGGCAACAAAGAAAAAACAGGTGCCACTATCGAAGTATTTTTGCTTCGCGAATTGAACAAAGAATTGCGCTTATGGGATGTACTGGTTGATCCGGCCCGTAAAATACGCGTAGGTAATAAATTATATTTCGGCGACGACGATTTGCTGATTGCCGAGGTTGTGGATAACACTACTTCACGTGGCCGTACCATCCGCTTCCTGTTTGACGGTACCGACGAAGAATTCCGTCGTAACGTTGAAATTTTGGGCGAAACACCGCTTCCAAAATACATTAAACGTAAAGCTACTGCCGAAGATAAGGAGCGTTACCAAACCATTTTTGCTAAACACGAAGGTGCTGTTGCTGCCCCTACTGCAGGCTTACACTTCAGCCGTGAACTAATGAAACGCCTTGAACTAAAAGGTGTTGATTTTGCCGAGGTTACATTACACGTTGGTTTAGGCACTTTCCGCCCGGTTGAGGTTGAGGATTTAACCAAACACAAAATGGATTCGGAGCAATTCATTATCGAGCAAAGACAAGCTGATATCGTAAACCGCGGTATTGAGCGTAAAGCGCGCATCTGTGCCGTTGGTACTACTTCAATGCGTACCATCGAATCGGCTGTATCTGCAAACAAAACATTGAAAGCAGCTAACGACTGGACCAGCAAGTTTATATTCCCGCCATACGACTTTAGTATTGCAAACTCAATGATCACCAACTTCCACACCCCAGAGTCAACCTTGTTGATGATGATCGCGGCATTTGGTGGCTACGAAAACGTAATGAACGCTTACGAAATAGCAGTAAAAGAAAAATACCGCTTCTACAGCTACGGCGACGCGATGCTGATCATCTAATATTATTAGGTGTGAGATATAAGATTTGAGATATGAGACTACGGTTTCATATCTCATTTTTTTTGTGGTAGTTTTGACCATGTACCATCATGTCACTGCGAGGAGCTGCGGGGATTGCGCAGAGAAGCGACGAAGCAATCGCACGCGTTTCTCCCGGGCTGCCCTGTATAGTGTGCGATTGCCACGCTATCGCTCGCAATGACATAGTGATCTCCAATTCTCAATAAAAGCAAATGGCTTCTAACCTCCAATCTCTAAACTCTAATCACCTTAATTACGTCATCATAGTAGCCGGCGGTTCGGGCAGCCGGATGCAATCGAACCTGCCTAAACAGTTTTTATTACTTAATGGCAAGCCGGTGCTGATGCACACAATTGAGGCCTTTGAGCAGTCAGCATTTAAGCCGGGCATTATACTGGTTTTACCCGAAGCCTATCATACTTATTGGCAGCAGCTGATTGAGGAATATTCTTTCACCATCCCCCACCAGTTGGTTAGCGGTGGCGAAACCCGCTTTCACTCCGTTAAGCAGGGACTTGATCTCATTACCGATACTGATGCCCTTGTAGCCGTACAGGATGCCGTACGTCCGCTTGTATCGCCAGCAATTATCGACGACGCCTATCGATGCGCCGCTGAGCACGGAACGGCCGTAGTAGCCGTTAAAAGCCGCGATTCGATACGACAGGTAAGAGATGGTAAATCGGTTAGTTTAATCAGGGACGAGATTTACCTGGTGCAAACCCCGCAAACTTTTAAAGCGTCACTGTTAAAAAAAGCCTACGAGCAGCCTTTCAATAGTACATTCACGGATGATGCCAGTGTTGTTGAACAATACGGCGCCGAAATAAAACTTACCGAGGGTGATCACAGTAATATCAAGATCACTTTCCCTGAAGATATTGCTATTGCCGAACTGTTATTAAACAAAAAGCCACAGCTATAACAGCCGTGGCTTTTTCTATTTGCAATACAAGGTTAAAATTGTTATGCCCGTCTGATCACACCTAAAAGCACCGATATGATTGCTATCACTAATAGTATGTGAATCAAACCACCTCCAAACGGGTGAATAAATGCTCCGAACAGCCATCCTATAACAAGGATAACAGCGATGATGTACAGTAAACCTCTCATTTTGTATGTTTTTAATTAAGTAAATGTGAATTCACCTATACTAAAATCATTCCAAAAAGTAGTGGTTAACAAAAAAACCCTTATTGCTAAGGGTTTTATTATCGTGATTAATACTCGTCTTCGTTAAAAAAGAAGTCGTCTTTAGTCGGATAATCCGGCCAGATCTCTTCTATGTTTTCGTACGGTTCGCCATCATCTTCAAGTGCCTGAAGGTTTTCGATAACCTCAACAGGAGCGCCTGAACGGATAGCATAATCAATTAATTCGTCTTTTGTTGCGGGCCATGGTGCATCTTCCAGGTGCGATGCCAGTTCAAGTGTCCAATACATCGTTTTTATTTATATTTATAATTTTCAGTAAAATTTGCTTTTTCGCAAAAGTATAACATTTTCAAATTGAATATCAATATTTTTTTTCAATTTTTTAAACCCGTGGTATCCACTGATTTTCAGCTATTTTATTAACATTTGCAATTTTGCGGGCCAAAATGAACAGGTAATCACTCAACCTGTTCAGATAAATATTCACTTTTTCATCAACTGTACTCTCTTCGGCAAGCTGAACGGTGATCCTTTCGGCACGGCGACAAACGCATCTTGCAATATGGCAAAATGAAATAACATTACTACCACCGGGCAAAATAAAATGTTTTAGCGGCGGCAGTTTTTCGTTCATGTTGTCTATCTCCGTTTCCAATGCTTCCACATCGCTCAGGTACAAGTCCGGAATAACCATTTTTGAGCGCTCCGGATCTGCCGCCAGTGATGATCCAATAGTAAACAATCTGTCCTGTATCTGCTTCAATACCTCCTTATCATTCGCGTCAATATCCTGATCGCGAATTAACCCTATGTACGAGTTTAGTTCGTCAACGGTTCCATAACTTTCAATCCGGATATGATGCTTGGGCACACGGGTACCACCAATTAATGAGGTAAACCCCTTATCGCCCGTTTTAGTATATATTTTCATGCTTAATTTAACAATTAAACCACAACAATCTGGTTACAAAAAACAGCTATGCTGGCTATCAGCAAATTAAATAAAGCCTGCAAAATCTTTTTTTCATGATTACTGTTATTCCAAAGCTATCATCTTAAAATTTGTATTTCATAGCAATTAGCATATTTTTTGCTAATGAAGTGTAATTTTTAAAATGTTAGCTTAAACTTGCATTAGTAACATCATCTAACATACTTAGTGTTAAACCCATGAAATCGATCATATTATCATCTAAGCTTCTTTGCCTCTCCCTTGTAATTCTACTTTCAACCGGTTTTAGCTGCGGCGGAAACAGTAAAAATAGCAGTGGCAGCGACAGTAATAAGGCGGTGTCAGATAAACCAGTTCCTCCTAAAGTAAGTATAGCCAGTTTACTGAGCGAAAAACAATTCAATGATCTATTTCCGCAGCGCGATAAATTTTACACCTACGCTTCCTTTATTAAAGCAGCCGATGAGCTGGGCATGATCAAAGTAAAAGTAACCCGCCGGGCAACATCTGTTTACCAGTTGGTGCGTACCGATAAAAAAACAAACAAAAGCGCCATTGTACGTCAGGATGTTGACTGGAACGAGGAATGGGCTAAGGCTAAACCCGATAGCACCTACACCATTGATTACGGTAATTTCTGTACCGAATACAGCGCCGATGTAAATAAAAAAGAACTCGCGGCCTTTTTCGCACACATTGCCCATGAAACCCGCCACGGCATGAATGCCTCTTATACTGACGGTTTGATGCTGATCCACGAAAGTAATACCAGTCTCCCCTACATTGCCGAAAATGATGAATATCCACCTGTTGCCGGTAAAAAATACTATGGCCGCGGACCAATGCAGCTAAGCTACAATGGCAACTATGGCTATGCTTCTGACTGTATTTTAGGCGATGATAAAATACTGCTGCAAAACCCTGAGTTAGTGGAAACCGACCCGGTAATGGCTTTTAAAACAGCTATTTATTTCTGGATGACCCCTCAAACGCATAAGCCATCGGCACATGATGTTATGACGGGCAAATGGCAACCTAATGCAGAAGATAAGGCCGCTGGCCGTACACCAGGCTTTGGCATGACTATCAACATCGTGAACGGAGACGTAGAGTGTAATAAAGGCGAAAATATGTACAACATGAACGACAGGATTGGCTTTTACCAGTTTTTCCTGAAAAAGATGGGCGTTAATGATCCAAATTGTGTTTGTTCATGTGGAAAAATGAAACCATATCCTAACTAATCACTTTTTGAATTTTGTTGCGAAAAAGTTATTATTGTGTTAATCATTAACACTAAACTTTATAAAAGTGTCAGCTTCCCTTGATACAACACAAATTGCAACACCGGTAACGGATATAAATGCTATACTTGAAACGCTTCAGCAAAGGTTCAGGATTGAGCAAACCGGACATATCGATTTTCATTTAGAACAGTTCAGCGTATTTAAAAATTACAGCGATGTAAGCCTGAGCGGCTCATATGCTGTAAAAAATAAAAACAACGATAGTTACATACTTTTTACGGAGGCCACACCTAAACATGCCGACCACGGTAAAGCTATCACTACCGAACATCACATTTGGGCGCTGGCCTACTTAAAACACGATTTTGGAAAGGTACTCATCAGGCGCGAAACGCTTGTTGACAAAATTAAAGAACTCATCCACCCCGTTGAGCTTGATTTTGCCGAAGACAAAGCATTCAGCGATACGTTTTACATGTTGGTAAGCGACCGTCAAAAAGCAGCATCCGGAGCCGATCGTAATTTCCGCAACGTAGTAATGGATATCCGTTTGGATGATTTTGTAATTGAGATAGTTGAACATACCCTGATCATTGGCAACACCCAAGCCAGAGGTGCCGAAAAAGCCATGCATTTGGCGGAGTTTGTTTCAAGGTTGTGTACCACCTGCGATTAAAGCAGCTATGAACTTATTCACCCTTATATTGGCTACTGCCATCAATACTAACATTTATTCAAAAGCCGATACTATTGATTATTGGCATGTAAAATACAACGATAAAACAATAGCAGAATATACCGCCTTTGACAAGGCGCCGATTACTATCAAGAAGCAAGACATAAAAGACTCTGATATATTGACAGTTGAATACGGCAACGACACCCCTTGTTATGATGGTAACAAGGGGTTATATATTTTAAGTGGTAATGGAAAAAAGATCTTCTTAACTACTGTAGGAGCAACCGAACCGTTAAAAGTTTACTTAAATTATATCATAGCGACTAAGAGTTATTATCATCTTAAGAATCTTGTTTTTTATTATTTCGATTGCCGAAGAAATAATTTGATATTCCGCTTAAAAATTGAATAAGCATAAAGTGTAGACGCATCACATGCGTCTCATTGTAATAAGGTATCGACCGGCATATTCATAGACGCATGTGATGCGTCTCTATATCAATTATTTCAACACTGCCGGTAAAATATAATCACGCATCATTTTATCAACCTGCGGGTGCGCGTAAGGTGTATTGTAGGCCTCGGCAGTTATGATAACCACCAGCGGCTGATCGGTAAAAACAAAGATTTTGTTGCCGCCGTTACCTGAGCAATAATAAGTTTCGTATGCCTTGCCATTTACCGTATAGGTTTTATTCCAGAAGAGATAGCCGTAAAAGCCCTCGCCTACCACATCTTTAGGCAAAGTGAGGTGTTGGGTAAATGAATCCTTCACCCAACTTTGGGGTAAAACCTGTTTACCGTTCCATAATCCACCGTTTTTATACAACTGACCAAACCTGGCGTAATCAAGCGAGCGCATTTGCAGACCGCCCGCAGTATTAGGGACATTTTTCGGGGTGTATTGCCAACGATAATTTGTTATGCCAAGAGGCTTAAAAAGCTTGTCGGCCGAATATTTATCCAATCCCCCAGGTACCGATTTATTGAGGATATCGCCCAATACAACTACGCCTGCTGTAAAATAATTCCATTGCTTACCAGCTACTTTGCTGCTGTCTGTTTTAAGGTCAAGCGCAAATTTCACCCAGTCGTCAGTAGGATACATATTATTCTCGTTTCCGGGCGAATCGCTTTTATCATCATCAGCATCAAAAACTGAACTCATGGTAAGCAGGCTCTTGAGCGTTACATTATCTTTTTGAGCCGAATAATTGTTGAATTTCTTCAAATTATAAAACTCCTTTAGAGTTTGATCAACGCTTTTAATATAGCTATCATGAATAGCTATGCCCATTACAGCCGACGCAAAAGTTTTACCTACCGAACGAGGATTGTGTAATGAATCGCGCGCGCTGCCGTTAAAATACTCCTCTATAAGCAACTTACCGTTTTTGATCACAACCACACTGGTGATCTGTTTAAACCTGTTGCCCGCAATCATGGCGTTCATATCCATGATCTTCTTTTTATCGAAAGCCTCATTTGATACCGGCCAGCCACTGCCTGGCTTTATAGACTGTAGTTGGGCATCCTTCGGATCAATTGCCGGAACAGTAAAGCTTATCCCGCCCTGTGCTATCAGCTCGCCAACTTTTAAATCGGGCACAGCAATATAAGGCCGCACCTCTATTTTAAGTTGGTGAATCCCGGTTGTAAGCGCGTCATCTCCGCCATGGTTTATGAACCGCCCCCATAAAGATCGTCCCCATGAATCCTCGCCCCGGTTACTGATAAGCGGAACAAAAATGGTGGTCTTCGTATTTTTCACAATGGGCAAGTTGGCTCCCTTGTGCAGGTTTTCCTGGTAAACCTGCCTGCCATCTACATAAAAAGTAAACTGAAAATTACCCTGATTCAGCTGCTCAACACTTGCCGATGGCTGTAAAATATGCTGATAATTGGTTAGCGAGTTGGCCAGCAAAAGGCGCATGTACAAATTATTGGCAGGCCTGGCCTGATAGTTTGTTAACAGATCGGTTGCTTTCAACCCTTCAAGCGGAATAGTATCTGCCTCAAAAACCACTTTACCTATATTGGCTTTTTGTAGGGCCGATGTAATTGGCTCCTGTTGGATGATATTACCGGGTTGTGCAAAGATTTTGCAGGTAGTATCGATTATAATAAGGAGGGTAAGTAAATAACGTTTCATTTTTATTTGTTTAGATTTTACAAATCTGCCTCAATCAACCAATTAAAAATAGAACAGGATTAACATGCCCTCAATAAAAGCTTACGATATGCCGATGGATTACTCCCGCTAAACTCCCTGAAACAACGTAAAAAGTGACTTTGATCGGCAAAACCACAGGCAAATGCTATATCTGTTAAGGATAATTCCTCATTGGCCAGTAACGCGAACGATTTTTCGACCCGGAGCTTACGAATATATTCGCCCATAGTACAGTTGAAATACTTTGAAAAATCGCGGGATAAATGAACAGGATGCAACTGTAGCAGTTCTGAAAGTCCGGTAAGCGTATATTTGTAGGCAGGATCATCGGCCAGTAACTCTTTCAGCCTGCTAACCCATGATGGCACAAGGCGTGATGAACTCATGTTGCTCAGCTCCATTTTATGGAGCGTTTGCAGTAATAACGACTCAACTGCAATAGCGGTCAGCTCATCACCAATCTTTGATTCTTTAAAGATGCGGTATAAAAGAAATTTAGCATCCGGATCATGAACGGCAAAGCTGCCTTCCAGTTTATCTTGCTTAAGCTCCAGACTGTCAAACCAGTGTTTTTGCAATTCGATATGAAAGCCGCGGGTAAAGCCTTTAGGTTTGATGTTGTAATGAGGATCATGCCAGTTGTGAAATAACAAACTGCCTGCAAGGCAATGATAAACTTCTTTCTTATTGCCTTCAATAACATTACCGGCCAAGATAAAAGTGAAGTAGGCATTTTCATGATAATGCCAGTCTACCTTATCGAGGGTGTATTCGGTATCAGTAATGGTGATACCCTGTAAATGAGTTGTCTGATTGGTTTGTCCGTAAAAGCTGCCTGTTTGTAATTGTTTCACGGTGCAACAGGTTAAATTCACACGTATAAAACTCCCCCTTTAGGTGGTTGGGGGCCTACACCTCCTCTACCCTGCGGTCAACAGTCTGAACGTTTGTATTAACGTAGTCGTTCTCAATCAATCCGTCGCGCATACGTACTATGCGGTGGGCATGCAGGGCAATATCTTCTTCGTGCGTTACCAGGATAATGGTATTGCCTTTCGCGTGGATATCTTCAATAAGGCCCATGATCTCGATAGAAGTTTTGGTATCAAGATTACCTGTCGGCTCATCGGCCAGGATAATGGAAGGATCATTAATAAGCGCCCTTGCCACAGCTACACGCTGCCTTTGCCCGCCAGAAAGCTCGTTAGGTTTGTGATCCATACGATGGCCGAGCCCTACGTTTTTCAAAGCGTTACCGGCACGTTCCATACGCTTCTCTTTACTAATACCGGCGTAGATTAGCGGCAAGGCCACATTATCCAATGCTGTATTACGCGGTAAAAGGTTAAATGTCTGAAATACGAATCCAATCTCCGAGTTACGAACCTCGGCAAGCTGACTATCGGTCATGTGGCTTACATCTATCCCATTTAGGATATATTGCCCCTTGGTTGGCGTATCCAGGCAGCCTAAAATATTCATGAGAGTTGATTTACCCGAACCAGATGGGCCCATCAAAGCAACAAACTCGCCTTTGTTAATAGATAGCGAAACAGATTTAAGCGCGTGGATCACCTCGGCACCTATTACGTATTTACGCCCGATATCTTTTATTGTTATTAACGGTTTGGCAGTATTTGTTGGCTCCATGAATTATTTTTTGTTTGGACTGCACATGGGTACCTAATGTTACAGCGTTAAAGTCGAAAGTCTTAAGTTTTTAGTCAAAAGTTATTTTTTATTACCAGACTTAAGACTCCCGGCTTAAAACTTCGAACTTACTTTTCAATCACTTTGGCTACTAAAAAGTAGTCCTCATCATGTTTAGGGGCATTTTCCAGGGCTTCTTCGTGAGTAATTTGTTGTTTCACCACGTCCTCACGCAGTACGTTGGCACCGGTAGTCATGTAAACCAGCGGCTCAACACCTGTTGTATCTACCTCGTTTAGTTTAGCCATAAAATCAAGTATCTTGCTCATATCTTTCATGGTATCCTCTACTTCGGCTTCGGTAAGTTCAAGGCGGGCCAGGTGGGCTACTTTTTCAACGGTTTCTTTATCAATGGTCATGCCTGTTGTAATTTTTGTTTTATAATAGCGTAAACCCCATAGCGCAAAGCGTTGGCATCATCTAAAGTTAAATGGGCCGTTTCAATGGGTTTATGCACAAATATATTACAAATTCCCGGTCTGCTACCATATAATTGATTAAGCAAAAGTAGAAACAGCACCTTCAAATCTTAAATCATGATTCATGACATCAAATACCCTATCGCGTAAGGCATCAGCATCATCAATATTCATATGAGCGGTTTCGATAGGTTTATGGACTTTAAATTTACACAACCCTGGCCTACTGCCGTGTTTGGTGCCTGTATCCCAAAGTATTTGCCATGTATTTGCGGATGCTACCGGGATGATGGGTATTTTTAATTCAATAGCCAACCTGAAAGGCCCATTTTTAAACGATCCAAGTTGCGGCGGATAATGGTCAGAGATACCTCCTTCAGGAAAAATAATAAGCGATATACCTTCCTGCAATTTCTCGGATGCCTTTTTAAATGCACGGAACGACGACATTTTGCTGTCCCTGTTAACCGGAATATCTACCGTGCGAAAAAAAAGACCGGTAACAAGCCCTTCCTCAAGCTCCTGTTTCCCCATGAAACAACAATTGCTTTTAATCAGTATACACATTGCCGAAATATCAAGGTTTGAGGTATGGTTGGGGCAAATGATGTATGGCTTGCTCCAATCTATCGGCTGCTCATACTCAAAGCGGTAAAAAATGCCCACAAAAGCCGAACTAACTAATCCCCAGATCCTTCTAAATGAATTAAGTGTACTGTAGCGTTCGGGTTTACGCGAAAAATAATAAAAAAAAGGCCACAGTATAAAGTAACCAAGGGCTACACTTATAACGTAAAGGTATACGTGCACTTTTCTCAATATCATTTTCATCATCACCAAAAATAGAAAAATTCCTTACTTTCGCCACACTATGGAGACTGTTGTTAGTGGTATCCGATCGACCGGAAACTTACACTTAGGAAATTATTACGGAGCGTTGCAAAACTTTATAAAAATGCAGCATGAATACAACTGCTTTTTCTTTATTGCCGACCTCCACTCGTTAACTACACACCCCACACCTGCCAATTTACACGGCAATGTAAAACAGGTGCTGATAGAATATTTAGCCGCCGGTATCGATCCGGAAAAGGCTACTATTTATGTACAATCGGATGTTCCGGAAGTTACAGAATTATACCTGTACCTGAACATGAACGCTTATATGGGCGAGTTGGAACGCGCTACATCTTTTAAAGATAAAGTACGCGCTAATCCCGAAAACGTAAATGCCGGCCTGTTAACCTACCCCGTATTAATGGCCGCCGATATTATTATCCATAAAGCCACTAAAGTTCCTGTTGGCAAAGACCAGGAACAGCACCTTGAAATGGCCCGTACTTTTGGTAACCGCTTTAACAGGTTATACAACAACGATTACTTCCCCGAACCTTATGCTTTTAGCTTTGGCGAAAGCTTGGTAAAAATACCAGGCCTGGATGGTAAAGGAAAAATGGGTAAATCAGAAGGCGAAGGCAACGCTATATTTTTAGGTGATACCCCTGAGGCTATCCGCAAAAAAGTAATGCGTGCAGTAACCGACAGCGGCCCAACCGTTGAAAATCAACAAAAACCACAGGAGATCCAAAACCTGTTCGACTTGATGAAAGTGGTATCAACACCTGACACGCTTGCTCATTTTGACGAATTATATAACAAAATGGCTATCCGTTACGGCGATCTGAAAAAAGAGCTTGCCGAAGACATGGTGTTAGCTACCGCCCCTATCCGCGACAGGATCAACGCTATTGCTGCCGATACTGATTACCTGCGTAAGGTAGCAGAAATGGGTGCAGATAAAGCCCGCGAAAGCGCTTCAAAAACAATAAGAGAAGTTAGAGAGATCATCGGCTTCAGGAAATTTTAAACAGCGGGTTTTGATAGTTCATAGTTCATAGTGTATATTAGTCGGAGTTCATTTCAAAACAGCGGGTGTTCTTCGTCAAAAACATCAGCTATGAACCATGAACTATAACCCATGAACTAAAGAATATGCACTTAGCTATTGTAGGAAATATAGGCGCCGGCAAAACCACCCTTACTGAAATGCTGGCCAAAAATTACGGGTGGGACCCATTGTACGAAGCCGTAGACAATAATCCCTACCTTGAAGATTTTTACAGCGATATGAAACGCTGGAGCTTTAACCTGCAGATCTACTTCCTGAACAGCCGTTACCGCCAGATCATCGATATTCAGAAAGGCGGGCAAAACATCATCCAGGACCGTACTATTTATGAAGATGCCTACATTTTTGCAGAAAACCTGCATGATATGGGCCTGATGACCACCCGCGATTACGAAAACTACGAATCAATTTTTCAGAATATAACCGAGTTCATTAAACCACCAGATCTGTTGGTTTACCTTAAGGCTTCCGTGCCTACCCTGGTAAGCAATATCCAACGCCGTGGCCGTGAATATGAGATAGGTATCCGTTTAGATTATCTTTCAAAACTGAACGAAAAGTATGATAAATGGATCAACAACTATAAACTTGGCAAGTTACTGATCCTGGATAAAGACAACCTTGATTTTGCCAACAATACCGAGGATATGGCCACCATTGTGAACCTGATTGAAAGGGAAATTAACGGACTGTTTTAGACTCACGCAATGAAAATCTTAGGCATTATCCCAGCCCGTTACGCGTCATCACGTTTTCCCGGTAAACCATTGGTTGATATCGGCGGTAAAACCATGATCCAACGTGTGTACGGGCAGGCTAAAAAATGCCGGAGCCTGAGCGAGGTTATTGTCGCCACCGATGACGACCGGATTTTTAAACATGTTACCGGTTTTGGCGGTGTAGCCGTGATGACAGGTTCAAACCACCAAAGTGGCACCGACCGCTGCGCCGAAGTTGCCCGCTTACATCCGGGATATGATGTGATCATCAATATTCAGGGCGATGAACCTTTTATTGATCCCGAACAGATCACCAAACTAACCAATTGCTTTGATGATGCGGACACCCAGTTAGCTACCCTTGTAAAAAGGATCTTCACCGAACAGGAGCTGCATAACACCAACTCCCCGAAGGTGGTTATCAATAGGCTATCTGAGGCCATATATTTCTCCCGCGCTACACTTCCCCACATTCGCGGTCAGGAACCCGAAAACTGGCTCGAATTTCATGTTTTTTATAAACACATTGGCATTTACGGTTACCGTGCCGATGTTTTGCAGCAAATTACCCTGCTGCCTGTATCTCCGCTTGAAAAAGCTGAAAGCCTGGAACAACTCCGCTGGATTGATAACGGCTACCGCATTAAAGTTGCCGAAACCGAACTGGAAACCCATGCCGTTGATGTGCCGGAAGACCTGGAAAAATTGAAGTTTGATATATAAATTACTGCGAAAGCAACGCCCGCGTTTCCTGCAATAACCTTCCTTGCTACTCACCCGTATAAAAGTGGAATGCATTAAATTAACAGCCAGTTTGAACTATTGAAACACGGCTCTACTATTAAAAAGTAAATAATTTATACCAACGACAAACCGTTTAATACTTTCGTATTTTAACCAATTATCGCGATGTAAATTATATAACTTTATATAGCAAGGCTCTGCTATTAACCTAAAAACCATTATGAAAATAAGGCAGCATCATTTTGTAAACAAAGGCTGGGTAAATTATTTTGCCGATCCGGAATTTAACACTGAAAAATGTCAGCTGGTACTTGCTTTTGGGGCACCGCAGCTTATTACCGATCCCGGAATTTACGATTATCTTAAAGTGGGTTATCCCAATGCTAATATCGTGTTTGCCTCCACGGCCGGTGAAATCATAGGTAGCGATGTGTATGACGATAGTATCGTAGTAACTGCCATAGAACTGGAAAAGTCAACCATCAGTTGCACGGCTACTCATGTAAATGAACAGGCAAACAGCGCCGAAACCGGAACTTTCCTGATGTCGCAGCTGGATAAAAAAGGATTAAACTGCGTATTCATCATATCCGACGGTACTTTTATAAACGGTAGCGAATTGGTTGATGGCTTTAACCAGGACAACCCAGATAAAGTGCCGGTAACAGGAGGCCTCGCCGGTGATGCGGCGCGTTTCAGCAGCACATTTACCAGTCTTAATGCGGTACCTGCCCAGGGCAATGTGATAGCTATTGGTTTTTATGGTGATAGCCTGCGTATCAATCATGGATCATGCGGTGGCTGGGAAGAATTTGGCCCGCAGCGCACCATTACCAAATCAGACAAAAACGTACTTTTTGAGATAGACGGTAAAAGCGCCCTCGACCTTTATAAAGAATATTTAGGTGAATACGCCAAAGAACTGCCCGGCTCAGCCTTGCTGTTCCCATTGTCGTTAAGTATTGATGGTTCGGATAAAAAACTGGTGCGGACCATATTAAACGTAAATGAAGACGAGAAATCAATGACCTTCGCTGGCAACTTGCCCGAAGGCAGTAAAGTACGATTGATGAAGGCCAACTTTGAAAAATTGATTGACGCCTCATCATCCGCCGCCACCGATTCAATAATAGGGCCGGAAGAGGCTGATCTGGCTATACTGGTAAGTTGTGTTGGCCGCAAGCTGGTACTAAATGATCGTACCGACGAAGAGTTAATAGCTGCAAAAAATATTTTCGGTGATAAAACATCCATGGCAGGATTTTACTCGTATGGAGAATTGTCGCCCCTCAATAAAGGGTCAAACTGCGAGCTGCATAACCAAACCATGACTATCACAACTTTCACAGAGCGTTAATTTATGGAGTACCATCATTTATTAGATAAGCAGATAAAAAAGATGCTCCCGGCCCAATACCTGGAAGATGAAACTATTTTACAGTTTTTAGGCGCAATAAATAACAGTTTCAAAAACTTCGATAAATCCATAAAGCTGGCAGATCATGCTTTCAATGTAAGCGAGCGTGAATATGTAGCCGTTACAGATAATCTGAAACTACAAAATGAGATCAAACAGCGCTCAATCTCCCAGCTAAAAGATGCCATCAAAGCGCTTAATCCGGATACAGAGCTGAACATCTCTGATTCGGACGATGATCTGATCCATATCATCAGCTTTTTACATGAGCGCATAGCCAAGGCCAAAGAGCTGGAAGTTGCCCTGATCCATTCAAAAGAGCTTGCCGAAAAGGCCGCCATGGCCAAAGCGCAGTTCCTGAGTATCATGAGCCACGAGATCCGTACACCAATGAACGCGGTTATCGGCTTTACTCACCTGCTTATTCATCAGGACCCTAAGCCCGAGCAAATGGAGTTTCTAAACTTCCTTAAGTTCTCGGCCGAAAACCTGCTGGTACTTATTAACGATATATTGGATTTCAGCAAGATAGAGGCAGGAAGGGTTGAATTTGAAAGCGTTGATTTCAGCCTTACCGATCTGATCAAAAATATCCGGCTTGCCCTGCTGCAAAAGGCTAACGAAAAAAACATCCAGATAAAACTGATGATGGATCAGGACCTGCCCAATGCCATTATTGGCGATCCGGTACGCCTGGGCCAGATCCTTACCAACCTGATGAGTAATGCTGTTAAATTTACACATAAGGGCAAAGTAACTGTAACCGCAACCCTCGCAAGCAGCGCTAAAGATTCATCAACTATTGATTTTGAAATAGCCGACACCGGCATTGGCATAACGCCCGATAAGATCGACCATATTTTTGAAAGCTTTAGCCAGGCCAGTTCAGATACCACCCGTAAATACGGTGGTACAGGTTTGGGCTTAACCATCACCAAACGCTTATTGCAGCTACTTGGTAGTGATATTACTGTTGAAAGCGAATATGGCAAGGGCTCGGTATTTAATTTCAGTCTTACCTTTAAAAACAGCCGGAAACAACTGGCAAGCACAGCTGATAGCGACGAGTTTTATCGATTGAAAAGCCTTAAAGGAACTAAGCTGTTAATTGCCGAGGATAACCAGATCAACGTAATACTGGCCAAGCAGTTCATGAAACAATGGGAGGTTGAGTGCGATGTTGCCGAAAATGGTGAAATAGCCCTGATGCTGGTGAAAACCCATGATTACGACATGATATTGATGGACCTGCAAATGCCCGAAATGGACGGATATCAAACCACCCGTGCCATACGTGAATTACCGGGCGATAAATATAAAAACCTGCCCATCATTGCGCTAACGGCATCCGCCATGCTTGATATCCAGGATATGGCCTTTACCGTTGGCATGAATGACTATGTGAGCAAACCTTTTAACCCAAATGAGCTGCACCGGAAAATAGACCTGTACAGCAGGCAAAATGAAAGTGTTTAGAACCCTCCTCATTAAAGGAACACCATCACACAACTATCTCCATAATTCACTCTATACAAAATACTTACAAACAAAAGACTTTAACCGTTCCCTTTTTTGAAAAACAGATACGTCAAAGCCTGAAAATTTTCTTACTTTTGTATCCCGTACAGAAACAATTGGTCGCGGTATAAAAGCCCGGTCATTTTCAAAAAAAATCATGACTAAATATATTTTTGTTACGGGCGGTGTTACCTCATCGTTAGGAAAAGGTATAATCTCTGCTTCTTTAGCCAAACTACTTCAATCGCGCGGTTACCGCGTAACCATCCAAAAGTTCGATCCCTATATTAATATCGATCCGGGAACCCTTAACCCTTATGAACACGGCGAATGCTATGTTACCGAAGATGGTGCCGAAACCGATCTTGACCTTGGCCACTACGAGCGTTTCCTGAACACCCCTACTTCAAAAGCTAATAACATCACCACCGGTCGTATTTATCAAAATGTGATCAACAAAGAGCGTGAAGGTGCTTTTTTAGGCAAAACTGTACAGGTAGTACCACACATTACCGACGAAATTAAAAGAAACTTCCGCATCCTGGGCGAAAACGGCGAATTTGACATCGTGATCACCGAGCTTGGCGGTACCGTAGGTGATATCGAATCGTTGCCATATATTGAGGCTGTAAGGCAGTTCCGTTGGGAAATTGGCTCTAACAACTCATTGGTTATTCACCTTACCCTGGTGCCTTTCCTTGCAGCTGCAGGCGAATTGAAAACCAAACCAACCCAGCACTCCGTAAAAATGCTATTGGAATACGGTATCCAGCCAGATGTATTGGTTTGCCGTACAGAGCATCACTTAACTAACGATATCCGTAAAAAAATAGCACAGTTCTGTAACGTAAATATCAACGCGGTTATTGAATCAATTGACGCGCCGAGTATTTATGATGTGCCTTTGTTAATGCTGAAAGAACAGCTTGACAAAACTGTATTGACCAAATTAAAGCTTCCACACAAAAACGAGCCAAGCCTTGAAAATTGGAAAGATTTTCTTGGTCGCCTAAAAAACCCAACTGCCGATGTACGCATCGCCCTGGTTGGTAAATATGTGGAACTGCCTGATGCTTATAAATCAATTACCGAAGCATTTATCCATGCAGGTGCTAAACAGGAATGTAAAGTGCGGATTGAATATATCCCATCTGAACAGTTAACTCCTGAAAACGCCGTTGAAAAACTGAAAGGTATGCATGGCGTATTGGTTGCCCCTGGCTTTGGCGAACGTGGCTTTGAAGGCAAAATTCAGGCTATCCGTCACGTACGTGAAAACAATATTCCTTTCTTTGGGATCTGTTTAGGTATGCAATGTGCCGTAGTTGAATTTGGCCGTCACGTATTGGAACTTGAAGGAGCCAACAGCACCGAAATGAACCCCGACACCCCACATCCGGTTATCGGCATGATGGAAGATCAGAAAAACATTACACTGAAAGGTGGCACTATGCGTTTGGGCGCTTATCCTTGCGATATCAAAAAAGGGACTAAAGCAGCTGCTATTTATGGTAAAAACCATATTTCGGAAAGGCACCGTCACCGTTACGAGTTTAATAATGACTATCTTAAGCAATATGAGGCTGCAGGCCTTACCCCATCCGGCATAAATCCTGACAATGGCCTGGTGGAGATTGTTGAGTTAAAAAATCACCCATTTTTTGTTGGTTCGCAATTTCACCCCGAATTAAAATCAACAGTTGCTAATCCGCACCCACTTTTTATTAACTTTGTCGCCGCTTCGCTGGCTTATGCCCGCAAAAAATAAGTAATTGTACGATAATTAGATAATGGATAAAAATACGTTTACAGGATTATTCCTGATCATGGCGATCATTGCCGGCTCGATATACTTTTTAAAGCCATCGGAAGCCGACCTTAAAAAAGAACGCGAGGTACAGCACCAGGATTCGCTGAAAAAAGCAGGCGCAGCCGCGACGGCAGCAGCTAAAAACACAGCTAAGTTTGATACTTCAAAAACAGCCCCGGTTGATTCGGCTTTATTAAAAATGCCTTTTGGCGCCGCTTCAGTTGGTAAGGAAGACTTTGTTACCATCGAGAACAAAGAATTGCTTATTAAATTAAGTACTAAGGGTGGTAAAGTGTCTTCGGTTGAGTTAAAGAACTATAAAACCTTTAGCAAACAACCTTTAGTACTTTTCAGTGGCGACAATAACCAGTTTGGTTTAAAGTTTGCCGCCGGCGTTGCCAATATCAACACCAACAATTACTATTTTACACCAAGCGCTAAAGCACTTACCGTAGCCGAAAAAGATTCGGGTTCGGTTACCATGCGTTTAAGCTACAGCCCAACTCAGTATATTGATTATATATACAGTTTAAAAGGTGATGGCTTTAAACTTGGCTTAACCATTAAGCCTACCGGCCTTGATGCTGTAATTGCAAACAGCAGCACCTATAACCTGAACTGGGCAGCCAGCCTGCACAAACAGGAAAAGGATATGAAACAGGAACGCCAGTACTCTACGGTATACTATTACAATACCGATGGCGATGTTGATTACCTGAGCGAAACTAAAGACGATCAGAAAAGCATCAGCGATAAAAAAATGGCCTGGGTTGGTTTTAAGCAACACTTCTTTTCAAATGTGTTGATTGCAAAGAATAATATAGCCAAAACAGATGTCGCGGTTGCTACAGATGTTAATGATACTACCGATGTAAAACAAATGAAGGCCGATCTGTCGCTTACACGCGCATCAGATGGTTCTGTACCGTTAGAGTTTTACTTTGGCCCTAACCGTTTCAATACACTTAAAGATCAGGGCCATGACCTTGACAAAATGGTAAACCTGGGCTGGGGGCCTTTAAAATACATCAACCGTTTCGCGGTATTGCCTGTATTTAATTTCCTTAACAAGTTTAATTGGAACTACGGTTTAATCATCCTGGTATTAACGGTATTGTTGAAACTGGTGTTATCGCCGCTTACTTATAAATCATACCTGTCAATGGCTAAAATGCGTGTGCTGAAGCCAGAAATGGATGAAATCAAAACCAAAGTTGGTGAGGATAACCCTACTTTATTGCAACAGGAATACCTAAAGCTATACAAAAAAGCAGGCGTTAACCCATTGGGCGGTTGTTTACCATTACTGATCCAAATGCCGATAGTTATCGCGTTTTTCCGCTTTTTCCCAAGCTTATTTGAGCTAAGGGGCGAAAGCTTCCTGTGGATGCATGACCTTTCAACTTATGATTCGGTTATCAAGTTTGCTCCTGTAGCTTTCCTTGGCGGTGTTAACCACATTAGCTTAATGTGTTTGCTGATGACTATCTCAACGTTGATCTATACCTATTTCAACAACCAGATCTCGGGCGCTACTGGCCAAATGAAATACATAGGTTATATCACTCCTCTTGTGTTCCTGTTTACACTTAACAGCTACCCTGCAGGTTTGAACTACTATTACTTCCTGGCCAACATGTTCACCTTCTTACAACAATACCTGATCAAATTCATGGTTGATGATAAGAAGATCCATGCCCAGATCCAGGAAAACAAAAAGAAACCTGAAGACACTAAAAAGAAAAAATCAGGCTTCAGCGCAAAAATGGAAGAGATGATGCGTCAGCAACAACAAGTTCAGGCTAATAAGAATAAGAAGTCTTAAGTTTTTTTAGTCGGAAGTCTACAGTCGGATAGTCCGAAAGATATTTGAGCCCCTGGGAAAGTTTCTCAGGGGCTTTTTGTTTATAAATTGGATCAAATGCAGCTCTTTCCAAACCTAAATTTTCGGACTTCCAGACTTTCCGACTGCGGACTTTCCGACTTCCTGACTTTTTCAAAAAGAACTAAAATAATTAGCAAAATTGTTTTACATTTGAAATAATGTATGCAATTGTCGATATCGAAACCACCGGAGGGCATGCCAGCGCAAATGGCATTACCGAGATAGCCATATGCATACATGACGGTAAAAAGGTAGTGAAGCGCTTTGAAACACTTGTTAACCCGCAGCGTGACATCCCTATTTACATTAGCGCCTTAACAGGTATTACCAATGAAATGGTAAAAGACGCCCCTCCTTTTGAGGATGTAGCGGCGGATATTTATCACCTCATTCATGGTAAGATCTTCGTTGCCCATAACGTCAATTTCGATTTTTCTTTTGTAAGGTATCACCTCGCTGCCGCGGGATACGATCTGCAAACCAATAAGCTATGCACCGTAAGGCTTGGTCGCAAGATAATACCGGGATTGCCTTCCTATAGCCTGGGCAAATTATGTAAACACCTTGGTATCGATAACCAAAGCCGTCACCGCGCCATGGGCGATGCCGAGGCGACTGCTGAACTCTTTACCCTGCTATTAAACAGCGATACGGATGGGCATATCAAACAATCGCTTAAACTGGGCTCAAAAGACCAGATATTGCCGCCTAACCTATCTAAAAAAGATATAGACCAATTGCCGTACACGCCGGGAGTATATTACTTTCACGATCAAAAAGGCAAAGTAATCTATGTAGGCAAGGCCAAAAATGTCAGGAAAAGGGTGAGCAGCCATTTTACCGGTAACAATCCCGGCTTTCAGCGGCAGGAGTTTTTGCGCAATATCCACCAGATCAGCTACCAGGTTTGTGGCACCGAACTGATTGCCTTTGTACTGGAAGCCATTGAGATCAAACGCCTGTGGCCAAAATATAACCGTTCGTTAAAGCGTTTTGAAAATGCCTTTTGTCTTTACGCTTTTGAAGATCAGCGAGGCTACATTCGCCTGGCGGTTGATAAATACCGCAAATATAGCGATCCGATATATACCTGTAATTCCCTGCTTGACGGATATAACCTACTCAACAAGCTGATAGAGGCCTTTGACCTATGCCCGAAGCTTTGTTTTATCCAGAAAAACAATGAGCTGTGCACCAGCCCGGCAGGAAGCTCGTGTGCATGTGAAGGTGTTGAGTCCCCTGAAATTTATAACAATAAGGTTAACAACGCCATCGACCAGCTTAAGCAGGCCTTACCAACGTACGCCATCAGGGATGAAGGCCGTACAGGCGATGAGCATAGCTGTATCCTTGTAGAAAAAGGGCAGTTTTATGGTATGGGCTACATCTCTCATTATTTTGACGCGGATAATATACAGCAACTCAAAAGCCACCTCACGCCCTACCCGGGGAATGATTACATCAAAAATATTGTAGCAACTTACGCCTCCAAGTATCCGGAGAGAATGGTGGTGTTTGGATAGACTATTCCCTGCAAATTCAAAGCTTTACATCGCGCGTCATTGCGAGTAACCATCAGGGAGGCCTGAAAAAATCGGAATGACGTTAAGTAAGAATATATCGTTTTTAGTTTGCGGTTATGGTGTGTAGGCCAGCGTTAGGGATTGCAGTGTAAAGCCCGGAGCGTGTGTTGGATTGGGGGGCGGAAAAGCGAGGACTTGTAACGGAAAGCCCGGGCCGCCGGCAACGCTCAAATTGATAATAGATATCAAGAAAAAATATATTTGATAGTCAGTAATTTTCAATTGCATAATTATAAGTCATTGATTATTAATGATATTTTTTTGATTCAATTTTGTAAATATGGGCGTTGCCTGCGGCCCGTGCTATACGCTCATACTACACAGGCATTAGCCACAAGGCCGGTATCCGCTCCTATCACTAACGCGGCCCACGCACAGCATCGCTAAAATACACGCTATAACTCATCTCTTTTTTTCAGGCCTGCCTAATCGTGCCTCGCAATGACGTAACGAGGGGAGCCCGCTCCAACAGAATACTTTTTAACTAAATAATTATCTATTAAGTTAAATAAACTTCACACAAAGATGCTTTCCATTGGTTAATCTTATATCATTTACCAATCAAAAACTTAAACATGGATAGTATCAATCAACAACAGCCCGAGGATAATATGCAGGACCTTAACGGCCCTGAAGCTTTGGCTAAGATCAAAGAAATGGCCGAGAGCGCGAAAAGTTGCTTCTTTGTAAGCAATATCAAAACAGGTGTACCGGCTTCTGTGCGACCGATGTCGGCACAGAAAATTGACGATGCGGGTAATTTCTGGTTCCTGAGCGCCAACGACAGTCATAAAAACGATGAATTAGCTAAAGACCCATTTGTTCATCTGCTTTTCCAGGGATCGGCTTATTCTGATTTTCTGAACCTTTACGGATTCGCTACCATCACCGAAGACAAAGAAAAGATCAAAGAACTGTGGGAGCCGACATTAAAGGTTTGGTTTACTGAGGGTATTGACGATCCGCGTATCAGCATCATCAAAGTTGAACCATCTGAGGGTTATTACTGGGACAATAAACATGGCAATGCCGTAGCTTTTGTTAAACGCCTTGCCGGGGCTGCAATTGGCAAAACTATTGATGACTCCGTTGAGGGAAAGCTGACTGTCTGAAATCAGATTGTCTGAACCTGAATTTGTCGAATCAAGGAATTAAAAGAATTTGAAAAGGCCTGAGATCATTAACTCAGGCCTTTTCAAGTTTATAAGTTAGCTATCAAAAAGCTCCCCTTTAGGGGCTGGGGGATAAATATTTATCAAACCATTCTATATATCGTTGCAACCTGTCAACCTGGTAGCTGGGCACCGTGATACCATGATACTGGCCGGGGTAAAGTACCAACTGTGTTGGTATGCCTTGCGATCTCAGCGCTTGATACATCTGTTCGCCTCCGCCTGTAGGCACGTTAAAATCCTTTAAACCCGACATGAATTGTGTTGGTGTTTTTATTTTATCGGCATGAAAAAACGGGTATGATAGTTTAATGTATTTATCGGCGTTTTTCCATGGCGCGCCCAATTCGTTATCATATTGCATTATCCACTGATCCGAGCCGTAGATGGATAACTGCAAAGCACTCCCCGCCCCGCTTGACGCCGCTTTAAAGCGTGGATCGGTTGCTATGGTATAATCGGTGAGGATACCTCCGTAACTCCAGCCGCCAATTCCAAGGCGGTCTTTATCGGCTATTCCAAGCTTAACCAATTCATCTACAGCGCCAAGTAAGTCCTTCACTTCTTTGTTTCCCCAATCGGCATAAATGGCTTTAGTATATTCGATGCCCCTGCCGGTACTTCCCCTATAGTTTACCGCAGCTACGGCATAACCGGCACAAGCCAGTGTTTGCCTGATCTCGTCAAACTCAAACTCGTCCTGATCTGTAGGGCCGCCGTGAATATAAAGGATGAATGGCATTTTTTTAGTCACCACGCTATCCGGCGTATACAAAATGCCGGATACCAACGTGCCATCACTACTGAACGACTGGAAACCTTTTACATAGGCCAGCTTAACTTCGCTTAGCCATTTTTCCTGGTGAAACGTTAAGCGACGGATCTTCCCATTTTCAATCGCCACCAGTTCATTAGGCATATAAGGCGTAGTCATCCGCCCTACCCATACACCTAAGGAGTGCCCTGCTATATCAGAAAAGCTGCATTCATTTCCTTTATAAACCAGTACAGATTTGCGGAGAAGCACATTATACCTGTTAATATAGCGGATCCTGTCGCTGCTTACCACGTATTCCAGATCTTTACTGTCCTTGCTCCAGGCAATGTTACTTACTGGCCTGTCCAACTGATCGGTTAGCGGGCGGTTGTTTTTACCATCGGCATCCATCAGGTACAAAACATCGTGCTGATAGATGAAATAATCGGCATCACTTGTAGAGCGGAGATATGCAATATGCTTACCATCCGGACTCCACAAAGGATTAATATCGTGGCCGGTAAAAGTAGTTAGCTGCTTTGGTTCTGCGCAGGGTTTAGGCTCAATGGTAAAAATATCGGTATTTTCATTCCGGTCGGGATCAAGCGTATGATTACTCACGTAAGCGATAGTTTTTCCGTCGGGACTCCACTGCGGCGAACTGTCGTCCATATCGCCGCTGGTTAAGGTATCTATCTTTTTAGTGTTAATATCATACACATACAAATGCGAATGCCGGTTTTGCAGGTAGCCATCAATATCCTGTTTAAAATGATAACGATCTATCCGGATAGGCGGTGCGGTTTTAGGTGCCTCCTTGCCTTTATTCTCCGGATCTTTGATGATCAGCGCCAGCCTTTTACTATCCGGCGCCCACACGTACTCTTCAATCTCACCTTTAATATCAGTAAGCTTAAGTCCCTCGCCGCCGCGCCTGTCCATCAGCCAAACCTGACCACCATTTTTTGAATCTTTTTCGGACAGGTACGAGACAGACTTACCATCCGGTGTCCATTTTGGGGTAGACGCAGGCTCATCACCATATGTAAGCTGGATAGATTGCTTGCCATCAAAACTCTGCATCCACAGGTGCGATACACGTTTATCCTTAGCCGTATCAACTTCAGATAATTCATAAACCAACCATTTGCCATCGGGCGATAATTGCGGTGCCATAAGCGTTGGCTGCTTATACAGATCGGTAGGTTTGAGGGGCTTTTTAACAGTTTGGGCAAATACCGGTTTGAAAACCAACCCTCCTAAAATCAACAGAACATATTTCATAAACACGATGCAAAATCCTTAGTGTAAACCTTATTTCTTCAGATACTTATTATACCAATCCACATAACGCTGCAGCCTGTCAACCTGGTAACTTGGCTTGGTAAGGCCGTGAAACTGGTTAGGATACAGTATTAATTCGGTTGGAATGCCTTGAGTGCGCAGAGCTTCATACATCTGCTCGCTACCAATGGTTGGCACATTAAAATCCCGCAGACCTGACATAAACAATACCGGTGTTTTTATTTTATCGGCATGGAAAAACGGATACGAGATCTGGATCCACTTATCTGCATTTTTCCATGGCACACCTATTTCATTTTCATATTGCAATACATACTGGTCGCTCCCGTAAACCGAAAGTTGCAGGGCGCTGCCAGCGCCGCTTGCCGCGGCTTTAAAGCGGGTGTCAGACGCGATGGTATAATCAGTCAGGATACCGCCATAACTCCATCCCCCAATACCCAATTTATCGGGATTGGCAATGCCCAATTTTTCCAGTTCGTCAACCGCCCCGAGCAAATCTTTAACTTCCTTGTTACCCCAATCGGCATAAATAGCTTTACAATAATCAAGACCACGGCCGTTACTGCCCCGGTAATTTACAGCAGCTACGGCGTATCCCGCCGCAGCGAGTGTTTGCCGCGTAGCATCAAAACCAAACTCGTCCTGCCCTACCGGGCCGCCATGAATGAACAGGATCAACGGATATTTCTTGTTAGGAATGCTATCAGGCGTTAAAACAATACCCGATACCTTTGTACCGTCAGAACTTGTTGATTCAAAGCCTTTGGCATAAGCCAATTGTACAGTATTTAACCAGGCATCATGATGAAATGTAAGCCTGCGCAGCTTTTTATCCTCCAAAGCAAATAGCTCCGCGGGTGTGTAGGGATCGGTCTTCTGTACTATCCAATTACCCGAAAGATTAGTAGCGATATCGTTAAAAACATAATCTCCTTTATTTATGGTAGTGATTTTACCATTGTTGATATTGATATTGGCCAGGTAGCGGGTACGATCATCAGTTACAATAAATACAATGTTTTTACTGTCTTTAGTCCAGGTTTGCGCCGCAGCCGGGCGATCAAGCTGCAAGGTAAGTGGCTTATTATTTTGGCCAACAACGTCCATGATACACACTACGCTTTGATCATACATCATATAATCAGCATCACTGGTTGAACGCAGATAGGAAATATACCTACCGTCGGGACTCCATTGCGGATTGCCGTCCCTACCCTTCCAGGTGGTAAGTTGTAACATACTTGCTCCGGGCCGGGCATCAATGGTAAAAATATCAGTGTTTTGATTTTTATCCGGATCGGCACTGCGGTTACTTACAAAAGCGATGGTCTTGCTATCAGGCGACCATACCGGCGAACTCTCGTCTTTATTGCCGCTGGTAAGCGTATCCAGCTTTTTTGTAGCAACATCAATTAAATACAGGTGACTGTGCAAATTTTGAAGGTATCCAACTATATCCTGCTTAAAATGATAGCGATCTATTACTATAGGCTTAGGCGTTTTAGGTTCCTCCTTACCTTTATTTTCAGGGTCGCCAATCACCATTACCAAACGTTTACCATCCGGGCTCCAGGCATAATCGCTTAGGTCGCCTTTAATATTGGTTAGCTTGGCGCCCTCACCGCCACGGCGGTCAATCAGCCAAAGCTGCGAACCTGTTTTTGAATCGCGCGAGGAAAGAAATGACAAATATTTGCCATCCGGGCTCCAACGTGGCGATGAAGCCGCTTCGTCGCCATGTGTTAACTGGATAGACTCCTTACCATCAAAACTCTGCATCCATAAATGAGATACCCTCCGATCTTTCGCCGTATCCACATCCGAAACACTATAGGCCACCCATTTGCCATCGGGCGATAATTGAGGATCGCTAACCGTGGGAATACGATAAACATCAGCAGGCTTTAAAGGCTTTTTTTGTTGGGCGGATGTGCTGAAAGCAACTGAAAGCGTGATAATTGCAAGTAAGGCTCGCTTCATAAATGATGTATTTTATGGAGCCCGTAATTTAGCAAAAGAACCTCGGTTTTAGGGTTAAAAGGATTGCCATGGTTTTGTTATAAAATTTTGGCATATTTTAGAAGCATTTGCAATTCTGAAAGGAATAGCGTTTCCGAAAGATCCTCCATTATCTCTCAGGATGACAAAGCTTTTTTTAATAAATAATTAATCCCCTATCCCAACTCATCCATATTTCTATTTTGAAGTTTCAATTTTATCCTTAACTTTGAAATACAAAGTACTTTTTAATATCAAAATCATGAAAGTAAAATTGATCCTTCCCGCGTTAACCGAAGCCGAAAGTCCTTTTTGGCGGCCGATAAAATATTCACTTTTTCCGCCTTTGGGACTGGCTACACTTGCCGCCTACCTCTCTCCTGATGACGAAATTGACCTGCAGGACCAGCACGTGGAAAAACTCAACCTCAACGATCACCCTCACCTTGTGATTATACAGGTGTATATCACCAACGCCTACCGGGCCTATAAAATAGCCGACCATTACCGGGCAAAAGGATCATACGTAATTTTGGGCGGATTACATGTTACCTCTTTACCATTGGAAGCAGCGCCACATGCCGACAGCATATTTATAGGCCCGGGCGAGGATACATTTCCTAAATTTTTGATTGATTTTAAGAATGGTTGCCCGCAAAAAATATATCGGTCTACCATCCGGACCCTTGAGCGGGTGCCACCAATTCGCCGCGACCTTATCAAAAGGCATTTATATCTGGTGCCCAATTCAATAGTGGTAACACGTGGCTGTCCGCACCATTGCAGCTTTTGTTATAAAGATGCCTTTTTTGAGGGCGGTCGTACTTTTTATACACAGGAAGTTGATGATGCCCTTGCCGAAATTGACCGCCTGCCAGGCAGGCATCTCTACTTTTTAGATGATCATTTGCTCGGCAACACTAAGTTTGCTTCGGCACTTTTTAGTGGGATGAAGGGCATGAACCGTGTTTTTCAGGGAGCCGCAACCGTCGATTCCATATTACGCGGGAACCTAATTGAACAAGCCGCCGAGGCCGGGCTACGCAGCTTATTTGTTGGTTTTGAAACATTTTCGCCCCAAAACCTTAAACAAAGCAATAAAAAGCAGAACCTTGAAAAAGACTATATCAAAGCGGTTAACCGCCTGCACAATCTCGGAATTATGATAAACGGCAGCTTTGTTTTTGGATTAGATGATGATGATAAAGATGTGTTTAAACGTACGGTAGATTGGGGCGTAAAGCATTCCATCACAACATCAACCTATCATGTGCTTACTCCATACCCCGGCACCGAACTATTTAACAGTATGGAACGCCAGGGCCGGATGCTCACAAAAAACTGGGATTTATATGATACCCGGAAGGTCGTGTATCAAACTATAGGTTTAACCGCCCAGGAACTGGAAGATGGTTATTGGTGGGCGTATAAGGAATTTTATAAATGGAATAGTATTTTCAAAGCCAGCATGCAGCATGAATCGCACCTGCATAAGCTGAAACATTTCTTTTACGCCGGCGGATGGAAGAAATTTGAACCAGTATGGAACTTTTTGATCAAAACTAAAAGCCTGAATAATACACTCCCGGCGCTGGAAACGGTATTAACTAAGATAAATTTGGGGAAACGAACGGGTAATGCTATTCCTGATATCGCCGATTTGCCTATTCGACCTTTGCACGTTCAAGCGTCCACGCTTGAATGATTTTTAACTTACAACAACTCATACAGAGATTGTGCAATTCTCTTCTTGAGAGGTTAATATATACATTTATTAAAATAAAAACACGTTGTCATTTCGAACCCTTTGAGGAGGGAAATAGAGAAGGCAAGGGTGAGAAATCTTATACGATATATTATTATCATGCTAAAACTGCTCGTATAAGATTTCTCCTCAACCTATAGCGCAATTCCCCCGCTGTTTCGTCGAAATGACATTTTTTTTGATTATCAAAACGCCTAAAGATGTATACATACCCTAGCGCAGACGCTTGAATCTGCCATTGTTATAGTTATATCACACCAGCCTTTTCGAGCTCAACCTGCATTTGCTGTTGCAGGCTAAGCGCTTCGGCGCGGGCAGCATCGGCAAAATCTTCGCCGTTGCTTGCATACAGGATAGAGCGGGACGAGTTTACGATAAGGCCGCAATCTTTAGTAATACCGTATTTACAAACCTCTGCCAGGCTGCCGCCCTGTGCTCCTACGCCTGGTACCAATAAAAAGTTATCGGGAGCATATGCGCGGATATTGGTAAACTCGGTGCTTTTTGTAGCCCCTACTACATACATGATCCTATCCGCACCTGCCCAGGTATTGGCCTTTTTAATTACGTTTTCATATAAATAACCATCGCCGGTTTCCAGGTATTGAAAATCCTTACTCCCTACTGATGAGGTAAGGGCCAGAATAATTACCCATTTACCTTCATAGGCAAGATATGGTGTAACACTGTCATTACCCATATAAGGTGTAATGGTAATGGCATCAAAGCTCATTCCGCCAGATTGTTCGTCGAAAAACGCTTTGGCATATTTATCGGATGTATTGCCTATGTCGCCACGCTTGGCGTCAATGATGCTTAAACAATCTTTCGGCAGGTATTTATAAGTATCAATTAATGCCTGTAAGCCTTTAATACCGTAAGCTTCATAAAAAGCGGCGTTGGGCTTATAGGCCACACACAAATCCTGTGTAGCATCAATAATGCGTTTGTTAAATTCAAGTATAGGATCGGGGTATGATCTTAAAAATTCAGGGATCTTATTAATATCGGGATCAAGCCCAACACATAAAAACGATTTCTTCTTTTTGATCTGTTCAATTAACTCCTGGCGAGACATCATCAGCTGCTGAATAATATTTTAATTGTCAAAAAAACTAAAAATTTGGCTTATGTGTTCTGATATAGTTGATATTTATTTAATTAATTTGAAATTAAAGAATAATTGTTTACACTTGCATCGTTTTCCATTGAATTTTTCTTGCACTAAAGAAACAATTTAAATCACCACGCTTTTTATTATCACTTTTATATAATACTTGCATGGGTTTGGATGTTTACTAAAAACAAGGTTTCAAGATCAATTTCTTTCAATTATAGCCCTCTCATATGTTTTAACATGTGGTCAAGCTTTAACACTTGCTTAGAAATTTTTGCCGTTTGAAAACAACTTACAATTTAAAAATCCCATTGAACTATAATTCATATCATGTCTGATAAAATTGAATTGAACGACAAACTCGTTTCTGAGTTGCGCGAAATTGCCAGAAATTTAGGTATTGCTGAGGCCGACGAACTACGTAAAGCTCAGCTTGTTGCCCGCATTGTTGAACAACAACAACTTATTGAAGCCGCCAGGGCTCAACAAAATCTTGTTGAATCAAATTACACTCCAACTCAAGCTCCGGGCGAAGAACCTGCAGAAACAGCAGAAAAACCACGTAAAAGAGCACGCGTTATAAAAACAAAAGATCAATCGAAACCTCGTGTAGAAGTTCCTTTAGATGATACTAATCTTTTTGATGTACAGGAAGATGAACCATCACAGGATGAATCGGAGGTCGAAGCGCCCGCAGTAGTTGCAGAAACAGAAGCTCCCCAGCCGGGTGAGGCACCAGCCAAAACCGAAGAAGTTGTTCCTGAAGCCCGCCCTCAAAAATTTGAACGTAGGATCAACAGCAATAATCAAAACCAGCAAAAAGCGCAGGAACCGCCAATCAATCTCGACTTTGATAATGTAATTGTAAACGAAGGTGTTTTAGAAATTATGCCTGATGGTTATGGTTTCCTTCGTTCATCTGATTATAACTACCTTACTTCTCCTGATGATATTTACGTATCACAATCACAGATAAAATTATTTGGTCTTAAAACAGGTGATACCGTTCGTGGAAGTATCCGTCCGCCAAAAGAGGGCGAAAAATACTTCCCATTGGTACGCGTTGAGGCTATTAACGGCCGCATCCCTGCAGAAGTGCGTGACCGTGTTCCTTTTGACCACTTAACACCATTGTTCCCATCTGAAAAGCTGAGCCTGTTCACTGATCCGAACAATTACTCAACCCGCATTATGGACCTGTTCTCGCCTATTGGTAAAGGTCAGCGTGGTTTGATTGTGGCGCAGCCAAAAACAGGTAAAACCATGTTATTAAAGGATGTGGCCAATGCTATCGCCAAGAACCATCCGGAAGTATACCTTATTATATTACTGATAGACGAACGCCCGGAAGAGGTTACCGATATGGCCCGCAGCGTACGTGCCGAAGTTGTTTCATCAACCTTTGATGAGCCTGCTGAACGCCATGTAAAAATTGCCAACATCGTGCTTGAAAAAGCAAAGCGTATGGTGGAGTGTGGTCATGACGTAGTAATCCTGCTTGACTCTATTACTCGTTTAGCCCGTGCTTACAACACTGTTGCCCCTGCATCGGGTAAAATATTATCAGGTGGTGTTGATGCCAACGCGCTTCACAAACCTAAACGTTTCTTTGGTGCTGCCCGTAACATTGAAGATGGCGGTTCATTAACCATCATCGCTACAGCACTTACAGAAACCGGCTCAAAAATGGACGAAGTTATTTTCGAGGAATTTAAAGGTACCGGCAATATGGAGTTACAGCTTGATCGTAAATTATCAAACAAACGCATCTTCCCGGCTATCGATATTACTGCTTCAAGTACCCGCCGCGACGACTTACTGCTTGACCGTGAAACACTTCAGCGTGTTTGGATCCTTCGCAACCACCTTGCCGATATGAATTCGCAGGAATCGATGGAGTTTTTACAGGCTCAAATTAGGGGCACAAAAACTAACGAAGAATTTCTGATTTCGATGAATTCGTAATATTTTAGCGATAATGAAGTTATAAGTAAAGTAGAATATTATTTGTAACTTCATTATTACTTAATA
The DNA here is from genome assembly GCF_003286415.2 of Mucilaginibacter rubeus. Classification (NCBI taxonomy): domain Bacteria; kingdom Pseudomonadati; phylum Bacteroidota; class Sphingobacteriia; order Sphingobacteriales; family Sphingobacteriaceae; genus Mucilaginibacter; species Mucilaginibacter rubeus. The sequence goes on along the minus strand of NZ_CP043450.1, from coordinate 1,293,714 downwards.
ATTTCCTGATAATTTCATGGCGAAATGAAGAGACGCGTTAAAAAACACCTCCCGAATGCTATTACCTGTGCCAACCTGTTTAGTGGTTGCATAGGGATTGTTTTCGCCTTTCAGGGAAATCTTGTAGTGGCAGCTTATGCCATTTTTCTTAGTTCGATATTTGATTTTTTTGACGGTCTTGCATCAAGGGTTTTAAATTCTTACTCATTTATAGGTAAAGATCTCGATTCATTGGCCGATATGGTAAGCTTTGGCGTATTGCCTTCAGTTATCATGTATGAACTGTTCTTACAGGCACCACAAATAAATGGGGTGAGCCAGATATTAAACTTTGTGGCGTTTTTATTGCCGGTATTTTCGGCATTGAGGCTGGCAAAATTCAATAATGATACCAGGCAATCAGATAGCTTTATTGGTTTGCCAACACCGGCAAACGCTATATTAATAGCATCATTACCTTTAATAGTACAACAGTATGATGCTTTGGCGCATTATATACTAAACCCTTACTTCCTTACGGTATTGGTATTGGTAATGTGCTCGCTGTTGGTGTCCGAAATACCGTTAATGTCGCTTAAATTCAAGAACCGCGACTTTAACAAAAACATTTTCCGTTATTTACTGCTCTTGTTTTCGGCAATACTCATACTATTTTTTAAATTTGTGGCCGTTCCGGTGGTTATATTTATTTATATCACCTTATCTCTAATTCAAACAAAACTCACAAATGACAAAGTTCCAGGCTGAAATCGAAGTAATGCCAAAAAAAGAAATACTTGACCCACAGGGAAAAGCAGTAACCGGTAGCATGAAAAACCTTGGCTTAACCGAAATTCATAACGTGCGCATCGGCAAACACATTACGCTTGAAATTGAAGCCGAAAATGCAGAAGTTGCAAGTGCTAAGGTTGACCAGGCCTGCAAAAGCCTGCTGGCTAACCTGATCATGGAAAGCTATACTTTTAAAATATCAGCCGTTTAAGTTAAAGGCGAAGGGTAAAAGCTAAAAGGTTTTTTATTTTTCTAATCTCATCCAATAATTCTTTTATAAAGCACAAAAGGCAAGAAAATTTCTTGCCTTTTGCTTTTATGTATAACATCAGGGTAATCCCCTAATCCTAAAAATCATGGTTCACCTTATAAATTTGCTTCCTTTTCGGCTTTAATTTCCTTTAAAGTGATCAGGTTGGCTGATACCATGCTGTTTACCTGGTTAAACTTTTCAAAAATTTCGGCGGGGTTCTGGCCACCGGCTTTGCAGGCCAGTTCAACTTCCTGAATAGTAGCCTGACTTATAGGCATACCGAAAAATCCAAGATTTGGTTTTAATTTATGTGCGGCCTGTGCGGCTAATGCCCAGTCCTGGTTATTTAACGCGTTGCTGATGGTGTTGAGTAGCTCGGGCGATTGCTCAAGGAACATCCCAATCGAGTCAACAATAAAATCGTCGCTCCCGTCAGCAATCTCGTATAAAAAAGAAAGATCAAGATCCTGATCTGGTGAAATATCTGCCATTATAAAAGCTTTGTGTTTATTCAAAAATATGCTTTTTTACGATTAAGTTATCCTTTAGTTCATCCTTTAGCTGCAAAATATTTTTTTTAAACACAGGATGAATAAAATCAGGCGCTATCTCGGCCAAAGGAATTAATGTAAAACTGCGTTTATACAATTCAGGGTGCGGGACTACCAGGTTAAACTCGTGAATCACCACATCGCCATAAAACAAAATATCGATATCAATAGTACGAGATCCCCACTTAACCTCCCGCGTACGCCCCATCTCCAGTTCGATACCCAATATTTTTTCCAAAACATCCTGTGCCGAAAGCGCTGTTTGGAGCATCAGCACCTGGTTTAAATAGTCGGGCTCATCAGTTTTCCCCCACGATTGGGTTTCGTAAACCGATGATACAATTTTAACGGGCGCAATTTGGGACGAAATAGTTTCAATTGCTTGTTGCAGAAACAATTCGCGCTTACCGAGGTTACTCCCAAGTAGTAAAAAAACATCAATCATGTTGTAACAAATATAATGGAAACCGCTCTTAGCATTATACGGCGCCTTATTACTAAGTTTGCATAGTTAAAAAGATTTATAACATTAATGAAACAATTCTTCAAATTCGTTCTGGCCACTATTGTAGGGGTAATTATTTCAGGCATAATAATAGGTGTAATAGGAGCTGGCATTATTGTCGGCCTCATCGCATCAGCCGGCAGCGATAAAACGGTAGATGTTAGTCCCAACTCTATTTTGTACATGTCGCTTAAAAATCAGATAGTTGAACGTACCCCCAATAATCCGCTTGCCGATCTGGACTTTTTAGGATTGAATGACAATAAATCGATAGGGCTTAATGATATCCTGGCCGATATTAAAAAAGCCAAAACCGATAATAATATAAAAGGTATATACCTGGATGAAAGTTATATGACTGCCGGCCAGGCCACTACCGAGGAGATCCGCAACGCCCTTATCGACTTTAAAAAATCGGGCAAATTTATCATAGCCTATGCCGAAGTATACACCCAAGGCTTTTACTACCTGGCTTCAGTTGCAGATAAGGTTTATATTAACCCAAAAGGTATTTTTGAATTCCATGGCTTCAGCTCACAAACTACTTTCCTGAAAGGAGCTTTGGATAAGTTAGGCATTGAAGCGCAGATCATTAAGGTTGGCACTTATAAAAGTGCTGTAGAGCCTTTGTTCCTGACCAAAATGAGTGATGCCAATAAACTTCAGGTAACTTCATACCTGGGTTCATTGTATGATCATTTTTTAACCGGCATCAGCAAAAGCCGTGGTGTTAGTAGAGATTCATTATTTAGCTACGCCGATAACATGCGCATCCAGTTCCCCGAAGATGCTTATAAACTGAAACTGGTTGACGGATTAAAATATAAAGACGAGATCCTGGACGATCTGAAAAAACGTACCGGTACTGATTTAAAGGACGATTTGAAAAGCGTTGACCTTAAAGACTACGCAAAAAATAAAACCGAAGATACTGACGACAAGGAAGATGACTCATCATCAAAAAACCGCATCGCTGTTGTTTATGCATCGGGCGATATTACCGGCGGCGAGAGTGACGACAATAACATCGGCTCAGAAACAATCTCCAAAGCATTGCGTAAAGCCCGTTTAGATGATAAGGTAAAAGCTGTGGTATTGCGTGTAAACTCACCGGGCGGCAGTTCATTGGCATCGGATGTAATCTGGCGCGAGGTAAAACTTATCCACGAAAAGAAACCGATCATTGTTTCTATGGGTGATTACGCGGCATCAGGCGGCTATTACATTTCATGCGCTGCCGATTCTATCATCGCGCAGCCTAACACTATCACCGGCTCTATTGGTATTTTCGCGGTGCTGCCTAATATGCAAAAATTATTTAACGATAAACTGGGTGTAACATTTGACGGTGTAAAAACCGGCAAATATGCTGACCTCGGCGATATCAGTCGTCCGTTGAGCCCGGAAGAACGTTTGATATTACAAAACAGCGTAAACCACGGTTATGACGAATTTACCAAGGCTGTTGCCGATGGTCGTGGTAAAACGCAGGCCTACATCAACAGCATTGGCCAGGGCCGTGTATGGACAGGTGAGCAAGCCCTGAAAATTGGCCTGGTTGACCGCTTAGGAAATATAAATGACGCTATTGCCTCTGCCGCTAAAAAAGCGAAGATCAAAAACTATAACATTGTAAACTACCCCGAGCAAAAAAGTATTTTCAGCAAAGTGGGCAGCGGCTTAAGTGCCGAGGTACAAACCCGTATGGTAAAAAATGAGCTTGGCGAAAACTACAGGGTTTATCAACAGATAAAAGGCATCACCCAAATGATGCGCACCCCGCAAGCCCGCCTGCCTTACGACCTTGTGATCAAGTAAAATTTCATTAATACATACATTTTGATTGTGAAAAGCCGCCCGATTTGGGTGGCTTTTTTTATTTTTAGAAAAACTTAAACCATGAAATATCCATTGGATTTCTATACTTCATATAACCAGTTTTATGTTTATGATGAAAGCTCTCCCGGCCAAACTGATTCTGCAAGTTTTTGTACAAACGAAGCTTATGAAGATCGGTTAGCTATTGAAGATGGCGTTTTAGGTATAAGAACGGAATGTTATGGCCCCGTTAAAGCCGAACTTGAAATTTTAGAGACAGCGAATAACATTGTAGATTTTTCCAGTTTCGATCATGTTGTTGAGGCTGGTATTGATATAAAATCCGGAGTAATCCAAATACTTAATTGCCCGGATTGGACAGTACAAATAGAATTACGCACCGCGCCTGGAAATTATAGGGTTAGGATATATTCTTCAAACCTTGCTTCTGTTGATGGAGATGAAGGTAATGATTTCTATCGAATAGAGATTTGGCCCAGTGAAAATGCAGAAAGAACCGTTTTAAAGAAATATCTACGTAGTTAATTTACTTATTGGATTACGAAGTTTTAAAACTTTAAGTCTGTTGAGTACTATTTATCTACCCCCTCATCAAATAAGCATTAGGTACATTATTTGGCACATAATTAATTCCATAAGCATGCTTTATCAGCAGGCTCACAGTTTCCATAGTTGTTTGTTCCTTACGATGAAATTGAGGTAATGAGCCCATCATAGCATAACTTATTGGATTTACCGACGGCACAAACGTTTCCCATTCATATCCCCTGCCCCAGATCAGACCTTTAACCGTATACAACAGATCGGCTCCGTTTTGCAGCAAAAAGTGAAGCATATCAACCGAGCTATTGCCATTTTGATTGACAGTATGAAAAATAGGCGTATGTCCGCCGAAGCCATATTCATCATATGCCGCTTTAGCATTTATATCAGCACCATGATCTAAAAGTATTTTGGCGCAGGCCAAGCTATTATATTCGGCACAAAAATGCATTAAAGTGCCGCCGGTTAATGGCGTATAGGTATTATTATATAAGAAATATGTTTTGTCAACAACTGAAGCGTCTGAATTTAAAGTCAGTTTTAGCATTTCTTCATCATGAGCCAAAACCGCCAGCAAAGCCTTGTCTTCATATTCAAGTCCTGCATCAATGAATACCCTAACGCAATCCTTAAACCGGGGTCCACGGGCATACATTTCAACCATCATAGTAAAAACCGGAGTCCCGTCATGAACTTCATTCGGACTGCCGCCTTTATTAAAATACGCTTTAATCTCATCAACTGCATGAGTTTCTGCCGCGTAAAGGATATCGTTGTAATTGGGCATGGTCTTTTTATTAAAGTTAAATAATTCAATGGCTACTTACTGTATAATTTGAAATACCACGCAAAGCCCAAGGGCTCTAAACGTTCCAACACATTTAGAATACTTTGTGTCTTCGAATGAAAATTCCGTCCTGCAAAAACAAACCCTCTCCTTAAGCTGTCATTACAATGGCTTTTTGTATTTTTACCGCCTCATTGTATTTATGGAAAACAAACCCATAGCCCGCACGCTTCGCTTACTCTCGCAACTCATGGAACTCCATGAGGTTAATCCGTTCAAGATCAAATCGGTAGCTAATGCAGCTTTTAAAGTTGACAAGCTGCCCTTCCCTATCGCCGGCAAAAAACTGGACGAACTGGAAAAGATTGATGGCATAGGCAAAAGCATAGCCGGCAAAGTAGCCGAACTACTTGAAACCGGCACCATGACCGAACTACAGGACATGTTGGATAAAACGCCTGCCGGAGTGGTTGAGATGATGGGGATCAAAGGTATAGGCCCTAAAAAGGTAGCCATTATCTGGAAAGAGCTGGGAATTGAAAATACAGGCGAACTATTTTATGCATGTAATGAAAACCGCCTGATTGAAGCGAAAGGTTTCGGCCTTAAAACACAGGAGGAAATCCGTAAAGCTATTGAATTCAGGATGGCGAGCAATGGCAAATTCCTTTTTGCGCAGGTCGAGAAGGAAGCTAATGAGTTGATGGATGAAGTAAAGGCCATTTTCCCTGATGCGCTGAAACATTTCGCAGGTGAATTCAGGCGTTTAAATGAGATCATTACCGAAATTGTGATTGTAGTTGGCAGTCTTAACCAGGATGTGGCTTACAACGCGTTGGTAAATTCTACTATTCTTTGCAACGTAACTCAGAATAAAAATCATATTCAGGGTGAGCTGCAAAATGGCTTGCTGGTTGATATTATTTGTGTTGATAAAGCGGATTATTATTATGAACTGTTTGTTAACACCGGTACAGATGACCACGTACAGGCTGTTTTTGACAGGATCAACACACCGATGGAACAACCTGCGAGTGAAGAACTCATTTATACCAAAGCCGGTTTGGCCTGGATGCAGCCCGAATTGCGTGAAGGCACCCTGTTTATTGAAAAAGCCGAAAAGAACGAACTGCCAATACTAATCAACTGGCATGATCTGAAAGGCACGCTCCACAATCACAGTACCTGGAGCGACGGGGTAAATACCATTGAAGAAATGGCACTTTACTGCCGGGATACCCTGAAACTCGAATACCTGGGTATGTGCGATCACAGCAAAAGCGCTTTTTATGCAAAGGGCCTCAGCATTGAACGGGTACTGCAACAACACGAAGAAATAGACGCCCTGAATAAAAAAATCGACGGCTTTCATATTTTTAAAGGCATTGAGTCGGACATTTTGTATGATGGTTCGCTTGATTATCCTGATGAGATCCTGCAAAAATTTGATTTCATTGTAGCCTCTGTGCACTCAATCCTTAAAATGGACGAGGAAAAGGCAACTTCAAGGCTGATCACTGCAATTGAAAATCCGTACACAACCATATTGGGGCACCCTACCGGCAGGCTTTTGTTAAGTCGTGGCGGTTATCCTATCAATTATAAAAAAGTAATAGACGCGTGCGCTGCCAATAATGTGGTTATTGAGATCAACGCAAATCCGCTGCGTCTTGACCTCGACTGGCGCTGGCACCAATATGCTTTAGATAAAGGTGTTATGCTTTCCATAAACCCCGATGCCCACCGCATTGAAGGTTTTACAGATATGCATTACGGCATCCTTGCGGCACGTAAAGGCGGCTTATACCGAGAGATGTGCATGAATGCCATGTCGCTGGATGAAATTACAAAAGCGTTTACTAAGAAAAGAGGTTAGTGATTAGAGATCGAAGATTAGTTTTTAAGGCATTTTCCCGATAAAACAATGACTTAATGACGCAATGAAATAATGACTAAAAATTAAATGAACCACCTTAAAGACAAAGTACGATCCATACAGGCTTCGGCACATAAACCGGCAATACTGGTTATTGGCGACCTGATGGTTGACCATTATATATGGGGCAATGCCACCCGCCTTTCGCCCGAGGCACCTGTACCTATTGTAAATGTAAAAAACGAAACCACTACATTGGGCGGTGCCGGCAATGTGGTTCAAAACCTGGTATCATTAGGGGCAAAAGTTATTGTTGCGGGTGTAATTGGTAACGATCAGGCGGCAGGCGAACTAATCAAAATCCTGACCGATGAAGGTGTTGAAACTGACACTATTATAAAGGATAACGGCAGACCAACAACTGTTAAAACCCGTGTTGTTGTAGGCAGTCATCAACTGGTACGGGTTGATCGTGAAGTTACCGACGAGGTATCGGAGCCAATTGCTAATGAGCTTATCGGCAAACTCAACGGTTATATTGATAATGCCGATATGGTACTTTTATCTGATTATAACAAAGGCTTGTTTTCGCCGTTTTTAACGCAAGGCATTATAAAGGCCGCGAATGCTAAAGGCAAAAAAGTGATCATCGACCCTAAAGGGCTTAATTACGAAAAATATAAAGGTGCTTTTATCATCAAACCTAACCGCAAGGAACTGTCTGAAGCCGCTAAAACCGAAAAGATCAACTCGATAGAAAGCCTGCAGCAGGCCGGGAAAGTTATTTTTGAGCAAACGGGTACGCAATACATTGTAGTTACTTTGTCTGAAGAGGGCATGGTAATACTAAGTGAGCAGGATCATAAAAGCTTACCGGTAAAAGCAACCGAAGTTTTTGATGTAACCGGTGCCGGCGATACTGTATTGGCAACCATGGCTTACTTCATGGCAGGTGGCTTAAGTATTGAAGACTCATGCGAACTGGCCAACCACGCCGCCGCCATAGTAATCCGCAGGGTTGGCAGCGCCACAACTACTGTAGATGAGATTATTGAAGATATATTAAAGTCGGCGGCTAATTGAGGCTAAAGGGAAAAGGTCAAATTAAGGCTAAAGGGAAAAGGTCAAAGGCGAAAGGTCAGAAAAAATGACCAAATGACTTAATGACCCAATGAAATAAATTAATGAACAAAATTCAAATATTAAACGAACTTAAAGATCATCAGGATACCCTGCAAAAGGTAATTGATACCCTTAGCGGCGATATTGAGACAGCCTGTGAAATGATCACATCAACCATAAAAAGCGGCAACAAGGTACTACTGGCCGGCAATGGCGGCAGTGCTGCCGATGCCCAGCATATTGCCGCGGAGCTTAGCGGTCGTTTTGTAAAAGACCGTAAACCTTTGCCAGGTATTGCTTTAACGGTAGATACTTCGGCACTTACATCGATAGCTAATGATTATGGCTACGAGCATGTGTTTTCGCGCCAGGTAGAAGCATTTGGCAAACCGGGCGATCTGTTCATCGGTATTTCGACCAGTGGTAACAGTCCGGGGATATTGGCGGCGTTTGAATCAGCTAAAAAACTGGAGCTTAAAACCTTAGGCCTTTCGGGTAGGGACGGCGGTAAAATGAATGGCCTTTGCCAATTGAATGTCATCGTGCCATCCAACATCACTGCACGCATCCAGGAAATGCACATCCTTATTGGGCATATCCTGTGTACTGCCGTAGATAACCTTTTTGAATAACAACAAGTAGAGACGCATCATATGCGTCTTTATATCTTTGGTCATTAAAAAAAAGACGCATGTGATGCGTCTCAACAGGAAAACTAAATGAGAACCGGCTTCGAAAAAACACTTCTTGATAAAATAACTGATCAACCATCGTTGCAATCCCAAATCAAAAACTGGCAAGCCGAAGGTAAAAAAGTGGTGTTTACTAATGGCGTGTTTGACCTGTTGCATATAGGGCACCTCACCTACCTGGCCAAAGCGGCCGAACTTGGCGATAAGCTGGTGATTGGTCTCAATGCCGATAGCTCGGTAAGACGTATCAAAGGCCCAACCCGCCCGGTAAACGATCAAAATAGCCGTGCCGCATTATTGGCAGCCCTATTTTTTGTGGATGCCATTGTTGTTTTTGAAGAAGATACACCGCTTAACCTGATCAGTTCGCTCCTGCCCGATATCCTGGTAAAAGGCGCGGATTACGCGGTTGAGAACATTGTAGGTGCCAAAGAAGTGATAGCCAACGGAGGCGAGGTTAAAACCATTAACTTTGTTGAAGGATATTCGTCAACCTCGATAATCGAAAAAATCAGGAACCAGATTTCCTGAGCCCAAATAACAACATGAAGATACTGGTGATCCGCTTTAGCTCGATGGGTGATATAATTTACACCACACCTGTTGTACGTTGCCTAAAAAAGCAGGTTCCTAATGCCGAGGTCCACTTTTTAACCAAACCAGCCTTTAAGTATATTTACGATAACAATCCTTACGTTGATAAACTACTGTTATTAAAACCTTCCTTAACAGATACGATCAACGAGATCAAAGCCGAAAAGTACGACCAGATAATCGATCTGCATAACAACCTCCGAACCAGTATTATTAAACTGCGTACAGGAATTAAGGCATCAACCTATAAAAAACAGCCCATCCTCAAATGGCTGAGCTTAAAGCTAAAGCGAAACCTGGTAAGTAAGGATCATTTGGTTGACAGGTATTTGAAAGCCGTTAAGTTTTTAGGCGTAGTTAATGATGATAACCCAATCGACTACTATATCAAGGCCGAACATGATATTACCAAATTACTCCCTGTAAGTCATCAAAACGGATACGCTGCTTTTGTAATTGGCGCAACACATTTCACCAAGCGCATGCCCAATTACAAGATCATTAGCATTTGCAAACAGCTTAAACTACCGGTTTTATTATTAGGCGGCAATGATGTTAAGGCTAATGGCGATGAAATTGCCGCTGCCATAGGCACTTCTGTTTATAATGCCTGTGGTATTACCTCTCTTGACGAATCAGTATTCCTGGTATCGAAAGCTAAGAATGTAATAGGTTTTGATACCGGCCTCACCCACATTGCCGAGGCTTTTAACGTGCCAATAGCATCTGTTTGGGGCGGCACCACGCCCGATCTGCTGGGTGTTTGGCCATATAAAGTAAAAGAAGTATTGGTTGCGGGCGTTGATCTATCCTGCCGCCCCTGCTCAAAATTCGGTCTCGAGAAATGCCCGCTTGGGCACTTTAAGTGTATGAACGATATGCCTGAGGCAGATATCGTAAATTTCTCCAATCGATAACACAACACTGTAAAACATTGCTTAAGTAATACTTACAAGCACACTACTGTTAATATCCCACAAAAAACACCAGATATATTTTATACTAAGTGTATTTGTATAAATTTGTGAATTAACTTAAAATCCTTACACCATGAAAAAAACCTTACTAAGCCTGTGCCTTTTAATGGCATCTTTTGCCGCGTTTGCTCAATTACCAACCTTTGGTGTTAAAGGTGGCGTAAACTTCGCTACTTTACATGCAACAGTTGATGGATTTAGTGGCTCCGGCAATTCCGGCAGCTTAACCTCATTCAATGTAGGCGCTTTTGTCGATTTTAAATTTGGCAACTTATCATTGCAACCGGCCCTAAACTTTACCGGTAAAGGCGGTTCGTCAAGCGTAGCTGTCGACAATGAAGCAAGCTCAAATAGCAAAGTAAAACTTTACTATTTACAAGTACCTGTAAACGTTGTTTATCACGTTCCTGCGGTTGTTGGCGACTTTTATTTTGGCGCCGGCCCCTACCTGGGCATGGGTGTTTCAGGAAAAGCAAAAGATGACAACGGCAGCTCCGAAGACGTTAAATTTGGCAGTAGCCAGGATCAGATCAAAAGAACCGATGCCGGTTTAGACGCTATTGTTGGCTTTAAATTTAAAACCGGTTTCCTTATTAATGCCAACTATGACTGGGGATTAACCAACATTACCAATGTTAATGGCATTAAACTTACAAACCGCGTTTTCGGCGTTTCGGTTGGTTACGCGTTTTAATTAAAAAAGGGAAAAAAGGGCTTTTTGTCCATCTCTTTTAAAAAGGAGAAGCTTTCGCTTCTCCTTTTTTTATTTAGTATTATTGAAACCTATTGAAAAACTTTCACGTTATATTTACAACACCTTAATATTATAAACCCATCGCTAACCCGTTTAAAATCATGAAAAAGTTATTATTAATACGCCACGCAAAAGCTACCCATGAAAGCGGTTATATTGATTTTGACAGACCTTTGAAACAATCGGGCATGCAGGATGCGGTTTTAATGGCTACACTTTTAAAAGGTCAATTACAGATTCCCGAATTTATAATAACCAGTCCAGCACTGCGTACCAAAACCACCGCCGAGATCTTTGCCAACCATTTTAAATTACCGGCACCCGGTGAAGACAAAAAAATTTACGAAGCCAGTGAAAACACCTGGGTTAAAGTAATTAACAGCCTTCCGGATGAGTATGATTTTATAGGCGTGGTGGGCCATAATCCCGGTATTAGCCAGATATTATATTACCTTACCAGCCAGTTAAAGGAAATGCCTACTTGCGCTGTGGCCATCATCGCTTTTGAAAACGATACCTGGCAATCCATCAGCGAAGAAGACGGAAAACTAATCCATTTCGATTCACCGAAAGGGTAGATTTAAGTCTGGAGTCTTAAGTTCTGTGTCTGGAGTCTGAATTTCCACTTAGAACTATCAACTTAAGGCTTTCGACTTAAGACTTAGAACTTAAGATTAATTCACCTTATAAGTCTTTCCCGGCAATGAGCTGATATAGCCTTGCATTTCCATGGTAAGCAGTGTCATAGCCAGTTGGCTCATTGGCATATTGGCCTTTAAGGTAAGATCATCTATCGCAATTGGAGCGTTATTTTGCCGTAATATGTCCATGATCAGCCGTTCATCGTCTGACAAATCAAAGGGCAGCATAAATTGCTCAACCGGCTTACTTACATCATTTTTTTCCCAGCCCAGGCTAAAAGCCAGGTCGGCAGTGCAGGTTAGCAGGCTTGCTTTGTTATTGCGGATCAGAAAGTTACACCCTTCAGAAAATTCATCGCCCAACCTGCCCGGAAAAGCAAATACATCCCGGTTATAGGAATTGGCTATTTCGGCAGTGATAAGTGCCCCTCCTTTTATACTGGCTTCAATGACCACCGTCGCGTCAGCAATCCCGGCAACAATGCGGTTTCGCTGCGGGAAGTTTTCCCTGTCGGGATTAGTTCCGGATGGATATTCTGACAGCAAACCTCCGTTTTGAAGCATTTTATCGGCAGTGGCCCGGTTTTGAGCGGGATAAAGCCTGTCGAGCCCGTGACCAAGCACGCCTACAGTTGGCAGGTTTATCTTTACGCACTCTTTATGAGCTGCAACGTCGATACCGTGCGCCAGTCCGCTTACTATTAATACATTATATTGCTGTAATTCTTCTATTAACTGATGGCATAGCTGCTTGCCGTACTCCGTAGCGTTACGGGTGCCAACTATACTGATGATATGAGGCGGATTAAGGTCCATTTTCCCTTTCGCGTAAAGCAGCACAGGCGAATCATGACAGTTTTTTAAGCGTTTCGGGTATCGGGCATCCGTGTAAAAAATAACATCTATCCCATTTTCATCAACAAATTTCAGTTCCTTTTCGGCTTGTTTTAAGGCGTCATCAAAATCCCATTTCACAGCGCGCTTCTCTCCTATTCCGGGGATCCTGATCATTTTTTCGGGCGATGTCCTGAATACCTCTTCTTCATTACCAAGGTATGCAATGAGAGACTTGGCCGCCACCGGGCCGAGATTTTTAACAAAAGATAAGGCAACTTTATGGAGTAATGACATTGGGTTTAGATGCGCTGATGATAGATTACAGCCGCGCAAATTATAAATATTCGGCCGATTATCAAGCGGAAAAATCCTTCGTTAAATAAAAACTACAAAAATAGTTTGCAAACTATAAAAATAGTTTTACCTTTATCTAACTATAAAAATAGTTTGCTATGCATATTAAAGAACTAACCAAAGCCGAAGAACAGGTAATGCAAATACTATGGCAGCTGAAGGAGGCCATTGTTAAAGACATTATTGAGGAAATGCCGGAGCCCAAACCAGCTTATAACACCGTATCAACCGTGGTAAGGGTGCTTGAAGGCAAGGGTTTTATTGACCATAAGGCCTACGGAAACTCGCATGTTTACTTCCCTTTAATCAGCGATGCTGACTACAAAAAGTTCACTTTTGATAAGATGATGACTAACTATTTCAGCAATTCGTATCAAAGCCTGGTATCATTCATTGTTGACGAAAAGAAGATCAGCGTAAAGGAACTGGACGAGTTAACTTCATTAATTGATAAACTTAAAAACGAAAAACAATGAACTGGCTGCATTACCTCCTGGAGGCAAATTTGTACCTCTGCATATTTTATGCGGTATATTGCCTGTTTCTGAACAAGGAAACACACTACACCCTAAACCGTGTATACCTTTTACTGAGTTGCGTAATTTCGTTTGTATTACCGGTGGTACAAATTGGCTGGCTAAAAGTAACTGAATCGCCTACTACCACTTTTATTATACCACGCAACGGTAAGCAAGCTATTGATCATAAACTGGCCTCGCAACCTGCCTCAAGCCTTCAGGAACTGCTGCTTTACGCTTATATATTGGGTGCAATAGTGCTTACGACGGTACTTTTAGTAAGATTATACCAGCTGGCCAAACTTACAAAAGCCACCAAAACTTTGGTTCATGATAAGTATAAACTTATAAGCATTGAAGGTTCAAATACAGCTTTCTCCTTCTTCAATTATCTTTTTATCGGCACAAAAACACAAGCAAACAATATCATAATCAGGCACGAACTGGTGCATATCCGTCAAAAACACTCGGCAGATATTGTTTTCCTGGAGCTGATCAAGATCCTAAACTGGTTTAATCCGCTGATTTATTTACTGCAGATAAGCCTGAAAACTATACATGAATATATAGCTGATGAGCAAACAGCTGCACAGGAAAGCGACGCCCTAAGCTATTCATCATTTTTAGTAAGCAACGCTTATGGATTAAACGGTTCATCCCTCGCGCATTCATTTTTCAATTATAACTTATTAAAAAAGAGGATAATCATGTTAAACCAAAAACGTTCGGGGAAATTAGCCAGGCTAAAATACCTCGTGGCCGTACCCATAAGCGCCGGCCTACTTTGCGCGTCGACCTTAGTATTCAGTAAAAGCTACGGATTTATTGATCTGATGCCTAAACAGCAGATCGTTACCCCATCGGCAAATGCACAAACAAGTTCTGCTGATACAATAAAAGCAGATCCAATTCGCATAAAAAAAGAAGATCGTACCTCAAAAGGTTATCAATACGAGGAAACCGGTTATCTGGTTAACAATAAAACCGATTACAGGGTGATCATTACCGAAAAAAACGGAGAACAGAAAGAATACTATAAAAGCAAAGCAACACCAGAGGAATTGGCTACGCTGAAAAGTAAATATGGCTATACCTTCCCTAAAATGATGATCTACCCAAAACTTCCGCCACCGCCACCTGCGCCTCCTGCTCCGGGCAAAAAAACTAAAGGCATTGATGCTAAGGTCCCGCCGCCACCGCCAAATCCGGAAAAAGTAAAAAAGGCGCCCAAGGTGGTAAAAGTTCAGGAAGCTATTCCTGTAGGCGAGCCTATAGCCCCTGCACAACCTTCAGCATCAGCGAAATTGCCGCCGCCACCGCCACCTGCAGATCCGATGGACCCGCTTTACAAATACATAGCTAAGCATGTAAGGTACCCGGCTGCAGCACGCAATAACCGCATTACAGGCCAGGTAACGGTGGGTTTTAAGCTAAGCAACGGAAAAATAAACGGGGTTAAAGTACTTAAATCTGCTGACCCTCAAATAGACAAAGAGGTAGCAAGAGTAGTGAGTGATTTTGATGGCAAACTCGCAGGCTTAAACCAGGGTGATTATACAGTTACCGTAGCTCTTGAACTGGCAACTTCAAATGATAAGTTTATATCTAACAATATCGACAAAGAAAAAAGTCAGGTTGTTGTTGTTGGGTATGTAGACTAAATTATTCTATTTTTCCAACTAAATTCATTGCCGATCGGCCTAAAACCGTCCCGGCAATTTTTTGCGTAAAGCCCATTCCTCCTTTTTAAAGTATCCTTTTTTTAAACTTTTAAATATTTCATTAACTATTTAAAAGTTTGTAACTTAGTTATATATCTTACAGATTTTAACCAAACAAGGGAAACCTATCCAAATACGCTTTGTTTAGTTTATACCAATTATACTTCCTGAGCCTTACCGGTAACCTGATTTATTCAATTTTTAAACTTGATAATATGAAAAGGTTTGGTATCATTTTAGCAATTGTGGGCATTGTGATGCTCATTGCAGGCAACTTCTTCTATCACCATACTATCAACGCTGTAGATAGTTCGGGCAGTTCAATTATTACCTTAGGAGTAAATGGCGGATGGACTTTTAAACTACCTGTTTTTGCAGGTGGTGCTTTGTTTTTCCTGGGATTTGTTTTCTGGGCTGCGTCACGCACTGATAACCAACACCACGATCATTTGATATAAAAAAGGAGTGGATTAGTTGCATTTAGTGCGGCTAAAATCCATCAACTTTTGAAAATAAAATTAGACCGGGTGCAGAGGGACTGTCCTCCTGAGCTTGTCGAAGGGCGCGCGCAGAGGCCACCCCACTATGTTTTCGACAGGCTCAGCATGACACCCTATTTTAATTGAATCAGGAACAAAAACGGAGGAGTTTTTTCGCCTGTATAGCGGTTGTGGATATCAATGAAGATCCTTTGCTATCGCTCAGGATGACAGCAATCTTCAAGCCCTATAATTAACAAAGGCTAAGGATTTTCCGTGAAAATCCTTAGCCTTTGTATACTTTACAGCCACTCAGCATAACAAAAAAAGGGTATTACCCCTTCACGTAAATCACCTGTTTGGTTTCAAAAAACTCTTCTTTAAAGTAATCTTTCAGATGATATTGAACAACTTTTAAACCCGATTCTTTGATCTCCTGATCAAGGTCGCCTCCTTTTAAATAAAGGATTCCGTTGGGCAATTTATTGTTAGATTCTTTGTTAAACTTACCTTTTACCCAGGGATAAAAATCTTTTAATTGGGTAACGGCGCGCGATACTACGAAGTCAAATTTGTCGTCAATTTGCTCTGCTCTTGCATGTGATGCCTTTACATTTTTAAGGCCTAAAGCCGCTGCAACTTCGGTAACAACCTTGATTTTTTTCCCGATAGAATCAACCAAATGGAAGCGCGTTTCGGGAAATAAAATAGCCAAAGGAATACCCGGAAAGCCCCCGCCGGTGCCTACGTCAAGTACATTTTCGCCGGGTAAAAAGGTCATAACCTTGGCAACTCCAAGCGAGTGAAGTACGTGACGCTCGTACAAAAGATCAATATCTTTGCGCGAAATTACGTTGATCTGGCTGTTCCAATGTTCATATAACGCTGGCAGTTTTTCAAATTGCGCGCGTTGTTCTGTACTTAAATCAGGAAAATATTGTAGAATTATTTCAGATGTCATCCCTGTTAAAACGGTTAATAATATTACCAAGCAGGTATCTCGCCCTAAATAATTGGGCCTTTACAGTCCCTAACGGAAGGTCGAGCTGCTGGGCTATTTCCTCGTACGAAAGCTCATCAAAGTAGCGTAAAGTAATGAGGTTTCTGTAACGTGTAGGCAAGCTTTCTATCAACAATTTCAGCTCCTGGGTTTGTTGCTTTTTGATAGAAGTTTCTTCCGGATTGAGAATATCTGCCTTAATTTGTAATGGCTTTTCGTCTCCGTCATCATCCATCATGCCATGGATAGACATGGTGGTCAGCTTTTTTTTGCGGATAAAATCAATGCAATTGTTAGTTGCCACCCTAAAAAGCCAGGTGCTAAAAGCATAATCAGGCTGATATTTTTCAAGTTTTTCAAATGCTTTGGCAAAGGTTTCAACCGTTAAATCCATCGCGTCTTCTTTGTTGTTTACCATCTTCAGCACCATAAAGTAAATCGAATCTTTATAACGGTGCATCAGATCGGCGTAGGCTTTCTGATCTCCTTGCCTGGCTTTCACTACCAAGTGAAAATCATTCTTCGCATTCTCGGTAAAGTTGGCGTTTATTTCCATTGAGTAGTTTTTAAAAAGGTACCGATCAATCCAAAAACATTTAAATACATATAATATAATATGTCAAAAAAGGGAAGATACCACAAGAGGTCTTTAGCATCCAGTTTTTTAAATATACGATTATAAATGGCCGCTTGTAATATCAATCGAAAAACGCACAAACCTAATGCCAGTAACGGCTCATACCCTAAAATAAGGAATAATATTAATAAAATATAAAATATAAATCCACTTATTGCGTCAAAACTAAGCATGCGCCTGTGCTGGTTTTTATACAGTTTACCTACCCCCATGTGGCGTTTTTTTTGCTTAAACCACGATTTAAAAGTGGTTTTAGCCTCGGTAAACATGAAGGATTCGGGGTTTAATTCAATAACTGTGTTATCGGCAGTGGCATGCTGATTAACAAAAAGGTCATCATCGCCCGATATTACATGCATATGCGATGCAAAGCCTTTTGCACTAAAAAATAGAGATTTTGTATACGCCAGGTTACGGCCAATACCCATATAAGGATCACCTGTTAAAGCGCTTGACAGATAACTTGTGGCTGTTTTTATTGTTTCAAAACGTGTAAAAGTGTTAATAAAACCGCCGGCCTTAATATAAGGTGAATAACCTAACACAATTTGTACACCGCTGGTAAAATTGGCTGCCATCCGGCTGATCCAATTTTCGGAAGCGGGCTTACAATCGGCATCGGTAAATATAAGGTACTCGTTTTTTGAGGCCTTGATCCCCAATGTAAGGGCAAATTTTTTCCCGGTTTTAAAGCGGTCATGCTCTGTAATGGTAACCACTTTAAGATGCGGGTATTGCTTTTGCAGGTCTTCAAGTACTTCGTCGGATGCATCATACGAGCAATCATTAATAACAATAACCTCAAAATCGGCGTACTTTTGCTCCAGTATGGCCGGAAGGTTTTCCTGTAAGTTGCGAGCTTCGTTGCGGGCGCTTATAATAACCGAAACAGGGATCATAACCTGCGGCGGCAGCCCCTCAGCGGGTTTAAAGCCTGCAAGGCGGGTATGCCTGCTTACCAGATAATACAGCTGAACTATAAAACAAAGCTGAAAAAGAATAAAAAGCGCGTCGTGTAAGTACGTTTCCAAACAAAAAAAATAATGAGGCAAATTTGTTAAAAATCAATGAAATTAACTGCCAATATCAGCGTTAATTTGAAGTTTAATATGCTCTTATTTTATTCCCGTAAAATAAAGGCCATTAATTAACATGGTTTTAATATTCAGCACCTTTATAAATAGCTTTTATCGTAATGACGCCCTTGAAAGAACGGTCGGGAGGCTTTTTTTTGCTAATTTTGCAACCCTAAAATGAAATTTAACTTAACAGCACAAGATCCGCTTTCAAAGGCCCGCGCCGGCGAGATCACTACCGACCACGGTACTATACAAACCCCGATATTTATGCCTGTAGGTACTGCAGGTACTGTAAAAGCAGTGCATCAACATGAGCTTAAGCAGGATATTTCAGCGCAAATTATACTTGGCAACACTTACCATTTATACTTGCGCCCCGGGTTAAATACCCTTGAAAGTGCCGGAGGGCTGCATAAATTTAATGGCTGGGACGGCCCTATCTTAACCGATAGCGGCGGCTACCAGGTATATTCATTAACCGAAGTACGTAAAATTAAAGAGGAAGGCGTTACTTTTCGCTCGCATATCGACGGATCAAAACACCTCTTTACGCCCGAAAATGTTATGGATATTCAGCGCATAATTGGCGCCGATATCATCATGGCGTTTGACGAATGTACTCCATACCCATGCGATTACAACTATGCCAAACGATCAATAGAAATGACCCACCGTTGGTTGAAACGCTGCTGCGACAGATTCGATAGCACCGAGCCAAAGTACGGTTACAGCCAAACACTTTTCCCTATTGTTCAAGGCTCGGTATATAAAGATTTGCGCGTACGCTCAGCCGAAGTTATTGCTTCTTACGAGCGTGAAGGCAATGCAATAGGTGGCCTTTCTGTAGGTGAACCAGCCGAAGAAATGTATGCCATGACCGAAATTGTATGCAATATATTGCCACAGCAAAAACCGCGTTATTTAATGGGTGTAGGCACGCCTGTAAACATCCTCGAAAATATAGCCCTTGGTATTGATATGTTTGATTGTGTTATGCCAACCCGTAACGCGCGTAATGGGATGCTTTTTACAAAAAACGGCATCATCAACATCAAAAACGAGAAGTGGAAAAACGACTTCTCGGCCATTGAAGATGACAGCGATTTGTTTTCCGACAGGGATTACAGCAAGGCGTATCTCCGTCATTTAATTCATTCCGGAGAGATGCTTGGCGCACAGATTGCAACCTTGCATAATTTGCATTTTTATTTGTGGCTGGTTAAAGAAGCGAGAAAAAAAATCATTGCAGGCGAGTTTTACGACTGGAAAAATATGATGGTAAAACGCCTGGGACAACGCTTGTAAGCAATTAAAAATTTCAGAGATTTTAACTCAAAAATGAACATCAAAAAATCAAAAAAATACCGATAGATGAAAGCTTTTTTTCATAGACATTTAAAGATCATCGATAGGTTTATTATCGGAAAATACCTGGGTACTTTCATCTTCACCATGGGCATTTTTATGGTGATATCTGTGGTATTTGATGTATCGGAAAAGCTGGATAACTTCCTGAATAAACACGCCAGCTTTCACGATATTGTATTCAGATATTACGCCGGGTTTGTTCCGTTTTATTTGAACATGTTGTCGCCGCTGATCAACTTTTTGGCTGTAATTTTCTTTACAGCCAAGATGGCAAATCAGACAGAAATCGTCCCGATCCTGAGCGGAAGAGCAAGTTTCAACCGCTTTTTACGACCATATGCAATTGCTTCTACTATCATATTTGTGGTGTCATTTTTTGCAAATGTTTACCTCATTCCGTATACAAACCGCCTCAAAATCGATTTCGAAAACGCCAACGGCATGATGGATAACGACCCCACCAAGCTGGAAGTACACATGCAAATTGACAAACATACCTTTGTTTATCTTGCCAACTATGATGAAACAACACACCTTGGATATAATTTCATCATGGAAAAATTCAACGGCGATACGTTAAGGGAAAAGCTAATCGCCGATAGGATTCAGTATGATTCTGTAAAAAGAAAGTGGTCGCTTATGTCATACAGCGTCAAATATGTGAACGGAATGAAGGAGCAATTTATCAAAAGTGACGCGCCAAAAGATACCGTTTTAGACATGCACCCGAGCGATTTCATTGTATATGATAACGTATACCAGGCGATGTCATTAAGCGACCTGAACAAAAATATCGACAAAGAAAAACTGCGCCGGCCCGAATATTTAAAGGCCATTTATTTTGAAAAATACCACCGGTTTGTGTACCCTTTATCGGCGTTTGTGCTCACGCTAATTGGCGTTTCCATATCATCAAGAAAGGTACGCGGAGGCGTTGGTTTACCACTGGGTATAGGTATATTATTATGCTTCGCCTATATTATATTAGAGAAGTTTGCCCTGGTATTTTCGATAAAAGGGGGCATGTCTCCATTGATCGCCGTTTTCATTCCTAACATCATTTTCGGTATTTTAGGCTATTACCTACTTTTAAAAGCACCTAAATAGTGGCACAAAACACCCCTTCTACCTTAAATAAGAACCTAATTATCCTTCATTTTACGGTTTTTGTATGGGGATTTACAGGAATTTTAGGCGCTTTGATCAGTATTTCGGCCGTACAATTGGTATGGTTTAGGGTACTTATAGCCTTTGTTTCGTTGTTTTTGTATTTCAAATTCAACAAAACCGATTTTAAGATCGATAAAAAATCACTGATAAAACTGGTACTTACCGGCGCAATTGTAGGTGCTCATTGGATCCTTTTTTTCGCCGCAATCAAACTTTCAACCGTCGCGGTAACGCTGGTTTGCCTTTCATCCATCACACTTTTCACGGCAATTTTTGAGCCGCTGATCAATAAAAAAAGCATTTCAAAACTGGAGATCCTGGCCGGGCTTTTAATTATTACCGGCATCGTTTTGATTTTTAAATTTGAAAGCAGATACACTAAGGGTATAATAACCGGGCTCTCGAGTGCCGTTTGTGCAAGCCTTTTCTCTATCATAAACTCGCGCCAGGTACAAAAAATACAAGCTCCTGTCATTGCATTTTACGAGCTTTCCGGCGCCTTCGTATGGATCT